>CAVVHU010000018.1:0-11475 GCA_963748195.1 uncultured Chlamydiales bacterium | reverse complement strand
CGGCTTGGCTTGAATATCGCCTCAACCAGGATGATCCTAACCCGAGGTGAGGGAGGAGATATCATCCGTACATTCGGCGAGTTTGTGACGCATGGAAATCTAGCTGTCGGCCTTATTTTATTTGCCCTTCTTACGCTCATCAATTTTATCGTCGTCACTAAAGGGTCGGGACGTGTTGCAGAAGTGGCTGCTCGTTTTACTTTGGAAGCCCTTCCCGGCAAGCAGCTTGCAATCGATGGAGAACTGTCTGCAGGACTGATCACTCAGCAAGAAGCGAAAGCGGAGCGCGAAAAAATTTCTAAGGAAGCCGATTTCTACGGCGCGATGGATGGTGCCTCAAAATTTGTGCGAGGCGATGCCATTGCAGGGTTGATCATCACATTTGTCAATGTTATAGGAGGATTTGTTGTTGGTGTGACGATGAAAGACCTTTCATGGCAAGACTGTTTAACGACTTTTACACGCCTTACTGTCGGAGATGGGTTGGTTTCTCAAATCCCGGCTTTATTAATATCTGTTGGAGCCGGGATCATGGTCACTCGTGCTTCTTCAGGCAGTGTCGGTAAAACGCTCGCTAAACAAGTATTCCATCACCCTAAGGTTCTTATGATTGGGGGGCTTGTGGTATTGCTCCTGAGCTTTGTCCCTGGAATGCCAATGCTTGTGATGCTTCCTATTAGCTTTGTTCTTTTCTTTTGTTCCTATAAACAATTTAAAGCGGGGAATACGATCCCTGAAAAAACTGATAGACCCAGCACTCTTTCTCTTTTCGTCCATCCGATTGAAGTTGAACTCGGCTACCAAGTTGTTGTGTTTGCTGACCCACTATTGGAACGCCTGAAAGACATTCGGAAGCATGTTGCCAGTCACCTGGGGGTGCGTGTGCCTAATGTTCAGATCACTGACCATCCCGATTTACCTCCTACGGGGTGGCGAATGAAAGTAAAAGGAATCACGGCTGCTTCAGGAAGAGGGGCGGAACTTTCAACACTTGTTGAACAGCTCACCAGCGTTATCGAGTGTTATGCGCATGAACTTCTTACACGTCAAGAGGTTGCGCAGATGATTCACGATGTAAAAAAATATGATTCTGCTGTTGTAGAGGAGCTGATCGGTAAAAAGTTGAATGTAGGCCAGCTTGTTAGGGTGTTGCAGAATTTGCTTAAGGAGGGTGTACCGATACGCGATTTTGTGACAATTTTAGAGCTTTTAGCTGATTATGCAAAGGGAGATGAGAGTGATGTAGAAGAACTTACAGAGAAAGTCCGGCATGGGCTCTCTCGTGGTATATCTGAGGAGTTTTTTGGCAAAACTCATGTGGCTCATGTCATTGTGATTGATCCAAAAGTGGAACAGATATTAGAGGTATCAAAGGGGAGAGTCCGACCTGCAACGGTAGATAATTTGGCTCGCTCTCTTTTAACCCTCACTGAAGAGGCGACAAAACAAGGAATCAGACCTGTTGTGGTTACAGAGACAGCCGCACGGTCAAAGTTGAAAAAGCTGATCGAAAAGAAGCTGCCCAAGCTCCCAGTTTTATCTTACAAGGAAGTAACGCCAGATGTTGAACTTAAGCAAATTGGAATAGTAACAAATGAAGTCTTAATCTAATGGGAAGAAAAAAGAATGTAGCAGAAATTAAACGGCTGCTCAAAGAGAGGCAAGCGACAGAGAGCAGCTATCAAGCCTTGATGCGCTTTTTAATCACTAAAGGGATCTCGCATTCCATTGCGGAACAGATCACACTCGATTTTTCGCGCAACGGTGAACAGCTAAGCGGCCTCAAGGAAAGCTTGGTTAGCAGAGTAAAAACTGCAGGAGAGCTCTCATTTCCAGTCCGGCTTGCCTTGGTAGGGCCCACTGGCGTGGGGAAATCGACCACTCTTCTTAAACTGGCCGATTATTATCGCAAACAGGATAAACAGGTAGCTATAGTCACTTTCGATATGCAAAAAGGTGGGGCGTACGCTCAGCTAGAGAGTTATGCAACGGATTGGCATATTCCTCTATATGAATCGGTTGAAAAAGCAGAGGGTGATTTGGTTTTGATCGATACAAGCGGTTGTAATTTCTATCTCGAAAATCGAGTCGACGCGCTTGGGGAACAGCTTGCCGCTTGTGGAGATATAGAGATATTACTCACGCTAAGTGCTGCGACTCAGGAAGTTGACCTATATGGAGCGATTCACCAATTTTCTCCTCTATGTCCTAAAAGCTTAGCATTTACCAAGCTCGACGAAACATTGGCTAGCGGGGTGTTGATTAATCTTTCCGATCGAACGGATCTTCCTATTCGTTATATCGCATATGGATATCCTCTGCCGGGTGAGATACAGCTCGCTGATCCATATAAAATTACACATAAAATTCTTACGCAGTTCAATGAAGAGGAGTTTAACTATATTAGACAATTAACATTGTGTGATTAATAGAAATTAATTAAAATTAAAAATATATATAACAAGTAATCGGTGTTTTAGTTTGGGGTTGATAAAGAGCGAAAAAGATGCGGTAAAGGACATATGGGCTCGCTACCATGAAACGGGCAAAAGCGAATATCGTGATGAGCTAATCGTCCAATATCTCTACTTAATTAAGTTTGTTGTCGGACGTATCGCCGGGGGGCTTCCTAACCATATAAAGTTAGATGACCTTTATTCTTCAGGTGTTACAGGGCTAATCAAAGCGATAGAAAAATATGACAACTCCCGCAAGGCTAAGTTCGAGAGTTATGCCATCTTGTTGATTAAAGGGGCGATCATCGATGAGATGCGTGAGCTGGATTGGATTCCTCGCAGTGTGCATCAAAAGGCAAATCAGATTGCTCAAGTACAGCAAAAGTTACAACAGGAGCTTGGGCGTGATCCAACTGATGAGGAGCTCTCAGCAAGTATAGGAGTGAATGAAGAGGAGTTAAGCGATTTGTTAAACCGCATCCGTCCTGCGATTCTCATACCATTAAATGGGGAGATGATGACTCAGGATGATGAGAATGCTCCACTTGCAGAAAGAATCGCGGATACGAAGGCTCCGACGAGCTATCAAATTGCAGACCGCAACGAGTGTGCTGCGATCTTAGCTGAAGCAATCGAAGCTCTGCCGGAACAGGAACGAAAAGTTCTAACGCTCTATTATTATGAAGAGATGATGCTGAAAGAAATCGGCAAGGTTCTGGGGGTCAGTGAGTCTCGTATTTCTCAAATACATACAAAGGCTATTTTAAAGCTTCGTTTGCGCTTGCAATCTATTGCAAGTGAATATGTGTAACTCCTATGGCGTTATCCAGTGAATTAAGTTACTCTGTTAGATTGCATGTCATCGCTAAGTATCTCGGCCTAGTTTTACTTGTGAGCGTTGGCGTGGTGGCGGTCCCTCTTATCTTCTCTCTTGTTTGGGAGGACTTCGCTCAATCGATCAGTCTTGCTGTGATCGCGGTGCTCTTCTTGACTTTGGGATTATTAAGCTTAAAGATTCCCAAACCTAGATCACTTCAGTCGAACGAAGCGTATGTTATTATCGCCTTTTCATTCATTATCGGGTCTCTTGCGATGGTCTATCCGATGATGCAATCGGGTCTCACGTTTATAGATGCTTTATTTGAAAGCACTTCAGGGATTACAACGACTGGTCTTACGATCACACAACCTCAGACAAGCTATTCAAAAACGTTTTTCTTAATCCGCTCGTGGATGCAATGGTATGGAGGATTAGGCTTTATCATTTTTAGCTTGGGACTTGCCTTCCAGCCGGGGGGAATTTCAAAGACCTTTGTGAAAGAGGTTATGTATAAAGATGATAAGATAGAGAACTCTAAAATATTTGCCCAAAGAGTCTTATTCATTTATAGCGTGATCACAGTCATCGCTATCCTCGTTTTATATGTTATAGGGCTCCCTTTACGTGAAGCCTTTATCTTTACCTTTTCATCGATCTCAACTGGAGGATTTTCGATTTTTCCTGATAGTTTGGCCTCGTTTTCTTATGTGACTCAATCATTTATCATTTTTTTCTCCTTGTTAGGAGCCATTTCGTTTCCATTATTTTGGATAAAAAGCCGGGCCGAGGTTTGTGGATTGATCAAGGATGTGCAATTAAGGACGCTACTTATTTGTTGCGCACTTTTTTCTCTTCTTCTGATGTTTCTTTATGCTTCTAACTGGCTTGACTTTTGGCCAAAAGCGATTCTCAATGCGATATCCCTTCAAACAACTACCGGCTTTTCTACTTTCGATCTGACCCAATTGAATAATAGCTCAAAATTTATGCTGATCGCCTCGATGTTCATCGGCGGGTCGACTATCTCAACTGCCGGAGGGTTGAAACTGCTTCGGTTATTGATCATCTGGCGGGGGATACGCTTTTTATTTTTTAAAACGACATTATCGAGCTATGTCAGCCAATCATACGAGTGGAAATCTACAGAAATAGGAGCGTGTCTATGCTTGTTCGCTCTCTACATCGTCATGATTTTTGCCTCTACTTTAGTTTTTGTGATTATGGGATATGATCCTCTAGACTCTCTATTTGACGTTACGTCAGCGATGGGTACAGTGGGGACCTCATCTGGGGTGACAGGAACAGAGCTGCCTTCTCTGCTAAAGGGCATTCTGTGTGTTGACATGTTGCTGGGACGTCTGGAAATTGTGACTTTAATTGTGATTTTATATCCTAAAACATTTATTGGGAGGAGGATGTTGGAATGAGAATAGTGTTTAGCGGTGCTAGTGATATTACGATCCAGGCTGTGAGCCTCCTCATTGAGAAGGGGTATGAAATTATTATTATCGAAGAAGATGAGAAAAAGGTGAAAGAGCTGCAAGAGCAACTCGATTGTGCGATTATGCAGGGGGATGCCGCTAACCCTAAAATTCTTCAAGAGACAAATCCAAAAACAGTCGACTTTCTTATTACGCTTACCGATTCGGATCCCGATAATATTCTCTGTGGTCTGGTAGGAAAGTCCTTAGAAGTTAAAAACATCATTGTGACTGTCCGAAACGCTTCGTATGAGAAAATCTGCTTAGAATTAGGTCTTGAAAATACACTGATCCCCTCACGTACCATTGCACGCTATCTTCTCGATTTTATCGAAACGAAAGAATCTATAGAGCTTAAAGACTACATAAAAGATGAAGCACAAATGGTAAAGGTGATTGTCGAAGGAGATAAGATTAAAAGTGTCGAGGATTTAAATCTGCCCAGCAACGCGAGGGCGATCTGTTTTTATCGAGATGAGAAGTTCAATTTGATCTTAGATAATGCCTCTTTAAAAAATAATGATGAGGTGATTATCCTTACAAATAAAGAAATGGCAGCAAACCTTCAAAAGAAAACATCATGAGTCGTCCTCTCCCGCCAGCTAAAATCGAATTTGAAGAGGGGTATGTCTTGCGACCGGTCGAGCCGGCCGATGTGCCCCAGATACAAAAAGCTCTTAAATCTTCTCTTTCTGAATTGAGACCCTTTATGCATTGGTCGCATTACAACTGGGATGATGAGAAATTTTTAGAAAGGGTACTATATCAATATGCAAACTACTATAAAGGCGTAGATTATGAGCTTGCCCTTTTCGAAAAGCAGTCCAACACTTTTCTCTCCTATACCGGGATGTTTCCTGTTAATCGTTTGAATCCACATTCTTATGAAATTGGGTTCTGGACATCCTCGGCACACGCCGGAAAGGGGTATGCGACGTTGGCGACAAAGATCGAGATTGCAGTTCTTTTCGAATATTTTAAAGCAGATCGGATCGAAATTTCGTGTAATATCGAGAATATAGGCAGCAGGAAAGTGATTGATAAGTGCGGATTTCAGTTTGAAGGAGAGATGCGCAACTATTATCCTGAGGGTACTCAGCAGATGTTTTCTAATGGGTATAGACGTGAGCGGCGCGTCTCGCTATTTTCCCTCACACCTGAAGACAAAAGGCATCTTCACTGGTATGATGAAGTTGCTGAAAAAATAACTCTTTATCCGCTTTTGGGTCTTCCTCACCCACTAAAAGTGACAAAATAGCCCCGGTATGAGTGCTCCCGATCTAGGAAGTGGATCCGGCCACCATCCTCCCAGATATCTTTGCCCCATCGAAGCAAACGAACACGTTTACCTGACTCGGGCGATTCAAGAAAGAAATCATCATTTAATTTTAAGACGACATGGCTCACTCTCTCTTCCTTAGCTAAATAAAGAGGGTCTCCGGGAAGGGGATTTGTTGTTCGCTTTCCAAAACAAGACTGCTCGTGTGCATTTCGAGGGATCGTAATTCCTTGAGCACGATAAAGTAAGTTAATTAAGCCGGAACAATCAACGCTCGCAATTATACCATAAAGGAAACTCGACCGACCTCCCCAAAGATAGGGAGCGCCCAAAAACTGTTTTGCTTCCCTTATGAGTTGTTCTCTATTGAGTTCTTTTGGGATAGGACGGGAGCCGCGAAGTTTAGTGTTGAGATAAGTGCCATAAGAATACTCCGTTGTGCGGGTAAATATGACATACTGAGGATCGATTTTTCCCTCGCCGATTTCCGATTGATGCATCCACCCTTTCATGCCGCCTTGTTCGATAGCCGCTACTCGGACCCATTCATCTTTCTGTTCTAAAATTTCGATTTCTTCATTAAAAAGAAGTTGTGAGTCGCGCAAGTTGTGATGACTAAAGTCTTCGGGAATAAGTTTGCAAGGTTCAATTCTCAAGTCGGCAACAGGGACAATTGTGCGGGCCATCGTCTCTTAATCCTTTCTACAGCTTTCTCAATATTTTCTCGGTTTCCGAATGCGCTAAACCGTAAAAATCCTTCGCCATTTTTGCCGAATCCAGATCCCGGTGTGGTAATGATTCTTGTCTCTTCAAGCAGCAGTTGAAAGAGACCCCAGCTGTCGAATTGACCAAAATCGACCCAAAGGTAAGGGGCGTTGACCCCACCGTAAACGGGGAAACCTTTTGTTTCAAGCGCAGCCTTAAGCAAGGCGGCATTTTCTAGGTAGTAGCCGCATAAGACTTCCATCTCATGACAGTGGTTCAGTGCTGCGATCCCTCCGGCTTGTGAAAGATTTGAAGCGCCATTAAAAAAAGTGGTGACGATACGAAGAAAGTCGTTGCGCACCGATTCGCCTGAATGATAAGTGAGTTTACTGGGTACAACACTCCACCCTAGCCGTACACCTGTAAAGCCGATGAGTTTAGAAAACGAGGAGACTTCGATCGCAACTTCATCGGCTCCTTCGATCTCATAAATCGAACGGGGAAGGGTTGGATCTTGGATAAAGCCCGAGTAGGCAGCATCAAAAATGATGAGAGCGTGGTGCGCGTGAGCCCACGCGACAATTTTTCGCAGCTGAGCCTTGTCAAGAACTGAGCCGGTTGGGTTATTGGGGCTGCAAATGTATAGGAGATCGGCTTGTTCGAGGTTCTCCGGAAAGAAGTTGTTTTCGGGAAGGCAGTCTAGAAAAAGGATTTTCTGGTTGAACAGAAGACCCGTATCCACATAGACCGGATAGGTCGGATTTTGGACAGCGATCGTTTGGTCTGATCCAAAAAGTGTTTGTAGGCGGCCGATGTCGCACTTGGCGCCGTCGGAAACAAAAATATCTTCAGGAGAGACGTTTCCTTGGTACATCACCTCCGCAATTTTTTCTCGTAAAGCCAGCAAACCCTGTTCTGGGCCATAGCCGCTGTACTCATGCCGGCAGCTTAACCGTTGAGCGGCCTCTTTAATCTCTGTAACTACTTCGATTGGAATGGGTTCGGAAGTGTCACCAATGCTCAAGCTGATTAAGTCGTCGAACTGAGACTTGCGGCGCGCCACCTCTTGAAAAAGGTAGTTTTTGCTAAGGCGTGAAAAATTTGGGTTCCTTTTAACCAAGAAGCCCCTCCTCTTTAAGATATTCTGCGATTAATACTCCACCGCCGGCCCCTCCTCGAATGGCATTGTGCGATAGAGCTACAAACCGCCAATCAAAGAGAGGGCAGTGGCGCAGCCTTCCGACAGTTACACACATCCCACCTGCGGCATCGCGATCTAGTAGTGGCTGAGGACGGTCAGCTGTATCCGTGTAGGCAACCGGATGCTCAGGAGCAGAGGGGAGTGCGAGAGAAGATTTTTGGTTCCAAATAGTTAAGATCTCTTCTCTGCTCAATTTTCTTTCAAATGAGACTGAAACACACGTGAGATGGCCGTGCACAACAGGGACGCGGTTGCAGTGTGCCGAAATGGGGAAGCTGGCCTCTAAGATTTTGAGCGGCTCGCTTTCTAATTTGGCTTCCTCATCTTCAATATAGGGAATCACGTTTTCACAGAGCGGAGGGGCGTGACTGCCTGCGCCGCTCATCGCTTGGAGCGTGGTTACCGACAGCGACACGATTTTGCTTGCTTTGTGGAGTGGGGCAAGAGGAAGGAGAAAGGATTGAGTGGTGCAATTAGGCTTCGTGATGAGGCGGTTTTTTCCGATGTGGTGGGGATTGATTTCAGGAATGATCAGAGGATGGCTCTCTCTATGGCAGGAAGCGCTTGAAATGACATAGCAGCCCTTGCGAGCAAGGAGCGGTTCATATTTTTCCGCCAGGGTGTTTGGAAGTGCAGAAAATATAAGTGGGCAAGAGGTAATTGCATCGAGAGAGGAAACAGCATACCCCTTAGGTATTGGTGATGCAGGATACCAGCGGTTTGCCACAGCATCCTTGTAGGATTCAGCTGGCTCTGAAGCAGCTAGTTGCGTAATTTCAAACCAGGGATGGTTGTGGAGGAGTGCGACGTAGTGCTGACCGATCACGCCTGTTGCCCCTAAAATGCCAACAGGGATTTTCATATCAATTCCTGGATAAGGCGCTTTATGATTGGAAGATACACATCTTTTAGCGGAGTCAGGGGAAGGCGAGGCGAACCGGCAGCAAACCCGGCCATCTCCATTGCGGCTTTTATCGGGATCGGGTTTGTCTCAAGTCCTGTCGCTTCGTAGAGTGGTAGGAGACGTTCATTCAATTTTTGTGCTCGTTCCAAATCCTTCTCTCTGCATGCATTGACTAGCTCCTTCATCTGTTTGGGAACAAGATTGCTAGAAACCGAGATCACGCCATCTCCTCCGAGGGCCATCAGAGGAAGCGTCCATGCGTCATCGCCCGCATAGACTTGAAAGTCAGGGCGTCTGTTTTTCAACGCAATCGCTTCACAGATCTGTTTTAAGTTACCCGATGCCTCCTTGACGCCGACAATAGACGGAAAATCGAGAAGTTGTTTAAGTGTCTCTGTTTCAAGATTAACTGAGGTTCTTCCCTGTATGTTGTAGAGGATAATGGGGAGAGGGGATTCTTTTGCGAGTTTTTCAAAATGGCGGAAAAGACCCTCTTGGGTGGGTTTATTATAATAGGGCGTCACAACTAGAGCTGAATCCGCTCCAAGTTCAGCTGCTTCTTTAAGATTTTCAAGAGTTTGAGTCGTAGAGTATGCGCCGCATCCTACCATAAGCGGAAGCTTTTGTTCCCGTGCAATAGTAATCAGACGCCTCTTTTCTTGAGAGGAGAGTGTTGGTACTTCTCCGGTGGTGCCGAGGACAACAATGCCATCAACCGCTTGCTGATGTGCAAGGTTGCATCGAAAACCCTCTTCATCGAGATTTCCGCTTGGATCAAACGGTGTAACCAGTGCTGTGTAACATGTCATCTAACGAAAACCATCCTTTTTGACCCACAATCCATTCAGCTCCCTTAACTGCCCCTAACGCAAAGCCTTCTCTATTTTTTGCCTCATGAGTCAACGTGATCG
This sequence comes from uncultured Chlamydiales bacterium, assembly GCA_963748195.1. Classification (GTDB taxonomy): domain Bacteria; phylum Chlamydiota; class Chlamydiia; order Chlamydiales; family JAAKFR01; genus JAJACP01. Next base: position 1,718 of record CAVVHU010000018.1, on the reverse strand, counting down.
TCTCAGATGGAGAATCAAAGAGGAGGGAGTGCTTTCCTACGATCGAGCCGCACCGGATGCTAGAAAATGGAGAGGGTAGATTGAGCTCTTCTTCAATCGCCTTTGCGGTCCCGGATGGAGCATCTTTTTTTTGATCGTGGTGGCATTCAATCCCCGCAATTGCAAAGTCGGAAAACAACAAGTTCGCTTGTTTAAGGAGCTTACGAAACAAGGCTACACCGATAGAAAAATTTGGGGCAAATAGTGCTGCATTGCCACTATTGTTTACAAGTTCTTTTGCTTCAGCTAGATAGTTGTCCCATCCCGTTGTTCCAATGACAATAGGGACTTTGGCCTTACAGGCTTTTTTCACGTGATCGAGGACACCATCTGCTGACGAAAAGTCGATGCAAGCATCACATTCATCAATAGATAGGACAATGCTGTGATGGCGCTCTTTGGTAACCGCTTCGACCATCTTACCCATTTTACCATAACCGAATAGAAAGATATTCATTGCGAGGGACTATACTTCAAAGCATCATTTTTATTAAACTAGAGGTTATGAACAATCGTGAATTTGCGATACGCTCGATCACAGAGCGAGAAAAGCATCCGAGGATATCAGGCTATCACGCAAGACATCTCTTTGAAGATTTTGCTACTAGTGTTTTTAATGAGAGCGTTCAACGTGAACTTCTACCAGAGAAAGTTTTTCTCTCTCTGCAAAGATGCGTGAAAATGGGAGAAGAGCTCGATCCTTCCATCGCTGATCCTGTTGCACAAGCTATGAAAGAGTGGGCTTTAGAAAAAGGGGTCACGCACTTTTGCCACTGGTTTCAGCCGCTTACAGATCTTACTGCAGAAAAGCACGACAGTTTTTTTATTCCGGGTCCTGATGGAAAGACGCTTACCGAATTTAGTGGGGAGATGTTGACCAGAGGAGAACCTGATGCGAGCAGTTTCCCTTCAGGGGGGCTGCGCAGCACATTTGAGGCTCGCGGTTACACTGCTTGGGATCCCAGCAGTCCGGCATTTATCCAGGGTCGGACACTAGTTATTCCCACATTTTTCATAAGTTGGACTGGTGAAGCTCTTGATAAAAAGACGCCTCTGCAGCGTTCTATAGATGCTTTGAATGCGCATGGATTGCGCATTTTACGGCTTTTTGGGGATCATACAACCAAGCGTATTTTCCCAACTATAGGTGCAGAGCAGGAGTACTTTTTCATTGACCGTCATTTTTATAATTTGCGCCCCGACCTACTGAGTACAGGACGCACACTTTTTGGAGCACGTCCTTCTAGAGGGCAAGAGCTAGAAGATCAATATCTTGGCGTGATTCCTGAGAGGGTTCTCGCCGTAATGGAAGAGGTCGAATTTGTTCTGCTACAATTAGGAGTGCCGATTAAAACCCGACATAATGAAGTGGCTCCCTCTCAGTATGAGCTTGCTTTGACCTATGAAGCCGCCGGGCTTTCCTCTGACCACCAGATGCTTGTAATGGAGACTTTGAAAAAGATAGCAATGCGGCATGAGATGGTTGCCCTTCTCCATGAAAAGCCCTTTGCGGGGATCAATGGGTCGGGTAAGCATACTAATTGGTCTTTAGCAACGGATACAGGAGAAAACCTCCTAGAGCCCGGCGATACACCGCATGACAATGCACGTTTTTTGCTCATATGCGCAGCTGTTGTCCGTGCTGTAAATAAATACGCGGTGCAATTGCGCATGAGCGT
>CAVVHU010000017.1:0-37648 GCA_963748195.1 uncultured Chlamydiales bacterium | reverse complement strand
TCAAACCAAAATAGAAATGTCACCTTCTGGAAGGTAATACGGGTTTTTGATTATGGTCCTTGCTTCTCCCTTCAAACCAAAGTTAAAATATCCCCCCTGGGGGGGAGTTTGAGGGGGGGCGGAGCCCCCTTCAAGAATATCTCAATATATCAAGTTTTTTTGAGCCCAACTGAGACCGAGGGCGAAGCCCCGAGGTCGATGGCGGGAGCTTTTCTTTCATTCTTACCTCCAGAGGATGGTTCATTGAGGTGTTTGACTTCTTCTTTGTTAGCCAAGTATTCCCAGCTATTCCCTTACAGCCTACTATATTGGGCTTTTCATAGACTGTCTCACTCCATTTCTTATACTGTAGTTGTTTTCCCTTACATCACTTCTATATCATTCTTGCCATCCAAAGCACTTCTATAGCCGCATGCTTAAGACGATTTGGACTATCTGTCTCTATGAAATACAAAACACCACAGTATTGGAAAGTTAGATCTTTTGACAGCTTTCGCTGCTCTTTCCGATAATAAATTTTTTCCAGATCATCTTGTGGTCTTAAAGCTCTGTGAGCATCTTCTGAGCTAGCCGGCGATTTTGCAAAGCGTTCATTTAGTTTATTCAGAAATCCCGGTAAAAATGCATTTGCGTCTTCTATGCTACTGATGCTCTCCAGTCTCATCGCTTTGACTAACCTATCCTGTAATACTCCGTTTTTTCTCTCTACTCGCCCTTTCGCCTGGGGGCTATGGGCGCATATCAACTCAATATCGAGCTCCTTAAGCACTCTACCAAAATGAGTAATACCCGTTCCCTTCTTGAGTTCCTCTCTATTTACTCTAAATACACTATGCTTATCCACATACAGTCCTAAAGGCCTTCCATAACAGCGTAAATGTGATTCAAGAAGCTTTAAATATCCTTCTGTTGTTTCTACAGGCTCAAATCGTGCTGTAGTTATTTTACTAGTCGCATCGTCAACAAATTGCAAAAGAGTACATTTCTCTCCTCGCCCTTCAAACCAGTCATGCGGTGAGCCGTCTCCTTGTAATAATTCTCCAAATCTACTCCTTCTAGCTCTTCTCTGGTATACCCTACACTCTTTTTTCCTTTTCGGTTGCCAAAGCCCTTCTTCTATCATCCAATACCTTAGGGTTTCCGGAGAAAATACCAAGTTGTCTCTAAGTGCTAGGGTTTCACTTGCCAATGTAGGTCCATATCCAAAATAAACCCTCTTCAATAAGTCCAACACCTTTTGGCGAGTTTCTTCTGGGATTTTTCGATTACTTGACACTCCCCGTTTTAACGAAATCAGACCCTGTTCGCCTTTTTCTAAATAGCGCTTTCGTATCCTTTTCATCTGCCTTAAGGAGATCCCAAGTTCTTCGCTTCCTTTCTTAATAGTCAAAATTTTCTTGTCTATTTGCTTCATTATTCCTAAGCGTTCTGCTTCTTCTATACTCATTTTTAATGTCTCCTTCATAGCACTCCTCCAGGGCTTGACAGCCTACCAAAGGTGACATTTCTATTTAGGAGAAAGGTGACATTATCATTTTGGGCTTACACCATTAAAATTCCCTATCCTTTATTTTAATACTGTAATAACATGCTTCCCTGTCGGATTTTGAGAATTGCTCCTTGCTCTGATTGTTATCAGGATGAACGTATATCGGATACAAATGAGAAGCTGCTTACTAAAAAGTAGCTCCACATTTTTTTAGTTTTGCAATTCCCCTTAAACTGTACTCAAACAATCCTGTCACAAAGGAGATGATATGTCTATTGCACACTTGTTCCAGCCGGGCGCTACCTTTTCAGTTCCCATTTCATTTTTTGGTTCACAAAGGATCGAAATAAATTCTCCTACAGATGAGAAAATTGCTCACGTTTGGCAGCGAGCTCTTAGTCCTTCCTGCATTTCTGATCTGTTTACCGGCATAACCGGTTCACTCATCACTAAAAATCCTCTCCCCTTATTAGCGGGGATAAGCGCATGTTTGCCTGGGGCTTCAGCCCAACAAAAAGTCGGCAGTCAATTTCAAGTCAACACATACACGGCTGGGAATCAATGGTACCCTTCAGTCTCCTCTTTAAGCAACAATGATTTTGTGGTCACTTGGTTTGATGGCAGTGGCGAAGACGGAAACGGAGAGGGAGTCTTTGGGCAAATATTCAATGCGACAGGAAGTAAGGTCGGCAGTCAATTTCAAATCAATACTCTTACCTCTGGAAATCAGTATGCCCCTTCAGTCTCCTCTTTAAGCAATGGGAATTTTGTATGGCATGGCAAGACGGCACCGGCCTTGTTTTTGATGTAAACGGTAATGTCCTTGGTTATGGAAATGGTGGTAATGTTCTTGCGCAAATATTCAATCCAATAGGAGCTAAAATCGGCAGTCAATTTCAAATCAATACTTACATGTCTAATGCCCCTTCAGTCTCTTCTCTAAGTAATAGTAGTTTTGTGGTCGCTTGGTATGACCAAAGCGGTCATTATGGAACCAATACTGTAGTCTTTGGGCAAATATTCAATGCGACGGGATCTAAAGTCAGCAGTCAATTTCAAGTCGATACATCCACCAATGGGAATCAGATTTTACCTTCCGTCTCCTCTTTAAATAATGGCAATTTAGTAATCACTTGGTTTGACCAGGTCAGCGGGGTCTTTGGACAAATATTCAATGCGACGGGTGCTAAAGTCAGCAGTCAATTTCAACTCGGCACACCCGGAACTGGAAGTCAGATTTCCTCTTCTAGTCTCCTCTTTAAGCAATGGCGATTTTGTAGCCGTTTGGGGGAGCTTCGGCATCGGAACTGGAAACGGTGATGGAGTCTATGGGCAAATATTCAACACAACAGGAGCTAAAGTAGGCAGTCAATTTCAAGTCAATACATACACAAATGGAAATCAGAGGCACCCATCCGTCTCCTCTTTAAGCAATGGGAATTTTGTGGTGGCATGGGAGGACGACAGCGGCGAAGATGGAAGCGGTGATGGAGTCTTTGCGCAAATATTCAATCCAACCGGATCTAAGGTCGGCGGTCAATTTCAAGTCAATACATACACGAATGGAAATCAATTTTACCCATCAGTCTCCTCTTTAAGCAATGCAAATTTTGTGGTCACATGGGAGGATAGCCAGCTTGATGGAAACGGTACTGGAATCTTTGCGCAAATATTTAATGTGTCTGATGTTCCGTTAGCTAGCACAGGGTACTCTACGACGGGCGTTCCTTTAGCAAGCACAGGGTACTCTACGACGGGCGTTCCTTTAGCAAGCACAGGGTACTCTACGACGGGTGTTCCGTTAGCCAACACCGGCAACTCCGCAACATCAAGTTCAGCAGGAGGATCTGGTACTTCTGGGATTTCGATATCTACGGGTAATCCCGGCTCAATGGGCACAACAGGATTGCCTGGCACAAGCACATCCGCGAGCTCTTTAATTCCGACCAGCGGGACTGCCCCAGCTGGAATTAGCCCAAAGTCTCTGCATAGTTCATCTCCTTCAGGTTCTTCCCATTCCTCTTCCTGGCTCTGGCCTTTCATAGGTGTAGTTGGGGGCGTTACTTGTTTAGCAACTACCGCCTTTGCTGCATTAAGACTGCGGGCAAAGAGACGCCAATCGGACTTTTCATTGGATGAATTGAACGAGAACGCCGCTGCTCATAAAAACAGTCTATCGATTGATAGGGAAGAGGGTCTTGCTGAAATTGGGAGAGCGTATGTACCGATTACCAAGATTTCTCGCAACGCCCATTCTACTGCTACTAAAAGCAATCTATCGCCTGAGAGGAAAAATAAGGGTCATACTGAAATTGGCAGGAAGTATGCGCTTATAACGAAAATTTCTCGCAACGAAGCTGAACTGCTTTTAGATCAGACAGGCATCGAAGTCATCTTTCCACCGGGAAAGAACAAAGCTAAAATCCTTCTTGGACAAGGAAATTTTGGAAAACTCCGGATAGCACGCAATCTAGAGACGGGCTTATTTGCAGGAGTAAAAAAAGTCAAAGGAGCGTCAGCAATCGAAGAATCTCGAGATGAGGGCGCCTTGCAAGCTAAGCTCGAGGGCAAACCAAACATCATGCCGATTTGGGATTGTGTGGAAAGTTTGAGTAGTGCAGATGAGCCAGTTCTCTATCAATTCATGCCTCTAGCCGGTTTTGGAAATGGAGAAGAGCTGCAAGCACATCTTCACGCAAAAAAACCTATTCAACCTCAGGTCCTAATGCATGTTGCTACAGGGATGGCAACCGGCCTCTTTCACATGCACGCAGCTGGAATTTACCACCTCGACATTAAACTCTCCAATCTCGTCTTGGATATGATGGAGAGGTCTTTCTTATTGATTTTGGATGTGCGAAAGAGTTTAAGGATGGACAAATCTATGAGCCTATTATCGGGGATACACGCTACTTCTCTCCGGAAAGGTTGAATTTGAGTCGAGAACACCTCCAAGGGGGACAAATCACACCGATTGCAGCAGACAAAGTTGATTCATGGGCATTTGGGGTTGCAGTCCTAGAGTTAGCCACAGGCACCTACCCCTTTGATCGCTGTGACATCATGGAAAAATATACAAAATGGGATCCGGCCTATTTTCAAAAGAAACTCGGCAAAATTGAATTTTTGCAACAACCGGGTGACTTAAACGAGATAGTTAAGGAGCTTTTGGATGTGAACCCCGAAACACGTTTAAGTATAACAAAGGCGCGCAAACGGCTGCGTCGTCTTGAAGCTTTTGCTGGAAGAGATGAACAAAAAGCCTTTTTCACGAACTTGAAGAAAAAAGAGGTTTTAGTAAGAAGAGAACCTGTTTCACGTGATCAAGATGAGAATTATGCTGATGTCTACAATAAAAAACACAACACTGCACTGGATGCTAGTTCCAACTCAATAGAGAATGGATATACTAAGACTCCCGCTTCAGTAGTCTAGCTAAGTTCTGAAGAGTAAAATTTACAGTGTACAATTTCTAAAATTGTGATGAGTTGTTGCTCCTTCATCGTGAAGGGAACTCAGCTGTTCCCTCTATTTTTTTTGATGGGATATTTTGGTCTAAGCGGCTGAATGTTTATACATATTTTTTTCAGCTAATTGTGTGATATACTCCTTACGCAAATAGTATTTAACCCGTTTCCCCTCTTCATCTGTTTTCCAAACCCACCGAGGCAATTCTCTTATGCGGCCATACGAAACAGCGGCGTTATATTGTACTTTGTTGGTTGCGAGAGGAATATTAAAACGGTCGTAAATCGCAGCCCGTTCTGCCCGTTCAATGACGACACGCTCCTGGGGTTTGCGCGCCTCTTCGATTTTTTCATCATGCTGTACAACAGCGACATGCCATACCCTAAAGAGGATCAATAGAAGGACGACGAGGATACCGTTGAGGATACGGTTCGTTTTTTCGGGGATTAGGTCACTATTCAGGCGGCGTCTTTTCACGCTCACATGTTAAACATCATCTTTTTCTTGGGTAAGCAAAAACTGAAAACTAAAAAATCTTTTGACTTTAAAAAAATTAACAAAACCTTTAACATTAAAACCTTACTTAGAGGTTTTAATGAGCGAAGCGTCAACAATTTCTTTTGCTTTACCCTGTAAAGTTCAATCAGATACAAAGGAGACAAAAACATCACTTGCTCTTAGAGCAACAGCTGTTGTTCTTGGCATTCTCGCTATGACAATCGCCGCCCTAGCTTTGTTCCAAGTTCCGGTCTTTTCTGGATTAAGTGGCGTAGGTGGATGGTCGGTTCTTTCAGCGGGAGCCGTTACCATACTTCTCAGTTCCGTTATCAGATGCAATAAAAGTATTGAAAACGCTGAAGAAACCTCTCAACCAGATTCAACCTCCCCTGACCAAACCATCCAAGAATCAGAACACCCACAGCTCAGCGAAAGGCAGAGGGAAATATTGAGAGAGTTTACTCCAGAAATGGTAGACGCTTTAGGCGGGATCCAAAGAGTACAACTTTTACCAAGGCAAAATTGTTGGAATGGTCGAATAGACACTAAAGACCTCACAGCATCTATCGCGGTTGGATCCTACCTTATGAATGGGAGAGAATATCCTTATTTGCTATTCTGTTATTGTAAATTCTCTGATCGTACTGGAAAATATCACGTTACAGGTGACTGGTTAGGTCGAACAGAAAATGGCTGGTGTGCACCTTATGCCTATCCTAGTGAATTAAATTTACGTTCTGCAAACACCGTTACAGATGGTAGCCCAGAAGCAGGACATATGCTGGATAAAATAAAGCGACTAGTAAATAGAGAGGCTATCGGTAAAGTAGAACGGTATAGAGACGTTTTGCTTGTCAAACCTGAAGAAAGAGATGAATGGCGCCCCGAAAATGCACGCCTGGAAGGAGAAGCTCTTGATCAATTTATGGATCTAGATACAATTTTTTATGAAAGAAAACCGGAAGAAGGATCAACAGATCTTTTTCCCTATACTCCTAATCATTCAGCCCTACGCAACATAGCTGATTTCTATCAAGCTTTTCCAGACAAGGAATCTATTGACATTTCGTTCAAGCAGATAGATTAAAAAAAGACTATCATTAAAAACTCAAAAAGCATATAGTGGTCTCTATATTAGTTTTTTATGAATCTACGACTCATGCGATCACAATAAACTCTGTTATCGATTAATTATTTGTTACAATTTTTTAAGGAAAATTTACCATGTCTCTTAAGATACGGGATGGGAGTGTAGGAACGCTCTGGAGACTCTCTCTCCCCCTCATCTTATCACTACTCTCCGCAATGGGTATGGTCACTATCGACCGTCTCTTTTTAGCTCGCTATTCAGCTGAAGCATTGAGCGCAGCTGCAAGTGGCGGAATAGCTGCATGGGCATTTACCTATGGAGGCCAAACCTTCTCGAACGTTGCAGGTATTTTTGTAGCCCAATACAACGGTGCTGAACGAGAAAACGAAATTGGAAGACCCGTCTGGCAAATGATCTGGCTCAGCCTTTGGTTTGCCCTCCCTTTTGGCGCCCTTGCCATTTGGCTTGGTCCTTGGATTTTTGCAGGCTCCCCGATCGCAAGCGATCAAATCCTCTATTACCGTTGGACACTTGCAATCAGCCCTCTAATATGTCTCTTAAGCGGACTCAATGGCTTTTTTGTTGGCAGAGGGAGAACATTTATTATCACATGGCTCACCTTGCTTGGAAACGTCGTGAACCTGGTACTCGATCCAATTTTCATCTTTGGCTGGGGCCCTTTTCCCAAAATGGGAATTTCAGGTGCTTGTTTAGCAACGGGTCTTGGCTTGCTCTCACAAAATCTTGTGCTTTTCGCCCTCTTTATCAAGAAAGAGAACCGCGATCAATTTGGCACCGGGAAATTTAGTATCCACTGGCAAACGATACGGGATATGATCCGGATTGGCTTCCCAGAAGCCGCTGCTGTCACGCTGGAATTGGGCGCCTGGGCCGCCTTTTATCGCCTCATGAGCCATATGAGCGCGATGCATATTCTCATAGCCAGCGTGGGGCAGAGCCTGCTCTTTGCCTTTTTCTTCTTTGGAATCGGCTTAGAACAAGGGATCTCCAGCCTGTGCGGCAACCTGATCGGCGCAAACTTAAAAGATGAGGTCGCTCGCGCCTTTCATTCGGGTCTTAAGATCGTCGGTATCTTTGCTCTCGGTTTGTTAGCTCTTTTCTGGTTTGGAGGCGAGTGGATCGTCGACCTGTTCTTACGCAATCCTGAAAACCTAGAAAGCGGTGCTGCTTTAGCCTCCCTTACTCCCGAAGAATTTCTACAGGCACGCACATTTGTACTTGAAAGCTGTTTCGTCATTGGCGCTTACATTGTACTCGAAACGGTTCGCTGCCTTCTCTATGGTGTCTTGCGGGCAGCAGGAGATACTCGGTTTATCCTTTTACTGAGCATCATCTCGACATGGGCGATACTGCTTGTGCCGGCCTATCTTATTCTCAACGTTTGGATGATGCCTGCCCACTCTGCTTTTTGGATCTGGCTGGCGTATGCCCTCATCACAACGGGCATGTGTTATCTCCGTTTTGCGAGGGGAAGCTGGCGAAATAGGGAGATCCTCTCCCTAAACCACTAAAGCAAAATTAGGTCATATTTCAAGTTTTGCTATGGAATTTTTAGCATGAGAGCCCAATTTTTCAACAATAGCAGAACGAATTTCTTCATAAATCTCAGCATCTAAAATAATGCCTGCAGTAGCACCAAAAACGCTTACTTGGTCATTTGCATACTTGACCCAGAGAATATCGTCAGATTTCTTGTTAGAAGTATAATAAAACGCTCCTAGCTTAAGCTCAACCGCATCTCCACTTTTTGTCACATTGCCAAACTGAAATTGTCCAGAAGTCTGTTGGTTATGAGACTGATTAAAGATAGATGCTGCAGCCTTATTCGGATTTCCGAGCCCCTTCAGCGCTGAAATTGCTCCTTTTGCAATAACCAGCGCGTTTTCTGATAGCAATGATTCCAAAAAATTCATAACAGCTTCATTAACACATACTTCTTTCCCATTTGACTTGAATTGATCGAAAGTGAATCCATCAAAATCCCATCCAATGTTTTTCAGTATATCACTATAGGTTAAGTACCAATCTTTTGAATTTGATTGTCCTGAATATTTATGGTCAGCGACGAGTTGAGCTAATAATGTAGAGTTTAATACATCTTCTTGCTGTTGGGCGGAGACATTTTGATCAAAAATCAAAATACTGGATTTGTTAACAAATGCTGTCGCATCTGCGGAGGAGGGAACGGGGGGCTGTGGTGGGGTTTCTAATTTTTTTATCTCTTCTGGTGCTAAAGTTGTACTTTGCATATTGCTTTCTCCTATTTAGTACTTCTAATATTCTATCTGAAGTTTTTCTAACCATTGTTTGCTCTGTTTGGCAAGTTTGCCGATCACCTGTTCTCGCAGCTCAGAAAAATGTTTTTTGTTTAATACAAGAGTTGCTGTTGCTCCAAAAATCTGAATCGTTTCAGTCAAGCGGCTAAAATAGAACAACTCACGAGAGATCTCTTCAGAAGCATAATAAAAAGAAACTAACCTAAGCTGCACACTATCTTGCATTTTTGAAGCATGCCCGACCTGAAACTTCCCGTATCTTTGTCCCCTATCTGAATCATAAAAGAAATGACTAGGTTTTTTCTTATTTTTTCTATCTGAAATAAGAAAAGACTGCATAGCCTCGAGTTCTTTTCCAGATAGAAGTTGAGATAAAAAATGGAAGACTGCGTCTCTCACAGTTGATTCCTTTCCACGATTATCAAATCGGTTAAAACAGAACCCCTCAAATAACCAGCCTAAGCTTTGAAGCGTGTCCGCATATACTATATACCAGTTTTTTTGGTCTTGATCTTGAAGCTGCTTTTTATCTGCTGTCATACGGGCTAGAAGTGTTGAATGAAAGACATCCTCTCTAAATTGAAAAGAGAGATCGGGTTCAAATATGATAAAAGTGGATTGACATGACAATGAATTAACTTCAGAAGTATTACAATTATTTGTTTTCATTGTCATTTTGCAGGTCTAGAATTCTCCCCATGCAAACCCGGAAGCGGGTCAGCAACCAAATCATATGTGATTCGATGTGCAAAGTTTTGTATATCATCAGAATTTTCAAATAAGACAATCTTACTAGCTACGGAGAAACCGTGCTCAGAATTGTCCTTGAAACTGTTTCCTTATCAAATGAATCTGATCGAACATATATCCAGAACTCCATGAAAAATGCTGTATCAGACAAAAAGAAATTTTATTTTATATGCTCATTGGATCTTGTCAAGTTTTTTTGATTTTTCTTGCTTGCATGATATAAAATGAAAATCAGTCATGAACATTCATTACCTTCATGAAGGTTTTTTCTTGGTGAAGAAAAAACTTATGTTGTAAATTTGTCTTTATAAAATTTTAACTGGATTGGTGCTATGTATAAACATTTGGTAACCTTCCTCCTCCTCCTACCCTCGGTATTTTTCGCTTTTGATTCCACAATTCCTATTCTCGATTTAAAGGACTTTCATCACCCTGAAAAAAGAGAAGAGTTTTTATCGCAGCTCGAGAACGCACTTCGAGAGGTCGGTTTTTTCGCCCTTGTCAACACCGGCGTTGACACCCAGGTACTCGACGACGCCTATGCAGCTGCAAAAGAGTTCTTCCATATGGGGCTTCATGAAAAAATGAAAATCAACGACCCCTCGAACAATGGACAAAGAGGCTACGTTTTAAGCGAATCGGCCAAAGGGACTGCTTTCAAAGACTACAAGGAATTTCTTCACATTGGAAGGGAGCTCACCGATTCGAAATTGCAAGAGGTAAAAGGCTATCCCAATCTATGGCCTACTTCCATGGATCTAAAGACTCCGATGCTTACCCTTTTTAGCACTCTGGAACAAAAAATGATCCCGATTGAACAAGCCTTCGCCCTGCTTGTGGGCAAACCTCAAAACTATTTCGCTGATATGACAAAAGACGGAAACTGCCTCATCCGTTCCCTCCACTATCCCGCAAACCCTCCTCCAGGCACTATTTGGGCAGCTGAACACACCGACATCGACCTCTTCACCATCCTTCCGCGCGCCACCGCTGTCGGCTTGCAAGTAAAAAATAAAGCCGGCGAGTGGGTTGATGTAAAGGTTCCCGATGGAGCCTTTGTTATCAACGCAGGGGATATGTTGGAAAATGTATCCAATGGCCTTTTCCGAAGCGCAGTGCACCGCGTAGTCGATCCGGGATTAAATGAAGAGCGCTTCTCTCTCGTTTTCTTTGTACACGCCCGAGGCAACGACGATTTAAGCCCTCTTGCTTACTGCATAGCAAAATCGGGAGGAGTCCAAAAATACGCAAATGGAACGGAATGGGATCTGCTTTGCGAACGACTCGCAGACTTAGGACTTGCTTCAAACGAAATGCTTGAAGACCTCGGGAAAAGCGGTTTTTTAGAAAGGCAAATCGCTGTAGGAAGAGAGAGCGAAGAGGCGCTACGAGCGGTGTCGGAAGCTGGTTTTGCAAGCTCCGCAGTCAAAAAAAGAATTGCCCAACTTGCACAGGTTGATTAAAAAGAGCGATTCATCTATATTTCTTCTACCTTGCGCCTGTAGTTCAATGGTAGAACAGTAGCCTTCCAAGCTACTAGTGTCAGTTCGATTCTGATCAGGCGCTATTTTCATTACTATATAAATTATTAACCAAGACCGAAATCCTGCCTTAAGGCAGGATGCCGTCGTCAAAAAAAAGGGACAAGGCTTGGCGATCATAAAAACGATGTTACCGTTAAAGATCTATTAGAAGCTGGTGCTCATTTTGGACACCAGAAAAGACCGTTGGAACCCAAAAATGAAACGCTTCATTTTTGAAGAGCGCAACGGACTCTATATCATTGATCTTGCAAAAACTCTGCAGCAAATTCGCACATGCTGTCGAAATCGTTAACGATATTGTTTCCAAAACAAAATCCATTCTCTTTGTCGGAACAAAAAAACAAGCAAAAGCTGTCATCCGTGAATGTGCAGAAGCATGCGGCGAATTTTATGTTTGCGAACGCTGGCTCGGCGGAATGCTCACCAATCTGACCACGATCCGCCAGTCGGTCAAAAACACTTGAACGAATCGAAAAACAGTCTCGCTACAGGTGGCGAGGGCTTAACAAAAAAGAGCTCGCTCTGCTCACAAAAGAGCAAGATAAGCTAGAAAGCAACCTCTCCGGTATCCGCTGCATGCGCAAGCTCCTGGGCTTGTTAGTCGTCGTCGACCCAAGCAAAGAGCACATTGCTGTTGCAGAAGCGAATAAGCTCGGCATCCCTGTTATGGCGCTTGTCGATACTAACTGCGATCCCGATCCGATCGATCATGTCATTGCATGTAATGACGATGCGCTTAAGAGCATTAAGTTAATCGTTCAGGCGCTGACACAAGCTGTTATCGACACGTAAAAACGATTTGAATCTCGCACTTGAAACAGAGCATGAAGAAGCGATGGCCCCTGCTGGCAAAGCAGCTAAAAAAGAGGAGTTAGTCTCATGACCGAAATCACAGCTCAAATGGTAAAAACCCTCCGTGAACGTACAGGAATCGGCATGGGAAAATGCAAAGAAGCCCTTCAAGAGTCCGGGGGCGATATCGAGCTCGCGATCGAAAACTTACGCAAGGCAGGAATCGCCTCCGCGGTAAAAAAAGAGGGTCGCGAAGCGAATGAAGGCGTCATTTGCACTGCTGAAAACGGTAACTATATCGCGCTTGTAGAAGTCAATGCTGAAACAGACTTCGTCGCTAAAAACGAGCGTTTTCAAACATTTGCTACAAACTTGGCTGAAGAAGTGTGCAACACGCAGCCTGCTAATGTTGCCGATTTCCTAGCGCAGAACTATTCTAAGGATTCCAACCTCACGATCGACCAATATCGCGCAACGCTTGTTCAAGAGCTCGGAGAGAATATCCAAGTGCGGCGTGTCGAGCTTTTCCCAAAGAAAGGCGATGCCTCGCTCGCCCTCTATTCTCACATGGGTGGGAAGTTGGTCACACTTGTTGAAATTTCAGGTTCCAGCGAAGAGGAAGAGCTTGCAAAAGACATCGCGATGCATGTCGCAGCAGAAGCTCCAGAGTATCTGTCGTCTAATGAGGTTCCTGAGCGTGTGATCGAGCATGAAAAAGAGATCGCACGGGCGCAGATGAAAGATAAGCCTGCCAATATTATCGAGAAAATTCTCGTTGGTAAGTTGAACGCTTATTTCGACCAAGTCTGCCTTCTCAACCAGAAGTTCGTTAAAGATCCCGATCTGACGATTAAGGCCTTAGTTGAAAAGCGGGGCAAAGAGAGTGGAAAGCCACTTACCGTTTCTCAATTCCTCCGGTGGAAAGTAGGCGAGTAAATGGCTGCATACCGCAGAGTTCTGCTTAAAATTTCCGGCGAAGCGCTCATGGGAGATCGTGAATTCGGTGTCTCTGAAAAAGCCGCCTCAGAAGTTGCGATAAGAATTTGCGAGCTCCAAAAAAGCGGTGTTGCAGTTGGCGTTGTCATAGGCGCCGGCAATCTCTTTCGCGGTATCCAACAAGGTCCTGAACTCGGAGTTGAGCGCACGCATGCCGATCAAATCGGCATGCTCTCTACAATGATCAATGGGATCGCGCTAAAAGGGGCTCTTGTCAAAGCGGGCTGCAAAGTGAAAATGGTGAGCGCGCTAGACTGCCCAAGAATTGCTGAAGTCTACAACTGGGATCATGTCATGGAATACCTCGCTAATGGCGAGGTCGTTTTATTTGTAGGCGGGACGGGGCACCCCTATTTCACAACAGATACAACTGCTGCTTTGCGTGCCTGTGAGATGCATGCGGATATTTTGTTAAAAGCGACAATGCGTGTCGATGGCATTTATGACAAGGATCCTCGCAAGCATTCCGATGCAAAGCCTTATACGCAAATCACTTTTGAAGAAGTTTTAGAAAAACAGCTTGGGATCATGGATCTCTCAGCTGTCACGATGTGCATGCAAGCAAAAATACCCGTTCGGGTATTTAATTTTAGCAAAGTCTCTTTTCACGACGCACTATCCGACAAACCCTTTGGAACATTGGTAACAGAGTAGGAACTATGGATGTAATAAAAGACACAGAAAAGAAGATGGCAGGGGCTATCGACCATCTTAAGCATGAACTTAAAGGTTTGCGCACAGGACGTGCAAATCCGGCAGTATTAGAAACTGTTCAAATCGAAGTATATGGGACACAGATGCGCATCCAAGATGTCGCCTCTATTTCTGTTCCCGAACCACGGATGTTGCTGATTGCCCCTTTTGATACCAATAACGTGCATGCCATTGCAAAAGGTATCGAAGCGGCAAACCTCAATCTACAAGCAGTTGTAGATGGTAATGTGGTACGGATCAAGGTACCCGAAATGGATCAATCCGTTCGCTTGGAGATGGTGAAGCAAGCCAAACGTAAATGCGAAGAGGCGAAAGTGAGCATCCGCAATGCGAGGCGTGATGGAAATGAAGCCGTTAAAAAGCAAAAGGCTGACGGGGATATTCCTGAAGATGTGATGAAAAAGAATGAGAAAAAGATTCAGGATCTCACTGATAAGTATTGTAAAGATGCGGATGCGATCACCGGAGAAAAAGAAAAGGAAATCGTGACAGTATAACTTGCTTTATTTTATCACGGAATGTAGTATAGTTACGTTTCTGTTGACAAATGGCCCCATCGTCTAGTCAGGCCTAGGACACCGGGTTTTCATCCCGATAACAGGGGTTCGAATCCCCTTGGGGTCAACAGAGTCTTTAGCTCAGTTGGTTAGAGCACCTCACTTTTAATGAGGGGGTCGATGGTTCGAGTCCATCAAGACCCAAATTTTCTTTTCTATCTTCACATCTATTTCCGCATGCCTAAATTATTTTCTTCACCATTAGACATGGTTCTAATTTAGGTTGTTTGAACCTAATTTCTTAAAATGGCACGCCTCTTGCTCTTGCTATAACATGAAGAATTACGTGAAAAAAGATTTTCCTGTTTCGGACGTGCGTAGGTTTCTTGAGCCGGGCCCTATTGTCTTAGTCAGCTCAGCATGGAAAGGGCAAAACAATATCATGACATTGGGCTGGCATATGATCATGGAGTTCGTTCCCTCCCTCGTGGGATGCTACATCTGGACTGAGGATCACAGCTTCAATATGGTGCGCAAAAGCAAAGAGTGCGTGATCAATGTGCCAACTGTAGATATCGCGGAAAAAGTCGTCAAAATAGGAAACTGTTCAGGCAGAGATGTAGATAAGTTTGAAGAGTTTGAACTAACACCATTGCCGGGCAAAAAAGTCAAAGCGCCTCTCATCAAAGAGTGCTATGCCAACTTCGAATGCAAACTAGTCGATTCAAGCCTCATCAACAAATATAGTCTATTCGTTTTTGAAGTGGTCAAGGCCCATGTCGCCCAATCTCCCAAATTCCCCCAGACAATCCATTATCGAGGCGATGGACTCTTTATGATTTCAGGAGAAACGACACGTCAATATCGGAAACTTTTTAAGCCCGAGATGCTGTAAAACGGCTAAAATCGAGGCGACTTGGATTTAATACAGTCCAATCCTCTGTTCCATCAGGTTGCTTCACATGGTCGAGCAGATCAGGCCTTTGACGATTGAAAACACACGCTGCATCCGAATACTGCCCGATCATCGCTCCCATGCTCTTGAAACCAGTCTCCGTCTCAATATCTTGGCCAAAAGCATTGCCATTACTATGAACCACAAGCGCATGACCTTTAGGGCCTGAATAAAGATTATTCATTCCCTCAAATAGTCTTGACTTAGGTGTCACGTTTTGAAATACCGTTTCCCATAATGAAAGCGCTTCACGATCAAAATAATCGCTAAAAGCTATGAGTTTTAAATTCTTAGGCTCAAGGGACTTAAAAGCTAGAATTTGCAGTCGGTTAAGGAGTTTCATCCCCTTTACATTTTTCGCAAATTGACTTGGAGGATCGATTGTCAAAATATAGCCTTGAGGTAGATTTTCATCTAAGATCGAAATCTCATTATAGAGCTGATTCCAGTAAATATTGACGAGCATTTCTAATGAAATCACACGCTCTTCATCAATCCTAACGAATCGATTGCGTAAATCGACCCCATCTCCTCTGATCCCTTGTTCAAGCAATTGTATCGTTTCAGTGCGACTCAAGATCATTGCTGCTTTATCGAGAGCAGGAAGCGAATGTGATTCTGTTAAATGAAATACTAAATGTTCTCTGATACGCGCATCATACTGTGCACGGAAAGCGGGGTCTCTCTTTTCATTATCTGTTGGAATCCCGGTTAAATCGTAGTCTATCCCCTGGCACTCCATCTCTTTTAGAGAAACCATTTCCATAAGGACATCCACTGTCTCAAAATCAGGTGGGACAGCCGCGCTTAAGATCACCTGCCTCGCTTTCCCTTCCGGTAAATGCGCAAGAGAGTGCCCTACACGGAGAACATAATCACCTGTCATATGGATCAGACCTATTGGGGTCACAAACGCATGAAGAGCCCCTTCGCCATTTGTTATGGACGTTCCTTCTAGGTATTTTACTCCCCCTAAAGCACTATCCGCCTTATTTCTCATGAGATGATCCAGCATCTCACGGGAAAGAAAGGCGCTCGCTCCAATTACAGGAGGGTGCGTAGGTTGTTCCCCTTCCAGAAACTCCTTTCTATTACGATAGGAACATGGAGTCGTCTCACCTGAGTCGATGGAACCCCAAGCCTCTTGTAGAGAAGTTGTGAGAGGCATAGGTTGTGAAGCCGATCCCAAGACTTCTGATTCCGCTTCAGTCTCACATTGCTCGGGACTTGCCGGCAACTCTTCAAGGGTTATGATAGAGGATGCGTTGCCCTCGACGATATCGTCTGAAGATTCTCGTCTTTTGGCGCAGACAGATACAAGCGTGACAAGCGCTGCAATGCTAATACCACCACCCGCACCCATAAAGACTAAATTAGCAGCCGGATGCAGAGGTGTAATCAATCCCTGACTCCACCACCCTTGATGACATCCGAAACTTTGTAAACCGATAGCTGCTGCTAGCAACCCCAAAACAGCGATGATCCCAAGAGCGATAAGAAGAGGCTCTTTTCCTTCACAGCATTTTTTTTTATGTTCTATCGGAGATGCTGGTGTTTCTGAAGATGGTCTGGAGACTGTTGCCATAATCCCTCAAAATTAACTTTTTGACGCTCAGCATAGTTTTTTTGTTAATTTTATGTAAAGCCAAGAGAGGCGTGAGCTGCTATAGAGTCTTTTTCTATAGCTCATAATTTGCCGAATTTTTGAGCTATAGAAACTTAATCTATAAATCATAAAAAGGGTAAAATCTGAGCTATAACTCATGCTATGGAATTGGCAGCTGCCAGATTGGCCCCAGTTCACCAATGACCCTTCCTCAATCGGAGCGCTTGAAAAGCAACTCTTTCAAAGAGAGGGAGGTAAAAAGCGCTGAGATAGAGGGCGAAATCCTTCAACGTTCAAGCCTGCAATCTTCCATCCAACGCCATTTTGGCCTAAAGCAAGGAGATATTAAAGCCTCGCCAAAGGAATATGAGATGAGCGAGCTATTATGCCTTGTTTACGATTCATATGAAACGCAGCATACATGAAATGCTCTACAAGTGGCACAGACTATTGATGCAAGGCAATTCTCGAATAGCTGATATAGGAAAGTACCGCGCACACCCCGGCCCTATGCAGATCGTTTCAGGAAGACTGGATCGACAGATTGTGTCCCATCTTGTCTGTAAATTTGGAGTCAGGCGAGGTGGTGCAGATTGTGCAGTTTTTGAGAAAGCGAATAGCCTTGAGCTATTTGCGACGAAAAAAATGTGCAAGATGCCCGGCGCAGCGAGCCCTAATTTACAGACAAGGTGGGACGCAATCGATCGACAGGTCTATTTTGAAGCCCCACCTTCTGAAAAAGTGCATAAAGAAATGACAACGTTTATCCGGTGGTTTAACAGTTCCGAGACAAATGAATCTGCCTTGGCAAGAGCCGCTGTGGCGTACATTTACTTTGAGAGTATCCATCCGTTGAATTTCTCAAAAGAAGAATGCTAAAAATGCAAATAATGGGCTACCAATGTATTTGCGTACGTGTTTGCAAATATTTGGAAGGGTAAGTAAGATCTGGATTTTATTCGAAAAGCAGATAGATGCCAGAACGACCATTAGATTGTAGTGAATGCAAGAAACCGATCTCCGTCTGTTACGTCGAGATTGTTGGAGATAAAATTACGCGCACGGTCATGTGTGCCGATTGTCCGCATTTAGAGCGGAAACTGCACGGGAGCACCCCACACAAAGAGTCCGGAAAAGAAGCTAAAGCGACAGCGCTCGCGTGTGGCAATTGCGGAACCTCGCTCGAATCGATCCGAACAGGACATCCGCTTGGATGCCCGGAATGTTATGAAGTCTTTGCCGATGTCTTGGTTGAAGACCTACTCAAAGCAAAGCGTATCTCTAGACACCTCACTTCTAACAAGCGAACGCAGCCACTCCACATCGGACGCACACCTGGAGAAGTGACAGAAGTGAGCCCTACTCTCCGCCTCATTGCCTTAAATGAAGCACTCGACGAAACGTTGATTCGAGAAGATTATGAACAAGCGGCCCTACTGCGAGATCAGATCCGCGCTTTAAAAGAAAAAGGTGAGCATGACGAAGGGAAAAAATGAGATCCATCCTATTTTTCGGATGCACAATCCCTGGGAAACCCACTCGCATAATGTTTGGCTCGCATCCACACTCAGCTTATCGCGCAATTTGAACAAATTTAAATTCCCTTCTAAGCTCGACAAAACACGCGAACAACAAGTCCTCTCTTTGATTTGGGAGGGAATCAAAACTACCCCTCAACTCTCAAATCCTACTCTTTTCAAATCTGAAGATGTCGGACCATTGCAAAAAGAGTTTCTTCTTGAACACTATCTAATCCCTGACGGTTTTCATCAGGCGTATGGAGGAGAAGGCTTTATCACTGACGACTCAGCTGCCTTCCTAGGTGTTGTGAATGTTCAAGACCATCTGCATATGCATATCATCGATACGCAACAAGATATTGAAAGGTCTTGGAATCAACTTGTGAAGACAGAAGGGCATTTAAACAAAAGCCTCGATTTTGCCTTCAATACCCGTTTTGGGTTTTTAACATCCAATCCGGCTAATTCAGGTACAGGTTTGGTAGTATCGCTTTATCTGCACATACCCGCTATTATTCATACCGGCGAACTTTCAGAACTTTTGGAAAAAGAGAGAGAGGAAGAAGTCGAAGCGGTCGGCTTACAAGGAAAAACGTCCGAGATGATCGGCGATATCTTGATCGCCCGCAATAGCTGCACAATAGGTGTAACAGAAGAATATATCCTCACAACAATGCGGATGTGGGCAACTCGTGCGGTTGTCGCCGAAATCAGCATTCGCAAAAAGTTGATGGAGAATACGAATGAACAAATCATCAACAAAGTGACACGTGCATTAGGCCTGCTCACCCATTCCTATCAATTTGAAGTCATTGAAGCTTTAAATGCGCTAAGTTTAGTCAAGTTAGGTGTTGAAATTGGTTGGATTTTAGCCCCTCCGACGCTCAATTTGAACCAAGTCATGTTCAACTGCCGCCGAGCCCATCTGGTCAATCTCTCGCCTAAGGCTGTTGAGATTCCCGATCTGCCTAAAAGAAGGGCCGAGTACTTGCAGGAGATTGCCAGCCAACTGACACTCAATATTTAAGCTACTTTCTCAACAGTCAGCGCTTCGTTTTCTACCAATAAATCTTTCTGTTTATAGGAGAGATAGACAATCGCTAAGATGTGCGGAATCACAACGGGGACAATTAAGTAGTCGACAACAGACCAAATAAGCCTAACATCCATTACTGTTCCGACAAATATCAAAAGACCTGTAGCGGCATAATAGAGAGTCATGAAGCGCTGCTTGGTGAGATAGACAAAACACTGACTTCCATTATAGCTGTTGCCTAAAACCGTCCCAAATGCAAAGAGAATCGCGCTGATCGCAACAATAATAAGACCTACAGTCGAAAAATAGCTGTGGAATGAAGCAGCGACCATGTTAATGCCAAGCGATAGAGCTGGATCAAGCCATGTTTGTGTCACAAGCGTCACGAGGCTAGATAAGATGCAGATAAAACCTGCCGAATACGTTGCAATCATGGCAAGGATTCCTTGATCGACTGCACCGCCAGTCTCTGCCATTGAATGGGGAATCGTTTGCGTCCCAACACCCGCTTCAGAAGACTGTAAACCCTTAAAAACGCCCCATCTGAGCGCTGAAACAATGCCTCCTACTGTCACACCTGTTGCAAAAGATTGAGGCGCAAAAGCAGATTGAATCACCATACGAAAAATCGAAGGGAACAGGTTGAGGTTTTGTAAAATAATCCAAAGAGAACCGCCGACATAGACGAGAAACATAATAGGGACAAGCTTTGCTGAAAAGCTGGCAATGCGCTTAATGCCGCCTATTAATAATGCTGTTATCGAAAGAGCGAGAACCACTCCCGTGACCCAATTGGGGATCATGAAGTCGCTTAAAATGGCACCCAATTGATTCGCTTGCGCTGCTGACCAACCGAGCAACATAATAAATGTAAAAAACGCATACCATTTTGCAAGGAAAGGGCGGATCTCATCTTGCAGATATTGCATCGGCCCGCCAGCTACTCCCATTTCAGGGTGATGCTTACGGTAAGAAAGGGCAAAAGCCACTTCCGTAAAGTTTACGGCAGCTCCCAAAAGCGTTGCGATTAAAAAACCCAAAACGGCTCCCGGGCCTCCGATCCGAATCGCGATCACAGGTGAGACAATTGTTGAAATCCCGATTGTT
The DNA here is from genome assembly GCA_963748195.1 of uncultured Chlamydiales bacterium. Lineage (GTDB taxonomy): Bacteria > Chlamydiota > Chlamydiia > Chlamydiales > JAAKFR01 > JAJACP01. The sequence goes on along the minus strand of CAVVHU010000017.1, from coordinate 17,289 downwards.
GTCGACATCGCGGTGAAAAGCGCTTTGTGCGCACGCACGGTGCTCTCCCCTTCTTCTTTGGAATGTCTTTTAAAAATTAGAGAAAAAAAGAGACGAAGCATCTGGGGAATTTTGCGAAACTGCACAAAACGGGTATTGACCGTTAAGAGCAAACTCGCCCCCAAAACGACTAAGGTACTTAAAAAGAGGAAAAAATCACCCAAAGCTTTCACAAAATTCTCCTACGCATTGAATGCAAGGGGATTATAGCAATCTCACTATTAGAGTTCAAATTATTGTGGCGATCCGCAGTGTGCGCATTTTTTGGCAGCGATTGGAATGGAGAGGCAGCATTCAGGGCACGTCTTCTCAGCAGGGACAGCTTCCTTTTTCTTTCGTAAGACAGAGAGCCCTTTGATCACAAGGAATACGGAAAATGCGATAATAATAAAACTAATTATTGTATTGATAAACGCCCCATAACGGATGGCAACCGGAGTCTCCCCTTTTTTAAGCACCAGCATTAAGTGCTCAAAATCGACATTGCTAAGAGCAAGACCTATAGGGGGCATGAGCACATCATTGACAAACGAACTGACCACCTTGCCAAAAGCGCCTCCAATGACAACCGCAACGGCTAGATCGACTACATTGCCTCGTGAAATAAAAGCTTTGAATTCTTTGAAAAAACCCATACCTAATTTATAGGTCGTAAAAGAATTCTTAGAAAGAATATTTCAGCATCATGACAGGAAAAAGCTCTTCCCGCTGTGTGATTTTTTGAGCATAGGAGCAGTAAAGCCTTTCGTTATATTCTTTTGCAGCTAACCCCGCTCCGCAAATCCCTCCGAAATACCATCCTCCTTCCAAGCTCAAGGTAATCGCACCGGCAGCGTAATGACCATTTGCGAAGAAACCGGCAGCAGCTCCGATAAAAAGCGAGTTGATAACAAAGGCAGTCGCAGCAGTTTGCCGCAAGCCGACATACCAATACCCTGCACCTGGTAGAATTGCGTTGAGCGTTTGTGCCTTGCGCACAGATTTTGCTTCTCCTCGGTAACCATTTACGAGGCGCTCATAATTATATGCGCAAAGGGCATCCAAGTCAGCCTGCTTGATGACGCTCAACAAAGTTAAACGTCTGGCCTGATCGGGAGATTCGGTTTCAATGAGCCTTAAGATATGGGCGGCATGCTCGCATTTTCCTAACTGTTCATAGCTATCATATAGGATGAGTAGAAGGTCGTCATATGCCGGGAAGGTGCTGTCAACGTGCCCTAAATTGGTCGATTCGACAATATAGACCACTTCAACGTATTTGCCTCCCAAGTAATATGCAAGAGCCGTTGCGTATTCGATCTCTTGACGGCGCGCGGTATCTTCAGGGGGAAGGAAAAAGAGAGCTCTCCTAAATCCAGTGATGGCGCGATAGAGGTCGAAGTCCTCTGCAAAGGTAAGGGCGATGTGATACTCCTTTCCCCAATCCGTGCGGCTCTCTGTTGGCGTAAGTGGGGGGAAAGGCGAGATCGAGAAATCTTGGGGCAGGCAGAGCATTGACCGTTTTTCCCTTTGGATCTCTTTTGGATGTGGCGGCGCTGCAATGGCAGGTTGAATCTCCGTTGGGACACGGTAGTAGCATCCTGTCATGAATGAAAGAAGTGTGATAAGAGCAATGATACGTTTAAACATGCTGCCATTTTTATCGATTTTCCGCTTTTATGGCGAGCACTATTCGATCCTAATAGCAAGGTGGTTGCATCTCTATGATCTTGTAACTTTCTCTTTCAATTGGAGGATATGTCTCAGTCTCTGGGGCAAGCGTAGAACCGCACTCGCTCATAGAGCAAGGGTTTGTCTCCCAGTTGTAGTCATAACCTTCCTCATTGGTGAGATCGAGACCTTCCTGAGTATTTGTAATTACCCTTGGACGGATAAACATGATCAAATTCCGTCTATTGCACTGCTCGACGTTTCGGCTAAAAAGGGGGCCGATTAAAGGCAATGTTCCTAAACAAGGGATTCCAGAACGAATATCGGTCGTTTGTTCACGAATATTTCCGCTCATCACAAGAAATGTCCCATCAGGAACATGGACACGTGTTGTGGTTAAGGTCTTATTGGTCGTTGGTGTTAATGAATTAGCAGAGGTAGCGGTAACTACATCAGCAACGGATTGATTGATCTGAAGGGTTACGATATTATTAGGTGAAATTGTCGGAATCACATCCAGCTGAACGCCCACATCTTCGTATTGGATGTTTTGTGTCACAGAACCCGTCTGCTGAATCACTGTGCTAGTCGTTTGGTAAGGAATATTCTGCCCAACGAATAAACTAGCCGGCTGGTTGTCTTGCACCATAATTCTAGGATTCAAGACGATTTTAGTCGCAGCTTCTTCATCTAAAGCACTCACAAGCGCGCCAAGTGTTAAAAACGACTGACCATTGTGCCTTAAAATATTTCCAATGATCCCAAACCCAAAAGCTTCTGTAGCATCGGTATTCGCATTTCCCTGTAGTTGGGAAGGAACCGGAAGAGCGAGATCAGTCCCAGGAATTGGAGTTTTTGGCGGCACACTAGAAGCAATAGAGCGTCCACCACTTTGTAGGTTAGGGTTGGGTGGAGCATTTGCAAGCAAACCCGAAGCATAGGCTAATTTATTTTGCTCATCACCAAGGGCGATCCACTGCACTCCAAAATCCAAAGAATTTGTCAGTGTCGTATCGATGATTAAGACTTCTACAAATACTTGCTTTGGCGGTTCATCGAGTTCCTCTAAAAGAGCAACCACTTTTTGAACTGCACTTGCAGAACCGGTGACTACAATCGAGTTGTTTACCTCGAGCCATTGAATACTGTTGATTGTGTTCACAAATTCGGGGTTCGATACACCCATATATTGCAAACTCATCCCGATTTCTCTAACTGCCTCAGCAATCTCAAGCCCGTTTTGGTACTTCAACTTATACATGTATAAGTTGTTGTTCTCCATAGCTACCGGCCCTAAGTCATTCACCTCAGTGATATCAGCAGTATCCAAAGCTTCCAAAACTTGCTTAGCTTTATTGATCAAGTAGGGAGTGGAGACGACAAAGATTTTGTTCGAGCTTGGCTGCGCTATAAACCGAATTGGATTCTCTGCTGCAATTGGTGCTAAAATCTCTTTGGCATAGGCCACTAGTGCCGATGGATAGGCGCTTTTAACCCGATATTCGGAGATCTCAAAAGTCGCATTCGGCATGTCTAATGCCGCCAGAAGATCTGCTATCTTTTCAACATTGGCTGTAATGTCGGAAACGATTAAATGGCGTGTTTCTATCGAAACCTCAACAATCGCATCCGATGAAACAAGCGGCCTGACAATCGACTGAATGCGCACCGGATCGACGTTGTATAACCGAAAGACACGCGTTATAACTGCAGCATCACAGGCATCCTTGATATTGGCATCTGTGATTATTGTGGAGACTTTCGATAGGTTTTGATTCTTGTAAATCAAAACATTATTTCCTTGCTCAACGACGGAAAGTCCATGCATTTTAAGGACTTGAAAAAGAGCTGCAGAGAGATCATCAACGGATGTCGACTCTTCGGAAATAATGGTTATATTAAATTGCAGATCTCCGCTGTCAAATACAAAATTTGTCCCTGAAATCTTGCTGATAAATTGAATCAACTGAATAACGGAAATATCTTCAAAGTTAACCGTATACCCTTCTTTTTCAGCGCAGTTAGGAACAGCATAAGGACCTTGAAGTTCTACCTCAATATCCTGAATATGTTGGAAAGCAGGCTGCTCACCGAGCCCGCGTTCAGAAGAAGGAGGGAGAGAAAGGCGTTTTTGCTCTAGCGCTTCTTCTTTTGTCGGCAGCTGCATTTCGAAATCGTGAGAACTGTTATCGTCCGGAGAAATACTGGAAACAATCGTTGGATTTTCGAGATAGGTTTCGGTGAGTTTCTGAAGCTCTTTTGGTAAAATTTCTACTTCAGGCGCGATCTGATCAGCAGACAACGTGCCGGTTAAACCGAATAACGCAACACAAACACACGTTCTATATACATGACGGAACTGCATTAACTTCATTATAGCTCGCACAATGAAATTGGGTATAGTCAAAATCATATTTTTTCTCAAAGTTAGCTTGTTCTCTCTAGTGTAATAACGGTTACTGGACGTTCAAACAAAGTCATGCTATCCCTGCGAGAAACTTTGCGAAAAATTGCCTCAACTTGCTGTTGAGGATTAAGGAAAAGATTTTCCATCAACGCTTCTAAAAATTGCGCTTCGTCTAGCTCGATCTCTTCAATATGTTTAGATTGCCCCGCTTGAAATGTGTGCAAAATAAGAGAATCGCCTACATGCCAATTCGCATCAACTTCAATAAATTCTGGAGGCGCTGCAATGCCAAGCTCTACATTATCTGCAGATAAACGACGCGGTGAATCGGCGCCGGAAGGAAGGTACCAAATAGGGCTATAGCCGCAAGATATGTATGAAAAGCGTTCTTCTGATGGATAAAGAGTTAAAAGAGAAAAGGAGAAATGCTGTTTTCTTTCCTCGTCTAAAAGCGTCGCATTGAGTTTGCCTACAAATTCTGTTGGCCTATCGATGGTATGTGCAAGCGCTCTTACCATGCCCTTCAACATGGAGATATGCAAAAGCCCTTCCACTCCTGTCGTCAAGGATTCCCCCATCACCACAGTATAGATGCCATTCCGTTGCTCAAAAAAATCGTAATAGACTGTTGAAAGCACGGTATTATTATTCGAAGCGAGCGCCATTTTAATGCGCGGCCACTCTGGAAGCTTTTGGGGGATCAAAATCGCTTGCGCCTCCCGCAAGCTCTCATTCAACTCTCCAAGATAATCGCTCCCACGACGATCTTGTTTGAATGCATTTGATCTGAGATAAGCAGAAATATCATGGGTAAAATCGACGATATCTTCATATCGCTTCATTGGATCTGGTTGCAGCGCTTTCGCTAATATTTTTTGCAATCCGCGCGGAATGTTGGAAAGGTGGACAACACCATGGCTAAGTTGTCCTAAAGCGAGCTCGTAGGTGATGATTCCGAGGGCATAGATGTCTGTAGAAAAACTTACATTGAGCGGATTTGTTCTTTGTTCGGGAGCGAAATAAACAGGAGTACCGACAATACGTGATTTTGAAGGGACAACTTTTTCGCTGTATATCTGAGAAATCCCAAAGTCGATCACTTTCACGCCCCCTTGGGCGGTAAGCAGAATATTTTCCGGCTTCAAATCTCGGTGGATAATTCCATGGGCATGCAGATGTGTCAAAGCATGGCCGATTTGCAATACGATCTCAAGGGCCCGTTTCAAAGACATCGCTTCTTGGAGAATCATCTGCCGCAAAGAGATCCCTTGAATAAATTCCATCGCGATGTATACGCCCCCTTCCCATTTTCCATATCCATAGAGTTTGACGATGTTGGGATGGTTGGTGATTTGGATGATCTGAGCTTCGCGCATAAAATGCTCCACCATCTCAGGATGGGAAACATATTTGGCAGAAAGCACCTTAAGCGCAATCGGCTCGTGCGTTTCGGGATGAATGCCTAGATAGAGAAGGCTCATGCCTCCTTTATCTAACAAGCTCTCGATTTTGTAGCCGCCTATATTCGGGGGCAGTTTGATTTCATTTGGCATCTATAAAGATAAAATGCGGACGCCTAGCGTTTCACCTAACCGGATCAGCTCGCCTCTTCCTACTTTTTTGCCATTAACTACAAGATCTACTCCCTGTTCAGGTGCTACATTCACCTCGAGCAGGTTTCCTGGGGCAAGATTCATCAACTCTTGCGCTGTCAAGCGTAGCCGCCCTACTTCTACTGTAAGGTTGATAGGAAGTTCTTCAGGAGAAATAGCTGGTTCTGCATGTGTCACCTCGACTTCTCGTCTCTCTTCTTCCTCTTCGAACTCAAAACCCTCTTCTTCGGGCAGCTCATCTCCATAAAGGTGTTCTTCATCACCCTCTTCTTCAGACTCATATCGATGTTCTTCCATTGGATGCATTACCTCTTCATATATGGGATACTCTGTCAGCTTAATGCCATTTTCCTTAAATCTCCCCCGGAACAATGGTCTTTGCTCCAGAGTTAAAACAACCCCTCCTTTACCGGTATCGGGATCATACGAACAGTGGTCAAGTAGAATAAAATCGCCCTTGCGCACACTTTTCCAATCGCTAAAGTTCAGGCGTACATGTCCAAGTTCTAAACCGACGTCGACTGTTATTTTTTCCAAAAGTTCTTGGGATAGCGAAGGTGGAGGAAGGTTTGAGAAATAGCTCTTCCAATCCCTGCGAAAACTTTCCGGCAGAAGAATCCTTCCCCAAAAAGTGTTTCCATTTAGTGAAAGCGTCACGTCGATCAAAAAGCAAGGTTCGGTTCCGACCATTTCTTGAATTTCTCCTCCTCTCTCACTCAAATGCGGAGAGAGAGATGGAGCAAACTCTTGCTGCTGGAGCGCATGCAGCATCTCACAAGCAAAATAGTGGTAAAAACCTTGTACCAGAGAGGGGTCATAGAAATAAGCCGCCTCTTTTTCTCCACCGAGCAAATCGGCCATCAACAATTTGAGATCTTGATCTGTCGTGATGAAATAAGCGGGAGAAGCAAGTGGAGCCCACTCTAGTTTTAATGGAAGAAGCACTTCACCTGCTCCTTCTCGAATCTGCTCAGAAGCGACCCATCCTTTCAATGAATAGGTTACTTTTAGTGAAGGGCGATCAAAAATTTCCTGAAGACGCTTTTCAAAACGTTGCAGGCTAAAGGACGATGGAACGCCAAATTGCGGCTTTTCCTCGAGCTCATATAATAGGCGTTCAACTTGTTTGATCCAACCAAAAGGCTTTTCTGCTGACATTGTCATATCTTAGGTCACTATAGCGAATGTGTTGATTACCGACCAGCTCCCTCTTCTCCGCCACCGCCTCCTTGCTGTTGCTGCTGCTGGTCGCGCCTTGTCTCGGCACCACTTGGCTGCGCAGCTTGAAATGGAGGGGGCAGAGCTTCCACGCGAGGAAGGGCGATCTTTTGATTTCCAATACTCAGTTCATGAACTGTAATGTTTTTTGCTTGTAAGGTTTGAAGCATTTCTTGAAGCTGTTCTTTGTTTTTTTCGACAAGCGTAAGGGCATTGTTTTCCTGTTGAGGTGTCATAAAATTATCAAAGCGAATGACAAGGGCATTTTCTTGGTAGCTTATAGTGAGGTTGCTTCCCTGAAATGCCTCTGGTACATCTCCTTTCGATAAGGTCATATTCGCAAAATTTTCTCCCACTCTCATTTCGGAGACCATCCTCTGAATCAGCTGCCCAACAGCTTTAACTGCGGCTTGTGCTTGGGAACTCTGCACTTCAGAGGCTTTTGTAAGTTCAGCTTTTTTCTGATCCTCAACAGATTGTTTTAACTCTTTAACACCTGTTTCTGCACCGGATCCTTGATCCTGTTTTTCCTGCTTTTTATCCGGAAGTTTAAACTCTTTTTTTGAGCGCTTGCTCTCTTCCGGTTCATTTCTTCCACTACTAGAGGGCGATGTTCCTGATGGTTGACTTGGTGGAGGGACAGCCATAGTTTAAGACTCCTTTTTCTTTTTTCTTTGCGCTTCGTACAGAACCTGGCCGATTTCGTCTTGCTCTTTTGCTTCATGCTTAGCCATCTCAGCCCGCATCTCTTTTTCCCATTCTTTTCTATGCATTTCAATTTTCTCTTGCTCGATGCGCTTTTTGTTGAGATCGATTTTAGCCGCCTCAAGATTTTGTTCGGCGACGCGCACTTGTTCTTTTTGTATTTTTACTTTTTCCTCTTCCTTCGCCAGCTTTTCCTTTACAACTTTGAGATAAGCTTTCATCTGGAGGACCTCTTCGCTTGTCGTTCCTTCATCTAAAACTTTTCTCAATTGAGCGAGTTTATCATCGTGATGCTTTAAAACATCATCGCGCTGAGCTTCCACTTTCTTGAGCTTCTCTTCTTCTACTTGGAGCGCCCGCTTTTTCTCCTCTACTGCCCTTTCCGCTTTTTCAACGCGGTCTTTTTTTACGCCAAGCACTTGTTCAAGCGGATATTTCGGTTTTTTCATTTGTTCCTTACTTGAATAATGCTTTCAACTGCTGGATCGTCTCCTCTAAAGAACTTCTCTCTTCAATCGTCTGCCTTAAAAAGCGGTTGAGCCGATCGATATGGTCGATCGCATAGTCAGCATCACGGTCCGATCCTCGCTTATATTCCCCGATGCGGATCAGCATTTCATTTTTTCGATAGTTAGCCAGGACCTCCCGCGCACGGCTGATGAGCTGGAGCTGTTCTTTTGTTGCCACTTCGGTCAACAAACGGCTAATCGAGGCGAGCACATCAATCGCAGGATAGTGATAGGACTGTGCAAGTGCATTTGAAAGGACAATGTGCCCATCCAAAATCGACTTCACCTCATCTGCTACGGGCTCATTCATATCATCGCCCGCAACGAGGACTGTGTAAAAAGCAGTAATCGACCCAACATCAGAGTTGCCCGACCGTTCAAGCAAACGGGGGAGTGTCGAGAAAACAGAAGGAGTGTAGCCGGCTCGCGCAGGTGGCTCGCCGGCCGCTAACCCCACTTCTCTCAAAGCACGCGCAAAGCGGGTTACCGAATCCATCATCAAAATGACGGTTTTTCCCTGATCTCGGAAATACTCGGCAATCGCTGTTCCAACGTAAGCAGCATTCAGTCGCAGTTGTGAGGCCTGATCCGATGTTGAAACAACGATTACAGAGCGCGCGATCCCCTCCTCCCCTAAATCTTTTTCTATAAACTCTCTAACTTCCCGCCCCCGCTCTCCAATGAGCGCAATGACATTGATGTCCGCTTCTGCATTTCTGGCAATCATGCCGAGCAATGTCGATTTTCCTACCCCGGCTCCAGCGAAAATTCCAACCCTCTGTCCTCTTCCTACGGTAAGAAGACCGTCGATGCAGCGGACGCCTGTAGAGATCGGTTCTAAAATTCTTCCTCGCTTGAGAGGATCGGGAGGCGCACGGAAAATCGGGCAGGATTCTGCTACATTGAGCGGCCCCTTAGCTTCCGTATCAAGCGGCTCACCTAATCCATTGAGCACCCGACCTAAAAGCTCCGGGCCCACTTTTATATGTAAAGGAAGGCGAGTAGGAATGACTTCAGACGAAGGGCCAACCCCCGTCATTTCTCCTAATGGAGAGAGATAAACTTGATCCTGGGTAAAACCAACAACCTCTGTTAAAAGCGGAGTTGTCCCCTCTCTTTTAACTAAACAAACTTCTCCAATGCGTACCTGAGGTACAACAGCCTTGATCAGCATCCCGACAACTTCGGTGATGCGTCCCATCACAGTTGTAAGCTGTACCTCTTCTAAGCGGGAGATGAGTTTTTCAAAATCTGCACCAGGATCGTCCATATTATCCTAATTGAGTACTCATAATCGTCTTAATACCTGAAACGGATGCTCCCACAATACTTGCAAAAAGCTCGCCTCGTTGTACGGCCCGCTGAACAGAATATTGCAGCTTTAAAAATGAAGCCGGATTGGGATTTTTTTCTTTTCCAACGTAATTCAGTGCTGAAGTTAAGGTCTCTTGGGAGCCATTGATCCAACGTGTAATGTAGTTAAGAACCGGTTCACCCGAAATGTGCTGTGGTGGATTGAACTCCCCACTGCTATTTTTCGCAATATTGCGCATGTCGGGGTTCATCTTGTCTACAAGCTTACCTAAAGCGTCGTAATGGTCTTTAGTGAACTTATTTGTGACCGTTGGATTTTGAAGATCGGCTTGCGTTTCATTCAAACGGTTTTTAAGCTGAGACAGTTGATTATTGAGCTCTTCAGGAGTCATCCGAGTGCCCTTTTCAGCTCCCTCTCTAGCTAGATCCATCGGTGAAGGCTTTTCTGTCGATACCTGCTGCGGTCCGCCTTCTTTGCCTGGTTGTGGTTCTAATGAAAAGGGCTTCTGCTCTTGAGCCTCTTCTCCTGCCCCTAGCCTTGGTTTATCACGGCCATATTCTGGGGTGGGAGGGGTAGGCGTAACCCCTGGATTAGGTGTCGGACTGTCTACCATATTCTTCCTCTCTTACGGAGTTGTTTTAAACTTGTCTTGCATCTCTTGTTCCCAGTCGAGAAGAGATTGGGCAAGCTGACGCGTCGATGGCGCATCACTCTTTTCTACCACTTCCTGTGCCAGCTTAGCACATGTCTCAAGCGATTTTTGTTTCTCTTGATCAGGTGCATCTTGAAGAACAGACAGAATATGCGAAAATGCAAGAAACGCTTGTGCGCGCCAGTTTGTTTGCTCGACTTGAAGGATTTCTTCAAACTGCTTTTGAGCACCCTTAATGTCCATTTTATGTAGAGCAATTAAGCCGTAGCCCATTTTTCGAACCACATTTTGCGGATCTATAATGCCAACAGCGTTAAAAAGCTTCTTTGCACCCTCTTCATCACCCTGCTTGATCGCTACCAGCCCTCCTTCGACGAGTAGTCCAAGATCTTCCTTAAACTCTTGAAGTGTTGCCATATCCTTAAACCTCTACCCTTTATTATTGTCCTTTTGTCGCACGCGCCATTGTAATCACTTCGTTGTTGACCGCACTAAGTGTGTTTGATACCGCCTCAATGTACTGAGACATGATTTGCATGTGAAATTGCATGTTAAACATTGTAGCCAGATTAATCGTTCCGCCTGTTGAACTCTCTAATTGGCTTAAATAGCTCTTAACTGATTTTACGTAACCCTCAAGCCCTGAGAGCATTTTACCAAAATCAAAAGATGCTTTTCCTCCTTCTAAACTCATTTATTTTCCCTCTTAATACATTTTACGATTAGCACGTTGAATGACCTTCTGAAGGGCTAAATACCCATGCAGCAGTGTCTGCGTTTGATCAAAGACTTTCTTATCCTCGCCTTGACGGAGCATGCTTTTCAGCTGCACAACGCGCTCTTCTATTTTCTCTTTGTATGCTCGTAGTTTTCCAGGATCCTTTAGCTCGTCCTCTAAATCAAAATTGATTTCAGCGACTTTATTCTTTTTTTTATCGCTTCCCATTCCAAACATAATTCTAACCTCTTTCTACCTTCCAAAATCTTTTATTTATTGTATTCAACTTTATATTTCAAACCTTCCCTTTCAAGGAAAATGGTATGTGGTTGAATACTTGTAATCGTCATATCATCGATTTGATCGCCCCGCGTCAATATTTTTCCATTGATCACTACGTTGACATTGACATCGCCGTGTTTAGAGAATCCTGTCACACGGTATTTGCCGGGATAACGTTTATTCAAATCAATCACACCCTGTTCAGGAGAGACCGTCACAACATAATTCTTAATCGAGCGGATGCCGGGAATTGATTTAAAAGATTCAACTAAGTTTTCATATTCATAAACTTGCGTAGAGCTAACATATCCTGTTAAAACCAATTCCCCTGTCGCAAACCCAACGGATACCGCTACAAAACCGTGCTGCATCAAACTCGAACTCACCTCATCGACGACTTGCTGATCTACCACCACCCTATTTTGAAGAAGGTTGAGATAGTTGAAGTTGACATTCAAGTAATCAATCAGGTTTGACGCTTGTTTTTCAGTTTTTAGATATCCAGAGATAGCAAAAACGCCCGGTTCGGGAGAGTGCATGCTCACCCCCTTGAACTCAGGGTATTTCGAAAGCAGGATATTCATCTCCTGCCAAACAGCTTCGTCATTGACAATGTTGTTTTCGATATTCCTGATAAAAAGCAATCCCTTGAGTTTATACATCAACTCGTTGAGTTGAACGCCTGTTTCGACATGCCCTACTAAAAAGAGCTTGCCGCTTGTCGGATTATAGGTGAAGCGGACAGCGGGGAAATCGTTTATAATATTTTGTATTTCCGCTGCATAATCTTGTTTTTCCTGCACCACTTCTTTTGTTTGCAGCAAAGAGACCATTCCGATACCAAAAAGAACTGCTAAACAAATTACAAATAAGCTGAGAATCAGCGCTCCTGGAGAGATGATTGGACGGGCCGGTTTTTTCACTGCAATTGCAGCCTCTTTTCCTTTCTCCTCTGCTTCCATCGCCGCGGGGACTGCCTCTTCCTCTTCCGGGCGTTCTTCGTACATTGAAGGAGCCACAATCGTTTCAGAAGGAGCTTCACGGTCGAGAAGGAGAAAAGCTGTTGTTCCGAGAGATACAACTGAATTCGGACTTAAGGTTTGGCTCTGCGAGATCCGCTCATTTTCGACCACTACACCATTACGGCTATCCAAGTCTTCGATTTTTATCTCCCCTTCCTCGCTGATGGAAAGACGCGCGTGCTCTCTAGAAACACTTAAATCATTAAATAAAAGGTCACAAGTAGAAGGATCAGTTCCAATAAGATAGGAGCGGCCAATATCCAAGGCAAATTCAGCCCCAGTATTAGGACCGGCAATCACCTTTATCAAGAAGCGAGCTGTAGGGGTTAGATCGATGGTAACTTCGGGCATTTCTGCTTCATGAAAGATCTCTTCTCTAACGAGATCTTCGTCTTCTTCCACTTCCTCTTCACCAGTTTCAAAAGGTTCCTCTTCCTCAAACACCTCTTCAGAGGGTTCTTCTTCTATCTTCTCTTCAGGCTTTTCTTCGGAAGTCATTTCTTCAGGCTCCTCCTCGGGAGTCTCTTCAACAGGTTTCTCTTCGGAAGCCGCTTCTTCAGACATTTCCTCCGGAACCGCTTCCTCTGGTTTTTCTTCCAAAGCCTCTTCTTCGGGTTTCTCTTTTGAGGCCTCCTCAGCTGACTCAGACTCGCCCTCTAAATAGGATTCATCGCCTTCAAAAGCATATTCAGGCGCATAAATATAGGAAGCGTAAGCTCCTTCAGGATAAAAATGAAAAACTGTCTGACCGATCGTCACTCGATCGCCCTCAGCTAAAAGCTTCTGTCCTGTAAAGGGCTGATCATTGACTAAAACAGGATGGATCTCGCTCAGACTTTCAACAACATAACCCTCTTCTGTTTTGCGACATATAAGATGTTTGCGCGCAACTTTAGGGTCTTCGATCACGAGCGTAGATTGTTCGGGGTCACGCCCAATTGACCATTCCTCGCCTTTTTCAAGCGAAAGGATCAATCCTTTCAAAACTCCTTCTTCGGCGATGAACTCAGCACTCATTCTTTAATCCCAATCTATTCATTATTCAACAAATTCAGTTGTTTCAGCTTTCCATGCGTCGGCGTAGTTCAAAAAATCTTCCAGGTTATCTCGAAAATCTCTGTAACTCAATCCCTCCGAAAGAAATGTCAGAAGCGTTACCTTCTTTCCTTCCCGATCGAGACCGAGTATCCCTCCTCCTGTTTCTCGTCCAAAAAGATTTGCAGTCATTGTTTTGAGCAAAAATTTTTCGCAGCTTTCAGGCAGAGGCGCTAAAACGGCGTACAATGAAATCCCTGCTTCCTGGCTCTCATCGAGAGTGACAGGTAGTTCAGGATCAAGAATCAAAGAATATGAACCATTGTCATTTGCGATAAGTTCTTCATCCAACTGCATTTCCGTTTTCAATTGCTCTACCAGCTGCTTAAGCATCATTTTATACTTGCAAAAACTTCACACCTTCATTATTTATTTTTGTTCATTTGAACATAATCGTCCATTGAATTATGAAGTTTACATTTTTACTCTTAACACTGTCTTTATTTTCCTTTCCTTTAAAAGGAAATTATAGAGAAACAATTACTGCTCCATGGGGAGTTGACTGCGAAATAGCTACCATATCAAAAGAAAAGAGACAAGCTGAAAAAAATAAAAAGCATTTTGGCCAAACAGCTTGTCAGTCGATGATCCGATTTTTTCAGGTATACATTTCACCGATCGACGGTCCACGTAGTAGCTTCACACCGACAAGTTCACAATATGCCCTTGAGGCTATTGGAAAGTACGGGGTGTTTAAAGGGATCACTCTTGGCTGCGATCGATTGCTACGTGAAAACGGTGAAGCGTGGGTTTACGAAAAAATCACAAGAGGTGGGGAAGAGCGCAAACTCGACCCTGTACGTTAACACAACGATTTGGCAAGCGCATAAGCTTTACGCGTCGGTTCACTAGGTAGCTGTTCATTGGCTGGAAAGCAATATTCTTCGCCAAGCTCATGCAACAGTCCCGATTCGTAAAGCACTTTCCATACCTCTGGTGAAACCCCGGTCAGCATGAGCATGCGTTTCGTTCCTTTTAAATAGCGCAGCACCTGCGTCAGGGCTAAACAGATAGAAGCGTCGATCGTGCGGGTATTAAGCAGCTGAAGAATCACTATTTTAAGCGCTTCATCCTCTGAAATATTGCGCAATTTCATCTGCAAAAGATCGGCTGCTCCAAAAAATAGCTCTCCTTCTGTCTGCACGATGCAAATTCTCGGGTCGGGTCTTTCATCTTCCAAATCGAGAGGACGTAGCTTACCTATGTTGTTAAAAGCATATTCAATCAGATTAGGCACAGCAGCTCTCTTTAAATAGAGGACGATTGAGAGCAAAATGCCGATATAAAGCGCAACATCAAGTGTAAAAACCATACTCGATGCAACTGTTACAAGTACAACAGAAGCATCGGTACGAGTAGCTCGCAAGCAGATAAAAAGCTGCTTAAAATTTACCATCGTATAGGCAGTAAAAATCATAAGTGCACTTAATGCTGCGATCGGAATTTTATTTACTAGGAACCCAACTGCAACGACTAATAGAAAGACAATTACGCCGCTATATATGGCTGAAAAGCGCGTTTGGGCACCTGAAACTTTATTAAGCGCACTTCTTGAGAAACTTCCGGAACTTGGCATCGCCCCAAAAAAAGCAGATACAAAGTTGCTAACGCCTAATCCAAAGATCTCCTGGTTATCGTTGTATGGAGGCTCTCTGGAACTCGTATAAGTACGTCCTATCGTCGTTGCTTCCACTACGCTTAAAAGAGTAATTGCAAAGGCTAGAGGGATAATTTTTGTCAAAATGCGGAAATCATATGAAGGCGCAGAAAACTTAGGAAGCTCCGAAGATAAAGGTCCCATATCTTGTAAAAGTGTGATCCGTTGAATCGGCTCTCCCTCCATTACCCCAAAAGTGCTCTTCTCATTAGGTGGAGCGAGATGAAAAATCGCCACAACAGCCGCAGCCAAGACCATCACAATGGCAGCTTTTGGTATACGGTCGGAAATAGTCGAAAAGATGATTAAAAGGGCTAAACAAGCGAAAGAAAGCAGGGTTGTCGGCACGTGTATATGACTCATTTGAACGGCAAAATACCAAGCTTGCTGGTAGATCGGATGATATCCATCTAAATCGCGCACTCCAAAAAAGGGAAAAAGCTGTGTCACAACGATGACAATTGCAGCTCCAGCAACATATCCTACGACCACAGATCGGCTAGTAAATTGCGTCAATCTACCCAAGCGCAATAACCCTGCAAGGATTTGAAAAATGCCGATCAAGAGCGCAATCTGTAGAACAATTTTTAATGCTAAAGCCTCTCTTTCAAGGCCTATCATTCCCCGATAGTAGGTATGTAAAATTTCAGAAGTCCCTGACTGGATTAAAATGGCGACCATATTTGTCGTACCTGAGACCAAAAAGCGCGACTGCCCAAAAGCAGCTGTAAAAATTGTTCCAAAAACGGCTGCCCAAATCCCTGTTGAGGCGGGAGGTCTGCCAAAAGGCATAGGCCATCGCTTGAGGAAGAGCCATGAGGGCAACGGAGATTGCGGCGAGCAGGTCTGCCCGAAAGGTGCGTAGTTGATATTTTTTTAAATCCCCCCAAAAAGGAAAGGGATCCACGACATGAAACGCCATAGGTCCATATCAGCAAAATCTTTAAATAGTTTCAATTAATTCGTTTTTTATTATAATTTTTGTCTATGTACAAGCTAGCTATTGTTGGAAGACCAAATGTTGGAAAATCAGCGCTTTTTAACCGCATCTGTAATGAACGGATTGCGATTGTAGATGAAGCTGAAGGGATCACGCGCGATCGTTTATATGCCGAAGCGGAAATTTTCGGCATGCCTTTTGAAGTGATCGATACGGGTGGAATAGACCCTCGATCCGCTGACCAGTTTCGCGAAGAGATCCGCCGCCAAGCAGAGATTGCGATCACAGAAGCCGACACTCTCGTCATGGTTGTGGATGGGCAAGTAGGCGTCACAGAACTCGATGAAGAGCTCGCGCGGCTGCTGCTGAAAACCGGAAAGCCACTTACGCTCGCGATCAATAAGATTGACGACAGAGTTCATGAAGGGCTGAAACACGCATTTTATTGCTTAGGGATTTCCAACATGGTAACTGTCTCGGCAACACAAGGATATCAGATAGCCGAACTGCTCGAATTAGCCTGGAAAAACTTCACTCCTAAGGAGGAAGAGCATGCCATAAAACACGGCATTCGTCTTTCTGTAATAGGAAGAGCCAATGTAGGCAAATCGACTCTTGTGAACACCCTTCTTAACGAAGAGCGGTGTGTAGTGAGTCCTATTGCGGGGACAACGCGTGATAGCGTTGATATACCTATCGAAGTGGATGGTCAGAAGTATACTTTGATCGATACAGCGGGGATAAGGCGGAAAAATGCCGAGCATGAGGTCGTCGAAAAATTCGCTGCCATTCGGACAGAGCGCGCAATCGAACGCTCAGATGTCTGTTTGCTCATTTTCGATGTGCAAGAAGGAATCACAACACAAGAAAAGAGGATTGCAGCAGAGATTGAGAAGGCGGGTAAAAGCTGCGTTGTCATCATGAACAAGTGGGACTTAGTGACGGGATTTCGTATGGAGCACTGCCTGCAGGCTCTTCACCAAGAGTCTCCTTTTCTTGCTCATTGCCCTGTTATTTTTGTCTCAGCTAAGACCGGCAGGAACCTCGACAAGATCTTCGAAGAAATACAAAATGTCTATAATGCCTCTAAAATGCGGATCTCGACGCATCAGCTTAATACTTTTGTTGAGCGGGCGATGATGAACAATCATCCGCCGATGTTGACCGGGAAGCGTCTTCGGGGGAACTATATGACGCAAGTCGATGTTCAGCCGCCACGGTTTGTTCTTTTTGTGAATAACCCAGGCCTGATGTCCGAGTCCTATAAGCGTTATTTAATCAATAGCTTCAGAGCTCGGTACGCATTCTCAGGAACACCGCTGCAGCTCCACTTGCGCGGCAAAAAAGTTGCCGCAAAGAAATAAAACAACTGTGAAATCTGAGTCCTTATCGCTCAAATTTTTCGATCCCTATGACTTGTACAGCTTCATTGAGCGGATAATCATGCTCTCCGGAGGTGATCACTTT
>CAVVHU010000016.1:0-51308 GCA_963748195.1 uncultured Chlamydiales bacterium | reverse complement strand
CTTTGTTCTACGCCTTCGTCGTTTACGTATTGCTTCCATTCTAAAGTCTAAGATATCTTCCGCCATGCTGAATGAGATCTTTCCCGCACCATGCCAAACGCCCGGTTCGAAAATAAAAGAGTGATGCCTACTCAAAACATAAACCTTCGACTATAAATACTTTGCAAAATTCCAAGTGCGGCCATTGTCACAAATACCGAAGACCCTCCATACGATACCAAAATCAGAGGGACGCCCGTAACCGGCAAAAGGCCGCACATCATCCCGATATTCACTAAAATGTGCATCGCAATGTAAACCGTCACACCAGCTGACAACATGCGTCCAAAATGGTCCTTAGCAACAGCCGTCACCTGAAACCCAAAATACACCAAAGAATAGAACAATATCAAGATAAGGAGCAAACCCATTAGCCCAAATTCTTCTCCAAAAGCCGGGAAAACAGAATCTGTATAGCCATAAGGAAGCCATCCTCTTCCGGTAAACTCACTCGCCCGCCACCCGCTACCGGACACGCCCCCAACCCCGATAGCTGTCAATGCAGCCCATTGATGGTGATTGTTGGGATTAAGACGTTCGTATTGATACTCTTTCATTACTTTTGTTGCATAAGGACGCATCTGATCATGTGAAAAAACTCCTGTAAAGATCAGCAAAACAAAGAATAAAAAAAGCAGGCCGAGAAAGGTCATGATCCGAAGAAATCCGGGATGCATATTTCCAAGATAAAACATCACAAGCGTCACCGGACATAGGACAAGTGCAGTCCCTAGATCAGGCTGCTTTAGGATCAAAAGAAAAGGCACGCCCACAATCATCGAGCCTAAGAGGGATGTGTTCCAGGAAGAGGCCGTTTGACGGTTGCGCTCTAAAAACCAGCTTAAGCTGATCACCACAACAAGCTTGGCATACTCTGAAGGCTGTACGCTCATACCTATGATGGGAATCCGATACCATCGATGAACATTTTGAATGGCCGGAACAAAAAAAGCCCCAGTAAGCTTATCACGGTGATAAGATATAAAATCCAAGCCCATTCTCGCAGCTTGTTGTAATCCATCCCTGCAAAAAGAAGAAATACCGCCCAACCGAGACAAAAGCGCTGCATCTGGCTTAACACTTTGGGAGTAAAAAAATTAGTAGCATTTCCCTGGATACAAACGGGATCTGTGGCGGAAATTACGAGTAAACTAACCGCCATTAGGGAGAAAATGACAGGAACGACCCGCCAATCGATTCGAAATAAAAGCCTATGATTCCACATTATTCTATCTTGCGAGTATAATGCTCTCCATGGAAATGATCCACCATCATTTTGAGTCACTAAGCTCTACGAACGATTGGGCAAAGCTAAAACTGTCCACTTTCCCACGCGATAAAATAACACTTGTCACTGCAGACCTCCAAACAAAAGGCCGGGGGCAATTTGGAAAAAAGTGGGTCTCTCCCCGCGGTGAGAATCTCATCGTCAGCTACTGCTTTTTTGTAGACACTGAGCGGAGCAATGCGCTTTCACTTACACACGTTCTTGCTCTCTCAGTTGCACATGTTCTGGAATTACATGGCATTCTATGCCAAATTAAATGGCCAAATGATCTTCTCGTAAGCGGAAAAAAAATCGCAGGCATTTTATGCGAAACGGAAAATCTTGCCCCTCTTATGGGAGTTGTCATCGGCCTCGGCTTAAACATCAACATGACAGAAGAGAACCTACAAATGGTAGGGCAACCGGCAACCTCCTTAAGACAAGAGAGCGGTAAAGAGTGGGAAGTTAAGCACCTGCTCAATGATATCAGTGACGCCTTTTTGAAGGATTTAGATCTTTATTTACAAAAGGGTTTTGCCCCTTTCCTTTCTGCTTTTGAGGCGCACTCTTTAAAAACTCCAACAAACCCCACCCTCGCCTAATACGCGAGAGCTTTTATAATTGTCAAAACTCCATTCGAGATTAAGAAAGAGATTGAAACAGTCAAACGATTGAATCCCCCTAAAACCTAAAAGAAAGGCACCTAAAGCTGTCGGTCCTTCTTGGTCAAAATCAATCGGTTGACCCAAAAGGATTCCTTGAACTTCTCTCCCCCCTGTTTGATACCGCCCAAACGCTCCAAAATAGGGCTCGACGCTCCAACAATAATAGCGGGTTATGGCACTGTAAGGGAGAGCAATTTCAAAGCGTGAGGTTAAAAGATCAATTTCTCTCTCTTTAACCGCCAGGTTAGACGAGGATCCCTTCTCATGATAATTTCCCAGAAAAAGTCCTGCATAACGCAGTGTTAAACTCATAATCGGACGGCACCACAATTCTGAAAATCTATGGGCTAAAGTCAATTCAGGAGAAATAAAAGCACCTGTTATCTCAGCACTCGCCTTCTCTACGCCACTAGGAACTAGGTTGTTCGCCACATACCTATCGTTATCCCAATCAACATAACCTAAAACGACCGCAAGGCCTGCAGAAGAGTTGCAAAAAGTACGGCTATACGAAATGCCTGCAAGATAGCTAATGAAATTAGCCTTTTGGGTGTGCTGAGCAACTTCTGCTGCGCCAAATGAGGCTCCAGCAAAAAATCCGCCATCTCCACTGCAGATCGGCAGATCGTATCCAAGAAGGAACCCTCCTTGCCAATTATCGTAGCCAACCGTTTCAGAATCGTGCCCTCGCTTTCTGTAGCTTCCAATTCCTTGAACCCAAAACTCGCAACCGCACGGTTCGCAACAGCTGAGTCGATGCCGATAGATGCCATCTAAAACCGTATCAGAGAGATCAGCTGCAACATCGGCTTGAAGAGCAAAACCTGTTGGATCGACCACCGCGAGAGTCTGGCCCAAACGAACGAAAGGGGCATTGATTCCTAAGTTGTGAAATGTGTCCCCGCCAGCATCAAGTGAAAGATAGAGGTTTAACCCTGATTCAACATTCATGTTCAGGGGTTTATTCGTAAAAACGGAACCTTGGATCGTGGAGCCCCTAAGCAATGTAAGAGTCGAATTGCCTTCGTCGAAGCGGATCGCATGTGTTGTGCTTGAGTGGACTGATCCCGAGTTTATGATATGTGTATCCGGGCCGGCAGCAACAATTCCTATTGCCTTATCTCCCAAAGCAAAAAGGCGCCCATTATTTGAGATGACAGTATGTGCTCCTTCGCTGAAAATAGCATGACTGCTTTCCCCTCTGGTTAAAACTTTCCCGTTATTGGTGACCGTCGTCGTACCATCTCCTTGATGCAGATCCATCCCTAACTCCCGAAGAGAGCTTTCAACGCCTATAGAGTAAATCCCCACTGCAAAGCTGCCTGAAGTCTCTATAGATCCACTATTGACGATCATCCCCTCCTTACCGCAAGCGTAAATAGCGTGTCCCCGATCACCAGCCGTCAATAGAGATCCCTCATTGATAATTTGGACGTTAGCGCCTCCATTGTTAAAGATGCCGCGCGCTCCTGCACCTTGGGTGATGATGAACCCTTTGTTGAAGAGTGTGGTTCCAGTTCCTTCATTGAAAATGCCAAATGCATTCTCTTCTATGGTGTGAATTGTTTCATGGTTGAGGCCAGAATCGCTATCAGCAGAATAGACAGGAAACGAGAGAGCTAGCATAGGTAGTAGAATATAACGTATTCTTCTCATAATCTATCCCTTAATACATAAAGTTCAGGCTTATATCGCCGAGGATCCGCCAGCTTGCGTCTGTATCGTACCCCCCTTCAATATGCGTACTTAGGTCGCAGGAATTAAATGAATTTGCCAGCCTTAAGCCTAAAAATCCATATCCAATTGTATGGTCAATCCCATCTGAAAAACTTTTTTCATTCTGTCCTATCCGCCCTTCGACACGCTTGCCATCGAACTGAAAACGGCCAGCCCCACCCCCATAAAATTGCAAACAGCAGAAACAGGGAAATGCCAGCTCACTGCGCAGGGTAATGAGCTGAATGGAACGCTCCTCGACATGGAGGGTACCGCCGGAGTCATGATGCTCATATTCGCGTGAAAAGAAGCCCGCGTAGCGGATGTCAGAAGTAAAAATGGGTTGCAAAGGCATGCAGGAGAACCGGTAGGCATAGGTCAGTTCCGGAGTGAGGAAAACACCTCGCGGCTCCTCGTGCACATCGAGATAAGTACGCTCTTCAGATAAATAGCCGCCCGCAATAACGAGACCGAAAAAGTTGTTGTCGCAGAGTTGTTCCCACGACATGCCGAAGACTAAGCTGTCGGTATCAAAGTCTGTTTCGCCTGCAATGTTGATCTTGCCTAACGAACCGCCGAGAAAAAAGTTGAGGTATGTCTCATAAGAAAGAGAGTAGTTAAATCCTATGATCCCCCCTCCAAACCAGTCCTTATAATGATCTCTTTTTCTACAGTTGCCAAAAGCCTCTAGCCAAAAGCTTCTCTCACAAGCATCCCTTTCAAACCCTAAGCGATGATGATAAACGCCATCTAGAACAGTATCAGAAAGATCTGCAACTAAATCGCTTTGAGAAGCAAAAGGGGCAGTCTGCGCAAAAAGTACTGAAGTGGAAAAAAATAAAATGAGAAAAAGCGCTTTCATCAATTGTTCTCCTATACGACAAGAAGCACTATCTCATAAAAGGAAGAAATAAGACAAAGATTTTTATAATTTAAGTGCATCCATGTTAGGAACAACAATCAGTTCAGGATGCACTTTTGTTTGCACGATCTGTTGAATGGTAGAAAGCATTGTCCCAATCGCAGAAAAACAGGAAGTGCAGGCGCCTTGATAAGCGATGGCAAGTTCTTTATCATCTATGAGTTGCTGCACAACAATCCCCCCTGCATCGAGCTCAACATAGGGGCGCACCTCTTCATCTAAAACCGCTTCGATGACAGCGAGTTTTTTCTCCTGCGAAAGTTCAATTCGATTTATCGGTTGGAATCGGTGTCGCGTACTGCTCTGAGAGCGGAATATCGAGGCATTTTTCGACTGCATCATCGATCGCACTGCCCGCCGATAATTGAACAGCTATTTTAAAAGAAGAATAGGAGACCTAGCCCCCATTTCTCACAAGATCTCTGAGCAAATCGCTCCCCTGTTGCCACAGATTGGCTCCCAGCAGAGCGGGGGCAGTGTTCATGCAACACGGACCCGCCCTACTGGGGGACAATCTGTGGTGACAGGGTGTGCGAGTTGTCAGAGAGATGGTGAGAAATGGGGGCTAGGACTAGAAGATCTAGCGGGTGTCTTATGCCTAAAAAAAAGCTTTGTTTGAGTGAAAAAATATTTTACTCGTTTTTTAGAAATTTCCCTTTCAACGGGAACTCCTGTCAATTTCTGATTCCCGTTTTCAATTAGAAGACCCACTCATCAGTCTCTTTTGATTCTTCTATAGTTTTACCAGTGATAATTTTCTCTACTCGACCAAGTAATCCTAATGTACAGAAGAAAAATTGCTTTTTCGAGGTTTTCAAAAACATACTTGCAATGTCTGACCAAGGGGGAGATTGATATAGAAGGTGTACCTCCCATTCTAAATGAGAAAATCCAGTTGAAACAAGTTCTTTGGCTTTTTCGGATGCTTGGAGAGATGTATACGACACATTCTGTGATTTTTTAGCCTCTCGAAGAACTTGTTCTTTTATTTGTTCTCTTAAATCGAGTAATTTTTCACATGTAGAAGGATATACTTCTCTTATTGACACGCTTGGCACACTAGACATGTTTAAGCTCTTTTTCCTATTTTAATCCCTCTTTCTGGAGTCCCATAGTATAAAACATCATTGATTTCTGTAAAAAAGGGAATATCTCCTTGAAGCAAATCGAATGAATATTGTTCTTTTATTATCTTCTCATTGCTAATAAAATCAACACCGTCTTGTTCTAAATTTTTTAATAGCATTAAGATGAAATCATCTGTAGTTTCAATTGAAGTAATTAGGCCTGCTAAAGCAGTTGTTCCTAAAGGAATATAGCGGACTAAAAAATTTTTTGAATTTTGGTTGAACAGATGAATTTATTCTTTTTCTTGAGGGGTTAGAAAATTATATAATTCTCTTTCAATTAAATCTTGCCTAATTGAATTTGCAGAAAGACTTGTAGGAGTTCTCCCTTTTGGGTTGGTATAAACGTTTTCTAAATCAACAGGAACAATATCAACGATTTTGTCTCCATCACCTGTTTTCATTATGACATTTTCTCCATGAATATCACAAATATTCATCAAACCTAGAACATCATCAAGCCTAACTAGTTTCATTTTTAATTCTTCATGTCCATGCTCCTTAATAAAACTCCCTGGGGTTTCGGGGGGGCTGTTTTTTCTTGCAAGGTTTTGTCCTGGAATATATTCCCAAACGCTAGCATTGTGATTTGAGAAATTTACTATGTTGTACTCGGGTAAGAAGAAGTTAGATGATTTCTGTTCCTCAGGCAGTTTATTAAGACGCAATATGCCAGACAAGATCTAAGGGTAAAATGCAACCAGAAGCTGCGAGAATAGTACCGAATAATTGATGATTTAACTGGCTATGAAATCCAGTTCCCAACAGCATTTAGGCAATCTCGAGAATTTGAGAAAAGGGGATAGTAAAATTAATCAAGCAAAGGAGATGTATATGATTTGGACAGAGAAAGAATATAGGGCTTCTCTAAAAAAACTTAGACAGAATGAAGAAGCCTTAGAAAAGCCAAGAAAACATCTTGAAGATATGGGGCTTACAACGGCTTTCATCAATTCTCCTATACAACAAGAAGCGCTATCTCATAAAAGGGAGAAACAAGACAAAGATTTTTACAATTTAAGTGCATCCATGTTAGGAACAACAATCAGTTCAGGATGCACTTTTGTTTGCACGATCTGTTGAATGGTAGAAAGCGTTGTCCCAATCGCAGAAAAACAGGAAGTACAGGCGCCTTGATAAGCAATAACAAGTTCTTTATCATCTATGAGTTGCTGCACAACAATCCCCCCTGCATCGAGCTCAACATAGGGGCGCACCTCTTCATCTAAAACCGCTTCGATGACAGCGAGTTTTTTCTCCTGCGAAAGTTCAAGCCAGCCAGGATAGCCTTCATTCGATTTATCGGTTGGAATCGGTGTCACGTACTGCTCTGAGAGCGGAATATCGAGGCATTTTTCGACTGCATCATCGATCGCATCGATAACCAAGTTGAGATGCCCAAGCGTTTCTGCAGGAAAAGCGGGCGTATCAGCTTTATCGCGCAGCTGCTTGTCAATTAGCTCTGCGCTGATCCGACGTGCTTGGTCGTAATTTTTTCCTATCAACAAATCTACCGCTGCCTCCGCAGCAGCGATGAGCGCTGATTGGCCAAACACCTGGAATTTTGCATCTACGATCACTCCATCTGTTGGATCGACTAGCCAATAAAGAGCTACAGCATTCCCATCGACAACAAAACCCTCTTTTCCAACCACACATCGCATGCCTCGTTTTTCGGCATCTTGTGGTGTAAAATAACCCGCGCTACGTGGGCGATCGATTTTAGCTGCCATTTTCTTGCTGTAGCGTTCCCATGGAAAGATTTCCAGTAAATCGTCGTAACTCATGCCTCATTCTCCATCAGTTCCTTAGAATATGAAGCGAGCTCTTCTACAATCTCTAATGTTCTCTCTGCTATTGTATCGACCTCTTCTTCGGTTGTGTCGCGATTAAACGTGAAGCTCAATCCGGAGTGAACCTCAGGCTCTTCGATTCCACACGCTTTTAAAATATGCATCATATGTTGGAATCGATTTCCGCCAAATGTGGCGTTCTGAACGCCTCTTCGATTTAGCTTATAAAGCAGAGCATCACTTGTGACGCCAGGGAAAATATGGGCTGAGACGTGGGGCAGCCGCTCCTGATCGGAAAAAAGGACGCTGGTACTGAAGTGCGCCTCAAAACGATCGCGCAAGCGCGAAATCTCCATGCAGAGGTGGTCGCGAAAGCGAAGAGCTTCTTTTGCCGTGCGCCCAAATTCCAAAAGCAATGGGATATTAAGCCTGCCGGCCCGCATATGAGCCTGCTCTTCACCACCTAAAATCAAAGGGCTGATCTCTACGCCTTCTCGGATGAAAAAAGCTCCTGTACCTGGAATTCCGTCAAAGGTGAGCAAATCTGCTCCACTCGACTCGAGAGTGTAATACCCTTTACCTACAACATGGGTCGCCTCAACATGAAATAGTACGCCACGTTCGCGGCACACTTCTGCTATCTCTTGAACAGGCTGAATGACACCTGTGAGCCCGTTTGCCCACGAAAGAGAAACCATCGCTGTACGGGGTGTTAATGTTTCGGCTATTGCTTGAGGAGTGATAATCCCCGCCGCATTCGCCGGTGCCATCTCATGGAGGCACCCTGCCTCCGAAAGGCGACTCATAGAACAAATTGCCGGGGCCTCGTCTAGCGCCCCGCACACAAAGTGATTTTTTCCGGCTTTCCTAGTGATATCGAGATAGGCCGCAAAAACCGCATGATTTACCCCTTCAGCACCGGAAGAGGTGAAAATGAAATGATCCTCTTTTTTCGCCTCGACAAGAGCATAGAGAGCGGAGTATGCCTCTTCAATTTCCACGTGTAAACTTACCTTCTTGAAATGTATAAACAATGGGGTGGCCTGTCGGTATTTCGAGGTTTAAGACCTCTTCTTCGCTCAAATTGTCGAGGTCCATCACAATCGAACGGAGCGAATTACCATGGGCTGATATCAATATATTGTGGCCCTTTTTAAGCTGTGGGACAATTTCGGATTCAAAATATGGGATCGTCCTTCCTGCCGTCATCTTTAAACTCTCGCCGCTTGGAGGAGGCGTTGCAAAACTGCGACGCCAGATCTTCACTTGCTCATCTCCGTATTTCTCCCGCATCTCCTGCTTGTTACGTCCCTGCAACTCCCCATACATCCGCTCATTGAGCTGCCAGGCGCGGATAACAGGGATGAGCTCAGCTTCTGACTTTGGCTCATAACACTGTCCCCACTCTTCTAGCTTTCCCTCGCCGGGATGTAGAATCACAGGAACTTTTCCACTGCTATGCACGGTCATCGCCAACATCGCCGTCATAATCCCTCTGATCAATGTCGAGGTATAAATGAGGTTGATAGGGATGTTCGCGATCTCTTTACCTGCATTTATGGCCTCATCTACCCCCTTTTGACTCAAAGGGATATCGATCCATCCTGTAAAGATATTTTTTTTATTCCACACCGACTCGCCGTGTCTGAGCAAAATAAGCTGATTCATTTGATAACTCCTATTGACCTTAGATTATATAGAGTTTACAATTAATATCCAAAAAATGAAGACAAGATTAAATAAAGCATTAGCAGCCGCAGGAATAGGTTCGCGGCGCGGCGTCGAAGAATTGATTTTTGACGGACATGTCACGGTCAATGGATCCGTTGTCAAACTTCCTCAGACAATGGTCGATTGGGAAAATGACAGGATCGCCGTAAAAGGCAAACCTATAAAAAGAGAGGAGACAAAGGTCTATTTTCTTCTCAACAAACCAATAGGCTACATTTGTACAAATGCTTCCGGCACAAAATCGGTGCTCAATCTCTTTGCCCACCTTCCTATGCGCCTATTCACTGTGGGAAGGCTCGACAAAGAGACCTCAGGGCTTCTTCTCGTCACCAATGATGGAGAATTTGCCAATCGCGTGATCCATCCCTCCTTTAATGTAAAAAAAGAATACCTAGCTAAAACGAATCAGGAAATTACAGCTGAGCACTTAAAGGCTCTCGCTGCAGGGACAGAGGTTGAAGGGACCTTTGTCAAGCCGGTTTCGGTTAAAAAAGTGCGGCGCGGAACGGTCAAAATAGTTGTATCAGATGGGAAAAAGCACGAGGTGCGTCACCTGCTCGCCAACGCCAAATTGACTATCCGAGAGCTTAGCCGCATCCGGGTCGGTCCTCTGACGCTTGGGACACTCCCTATAGGTGATTACAGAGAATTGACAGAAGAAGAGAAAAGGCAGTTTGTTAATTGATTTTAATAAAAATAAATGTTAAGATTTATTAAACACAAACTTAATTAGGTGATTTTTTTATGAGTTGTAATCCAAGCAAAGCAATAGCGCAGTTAAACCCATATAATAAACCTATGACCGCTCCAAGAGCAGCAGCAGCCAGCATCGTTGTCGCGATTGGCGCCATCACTGCTCTTGCAGGAGTATTAGCCATCCTCAGGATGACTGGATTGCCCGTAGGCCCTTTGAACTCTCTTTCCAATTCATTAAATCTAAATGCATTGAATTTTTCCGCTGCCTGTGTGATCACGGTGGCAGGCTCTTTTGTTTTTCTCTCAAGCGCAGCCTGGCTTGTAAAAAAAATCTTTGAACCCCATGAAAAAAGTAGTGATCCTCTATCGACACCTACACCAGGTGGTGTGACAGATACAGAAGAGACGACGCTTCCTGAAACAAGTAGCGATCCGCTACCGACGCCTACACCAGGTGGAGAGACTGATACAGAAGAGACGACGCTTCTTGAAACTCCAGGCAATGCGACAAGTCAAGAGACCCCTCCAACAGTAACGAGAGAGCAGATCACAAATGCAGCACCTTCTAACCTTGATGCCCTTTTTGCAGGAGCTGAAATTGGGGTTGTTACGCTTCGCTCCCTAGAAAAGACTGATGACGAAGTTGCTGAAAACAATGAGATGATTCTACGACAAGCGGCTCTCCTCGCCCAAGCATATGTAGGTGAGGCGGTGCAGGCTCCACAGAGCTCTCCAAACAGAGATGCTGCAGGCACTCCTCCTCTTAACCAATTTGATGCTTTCGTTCAAAAATGGAGTCAAAGGTTCGCACCTGTGACAAGCGAAATACCTACAAGATTTACTGCCTTAGATGACCAGGGAAAAGTTCAGCTTCACATCCAAGAGGACCATCTAGCCCGTCCTCTCGCAGAACAACTCTCTATGCATTCTGAGCTTTTTCTGAGTCGGATGAAAGAGCAACTACAAAATCTTGTCGTTCAAGCTGAACACCCTTCCCATATAGCCTTTGCTGTTCAAGAGATGCAAGCCCGATTAGCTAGATACAATGAATTGCGTGCCGAAAAAGGAGGTGAACGCCTCGAAGAGCCTGAGCTCTTTACACAAGCTGAGGAAGATGGACGTAGTTGGTGCGTTTTAAAAACTTTGGCAGACAAACCTTACCTAACTGATAAAGATCAATTAGAAGAGATCGCTGAACCGCATTTCTTAGCCGATCGATTCAAAGATTTAGCTAAGCAAATAGCTGAAAAACCGTGGGTAAAAGGATGTCCGGAAATTTTAGTTGCTCAATTGGGACAGTGGTTAAAGATTACATTGTCACCGGCTCAATCTCTTGATGAAACATTGCGAAGGGAACTCATTGAACTCTTCAGACAAGATCAAGTTCAGTTAGAAGATGTCCAAGAAGTCGCCGCATTCATTCGAGCGCATAGATTAGACTTTTTAGAGGATTTCTGCGCGTTGAGCGATTCCTGCGTAACGAGTCATGAGCTAACAACTCCATTAGAGTTAGAGCGATTTATCAAAGTACTTACAACGCTTTCAGATGATCTACCTGATGCACGTTCCCAAACATGGAAAGATTTTCCACGCTTGAAGATGAAAATCATCGAGCATATCCATGCTAATCAAATGCCTAATCACCAATTCCGTCAAACAGAGAGAAATGAGGATGCTTTTGCTTTAGAGACGATCCCCGCCTACCTTGCAATGATCGCTACAAAGCTCGGTATAGATGAAATTCGAATTGAAATTGAAAATGATACCAGCGATGACGAAGATTTTGCTGCTGTACTACAAATGGAAGCAGAAGAAGATCAAATCGCGAGGGACGCTGCACTTGCCGCGCAATTGTACAATCATTAACATCGCTTGCAGAATATAAACTATTTTTTTACTATCCCGCTTTAGGTCAAAATTAACAATTTACCAGGAGTTGGGAAATGAAAAAAAAGGATCTCGCCTCTCTTGCGGTGATCGGAATCAGCGCAGGGCTTATCGTCTCGGGATGTGAACAAAACGTGTCGAATGAAAAGGGGGACACGAACAATAAAAAGCAACCTCAGACTAATTCAGCAGCGATGCATTCCCAGTCTGATATGGATCAATTCGCTGCTTCTCTCTCCCCTGAAGCTAAGAAAAAATTCACCGAGCTCGACTCGCATCACAAGATGATGTCGATGGAAATGGCACATCAAAGCTGCAAAGGCCAAAATGAATGTAAAGGCATGGGCGGGTGCAAAACAACGAAAAATTCATGTGCCGGACAAAACGGATGCAAAGGCGAGGGAGGCCCCCCAGTAAAAGATCCAAATAAAGCGGTCGATGTTCAGTACCAAAACCAAATGAATGAGAGTCATTAAGTCCAAGAAAATGTTGCAAACCTTGGACTGACGAATTAAGGTGTATATTTTAAAAATATACACCTTTTTTTATGGCAAAAGTACGCAATCTTGGAATTGGAATCGGCCTGCGCCCTATTCACTACGAAGAAATTTTCACGCAAAAACCTGCAATCGACTGGTTTGAAATCATTAGCGAAAACTACATGGTGGAGGGAGGCAAACCTCTCGAAATTCTAGACCGCATTTTAGAAAATTACACCGTTGTCCAACATGGAGTGAACCTTGCGATCGGAAGCCCCGACCCCCTTGACTGGGACTACTTAAAAAAGCTTAAGGCGCTCACACGGCGCACCAAAACACCCTGGCTCTCCGATCACCTTTGCTGGGGAAGGCTTCCCGGGGCTCATTTTCACGATCTTCTTCCTCTTCCTTATACGAAGGAAGTGATCGACTATGTCGTAGAACGTGCACGCATCGTTCAAGACTTTTTGGAAATCCCCTTCGCCTTGGAAAACCTCTCCTCATATGTCGCCTATGCGCAGGATGAAATGACAGAGTGGGAGTTCTATACAGCAATTGTTGAAAAAGCGAATATTTATATGATGCTAGATGTCAACAATATATATGTTTCTAGCCGAAATCATGGATTTGATCCGCTCGACTATATCAACTACGTTCCTATGGAACGTGTAATCCAAATTCACCTGGCAGGGCATTTGGACAAAGGAGACTATGTGATCGATACGCACGATCACCCCGTCAGAGATGAAGTATGGAAGCTCTACGCAGAGGTATGGCCGCGGACAGGAGGAGTCTCCACGCTACTGGAGTGGGATGATAACTTCGTGAGTTTTGAGGAGACTTGGAAAGAGGCGCTCCGTGCAAAAGAGTTTCAAAAGGAGCTCACGACAGTATGACACAGCTTTTTGAATTGCAAAAATGGTTTGGTGCAATGATTGCCCAGCCGCTCAAAACCGACAACAAAATCCCCTCTACAACGCCCTTTGGGACAGATGTTGAAAGCGAGGCAGAAAAACACATCACTCCAAGCCCTACTCTTAAGCCCTATCAACGGATTGAACTCTATCATCAGCAATATTGGTGGCGTCTTTTACGTTGCTTGCAGGAAAATTTTCCTACTCTGACGCGCCTTCATGGCCTAGCGGTATTCAATCAAAAAATCGGTATTCCCTACCTCTATGAAAATCCCCCTACTCATTGGGCCCTTTGCCGATTGGGACAAACCCTGCCCTCTTGGCTCGCAAAAAATACGTTCCCCGATCTTGATCGGGATATTGCAGAAATCGATGCAGCTGTACAGCAAGCCTTCTGGATCGGAGAAGAGGAGCCTATCGATTTTGCCTCGCTTTCTGAGGAAGAAATTCTAACAAAAAAGCTTACCTTGCAACCGCATGTTCACCTATTTAGCCTAGGCGGCGATCTTTTTACGTTTCGCGATGCCCTATTGCGCGAGGAGCCCGACTTTTGGCAAGAGAATCGCTTTCCTGAGGTGAGACAGGGCAGATGCTATTTCGCCCTCTATAGAAATCCGAAAAACCAGGTGAAGTGGAAAGAGCTCTCTATCGGCGAATATCGCTTTTTGATACACTTTAGACAAGGCATGAGTATTCAAGAGGCTTGCGAAAAAATTCAAGATGAAAAAGATGCGGCTTTAAATGAAGCTCAAGAGTTGATGCCCCTTTGGTTTCGAGAATGGACATTTTTAAAATGGTTTAAGTTATGTGGTGGATAGTTTTTGTCGTCATTATCGTTGTGGTCATTATCATCGGTTGGATCGCAGGGATTTATAACCGGCTCGTTCAACTACGCAACAGAGTCAAAAATGCATGGAGCCAAATCGATGTGCAGCTCCAACGGCGTTATGACTTGATCCCAAATCTCGTTGAGACTGTCAAAGGGTACATGGAATATGAACGCGGCACGCTTCAAAAGGTCGTGGAAGCACGCAATCATGCACTTGCAGCGCGTGACGCCCTTGAAAAAAGCGGTGGCCCCACAGAGGGCTCTCTAAAAGACCTCATCGGCGCAGAAACGGAACTAAGGGGATCGCTTGCCAATGTCTTTGCCCTTGCGGAGAATTATCCTCAGCTGCGAGCAACTGAAAATATGCAGCGCCTTCAGGAGGAACTAACATCGACAGAGAACAAAGTCGCCTTCTCCCGCCAAGCCTATAACGATAGTGTCATGCTTTACAACACGGCCCAACAACAAGTTCCCACTGCCTTCTTTGCCTCAGCCTTCGGCCACAAACAGGCAGATCTATTTGAAATTGAGGAAGCAGAAGCCAAAAAGGCTGTCAAAGTGAAATTCTGATGAACTTTTGGGAAGCCCAAGCAAAAGCGCGGAAGCGTACAGCGCTTTACATCTTCGTTTTTTGTACTCTAACTGTTGCGGTTGCGGTGCTCATCGAGTATGTGGTCCGCCTTCTCGCAAAGGAGGGCGAAATTCAGCCAATGCCTTATTTAGGCATCCTTTTTTTAGCTGTCACATTCTTGGTGGCGGGCTTTTATTACCTGAATTATAAGTCCCAAGGAGGAAAGTTTGTCGCAGAGTCTCTTGGCGGCAAACTTGTTGTGCCTACAACAGCGAATTTCCAAGAACAACAGCTTCTGCATATCGTTCAGGAGATGGCTGTTGCGAGCGGTCAACCCGTTCCGCCTGTATATGTGATTGAATCAAAGGAGATCAATGCTTTTGCAGCTGGTATGAAGCCGGAGAATGCTGCTATCACGGTGACGCGTGGAACGCTCAACTTACTCACACGCGATGAATTGCAAGGTGTGATTGCCCACGAATTTGGGCATATTTACAATGCGGATATGAAAGTGAGCATGCGTCTCGCTGCAATGGTGATGGGTTTCATGATTGTGCTGTACATAGGGATACGCATGCTTGAAGGTTCACTACTCTTTGGGAGTCAAAGGCGCAATAATCCTATTGCCCTCATTGCTCTTGTATTTTTGCTTGCCGGCGCCTTGACCTGGTTTGCAGGCGCGATTTTACGGTCGATGGTGAGCCGACAGCGGGAGTATTTAGCTGATGCATGTGCGGTGCAGTTTACCCGCAATCCTGATGGAATCGCGAATGCCTTGCGCAAAATCGCACGGACGCAAGAGGTGCGAGATATGCCGCGCAGGGGGATGGCATACGCCCATCTCTATTTGGATAACCACTCTGCTTGGTCTAAACTTTTTGCCACTCATCCACCCATTGAAAAACGGATCGCAGCGATCGAAGGGCGTACATATATCCCGGAAGAGTGGCTCAAAAAGAGTTAAATGTACTCAAAATCGACTCCATCTGAATCTTCTGGTTCTTCGGAAAAGTCTTCACTTTGCTCTACAAACTTTAAAGGAATAAAGCGGAGATGAGTCAAATAACCGGTTGGATTTTCCTGTAAGACTCCCCTTGCATTGTTCAGATTGCGTATTTCTTCTCTTTCCTCTCCATTACTGCGATCTGGATGGTGATCACGGACTTGTGCACGATAAGCGGTAGTGATTTCACGCTCGGTTGGGCGCGCATCCCGAGAAAATCCCAATACTTCCAATGCTTGCATAGAAGTCATCACAGGATTTGTGATTTGAATTAGATAAAACTTTTTTTCTTGGCGATCGGCCAAACAATCGATCTTTCGATCCAATAGATAGCCTACAGGTGGACAGACGATACCAAAGCTCGCAGAAATGACTTCCAAAAATCTTCTTATTGTCTTCCAAGCCGTGTACTTCAATTCTTCAGAGGTCTTACAGCAAAAAAGAAAACCGACAACTGTAAAGACGAGTTTAGCAACTCTGTACGCTAAAGCCGCGACCCTGTAAACAAGAGCTAAGCTATAGCCTATCATTCCTCCAATATATACAGCCGCTAAATTGCCGATAGTTTTTAGAGCCCCCTTCTCATATTCATTGTTTGCGAACCAAAACAGAGAGAGAGGAGATGTTACAGGGATTGCGCAATCAATATTTAGAGGCAAATTTTGTGGTGCTGCCGCATCTTCATTTATATCATCAAATCCGGAGGGCAAAAATGTTGTCGCACAAGTAGCTAGCATGCGAATATGATGCGAAAAGTTAAAATTCTAAACAATGGATAAAATTATTTCTTTAAACTTTTTATAGTCATTTGAGCAATTAATCGCATTTTCAGGCTTCGAAAGAGTATTAGATAAAGAGGTCGGGATCGGAATAGTTGTGCCAACGATCGGTTCGAGGGCTTCTCGAAATTTTCCCGGGTGTGCTGTAGCGAAGAAAATTCCGGGGTAGCCATGCTTTTCGATTTGAAGATACTGTTTCAATCCCATATACCCAATCGCTGAATGAGGATCGAGAAGATACCCCGTTTTTTCAAAAACTTGCCTTATGGTCTGGCCAACTTCTTCATCAGTAAAGCTGACTCCAATAAGGTCTCTCCTGAGTTTTTCAAGCGAATGGTCGTAAAGCTCTAGAAGACGAGGAAAATTACTCGGATTACCCACATCCATTGAGACTGCCATCGTTTGATAAGCAGCATGCGGCTTAAACACACCGGAATGTAGAAAAAGAGGCACTTCATCGTTCACATTGGTCGCTCCGATGAAGCGAGCAACGGGAAGTCCCATCTTTTTGGCAAGCATCCCCGCAACAAGATGACCGAAATTCCCGCAGGGAATAGCAAAAAGCGCCTCCTTTCCATGCTCTTTCAGTTGGCTATAAGCATAAAAGTAGTAGAGCGTGTGGGCAAGCAGCCGCCCTACATTGATCGAATTCCCTGTTGTTACATTTGGCAGTTCAAGAACAGCTTGCTTGACAAAAGCCTGACACGCTTCAAAGTTCCCCTCCACCTCAATTGCGGTCACGTTTCCCCCAATTGTTGTGATCTGCTGCTGCTGCGAAGCTGTGACTCTCCCTTTAGGATAGAGAATAAAAACACGCACACCCGGCTCGTCTAAAAAGGCATTCCCCACAGCGCTTCCGGTATCGCCCGAAGTAGCTACCAGCACTGTGAGCGGCTCTTCGGTTTTTTTGTATGCACGAATAAGGCGCGCTAAAAGACGCGCTCCAAAATCTTTAAACGAAAGAGTAGGGCCATGAAAAAGCTCGAGCACAAATGTTTCATCGTCAAAGGGGAGAAAGGGAACAGGAAAATCGTAAGCAGTCTCGAGATGCGCTTTAAGATCAGGAATGTCTGGAAAGAGCTCTTTGCCGATTTCATAGCTAACCTCTACAAATGACATCCCGCGCAGCCGCTTGAGCTGCTGCAATGTAAAGCTTGGAAGTTGAGATGGTAAATAGAGCTCTCCTTCAGGAGCAAATCCCTGAAAAATAGCATCTTTTAAACTAGTATACCTCAAAGAAACTCTTCTTTTGTTGTCCTCTGCAAAAGCCACTTGAGCGCATCATGCTGGCTCACATTCTCGTACACCAACTTATAAACAGCTTCTGTGATCGGCACTTCGATCTCTGCTTTTTTTGCTAATTGCATAGCTGACAAGCAGGTGTAGGTCCCTTCAACAACCATGCCGATCTTTTTCTTAGCTGCGTCCGGGTCGATCCCTTCGGCGATTAGGCGGCCAAAGCGATAGTTGCGGCTAAATTTTGAGAGACAGGTGACACATAAGTCCCCCATTCCAGCCAGGCCGTTTAAGGTCTCTGGTTTGCACCCTTTTGTGACGGCTAGCTTACGCATTTCATGCAATCCACGTGTCATCAGAGCTGCTTTTGCATTGTCTCCAAAGCCCATCCCATCGGATACGCCGCACGCAATTGCGATGATGTTCTTTAATGCACCGCCCAGCTCCACTCCATTGATATCAGGGTTAGGATAGACGCGGAAAGTAGGAGTCGAAAAAAGCTCATGAGTCAAACTCATGACAGCAGGATCATAAGCGCTGCATACGACTGATGTAGGATGACCGCTTAACACCTCTTGTGCAATCGAGGGGCCGCTGAGACACCCAATTTGATTTTTGTGATCCTCACCGAGAACTTGAAGGACAACATCGGTTAAAAGAAGACCTGTATTTTGTTCAATCCCTTTCGAAGTTAAGATAATAGGACAGTCAGGAACGCCGAGGTCTTTTATCTTTTGAAAGACTTGCCTAATGCCTGCAGAAGTCACTCCTTCGACAATAAGATCCTTTCCTGTAAGTGCTTTGCGTAGATCTGTTGTAAAGGTGAGGTTTGATGGCGCAGGGAATCCAGGAATTTTTGGGTGTTCCCGCTTCTCTTCTAAATGAGCGACCGCATTCTCATCAATGCTCCATGCTGTTACCATATATCCTTTTGAAGCGAGAAGACTTGCGAGAGTATATCCCCACACACCTGCTCCAAGATAGCCAATTTTCTTCATCTCATTAGTCCTCAATGTAGTCCTGGTCGGGTAAGGGCTTTCCCCTCCACTTTTCTAACAAATCCTTGGTCGGATAGTAAAAAGAGGGCGAAAGCTCGAAGAAGGCTGTTTGGGAAGGCTCTTCTCCTGTCACGCGGGCATAGACTTGTTTATCAAAAGCCAAAAGCGCCGCCTGAACGGTGGCTATGCTATCCTCCCCTTGCAAATTTTTCAAGGGGGCAAAAGTAGTTTCTCTCGGATAAAGCAGAGCCTCGCAACGACTCGCCACCTGCAAAACGTCGAAAATAAACTCTTCGAACTTCCAGGAATTCGGTTGGTCGGGCACTTCCTCTTGACCCATTTTTTTTACTGCCTTTTTTGCCCGGTGAATCGGCAGTAGCATCTGACTCACTTTCTCGATGAAGGACATCGAAAAACTATAAAGTCCTAAGTTAGCCACGCTATCTGTCATCGCAGATTTTTGCTCATCTGTCAGTTCAGAGTACTCAACAATGCGAGGCTTCCCATCAGCCTTTACAAGCAAACCCACTTTTTCCTGAGGATTGCGCCGCATAGAAGCTTTGACAACAACATCGCATTCTTGGCGTTCCTGAAAACCGAAAAGCTCATGATCAAAGGGAAGAGCAAGCGGATTGTCAACCGGCAGCACATTCACCATCTCGATCCCCATTTCGCGCCATTTTTGCCAAAGGCCAATCTCAACAAGACGGCGAAAGACACCTCCATTTCCATTTGGGCCGCGCGCAATTTGATCAGGCGCCTCTAAAAAAAGATGTCCCTCAAAATCTAATAGAGGCCACATTCTTTGATAGAAAAAATGGGATCTGCCTCGGATCGAGGCCAAAAAATGCATTTCTTACAAAGTAGTGCTCCGTCTCAACATGATTAAGCGGAGAGGTCATGATCGCGACTTCCAAAGGGTACCCTACTTGCTTGGAAGCCGCCTTAATCTTTTCAGCAAGGAGTTGAAACAGTGTTTTATTCTTTACATTGGAAATCGGTACGCATCCTTTCGGACCTGTACAACGAAACCTGGAACCTTGCCCCCCCGCTAAAACAATAGCTGCACACTTGCCTTGCTTCAGCGCTTCTGTGCCTCGCTTGATATCTTCAAAATTGCCTGAAGGAAAATACGATTTAAAAGGTTCAAAAGAGAGAGCCTGATCCTGAGGATGCAATAACTCTTCCTGCTGCCTATGAAAAAAAACGACATTGAGCTGTGTGATCTGACGCCGTAAGCTCTCTTTTTGGGAATCGGAAAGCGTATCCCAATGGGAAAGCAACTTTAGTTCACCAATATCCTGCAGCTTTTCAATAGCCTCTTTTTCACTCAGAATGCGAGTGGTTGAGTGTGGCTTCATCCAAAATGGCTCCTTCAGTCTGCTCGGCGTGAACGCGCCACTGAGTATAATGCTTCTCTTTTATCTTTTCGATCACTTTTCTCTCTTGAATCATTTGCTTTAGTTGCTCTTGCTTCTCTTCCACAAGCTTCGATTGCATCTCAAGAGCTTCCGCAACGTGCGCAAGCGAGCTTTTTAGATGATCAAGCAACTGAGAATACGTGTCTTGCAAACCATGATCGTTTTGCTTGCGCTTCAGCGAGATCTCTTCCATAAGCGCCGACATCTGCTTTTTGATTGTCTCTTCTTTCTCCTGCAGTTGCACCCATTTTTTTTGTGCATATGCCACATCACGCTGCATCCTACCTTCACGTGCTTTACGCACCTTTAAAAGGGTCTCTAACCTAAAGAAAAATTTTTTCATATATTTATGCCTATGCTCTTCTCAAACATAATATTTTCATCTGCTTTTTGCTTTAAAAACCGACGGATGGCGTCAATTTTTGTCACAGCTTCATCGATCTTTGGATTAGAACCTGCAACGTAAGCGCCTAAATTTATAAGTTCTTCAGCTTCCTTATATACATGCAAAAGGGCACGTAGCTTCCCAGCCCTTAAACGATGCTCTTCATCGGTAACATGCGGCATCACACGGGAGAGCGAGCGCAAAATATCGATCGGTGGAAAATGGTGTGCTGCCGCCAAATCACTTGAAAGCTGAATGTGTCCGTCCAATAGCGAACGCATCTGATCCGGAATTGGATCATGCATTTCATCCTCTTCACTCAAAACCGTGTAAATCCCTGTAATAGAGCCTTTTTCACCATTTCCCGCTCTCTCTAACAAACGAGGTAACTGCGCAAATACCGAAGGAGTATAGCCGCGTGTTGTGGGGGGCTCGCCAATTGCAAGCCCTATCTCTCTTAAAGCCATAGCATAACGGGAAATTGAATCCATCATTAAAATGACATGCAAACCTAAATCACGGAAATATTCTGCAATAGCAGTCGCAACATTGGCTCCTTTGCTTCGTAAAAGAGCGGCCTGGTCGGAAGTTGCCACAACGACAACGGATCGGGCAAGTCCTTCTGCACCCAGCTCTCTTTCAATAAATTCACGCACTTCTCGCCCCCTCTCACCGATCAATGCTATCACATTGACATCTGCGCTCGCTGTTTTGGCAATCATCCCCATAAGAGTCGATTTGCCAACACCAGGTGCTGAGAAAATCCCTATACGCTGCCCTCTTCCTAAGGTCAGAAGAGCATCGATCGCTTTGATTCCTGTCGGGAGAGGTTCTTCGATCGGTTGACGGCTCAAAGGCGCAGGAGGTGGTGCTGTGACAGGATAAAGTTTCTCGGAAAATAGAGGCCCTCGACCATCGATGGGGCGGCCTAATGCATCCAGCACCCTTCCCTTTAGCGCTTCGGAAACGGCAACAGAGTGCACCTCCCCTGTCGGATAGACTTCAGCGCCCGGAGCAATATGTGAAAGAGAGCCTAGAGACATTAAGAGCACCCTTTGCTCTTTAAAGCCGACTACCTGGCACGGGATTTGATCCCCATTTTTCCCATAGATGTAGCAAAGTTCATCTACAAAAACCTCGGGACCTATCGACTCGATCAAGAGGCCAATGACCTGTGTGACCCGTCCGCTCACACGGGGGGCCAAGTCTTTTTTAACCAGATCGATTTCTTTTTGTAGTAACTTGTTCACCGTTGCAACACTTTTGCTTGCAAATCTGCCAGCTCTCTAGAAATATTATAATTTAAGAGGCCGCTGCTTGTTTCGATACGGCAATCGCCCTGACGCATCAGAGGATCGGAAACAAAGCGAATCCCTTCAATTTCTTCCACATTATATTGAATTTGATGAAAACTACTTTCAAGTATCGAAAAATCTTCCGGAGCAAGGACGACTCTGAGAGTATCGCTGTTCAGTTGCGGTGTGGCGGCTGTTAATAGCGTATTGATCAACCGAGCAAACACGTGCGGCTGAGTGAGCTCTTTACGAATCACACGTTCGCAAACAGCGATCGCAAATTCGATGATTTCAGGCTTGAGTTGATCGAGGAGGCGATTTTTCTGATCTAAAATTTTACGCGTCATCGTCTGCAGCAACCCAACATAGACCTTCGATTCCTCAAGTGCTTTGTAGTAGCCTATTTTCTCACCTTTTTCCTGCCCTTTTTGAAAAGCATTGCGACACTCTTCTTCGACAAGATCGACAAACTCTTCCTTTTCAGAAATAAGAAGTTCTCCCGTAGAAGCGAGCAAAGCGACCTTGTTGACAGTTTCCCCTCTAATAATTGTCATATTCCAATTCAGATAAATGGTTCAGCACCTCTTCTTGATACTCTTGTGGAAAAGATGCGAGTAATTGTTCAGCTCGTGCCGGTTCTAAGTAAGAAAGCATCAACGCGATTGTCTCAGGATCTTCTCCTTCAATCGACTCGGCTAATTTTTTGATATCAATCCGAGTCATCACATTAAATAGAGATTCTTCTCGCTTCTTATTTGAATAGCGACGAAAAAGTGGATAAAGTGAGAGAAGCGCAAGAATGACGACAAAAGCTGTCACGATTAATCCCAAATACCCACTCCCTTTTCTCGTCTCCTCCCATAAGCTTTTTTTCTTCTCAAAGAAAGCCGGTTCAACAGCGAGATAGAAAGGCACTTCATACCCCTTCAACATACTCTGTAAGTATTTTTCAACATCTTTTACAACATCCGCATGTTCTTGATCGATTGCGACGACGATCGAAAAAGCTCGAGGGTGCTCATCCCCTTTCTCCATCATCGCCTGCACAGTTGCAAAAAAATGCTCTTCACCAACCAAAACTGATAAAAGCGAGCCGATCTTTTGTTCCAAATGCTCTTCAAATTCAAGGGCGGCATTGCTGATAAATTCGGCCTCCCCATCTGGATCAATCGCTTTATACAGTTTGCCGGTCGTATCAGAAATTGCGATCATATTTGGTTCTAAACCATGCACGGCACCGGCCAAATGATTCGTAATGGCGCGCATTTGAGAGAGTGAAAGCCGCGCCCCAGGCATCAAAGTTAAAATCACTGAGGCTTTAGTTTTATACTGCTTTGCTCCAAAGCTCTTTCCCGGAGCCATATCGAGAATCACGCTCGCACTTTTAATCTGGTCAAATCCTGCAATATCTGTTTCAAGCTGACCTTTGAGAGCACGCATTTCAAGCACTTGCAGCTCTTTTTCTCCCTTAATCCAGGTATTGGTATCGAAAAGTTCAAACCCCTTCCTTTCAGATGCATTTGAGGCTCCAAGCTCAAGAAGCTGATCTTCAATCGCCTGATTTTTCTTTTCGCTATTCCTTTTTTCCTTTGCCTTAAGGACAAAAATACCTAAAACTATTGTGACAAAGAAGACAACCGCTAACACAGCGAGCTTCTGAAGTGGTTTAATATCCTTCCAAATGGTAAGAAACTGTGTTGCGATTTCTTTCATATAAACACTGTACTATCAGAAAAATTGTAATTTGACAAATGCAGATCCTCTATCCTTACAATGAAATACTTCCGAAACGAGCAGCGCATGATCCCTTCATATTCGATGAGTGCGCTGCGCTTGCCCGGTGTGGCTGCAAAGTAACCCTTTTATGCGGAAAGGGTTCCTTATCTGATTCCGAGCTCTTTTCTCACTATGGAACAAAACCTCAGGTGTTTACAGTCAAACGCCTCCCTATTATCAGAAAAAACAACCCTCTCCATTTAACCTGGAACCGCTTTTTTTTCTTTTTCTCGCAACAGGAAATACGTCGGCAAAAACCCGACTGGGTTATTTTAAGCGTTAGAAAACAAGGCGCTTACCACTTGTCGCGCAAGATCCCAAATGTACGCTACCTCTATGAAATCCATGAACTCGCTCACTATCCTCATCACACATCCCCACATTTCCACGTGGAACGCGAGATGTTAAACCGTGCTGACCTCATTACGGTGACAACAGAAGCTTTGAAACAAATATTAGTCGAGCCGCCGTATTCGCTCAGCACTCCTATTGAAGTTGTACCATTAGCCGTTAAGAAAGAACCTCTTCCGCCTCCTCCAACCAATGATTCACCGCTCGTGTTGATGTATATCGGACAGCTCTATCGAGGGCAAGGCGTCGAAAGATTGATAGAAGCCATCTCACTCGTTGAAGGGGTTGAGTTAAAAATTGTGGGGGGGCGGCCCGACGAGATCGCGCAGCTGAAGAAAATAGCGCCTAAAACTGTCGATTTTATGGGCTTTATGCCTCCTGCAGCGCTCTCGGGAATAGCAAAAGTGGCTCACGCTTTTGTCGCACCGTTCGAGGCTTCAGGAAGAATGCCTTATGTAGCACATACAAAGCTATTCGAGTACGCCCATTGGGGGCGCCCTATCATCGCTCCAGATCTCCCTACAGTCAGGGAACATTTTAATAGTGGAACGCTCCTTTTTGAGCCTGAGAACACAAAGTCTCTAGCTGATTGCATATATCAATTAAAAAATAGAGATCTGCGCACTCACCTGCAAGATGAGATAAGCTCTTATAAAGGAAAATTTAGCTGGGAGGTCCGGGCTGGCAATTATCACGAATTGTTATCAACTACAAAACATTAATTTGCAATACATTAGAATTTCACTTATACTATTTTTTCCTAATATAGATAGGCAGGTTATTTATGGCATCACCGATAGG
This sequence comes from uncultured Chlamydiales bacterium, assembly GCA_963748195.1. GTDB lineage: Bacteria > Chlamydiota > Chlamydiia > Chlamydiales > JAAKFR01 > JAJACP01. Next base: position 26,627 of record CAVVHU010000016.1, on the reverse strand, counting down.
GACTGGAGCAGCTGCGCAAACTCCGGAACTGCGAGCAGCCGAAATTGATAAAAGGCTTATTCCACTATTTGAAGACATAATGTGCAAGGAGGGCAACCTTGCTATTGAAACTAAAGATATGTTTAATAACATGCATGCCTGCTTAAGAGAGCGAAGCATTACTTATCGAAAGTATCAGGAAAGCCATCCTAAAATTGAAGAATACTTAAGCACTTTTTTCCGCGTGAATCTTGATCGATTCAGCAAAATGGAGGAAGAAGCTCAACGGAAGCGCATTTTAGACTCCAATCCAAAAAATATTTTTCTTACCATCTCCGGGAAGCCCCTCGACCATGGTCCCCTTATCAAGGCCTATTTGGAAGACCTCGATAGTACAAGCGAAAATCGCATGGAGAAATTGCAGGCGAAAGAACGGCTCATATCTGAACAATATGTTCAATCCTTGCGTGAAATGCATCGGGAGATAAGGGCATGTGCACCTATGGTGTCATCTAAAAATCTAACAGACGCTCATAAACAATTAGAAAATCGTATTAGCGCATACGAAGAAGCCGTAAAACAATCTCATCATCTTGTTCAGACAGGAAGAGAAATTGTCGATCTTCTACATCCAGAGTTAAGAAAAGCAGAGGCTGATGACTGGCTAGCAGGTTGTGCGCAACCAGTAAAATCACGATCAACGCCACAGCGCAGCGGGAAAAAAAAGAAAGGAAGAGGTTCTCGAGGAAGCAAAAAACAGAGAAAGCCTCAAGCTCAAGAGGCTAGTGCTGCAGCTGCTCTTCCTCGCAAAAAAACGGAAGCGCTCTTTGAAGCTTATACAGATTTTCTGTTAAAACAGACTCCAAACTTCACAGAAGCCCAACGCGTTAAGCGTTGGCGAACAAACAATGTAGTCAAGATTCAAAAGTTTAGGGATCGACAAGGCGATCGAGTGATTCAACGTTACGCGAGTCATTACTTTACTGAAGATAAATTGATTAAAACACGCATGTATCATTTGGCAGGTCTAGGTCTAGAAAAAATCATTTCAAATGATGAAGATCGCGCGATTTATTCTTTCGATACCTCTACGGGAGTCGGAGTATTAGCACAGATAGTGATCGATAGGGTTGTAAAAAATGGAATCATCTATTTTGGAATTAATAAGGAGCAGGTGATTTATCATCGGTTTTTTGAAAAGTTGAAGCAAGGAGACAAGGCTGAACAACTGATTCAGAGAACAGACATACAACCTTCTGAATTAGAAGAAGAGGAGGAAACGCCTACACTTGATGTCTCATTTAAAGTTCGGGAGAACGGCATTATTGAGCTCAACTACAGCGGTGTGAATTTTGCCCTTTTCGTCCACCCTCTTCGCTCCGACCTCTTGCCGAGCCGATTAGAAGCTTTCCAGAACTAATCAATTCTCTCTCTCGGACATAGAAGAAATCTGTTCAATATATATTGAACAGTGTTATATATTGAACAGTATGAGAGGAGATTTCCTAAAAAAAGCCCGGATAGAGCCGCCAAGGGGTAATATTTATGCAAACAGGTCTGCTCTAATTCTAGAGTGGCTGCTAACAGAAGGTGTTGATAAGAAAGAATTTGGGATTCGTGATGTCCAACGCGATTGCGGGGTGAGCGTCGGCCTTGTACAGAAAGTTTTTACTAAGCTTGTTTGGGACGGAATTTTACAAATAAAAGGCGTGAGGACTGCGAAGAAATTTTCAATTACTAATCCTAAAAAATTACTTGTAAACTGGAGAGAGCATTATAACATTCTCGAAAAATGTCGTACGTGGACCTATCAAACGGGAATGGATAACAGAGAGGAATTGATTAATAGCCTTTCTCAAATAGGATTAGAAAACGAGGTTTCCCTTGCCCTACATTCTGCTGCAGAGGGATTTGGAGTTAAATATACAAATTTAACCACATTAGAATTATATTTACACGAACCAAACATTCGCCAAGTACTTGAAAAATCTTTGATGCTCGAACAGGTTGAAAGAGGCTATGAAGTACTACTTATAGAACCCTATTATAAAAAATTATTACTTTCTAATAAACAAAGATTTGAAAATATTTTAGTTACCCCTGTAATTTTAACCTATCTCGATCTTTATAATTTTCCACTTAGGGGTATAGAACAGGCCGAGCATATGGCTTTTAAACTACCAGAACTGAAAAAACTTTTCGAGTGAGTATATGAAAACGATCTCTCATGAAAATCAAGAAGACAAAATTATTACAGAGTTGCTTCGATCTCTAGGAACTTGGAGCAAAAGTATAGTTATCAGTCAAAAATATAAATGCACAGCCTTTAAAAACTCATGATATTGATACTCTAATTCCACGAAAAATTAGCCAAGTCTCCGAAAAAAATATATCTGAACATTTAGAAAGATCAGGATTTCGGCCCAGTTATAAAGATATGAGCAACCCTCCAGTAATGTCATATATCAAGGAATTTAACAATGATGAGATCGAGGTTTAGTTTCTTACAGATAATTGTGTGCATCATGGCAAAGGGAAAACTATTATGTTATCGGGAATAGTTGCACAACCCTTAAGCTATATTGAATTAAGCCTTAAAGAAACACTTCCTTTTACCACAATTAAAGGTCAAAAAGGTTTTGTTGTAGCTCCAGAAGCTTATATTTTTCACAAAGGATTGACCTTTGTTAAAAGGAAGGAACCTATCAAATAGGAGACTTTTCATCAATCGCTCTCCAGAGATTTATTTCTCTAACTGGGAATTATGGAAGTTGGTTTAAAACGTTTCGAAATAATTTAAGGAATTGGATAGATCTGGCAACTCCATCTGATTGGAATAAAATGGAAACGCAAGACCCTACAGGAAAATTAAAAAAGTTATCTTTTCAAAGATTTATTCGAGATTTCTTTAACTAATCCCCGATGGCGAGTCCATCGCGGCGAGGATCTACGCCACCAATTAGCCCTTCAGAAGTGATCTGAATTCCCTGAGAACCGCTTGTAAGCGGGATCACGCGTACAGTGTTCCCCATCTGCTCCAATTTTTGAACATCTTCCTCTAAAAATGTGTCCTTCTCTAAATCGATCGTTTCAGAAAGGGAGGTATAGTTAGGAAAAGCAATCGCTTCTTGAATATTGAGACCAAAGTCGAGCACACCTAACAACGCTTTGGAAACATAATCGATAATCCGAGACCCCCCAGCTGAACCTACATTTAATACAAGTTGATCTCCATGAAAAATAAGTGTGGGAGACATTGCACTCATCGGCCGCTTGCCCGGTTCGATCCGATTGGGGCCGGAAGAAAAATCGGTAAGCTCATTATTTAGAAAAAACCCTCTCACCATAATAGATGAGCCAAATGAGTGCTCAATACTGGTTGTAAACGAGACGGCATTCCCCTCTTTGTCGACGACGCAAATCTGCGAGGTAGAAGGGAGCTCTAATGCAGCATAAGCCGCTTTTCCAGGGCTTTTCAATCGGTTTTTCAAGTATGTGGGATTGAGAAGATGCTGGATTGGGATATTTGTAAAAGCAGGGTCCCCTCCATATTGCTGTCGATCAACATAGGCAGCCCGGCTCGCTCTGCAGAATAAGTCTATAAAAGCAGGCTTGCCTAATGAATAGGATTGTAAATTCTCTTGGCTCAGCATCCCCAAAATTTGCGCAACGGCGATCCCTCCCGAAGAGGGAGGAGGAAAGCCAAAAACGCGATAGCCGCGATACTCGATTTCTATGGGCTTACGTTTCACAGGCCGGTAGTCAGCCAAATCCTCTAAAGATAGCTTTCCAGGCCTTACTGCTTTGACAATCGCTTCCGCAATCTCACCTTCATAGAAGGGAGTAATCCCCTCATTTGCGATCGTCTGCAAAGTATCGGCGAGGAGGGGATTTTTCAGCTCTCTCTTGAGCTTTCCATTTTCAAAAAAATAGGAACGTGTCTCAGCAAATGATGTCAAAGCAGGTGTAGATTCTATGTTCTTGCGCAAGCGTTGTGAAACGGGAAACCCTTTCTTGCTTAATTCAATCGCCCCGGTAAAAAGATCTTTCCAGGGAAGCGAGCCGTGTTCACTATGGGCTAGCGCCAACATTTTTAAAACGCCTGGTGTTCCTACAGATTTCCCTCCTACGATCGAGGGAAGACGTGTTGTTTCGACGTTTTTAGGAGCTGTCTCTCTCCCATCATAGGCGATCACCTCTCCCTCTTTTTTGGAATAATAGAGAAGAAAACCACCTCCTCCAATGCCTGAGGATTGGGGTTCTGCTACAGTCAATGCCATCTGGATGGCTATTGCAGCATCAATCGCATTCCCCCCTTTTTCTAAAACGGCATATCCAATTTCCGAGGCATAGGGGTTCGCTGAGGCAACCATCATCGTTTTGCCAATCGCCGGTTCTTTTGCTTCATAACCAGAGGAAACTTCAGGCTGAAGGTCGATGGCACCTAAAAACGGAATCAGGAGTAACAACAATAGCATCATACTTCCTTCTTGATTCTCTCCAGAAGCGTCAATAGCATCGGCTCGGTCAACTTTTTCGTGTAGGTATTCTGCGGACTAGGGTGATAAGACCCATAAAGGGGAGGCCATCCCTCGATGACAACTTTTTCCCCGTGGCTAAAAGGAGAAAGATGAAGAAGTCCTCCCTCCTTTTTTAGAAAACGTTGATAGTGATCAAATGCAAGCTTGCCAAGCGCTAATACTGCACGTATGTTTTTGAGCAGCAAAAATTCTTGCTCAAAATACGGGTGGCAGTTGGAAAACTCCTCTAGCAAAGGCTTATTTCCAGGCGGCACGCATTTAACGGCTGCTGTGAGATAACATCCGGTAAATTCTAAGCCGTCTAGAGCTGCCTCTGAAGTGGGTTGATTGGCAAAACCCGCTTTATAAAGTGCCTGGGTCAGAAATTTGGCTGAAGGGTCTCCGGTAAACACACGCCCTGTGCGATTAGCGCCTTGTGCAGCTGGAGCTAGCCCTAAAATGAGTAGCCACGCTTTGTGATCACCAAAACCAGGCACCGGTTTGCGCCAATAACACTCCCCCTGAAATGACTTGCGCTCGGAAACATGTTCGCGAAAATGCACTAAGCGTGGGCACTTCTGGCATCCAATAATGGCGCGATTGAGTGAGTCAAAGGAAATTTGGTGCGTGGTTTTACTTCTCATGGTATTAGGTTAGATATGAGATACGTCCTACTTGTTCTACTTTGTACATTCTTTCAATTGCAAGCCCAAAACGAGGTGATTAAACCTAACTCTTTAGGGATCAATATTGAAGAAAATCTCTACGAGTCTTATTACACCTATTCGCTCGAACAGGCTAAAGAGCTGAAAAGCTTATCGACAAAACTGAAAGTCGCTAAAGAGGATTTGAAAAAGTGGGATGACCATCTGCACAAATATCTCTCTACTCGAACTTTCGTCCCTGGAGATATCACACGAGTCTTCACCTATCTTTATGTGGCTCAAACTGATTTTGTCTTTGTCTCCCAGGAGATAAATGGAGAGATAGTGGGAAGTATCGACCCTGTCTCGCTTGCAGTCATTCGCCTCTTTTACCCTTTTTTCCCGGCTCCAAACGATATGAAAAGCGATGAATTCTCTATTGTTTTAGCTGAGTTCGTCGTTCAGAAATTTCGTGAACGGCTTAATAAGGAAAACGAAGCCACAACTGAGCTTGAAAATTACTTCTCAATACAAAATTGGACTTTAGGAGCTGAAGGCACCGGAAAGAACATTTTGGCATGGACAACATGGATTCTCCCCTCTTTTGCAACTAAATACATTCCTCCGCCCCCGGATCCCTCCAATATACAAATTTGGAAAGCGCAACTGCAAGCTGTCATCGAGGCAAACCAAAATGTTACTGAGGAGCAAAAGAAGTTCCTTGAAAAATGGGGGGCTTTTTTCGAAGAAGGAGGAGGGAACTGGCCTACGATTGCAAATGATCACCTTTTTTCCGATTCCTCTATTGGTCTCGATAAGACCGTCTATGTCCGCTATTTTCTATCAATGTGTATTTACGATACGATTATCGCTGCATTTCAGGCAAAATACAGCTATTTTATCACTCCCCCTTACCTCAAAAGCAAAAAGATCACACCTCTTGTGACTGTCTACGATTATCCAAGCTACCCCTCAGTTGAAATGATGGTCTCAACGGTTGCTTCAAAAGTGTTAGGATATTTTTTCCCAAAGCAGGCAGAGGAATGGCACGAACTTGCCATGAAGCTGGGGGTTTCTCGGATTTGGGCTGGTGTGAATTATCCGGTCGATATTAAAACAAGCGCATCTTCCGGAAACGATTTTTTTGAAAAGCTCATTTTAGAGTGGCAATAAAATGAAAAAGCGGCACTTTCTGATCCCTCTTCCCTTCCTGCTTGTTTTTTTCTTTGGCCCGCTTTTGATCGAGAAAAAGGAAGACCATTTTGACCCTCTGCCTACAGAGTTTGCTTATTCTGAGGAAAAATTAAAAGAAACGCGCTCTCCTCAGCTCATCACTCTAGAAAGAATCGATAAATGGGAAGAACCGCTTCAAAAATATTTTTCGGATCAGAATATCTCCCCCAGTGTACGCGCGCACTTTTACACATACTTATATATTGCTCAAAGAGATGCTGCATTTTTATCTTTTAATGCGCACCACTGTTTTATAGGGAGCCTCGATCCTTTGACTGCGCAAATTGTGCAGGCATTTTTCCCCGATTTTAGCGCATTTCCAGAGATGGTCACAGACCCCTATTCAGAACAACTCGCGCAAGAGGTGTGGGGCAAGCTTAAAAATGGAGCATATCACCCGTTTCTTGAAGATATAGAAGTACGCCGTTTGCGAGAAATTCAGCTGATGCGCGAAAATAGAATTCCACTCGGAAGAACGCTTAATATGCGGGCTAAATTAATGAAGGGCGAATATGATGAAATGGTTCTTGACGACAAGGCTATTGAACCGAGAAAATGCCCCTATTCAAAGTAAGGAGCAACGATGAAAATACATGAATATAAATTAAGCTTGACCTGGACTGGAAATGAGGGCAAAGGTACCGCCGATTTAAGCAGCTATAAACGCTCTTATCAATCTGCTGTAGAAGGAAAGCCTATTCTGGAAGGATCTGCTGACCCATCTTATATGGGTGATCCCACAAAATGGAACCCCGAGGAAATGCTGCTCTCATCGGTTGCTTCATGTCAAATGCTCTGGTATTTAGGGCTATGTGCGATGAAGAAAATCGCTGTAACAAAGTACAAAGATAGCCCTGAAGGGGTCGTGACAACTGAAGCAGGTGGAGGTGGAACATTCACCGAAATTATCCTAAGGCCTCAAATTGAAATCAGCGATGCAGCGCAGCTTGAAGTCGCAAAGAGCTTGCATGAAGAGGCGCATAAAAAGTGTTTTGTCGCAAACTCCCTCAACTGCCCGATCAAAATCGAACCGACTGTAATTGCAAGTTCTTAACAGAGAGAATAGCCACAGGCTATACTTCTCTTACTGCAAGCACTCTTCCCATGCTTTATAGACCTGGGCAATTGCTGTTAAGACGTTGACTAAATGGGTATCTATCGAAAGGCTTTCAAGTTCTTGGCGAGGTTTTTCCGGAAGTTTGACGCAAATTTTGGGCAAACGAGGATATTTCCACGTGCCTGAGTAGTTTTTAAATCCGGCAAACTCTAATAATTCGTGTAATTCACCTATCGTCTTTAGAGTGCTGCTTTGAAACTTCGGGTAATTGGCTTTCATACTCTCTAATTCTAGATCGTACCCATAATTTTCGGTTCGATGGTCAGGATTTGAGACATAGTCTTCGTTTACCTGAACGTCCCTCTCTGTAAACATTTTCCCGACTCGCTCAATAGTCGCTCTTGCTTCATCTCTTTCCTTGCTAAGACTATCTGCGTTTCCTTTGGCCACTTCGGACATCTTATGCTCAGTAAACTCGAGAAGCCTTTTCAAATCGCACACTGATCGATGTTGATCGCCATGAACCTTACTCAAATTCTTAATATAGCTCGTAAGTAAATCCTTAGCTCTTCCAATCCATTGATAGCTAGGAGCGATAAGATTTTGAAAATTGTCTGCTTCAGGGATGTTAATTGCACTAGGTGCGATCGATAATAGACGCTTTTCTAATGGATAAAAGCTTGAGAGTAGTTGCGCAAGCTGTGAGACATATTCTTCCAATTTCGCTCTGGCCTCGTTCGCAGACCTTGCATCCGCTGCACCACCCTCTGCCATAGACTCTAGATATTGAACCCAGGGCCTTTTAGATGCAAAACTCGAAACTCCTTCCACAGCATTGAGGTAATTCATAAGTTCATCGACTGAAGTCTCTGAAGGTTCTTTGTCTGTTTTACAAACATGGAGAACAAGTAGGGCAAACGAGCGTCGATCTTGCACCCAATCCGTTACAGTTTGTAATTTTTGTAGCGCCTTTTGCTCTTGGTCTTCCCATTCACAAACCACTTTAGATAATTGAAGTTGTGCTTCTTGTGCTTCGACAGGATTGATTTGTTTTTTTTCGGGGTGCTTTGTTCTTTTAAGCAAATCGCGCGGCAGAGCTCTCTCTGTTTTTGCAAATTTCAAAGAACCACGCTCTGCAGACGCATCTCCTCTCCAGGTCGTCCTTGCACCTCTAAGTGTACCCGTCCCCGAATACTCTGTGTACTGCTTTTCTATAGCCTCCAGGGCCTCTTTGCGCGATGTGGAATCAGCGCTTACCGTGCTTGCTCGTGAGCGTCGCACTTGTTGCAAAAGAGTTCTTTTAGGGGATTTTGACTCTTCACTTGGGACATCCTCAAGCACAACCGCTCTTCTTGGTCGAAGGGTCGCCGGTGATCCCTGTGGTGACGCAGAAGCCGCGTCAGCTAACGTCGCATTTAATGAATCTAAGAAATCCTGACTAAATCTGTGACTGGACGCATTTGGCCTGCGTGGAGTGGGAGGGCTAGCCTCCTGCCTATTTACTGGAGAAGACATTTATCGCCTCTGTTTTTAATGATTAAAAAAGAGATTTTATCCCGATTGTTGTTATTTTTAAACAGGAAAGAGTGTTTTAGATTATAATTTTATCACCCTGATTGGGAAAAATGAAATGGACACCAAGATCATTAAATGCTCTCAGCTCCTCCTCGATTTGTGCAAGGGTATCTTCACCTATATTGACGCTTTGCTTCCTATGCGTCACAATCACATTGAGACCCTCAAGAGAATTCTTTGCGATTTCAGAGAGTCGATGCAGCTCTTTCATCATCAACTTTGTATCGAGATGACCAAAGAGTGCGGCACCATCTTTATGCGAGTAGGAGCACTCAAGCATCATGCCTTTAAACCTCTCTTCATTTATTAGAGGAGCAATCCGACGCCAAACGCGCTCAAGATGTTTTTCTCTCTCGAGGGAATCTGAAGCTGTATCGCCAAAATATAGGATATAATCTCCTTGATACTCTATTAAAAAGGCGGTGGATGGATAGCCTCCGGGATGGTTCAATAAATAGGCTTCCACATGCATAGAGGTCTCTTCAATAGCAACTTCACGATGAAGAGGAAGGCGGACATAGTGATATTTCTTTAAAATCGGTTCAAAACCTTCGTCACCATAATTAGGCCAGATTGTCCCATTGAAAATGTGATCACGGAAATTATCGATGGTTGGATCAATCCCATAAATGGATTTTGTAGTATCGATTTGAGAATTGAGCACCAGCCCTGTAATATGATCAAGGTGGGCATGTGAAATCAAATATGCCTTTACCTGATGAACGAGCATTTCGGCGCTCGGCTGCAGCTTGGGATCAGGGAAATGCTCCGGACTTAAGCTGTTTTTTGCAAATGCAGCATCAATGCCTGTGAGTAGAGTCCCGGCATCTAAGACAATCCATTCCTCCTCTTTAATTGGTGAGAGAAGATAACCTGAGAGGTTGCACTCATATGGACCTCCCGTACATCCCATCACAACAATCTGAAAGGTTTTATCCATTGTTTAATCTACTCTCGAGTTGATTGAGTTGATCTAAAATCCCTTCGGGAGTGCGTTCTTTAAATCGATCTAGAAAAATGCGCAGTGCTGTTGCTTCTTGAAGCCACTCATTCTTGTCGATATGAAAAAGTGCGCGCTCATCGACAGATGTCAGACCAGTAAGATCTAACTTTGAAGGAATGTTTCCAATGGGACTTTTTACAGCATTCTCTTCCCCATCTGTTCTTTCGAAAATCCATTTTAATACGCGGATATTATCGCCAAAGCCCGGCCATAAAAAATGGCCTTCAGGCGACTTTCTAAACCAGTTTACTGAATAGATCTTAGGTAGTTTGTCAGATTTCCCACCAAATGAGAGCCAGTGTTCGAAATAGTCGCCCATATTGTAGCCGCAAAAAGGAAGCATCGCAAACGGGTCGTGCCTTAGCTTTCCAACGGTTCCTTTTGCAGCAGCTGTCATCTCTGATGAGATACTGCAGCCAAAAAACGTACCGTGGTTCCAGTCAAATGCTTCGTAGACGAGAGGAACTACAGATGAGCGTCTCCCTCCAAAAATAATGGCGGATATAGGAACTCCTGCAGGATCTTCCCATGCGGAATCTATGACAGGACACTGACTCGCGGGCGCGGTAAAGCGGGAGTTTGGATGGGCAGCATGCATTTTGCTATGGGGCGTCCATGGTTTTCCATGCCAATCTGTAAGCTGTGGGGGCTTCTCTTTTGTCAGCCCTTCCCACCAAACGTCTCCATCAGGCGTCAGAGCGACGTTTGTGAAAATAGCGTTCTTTCGGCATGTATTAAGCGCATTCGGATTGGAGTCCAGTGATGTGCCGGGGGCAACGCCAAAAAAACCCGCTTCGGGGTTAATCGCGCGAAGAACACCCTCTTTATCTAGCTTCATCCAGGCAATATCATCGCCGACACACTCCACTTTCCATCCGGGAAGAGCAGAACGCAACATCGCTAGATTTGTCTTTCCACAAGCGCTTGGAAAGGCGGCTGCAAAATATTTTTTTCTACCTTCAGGATTCGTCACGCCTACGATCAGCATATGTTCGGCAAGCCACCCCTCATCACGCGCCATGACTGAGGCGATCCTAAGAGCGAAACATTTTTTTCCTAAAAGTGCATTGCCTCCATATCCACTTCCAAAGGACCAAATGCTCCTTTTTTCAGGAAATTGCACAATATGCGTCCGTTCGTGATCGCAAGGCCAGGGAACATCTTTTTCACCTACCTTGAGCGGCACACCAACACTATGCAAGCAAGGAATAAATTCTCCTTCCTCTCCGAGCAAATCAAGCACTTCATTTCCCATGCGCGTCATAACACGCATATTGCAAACAACATATGGAGAGTCTGTCAATTCAACCCCGATATGAGATATATCAGAACCCAAAGGGCCCATGCTATAAGGAATGACATAAAGCGTGCGCCCGCGCATGCATCCTTTAAAAAACCCGCGTAAGGTTTCTTCCATCTCTGCAGGAGAAGACCAGTTATTAGTCGGTCCCGCATCGATCTCCTTTTCAGAACAGATAAAAGTGCGGCCTTCTACACGTGCAACATCATCAGGATGAGAACGTGCTAAATAACTGTTGGGGCGTTTGGTGTCGTTCAAACGTATGAATGTTCCGGTAAGCTCCATTTGCTGGCAAAGGGAATTGTATTCTTCTTCACTCCCATCACAAACATGCACAGCACTTGGCTCGGTTAGTTCAGCAACTTCACGTATCCAAGCGGCAAGTTTTTGGTGCTTAATCGTCTCTAACATTCTATATCATCGCTTTACGCTTTTTAAACTTATCAAGATGCTCAAGAGCCTTCCCTGTTCCTACACATACAGCAAGAAGAGGATGCGGAGCAATAATCACCGGAAGTCCTGTATCTTTTGTTAATGCTTTATCCAGGCCTTTGATCAAAGCGCCTCCTCCTGCTAGCACCATCCCGCGCTCTACTAAGTCAGCAGAGAGTTCCGGAGGGCACTTCTCAAGAGTTAAACGGACGCATTCAATGATTTGTTGTATAGGCTCAGCTAAACATTCCCTGATTTCTACCGAGTTGATACGCTTGGTCACGGGAAGTCCTGCTACCTGGTCACGACCGCGCACTTCCATCTCAAGTTCTTTATCTCCAAGAGGAAATGCAGAACCAATCGTGATTTTAATCTCTTCAGCGGTACGCGGACCGATCATGAGGTTATAGGTGCGGCGCATATAATTGATGATGCACTCATCAAATTCATCCCCTGCTATACGCAGAGACCGCGATTCAACAATGCCTCCGAGCGAGATGATGGCAATTTCGGTCGTACCACCCCCGATGTCGATGATCATGCTGGCAGCAGGTTCATGTACAGGGAGATCGACTCCAATTGCGGCAGCCATCGGCTCTTCAATCAAAATCACTTCTTGGGCGCCGGCATGCAGGGCTGAGTCTTCAACTGCCCGCTTTTCTACACCGGTGATTCCTGAGGGGACAGCGATCAAAATTTTTGGTCGAAATAGTGCGCGTGCGGGTGTGACGCGCCTGATCAACGCTTTCAACATCCCTTCAGCTATTTCAAAATCGGCGATCACCCCATCTTTCATGGGGCGAACGGCGTGGATTTTTCTGGGAGTTTTTCCCAGCATTGCCTTCGCTTTATGACCGACTGCCAACACTTCGTTGGTTTGGGAGTCGACAGCAACAACGGAAGGCTCACTTAATACAATCCCTTTTCCTCTCACATAGACGAGTGTATTTGCTGTTCCAAGGTCGATACCTATATCGCTCGAAAAGAAATTGAAAAATTTGTCAAATCTCTTAAATGCTTTGCTTCGAACTGCATCGAGGAGAGCTTTAATTGCGGGGTGGCTCCGATTATTCATGGTCCTCTATCATGTCTGTAATAGTTCTAAGACTTCTTCCCAAGTCAATTTGGCTAAAGCCTCATCGTCAGAGCTCATTACTTTTTTAACGAGCCCTTTCTTTCTGTTTTGCAGATTTAAAATCTTTTCTTCAATGGTGTTTAGCGTAACTAACTTGTATGAAGATACAGATTTTTTCTGCCCAAGTCTATGAACACGGTCTGTAGCTTGATTCTCTACCGCCGGATTCCACCACATATCATAATGGATTACGGTATCTGCTCCAACTAAATTTAATCCTGAACCCCCTGCTTTCAAAGAAACTAAGAAAACTGGAATCGCAGGATCTTCGTTGAACTGCTTTACAATGCCCAATCGATTCTTGCTTGAACCGTCGAGGTAAGCAAATGGAATCCCCTTCTGATTTAAATCGTCGCGCAAGATAGTCAGCATTTTCGTGTACTGACTGAAAATGACGGTTTTATGATTCCCTTCAATTAAAGAAGGAAGCAGTTCCATCAACATATCGTATTTTGCCGAATCCCCCACTTCAGGATTCTCTTTAGCAAAAATGGCCGGGTGACAGCAGATTTGCTTCAGCCGTGTCAATGTCGCAAGAACATGGATTTGAATCTTATCAAACCCTTCTTTCTTAACAAGACGTGAAAGTTCCTCTTTTGCCGACTTAGCGTAAGATTTATAAAATTCTTGCTGTACATCTGTAAGGTGACAGTGGTACAGGATTTCAGATACCGGAGGCAAGTCTTGCAGCACATCTTCTTTCATGCGGCGAAGAATAAAGGGCGAAACTTTTTTACGGAGCAGCTCAAGATTTGTCGATTTATTTTCTGAATGACCGCTATTTCGAATATATTTTTCGACAAACCGGTCAAAATTGCTGAGGAGGCCGGGCATGAGAAAATCAAACAGACTCCATAGTTCTTCCAGCGAATTTTCTATTGGCGTGCCTGTCAAAATCAACTTATGGGCTGCCTGAATCATTTTTACAGACTTGGCGTTTCGAGTGCCTCTGTTTTTGATGTTCTGGGCTTCATCGAGAATAACATAATCAAACTGGATCTCTTTATAGAGCTCGATATCTTTCTGAAGCAAATTGTATGAGGTGATCACAACATCATAGCTATCCGCCGATTTGATGAGTTTACGCCTCTGTGATGGAACTCCATCCACAACAAGAACATTTAGATCAGGATTAAATTTATGAAACTCTTCTTTCCAGTTATAGACAAGCGAAGTCGGACAGACGATCAGTGATTGGCCTGCAGGCTTCTCTAGTTTGCTTTGGGTGATGGCAATAATCGCCTGAAGAGTTTTGCCCAGCCCCATATCATCTGCTAGAATTCCGTTGAGATGCATCCTGCGCAGTCTTTCAAGCCAGTGCACTCCTTCAAGCTGGTAATTGCGCAATTCAGCCTTGATCTGCTTAGGTAATTTTTGCGGGGTAAATGTGCTCTCACCTAAAATCTGCTTTTGGATCTGCTGCAATCTTTTTGTCATCGAGAACTTAACAGGAAGATGCTCAAATTGAGAGGGTTGGATAGACGTCAAACTCCAAAGAGGATATTCTTGAGTGTGATCATCGAGTATGTTTAGGCCGATTTCATCAAAAATCTGAACAAGCGGGGCGATTTTCTCTAAATCAAGAACGAGAATACGGGGTATTTTGGAAGATTTTCGCGCTCCTTTTTGTGCGCGGGCGGTTTGTAATTCGAGGAATCGTTTCTTGGCTGCAATACAATCCCAAAGAAGGTCGAGCTTTGTTTTTTTGAGATCGCCGATTACCTTTAGCTCAACTTCATAGGCGTCGATGCGCTTCCCTTCTCGGAAGTTGAGTTCGAATGTCGATTCATCGTAGATGAATTGTTCGGAGAGGTTTTCAGGGCATTCATACGTGATGTGATCTTGAGTACGTGGAATCACCTCTGTCATGAATTCAACAATTTTCTTCTCGCTCTTCACTCGAAAGAGCCCCTCTTTTTCATCAAAGATGAAATCTTCGAAAATATCTTCGATCAGTTTTCTCTCTTCGACTAAATTGCGCGCTAAAATGCCTTCGTCTGCGATAAAGCCAGAGATTTTACTATATTCTAACTTCGTCAGTGCAGCCGGCACTTCCATATCGCCATAGCAGAAAAAGAGCTCTGCCTCCATCTCACCGTTGAGATAGTGGATGACGCACCGTCCTTTGACAGATTCGACATAAGGTAGAGTGACAAACTGATCGATAAGGCCAGGGTTGGTCACTTCTGCGTATTGTCTGAGAACGGGAAGAGCATTTTCAATAAACGTCCCAAAAAGCGGTTCAGGGATTGTGATTTCGTGAAAACGAGGGATTGCCTGCAAGTGAACTCTTTTGATGTGCGGCTGGAAGCGATAGTAGGTGTTTGCGTAGACAAGTCCTGGTTTCGCTGAGGCAAAGAGAAGCGCTTCTTCGGGAGTGACAGTCTCTTCATCCACTTTGAAAGAGGGTTTTAAAAGGAGCATCGGGCCAGGTGCCTCGAGGTATTCCAAAGTACATCTGATTTGTGCCGGACAAGCGGAAAAACAGAGCGGCTCTTCAAGGTTGCCGATGTAAAGGCAGGGCATTGGCACCTCTTTATCCATCTGCGCCCCGCTAGTCGCTGCCAAGTCATAGGCGCGGGCAAAGAGCGCTCCTAGAGCTTGATGGTCGAGGGTCGCGACCCGCGGCTGCGCATCCATTACATGGGCATGATGGAGCAGAAGGGTCAAGATTTCACGATCATGCTGATCGAAGGAGAACAGAGTGAAAAAATAGCGCCTTCCGCTGATAGAGAGGGGTTCACGATAGCGGATAGCATCTAAGAAGGCTTTAATATTTGGAATGACAAGGGGTTTTGAGCGGGAAGGAAGACGGATGGCAAGCTGAAGCTCAACCGGTTTGTTCGATTCAAACGCTTTGCTCGAAAATACCACAGCCAATTCGGCGTGATCTTCTTCGATAACTTCTTGTGGTAGGAAGAAAGGCGAGGCGCCGAGGTGCTTGGCAGCGCTCATATATTCGCTCAACACCTCTTTTTGGTATTGCTGATCTTTTCGATGATCCTCTTTGCTTGCTGCAGCCTCAAACGTTTGTTTGAGCTGTTCTTTTTCCTCTTCATCAATGCCGTGGTGGGTATCGAGGTCGGTTTCTTCAGAGTAGGCGACGATGATTTGGTCTAGGTTTTTTTCTAGATAATAGAGGAGAGCCGCAATGTGTTGGCAATCGTATGTATAGGTACAATCGCAGTTAGAGTCGACTGCCATCGACTCATTCCGATCGATCTCGATTTCGCATTCATAGATATTTTCGAAAGTCCCTCGCACCCGTGAGCTTAATTTGATCGTGCTCACATCTAGGTGGAGGATTTTCGCATCTATGACTGCATTGTTTTCAAAAAACTCCTTCCCCTCTTTCAGAATATTAGCGGAGAAGTCTTGGCGCAACTTTCGAAAGTTCAGCATTCCTAGTCAACCCTTTTTCGATAGATTTGTAGTTGTACTGATTTGATTCCTCGAAAGCAACGAAAAAATTTTGTTAGTGAAAAAAATAGTACGCATTCGCGCAAAAAGGCCGTAGAAGATGTATCTGCATTCTTTTTACGCGAGGGATAAATCCCGAGACAGCCTTCAAAGCATACGTCAAAGCCCTAATATCCCTATTAACTTTTTTAGAAAGCCTGGCATTCGACGCTTAGCAAATGTAGATTCTGATATGCCTGATGATCTCACAACTTCAACAGCCTCTTCATAACTCTCTTTTCCTCACAGCATTTCTAATAGCTTTTATGTTTCGACTCAATAATGCTTGGTATGTCGCTCCTCTAAAATCATGATCTCCTGGAGGCAAATTCACAATACCCGCTCCTGCAAGGCTGCATAGTTCTAATGCTTGCCTCCATTTAGGCAATGATAGAGACTCAATGTTTATATCGTATTCAGAGAGAAAGTTATAATACATGCCAAATATACCTGTTGTTCTATCTCGGGAAGAATAAGCATTATATGTTCGCAATGCACTGTAATCAAATTTTTTTGGAAAAGAGCTATCTTATCCTTTTACATTGCTCCAAGAGCCCGATTCCCAATCGCTCCTCCCTCACTATGCATCACATGAATCAAATAAGATTTGGATTAATCGAATGAATACGTTTAATAATTGTCTTTAAAAATATATAAGTTTTTCCCACAACCTTGGTCATTTTGTTTCTAAGATGGAGAGGAACTCTCTTAAGATGATTTAATAACCCCAATTTCTCATTGTACAAACCTATGCAAAGGGGATTTTCAGGAAAATTCGCTATTATCTGCTTACCCATCAATTCAAAATCTTCAGGAGTATTCATAATTCCATTCTGAAAAGTGACAAGACCTATGTTTCTTCCTATTCGAGGAATAAAATCGCCCGTGTGATTAAGAAAATTTGCTTCTCCCGACTTTTTTCCAACAAACTCTTGAGCATGCTTCGATGGTACTAGGCAAAGTGCATGTTCATCCTCAAAACACCCATGACATGAAACAATAGGTTCAGAGAGATTAATTCCACTGGAAGGAAGATTGATAGACAATCTTCAATTCGTCCTTAATAAGGAGTAGTCCACTTTCAGTTCCTTGCTTATGCGGGCTGATTCAACCTCTGCTGCTGCTTTCTATTTAAAATCGGCCTCTATCTCAGCAATAGAAGAATACCGAAAGGGATATGGAATCATAGCAGCCTTTTTGTTTATATTTGTAAAAAACATTAAGATTGCCCCTCACTCTTGTCAAGTGTTGTTAGCTCCGATGCGCATGCCTTTTCTAGGGCCTTCAGGCCGGATCATGAGGGATCATAGACAGGCTCAATGGGGAACGCCTCCAAAAATGTTACCCTTGCGAAAAAACATCTCCAAAATCTACAATGCTCTTTCATTTCTTTATGCGGGTGTAGCTCAGTGGTAGAGCGTCACCTTCCCAAGGTGAATGCCGTGAGTTCGATCCTCATCACCCGCTAAAGAAAAGTGAACGCGGGTGTAGCTCAGTGGTAGAGCATCACGTTGCCAACGTGAGGGTCGTGAGTTCGAACCTCATCACCCGCTTTAATTTCCCAATCAAGTTATAGTGTTATGAAAACTTTTGAAAATGAAGCTTTTTTTGTTGAAGCAACCGAAGAAGCTGGATGCCGCCTCTCTCTAAAAGTTGAAGTGCGCCCTGAAGCCTCCAAAAAGGCGTACAGAAAAGCAGTCAAAACCGTTAATAAACAGATCTCGATTCCCGGATTTCGCAAGGGGCGGGCGCCTGATGCCACAGTGATCAGCCGTTACGGATCCTATGTCGAACAAGAGTGGAAAGAAAATCTCGTTAATGACGCCTATCGCGCTGCGCTCGACTTAACCAAGATCTACCCTTTTAATAAAGAGAGCATTCAACGCCCTAAAGTTGAAAGTTGCTCACAAGAAGAGGGTGCTATCGTTACCCTTTCGTACGAACACTACCCTAATCTTCCTGAAATCAACTTCTCTGAACTTTCGATCCCCCAAATTGAAAAAGAGCCCGTCACAGATGAGCGCGTGGAGGAAATCGTCGAAGAGGTGAAGCGCAGCAATGCCGATTGGGAAGAGGTTGCTGAGCGTGCAGTGCAACAAGGCGACTTTGTCGACGTTACGATCGATGCTATCGACACAGATCCTCCCAAGCCTATCGTGAAGGACCGTCGTTTTGAGGTTGACGAGAAGCGAATGGCACCCTGGCTCGTGAAGCTGCTTATCGGCATGAAAGTTTCTGAGACAGCGGAAGGTTTAAGCGAAATAGATGAAAAGGCAGACGAAGAAACGAAAAAGAACTTCAAGCCGACAAAAGTGCGCGTTACTTTGCAAGCGATCAAAAAAATCATCCTCCCTGAATTGACAGAGGAACTGGCAAAAAAGGTGGGTGCAGAGTCGGTCGAAGATATGAAGCAAAAAATTCGCACAAACCTCGAAAAAGAGGCTGAAGATATCCAGCACGGAAAGCAAACCGAAGCTTTGGAAAAAGCTCTTTTGGAAAAATACACCTTTGACATGCCAACTTCTCTTGTTGAAGCTGAGAGGATTGAGCGGATTCGTTCCCGTCTTGAGGAGCTCAAGAACCAAGGGATAAGCGACGAGGAAATCAAAGCGCGTGAAAAAGAGATTGAAGTCGGTGTCGCAAAAGAAATCGACGAAGTTTTGCGGCTTTATTTTCTTGAAAAGCAGATTGCGAAACAAGGGAACATCACTCTTTCCAACCAAGAGCTGAACAACGAGCTAATCAGGCAGATTAACCAGAATCCTTACCTCTATGGAAGGGATATGGACCAAGAAACTTCCAAAGCAATGGTCAATCGCATGGCAGCCTCTTTGATGCAACGCAAAGCGAAAGACTATGCGCTTGAGCAAGTTTTGACCGCAAAGTAAAATTTCTTGACCTTGGGTTCGTGAGATCATAAACTCTCACATTATGAAACAACCCAATGAAGAGTTAACGCATGTCACTTGTACCTTATATTATTGAAGATACTGGCCGCGGAGAGCGCGCCATGGACATCTTTTCCCGTCTGCTCAAAGACCGCATCGTCTTGATCGGCCAGGAAATCACAGAGCCTTTAGCGAATACAGTAATCGCCCAACTTTTATATTTAATGTCAGATGATCCAAAGAAGGACATCCAAATTTTCATTAATTCGCCAGGTGGATATATCACAGCAGGACTGGCCATTTATGACACCATCCGCTTTTTAGGATGCGATGTGAATACCTACTGCATTGGACAAGCAGCCTCTATGGGTGCTCTCCTCTTGGCTGCAGGCACTAAAGGAAAGAGGCGGGCCCTTCCACATAGCCGCATCATGATCCACCAGCCTTCTGGAGGCATTATGGGAACTTCTGCGGACATAAAGCTACAGGCCGACGAAATACTACGCCTAAAACAATACCTAGCGCAAATCTTATCCGACTGCTCCGGGCAGACGATAGAGAAAATATTAGAAGACTCAGAGCGCGACTTTTTCATGAGCCCTCAAGATGCGATCAATTACGGGCTGATCGATGAAATCGTCACCTCTCCGAAGAGAGTGGGAAGTAATGACAAAAAATAAAGAACTAGCTACTTGTTCCTTTTGTGGGCGAACCGAAGAGGACGTTGAAAAACTGATTTCCGGGCCAAATGTCTACATTTGCGACAATTGTGTTCGCTTATGCATGAGCATTTTAGAGAAAAAGCCTGCAACACATCATGAATTAAATGTCCTAAAGCCTCAGGAAATTAAAGAACGCCTCGACGCTTTTATCGTAGGGCAGCACGAGGCAAAAAGAACTATTTCGGTCGCCGTTTATAACCATTACAAACGTGTGCGCGCGATTTCTCAAGGGCGTGATGTAGGATATAGCAAATCTAACGTAATGCTTTTAGGGCCAACAGGCTCTGGTAAAACCTTGATTGCTAAAACCTTGGCGCAAATTCTCGATGTTCCCTTCACAATCGCAGATGCCACGACGCTGACAGAAGCGGGCTATGTGGGTGAGGATGTTGAGAACATTGTACTGCGGCTTTTGC
Source organism: uncultured Chlamydiales bacterium (assembly GCA_963748195.1). GTDB lineage: Bacteria > Chlamydiota > Chlamydiia > Chlamydiales > JAAKFR01 > JAJACP01. The sequence goes on along the minus strand of CAVVHU010000016.1, from coordinate 6,264 downwards.
AAGCAGCTGATTACGATGTTGCTCGCGCAGAACAAGGGATCATCTACATCGATGAGATCGATAAGATTGGACGCACCACATCAAACGTTTCGATCACGCGCGATGTATCGGGCGAAGGGGTGCAGCAGTCGCTTTTAAAAATCGTTGAAGGAACAATTGCCAATGTGCCTCCAAAGGGTGGGCGAAAGCATCCTCATCAGGAGTATATCAAAGTCAATACCGAGAATATTCTCTTTATCATTGGTGGGGCCTTTGTCAACCTTGAGAAGATCATAGGCAAGCGCCTTGGCAAAAGTACAATCGGCTTTATAGACTCCAAGACAGGAAAATCGATTGATCCTCAGGATAAGAATAAACTTTTAAGCCAAGTTGAGCCTGAAGACCTTATCAGTTTTGGAATGATTCCTGAATTCATTGGCCGTTTCAATTGCATCGTCAACTGCAATGAGTTGACGCTTGACGATCTGGTCAAGATTTTGACAGAACCAAAAAATGCTGTTGTCAAGCAATACGAGAATCTTTTTGCTGAAGAAAACGTCAAGCTAGAGTTTACAAAAGAGGCGCTTTACGCGGCGGCTATGAAGGCAAAAGAGGCTGGAACTGGCGCGCGTGCTTTGCGGATGATTTTAGAGAATCTGCTGACCGATTTAATGTTTGAGGTTCCATCGGATGAAACAATTGCGGAGATTCTCATTAATGATGAGACGATCTTGCATGGCAAGCCGCCTGTGATCACCCGTCGCGACGCGTCTGAAAAAATTGCATGAGCATCATAACCCTCCTGGCGACTTCCATTTGCCAAACCCTCTTTGAGGCTGGTTATACGGCTTATTTTGCCGGAGGGTTTGTGCGCGATTTGCTCTTGGGAACCGCTTCCGATGAGATAGACATCGCTACAAGCGCTCCCCCATCCGCTATACAGAAACTCTTTCCACGCACCATTCCAGTTGGGATTTCATTTGGTGTGGTGATTGTTGTGTATGAGGGGGTCAACTTTGAAGTCGCAACCTTTAGACGCGATCATCCATATCATGATGGAAGGCATCCTGATGGTGTCGATTTTTCGACTCCTGAGAAGGATGCTTTGCGCCGCGATTTTACGATCAACGGTATGTTTTACGACCCCTTAAGCGATTCTGTTTATGATTATGTAGGAGGACAAGAGGATCTAAAAAACCGCCTCATTCGGGCGATAGGCAACCCTGAGGCGCGCTTTACAGAAGACCGCCTCCGCATGGTGCGTGCTGTCCGCTTTGCTGCGCGCCTTGGCTTTACGATCGATAAAGGGACAGAAAAAGCGATTCAGAAGTTAGCTGCAACCCTCTTCCCCTCCGTTTCGATGGAGCGAATCTGGCAGGAGTTTTGTAAGATGGCCAGCTACCCTCATTTTGATCAGGCGCTGATCACACTGCAACGCCTTGGGTTGTTGAGCATTATTTTTCCTAATCTTCAGAGAGTTGAGATCGAACAGCTTGTAAAGCGCTTTTCATATTTTCCATTAGAGTGTCCAACGATCGTATATCTTTTACAACTCTTTCCCCAAGCGACTCTTGAAGAACATTTAGAGCTATGTGATTATCTCAAAACATCGAATGATGAGAAGAAGCTCGTTACATTTTTTTCACAACCAACTCCAAACGAGCTTTATGAATGGGCGCATTTTTATGCTCATCCTCACAGCACACTATTCATAGAAGTTGAAGCGGCTAAGCTCGATCCACCCCAGCGCGGTCAATTTCTAGAGGAGCATGAGAAGAGGCGCAAAAAGCTTTCCAAGCACATCAAGCGCATAGAGGAAAAAAGACCGCTTGTTAGTTCAGTTCTACTTCGGGAGCATGGTATAAAGCCGGGCCCTCGGATGGGAGAGTTGTTAAAGCAAGCTGAAGAGATTGCGATCAATGAAGACATCCATTCCGCAGAAGAGGTACTCTCTTTTATGCAGATAGGTTCATGAGAAATCGCTCTCCTCTTATAATCTCAATTCCATTTTGGAGGCGCTCCTGTCTTAAATGATTGACCACTTGGTAGGCAGGCAATTCATATTTTTGTTTAAAGTAGCGCAAGCCTTTTTCGATCGTGTGGTTGCTATTTTTGACTTCAACTAGAAATTCGATTTCATCATCGCATGCGAGGGCAAAATCGACTTCATGCCCCTCTTTGGTCTGCAAATAATGTAGAGCGTAATTTTTCGCTTCATAATCGACCTTTGCAAAGACATGTTTCATCATGCATGTGGCGATCAAGTTTTCGAACTTGATGCCCTCGTTCCCCTTTACCAAACCTGTATCAAAGAAGTAGATTTTAGGTTCCTTTATCAAGCTTCTCGAGATGTTTTTCGAAAAAGGGGTCACTCTAAAAACAATGTAGAGAGCTTCTAGGATCTGAATATACTTTTTCACAGTATTGGGAGCGATTTGGACATCTTGTGCGATCGATTTGTAAGAGATCGGCGAGCCGACTCTCTCCTTTAGCATGTCAAAGATCCTTCTAATCGCTTTAAGGTTTTGAATATTATCGAAATCCAGCACGTCTTCTCTGAGGAGGCTGTCAACATATTGCAAACGCCAGCGGGCTGCCTCCACATCGGTTTCAGCTAAGAATGGTTCGGGGAAACCTCCCCGTTCGAGAAAGCGTTCGATAGTGAAAGGAATCTTCGCCTTATCACATTCAACAGGTGAAAGAGGCATAAGGCGGTGTAAAAAATAGAGTCCTGCGCTACTCAATTCAAGACAAGCACTTCCAGTGACCAATATTTTTTGATGAGAGGGTTTCGTATCACAGACACCTTTTAAATACTGTTTCCACTGTTGCATCTGATGGATTTCATCGAGAATGACCAGCTCTACGGATGGAAGCCAAGCGTGGTTTTCGATCATTTTCTTATCTTCTAAACTCTCGTAATTTAGATAAATAGAGCTTTTAAATTCTTGGGCTATTGCTTTTGCTAGTGTTGTTTTGCCAGCCTGCCGCGGGCCAGTTAACAAGACCATTTTTTTCTCAAGATCCCTAATAATGGCTAATTTTTGGCTCCTTTCCATATTGACTTTTTGCAAACGACTGCAAAACAGTCAGGTTTTCCTAAAGTTTTTACTGAAAAACCGTGCGCGAGGAGCATTTTCCACAACCTCGAGAGCTTCTTTATAAGATTCAGCAGCAACCCTCTCTACATCTGGAATATAAAGGAGCTTCTTGCTTTGTTCCTCAGGAACTTCTCGGAAATATGTGATTTTTCCATCATCTAAGGTGGCACTTTCCATAGTACCATTTCGGTAAGTGCCGTATGTTCTCTTTTTTTTGAAACAGAGGCGCAATTTCAGTCGATCAGCTGGAAAAGGATCTTCTGCTAGGTATGGCTGAAGCTTTATACAATCATTGACAGCTGCTAGTAAACTCTGGGTAATATCGAGAAGCAAGTTTCGCGCTTGTTCCTGCGTTGCTTGGTGCAAGACGACAAATTTGGCACCGATATTCTCTATTTTCCCATTCATATCCCCTCCAATCGACCAGCACTCTAATCCGTGTTTGACTCTCATTTGCTCACGAAAATCATAGAGAAGAGTATCGATCGCCTCTTCTTTTTCTGTCACCTGATGGATATCGGGGTTTTTGATAGGGAATAGATTATTTAATCTCACAGCCTCTTCATAGGTCTCTTTCAAAATAGGATCTGAATCAAGTACAAATGGATCTTGAGCATCGTAGAAAAGATAACATTGGGGGGAAGCAACAGGCTTTACAAAAAAAACATGGTATACACTGCCATCAGCATACCTTCCATTGATACCTTTAAATATAATGGAAAGTATTACCTTCTTATGAGTAAATGGTCTGGTCTTTAAGAAGGGCTGCAACCTCTCATCAGAGTTGATAGCGTCAACAAACTTTTCTAAGACTGAGAGAGTTAATGCTCTCGCCTCTTCAATTGTTGCACGCCTCTCAGCATGAAAATCCATCCCAAGGCGTTCTATTGTCTTATGCATTCTTCCCTGATAATTAGAACACTTAAGATTAAATTCATTTTCCATTTGAGCAGCAAAAGAGCTTCTCAGTTCTGATAGATACTCAATATATTCATTATAGGCGATATCGGCAGCATGTAGCCTCTCTTCAACTTCAGCATCGGTTCCAAGATCAAGTGTTTCTAAAAGCTCAGAAAGAGTTTCTCCATAGAGCCGAGGAACAAGCAAAAATGCCAAAACAATAAAGAGAAATAAATTAAAAAATCTTCTTTGCGTCATAGATCAAACCCGCTTTCCTAAATCCATCAATATTTTCACCTAATGCTTGTTGATACGTATCTCCCAGAAAAGCATGATCACCTTCTACAAGAGGAGGATTTTTTACAATGCTATCAACAACTGAAATTGTATACCCGTTCTTTTTGCTCTCATGGGGGTATTTTTTGATGAAATACCTGCTATAAAAAGTATCTCTACCCGATTTAAGCTGCTTGTAGATCTGTTCGGCAGTTTGACCATTTCCCATCACCTTTTCCATTTTCTTTGCATATTCCATTAAGTCCTTATCTTGATACGTCATATCCGGCATAGGAACTTTATCGAGATGTTTCCTTACAAGGTTGAGAGCAATATCTTTATTTGAATATGTATTGATTTTCATCGTTTACACAATTATCTGGGATTGAAGTGACCCCACCATACACCCATGTGATCAGATGATCCCGAATCAATGCACGATGGTGTTTGGATACTCCCCACCTAGAATCAGTCAGGCAATCCTTTCCAATCAATGCTCCTTCACTATGTGCGATGTGTGCCCAAAGCAAATTTGGACAGATCTTCTCTCAAAAGAGTCGAAAATGTCGCAAACATCTGACGCGCAAACAAAAAAGAAAGGACATTCATCGTTTTTTCGTTAAACATTCTTTCAAGGTCATTAATGATGCCAAGCCCTTTCCCGGTTGTTGCATTATATATGCCGATAAAAAGCGGCTTCTCACGATTGAGCCGAGCGGTAATCGATAAGCACATTTTTTCAAAGTCATTTTTATCATTCTGAATCCCGTTCATAGCAGTAAATGCACCAATGGTCTTACGACTAGGCTGAGGCATCATCTTGTCAAAATGTTGAACGATATCAACAGATTGTCCTTGGAGTGGGCCCAGCCGGTCCCAGTATCCGTACGCAACAAAGCAGTCAACCTCAAGCCGTCCTCCACTTCTTCTTGTTCCTGTATCTAAACACGCTTTACTTTTGATTAAGTTATAAGAAAAAGGTTGTTGCCTTTTGATCTGGTCTATAGGGACGATAACAGAGAGCCGGGTCTCTTTGTGGAGATCAAGAGTATGATTGTTAAACATGATTCTTTGAACCATCGGACTCTCAATATGGTCCATCATTTACTGAATTTCTTTTTCGCTTAACACAGCTATATTTTTCATCATTTCCTCCTAAGAGACTCTATTTACGTCTTTGCTGCTTAAAAGTTACCAGGACTCAAATAAATAATGTATATTATTTCACCGTTAAATTACCCATGCATATGTGTAATCAGAGCTTCAAGAGTTGTTGGGCTGATATAGTGTTCGATGCCTTCCACATCTGTTGCAACAACATCTTCTGGAACGCCGATGCTTTGCAAAAATTCTGTCAAAATAAGGTGCTTTTTCTTTGAGAAAGCAGCTGTTTCCCGGCCCTTTAGTGTCAGCTCGATGCAGCGCGCTTCGCCATAGGATAAATATCCATCACGAACAAGTCTTTTTACTGTTTTCAAAACACTGACATGGGAAACTCCCATTTCACGAGCAAGATCACAAACCTTCACACTCCCATGAACCTCAATTAAATCGGCAACTAACTCTGTGTAATCTTCGATAATTTGAAATAGACGGTTTGCCCTTGTCTCTTTGAAATACTCAGATCTTTTACTTTTTTTTTCTTCTGCGAGTGTCATGAAGACGAATTTACCCCTTTTTTTACTTTTTGGAAACGAACGATTGACTTGTAACCAAGGCTACATGTAACCTTTGTTACAAAAATATTTATTTTACTTGAGGCCATCGCAATGCATATGAAGTTAGTAGGAAGTGGAATTGTCTCTACTCGTTCAAAATTAGAAATCGACCAAGACTTGAGTCCTGTTCTGCAGAAAATCCGAGCGACTGTACAAGAGCGTTTGGGATGGTTTAATATTGTTTCCCCCATTTCAAGGAAAGTTGTTCAGGAGTGTCGGCAGGAACCGGCAAAAGCTCTTTTCAAAGCGAGCTGCTGTGCAGGAATAGGCTATGTTTCTTATCTTCTTAT
>CAVVHU010000015.1:0-46548 GCA_963748195.1 uncultured Chlamydiales bacterium | reverse complement strand
TACAGCATTGGTGTACAGCAAAACATACAGCGCACATACGAAGCCTTGCAAAATGTGTAAAGAATAGTTTGAAATTAAGAATCCCCAAGTGACCCAAATTTGACCCACATGAGGTTGTTACCATTCTTGGGAGTTATGCAGTGATAGGCAAAACCTAATGTTTAAGATTGCTCGGGGCGGGACTCGAACCCGCACGGGCCAAAGCCCAAGGGATTTTAAGTCCCTAGTGTCTACCATTCCACCACCCGAGCGTAAGAGCCAATAGATTACTCTTGAATCCTCTTTCAGTCAAGTTTCATAATTGAAAAATCAAGATACTCCATCCTTGAGAAGGGTAGAAGTACGCTTTAATAACCCCTCTGCTTCTTCTTTCTCCCCACGTCTTAGCTGCGCTAACGCTAGATTAGCAAGCAAACCAGGATGATCCTCAAGCGCATGCTTCTTCAACAACTCCTCGCCAGCCCCCTTTTGGAATTGGCGCGTTAGACGCATCCATAAGGGAGGGAAAAAGATCGGAATCACCCCTCCTTTTAGTAAAAGGGTCGTTAAACGCGCTCCAAATAAGAAAATGTGCACGAAAATTAGCCCCGAAAAAAGTCGGTTGGTAACATACACTATCGACTCGGAACAAAAGAGATTGGACACAAGGATAAGTGTAATCCAAAAAAAGATCCAAACGAGATGGCTCCCTAATTTTTCTAATAAGGGAACCGATATCTCGTAAATGGAATCACCTTCTTTGTTGATTATGGTAAAAAGCCCCGATGATGTGAAACCGTACTCGTAACGACCATCACTAAAATGGGATCTCTTCATCATTCTCTACTTGCTGGTGAGCCTCCTCTTTAGCTTCGGAAGAGTCTTCCGATGGCTCTTCGGAAAACTCCATCTTCTTTTTTGAAGTCTCTTCCTCCGTCTCTTCGGAAATCTCCTTCTCATTGGCTGAAGGCTCTTCCTCGGTTTTTACCTCAGCGACTTCCTTATAACGCTTAATGGTATCGGAAATAAGAGTTGAAGGCGGAGGAATCAGCGAGGGACTCTCCCCTAACCGTGGTGCTGGAGCTGGCGTCTCTTCTTCTTTCTGCTCTGCCTCCTCATCTTTGCCTCTGCGCTTCCGTGTGCGGCGACGCTCACGGCGCTTATCTACTTTTTGCTCCTCGGAGACCTCTGCCTCAGCTCTCTCTACTGATGCCGGAACTTCTTTCTCCTCACGTGGTTGTTTGGCTGCCGACTCACGCCCGCCGCCAATCTTGACGCGCTCAACTGCCGCTGTCTTTAACACCATGCGCGTCTCACGTACTTCTAAAATCTCATAATCGTTGACAGGGACTAAAAAGCTCTTTGGCTTCTCTAAGGAACGATAAAAACAATTGTTCCCAAATGTAATGACTTCTACAGCATCTACAAAAAATTCTTCCTGACCTCCTCCCTTGCTGTTGCGCAATGCCAACTTATGTCCGTCCTTTGAGGAGATAACTGTCTCTATTAGTGGTTCTCTCGTAAAATTCACTGTTATACCTTCTTTTCTTGCTTGAGCATGTAAAGGATAAGGTCTATAACACGTGCTGCATAGCCTATCTCATTATCATACCAAGCGACTATCTTGTAAAATTGTGCGTTCAAGCCTATCCCCGCTTTTGCATCAAATACCGATGAAGCATCGGAACCTATAAAATCTGAGGATACAACTTGCTCGTCACAATACTCTAAAACTCCTTTCATCGATCCTTCTGATGCCTCACGCATCTTCTCGCAAATCTGCCCATATGTGGTAGGTTTGGTCAATCGGACCGTTAAATCAACTACTGATACATCAGGAACAGGCACGCGAAAGGCCATGCCTGTTAATTTCCCCGCTACTGCCGGCAAACAAAGAGCTACTGCCTTAGCTGCCCCTGTAGAGGAGGGGATAATATTTTGCGACGCGCCTCGACCTCCACGCCAATCCTTTTTGGAAGGGCCGTCGACTACGGGCTGCGTTGCTGTCATCGCATGCACTGTGGTCATTAACCCCTCTTCGATGCCAAAGTTATCTAAAAGAACTTTGGTAATCGGGGCAAGACAGTTTGTTGTGCATGATGCATTGGAAACAATGACGTCTTTATCTGGATTGTAGTCTTTATGATTGACTCCCATGACAAAGGTGGGAATTCCGTCTCCTTTAGCAGGCGCTGAGATAATCACTCGCTTCGCACCAGCTTGAAGATGCTTGGAAGATCCTTCTTGATTGGCAAAAAAGCCTGTTGACTCGATGACATAGTCAATTTCTAATTCTTTCCATGGAAGTTTTACCGGATCTTTTTCTGAAAGAACTACGATCTTGTGTCCGTCGATGATTAAAAGGCCTGGCTCGGACTCTATCATGGCTTCTAATCGGCCATGAGTGGAATCGTATTTGAGAAGATAGGCTAAATTGTCAGACGGGACAATATCATTAACTGCGACTATTGTTATATCAGGTGTCTTTAGCGCATAGCGTAAAGCATGTCTTCCTATGCGCCCAAGTCCATTGATTGCAATTCTAACTCCCATGGTTGCTTCCTCCAGATGTGACTATTCCAAGATTCTACAAAATAATTGCTTGGAATGAAAAAAGCAACGTCTGTTGCCAGTCGTTCTCGATAAAGATCCCAGGATGGTTGAACGAGGACTGTCAGCATGTTCAAGTTGCGACGAATGCATAGCCGAAGCCATGGATGTGATGCAAAATGTAGCTGAGGGCAGTCTGCTGCCTGCTAGCCTGGGATCTTCAACAGGAATGGCTGGTTTACTCACTTAAAAATTCTAATACGCAGGTCGCTGCATTGTCGCCAACTCGGTTGTGTCCGCGTATAATGCGTGTATAGCCGCCATTGCGATTATCAAAGCGAGGTCCTAAAGTGTCGAATAACTTGCCCATTACGCGTCGATCGATGTTGTAAGCATCTGTCTTGCCTTCTTTCGCAGCTCGCGATTCTTTGCTAGTTAATGGGTTAAAACGAACCATCAACTTGCTGATAGCATTGCGTCGGCTTGCTAAGGTATTCTTCTTTGCTAAGGTGATCATGCGGTCTGCATGCCGTCTTAGTTCTTTAGCCTTTGTTACTGTTGTGACAATACGCTCTTCTTCAATTAGAGATTTTAGCATGTTCGCAATCATGCAGCGGTTGTGCGAAGAGGTGCGTCCTAGTTTTAAAGTCCTCTTGCGGTGTCTCATAGCGTTGCCCCTTTCTTTTCTTCAAGGTGTTGCTGAATTTTGTCTTTGACATTCTCATGAGTAATGCCAAATCGACTTAGATCCATTCCTAATCCAAGTCCCATTTCTGTTAGTTTAGCTTTGATCTCATTTAGAGATTTCTTACCAAAATTACGGAATTGCAAAAGCTTATGCTCTGGCATTACAACTAGCTCTCCAATGGTTTCGATGTTAGCACCATTCAAGCAGTTTGTTGAGCGGACTGAAAGTTCAATCTCGTTGATTCCTAAAACAAGCTTTGACATGAGGTCTTCAAGATCACTGTCATTTGTTGTCTTAATTTCTTCGAAGGTGATCTCTCTTTGATCCATTGTCTCAAAACTTGTGAGATGCTGTACCAAGATCTTAGAGGCGAAAGCAACCGCTTCTTGCGGTGTGACCCTTCCATCAGTACGCACTTCTAGAATGAGGCGATCAAAATCGGTATCTTGTCCTACCCGTGTGTCTTCTACAAAATAATTTACAAGCAGTACAGGTGAGAAGGTTGAGTCCATGACAATCTCGTCAGCGATCTGATTGGTGATTTCATGCCGCTCAGAAGGGACATATCCACGTCCAATTGTGACTTTAAGCTCAACGCGTCGTGTCATCGGCTTTGTAACAGTGAAAATTGGATGGTTAGGGTTGACGACCTCAAACTCACCTTCTTCTATCAAGTCGCCAAGTGTAATCACTTTCTGGCCTGCTTCACGTAAATCTTCTTCGCTAACTTCAAGCATTTTTACGATGACTTTCTGCTCACGTGCATTTGGCATGTCAGAAAGAATTAGTCGACGTAAGAGCGCTCCCTTGAGATTTAAAACGATGTTGGTTACATCTTCGATAATACCTTCAACTGCCATGTACTCATGCGGAACACCTTCCATGAAGAAAGAGATGATGGCTGGCGCTTCGATTGCAGTCAAAAGCATGCGACGCATCGCATTACCGATAGTGTGCCCAAAGCCTCTCTCAAAAGGTTCTGCAATAAATCGGCAAAATGTTGTAGAAGCTCCCTCTTCATCAATTTTGATGATCTCGGGCATTTCAAACTTATTATATAAAATAGATGACATGCGTGAACCTCCTTATACTCTGCGGCGTTTACGTGGACGGCAACCATTGTGCGGAACTGGGGTCTTATCACGGATGACCGTAACAATTAACCCTGCACTTAACAAACCACGCACAGCCGATTCACGCCCTGATCCGGGCCCTTTTAAATTTACTTCAACTTCTTTCATTCCCATTGTCATCGCAGACTTTGCGGCATCCTGCGCTGCAACTGTAGCTGCAAAAGCGGAGGATTTACGGGAACCTGAATAGCCAACTTTTCCAGCTGAAGCCCAAGAAACAACATTTCCAGATGGGTCTGTTACAGCGATGATAGTGTTATTAAAAGTTGCTGAAACATGAACAACGCCTGCTGGGACGTTACGCAACACCTTCTTGCGGGTTCTTCCGCCTTTCTTAACCTGTGCTTGTTTTGCCAAGAGAACGTCTCCTCAATTAAAAATTACTTCTTCTTACCAGCTACTGTTTTCTTCTTCCCTTTTCGAGTACGGGCATTCTTTTGAGTGCGCTGACCACGAACAGGAAGGCCTGCTCTGTGTCGCTGCCCACGATAGGAGTTGATGTTAATCAGTCGCTTAATATCACTTTGTACTTGCCGCCTTAGATCCCCTTCTACGACATAGTCGTTTTGAAGTATCTCAGTTAAACGCACGATGTCTTCACCAGAAAGGCTTTCTGTGCGCATGCTAGGATCTAATCCGAGTTTGTCTACAATTTCTTCTGCTCGGGTGCGACCGACGCCATAAATATATGTTAGGCTGATAACCAGTCTCTTCTTCCCGGGAATGTCAATTCCAATTACGCGTGGCATAACTTTTTTTCTCGTTTAAAGTTTATATCGTTTAAATGCTCAAAAATCCTACCAAATAGGAGATATAAAATCAACTTTAAGTAATGGATCCTATCTTGCTCTCCCTTTTTTCATGAAGCCTTCATAACGCTTCATTAGGAGATGCGACTCTACTTGCTTCATTGTGTCGAGAACAACACCGACTAAAATCAAAAGGGCTGTTCCGCCAAAAAAATAGCTGATGCTAGGGTCAATATGTAAAATTTTACCAATAATCGATGGGAGTATCGCAATAATCGCAAGAAATATAGCACCAATTAGTGTGATCCTATTCATGGTGGATTCTAAAAATTCTTGAGTCGGTTTCCCCTGTCGGATTCCCGGTATAAATGCTCCATTCTTTTTCATGTCAGAAGCGATCTGCTCAGGATGAAACTGTGTAGCTGTCCAGAAATATGTGAAAAAGAGTATGAGGAGCACATAAACGGACATGTACACAAGGCTTCCTGGAGACATCGCACTTGCAATTGAACTAAGAAAACCGCCACGGCCTAAAAACTGGGCAATCGTAGCGGGAAACATTAAAAGCGATGATGCGAAAATAACAGGGATTACACCTGCATAGTTAATTTTTAAAGGGACATAGGATCCGCCGCCTTGTACTTCTCTGCGTCCTACGACACGCCGCGCATACTGCACAGGGATCTTTCTTACTCCCTGAATGATCAATATGGTCGCTATGATAACAAAAACAAAGACTGCAAATAGGACTACTAGAGAGGAAAAGGTAAGCTGACCTGGTTCCTGTGAGTCTAAATTTAGCTGTTTGATTACAGATCCCATTGTTGAGGGCAGTGAAGAAATAATCCCAAGTGTAATGATCAAACTCATCCCATTACCGATGCCCTTCTCAGTGATTTGTTCGCCTACCCACATAAGAAAAACAGTTCCTGTAGTCATAGTAAGTATTGTCACTAAGAAGAATACCCAAGGTAATCCAAAGGCTTGTGCGCGCATCATTTCAGGAAGGATAATTCCTGGATTTGATTGGTTCATGCCTATGGCAAAACGGGCAAAAAGTGTCGACTGGACAACAGCTAATAGAACCGTAAGAATTCGTGTGTATTTATTGACTTTACGGCGTCCGGCATCAGGATTTTCCCGCACTTCGCGCTGTAGTCCAGGCATCAAAGCCATCAACAACTGCATAATGATCGAAGCGGAAATATAGGGGACGACTCCAAGCGCAATGACGGTCATTTGAGCAAAGGCTCCACCCGAAAAGACGTCGACTAACTGAAAAAGGTTTTGCCCCCCTCCAGTAGCTTGCTTAAAGTAGGCAAGCGCCATCTCTCCGTTAATTCCAGGTACTGGAATAAAAACGCCGATCCTACAGACGATCAGCATCATGATTGTGAAGACAATTCGATTCTTTAGTTCCGGTATACTCGCTATGCGCTTGAATGTTTCGATCATATTTAAGTCGCTATCCCAGCTTCTTTGAGTTTTTCTTTAGCTCCGTCAGAGAATCCTTCTACTTTAAAGGAAACTTTTTTGGACAATGTGCCATTAGCGAGCACTTTAATTCCATTAGATTGTCCTTTAATAAATCCTTTCTCTCGTAACGTTTCTAGGCTGACGGTTTCGCCATCATTGTATAGTGTTTCGATTTGAGCTAAATTGATCACATCTAACTTACAGGCAAAACGTGCATTTGAAAAGCCACGAGTTGGAACGCGCTTATGCAAAGGAACTCCGCCCCCAACATAACCTAAACGAGTTTTGTAACCTGATCGTGCGCCCATCCCTTTTTCACCGCGGCCAGATGTTTTACCTCGCTTTGATCCGGGGCCTCGTCCTAAAAGCTTACGACGCTTTTTGGGCCGTGATGTGTTCGATAATGATTCTAGTTGTATTGTCATTAGAGACCTCTTAATTCCATAGTGCTTTGTCTGCTGCGTAACAGACCAAGCGCTTTAAATGTTGCTTTCACCTGGTTAATCGGATTGTTCGAACCGATACTTTTTGCGACAACATCCCGTAAACCGGCGAACTCTAATATAGAGCGCATACGAGAACCCGCTACTACTCCTGTTCCTTCAGGTGCTGGCTTTAGAAGCAGCTTCGCTCCATCGTAGTCGACTAAAATCTCATGAGGAATTGTTGTTCCTTCCATTTCAAATGTGATGAGATTTCTGCGAGCAGCTTCGCCTCCCTTGCGGATCGCGTCGGTGAGCTCATTGGCTTTTGCAAAGCCAAATCCTACTCTACCATTATGGTCGCCCACTAAAATGAGGGCTGAGAAGCTAAACTTACGTCCACCTTTAACAACTTTAGAACTTCGGTTGACAAAGAGAACTTTCTCTTCTAGATTACTTTCGTCATTGTTTCCTGACATGCTTCTCTCCTAAAACTCCAATCCGCCTTCTCGGGCTCCATCTGCTACAGCCGCAATCACGCCGTGATATTTAAAACCACTTCGATCAAAGACAGCTTTTTTTACTGACTTCTCTTTGGCCTTTTCAGCGATTTTTAATCCAAGTTGCTTAGCTGATGTTTGGTTCTTTTTGTTGAATTCTGTGTTCTTAAATTCCTTTGACAGAGTTGATACACTGGCTAAAGTGATTGAATTCTCATCATCGATGAGTTGCACATTGATATTCTGATTTGTTTTAATCACGCAAAGACGAGGTTTTTCTGTAGTTCCTCTAACCCGCTTACGCAGGCGAAGTACTCTCTTCTTGCGGACTTTAGCTACATGTTTTCTGCTACTTTCCATTTTTTAAAGCCTATTTTTTCCCAGTCTTACCAGCTTTGCGACGCACGTACTCATCTGCATAACGGATTCCTTTGCCTTTATATGGCTCAGGAGGACGCTTAGCACGTATATCAGCCGCAAACTGACCAACTAACTGTTTGTCTATACCTTTAACTGTGATCTGCGTGTTTTTCTAACGCTTACCTCAATTCCACTCGGAATGGGCATTTTTGTGGGATGTGAAAGCCCAACTTGGATATCAAGTAGATTTCCTTGAACTGCTGCTCGATAACCTACACCGATCATCTCTAGCCGCTTTTCAAATCCTTTACTTGTACCCTCAGCCATGTTCGAAATCAAACTCCAATAAAGTCCTAAAAAGTTTTTGGCATGGGACATACTGGGGGCTAAGCTGACTGTGATTTGGTTATCTTTTACAGATACTTCAATCCCATCCATCAACTCTCTACTTAAAGTTCCTTTTGGCCCTTTAACTGTGATATTCCGTCCGTCAACTTTTACTTCTACACCACTCTGAAGTTCGATTGGGACTGATGCTTTACGAGACATTTAAATTCTTCTCCTATACTACCAAGCTAAGCAGAGTAGCTCTCCGCCAATTTTCTTACCACGTGCGGTCTTGCCATCAATGACTCCGCTAGATGTTGAAACAATCGATATGCCCATTCCACCTAATACCCGTGGGATTTCGTTATGTGTTACATACCTTCTTAGCGAGGGTTTGGACACGCGCTTCAATCCATTAATCACCGGCTCGCGCTGAGGTGTGTATTTCAAAAAAATGCGCATCGTTTTCTTCTTGTTTTCTTCTTTTACAAGAAAATGAGCAACGAAGCCGTTTTCCTTCAGAATCTTAACGATTGCTTCGCGCATTTTGCTCCAGCTAACATCTAAATAACGATGCCGTGCTGTTGAAGCGTTTCGGATTCTGGTTAATAAATCAGCAATTGGGTCACTACCCATGAATGCATCTCCTTCTAAATTATGCTTCCATAAACGGCATGCCGAGTTTAGCTAGTAGCTCAACACACTCATCATCGGTTACCGCACTTGTAACAAATGTTATATTCATTCCTTGTGTGCGCTTAACTTTGTCAAGATTGATCTCAGGGAATATCTGCTGATCATCAAGACCTAACGAATAACACCCTCTTCCATCCCCTTTTCTCTTAAAACCACGAAAGTCGCGAATACGAGGGGATACTATATTACAAAATCGATCTAAAAAATCATACATCCGTTTTCCGCGGAGAGTAACTTTTGCTCCAAGCGTCTGACCTTCGCGAAGTTTAAAGCCGGCAATTGACTTATGAGCTTTTGTGATAATTGGTTTCTGTCCAGTCAGTACAGAGAGCTCATTTACCGCATCCTGCAAAGCGTTCTTATCTTTTGAAGCCTCTGCGAGGCCCATGTTGACAACAATTTTTTTCAACTCTGGGATTTTCATCGGATTGCTATAAGCATACTTCTCTTGTAAAGCTTGCTTAATCTCTTCGAGGTATTTCTTTTTCAATCTTGACATGGTCTTCTAATGCCTTTAACTCTTCTGTTTTTTTACTGGTCGAACTAGATGCTCTTTTTTATCTTCGATATAGAAGAGCTCTTTCTCTCCCTGCTTATTAAAGCGCGCTCGCAATTTGACTGCTTTCCCGTCAACAAAGGGCTTTACATTTGAGATGTGAATTCCACACTCAATGTCGATGATTTGCCCTTTTTGGTTTTGTTGGGTCGGCTTCATATGCTTTTTGCGCACATTCACTCCTTCAACGATAATACGAGTGTCATTTCTAGAGATAACTTTTCCAGTCTTGCCTTTGTCATTTCCTGCAATGACCATGACCTCGTCACCTTTACGCAATTTTTTGTTTCCCATACTTTTTCCTTCGAATTAAATGACCTCGGGAGCCAATGAGCTGATCTTAATATAGCCACGATCTCGCACTTCACGTGCTATCGGACCAAAAATACGTGTTCCCTTTGGGTTCCCCTTGTCATCAATGATCACACAGCTGTTGCTATCAAAGCGCAGCCAAGATCCGTCTGGTCGCTTAATGTAACGGCGTGTCCGTACAACAACTGCCTTAACGACATCACCTTTCTTGACCGAAGCTTCTGGCTCTGCTTCTCTTACTGAGCAGATGATTACATCTCCGACACCTGCATAACGGCGTTTTGAACCACCAATTACTTTGAAGCACTTGACCTTCTTAGCCCCGGTGTTGTCAGCAACTCTAAGTTGCGTTTCCTGTTGAAGCATAGTTCTATTCCACTTTAATTATGATTCTCTAACCACACGCCATCTTTTTAGCTTTGACATGGGTCGTGATTCGACAATTGTTACGACATCACCCTCATTTAGAGTATGCGATTGCTCATCATGTGCATGATATTTTTTAGAGCTTCGCACTACTTTTCCATATACTGGGTGTCGAAACGTTCTTTCAACTCGTACTACAGCTGTTTTTGCTGCTTTTGTTGAAACAACAACACCTGTCAAAACTTTGCGTCTTCCGCCTTGAGCTTTATCCATTCTGCCCTCTTAATTCACTCTCCCTTTTGACTGTCAAAATGCGTGCAATTTCTTTACGCTTCTGACGAATCAGATGGGTTTTTTGAGTCTTGCTATCCAAGCGCTCACTTCTTAGTTCAAAAAGCTCTTTATGAAGTGTGTCTAACTTCAAATTGAGTTCTTCTGCGCTTTCATTTCTAAGTTCACTAGCCTTGTACATAGCCAACCTTTACTTAAACTCTTTCTACTCTTTCTATAAATCGGGTCTCTAACCCGAGTTTTGCAGCTGCACGCCTTAGGGCGTTTTGTGCGTCTTCTTTTGAGACATTTGCTACCTCAAATAGGACTCTTCCAGGGCGTACTACAGCTACCCAATGATCAGGTGCGCCTTTTCCCTTACCCATACGAGTCTCAGCAGGCTTTTTACTGACCGGCTTATCTGGGAAAATACGAATCCAGACTTTACCACGTCTCTTAAAGTATCTGTTGATCGCAACACGGCATGCTTCAATCTGCTGCCCTGTAATACGGCCTCGGTCTAAAACCTGCATTCCATAGTCGCCGAACTCAATAAAGTTTCCGGCTTTGCTCAATCCCCGGTGATGACCTTTCTGCTGCTTACGAAACTTTGTCCGCTTTGGGATGAATGACATGATTGTCGCTCCTTAACTCTCTCTATTGCTTTTGTGCTCGCGATTCTTCGCCATGGTTAATCCAAACTTTCACTCCGATACATCCATAAGTTGTCTCGGCACGTGCTGTTGCATAATCTATATCCGCTCTCAAAGTGTGCAAGGGAATGCGTCCTTCTTTGTACCACTCTGTACGCGCAATCTCAGCTCCCCCTAAACGCCCGGATACTTGGATTTTAACTCCGAGTGCACCTGCATCTAAGGTGGATTGCATAGCCTTTTTCATAACTCGGCGAAATGCAACACGTCTTTTTAGCTGGTTGGCAATCGCATCAGCCACTAATTGTGCATCAAGGTCTGGTCGCTTGATCTCTTCCACTTCCACCCAGACTTCTTTGCCAGTTAATTTACGTAGCTCGAGCTTGAGTTGGTCAATCTCAGCACCTTTCTTTCCAATTACCAGACCAGGTCTAGAAGTGTGGATTGTCACTTCAATCTTTCCACTCATACGCCGGATTATTAAACGCGAAGACCCCTGGCAGGATGATTTCTTTTTCAAGTAGTTACGAATTAGCTGGTCTTCAATGAGTAAATCGCCAAATTCTTTCTTATTTCCATACCAGAGCGAACGCCATTGTTTTGTTACACTCGTACGTAGACCAATTGGACAGACCTTTTGTCCCATTCTATTGCTCCTTAGCTGCTTTTTCGCCGACAACCACTGTAAAATGGCTTGTCCTTTTTAAAACCGGGGCACGTCCTCCCCGAGATTTTGATTTTGCTCTTTTGTAGTGCGGTCCCTCATCGACACGCACTTCCACAACATAAAGTTGGTCTCGACGGGCATCCCATTGCATTTCAGCATTTGCGATGGCACTATCGAGTGTCTTCTTTAAAAGACGGCCAGCTTTCAGGTTACTAAACCCAAGCTGCACACCTGCGTTTTCGACTTGTAGTCCACGAATCAAATTCGCAGCCAATCGTGCCTTTCTGGGAGGTACCCGGAGATATTTTGTGGTCGCTTTAGAGTTTTCCATCTTTTAACCTTACCTATTTCTTAACAGGGTGTGATTTAAATAGTCGTGTTGGCGAAAACTCACCGAGTTTGTGCCCCACCATTGTCTCTGACACAAATACTGTCAGAAATTTCCGCCCGTTATGTACTTCAAATGTATGGCCAATCATCTCAGGAATGATCATCGAACGACGAGACCAAGTTTTGATCGGTGTCTTTTTTCCTTCCCCATTCATCTTCTTCACTTTATTTAAGAGATGATGGTCGACGAATGGTCCTTTTCTTAGTGATCTACCCATAGATTATTTCCTGCGATCCTTGACAATCCATTTAGTTGTTTTGCTCTTCTTACGTGTACGTAAGCCCTTTGTCTGCTTCGCCCACGGAGTTTGCGGAATGTAACCGTTGTGACGTCCTTCACCACCACCATGAGGGTGATCGACGGGGTTCATCGCTGTTCCCCGGACTGTTGGCCGTATTCCTTTCCAACGATTCCGCCCTGCCTTGCCCTCTACGCGCAAGCTATGCTCAGAGTTCGATACCTCGCCAAAAGTGGCTCTACATGCTTCGTGTACAAGCCTAAACTCTCCAGAAGGCATCTTAAGTGTCGCATAGCCATTAGCACGTGCGACTAACTGGGTAGACATTCCCGCTGAACGAACTAGCTTTCCACCACGACCGGGTTGCATCTCAACATTATGCACCACAGAACCTAGCGGCATTGATTTCAAGCTCATGCAGCAGCCTACACGGTAGGGGCTTTTATCGCCTGACTGGACCTGATCTCCCATTTTTAGCCCTTTTGGAGCTAAGATGTAGCGCTTCTCGCCATCGACATAGTTCAGCAAGGCGACGTGCGCTGACCGGTTCGGGTCATATTCAATTGAGGCTACTTTAGCCGGAATATTATCTTTATCTCTGCGAAAATCGATTAATCGATAGTGTCGCTTATGTCCTCCACCACGGTGACGGCAGGTAATGTGTCCATTATTGTTCCGTCCATTCGTCCGTCTCTTAGGCAGAAGCAGTCCTTTAGTCGGCTTAATTTTCCCTTTTGCCTTCGAGCCATCCAAGTCTCCTTGGCGTGACAACTCATTAAAACTTGGCAAAACAAGCTGCCGAAGAGAGGGGGTTATCGGTCTAAATTTTTTAGGCATCTCTATTCCTCACTTAAACCTGATCGATTAGGTCACCAGGTTCCATTGTGACAATTGCTTTCTTATAAGAAGTTGTCTGGCCACGCTTTCCGCGCCCTCTTCTTTTTGTTTTACGCTTCGTATGGAGCGTATTTACTTTTGTCACTTTTACATTCTGCTCTTTATAAATCGCTTCAACCGCATGCGCTATTTCGAGTTTATTTGCGTGACGGTCGACGATAAAAACATACTTCGGAGATTTGCAACGCTCTAACGAGCGATTGCTATCTGCAGTATGAAGCTGCTCTAGTACAGTTACTTTTTCTGTCACATAACGTGATTTTATCACTTCGTATGGATCTTTCATCCTCTTACCTTACGTCAATAAATTTTGTAGTTCTGCAAGAGCAGATTCACTTAAAACAATCCGTTGCGCTGCAATCAAGTCATACCCATTTACATTCTGAGCAATCACAAATGCGCTTTTAGGCAAATTGCGGACACTCTTCTTAAATGCACTATGCTTCTCTGAAGCTACTGAAACTTTATTTCCCTCTACCTCTTGATACTCGCCTTCGCCTACAAAGAGAATGCGCTTACCGTCGATCTGATGCTTTCTCAAGAATGCGGAGACATTTTTAGTTGAGGGCTTCTCTAATTGTTTAAGCGCTTGATCATCGAGCACGATCACATTCGATCCTTTGATCTTATCAGCTAACAAATGACGAGAAGCTAAACGGCGCTCTTTTCGATTGATCCTTACATGTTGATCAAATTTAGGCTTAGGACCAAACACAACCCCTCCACCGCGGCATTGTGGCGCAGCTAAAGTCCCTTGCCGCGCTCCACCTGTACCTTTTTGGCGATGAGGCTTTTTATTGGAATGGCTTACTTCAGAGCGTCCCTTTGTGTTTGCTGACCACTGGCGGATATTGGCACGCAGAGCAACGATATAGTCTTTAATCATCTGACGATTTGCATCTACGTCTAAAAGCGATTCGTCAACAGATACTTCTCCGACCTCTTCGCCCTTAAGATTGTATTTCTTTAGCGTACTCACCGTTTATCCTCTATTTAGACTTTTTGTTCTGCTTCTTCATTGCCGGAGCAACTGAGATCAGTCCACCTTTTGGGCCAGGAACCGAACCTTCCACAATAATCAGATTGCGCGCTTCATCAATCCCTACAACCCGGAGGTTTTGAACAGTTACGCGTTCACATCCCATATGTCCTGCTTTCTTCTGTCCAGGAAGCGTACGCCCCGGAGTTGAACGCATACCGGTTGAACCGCCGTGTCGGTGAAAACCGGAACCATGAGCTGCAGGACCACCTTTAAAATTGTAGCGCTTCATTACCCCTTGATACCCTTTACCTTTTGAAACGCCGCATACATCCACATAAGTGATCTCATTGAAGAGCGTCACATCGACTTCTTGACCAAGGGTATAGTCATCAACATTTTCTATACGAGACTCAGCTAGATAACGGCGCGGATCAATACTATTTTTCTTGAAATGGCCGATTAACTGCTTAGAGAGACGCTTTTCAATTGTGCGCGCATCTTTTGTAACAATTTTGTCATAACCTAACTGTAGGGCATTGTAGCCGTCTGACTCTTTTCTTTTTATTTGAGTCACTACATTCGGTTCAGCATGAATGACTGTACAGGTCACGACATTCCCTGTCTCATCAAACCGTTGCGTCATTCCACGCTTTTTTCCCATAAGTTTTAGTGTCATAGGACGTTTCCTTTCACTCGCTTTTAGCAGACAAATTCGTATTGCCTATTATTTCCTTCTTCATGCCAGGCTGTGACTTGGCAGTAATGAGCTGGCTAAGCAGCCTCCAATTACCGCGATAGGGTAAGCCACATAAAACCTGAAAGGGGTTTAACTCCCTCAATCAAGAAATAGAAATGGAGAGCTTATCAGACCACCCGATTTTACGACAAGGGAATTTATTGGAACTCTTGAAAAACTATCCTTTACGATGTTTTTGGTGGTTTTCGTCTATTTTTATGGCGTGTCCCCTATCTTGTCGAACGTGATGGTGTAAACCATTTTCAAAATGAATTTATGGCTGATGGCAAAAGAACTTTTGGTGATTTTGCTTCCTGTTAGTTCAAATAGCACTGAATCATCCAAAAGATGGCGTAAACCCTCAGGTTTAAACACACCATTATTTTATTGGTTTAGCCCAGACCTTATAGATACCAAAACCGCTCCTTGCAGAGATCTAAGCCAGATTAGCTATAGAATGCAACAGATTCCAAACCTCAAGAGTCATATCAATAACTTCTTTTAGCGGGCTGTCAGTTCCTGAAAAGAGCTTTGTACCACAATTCGCGATTTTAGCCCCTGATTTTGTCATTGAAAATTCATGCCACGTCCTATTAACCTGAACTTTGGGTTTTTCTCGCTCAGATTCAGAAGAGTTTGCGCTGCAAATCTTGGGATTTTCGGCCGAAGTGAATGGCCAAAGGCCCTTTACAAGGTCGAAAAGCACAAGAGGTGCAAGCAAACTCCCTGAAGATGAGCGAGAAAAACCCAAAGTTCAGGTTATTAAGCGGCCTCTCCTCCCCACTGAATTGGGCAATCAAGCGTAAAGGTTTAAAAACGACATCGCCTATTAAAACAATGAGTCTCTTTATTCCGCTTAGAGTGAGAGTTGCCGCCTGTGTCCATTACCGCGCCTGAACTTTCTCCCCTGAAACCCGACCTTCGTAAATTCCTCTGTAGGCCCTTTCCGCATTGTGAACGTTGTGATACAAGCCATGCATTTTTAAAGGATAGTAAGCGAAATTTAGTACAGTTTTGAGGTCGCCTAAAAAGGCGTTGCTAAACTGAATATCTTTATTTGGAGAGGCATATTTACACCAGCTAAGGGCACAGCGTGCAACCCCTAAGGTTTTTCGCCGGCCTTTAGGCGTGGTAAATACTTTATGTGGAAAGCAGCCTTAGCGGTGTCGGTTTGAAAAAAATGCGGAGCATGCAGGGGGCTCAAACCTCATAACTACTTATTTAGGCGTTTTTAGGCTTTGGAGTCTCTTGCCATGCTTTGACAAGACCTAACCCACAGAGAGTTGTGCGTATAGGAAGTCTAAGCCAGACAGGAACCGGTACTTGAGTACTGTTGTTTATTAAGCCGAATCCATCATCAGTTAGTTCTAAAATCTGTTCGATCAGCCCCATCGCATTTTTCTTAATCGCTTGTTTAAATGTGTCTTCATCAGCAACATTGTAACCGGCAGTGCGCGAGACGCGCTGGAATGCCTTTAATTGGAACCCTAGCTCAAATGAGTGATGCGCCGCTCCAGATGCATGAAGACCTAGCATTATATTAGAAAAGGAGCCGGCTATGTCGTTACCGGTAGAGCCGTAATTAAAACCAAAATATTTCCTACCGTTTGCCATGGGCTTTATAACGCCAAATCCTGCTATGTAAGCCAAGCCTTGCCCTGCGCGAAAACCGGTAGAGAAGCTCTTCAACACCTTTTCACTCGTTCCATGCGCTTCATCGTTGTACTTTCGATTGCCTTCTTTAAGATGCGCAGGGTCAGCAGAACCCAACGAACTGAGTACATTGAAAAAATCTCTTAGCGAAAGATATGTTTGTGCGATTTTTCCGCGAAAAATATTAAAAAACCCGGTAACATCGCGCGCTACTTTAATAACATCTCCTGTTGTCTTGAGCCCTTTAAGGGTGCCATCAGAAGCATTGGCAGAATCTGCAATCTCCATAGTTACAGGGAGCAAAATATCGCCGGCAAGCTTTAAAATTTTATCTTGACCGTCATGAGTTTTAAGGAATCGAGCCAAATGGTTTTCAGGATTTGTGAAAAAAGACCTAGTCGGAGCAAAAAATTGATCAGTTGAATTAATTTGACAAGGCATAGCTTAATAAACCTTCTGTTACAGATTAGAAGAAACAGCATACCATATTAAGAAGAAGTTGTAAAGAAAAAGCCCTCGCCAAAAAACTACCGGAAACTAAAATTTTAAATATTATTTTTTATGCTGCATCACCCCAGGCTTTGAAAATTCCAATCCCTGTCATCACAACGCGAATAGGTAAAATTGCCCATACCGAAGCAGGTAAACGGGAGAATTTAAGACCGTCTTGACAGACCGCTAGCGATTGTTCGATGAGACCCAAAATATTGCTGCGAAGTGCTTTTTTATATTTTTCGGTTCTATCTTCTCCTAATCTCCCTTCTTGCGCAGCGTGTTGATAAGCCTTTATTTGATACCCAAGTTCAAAGGAGTGGTGACCTACGGAAAGCATATGATGGCTGAATATCAGATAGGGGTAGGCGTTCATAACGCCATTTCCAACCTTTCCATAATCAAAGCCAAAATATTTTTTGCCGTGGCTAAGAGGCCTCGAGATGCCTGTCGCTGTAATATAAGCAAATTTATGCCCGACATCACACGTAATAGACCCTAGCTTCAAAAGTTTTTCGGTCTTCCCATACAAGATTTGACCACTATTTAATTCAACATCGTCATTTTTTTTAAGGTTGCGAATAAGCGTGAAAAGATCGTCTAAACTGCGAAACGTCTTTGCTATGATCCCCCGAAAAAGGCCAAAGAGCCCTGTAACATCACGTGTTGTCTTAACCATATCAATTGCAGAATCGAGCCCTCTTATCGTGCTCTCTGGAGCATTTGCTGCACCTGCAATTTTGATCGATAAAGGAAAAATAATGTCCGAACAGGTGCTCAAAACAAGATCCTGTCCTTTATGAGTAGACATAAACTTAGAAAAATGGTTTTTGGGATCTGTGCAAAAACTCATTGTAGGAGCAAAAAAGCGGTCTGTAGATCCAATATTACAAGGCATATTCGAATTTAATTTCTGAGAGTTTAATGCCTCGCAAAAATTGATCAGCTGCCATCGCTTTTTTCCCTTCCAACTGCACATCAAGAAGTTCTATGGCGCCTTCACCACATGCAACAACTAATTGAGACGGGAATGGAAGAAGGGTCCCTGCTTTTACTTTTTCGGCTGAATCAAAATTTTTGAAAGGGCGTGTTTTTTTAATTTTCAGCCGCTTTTGTTGCCCACGCACTTCTACCCAGCAAAAAGCGCCAGGATTAGGTGTTAGGCCACGCACTTGGTTGTGAATCTCGGTCGCAGACTTTCTCCAGTCGATTGAGCCTTCTTCAGGTTTTACTTTCTTAGTGAATGTCGCTAGTGAGTGGTCTTGAGGAGCGGCCTCTATCTCTCCCCGTTCAATTTTTTGCATCACTTCCCAAAGCGCCTCTGCCCCCACCTTCGCCATTTCCTCAAACAGTTCTCCTGCCGTTGTCTCTTCAGAAACGGGGATTGTCACCATTGAGTAGACATCTCCTGCATCCATCTCCAAGGCCATTTTCATAATGGAAACACCTACTTCTTTCTCCCCGGCCATTAAGGCGCGTTGGATGGGCGCAGCACCACGATACTTCGGCAGTAAGCTTCCGTGTACATTGATGCAGCCTAGACGCGGCATCTCCAATACATTTTCTTTGAGTATTTCAGCATAAGCGGCCACAACAAAGAGATCGGGATTAAGCGAGCGAAGAAAAGCGACAAACTCGGGGTCCGAGGCTTTTAGAGGCTGGTAAACAGGAATATTGTTCTGCTCACCCACCATTTTAACCGGTGTAGGTTGTGGAGTCCCCGAGCGTCCTTTTGGCTTATCAGGCCGAGAAATAACGGCAAGAATTTTTACAGGCTGCTTAATCAGATACGATAAGATTGTAGCCGCAAAGTCAGGGGTCCCAAAAAAAACAATGCGCATCACGTTTACATCCCCATTTCAACAAGGAGGTCTTCTGGCGACCCGCCCGCCTCATCGGAATGAAGTTGAGTGCGTTTGTTTGAAATACCTTGATGAATCCCTTGCATGCCAATCAAGCCACGCTTTGTTTCACGACAAAAATTCACAAAATGCTCTACTTCTGGAACCATATCGACTTCTTTCACCACTTTATCTAACGCGTCATCTAAATGAAGGCGTGAACGATAAACGATGCGGAATGCAGCTGCAAGGGCGCGCCTTGTCTCAAATGGAAAGTTACGCCGCTTCAATCCTATTCGGTTAATTCCACCTAAGCTGTAGGGAATCCCACCACCCACGGTAAAGGGCGGCACATCATTGGTCACTCGACTCATCCCGCCTACCATGGCATGACACCCAATACGGGCAAACTGATGCACGGGAGTCATCCCTCCAATGATAGCAAAATCTTCTACAATCACATGACCTGCTAGAAGAGAGTTGTTGCTCATCACCACATCGTTTCCGACAATGCAATTGTGAGCGATATGGCAATAGGCCATGATCAAACAACGGTCGCCTACTTGGACAGTCGTCCCTTCAAATGTTGAGCTATTAATCGTAGTAAACTCTCGGATTTCGCAGTTTTTCCCAATTTTGACGTATGTCTGCTCACCCCGATACTTCAAATCTTGAGTTTTGGTCCCAATACTTGCTGAGGGCCAAATAGTTGTGCCATTTCCAATCGTGGTACACCCATCGATATATACATGGGACTTGATGACCACATTATCTTCGAGAGTGACATTTTTTTTAATGATGGCATAAGGCTCAATTGTGACATTGTTCCCAATCTTGGCTCCCTCTTCGATAATCGCTGTGGGATGAATGTTTGATTTGGTCATTAGTTCTCCAGCTATTAGATTTGTTCCTTCTTTACAAGCGCAAAACCCATTTCTGCTTCAACAGCGAGTTTTGAGCCGACCAATGCTTTAGTTTTTACCCGCCCCCCTTTGCTGCTGAATACTGTCCCTTCGCAATAAAGAAGCAGGACATCACCCGGCTTAACAGGGTTGCGAAATTTGACATGATTCACACTCAAAAAGAGAGCAATCTTATCGGTAAACCCCTTCTGGTGGATTAAAACCCCTCCGGTTTGAGCTAAAGCCTCTAAAATTAAAACACCAGGCATAATAGGAGCTCCAGGGAAATGTCCCTGAAAAAATGCCTCATTCATCGTGACATTCTTTTGCCCTAAAATCGAGGGTTTATCCAAATCCATCTCGATAATTTTATCGACAAGCAAGAAGGGATACCTATGAGGCAAAATCTCACTGATCTTTTTTGTGTCGAAAAGGACTGGTGTTTCTACTGCGTACTTCTCCATCAACTACTCCTAATAAGAAGCGAAATGCTTGATAAACTCTTTTCCTAGCTCCACGTTTGCCCGGTGTCCAGAACGCATTGCAATGACATGCGCCTGAAAAGGAAAGCCCACCAGCGATAAATCGCCGATTAAATCCAATGCTTTATGCCGCACCATTTCGTCAGGATATCGAAGTCCTTCTTTACTAAAGACGACATCGTCTTTAATCACAACGGCATTTTCTAAGCTCCCCCCACGAATTAAGCCCCGCTCCATCAAAATAGTGATCTCTTCATAAAGAGCAAAAGTCCGGCACATGGATACTTCTTTTTTAAAACTTTCTGCATTAACGGCAAACGAGAAGTACTGCGACCGGATCACCGGAGTATTCGGGTAGTGAAGTGTGTAACTAATGCGGTATTCGTCTGATGGGAGCGCAATCAAGTGGGTCTCTCCGTGAGAGTAATAAAGCGGCTCTTTCAGCGGGTGAATCATTTTCTCGGTCGATTGCTCTTCGATTCCGGCCTCTTCGATCAACTGAACGAAAGGGCTTGAACTGCCATCTCCAACAGGAGGTTCCCCTTCTGACACCTGAATGCATAGATTGTCAATTTGATAGGCATAAAGAGCAGCTAGTACATGCTCAACTGTCTGCACTGAGGCCGATCCAACTCCGATGGTTGTGCTTCTCGACGTATCCTGCACATACTCAATTGCCGCCGGAATCTTAGGCTTGCCGGGAAGATCCGTTCGTTGAAAAACGATTCCGTGGTCAGCTTCAGCCGGGCAAAAACGGATAGAAACTTCCTTTCCGGTGTGTATCCCCACACCCGAGAAAAATACTTCCTTTTTCAAAGTCCTTTGAGGACGCGCTTTCATGCCAATACCCAAAATAAGGTACGTGTTCACGGAGTGTGTTTACGAGAGGGACAAATCCTGTGAACGCGTACAAAATAAGCAGCGACTGTAACCCAAGCTTAGTTTTTACGCAAGAGGGAAACATCTAAATCATTTATAGAGAAAGAGTTTCTTTTAAATAGATTTCTTATAAAAAAGAGACCAAAACACAAGGCAGAAAACACCAAAACAGGCAAATCTCCACAACGCGTGTAAAAAGTCGGGTAGTGATAAAGCGGAATCGAGAGAGAAAGCGCATCTGCGGGAGAGTCTTTGAACGCCGATTCGCAGTCTAACATGCCGACCAAACGACCCAAGCTGTCGACACCTCCAGTGACTCCTGTGTTGCAGGACCGGACAAGCGGGGTTCCCGCCTCCACGGCACGCAATCGGCCATGTAAAAAATGTACCATTGGAAGGCGTGAATGGGGATACCACACATCATTGGTCAGATTGATAAGCAAGCCTGCCCCTTTTAACCTGTTTTGGCGCATAAGGTGGCCAAAGGTCTCTTCATAGCAGATCGAAAGGCCGACTGGGACTCTTTTTGTTTGAAAAACTTTTGCCTCAGCACCGGCAGTGTAGGAATCTTGGATGCCATATTTAGCGAGAATTTTTTTACACCAGTTAAATGGAATATACTCTCCCATAGGAACTAAAACACGCTTTTCATATCGCTCAGTTTTAGTTGCATGGGGGCGGAGCAAAAAGGCTGCATTGTAAACATTTTCAACGGCACCCTCTGCATTCCGTTCAAAATCTTCCAACCCAAGGACGACATCTGCAGAGAGCTGGTTCGCAAGAGTTTGAGCCCAGTAAATGTTATCCACATACTCCGATGAGACAGGAGGAAGAGGCTTCTTTTGCTCAAAAAAAGAAGAAAAGGCGTATTCGACTGTTTCTATTGGATAAATGGGAATGTTTGCTCCATATGGAACAACAGCTTCGGACATCACAATCAGATCGTGGTTCGTCCCCCTATAGGGAAAAAGGAGGCTTAAAATCCGCTCCCATTGCACATCGGGAGGAAGCGGTTGAGATCCATTGAAGGGAAGCTTTGCTTCGGGGTAGAGAGAGGTCTGCACGAGAAGAGCTGAGAGGCGGTCAGGAAAAATTTCCATCTGCTTCTTATGAAAGGCAACATGAGCCCAGCCGTAAATATAAGGAGTGAGAAGCGCCATCCCCCACAGAGTGGCGCACCGTAAGGAAAAAGAACGGAACATTTTTAACGCGAGAAGATTTGTAAAAAACACCCAAAAGCTCATCCCGAGCACGCCAAAAAAGGCTGCCATCTGCATGCCATACAGGGTACTGCTCAGTGCAAGCCCTGTTGGATTTAAGGAGTAGCCGGAAAGGAAAAGGAGACGCACCCATTCAAAAAGCGCCCACCCGCCGCTGATTGCTAGCATGCGCGGTACTGTTAATCTGGATTTCTCAACAAAAAGCGAGATCAAACCGAATTGCATCCCGATCACAAGGAAGAGGAGGGCGGCAAAGATAAAGATATACCACCCCACATAACGATCTGATGTAAGCCAGCTCATCTGAACAGCTTGTACAAGAGCAAACCAAACTGTTGCCTGAACAAACCTAATTTTACGTCTTTTAGTATAGAGCAACCCCTGCCAAAAGAGTGCATAGCCAATTGAAGAAGCTAAAATAGAAGTCAGCGCACTCCAATCAGGCTGCGCACTCGCAACAACCAAAAATGAGACGAAAAAAAAGAGGAGCTGAATTCGCTTCATGCCTTCTCTTCACACATAGTGGAAGCATCAATACTCCATTTGCCCGGTCCGTAGCTTAAAAATGCGAGCAGACCACCGTAAATGGTGAGGTTTTTAAGGAAAATAGAGAGTTGTAAAGCCATTTCCGATCCAGTGAAATTCCAAAAAGGGTGGAAAATCAAAGTCGCCGGCAACAAAAAGACCATGAGGACCCAAATCGCAAAACGGGTATACCACCCAAGAAGAAGCAAGATCCCTCCCACCAATTCCATCACTAGGCCGGCAAAAATTAAGAACTCGGCGCCTCCAATCCCTACGCTCTTCATTGTGTCTGTCGCACCGCGGAAATCAATAATCTTTCCTATCCCAGCTAAAATAAAAATAAAGCTGATCAAAAACCGACCTAAAAAAGGGAGTAAGCCATGCGATCCCCGGTATTCCCCACAACAATTGCCTTTCATATCTTCTCCTTTAAAAAATAAGCATCATCAATCCATGATTCGTTCAGCACCCCTCCATATTGAAATACGAAAAAGGAGCACTGTTGTGACTAAAAGTGCTGTTAAATCAACCCTATTAAGGGATTTTTAAGAGTAAAGAAAAAGCACGACCATGTCAAATTCAAAAAAAGAATATTTTTCATCGCGTGAAGCTTAGTATTAATCACTATTCTAGTATAGTAGAGTAGGATGAAAATTTTATTGATGGGAGCAGGATATGTTGGCATGTCGATTCTTACCCGTTGGGAGAATCAGCAAGACCGCTTTATCGTTGTGACAACCACGCCGGAGAAAATCTCTTCGCTCGCAAAGCTTCCTCGCGTTGAAGAGGTTATTTTACACGACTTCACAAACGCTTTGGAAAAGTGCGATGGGCTGATACTCACTATCGCTCCTAAAAAGGGAGCCTCTTATGAAGAGACCTATCTCAAAACTGCGCAATCGATTCGAAAGTCCCTCGCGCATCGAAACAAACCCCTCTATATCCTCTATACAAGCAGCACATCAGTCTATGGACAGCAAAATGCAAGCATGATCGATGAAACCACCCCACCTTCTCCTCAATCTCATGAAGGCAAAATTCTGCTTGAGACAGAAGAAACCCTGCTGCAGTGTTCTACCTCAACAGTGAAAGTATGTATTTTGAGATTAGGAGGCATCTATGGCCCTGGTAGAGATTTAGCCTCACGAGCAAAAAGAATGGCTGGAAGAGAAATGCCCGGCTCAGGTGATCAGGCGACAAACCACTCCCATATCGAGGATATCTGCCGGGCTGCCATGTTCGGCTTTGACCGCCAACTCGCTGGAATCCACAATGTTGTCTCGGATGCCCACCCAAACCGTGATGAGCTTTATAGAGACCTATGCAAAAGTCTTTCGCTTCCCTCTCCAATCTGGAACCCTAAACTCTCTCAAATCCATGGGTGTAATAGCGCCGTTTCAAATAAAAAACTTAAAAATGCCGGATTTACCTTCTTGCATGATGAATTAAAATGAAGTATGCTTAACGTCAATAAAATGAAAGTATCATTCCCTGAATACCATTTGTTTCAACTCTTAAAAAGGTTTGAGAACCAGCACCTCCCTCTAGACCTATTTTTGAGTCAGTACTTTCGAGCTCATAAACAACTGGGCTCAAAAGATCGCCGCACTATTGCTGAGGCTGTTTATGGGATGTCCCGCTGGCAAGCACTGCTTGATCATCTCTCTGAAGGGCGCCCCACATGGGAAAAAAGATACTCTCTCTATCGCGGGTTTCAACCCGATCAATTTATCTATGCAAATACGATCCCCCTTCACATCCGGGTGAGTTTCCCAAAAGAGTTATTTGACCTGCTTATGGCAGACTATGGGGAAGAAAAAGCGGTCCATCTCTGTCAGATCTGCAATACCGAAGCGCCCATCGTTGTACGCATCAACCCTCTTAAAACAACCCGGGAAGAGCTCTTAGAAAGATGGCAAGAGTACAATGTGACCCCTTGTAAGCACTCCTCTCTCGGCATTCAGTTCAAACAGCGCGCTCCTCTTGTCGCCTTTCCGGAGTTCAAGGAAGGATTATTTGAGATTCAGGATGAAGCGAGCCAGTGTGCGGCGCAGCTAGTAGAGGTGGAGCCTCATAACCAAGTCCTTGACTATTGCGCTGGAGCCGGAGGCAAAACCCTTGCCTTTGCCCATAGAATGCAGAATCAAGGGCAGATCTATCTTCATGATGTGCGCTCATATATCTTAGAGCAGGCAAAGAAACGTCTGAAACGCGCCGGTATCCAAAATGTTCAGTTCTTCCATCCCGAGCACCCCCATCTCAAAACATTAAAAAAGAAGATGGACTGGGTTCTTGTCGATGCCCCTTGCACAGGAACAGGGACCTTGAGGCGCAACCCAGATCAAAAATGGAAGTTCTCGCTCGCTCTTCTCAATGAACTCGTCGGCAAGCAACGCATGATTTTCGAACAGGCGTTAAGCTATGTAAAACCGGGCGGCCATATCGTATATGCTACTTGCTCGATATTACACGCTGAAAACGAGAAACAGGTGGCTCACTTCTTAGAAACCTATGATATTAAGATGGAAGGGAGTCCATTTGTTTCTCTGCCAAGCTATGGGGAGATGGACGGCTTTTTCGCGGTTAAATTCAGAAAAGGCACTTAGCCCCCATTTCTCACAAGATCTCTGAGCAAATCGCTCCCCTGTTGCCACAGATTGGCCCCCAGCAGGGCGGGGACAGTGTTCATGCGACACGGACCCGCCCTACTGGGGGACAAGATGTGGTGACAGGGTGTGCGAGTTGTTAGAGAGATGGTGAGAAATGGGGGTTAGAGGCTCTTAATTGCTAACAACTTCTATCTGATCTTTTTTAAAAAAACATCCTGCAGTTTTATCCACCTCTTCTATATCCTCTTTTTTTATTTTTATGACAGCTTCTGTTTCCGGTAGAGTTTAACAAAAAAAATCCTAATTTAGAGGAATTTATGGCAATATCACCTAATAGCGATATCACAGCTGCTCAAGATAGAGTTGCAGCTGCCAAAGCAGCACTTTATAACGCAACACGAGCTGTAATTCGTGCAACTACCTTTGAGGAATTAGCAGCGATAGGGAAAAATGCTGCATTTGGTCCAGGAGCTCTTGGTTTTTTAAGCGATACTCTCGATTCAGCTGCCTCGGATACGCAAAGCGGTAATGTGGATTGGATTATCCCAGATCTGTCTCCACTAATGAATTGTTATCAGTTAATTACAGAAACTTCTGCTGAGGTACCTAAACGCACAATATGGCGGAAATATTTGTGGCACGACGCGCATGGTAAGGGTCAGCCAGAACTTTTTGAGAGCGTACGCTAAAACAGCGGGCGCCTCGACCTTTTCTTTCTCAATCGCAATAAAAAGAGCACAATAAACCCAGACCCTCCTAGAAAGAGAATCTTCCGCCCTCTGTGATTTTCAGAGAAAAACAGAGAGCTGCGATGCCATAAAGTAGGATTGAGATCTTCATATGCCAAAAGCTGAGTCTCTTGAAGCGTATAGCCCCGCTCATCTACAATTCGTATTGTCCCCACAGCATCTCCTGCTTTGATAGGCAAAGGAGGAACTTCCCAATTCACCTTCGCTTTAACAGGTGACTCTTCAGAAGGATAAAAATCGTAGTAGAGTCCATTGGGCAGAGCCGTTTTCAGCTTCTGACGCGCTCCGCTCACTTTTGTCGATAAGCCGACTCTCCCCTTTTTCAAAAGATAACGCCGCATCTTTTGCTCATTAAAAGCCTTCTCAAACAGCTGTGTTATTTCCTTGTAGAGATCGCTGCGCGCTCCACGATACCCTAGGGCTACAGCGATCAAACACCGCCCATCCTTATCCGCAGCAGCTACCAAATTCTTTCCGGCTGCCTGTGTTGTGCCGGTCTTCACTCCAATAGCCGGCGAGTATGAATGAGGACCGTTGCGCAATAAGAGGTTGGTTTGCAGGAAAGTGCGCTCATATTCCAAATTCGTCTGCGGGCAGACATAGCGCGGCGTCGCAACGATTTGCCTAAACGTGCCGTTCTCAAGCCCCTTCCTTGCAATCATTGCTAAATCATAAGGTGTCGTCACATGGTCAGGGTGATGCAGGCCGTGAGGGTTGTTAAAGGAAGTGTTGCGACACCCAATCTCTTTTAAATACCGGTTGACCCCCTCCATGAAAGTTGGGATTGTCCCCCCAATATTCTGTGCGATTACATTTGAGGCATCGTTGGCAGAAGAGATCAACATCCCAGAGAGTAGGTCAAAGAAGCGGAACTCCTCCCCCGCTTTGATCCCAATATGTGTTCCGTCACTCTCTAGCCAGTGAGGAGGGCTGCGGTAGTTTGACTGTCGTTTTGCCTGCGGCGAGATCGAAGCGATACTCTCTCGGTTTGCAGTCATTTTGTGCCCTAACTTACCACCCCAAAGATTAAGCGCATAAACAGCTGTAGCTATTTTAGTTGTGCTTGCAGGATAGGCTTGCTTATGAGCATTTTTCTCATAGAGAATAGCACCTGTTTTCGCATTCATCAAGATTGCTCCTTCTGCAGCAATCGAACACTCTAACTGTTGAGCCAAAAGGACGCTGCATAGGAAATATAAAGTGAGCAACCAACGCATAATAGACTGCACTATATCAGAGCCGCTTCTTCCATACAAAATACAAAAAAGAATTGACAGCCATCCTACCACTATCTAGAATAGATACAGGGGGAGTCGTTAATGGAACCAGTAGATCTAGAAAAAGCTTACAAACACTATATGAGTGATTTACAACGGCATGTTCCAGATGGAATTGTTGATGTAGATTTAACTCTGCTTCAAGAACTTGGATTGCTTACATGCGAAGGATGTGAAGAAGAAGCTTCTGATTCTCTGACACATAACTTCTTTGTCATCGAATCGGCGGATAAGCTGACCCTATTTAATGATAAGTTTTCTATCTGGATCGTTCCCAAAATGTTGCATGATGCACCTGCAACGTACACATTGATCGCTTTAAATGAAGGCGAAGACCCGCATCTCGAGATGGTTTTTACGACATCAGGAGTGTACAATCATTCGAGTTTGGTGTTGCGGATACTTGAAAAATTTCTTGAGCAGATTGAGGAGAATGAAGAAGAGATCTGCCGTCTTAAAGAGATTTAGTATAGGTTGAAGGCGAGCCGAAGGACGTTTTCATTCCCTTCACGTTGATAACTCACTTCATCGATCATCTTGCGGATCATGTAGATGCCAAACCCACCCACTTTTCTTTCGTGGAGAGGCGCATCGACTTGGGGGTGAATCTCAACTTCGATTGGATTAAAAGGGACGCCATTATCTCGTAATATGATATGAAATCGCTCGTTTTTTGTTTCGCAACCAATCCGGATTTTCCCCTTCTTATCCTTGTAACCATACGAGATGATGTTCACAACAGCCTCTTCAGTAACGAGTTCTATTTTACGAATGACAGCAGGTGCAACCCCGAGCGCTTCGGCTTGAGAGCGAATGTGCTTCATGATTTTTTCGAGCGAGTCTAAAGAGGCGTTAAACTCCATAATTCTGCATACTAAACAATTCCCCAAAAACTACCAACAAGAAGTCACTATGCAAATACTTTTTGCCAGTTACCAGCTGTGGTTGATGTAATCGGTGATTTTCTCTGCGAGAATCGTGTAAAGAGGCGGTTTGGCCGCATCCAATGCTAAGTTGTGCATCTCAAGCTGGCCTAAAGCAAAAGCTTGATCATTGACATTACTTAAATCGGGTTCAAAATCGAATGTTAACGAGGCGGTTACATCACAAGGACCTAAAATACAACATCCTGTATATCTATCGATCAAACGGATTGTTGCTGTCATTGTGAGACGCGCCTCATTGGAAACCACAATATCAGAGTTGGGCGCATAGATAAACCCGATATTTGTATCCTCCGGCTTCGCAAGACAAACTTTTAAAAGAAGATCGGAGCAATAAGATCGGTAAGCAAGCGTCCCGCTTGTTGTGATAGCACGAATCAGAGCGGTTGTCAAAACCCCTTCATCGTCTCCTTCTACGTATGGAACTGAGACTGAGCCGTATCTCTCAATAATTTCTCCACGTCCCAGACGATAACCGCACCCAGTTGAAACAAGAAGCAAGCAGACACAGGCTATGATTGCGCCCCAACTTTTCTGTAAATTTGAAGTCAAGCGAGATGGCGCAGATTGTGTGATTTTTGAGGAAGCAAATAGTCTTAAGCTGTTTGTGACGAAAAATGCGCACAAGATGCCTGCCGCTACAATCCAAGCTATTCTCATCTTACTTCAAGGCGCTCTCGGCACTTTTGAGCTGCAATGGTTGCCGGATACTTAAGAATAGCATCGCGATAATAAATCTCTGAAGCATGCGGTTTTTTCTTTCGGTCATAAAAGCGCCCGGTTTCATACAAGCTGTCTGCATAGACTTCTTGCATCGCAATCATATTTTTTTCAGCTTCCATGATGCGTTCATCTCCTGGAAAGGCTTTGCTAAATTTGGAAATATTCACTTTAGCCAGAGAGAGAAGATCGGGGTTTTGCGATTCGATTTTACTCTGTTCATGGTAGATTTCTGAAATAGCAACGTAGCTGTCAGCCGAAAGTGAGTGCTTGGGAAATCGACGCGATAAGGTATTCAGACAGTCGATGCTTTCCCGATAATGTCTCTGCTTGCGTAAGGAAGCGGCTTTCGCAAAAAGCGCCCGTGCTGCGATCTCTTTTCCGGGCAATGTTGCGATGATTTCATCTAGAATTTCAATCGCATCCTCTTTTCCAGAAGCCAGCCTCGGCATGCTCGATATACCGAAAAGATGTTTGCGGCACCCCTGAACGTAATAGTCCGCGATATAATACTTGAACTCAAAAACTTTTTCGAAATGCTTGAGCTTTCCGCTTAAAGCGAGATAGCGGTCGAATTGCCGATTCGCTAAATCGAATTCTCCCTGAAAGTAGAAAGCTATTCCTGAATAAAAGAGGGAATCAGCATAAAACGGGGTCTCTGCAAAATGGTAGAGGATGATCATGAAATGCTGCTGAGCAGTCTGCCAGTCATTCGCATATAAAGCTTGATAACCGAAATCATAATGCTCTTGTACAGAGAGAGTCGGGGTATACATTTCAGGAGACCATTTGCCTCCTACCTGACTGACACCAGAAAAAGCAGTGAAAGGTAATAAAAGAAGGGAGATCAGCAAAATAGGGCGTTTCACAAAAAATTACTCTCTATTTAATGTTGTGTTGGATAATACTTGCTCAGAGTGTTCCTGTCAATTACGAGTAAAAAATGTCAAAATATTTAATTACCGGGGGTTGCGGATTTATTGGCTCGCATCTCGCTGATACTTTAATCGAATGTGGAAATGAAGTGCGTATTCTCGACGATCTGTCAACAGGGAAACGGGTAAATGCCCCTAAAGGGGCAGAACTTCTTATCGGGTCGGTCACCGATTTAAAGCTTCTCGAGCAAGCGCTTGAAGGGATAGAGGGTGTCTACCACTTGGCTGCCATCGCCTCCGTTCAAAAAACGATTGAAAAGTGGCATGAGACGCACCTCATCAATCAAGGAGGGACTGTTGCCATACTTGAGCAAATTGCACGCTCAAAACGCACTATCCCTGTAGTATACGCCTCATCCTCTGCTGTCTATGGAAACACGTCCCATTATCCTATTTCTGAGGAGACGCCGCAACTTCCGCTCTCCCCTTATGGTGTTGATAAGCTTGCCTGTGAATGGCAGGCACGCATTGCATGGAATGTGCATAAAATCCCGAGTATAGGCCTGCGCCTCTTTAACGTTTTTGGCCCCAGACAAGACCCCTCTTCTCCATATTCCGGTGTGATTGCGATTTTTTCCAAGAGAATTCCTAAAGGCGATCCGATCACAATTTATGGAGATGGAGAGCAAAGAAGGGATTTTATTTATGTTAAAGATGTTGTCCGCATCATGGTAAAAGCGATGTCAAAGACACGCTCGGATGCAGAAATCTATAATGTTTGCACCGGCAAAGATATCTCTGTAAACCAACTAGCTGAAATCATAGGTAAGCTTAGCCGC
This sequence comes from uncultured Chlamydiales bacterium, assembly GCA_963748195.1. Classification (GTDB taxonomy): domain Bacteria; phylum Chlamydiota; class Chlamydiia; order Chlamydiales; family JAAKFR01; genus JAJACP01. The sequence goes on along the minus strand of CAVVHU010000015.1, from coordinate 15,593 downwards.
ACTCAAGTTGAAAAACAGTACGCACCGCCTAGGGAAGGAGAGGTGCGCATCTCGTGTGGCGATCCGTCAAAAATAAAACATGCACTACAATTAGAAGCTTCTTTTACAATTGAGGAAGGACTAAAGCAATGCGTTTAATTCTCTCTCTGCTCTCGTTTACAGGGCTTGCTTTTGGAGGCTGGTATGTGTGGGAAAACGTTCCTGAAGTGAGCACCTTTGTCCAGAAAAAGGTTCCTGAAGTGAGCGCCTTTATCCAAGAAAAGGTTCCTCAGCAAAACGGATTTCAAACTCTTGAAATCCGCTTCCCTGCAGTAGAGATCATGCGCAAAAACGCTGAACAATTGCTCAAAAGCGACGAATACAGCTACCAGGAGTCCAAGCTTCTCTACTACCCCTATCTCCTGATGAACGTAAAATATTCAAAAGATCAATGTACCACTTCAGAAGGGGTTCTCCTTTGGGGTTTAAACGACGGAGAGATGGTCATTGATACGGCTTCATGGGAAAAAACTCATGGGTTTGAGGATTGCCTGCTCGTAAATGCCAACAAAAATGATTTTAGAGTCATCTCTGCCTTGGTCGAATGCGGAGGGGCGATCGACCGGGAAAAGCTCTACCAGCGATTCAAAATCGATCATGATATCTTAGATGACTGGCTCGACAGCTGCCGGGCAAAGAAACTCATCGTCGTCAATGGGAACCAATTCCGGCTCCACTTTCAAGACCCACGTCTTGAAATTAAGCCGATCACCCACTTTGACCTTACAATTGTCTCTCAGCAGGCACGAAATGCGACCAAAGTAAAAAAACGATACACCCATTCACAGATCAAAAAACTCACCGAAATCGCTTTTGGCAATGATTTTAGCATTCGAAAATCAGAGATTATTTTCCTGCCTGTCTATAGCATCGCGATTCAAAACCCCGACGGGTCGCTACGAACTGTCTTTTTCAACGCGGTTAATGGAAAACGGATTACCGGCTCACACCCGGAATTTTAGTAAGTGACGATTCAAGCTCTGCACCTATTTTTGCTCCCTGGTTCAGATGCAGCTCGCCTAGCTTCTTTTTCTGAGAGTAAAAAAAGATTTCCACCTTTCCCTCACCCGGATACTCACGTAAAACCTCTTTAATTTTTAGCACATGAGAGAGACGTGTTTGATCAACATCCAGTCTTAAGGAGAGGGATTTAACTTCATTTTCTTGCATTGGTTCCTTCTTCTTTTTTGGGGCGTTAGCAAAACGGGCAGCTTGCAGCTTAGCCCGGTCAAAAGCTTGATCGCACTCTTCAATCATTTTCTCATCAACTTGAGTAAGATCGTTGAGCCAGCGGCATGAGATACGTAAACTCTCTTCTCTTCGATCGGCCTGTAGAACCGCGTAAAGAAGCTGATTTTCCTCCAATAAGGCGCCTTTCTCCTCAAAAAGTTCGGACCAAATCGGCAGCTCGAATGTCTCCATCCCGTCGCTGATCTGCAAAATCGCAAACTTCTTTTGCGTCCGCTGCGAAATTTTGACTTGAACAGTTTCAACAATAAAGGCTGTTCGAATCACTTGATTGTGCTCCAGATTTTCCAGTTCGCACAGAGGAACGCTCGAAAGGCGTTTTAGAATATGCCGATACGCATCCATCGGATGACCTGTTAGGAAAAATCCGAGCAACTCCTTCTCTTTCTTTAGAATATCGATCTTGGAAGAGGGGTGTTTTATATCGGGCGGCTTGTCAAAACGGGCAGACGACTCTTCTCCCATCAGCGAAAAGAAAGTCAGTACACCGGAAGCAGCCTCTTTTTGGTCTGTGGAAGCGACATCGTACATCTCCTCAACGCTCATGCGAAGCGCATCGCGCGACCAACCGGTAAAATCAAAAGAGCCGGCATCAACCAAACACTCGATCGTCTTTTTCCCAACCTTTTTCAGATCGATCCGCTGGAAAAAGTTGTAAAAATCCGTAAAGGGGCCATTTGCCTTTCGCTCTGCTAAAATCGTCTCGACAACGCCCTCTCCAACCCCTTTAATTCCGCTCATCGCAAAGCGAATCCCCTTATCCGTCGCTAAGAATTCCTTGCCCGACTCGTTGACATCCGGAGGAAGGATCTCGATATTCATCGCCTGGCACTCTCGGATAAACTTCGCGACCTTCGAAATATCATCTCTGTCGCACGTCATCAGCGCAGCCATCCATACCGGAGGGTAATTCGCCTTCAAGTAAGCTGTGACATATGTGAGAAAGCCGTAAGCTGCCGCATGGGATTTGTTAAATCCATACGATGCGAATTTCTCCATCTTATCGAAGATCGCCGTCGCTTTTGCATCTGAAATCCCATTTTCAATCGCACCCTGACGGAACTTCTCCCGTTCTTTTTCCATTTGCGCTGGATCTTTTTTTCCCATCGCGCGGCGCAGCACATCCCCTTCGCCGAGGGAGTAATTGGCAAGCTTTTGCGCAATCTGCATCACCTGCTCTTGGTAGACCATAATCCCGTAGGTCTCTTCGATGATCGGCTCAACCCACGGGTGGTCGTATTCGATTGGCTCGCGCCCGTGCTTCCGGTTGATAAACGTAGGGATCATATCCATCGGACCGGGGCGATAAAGGGCGCCAATCGCAATAATCTCTTCAAATTTATCCGGCAAAAGCTGGCGCGAAAGCTCCTGCATGCCGCCTGATTCCATCTGAAACACACCTAAAGTCTTACCCTGCTGTAAAAGGCGGAATGTCACCGCATCGTCGAGGGGGAGATTGACCCAGTCGATCTTAACACCCGTCTGCCTGAAAATGGCATCACAAGCGACTTTTATACTCGTCAACGTTTTGAGCCCCAAGAAGTCGATCTTCAACATCCCAACGGACTCGACCGGTTTCATCGAGTACTGTGTCGCTGCCATCTCGGAATCTTTTGCTACGCAGACAGGAATATGGTCTGTAAGCGGATCGCCACTCACAATCAAGCCGGCTGCATGGATGCCTGTGTTGCGAATCGACCCCTCTAGTTTCCTTCCCAGATCGATAATTTTTTTCGCATCGCTATCCTCAAGGTACATCCTATTGAGGTCGGGATCGATTTCGAGCGCTTTTTCAAGCGTCATATTCAAATCATCAGGGACATATTTGGCGATTTGATTCACTTTTGATAGCGGAACCGAAAGGACACGTCCCACATCACGGATCACCATTTTCGCTTTCATCGTACCAAAGGTGATGATCTGCGAGACGTTGTCTTTTCCATATTTTGCAACCGTATAATCGATCACAGCACCCCTGCCATCCATGCAGATATCGACGTCGATATCGGGATAAGAGAGGCGTTCAGGATTGATAAAGCGCTCAAAGAAGAGGTGGAAGCGCAACGGTTCGATATCTGTAATACCAATAAGATAGAGGATAATCGAGCCCGCACCCGAGCCGCGCCCCGGCCCGACAGGGATGCCGTTATTTTTTGCCCAGTTGATGAAGTCCCATACAATCAGGAGGTAGTCGCTCATCTCCTTTGAGGTGATGATCTCCATTTCAAGCTCCAAGCGGTCGCGGACCACCTGCATCGGATCCTTTCCCGGATACTTTTCTGCCACCTTAGCAAGGCGTTCCGGAGTGTAACGCTGAGGAACCCCCTCTTCACACAGATGGCGAAGGAACTCAGCTTGGCTGTATCCTTCTTGCGGCTTAAATACCGGGAAGTGCTTCGTATCAAAATCGAGTTTCATACAGCACTTTTCAGCGACTTCCAACGTATTTGCAATCGTCTCCGGCAGATCCTTGAAAAGCTCAGCCATTTGCTCAGGGGATTTGAAGTAGAGTTCATGAGTGGAATAGACACGCCTTTTCGGATTAGGAACGCGGAAAGTGGGATTGCCAAAACTATCCTTTTCCCAGATCTCGACCGGCTCTCCCGATTGAATATTGAGTAGAATCTCATGCGCTTTCCAATCATCGGGCTCCAGATAGTGCGTATCATTTGTCGCCACAACCTTGATGCCAAGCGTACGCCCCGCTTCAACGACCATCGCATTCACTTTTTTCTGTTTTTCGATGTAGTCGTAGTATTGCTGTTGAAGCCATGTCTCAGTCAAAGAGGCGACACTCGCATCATCCATCTCATGACGCTGCACCTCAAGATAGTAGTCCTCTTTAAACAGAGCTTGATGCCACTGAATTTCGGCTAAAAATTCCTCTTGAGTCCCATAGAGAGCCACATCAGAGACTTGACTGGAGAGACATCCGGATAAACAGATCAATCCCGTATGATATTTTTCGAGAAGCTCCTTATCGATGCGGGGGTGGTAATAGAAGCCCTCGAGATAACCGGAAGAGGAAAGGCGGCAGAGGTTGTGGTAGCCCTCTTCGTTTTTTGCAAGCAAGACGAGATGATAGGCTGTTTTTCTCCCAATCCTTTTTTTTTCAAAGCGCGAAGTTGGAGCGACATAGACCTCACAGCCGATGATCGGCTTGACCCCCGCTTTTTTACATGCCTTATAAAAATCTACGGCCCCATGAAGGTTGCCGTGGTCGGTAAGCGCAACGGCGGGCATGCCCATTTCGGCAGCCTTGTTTGCAATACCATCCACTGAACATGAGGCATCTAAGATCGAAAACTGAGAGTGTTGATGGAGTGGAACCCACATAGGGCCCCACTATACTTAAATTAAGAGATAAAGTGAAATTATTGCGGTAAAACGCCAGGGCTAACGCATTAAAATTTTCCCTGTAAAGTATTGACCAAATAGCTCTCTCTGTAGAGAGATCTACGTCTTTTTCTAACCAAGCTGGTCTTGTCATCTCCATTATTTCTCAGTAAATTTAGGGCTGTATGTCTGACTATTGCCATGTTCTCAGGCCCATTTTTTTTTCAAATCCTGCTCTTGTCTTCATTAAATGTCACGTCTAGCACCCAATGCAGGCAATTCTCTATCGACCAATGAGATCTAATGGCATGTGCGATTGTTTTAGGATCACTACTCATGCTTGAGAGATAATATCGATTCTCCTTACTTTCCACTCTTCCTTGGATGCGAATGGATTGTACCTCTATTATACAATGTAGATCCTTCCATAGAAAATGATCTTCAAGCCATTTTATATCAGTACTTAAGGTGCATGTTCTCGTCTCTATTCTTCCATGTCCTTTATCGACATCGCTATAAGTTGCCAGCTCTTCACGATTGGTGCCTTCAAAGTAAGTTCTCACATCATCGTGTAAATCTCCATGATTCCCCTTAAGAGCTAGAATATAGTCGGCCTTCTTTTCTCGAATCTTTGCGGCGATTGATTTTTGACACCCCATGGCATCGATAGTAACAATGGCTCCTTGTAAGAACAAAAGATCCAGTAGTTTGGGAATAGCTGTGATTTCATTGCTTTTTTCATTCACTTTTTCTTGACCCAACACAAGTCTAGAATTTGAAGCAAATGCGCTTACCATATGAATCGCTTTTTGATCATCTTCCTTGTCAAAGCTACCTCTCAGGGTTTTTCCATCAATGTTAATAATCTCGGAGACGTGCTTTTGTAGCGTTTGAACCCATTTGACAAAACACTGTTTGAACTCTTTGGGATTAATCAGAGAAAAGACTCGAGCAAAAGTGTCATGAGAGGGTATTCCATTTTCATATGGGAGATATTTTTTTAGAAAATCGAGACGGGTCTCACCAAATTCTTGAATGTCTTCCCAGCTTTTAGCATCACAAATATAAGCACATAGAGTTGTTAAGAGAATTTCATCGAGTGGATAGAGTTTATGACGATCAATACGGGGATCTTCCAAATCCGCAAAAAAATCTAAAAAAGCAATAGTTCTATAATCTTCTGTTGCTGTCATAGGTCCTCCAAGAATAATTTCTTGAAGCACTATGACACAATACCAATAAAAATTTAATGCGTTAGCCCTGCTTTATTTCATGAACTTCATACGGCGGTACGTATTAGAGATTGGTGCAATCTCTCATTGTTATAAAAGATAAAAAACTCTTTTAGCCCTCTTGAAAGTTCTCTAACAGTTTTATATTCATGTAAATAGACCTGTTCGTATTTTACTGTTCGCCACAATCGCTCCACAAAAATGTTGTCCAAGGCATGACCTTTACCATCCATGCTTATTTGAATTTGTGCTTCTATCAATACATTCACAAAGTCGTTGCTTGCGTATTGAACCCCTTGAGATGAAATAGGTGTCGCTGGATCAATCGCCTGTTTTTTTCTCAAAGAGCATTGACCATTAATCAGATAAAAATTAACGTACCCTTTATATTTGACACATTATCGCGAGGTGAGCAAAATTTTTTTCGAAAAGGTGAGTTATGAAAAAGTTTAGATTTTTGCTATTAGTTGCTCTTTTTTTCACAAAAGTAGCTTCAATATCAGCTCTGGGAGAGGAACTCGAAACCTACGGTGATTTTTTAAATATCGAAGCATCAACAGATGAAGGGACTTCATCTCCTCCTCCCCCCACCTTTTCTCTGAATGAGCTTTCTACTTTCATTCCCCAGATCCCTAAGGTCAATATTATTACAGGAGAATATTGCGAAGAAGCTTGTGACCTTGTTGTTGCTGGCATTGAACCCCTTTCTTATCGGCGATTCTATGAGCATACTGCATATAAGGATCAAGCTTATGGTCATTGGAGAATCAACCCAGAAGCTTTATTCCTTTTCAATTTTGAACACTTTAAAACAAAAAAAGAAAAATACCGGCCTTACGCTAGTATAGGAGAAGAAAATGGTGGAGTTTTGCTTTATGAGAGCCACCATGGCAATCAGTGCACTTTGGATACCTCTAAAGTGAAAAGCTTTACCAATGCCTCTTTCTCATCAGGACAGCAACATCCTCTAAATACCAAGATATCATTCACGACCTATCGGGATGGATTGTTTCGCAAATATGATGGCTTTATTCAGAGCGGAAATGGTGGAAGACGTTTTTTCACAACCGATGAAAAAATGTACCCGAGCGCTGATAGATATGGCGCTGCCGTAGGCTATTTACCTCCTTTCCAAGGATATTTGACAGAAGAACGAAGGCCAAATGGAAACATCGTTCGATATGACTATATCGACTTTAATGAAGGGAAAACACAACGGCCATACTATGTCCTTAAATCGATTACAGCTTATAACTCTAGCAAAACCAAAGTATTAGGGTCTTTCGATATTCATTATTCTAGATCCAAGCATAGCCGAAACGTAGAACAAATCCACGTTACCGGAAGCGATGGTAGAAAAGCAATTCTTCATCATCACGTTCGCGAAGTCCAAAGAAAGAAAAAAGTGCGAGAATTGGGGAAAAGCTATACGCGACCCAAAATTGTGGACATCGTGCTTGACCATGTTGAGGCTCCTTCTAAACCGACGCAGAGTTACAACTATCGATGGGAGAAAGCAAAATACTATTTTGATCATCCCTACATGTTTTACGCTGGAGAGCCAGAAGGCCGTGTTCTAGAAACAATTCACGATTTAGGATCTAAAAAAATTGCAGCTCAAAATGCACCTGTTGGTCTAAATGGGGAAATGTGCCCCATCGCCCGTTATGAATATCAAAATGACCACACAGTCGTTTACGACGGGGAAAATCAAAAAACGATTTACCGCTTCAATGATGATAAACGCATTACAGCGGTTGAAAAATACGATGCAAATCAACTTGTAAATGTCGAACGAAGCGAATGGAATGGCTCAAATGGAAATTTGATCAGAAAACAGGTTGAGGATGGATCGGGTAATATTCTCCATATAAGTGAATACGAATACGATCAAAACCATAATGTCATAGAAGAGAGGATCGGCGATGGAAAAAGTGGAGACACAATACGACGCACATTTTCTGATGATGGCTTTAATCTCATACTCACTGAGTCAGACAGACCTGGTAAGCTAGTCCGCTATTCTTATATCCCAGATACCAATCTCCTTTCTTCAGAAATCACCTATGAACATAACCAAATCATAAAACGTATCTTTCACTTCTATGATAATGAGATCACCTCTGTTAGAATTAAGACTATCATTGATGATGGCCACTCAGAAAATCCTTTTGATTTAGCTCATGTGACATGCCGAAAAATCCTTGAGATGCAACCTAAAAGAGAAGTGCCCTGTGTTGGTCTTCCTAAAGAAATGCAAGAAAAGATGATTGATGGTAATGGAAATGAGATTTTGCTCAAAAAAATCCGCTATACTTATCATCCTTCAGGAAAAATCGAAAGGGAGGACCACTATGATGCAAACGATGTCTACCGCTACTGCATTATCAATGAATATGATGAGAAAGAAAGGCTCATTGCTACAACAGATGCCCTTGGGTCACGAACAACTTTTACTTATGATGCAAACTTTAATCTCACCTCTCAAGATGGTCCTCGCTCTGATATCCACAAGGAATGGAGCTATGACAAAGTCAATCGCCCCACTCAAGAAAGAGAGTGGCAAACCGATGGGACAATTCTAGTTTCAGAAAAGAAATACGACAAGTGCAGCAGGCTTATTTCCCAAACAGATCCTTGCGGATTTGAGACTCGGTATGAGCATAACGCACTTGGACAGTTAACGGCTGTAATCCATCCTGATGGTGCTGTCGAACAAAAAGAATACGATGCTCTTGGGAATGTGATCAAAGAGATTGATGCTAACGGACACATCACGCGCAAAGAGTATAATTTCCGTGGTCAACCCATAGCGATTTATCATTCCGATGGTCGAAAAGAGCATTTCACTTACCATACAGATGGAGGCACTTTAGCCACACATATTGATCCTAGTAGCACTAAGACGATTTACTTCTATGATCTCTTTGACAATCCGATCAAGACAGAGGTCTACTCTCCTGGAGGAGATCTCCTTGCAACGACATCTGCAACATTTTCCCCTTTCCACAAACTTTCAGAAACCGATGCCGAAGGAATCACTACCTACTACACCTATGATTGTGCAGGAAGAATGACTGCCAAACAAATCGGCGATCAGACCGTCTCCTATACATATGATGAGCTAGGCCGCTTGATCCATACACTGGAAGAGAATGTTATCACCGCAAACATCTATGATGTGAAGGGTCAGTTGGTCGAAAAGAGAATCGATGACTTAGATAATCAAGAGTATTTCCAAGAAACTTATGCTTATGACGAGGCTGGAAATCGCATTTCCATAACAACCTGCGCAGGCGTTTCGCAAACGGCGCATAATTCCCGTGGCGAACCTATTCAAAAAATAGACCCTTTAGGGAATACAACTCACATCACATACTCCTATGGTAACTGTTTTACTAAAACAATGACCAATCCCAAGGGAGTGCAAACACTCGAGATTCATGATAATCGAGGAAGGCTTATTGATCTGCAGGTCCAGAATGCTTCTGGTGAGATTATTCAAAAACGAGAAAAAAAATATGATCTAGCCGGCAATCAGACTCATTCAATCGAATATGTTTTTGAAGGACCCAGCTTACGGGAAACTATCACGCATGAGTGGATTTATGGCCCCGGTGGACGAATTGAAAAAGTCATCGAAGCAGGAGAAAAAACGACTCAATACTTCTACGATAAGGCTGGAAGGCTAAAAACGATCATTAAGCCTGATGGAGCTGAGGTACATCGGGAATATGATGCACTTGGGAGACTAGCACGTTATTATGGAACAGGCATCGACTATGCCTATACGTATGATCGTAAAGACCGCCTGTTGGAGGTGGAAGACAAAGCTCTAAAGACTGCAACGATCCGTGTTTATGATATCTATGACAATGTAGTTGAAGAGAAGCTCGCATCTGGGCTGATAGTTCGCAGTCATTATGATCCCTATGGAAGAAGAACAGCCCTTTATTTGCCTGATGGCTCGGAAGTGATTTTTACCTATCGCGGTCCTTATCTCTATTCAGTGTCCAAAAATGGATATACACATATTTATTCTGAAAGAAATTTAGCTGGGAAACCCATTTTGATCACTCTTCCCAACAATTCAGGGGCAATCTCCATCACTTGGGATTCTCTCTTACGTTGGGATAAATTGCATTCCCCTCATTATCAAGCAGACTGCAATTACGATGTTGTAGGAAATCTTATAGAATACTCATACACAGATCCCTTAGGCTCCGTGAAAAACACTTATAAACACGACGATTTAAACCAGTTGATTTCCGAAAACAAGCACGACTATCAGTATGATTCTCTCTTCAATCGAACTGGTAAAGATGAAAACAGTTACTCTCTCAATCCCCTCTGTCAAATCACCCATGATGGACAAAAAGAATATGTGTATGACAAAAACGGAAATCTAATTTCTGATGGGGAATCCACCTATGAATATGACCTCTTAGATCGTTTGATTGCTGTCACAAAAGGTAAAACACGCACAACCTATACCTATGATGCTTTTAACCGACGCATAGCCAAAAATGATGAACTCTACATTTGGGATGCTAAAAATGAGATTGGCATGTCTCGTGGTGACAAGATACGCGAACTGCGCATTCTCGGAGAAGGATTAGGGGCAGAGATTGGTTCTTCAGTGATCTTTGAAATCGGCGGCTATACCTATTTTCCTATTCATGACATCCAAGGCTCTCTTGTAACCATGATCTACACAAATGGGAAACTATATGGAACTTATCGCTATACCGCCTTTGGGGAGCAACTGACCGAAAATAACGATTCTCCGTGGCGATTTGCGAGCAAGCGGTACGACGAGGAAACAGATTTCGTTTATTTTGGCAGGCGTTACTATTCTCCAAATCTAGGGCGCTGGATTACAGCTGATCCTCAAGGGTTTGATGATGGACCGAATCTTTATGCTTATGTGCATAACAGTCCATTTACCACGCTAGACTTGCATGGATTATTTTCTTGGTGGAATACCTGGACTGGGATGAAGAATTTTGGAGCTGGAGTAGGCAGGCATTCATGTGGCATGGCCAGAGGAGTAGGGCGAAGTTTTGTAAGCACAAGTGAATGGATGGGGGCAGATGCCTTGTATGAAATGGGTGAGCGGTCTCACTTTCATGCCAAATCTAGAGACTCCTACGAAGGATTGAAGTCATTTGGATCTGCTCTTTATAGCGATCCTTTTAGTACTGGAGGAGAGATGCTAGTACCTGGCCTTATGGATGCCTTCCGTAATCCAACGAGTGCAGAAAGCTGGGGAAAAGCAGCTGTAGATATTGCCCTAATAGGAGTAACCGTAGTGAAATTTGGACAGGCAGGTAGATTTGCTAACGCGGGTAGAATTGAGGAGGAAGTTGCCGCATTTGGAAAAGCCGGTAGAGTAGCTGAACAAGTCGTAGCTGCTGAGAGATTTTTTGTAGCAAGTGAGGGAGTAAAGAATATTTCACCTGCATGGCCTTCAGCTACAGCAGGTCGTCAAGTCATAAATAGCATTGAATACACAACTCATGCTTTAGAACGGATGGCTCCAAAAGGCCTAATTCAAAAAGGAACTGAAATGGTCAGTAGAGGTGTGCCGCCATCGGTTGTTGAAAACGCAATTAGATTCGGAGTTAAATCCCCAGGCAATTCTGCTAGCGAAATAGTGCATATTTTTGAGAATGTACGAGTTGTTACAAATCCTGAAGCAACTCGAGTGATTACAGTAATTACCACAGGACAATAGATGAAAATGAATGAACACCAGAAACGGCTTTGGCAAGAAATGATTGATTTAATACAAAGCTACCTTGATGGGCAAAACGAAGATTTCAACAATATTGTTGGTAAACTTGAAGGAGCATTAGATGCTGCTGAAATAAAAGATGATGTACTTGTTAATGAATGGTATGACTATTGGACACCTCTAGAAATACGAAGAGCAGTTGATGGAGATCAAATCAACAAGAATAGAGCTAGGGAAGAACTAAACGCAATGAAAGTATTTCTTCAGAATTTTAAACAGGATAATGGCTAAAATTATCATGTACACATGAAAATATCCTTAGAGCAAATAAAAAATTTGTTTGAACAACTTTTAAAACAGGAAAAAAGCAGAGAAGATATCTCAAATCAAGCTTCATTAATCCGACAAGCTAATGAACAGTTATAATTACAGACAAATAAAAATCATGGACGAAAAAATTAAATTGTTTGAACAAGGAAAAATCGACCTTGGAACGCTAATATCTGACTTAAGAGCGTTATTAGATTGCTTACAAGAGCTCAATGACACATGGGTAAATAATATTTACTCAGAATGGTTTGTACTTGAACAAGTTTATTCTGTGGCATTAGATCAAGGAGGTATTCACACAATTGAAAATGGTGAAAAATTTATCGGCGATTCATTGAATAAGATAAAAAAAATCTTAGCAGATGAATTGAATTAAGTATGCGAGCAATAATTAAAAGTTTCCATAATCCTGAAATTGATGATTTACAACATTTCAAACCAAAAATAAGTGATAATTTTTGCTTTCTTCTTCAGGTGATGATTGGACCAGAAAATGAGAGTGGAGAAGAAACATTTGACATTGAGGTATGCACCCCAAAATGGTAACTTTCTAAATACAAAAAAAATGAAATAATTTTTGGGAGGCATTTACTTATAGTATTCGAATATAATTTTGAACAAATCTCCAAAAAAAAATAAAAACTTTTATTGAGAATTGCTCTGGAAATGATTGGAAAGAAGTTGCCCAACAAATTGGTAAGATAGCTTCCTGGGAGTTTGAAGACTATGTCGATAAGTCAGAAGATGATAAATAATGAAAAAGAAATTTTAGCTGAACTTAAAGACGTTCTCCCTAATCAAGATATAATTGAAGCTAGAGAATGTATTTCCCATAATGAGCATGGCATCGCCCTTGAGCTGATTTGCACGCAAATCATTGAGCACGAAATAAAAATACCGAAGAAACTATTTGATAAAATTCGATCAGCAACCGCTCTAATGGATATGGATAAAGGCCTCTACAGACAAATAGAAGTTGATAACCACTTGGAATGAGCTAGTCACTGATATTTTTGGTGCAAAAATGGTGCGATTAAAAATAAGTCTTTGCAAGAAATCACAGTTATTCACAACCAAGAGAAAATCGTAACTTTCTGAAAATGATAATGTTGTTTATTGTGGGTAATTGTCAGTTATGGCTTGCATAGGACTCATAATCCGTAGGTCGCAGGTTCAAGTCCTGCTTGCCCCATCTTTTATCTCACCTTCATGAGTACCTATGAGCCTGATTAGACAATAATCAGCAAACCGCGTAAAAAATTTTTTTATAACGCGGTACACTAGCAGTACAATGAAAAACAATCTTTACCAGCATCAACTAGGAATCCCATATTTTCGCGACAAATCCTGCCTTAATTGCTTCAACAGATCGAATATATCATTCCATTGGCCGCACGGCACCCATAACGCAGAAAAAAACCACTGATTTTCATATTTTGACTGGCCTTGTTGCGTAATTTCCTAAAGTCTAGTTTTTCGAATGCCAAGCCTTCTGATGCTCGTTACTCTATGAGTATATCCAGATTCCCTTTGGCATCCCAAGTTTGTTCATTCTATTAATCGCCAAACATTTAGCATATACTTCAGCCTTCTGATAAAATAGCTTTCTGCAACATAAGCTACTCCCAAATAGTCTCTTAAAACGATACATCGCCGTCTCTGCTATCGACCTGAGATGATATCCTTTGAGACGCTTCCACAGCCTTCTGGCATCGTCATCTCCTCCTAAGCCAGTTATCTCTTTGATCGCATTATTCCTTGGTTGCATCCAAACCTCTTTCTCGTGCAGGACTCCGTTTTTTTGGGGAGGAATAATCGGTTCTATCCCTCGATCATGAAATGCTTGGTAGCACTCATCTTTGTCGTAAGCTCCATCACCATAACCTCTTCTTACAGAAGCCGGTAGATGCTTTTTCATTTGAGAAACTACTGTACAATCTGCTACCTCATTGCCTGTTGTCTCCTGTAGAATCATATCATGACTATGAGGACAAACTACCAGATGTATTTTTCTCCATGTCCTTCTTTTACTCACGCCATGTTGACGCACTTTCCATTCTCCCTCTCCGTACACTTTAAGTCCGGTAGAGTCAAAAACAATGTCAGTTGGTCTTTGATTGCTGAGTTTTTCAATTTTCTGACCCAAGTCTTTTGCTCGCCTACAAATTCTTGTATAACAAGGGATCGGCAATGAAATTCCAAGTATTAACCCGAGCTATAAACAGGTGACAAAAAATGCTTGATGGTTGATACTGCATCACATGCAGTTAGGCGACGCTAGAAAACTCACCCAGGATGCTCAAGAGGCTCTCAGAAAAAGGACGATTAGATTGGTCAATGTAAATCATAAACCCGTAAGGGAAGTCGCAGATATTCTTGGTGTGGCAAGATGGACGGTTTATATTAACCCGAGCTATAAACAGATGACTCAGGCAGCATAAAGAACTGCTGGGGCCTGAAACAAATTTCTGATTGTTTTAGGCTCTTTTTGCAGCTTTGCCAACACTGACCTGACATGCCTTGCTAACTCCTCTTGATTTTTTGACATCTTCCTTCGGTGAGTTCTCCCTTTCACCGCATTATTTAAATATTCGTCCGGATTATATTCAGGAGCATATAGAGGGAGAAATAACAGTTCGATCTTATCCTTGTGTTTTGCAATCCATGTTTAGACTTTTTTTCCATGGTGCACTTTGAGGTTGTCCAATATAAGGAAAATTTTCCTATCTTGCCTTTGAATCAATCGCCTTAAGAACTTCAAGAAAACCGAAATATTGAAACTCCCATCGTAAACCATAAATCGCAGCGCACCCCCTGTTTGTGATGGTCGATATCATGTTCACACTAAAACGTTGTCCTGGCTGTTTCAGCACAGGCGTTTTCCCTTTTGGCGCATAACTCGTACTCACTTGACAGTCTGAGCGTATGCCACTCTCATCTCCCCAATGAATTTCGGCATTTTCTGCTTTTGCTCGAACGGCGATAGCTGGATATTCCTCTTTAAGTCATCGAGTGATTTTCTCTGGATTTTGTGTGTATGACCTGCGGAGAGGTCTCTGTGCTGTATATCCCCAGTGTTTAAGATATTTACCTACCGTAGCGATGTGCAGTTTGATTCCAAAGCAATGATGGATTAGATGCTGCACAGCTTCTCTAGTCCATAGAGCAAAAGGCATTTTCAGTTGATCTGGACATCGATCCGTTATAAATCGCTGAATGACCTTGCACTGAGTCGGAGATAGAGCTGCTCGATCTCCTTTTTTCGGCCCCCGACGCTTTTTGACAATTGCTTGTTCTCCGTGCAGACGAACCGCAGTAAGCCATTTATAAACCGTCCATCTTGCCACACCAAGAATATCTGCGACTTCCCTTACGGGTTTATGATTTACATTGACCAATCTAATCGCCCTTTTTCTGAGAGCCTCTTGAGCATCCTGGGTGAGTTTTCTAGCGTCGCCTAACTGCATGTGATGCAGTATCAACCATCAAGCGTTTTTTGTCACCTGTTTATAGCTCGGGTTAATAGTCATCCTCACTTCCATATTTCCCCCTGGGTTTTGCTCTCAGGGGTGACATTTTAGTTTTGCGGAAGGGGTGACACTACAGTTTTGCGCTTACATTTTGCCATTTGTTCTTGATTATATCTTTATGTTTATTTAGCATAAGTCTCT
>CAVVHU010000014.1:0-82418 GCA_963748195.1 uncultured Chlamydiales bacterium | reverse complement strand
GCTAGCAACGCCTTCTGTTCTAAGATGCCCTGAAACCTAGGAGGTTAAATTATGAAAAAAGCGATTTTATCAATTCTAGTTTTCGGTTCTTGCTCCTTATTTGCAAATGTTCCCGATGAGATGTTTGTATCGTTAATCGAGAAAGCAAAATGGTGCGAAGAACAGGGACATCAGCTTTATGAAAAATCCCAAGATCAACAACTCCCACCTCAAGCGCGTAAGACCTACTTAAATGGGGCATTAAAGTTCTTTGAACTGGAGCGAAATTACCTTAATGATGTGAATACTTACCGCTTTCTGAATAATATCCAAGTGAGAATGGATGATTGCGACTGCGACAAAGAAGCCATGGCATCACTCAAACAATTGCTTCGATAAGCATAAAAAGATCGCGTCTTCAAAGGCGTGATCTTTTAGACTTTCTCTATCGAAATCGCAGTAGGCTCCCCATTGATATCCCACTGTGTACTATCAGGAGAAAATGCAAAGTCCATTGAAATGGCAAGCACCTCATCACGAACATAGTCTCCGTGTATTTTAAGAGATTGCTTTACCTTATCCGAAGCCCCAAGTTTTACCCGTACACGATCTGTGACAGCAAAATTGGCTTCTCTACGCATCGTGTTGATTTTATTCACAAGCTCGCGAGCGATCCCTTCCAAAATCAACTCATTTGTCAATTCGGTATCAAGAGCGATTGTGGTCGTCCCAACATTCATGGCAATCCACCCTTCATGCACCTTGCGAGTGATTTCAACATCTTCAGAGGTAAGCAGAAAAGATTCGACTCCTAATTCAATTGGAAGAGGTTTTCCATGAATCAATGTATTGATTTGCTCTTGATCTAGTCGCGAAATCAAAAGTTGCGCCTCTTTCATATGCTTGCCCACCTTTTTCCCAAGAACGCGGAAATTCGGTTTCACAGAGAGACGCACAAATTCTTGGCTCTCTTTGTGAAAGTGGACTTTCTTCACATTCAGTTCATCAGCGATCAGATGTTCTTGATGCATCAGAAACTGCATTACGCGCTCATCTCCGCATACAACATGCGCAGCGGGCAGTGGTTGGCGTACTTTCATTTTATGCTCTTTCCGCAAAGCGTGGCCTAGACTCACCACGAGCTGCAGAGTATCCATCCCCTCTTCGAGGGTGATATTACGACTCTCAGCGTGATAAGCCGGATAGTCGCACAAATGAACAGATTCAGGCATTTCAGAAGAGCGAAGATTGAGATAAATCGCTTCACTAAGAAACGGAACAAACGGTGCTGCAATCTTACAAAGTTCGACAAGCACATGATGCAACGTTTCAAAGGCTTGGCGACGATCAGGGGTATCTTCATCCGACCAAAAACGGCGTCTTGAACGGCGGATGTACCAATTTGTCAATTGATCGATAAACCCGACAAATGGCTCAACAGCTTTACTTAAATCATAGCTATCCATTCCCTCTTCCACTTCGTGAATGAGGCGATTGAGTTGCGCGATAATCCATCTATCGATTACCGCTTCAGGCTGTAGTCTATGTGCAGAAGGTGTCCAGTTATATATGCGGGCATACGTATTGAGAAAAGAATGTGCATTCCATAGCGGGATTAAGATCTGACGTAGAACAAGCTCGACACCTCTTTCAGCAAAGCGCAAATCGTCGGCTTTGACAGCCGGGCTGTGCAGCATATAAAGCCTCACAGCATCTGCCCCATATTTATGCACAACCAAATCGGGCTCTGGATAATTCTTAAGCCGTTTAGACATCTTATTGCCGTCTTCAGCAAGAAGAATTCCATTGGCAATCACATTTTTATACGCAGGGGCATCAAAAAGCGAAACAGATAGCACCATCAACGTATAGAACCAGCCGCGGGTCTGATCGACACCTTCAGCAATAAAATCGGCAGGGAAGTTCTTCTCCGTCTCATCTTTGTTTTCAAAGGGGTAGTGATTTTGTGCATAAGGCATTGAGCCTGCATCAAACCAGCAGTCAAATACCTCAGGAATACGTTTGAACACTTTTCCATTTTTTGAAAACTCAAGTGGATCGATAAAATGCCGATGTAAATCGGTGATTTTTTCACCCGTAAGCTCCTCGAGTTCGGCGATACTTCCAACGACATGGATTTCACCATCGTCGCTGCGCCAAAGTGGTATCGGAGTCCCCCAATAGCGGTTTCGGCTGATGGCCCAATCGCGCGCGCCCTCAAGCCAGTTTCCAAAACGTCCCTCTTTGAGATGGCCTGGAACCCAATGCACTTGCTCGTTTGCTGCAATCAGTCTCTCTTTGATTCTCTCTACATTCAAAAACCAAGTGGTGATCGCTTTGTAGATAAGAGGCGTATCAGAGCGCCAACAAAATGGATAACGGTGCCGGATTGTTCCTCGATAAAAGAGACGTTCACTCTCCTTCAAACGGCGTATAATATCTTTGTCAGCATCTTTGACAAATAAACCTTCATATTCAGGAATTTCTCTAGTAAATCTTCCATTATTGTCGACCGGACAAACAAGTGGAATCCCTGCGTCTTTACAGGCATAAAAGTCGGTTTCCCCAAAAGCAGGCGCTGTATGGACGATGCCTGTACCATCTTCTGTAGAGACAAAATCAGCAGCAATTACCCGGAACGCGTCCTGCTTGTCGCTAAAATAGGGGAAAACCGGATGGTATTTCTTCCCAATCAGCTCTTTTCCTTTAAAGGAGGCGACAATTTCGCCCTCTTTCAGCCAATGATCAACACTCTCTTTTGCCAGAATGTAATGCTTTCCATCACGAGCCACTTTTACATAGTCGATCTCTTCGCCAACAGCCGCAGCCATATTGGAAACTAAAGTCCACGGCGTTGTCGTCCAAACAAGGATAGCCGTATTCGGATCTTCGACTAAAGGAAGTGTGACAACGACAGAGGGGTCATCGATCTCTTGATAATTCTCAGTTGCTTCAAAGTTTGAAAGAGGCGTGCCCAACTTTGCGGAGAAAGGCATCACTTTATAGCCTTCGTATATCAGCCCCTTCTCATAAACCTGTTTGAAAACCCACCAGACCGTTTCCATAAAAGTCGGGTCCATCGTTCGCCAGGTTTTAGAGAAATCGACCCAACGCCCAAACCGCTCGACTTTTGACTGCCACTCTTCAGTATATCTAAGGACAATTTTGCGGCACTCTTCGTTAAATTTGTCGATCCCAAATGCTTCGATTGAAGGAGCGCCAGAGAGGTTAAAAGTCTTTTCGATTTCATTTTCCACGGGAAGGCCGTGGCAATCCCACCCGAAACGTCTCGGGACGAAAAATCCTTTCATTGTTTTGTAGCGTGGGACAACATCTTTGATCGTTCCTGCTAAAAGATGGCCATAGTGGGGCAAACCTGTTGCAAACGGCGGCCCATCATAAAATGCAAAAGAGGGTGATTTAGACCTATTTTCGAGTGATTTTTGGAAGATATTCTCCCTCTTCCAAAACTGGAGAATCCTCTCCTCTCTTGCGCCGAAAGTTTCGTTTTCGATTTCTTCAAACATGCTGATATAGGCTACAAAATTTCTCCCTTTTAGTCTAGGTCTGAATCGATAAATCTATTTTCGAAAAATCCCCTCTTTCTCAAAATAAGACTACTTTCAAGTCTCGTGAAACAGAAGACTTTTTTTTCTTTATGTAAAATTAAAAAAAGCGTGCACAAGAATATTTGAAATGGTAAAAGAGTTTCACACAATGAATAAGGAGCTGATAGAGTCTCCGAGTGAAGCATAACCCTGTGATATGGAGGATAGCATTATGTCGAATTTGGTTAACGGCGCAATGAAGCACGTACAAGGATTCACCCAACCTTCTAGTTCCAAAAACATGTTTGGACACATTAAAAAATTAAAAATCGGTGATAAAGAGTTCGCAGCTGACCTGAATGCGAAAGGTGCCGATGGTAAAACAGTACAAGTAGTAGGTGTTGGAGAAGATACTTATTACTGGGACGGTAAACCAGCTAGTATTCACGAACTGAAAATACAAGTCTCTGAAAAGAGTCTTGGAGAAGCTCAAACACTTAAAGCATCCAAAATGGATGATGTCACCATCGAAATTGAATACGAAATTTATAAGTATAGTCAAGGAGATGGTCAAAAAGAGTATTTCAAAACACTATGGACTGAAGGCGCAATCACAGGGTTGATAAAAACATTGGGCGATGATATCCAAATCCATCCCGATGATACAGCCTCAACAGATGTGGAAAACCCAAGAAATTTTGGTCTTACAATCCTTTTTGGTCCTGAAGGGCAAAAAGAGCAACAAATACACTTTGCTGCTTATCCTGGAGGAAACATGGCCTTGGCTTTTGGTTCTTAAAATTTTAGAACAATCTTAAAAAGTAAGAGTATTTTCAAAATAAAATTTGAAAATACTCTTATTTACTTTTACTGAAAATATGCAAACAAAAGACCTTGCTACAAGTTATTTAACTAGTCTAGAAGAAGAGATCCAACAAAACTATCCTCAATCGGATGTCCTTTTCATGTTTCTTTCCGAAATGAAACAAAGACTAGACTACTCTACACCTGAAGAGCGAGATGCATTTTTAGAACTTGTCGATCAGTTTGAAGAAATTCTCGACGTTGAAGTGTTTTGGAACACCTAGCTTCTTAAGGTTTGTTTTTCATGAGACTAAATGAAAAAATTTATCAGAAATTTCTCAAAGAACTTCAAGCATTAGAAGACTTCAAATATGCTCATGCCGACCGTTATGCCGGGCTGATGGAAGATGTGATGGAAGACCCGCACACCAAACATCTCATTGAAGTGCTAGCCTTCTTCACAGCCCGCAACCATCTTCATGGTGAGCAAAATATTCTCGACCTCTACCGCCGTCTTTTTCGCCAATATTTTCCTTTTCTATGGAGTCCTCTTCCTTCTATGGGAATGATTCAATTTGCCCCCTCAAGCGAATTGGCTGATATCATCGAATGTCGGGAAGGAACAGAAGTCGCAATCAAAACGCATACAGATAAACGTGCCTATTTCCGTACTTTGGATCATGTGAACGTTTTCCCGATTCAACCGACTCATATTCATCTTGAGAGCGATAAAGATAAAGAAACCCGCTTCTTTATCCGTTTTTCTGCAAACGCTCCAATCGAGAGAGAATTGGGACGCTTTCGTCTCTATATTAATAATCTCAACAATTTCATACCTTCTCTCTCACTCTCGACAGCCTTACGGTATCATTTGACAAAGGTACGCTTGAGTTATGATCAAGTGCGCTTTGAATCATTTGAAGGAGTTCCATGCCCATTTGATTTTGACGGATCTTCAAATCAACATGTTTTTAACCATCCGATTGAGACATTGCGCTCTTACCTCCATTACCCTGAACAAGAGCTGTATCTCAACCTAGATCTTCCTCCACACACAAAAAGCTGGAGTTCATTTACTCTTTGTTTTCATCTAGGAAAAAAATGGCCAAAATCTTTCCACTTATCTAAAGATACTTTTCTGCCCTTTACTGTCCCAATTATCAACTTACAAAAAAGCGATGCTGAAATCATCCGTTGCGACGGAACAAAAGACTACGACCCTATCCTTCACCCTAATACAAATGAGGGTTATGCGCTGCATTCGGTTTTAGGTGTGTATGCTGTAGATAACCACAAAACAATCCCCTTAAAGCAAGGTGTGCTAGCAAATGATCAAAACTCATATGAGATTGAGCCTCTGCCTGAAAGAACAGATCATACGCAATATAAGCTATTACTCAATATTGCCGATCCCTATCACGCACCGAAATTAATCTCTGTAAAGGGTCTTTGGTATCAGCCATGGTTTGATGAAATTGAATTCGATGTGAAACCGATCATTACAAACCAGGTACTTAAAAAAGTTCGCCCACGTCTTATCGGCAAAATCTGCTCTCCTCAAGACCAAGCTTACGCTTATGATATCCCTTATTTAACTCGTTTGCTTGCGATAAAAAACCAGACTCGTCTCGATCGAGACGACCTTTTGTTTTTAATGAATGCGCTGAAGTCGCACAAAAAGAGTCACTTCAAAGATTTTACCCATCTTATTACCGATGTAAAGGTCAATGAACAGAGCCGCTCTTTTTCATCAGGGACAACACATGAATATCGCATTCAATTAGAAAAACTTGATGACAAAAATTTAGAGTTGGCTCTAACTTATTTTCGGTACATGAAGCAATTTTTAGATCTATGGCTTCCTAATTTTGAGGTAGGTGTCACACTCAATGCACCAAATTTTAACGTTCCGCTAACTATAAGGGAGGGCACATCGCATGAAACATCCTCATTGGTCAGAAATTTTCTTCTACTTTAAAGAAGTAGAACAACAAAAAGAGAAACTCCAAAACAAAAAACTCTCTTCGGAAGTTCTTGCGACAACTCGAAACTCTCTTTCTATTAGTATGAATCAGTTGAAGAACAACCTGAAGCAGACTTTAGATGAAACCTCAGTGCAACTCATCGTTTTTGCCCTCGTAGCTCTTCTCGATGAAGAGATGAAGCGGTTAATCTCTTCCTCCTCATCTCAAGAAGTTGAATGGGTGCCTCTCCAGAAAGAATTTTTCAATTTGACCAATGCGGGGGAAAAGTTTTTTGACCATTTAGACGAAGCGTTGGAAAATCCACACTTTTCTTCTATTGTTTTCGAGGTATTTTACTTTGTCTTGAAGAAGGGATTTCGCGGTAAATATCAGAATTCACTCAATCGGATCAATAAATACATCGAATTTCTTTCAGACAAAATCCAGCAACCTGCAATCGCTAAAAATGACACGGCAACACAACAGAAAATTTTGACTTTTCCAAAGATCAAGATGAAAATATGGCAATATTATGTTGGTGCCTTTGCTCTGATTGCCATTGCTTATGCTGCCCTTGTCGTGCAAACAAACCTCTCTTAGAGGAAAGTAATGGAGCCGGATAGAGACAAAAATATCCTGAACCGCTTTGATATCGTTGCTCTTCTTAAATTTTTGGAAAATAAAGGATATCCTTTAGAGAACCTTATCTTTTGCGGCAATATGTCCCTCAAGTCGACTTCGAGTTTATGCTCAAATGTTGAGTGTTCTCCTGAAACCGCATCGGCTTCCGTTACATTTAACTTAGGTCTTTTAACTGGGAACTCCCCCCTTCCGAGTTATTTTAGAAAGTGTATGGAAAATGGGGAAATCGATGAGGAAAATTTTGTCAATTTTCTCCAATTTTTCAACCACCACTTGATCAAAAAATTTCTTATGCTCACATGGGTAGAGAAGTTTCTCGTCGAGATCTATCGTGAGTCGCACGAGGAATCAAGACTAACAAAGACCAGTGACGCCTTTTTTTTAACCGACCAACTCCTCCCCCATCATAATGCTTACGTTGAGGAATGGAAAGAGATCCGGCTCTCTAATCTGATGATGCTAGGGCTAGATTCGATATCCAGCATCCATTGGGTGTTCTCTCTTTGCTTTCCCGAGCTAGAACTTAAGGTCAAAAAATGTGTCAAAAGTCGAAAAGTAAGTGGGCATGATTTCTTTCTTGGAGTAAGTCAGCTGGGGAGTAAAAACGCCTTAGGCGGTTACATGGTCCAAACGACTCCTGCCTATAGCGTCTCTTTAACGTCGGATATTGAACAAACAGATAACCGTGTTTTTTGGCCCACAGAGATCCGTAGTCGGCTAAGGGAATCCATTTTTCCACTGATCTGGAAAACACATATCTACCTCATCATTTCATTTACGATTAACCAGTACAATAGAGCCCTCTATCTGAATCGGCAGAGCTTAGTGGGTTATAATAGTTTAGGTGAAGCAACATCGAATTTTACATGGTTGATTTGGGAAGGATATGGAATATAAATAGGAGGCAAAAATGGCTAAATATCTAACAGATGGCGCAAGCCTTAGCTGCCCAATGGGCTCTTCAAGCGCCACGCTAAAAGTTTCAGCGACAAAAATAAAGGCGTGCGGTAATCCTATGGCCAATATGTTTGATGCAAAACCGATGGTCAATATTCCCTCTTTTGGAATGTGCAAAATCACCAAGGCTCCTTGTGTGCCGGGAACATGCTGTTGGATTACAAGTTCAAAAGTCATGGTTCGTGGTGCACCTAGCGTAGATGATAGCTGTAAAACAATATGCCCGCTTGGCGGAAATATTTCCGTCTCTTCTGCTGGGCAATCCAAAGTGAATAAGGTTTAATAATGCACTCTTTCGATCTTTTAAAAGAAGCGATACACTCCAGCATCGAACCATCTGAAGTTGAGTTTGATGAAGACTTTCAGTCCGTCGTCTCCTATATGGAAAAGGAGCAGTTGAGTAAGGCAGTTGAAATCATCGAGTCTTCTCTTGAAGAGAAGAGGTTAGATATTCGCCTGATCAACTACTATTTCCACGCCTGTATCGCTAAGGATGGATTGCTGTCGATGTCGGAAATTTTTTCCCTTCTTCACACCCTCTTAGATGAACATTGGGAAAATTTAAGTCCTGCAACAAAACGGGAGCGGCACACGCAAAATAGCTTAAAGTGGTTCTTTTCGCGTCAGCTTAAGACGCTTGAAGGGATTAATCGGTCGCATCTGAAAAAGGACTTTGGCCCCTACAACCGTTATACCGAAGGTTTTGACTCAAACACCATTACTGAAATTGTTCATGCAGCCGATACACTCCGCCAAACTCTGTTAGACAAAATGTCTGATGCATCTTTGGCAAATCAGGTGCTGCATATCTCAAAAGCTATACGG
Organism: uncultured Chlamydiales bacterium; assembly: GCA_963748195.1. Lineage (GTDB taxonomy): Bacteria > Chlamydiota > Chlamydiia > Chlamydiales > JAAKFR01 > JAJACP01. The sequence goes on along the minus strand of CAVVHU010000014.1, from coordinate 73,699 downwards.
GAATTAGAACGTATTCAACCAGAATCAAATGAGGAAGAAGAGATAGAAGAGATGGAAGAAAGTGCTCCTGCAGAGAAGAGTCCTCGCTTTTTCTTTTCCTCGAAGAAAAAGGCAAAAGAAGTGAAAAAACAATCCGCATCCGTTGAAACAGAACGTACGAGCTCTATTCCTCCTTCCGCTTTAGAGCCATCTGCTGCTCTGGAAGCATTTTATAAAAAGATTCAAGCTTTTAAAGCATTAATCGAACGGGGAGATTATCAAAAAGCAGCTGTCATAGCCGAAGATATCGACAAACAGCTCGAAAATTTTGATCCTGTTATTTTTTTCCCAAAACTTTTTGTAGAATATTACAGTATGTATGCAAAAAATGCCTCACAGATCGATGAGAGACGCGATTTTGGTTCATTAAAATTGCTTCAGAAGCTCTACGATGCTGACCTAGACGCCTTTGTCAATTGGTAATCAAATTCTCAAGCCTTTAAGCTAGCCAATGTTGATTGTACTTCCTTTAATATTGGTTGTATTTCCTTCTATATCAACAGTCTTGGCTTTCGCTTTTATTGAGGCACCATCTTCGATATTAATCCCCTGAGATCCTTTAATATCGACAGTCTTACCCTGACACTCTGTTTCGTTTTCCGATTTAAACGTTGTTTTCTTTGTATCAAGGATAAACTCGTCACATTTTACTGTAATGGATGTAGGTGTTTGCGTAATGGTCGATTTGTCTCCGCCCTCTTCGCAAAGAGTGGTGATTTTCTTAGGTTCTAACTTGATCGTTTGTTCTTGTTTAGCCTGGACATCTTGGGAAGTGACCGTTATCGTGTGCTCATTATTCATCCAGATATGGCACTGTGGATCTTCCTCTTCAGCTTTTTTTACGATAAGATGTAAGCCATCTTCTTCGATACGCAGGATTTGCATTTGAGGGTCAGATTTACGCTGAATATAAAAAATGAGATGCCCCTGGTCCTCATAGTGGCGTAAAACAGTAAATTCTTTGTCGTCCTTTTTTGGGATAAAGACAGTCTGATTGCCTTCGGTTTTTATCGGCAATTCGGCACAAGTCAACCAGTCATGTACTTCTACTACGCGGGCTGTAAAAAGCTCGAAATCTACTAGGACAACTTGCTCTTTTGTCAAGGGCTTATAATCTTGCCCATTGGTATAGCGTGGTTCGAAAGGAGCGACAACTTTTTGCTTCTCGGCACAAGGAATCTCTATCGTATAATATTTAAACTTTGTCTCGTCATTTTCAGTAATGTCGAAGGTAATATCATTTTCTTCTCCAACTGAACTGAAAACGATTCCCGGCAATGTAAATGGATAGAGTGGCGGAATAAATAGAGGACGCTGAATGATCGGCTCTTCTTTTAATTCAAATGAGGCTTGTGCTGTCCCGATAAAACCTTGCGTTTTTCCATCTGTAGCGCGTTCAATTTCACTCTCGGTATTTGATAAATTGAGATAAAAAGAGACAAGCCGATAGGTATTTTTCTTATAAAAGGCATTGTTTTTCCAGTCGGGCAAGTTAAAAGTATATAACTGCCCCGGGAGAAATTTCACTATAGGGAAAAAGATTGAAGTAAAAATCGAGTTGGTGCCCATAGGCATTCGGCTGAGGCTTGATTCTTGCCTCGAATTGATCGATTTCTTTTTTAAGAGGATTTTCAACGAGCAGATCTTTTGAGATTTTCTCAAAAGCCTCTTCCCCATCGATCTTTTTAATCGTAGGATCGCTCGCAAAACTATTGCGAATCCGGATATCCTGACGCGGAGGCTCTGGAAAATGGACAATGATTTCACCTACATCATGAGGCAAGTCAACCGGTTCTGGGCTATCATCTTTTTTATCGCGGATGACATATTGCTGCTGCTCATAATCGTATTCCCATATCGCATCGATCTCACTCAAATACCACATCAGGAAAGAATAGAAACTCACTTTTCCCGTATCTCTTTGGATCAATAGAGCCGGATTTTTTTGATTTCCTTGCCCTAGTGCGATCTCGCCTAAACCAAGTGCTATAAGAGGTTGCTCCTCTTTTAATGGTTCTGCTTCTACGTTAAGCTTTACAGTACTTGGAAGATACTCATTAATGACATCCTCCATTTTCTTTTGTGTAAAAATCTCTACAGGGTAATGCTTTGACCAAATCACTTGTAGAGGATCTTTGAATTCAAGGCTATAAGTGCGCGACAAATTATTCGCATCTGGGTCGGGACTAAAGGACTCATTTAAGAGCGTTTTGCGTGTCACAATCCCATTCAACTCAATCGGCTTAATATCCTGCGGAGCTCTGGATGGAAAGATTGTGAGCTTTATATTGATCACGGGAAGCTTATGAAGAAACTCAGCTTCTTTGTTATTTAGGATAAAATTAATGATTCCGTCAAAACCGTAACTATGAATCGAAGTGTTCAATAGCAAAACACTTGAGCATGGCACCGATAAGGTATCGCCGGTTCCCTTCAGTTCGAGTGTTAGTGTCAGAGAATCATGCATGTTATGACTCAGTAAAATTCTGTCTTAACAAAAAGTTTATACCACTTTTCTTCGATATATTGATATCAAAAACTAGCACTTTTCCTTCCAGTTCACCTTGCAACTCAAAAGAGAAATCGCTAAACCCTTTAAATTTTGACATTTTAATATCAATTACCTTTAGCCGCTTTTCATACTTTTTTATATTTAAAACGATACTATCAGCAATATTTTTTACACGCTCTTTAGCCTCATTGCAACCTGAAAAATCTTCCAAACCGAGGTCTTTTCCCCACGCACCAAAAGTTGGCTTTGTATTTAAGATATGCGTTATAGAATCAAGAACCTCTTCAAGAAGGCTTTTCATTGGTTTGATTCTGAATGAATTAAGAAGCCCCATCTACATTTCTCCAGTAAAGAAACACGTTAAAATCCCTTGTCAATTCATGATGCGAAAGGACTAAGTTTCCTTCTGCTAAGGCTTTTCTCCATTCTTCTTTTTGATCGATAGAAAATGCCTCTACCTCTTCTGCAAACCGTGAATTGAGAAAAGCCGGTTTATTGATAGGCGAAAGTGTGATTCCTGAGACAAAGAAATGTTCGATAAACTCTTTTCTCTGACGGCTTGTTAACTTTAAGCTATTTGCACTAAAGTGAGTCTCTTGATCGGGTTTTTGGATAATCAAGTAGACCTCTCGCGCTTTAGCAAGAGAAGGAGGAAGTGATGTAATTGTATAGAGAGATTCATTCCTTTCGAATTCAACATAAGAAAAATCCTTCTGTTCACTGATGAAGATATATTCCATTTGGTGAAGCAGGTTCTGAAATACCTCAGCAAGCTCTTCGTGCTGATAGATAGGAATTTTATTCTCTTCACTCCGTGCACAATCTAGTACTGAGCAGATTCTATCGTAGAGATAATAGGGGTGAGGAATAACTTGATTATTCATGCAGTTTTCACAAAAGCGTTCTAAATGGGAAAGTTCTAAAAGACAAAAACGCCACTCAACATTATGGGAAGCAAAAAAATCCGCTCCCTCAATCTCTTTCTTGATTTTCAATTTTACGCTTTTGATCACCCGCTCAATATTCGCGAAAATAGGCATAAGGAAGGGCTGAGGTGAAGTTGTGAGCAAAGGTGGAATAAAGCTCTCCGATAAGTGCCAGACGCTCTCCTGCGTTTTTTCAAATTGGGCTAATTTGAAGACGGCTCTCGACAGATCTGCATTCTTTTGCGGTGAAAGAAGTGTAGAATCTAAGGCAAAAGATATCTTTGCCGTTTCATCATGCAGAGTTACCTCTTCTTCCCGCTCTTTCTTCTCATCGATCAGATGCAAATATAGGGAGAGTTTTGTTTTACCGGCACTATTTAAATCAAAAGAAGAGGGTGTGGCATTTCCAGGAATATCGATCAAGTGTCCGCTTGGTAGTAACAAGATCAATTCAGAGATCGAGATAATTCCTTGATAGAAAAAATCTTCATCCCATCGCATTTTAATGATTCCGTAGTTCGGCAACCCAGAATGTTGAAAAAGATGCGTGTTATGTGCTAGCAGGGCTTGCTCTTGCGCAAAAAGATGATGCGGCAAAAGCATTTGTCCCATCTGCCAGTTAACTCGTTTAAGATCTGTTTTCATAAGCTCCTAATATTTATCAATATTAGATTAAAAAAAGTCAATGCTCTTGAAACATAATTTCCCACCCCAGTACCGATCGACTGATATGGTAGTTATTGATATGACTGACTCACATTTCTTGCATGCATTTCTTCAAAAGACTTGTCAAATGATATGCTTTTATCTCACTTTTTCTCGATAGAAGTCCGCCTGTATACTGCAAGGAACACCATTTGCGATCCAATTCGTCATTTTCGTATTTAGGCAAAAGAGGGAAAAGTTCTATTTCATCAGGTAGAAAAAAAGGGCCAATATCTTGTTCAATTGTTTTATTGATCGCTGATTTCCATTCATTCTCGCTCTCTTTAAGCTTATCAAGAAGCAAAGGATTGACGAACACTAGCAACACAAATTTATAAGCCAATGCAAAATTCGTTTTTGGCATGCTAATTAGAACAGCCTTCTCAACAAATTCATGTTTCGCAGTCGCTTCTTCTATCGCACGAAGCGGAACAGCATAGCCCTGTTTATGCGGAACAACCGTACCGACAAGTCCCCACCCATCGAGAAGCTCAGATAATTGAAAGTTAGAATTGCATGCATTTTGAGAATATTGCTTCAAAATACCAAACGGATAGACAGCCTTTAGTGTTGGCTGATTGACTTGAAACAATTCCCAGGGTACACCCAGAGAAGGCCATAAAGGATCTCGGGGACTATCTTCAATCGTTACTGTACTACAAACGATGCCCACCGTTGTCTGGTCGATGAGAAGGCGCTTAGAAGGGACTTTTTCCAACTTATTCATTTGAATAAAGGCGTCCCACAACTTCTCTTTATCATCAAAAACTGAGCGATACCAAAGACGCAATTTGTTCTTGGGAATACCTTTATTTTTGATCCATAGACCACGCATTGACGCAGATACCCCTAACACCTCAATCGGCATCCCTTCGATTAACTCTGGGTTTTCTGAAAGATCTTCCTCAGGAATGAGAATTGTAGTCGTCCCATGCATTAAACCCATTAAGATCAAAAATGGTTGTTCGGGCAGAGACGATTCAAGTGAATATGCCCACTGCACGCTGCTACGAAGCCCAAAAATTAAATACCCATCTCTTAAAGCACTTGAATAGAGATCGTGCGCTTTAACATCGAAAAATGAATATTCTGCTTGTGCATGAAAAGAAAGAACATTTTGACAGATAGCATCCGGTGTATAAATTTGATCATCTGAAGGATTATATTCTTCCTTTTCCTCTAAATACTCAATAAGCCAATGGGAGTCCTGTCCTCCTAGCAGTGTGGATACCTCTGGAGTGGTCATAAGAATAGGAGCCTGCAAGTCAGCCAAAAAGCTTTTTATTCGGTTAAGAGATAACAAACTGCTTTCAATGGGAAAATATGTAATACGTATCCCTAACCTTAAAGCCATCAAAAGCGCTACAACAAAATTAATACCGAATGGCATCACTAGAACAGCTTGATTGATGACCTTGTCCTCGAAATGATTTTTCCATCGATATACTTGATAATTAACTAAACGATGAATTTTATCGTATGTCCACTCTCGCCATTCATCGTTTTGAAAAATCTTGAATGCGACCATTTTTTTTCCTAAATGGCGCACTATGCAATCGTGATAAAAATCATATCGATCGAATATTCTTGAATTGGCAGTTTTACCAAAATTCGTTTCACAAGTTTGAAATAAGACTTGCCAAAACTGCTGCGGATAGTTGTAACTCATTTCAATAAATGGAGTTACATCTGAAGAGTGATGAACCTCATAAGGAAATTTGTTGAACATTTATGCTCTACAACTATTTACTTTTTGCACTAGCGATCTCTTTATCTCCCAAGAAAACATCTATCCTTTTTGAAGCACTTGAGAGATACTTCCACTCCTTGCCTGGCTCAGTGAAAAGAAAGTATATTCCTAACTGTTTATCTTCTTGACTTTTGGGGATTACAATCGTCACATTTTTACCCGGTAAAATCGCCTTAGGATGGATTGCCGGTCCTTCTGGACCGGTAGGGAATGCCTGAGTAACGATGTGATGATATTCATCTTTGAGAAATTCACCTTTCTCTACTTCTTTTACATACACATAAAAGGGCGCACCATTATTGGTTGAGTCAAGTGTTTTTACTTTGAGTTTTACGCTTGCGTTCCCTCCAGAAAATGGCCAGAAACTACAGAGCGTGACAAACATCAATATAAAGCTGATCGACTTAAGTAAGTTTTTTAACATAGTATGCATTATGATTCTGCCCTATCCCAACGGATTTAAAACTTGCCATGGATTTTCTTCAAAATAGAGAACAAATTCCTGGTCCTCTTCCGGTATCTCCCAACTCCATAAGTTCTGATCTTGCTGACTAGATTGAGTCATTAGCTGGAAAAAGCTCCAATCACCTTTATCAACCTTCATATTTTTATAGGTTGAAACAGTTGACCTTTGATCCATAAGCTCAAAGCCGATCATAACTTCATCTTTATCCCACCATTTGATCTCAAGCGTTTCACTGTGAGGTTGCTGGTTTAGATTAAATAGAGTCTGATCTCCAGCGATGAGATAAGATAAGACTATTTGTTTGTTCGTTCCATCCAGATGTTTAAACGGCACTGTACGTACCTGGAAGCGCAATGGTTTTGGATCGCCATTATTATCCCAAAGAGCATCGGTTGCTTTAGCAATCAAATTCAACGAACTATAAACCTTAGCATCGATCCCTAACTGCACAGGGTATGATGATTGCCAGTTTCCAGATTGCGACAAACTAACATCACCAATTATTTCGTGAACCTTTTGCCGGAATGCGCAGTTAGGATGCAAAATGTCTTCCACTTCTTCATATGTTGCCACTTCAGTTCCAGATCGATTGAAAGGAAATTTCGCAAACAGAGTCTCGACTACAGGCTCGCACTCTTTACTCCATGCGATCTCAATAACAGACGACAACTCTTTTAGTCCTAGTTCATGTACCCAAACAACTGGATTTAAGAAGAAAGCATGATATTTAGAAGGAACTTGGGTCTCTTCAAACCACTCCTCAAGCTGAGATTGGAAAGAAGCGCTATTATTTGTGAGAATAGCTAGACTTACACGGCTAAGCGGGGTTAAGTATTTTTCCAATACCCCATATTGATTCTGATTTGTTGCGATGCCCACAGAGTCAACTTGTCTCAACATTGTGCGTAAAAACGATTGGTAATAATGCATCTGTCCTGGTTTATCGAGTTCTTCGGGCATCATATTTTGGAAGAACTTGAACTCAGAAAGATGCATCATTGGATACAAAACCAAAGATTCAGATTCAGGAATCGATAAATTCTTACGCATCATGTGCAGAAAGTGAGAATAATGAGAAAGCGGCTCTGTCATAAAGCCGATCACTCTTTTCGCGTCCTTAAATGTCTTTGGATGTATCTCAAACCGTGTCAAGACATCTTCATATTGCTCTTTGTACTGACGTGCATAACTTTCAACTGATTGAGCGATATATTGGCTCAATTGATTCTTCACAGCTGATGAGATGTACTTCGATTGATTGAGTTTCGCTAGTTTTTCTGAGATAGGGAGGATGTTCTTCTCATAAGCACTTAAAGTAAAGCATCCTTTAACAGATGGCTTTACCTTAAACTGTGGAAATGCTTCAGCTAAATATGAGAGATCAACATCGAAAAGATCAATTGTATCTTTAAAAAATACATGGACATCTTGATCTCGATTGGAAGCGATATAATCGTCGACAAGCGACTTGATCTTTGACTCAAGCACCAAGTTAGTCCAGTTTGATGTCTCAAACATCCAGCGTTTACCAGCTAAAATAAAATGGAGTGAAGAGTTGAGTTGCTCTTCAGATGACAAATAGTCATCGAGTACAACCAAAAAATTATTCAAGTTTTGATTTGCCATAGAAGGCGCCATCAATGTTGTCGACTGCACCATCGCGAGCAACTCATTGATCGCTCCTTGATTATTGCGCAAATCTTGCAGCAGTCGAATCTTTGGCAAAAATTGTGAAGAGTCGCTTAGTTCAGGATCCTCGATAAGTATTTTGCACAAAAATGGTGTCAAACTATGCATGTTCAACTTTTCGAGTGATTGTGAAAGTCTTTCAGCTTGAACCTTTAGGTCAGGTAGATAGATTTCCATCTTCGATGGTTTATCAACAATTTCATTGATCTGCTCAAAGAATTGAAACCATGGCTTAAGATCGCTTAAAGGAGTTACAGAGCAAAGCGAGACAAATTCATCCAGATAGTGCTTTGTTTGCTGAGGCTCTTTGGCAAAATGGACGTATGCCCTCACAAACTGCTCAGGCAATCCAAGCATAGTTGCCCATTCGCTCACATTTTCTGAGATCAGTTGCCCTAACCGATTATCAACTGTTGCTTTAGCCAAACTTAGGAAATAAACCATCTCGATTTCAGACTGATTGCTGAGAATCAACCTTCTGAAAGTCGGTAGCAAGATATAGTCACGGCTGTAATCGACAAAGTTTTCGATCTGTTCATCATATGATGCATGATAAATCGGTTGCAGCAAATTATAGTTTTTTGCTGTTGCAAACTTTTCTAGTTTAGAAAGATTGGGAAGCATTTCATTTAACACTTCTGTTGTTTGATACCGCTCTAAAAGGGCGATCTTGCTTCGAATCGAACCAAGGTCGTGCTTACGCGAGATCATCACCCCAGCAAGTGTTGTGCATCCGAGTAGGAGGATGCATGCACTAACCACACGATGCTTGTAGTAGTGTCTTTTAATATAAACAGAAGGCGTTACTTCTTGTTTACAATCAAAGATTTCTGATCCTATATCGCTCTCTTGATTTGAGACGCAATAAGCCTTTTCAAGTATAAGCACTTGCTTCTCATATTCTTTTTGAATCATCGAACGAACAAACTGATCAATGCAACTGTTTAGTTCTGAAAGCTTTTTAAAGAAGCTGAGCACTTTAAGGTACTCATCACCACTAACATGCTTCAAAATAAGCGGAAGATATTCCTCAAATTTCTTTGAAATTTCATTAAGGGTTTCATTGTCATAATTTGAAAGAGGTATGTCAAATGGAATGCCATACATTCTCAGAACGCGCAATAATTCTGTATATCCCTCAATGCGATCCATATGTGTAAGAGCAATACGTACTTTGAGCGGTCTATCGATCACATGCGAAAGCAAGACGATCTTATTCATGAGAAGACGCGCGTAGTGGTTGATTTTTTCAGCATCCATCTTCGACCATTGAATCGGATCAAAAGTGATCACAAAGATGGGATCCCTTTGCCCATAAAGACGTCTCCATAAGCCAGCAAGCTGCTTTTTAGCTGAGATACTTCGATCTTCAATCAGCGACCACGAAACCTCCTGGATAACATATCTTTGCCCCAGGTAGAACTGCACATCGGGATGAGCGGTATAAGAAGTTTCAAACGAGTAAACATCTCGTTCTTGGTCGATAAATTTTTGGATCAGCTGGCTTTTACCGCTATTCTCGTCCCCAATCACAATAAAATGGCTTGGATACGATTGTATAAAGTGGCGATATGTGGGGGGTATCTGCTTAAGAAAGCGATTCCATACACGGCTTAACTTCGTTTGTCTTTTTAAAAAGTTAAATTGCGGTTTTGGCAATTTAAACTTAAATGAGGGCAATTTATTTATTAAAGGGATCTTCATATAATGTACCTATTAATTATCCAAGTCTTGACTCTAAACGCAACTCTACGTCTATACCTTCCATTTGAATATGAGGTAGGACAGATATCGAGCAACTAAACCAACCGATTTGCCCCTCTTGCGGCTTGACCTCAACAGAAGCAGCTTTAAATGGATAAAATCGGAGAGTTAAATCATCAGGGTTGACAATTGTTGTCACATAATTGCTCAACCATCGGTTCAATTTGTTTTGGATATAGCTTGCATCTGCATTGGATCCAATACAGTCGCGAGCGATACACTTCAGATAGTGCGCGATGCGCGTAATAGAAAATGTATAGGGTAGATTACACGCAAGTTGCGCATTTTCAGAATCTTTTGGATCAGTAAATTTCTTCGGCCTTTTTAGAGATTGAGCGCTGAAGAAGCAGGCATCCCCTGTCCCTTTACGATAGATCAATGGCATAAAGCCGCAATTTGCAAATTCAAGTTCTCGATAATCCGGAATTGCCATCTCAACAGGGATTTTGATCTCCTCTTCTCCGCGTATATTAAATGTATGCACTGGGAGCCCATTGATTAAGCCGCCTCCTTTAGGTCCGCGGATATACTGACACCAACCAGATTCTTTGAAAGAACGGACTAAGTTCTTAGCAAAGAGAATGGCAGGGTTTCCCCATTGATATTTAGTATCATCATCGCCCCATGTATACTCCTTAAAATTAATCCCACCACAAGGGTTTTTAATAGGATCCCACGGCAATCTTAAGATATAGGCAGGAAGGCATAGGCCAATATAAGCAGCCTCTTCAGAATCTCTTAACGCATTAAATGAACTATATTTAGGGTGATTCATCAAACCTTCTAAATCACGAATCGATGCAAGCTCTTCGATAGAGTCGCATCCAAAAAACCGATGTGAGACTGAAGAAACAAAGGGAGCGTGTGCAACGCTTGAAATTTTCCCCATTGTTTTGAGCCAGAATTCATCTCGAGGAGTATGCTCAAATTCATAGAGCCCGATTACTGAACCGTAAGGCTTGCCTCCATACTGGTCGTATTCTGCCGTATAGAGTTTTTCAAACATTGCCGAACCGGTAAAATCGACAGAGTTATTCTCAAAATCTTCTAAAATTTCATCTTTTGATACATCTAGGATATCCAGCATCATATTTCCACGGAAATTGACGCTTTCCAGAAGATCAAACAGACCTAACCAAGAAGATTCAAGATTCTGAAACTTCTCATGGTGAATAATTTCGTTGATCTGGTCATTTACTTTTTCATCGATTTGAGCGATGAGTTCTTGGATTCTTGCCTTATTTAGGCGGTCGTCATTATCCGAACGGTCGATATTCCAAACCAGAAGGGCAACTGATGAGATAAACCGCTTTTGATCAGAAAAATCTAGTTCATCTATTGCAAATGGCATTTCTGCCTCATCGCCTGCAATAGATGGGAGAAAGGACTCCTCTTCAGAGTTAATCCGCATCACTTTTAAGAAAGCATCCAAGCCTACATCTTGAGTCATGCTCTCTTCTTTATCAAGAACTGTAACTGAAGCACCTTTATCTTTAGCCATGATTATTCACCCTCTCCTTCATTTGACTCTGTACTCTTTCCATTTTTCATAGGGAGTTGATAGGAAGCGAATTCCCCAAGTTCTTGCTGCTTAATTTTTTCGAAAAGCTCTTTATTAGCATAGAGCTTGTTGAGAAGCGTTCCTAACTCTTTTTTGTTCGCGATATTGGACTGTAGTTCCAAAAGCAGCTGTTTTGCCATTAAAAGCGCCTTGATCTGCGGAACCTGCTTTGCAATTTCATTGGGATTAAATGAGTTCTTGTTATCGATTGACAGATTAACCTTAAGGTCTTGTTTATTAGGATCGATTTTATTGGGAACAGTGATATCTAGCTCGATGTTCATATCTTTGATGACATCACTTGTGTTCTTACCGTCGAAACTACGCACTCTGCGATTTTCTAGATCAACGCTTCTGTCTTTGGATGTTCCGTTTGAAAAATCACCGATAACAAGCTGACGAAGTGGCAAATCAACGGCAGCTTCTTCACCGTTTATTTCGGTTCTATATTTCAGAGTAACACGACTTCGTGCGACTTCATCTTGTGCTCCCATATAACAACTCCTTTCGGTCGAAACCCACTATGAATTAAAACTTCATAAAGAACGTTAGGGAAAAGGTTTTTTTTTTTAAACAAAAAAAGTCAAGGAGTTGGTTCTCTGAATAGGAAAACAACGTTGCGGCTTATTGCCTGCAACGCTGCTTTAAAGGATAGAAACATCAATCTTCAGATTCATGCTCTTTCTTTTTGATCTTAGATCCTTCAGGAATATCAGTTTGTGAATAAAAACTGATGATTTTGAGAGGTTTTGTCTTATTTAAATTGACGACATTGTGCTTGGTTCCCTTAGGGATAAAAATCATATCCCCCTCTTCAACATTTTCTGTTTCTCCATCAAGGGTTGCCTTACCTCTTCCTTCGATCACTAAAATGACTTGATCAAATGGATGTGTCTCCATCCCAATTTCATTCTTCGGATTTGTTATTGGAGAGATATTCATCAATACAACTTGTTCTTCCTCTCCAGTCGCGACTGCACTCTTCCAGTTTGAGTTTTTCTTAGCTTCATCTACGAAGTTCTTCACAACTCTTGGATGATCATCAGCATGCATTACAATCGGGAAACCGATCGCAATTGCAAACAGTGCAGACATTAGAGCGATTTTTCTCACAGTAAACCTCCTTAATTCGCTTCAGTTAGTTAAAATCACTATAGGGCTCCTTCTGATAGATTCAAGAATAAATTTGCATTTTTGATTTTTGCATCATATATAAGGGTCATGGACGTTGATGACATTCCTTTTGAAATCTTTGTGCTTATTGGAGAGGCAGAGATTCCCATGGGAGCCTATTTATCCCTCCAGATAGGCGACATTCTTCTATTAGAGCAAGAGGTTACGACTCCTTTTATATTCAAGGTAGGCGAACAAGAGTATTTCAAAGGTCGCCTTGGATTATGTGAAACACACAAAGCGGTATTGATCGATGAGCGAATTCACGCCAGATGAAATTGAAGGGATTGTAAAGGCGATGTCACAAGAGCCTCCCTCCAAAGAAAAAGGTGGAAAAATCCCCCTTCTCCCCCCCGGAAGCTATGGCACTATCTCGAAGGTTGCCTTTACCCCTATAGAAGGAGAACGGCCACGCCCCCTTTCGGAACTGAATGATGAAGAACGGAGCGAATTCGAGTCTTTGAAAGCTAAAGTCGAAGTAGTTTATGGAAAAACCAAGCTCTCGTTGAAGGAGCTGGCGGCCTTAGAAAAAGGATCGCTATTACCCTTAGATGAGCTTTGCGATGATTTAGTGGATATATACGTCAACGGGACCAAAGTTGGCCGTGGGGAGATCGTCTCCGTAGACGGGCGATTTGGAGTAAAAATCGTCAGCTTCGCAAAAAGAGCTTGAATTTTAAGCCTCATATACTTAAAAATCCTTTTATGTTATAATATTTATGGGGGTGTATAGGTTTCGACTTAGAAATGAAGTATTAGTCGCATGCGGAGGGTGTCGGTTGGCCTCCTTAAAAAGCCGGCAAAACAATTAAATGCCAAATCTAAGGCTGGATGTGACATTGTAAAAGCAGACTTCAGCGCTCCTGCGCTTGCAGCTGCTGCATAATGTTGCATTGATGTTACCGAGGCTTAACGGCTGAGGTAGCCCGGTAGTTTGAGACTGGACCGGGGGTTTCAAAACTACTGTCATATTACTCGGTATGGGGCCTTTGCCGAAGGTCTCCAGGCAGAGGATTCTCGAGATCAAACGAGACCAGCTAGTTCTATAGGTGTGTCCAACTTAGGAGCTAGTGATAAAGATTGGACGCTAAGCATGTAGTGGTTAATATAGAGTTTGCTAAGGACGAGAGTTCGAGTCTCTCCACCTCCAATGGGGCAGGTAATACCTGCCCCATTTTTTTTGAGGTGGAAGAGATCGAACTCGAGGACTTAGACAACCCAGAGTTGTCGAAAGCTCCGAGGCTCATTGCTTTCGAGGGAGAGAAGGAGATTTTTTCTAGTAACGTTCTTTGGAAGCTGGAGCAAGCTCTCTGAGCTTGTGGAAGCTGAAAAGGGCGATAGTGGGAAAAAGATCCGCTCAGCCCTTGGAATGAATGGACGGAGAGGCTCCGGGACGAGAGTTCGAGTCTCGAACGCCTCCATTGCCAAACCTTATCAAAGCCTACCACCTATGGTAGGCTTTTTTTCTTAAAAATGGTCAAGGAAACTCCGGCATTGTTCTTACCATAAATTCATCAAACAGCGGAACCGTGAAAGCAATGTAACCATAAGACGGGCTATAAATCATCCCCTTTTTCATAAGATTCGCTCTTACAGGGCTCAAAGTAGACACCTTCAAATCAAATTTGTGAGCAATATCAGCAACTTTATAGGGCCCTTTGCCAAAAGATGCCATCATTCTCAGGAAATCTCTTTCTTTTGGCGTCAATCTGTCAAACCGAACCTTGAAAAAGTTATTATCTAACTGTTCAATCACGTCAGCTGTTGCCTGATTAATAACTTTTTCGGTGATAGGACTAGATTCAGCTAGGTTCCATGCCTTGTATCCCCATTCTTGGAGAAAATAAGGATAGCCCTTTGTATGCTCATAAATTTTTTCTAGCGCATTTTTTTCAAAGTCTACCGATGCCGCAAGTGCAGGGTCTCTAATAGCTTTATAGGCATCGTCTCTTGATAACTCACCGATGTTAGGGAAACTAAATAGCCTTTCAGCATAAGACTTCGATTCCCCTGCAAGCCCAGGCAGAACAGGCAATCCAGCCGCAAGTAAAACCATAGGAAGTTGTTTTTGCTGGAGTTTATGCATAGCCATTATCAATGCGCCTAATTCCTTAGCAGAAAGGTATTGTATCTCATCTACTAGAACAGCTACAGCGCAATTTCTGTCAGATGCAGCTTCTCCAACCGCAACAAACAACTGTGGCAAATCGATTTCAAGGTCTCCGCTATCCGCAAAACCCAATTCGGGCTCGATATCTAATTCTAATGTAATTTCTTTATAACTAACCTTCAAAGAGCTCACAAAACTTTTCAACACAGCTAGAGCTCGCTTCGCTTTGTTGCCAAGCCCAGCCATCCTATCCAGATTAAACAAGAGTGTCCTTAAATATGGAACTAACAGGGCTCCAAGCGGCTTATCTTCGTGAGCTTCTACAAAAATTGTTTGGTAGTCATTTTTTTCTGCCATTCTTTGAATTTCATTCAACAATACCGTTTTTCCGACACCCCGTAGTCCAGTTAATAACAAGCTTTTCTCAGGTCTTCTAGCTCGTATTCTTCCGAGTAAAATTTCAGCTTGCTTAAGCATTGGACCTCGTCCAACAAGTTCAGGAGGAGGAGCACCAGCTCCTGGTGAATAGGGGTTTTTGATTGGGTCCAATTCTTGCCTCTTTCTGGTTATATCAAGTTATAGCTAGTTATAGCATGTTTTTGCTATAACTAGCTATAACTTTGTATAAGCATTCAGGAGTGTAGGAAAAATTAGAGGAATAGGCTCAAATTGAGACCAATCAAAAGTTCTGAATGCGTCTCTCCACCTCCAACCAACTGAAGGCTTCATTCGAAAGAATGAAGCTTTTTGTTTAAGCATTGTAAGATTTTTTACCTTAGAGATAATTCTATGGAAAATCGGAAATTATCCTTACCATAAATTCATCAAATAACAGTGAAGGCTATATAGCCATAAGAGGGGCTATAAATCATACCTTTTGGCTTGCTCTAATGGGACTTAAACCGGAAACTTTTGAATCAAATTTCTGTGCAATTTCTGCAACTTTATAAGGCCCCTTCTCAAAAGATGCCGTCATTCGTAAAAACCCCCTCTCCTTAGGCGTTAGCCTGTAAAATCGAACCCTGAAAAGGTTGTTATCTAACTGGTTTATGACTTCGCTTGTTGCTTGATTGATAATTTCAAAGGTGATTGGATTCGATTCCGCTAGATTCCAAGCCTTATACCCCCATTCTTGAAGAAAATATGGATATGCTTAGGCATCTTCTCTTGATAGCTCCCCAATGATAGGAAAATTGAACAACCGTTCAGCATAAGATTTTGTCTCCAGCAAGCCCTGGCAAAACAGGCAACCCAGCTGAAAGCAAGAGCATATGAAGTTGCTTTTGTTGGAATTTATGCATAGCCATTATTAACGCTCCCAATTCCTTAATAGAAAGCTATTGAATCTCATCTACTAAGATGGCAACAGCACAGCCCCTGTCTAAAGCAGCCTCACCTACTGCAACAAATAACTTCCGCGTAGCCTTACTCAGGTTCTATATCTAATCCCAGTGTAATTTCTCCGTAGCTAACTTTCAAAGAGCCTACAAAGCTTTTCAATACAGAAGGGCTCGCATAGCTCAGTGTCCAAGTCCAGCCATCCTGTCCAATTTAAATAGCAATGTCCTCAGGTAAGGAACTAGTAATACACCAAGCGGTTTATCTTCATGAGCTTCTACAAAAAGAGTATGGTAGTCAGCCTTTTCAGCCATTCTTTGGATTTTATTCAGCAATACTGTTTTCCCAACTCCTCGTAAACCTGTTAGTAACAAGCATTTTTAGTAAAATAGCCACTAAATTTGGGTTCAAACTCAATCCTGACGGGAGTCCAGGTTAGCAAGGGTTAGATAGTCGGCCTGAACATATCAAGAAAGCTGTCGAAGGATCGCTCAAACGACTCGGGATAGAGGCAATTGATTTGCTCTATCAGCACAGGGTCGATCCCAATGTGCCTATCGAAGAGGTTGCAGGGACTGTAAAAGAACTGATCCAACAAGGAAAGGTCCGACACTTCGGACTGTCCGAAGCTGGAGTGGAATCGATCCGCCGCGCACACGCTGTTCAACCGCTTACAGCCCTCCAAAGTGAATACTCGCTCTGGTGGAGAGTCCCTGAAGAGGAGATAATTCCCACCCTAGCCCGGGTTTCTCACCAACACTCGAGCCGATTTGGGCAGACTGTATTTCCAGATGTCGAAGAGTCATCCGAAGGGAGGGTTAAATTAACCCTTCCGAGGATGGCTATGAAGACAGATGGGGATACAGATGCGTAAAGCGGCCGAATGGTTGGTGAGAAATCCGGGCTAGAAGAACTTGGAATCGGATTAGTTCCATACAGTCCTCTTGGAAAGGGCTTTCTTACAGGGAAGATAGATGAAAAGGCAAAGTTCGATAGTTCCGACTTCCGCAGCAGGTTGCCGCGTTTCACAACAGAGGCACTAAAAGCCAATCAAGCCTTAGTCGAGTTGCTGCACAAAGTTGCTAAGCGTAAGAGTGCGACACCAGCACAAATTGCGCTCGCATGGCTGCTGGCTCAGAAACCGTGGATCGTCCCCATCCCCGGAACCACTAAACCTCATCGCCTTGATGAAAATATTGGAGCTTTGAATGTTATGTTGTCTGAAGATGACCTTCTGGAGATAGATAGCGTAGCGTCAAAGATTACAGTGCACGGGGCACGCTATCCGGAAGACCTAGAAAAGATGATTGGCCGTTGACCAATTCTCTGAACTTGTTGTTTTTGTACAGATGTAAATTCCTCAATCGAAACGCTTTTACTATTCACTCAGTCTAACATCAATAATGCTTCTTGAAAATACCTGAACCTTCACAAAAAGATCACAACATATGTGCAGTTGAAGTAATCATCAAAATCCCGATTTCTTCCGAAGTTTTTTTAATCTACAATACATTTTCAAAAATAAAATCATGCCAACAAATGATTTTCAGCCACAATTTTGAATATGAGATTTTATCTAAGTCATCAAACAGAAACAACAATTCAGAACGGTATCGCCATTTTTTTCAAGAAAATAACATTTACAAAAAAAAAGTTCGTTTTTAGAGTTAGGTAAGAAATAACTTTACAGAGGACAAAAGTTATGAAGAAATTTCTTTTTGGATGCGCTCTTGCAATTACCGGATTTTTACCGGCTGCATATGCGCAAGATTGGTGCTGCCCAACTCAATGCGACCCTTGCTGTTGTGATGATGTGGGCTTTGAAGGCTTCTATGTTGGGGGCAACCTTGGTGTCTTAACACACAAAGCACACAGAAATGATTATGATGGATTTATATCAATATTTCTGGATGGACTACAAAGGACACAGATGTGACTGTTGGTATCCAACTTGGGTACGATTGGCTATGCAGTAATATACTCGTTGGTCTTGTTGTAGACTGGAACTGGGCAAATAACGAGCATCGTTTACCTGTTGATAATCACAAAATTCATACTGAATTTGACTGGTTTACTACAATTCGCGCTAGAACAGGCATCGTATTTTGCGATAATCTTTTCTACATCACAGCTGGAGCCGCTGTTTCTAAATTTGAAACTAAATGGGATAACGGACTTAACAGCTTCCACCATAACAACACCCGCTGGGGTTGGGTTGGTGGTGTTGGAACTGAATTCCAACTATGGTGCAACTGGAGCCTAGGTGTAGAAATTCTTGCTGCACACTTCGGTGAAGAGAAGAAATCACACACATTTACAACAACAAACAGGTTTGGATATAGCGATAACGCATATGTCGGTCGTATCTTATTGAACTACCGATTTGGTGATCTTTGTAGCTGCTTCTAGTAGCTAGTTCGATTGGGTTCAAGCTCAATCACGACCAAAGTTCAGGCTGACAAGGGTTAGATAGTCAGCCTGAACATTTCAAACAAGCTGCAGCACCGGCCCAAATTGGGCTCGCATGGCTGCCGGCTCGGAAACCGTGGATCATCCCTATCCCCGGAACCACCAAACCTCATCGAATAGACGAAAATATTGGAGCTTTGAATATCTTGCCTGAAGATGACCTTCCGGAGATAGTCGCGCAGCGTCAAAGATTACTGTGCATGGAGCGCGCTATCCCGAAGACCCAGAAAAGATAATTTGCCGTTGACCAATTCTCTGAACTTACCGTTTTTATATAGATGTAAATCTCTTAATCAAAACGCTTTTGCTATTCACCCAACTAACATTTGTATTGCTCCTTGCAAAAACTAAGGCAGAATTTTTAGATACAGGAACATTCACAAGAAGGTTATTATGAAATCGTTATAGAGGAATTGAATGTAAAAAAAACACAGATCAACGGAGGCATCCAGGTATTTTATCAAGCTCTATTGATCAAAAACAGGTTCTAATCACATCCAACATCAACTTATCATCGTTAAGGTAATCATCAAAATCCTGATTTCTTCCGAAGTTTTTTAATCTACAATACGTTTTCAAAAAAACCAAAAAACCATGCTGATACATACATTTCAGCAACAATTTTAAACGTGAAATTTTATCTAAGTCATCAAATACAAACAAGGATTCAGAACGGTATGGACAATTTTTCATGAAAATAATATTTACAAAAATAATGCTCGTTTTTTAGAGTTAAGAATAGAAATAACTTTACAGAGGACAGAAGTTATGAGGAAATTTCTTTTTGGATGTGCTCTTGCAATTACCGGATTTTTACCGGCTGCATATGCGCAAGATTGGTGCTGCCCAACTCAATGCGACCCTTGCTGTTGTGATGATGTGGGCTTTGAAGGCTTCTATGTTGGAGGCAATCTTGGTGTCTTAACACACGAAGCTCATAGAAATGATTATAACAGTTTTATGGCATCACCTGCTGGATGGACTACAAAGGACACTGATGTGACTCTTGGTATCCAACTTGGATACGATTGGCTATGCAGCAATACACTAGTTGGTCTTGTTGTAGACTGGAATTGGGCAAATAATGAACATACCCTACCAATCGGTGCGCACAAAGTTCATACTGAATTTGATTGGTTCACAACAATTCGTGCTAGAACAGGTATCGTATTTTGCGATAGTCTTTTCTACATCACAGCTGGTGCTGCTGTTTCGAAATTCGAAACAAAATGGGATAACGGAACTGACAGCTTCCACCATAACAATACCCGCTGGGGTTGGGTTGGTGGTGTTGGAACTGAATTCCAACTATGGTGCAACTGGAGCCTAGGAGTAGAGATACTTGCAGCACACTTCGGTGAAGAGAAGAAATCACGCACATTTGGTACAACAACATACAAGTTTGGATATAGCGATAACGCATATGTCGGTCGTATCTTGTTGAACTACCGATTTGGTGATCTTTGCGGCTGCTTCTAGTAGCTGGTTCTAAATGAACTCACTTCATATTATACCGGGTCATGTACCCGGTTTTTTTTTGCCCTCATTTCAACAGCTTGTGGACGACTATTAGATCAATCAATTTGCGCTAAACGTCTTTTTCGATGTAGCTTACGTGGATCCATATGCAATTCATCTTTCCGCTTTGCTGCAAGCTGACCACAACCGCTACTGATATCTCTCCCCTTACTATAACGCACAGGCGCTGGTATCGAGCGGTGAGAGAGATACATCTGAAATTCACGGATACGCTCTTCACTAGAGGCAGTGATCGCTACCCCTGGAAATGGGTTGACCGGGATTAAATTCACCTTAGCCTTTAAACCATGCAAAAAGTGCACGAGCTTTTTGGCATCTTGTAAGCTATCATTCACACCCTCAATCATCACATACTCAAACGTAATCCCATGACGAGAGGGTGCCGGATAGTCGAGAAGCGCCTTTTTCAATTCATCTAGGCTATACTTTCTGTTGACCGGCATCAATTGACTCCGCTTTTCATTATCGGGATTATGCAGGGAGATCGCCAAGCGTACAGGAAGGTCCTCGCCTAGACGTCGAATTTCGGGGACAAGCCCAGATGTTGAGATCGTCACCTTTGACTTTGAAAGATTCAGCCCATTAGGATCAATCATTGCCCTACAGGCTTTCACCACAGCCTCATAGTTATCAAGAGGCTCCCCCATTCCCATAAAGACCACATTGGTTACTCTTTTCTCGCCTAGCTGCTGATTTGCCAGCAGGAGCTGCGCTACGATCTCACCTGATGTTAGATTCCTCTTTAGCCCCATCTTTCCCGTTTGACAAAAGGTACACCCCATCTTGCATCCTACCTGTGAGCTTAAGCAGAGTGTAATACGATTCTCGTAAGGCATGATGACTAACTCGATCAATAAATCATCGCGCGTTTTCAATAACAACTTCTGACTCATATCTTCTGAAATAAGTGTAGAATCGATTGTGAAAGGCTCCCAACAAAATGAGTCAGCTAATTTTTCTCTCTCACTTAGGCTTAAAGATGTAAAGCTACTAGGATCAAGCTGATTTTTCTGGAAAATCCATTGATAAATCTGTTTAGCCCGATAGGACGGTAAAGAAGCACTTTTAACCCATTCTTCCCAATCTGAAAGAGACAAATCAAATGCAAGTGGCTGTTTTGTCATAAGATATATCAACCTGATTTTTTCGAATTATTATACTAGATATTGATTAAATGTTCAGTTATATCTTTAATTTTAAGGAGTATTTATGGAATTTACCGATATCAATAATAAAGTTGTTTCACGAATCGGGTTAGGGACCTGGGCAATAGGCGGGTGGATGTGGGGTGGGACCGATGAAAAAGAATCGATCAAAACGATTCACCATACCCTTGATCTCGGAATCAATCTAATCGACACAGCTCCTGTGTATGGATTTGGCAAGTCAGAAGAAATTGTCGGCAAAGCATTGAAAACGTATGGAAAACGGGATCAGATTATTCTTGCAACCAAAGCGGGATTGAACTGGAGCAATGGAAAAGTCTATCGCGATGCCAGAAAGGAAAGATTGCAAGAAGAGATCGCATTATCCTTAAAAAGACTGCAAGTCGACTATATCGACATCTATCAACTCCACTGGCCCGATCCTCTCACTCCCCTAGCAGAAGCCGCTGAGGTTATGCAACAGTTATTACAGGATGGAACGATACGTGCTATTGGGGTGAGCAATCTTTCTGTGGAACAGATGGAAGAGTTTCAAAAACATTCTCCCCTTCATGCTCTTCAACCGCCGTTCAACCTCTTTGAAAGAGAGATCGAGAACGATGAGCTCACCTATTGCCTTGGAAAAGGAATTGCAACCCTTGGTTATGGCTCCCTATGTCGCGGCTTGCTCTCAGGAAAAATGGATAAAAACAGAAGGTTTGAAGGAGACGACCTGCGAAAAATCGACCCAAAATTTCAAGAACCAAAGTTCTCTGAATACCTCAACTGCACCAAAAAATTAGAGGAATGGGCGCACAGGAAGTACAACAAGCCTCTTTATGCTCTGGCTGTTCGATGGGCTCTTGACAAGGGAATTAGCTCGGCGCTTTGGGGAGCGCGCCATCCTGATCAATTAGATGGGTTAAACGAGATTTGGAATTGGAAACTAAACGAATCAGATAGGCTCGAGATCGATAAAATTATAAGTGATTCTATTTCAGAGCCAATCTCCCCAAAATTTATGGCTCCACCGAGTAGAAACCCTTAATCTCTAAGCCTTAAACTCTAACTCACGCTTTCCGCTTCCAAAAAATAAAAAACAGAAATAATCCTGAGCATAAGAAAGAACCAGGGAAGAACCGAGACAAACCAGGCTCGATCCCTTTGGAGAAATCTATTAGCTGCATGATCCCAGCGGCAAAAAAAGCCAACGCTAAGAAAATGGAAATTCCTATGCGAAAAGTATGGGAATCAAAGCATAGGTCAATAATTTTTAAGCAAATAGGCATTGATATTTTGTAAGCAACAAAACATGCCAAAGCCACATACCCTAAAACTAAAATGAGTTGTAGTAATAAGCTCATTAGCACAGCCCTGCCATTTTATGCTGTGAAAACAAAATAATTTCCTTGTCGAATGACCTGATTACCAGCAAGGCTCTCCTCAAAAACCAGCCCATATGAAGGATCCCAATTGTAAGCTTGAAGATGAGTGTCCGTGCTGCTGAAATACCCCCTTAGTTTTTGCCACATTTTATTGGCAGCATCATTAAATTTCTCTGTGAAACCAGTCTTTTTGTCCACATATTCTAAAGCAACACCAGTCAGAAAACCTACAGCTAGGACAATCCCCACTCCGACAGCTACCGGAACTCCTATCGCAGCAACTCCTACTGCGCCTACTGCTGCCGCAACAGCACTTGTGATCGCCATCTTAGGGATATCTGTAACAATTTCAGAAAAGAAGCTCGTTTTCAATTCGCCGTCTTTCAATAACATCTCTGTGGCTTCCACTGCTTTTATAGCTCCATAAATCCACACAGAAGTTTTGAACCCTGATTTAAATAAAGTTTTAAAACCTACTTTTGCCAAACCGAACTGGATCATTTGGGGATTTGTGTTTAGATAACGCGTCCCTTTTAGAATATTGCGCTCCGCAGCCGAGCCCTTTAGAATCACATAGGTTTTCTCCCCCATTGTTTTGTAATACACTTTTCCTTTTAGACCTAGCTCGTGTGCGATTTCTACGAGTGAGACTCCTTGAACAATAGAGGGGATATTGGAAATCAGGCCTTTTGGACTGATTTGATCCATTAAAATATTATTGAGAAGCGACCAATCATCTCCCTGTAATTGATAGTTTTGATAGTTCCGCATCGCGCTGATCTCTTCTCTTGTCATGGGACGGATGATGGGATTATCAAAAGTCTCATGAAGAGGTCGAAGGCTTAAAGGAACCTTATTCTTTTGGACACAAAGAGGAGGAGATACAATTTTATGGTTATATTCTTTGATGATATCTTCGAGTAGAAATACAGATATTGTTTCTTCATCTTTTTTTTCAGTAAATGTAAGTGAAGTATTTTGATCTGACATATGAACTATTAACCTCCATATGATTTGCGAGTAAATCTTATCTGTTTTATTCCTGCCTGTAAAGATTTTTTGGTTGAATCCGCTTCTTCTCTCAAAAATTCATGGTTCGGCCGAGCAGAAGTCCTTAAATTTTAGTTTTAGCTAGCTCAATTGCCTCATCATAAGTGGGAGCATACCCGACATGCGTCCACCCCTGCTTTTTATGTATTGTTGAAAGGATTTTAGCTGGCTGCTGCTGACAGGCAGAAAAAATGACTTCAATGCTTTGAGAGCGGCACTTTTTGACAAGATCACTTAAGGCTGTTGCACCGGTAACATCAAGAAAGGGAACTAGACGCATCCGGATAATCAGAATCTTCGGCTTACCCACTACTTCCTTGAGAAGATCCGGAATATCGCCTGCGATCCCGAAGAAAATTGGACCCGCAATCCAAAAGACTTCGATCCCCTTTTGCAAATCAACCCTCTGCTCTTCTTCTTGACGCGGTCCAAAACTCTCTTTTAACCCGGAAGATATCTCTACTGACTGACTCATGCGCCCCATGAAAAGAAGAGAAGCAAGGATCACCCCTACACCAATGGCTACGGTTAAATCAACAAAGATTGTGAGTATAAAAGTTAGCAATAGAACAATCCGATCGCTTCCCGGAAAACTCAGCGTGCGTACAAAGCGCTGCCCTTCACTCATCTCCCATGCGACATAGAATAAAACAGCAGCCAAAGCTGTCATGGGTACAAAGTTCATCAACTTGGCTGCAAATAAGATAAAGAGCAGCAAAAACATGGCATGAAAGATTCCCGCAAAAGGGGTCTTGCCTCCAGCCGTAATGTTTGTTGCTGTACGTGCCAGCGCTCCTGTCGCCGGAAGCCCTCCAAATAAGGCGCTTGAAAAGTTCGCTATCCCTTGTGCAATAAGCTCTTGATTAGAACGATGTTTATAGCCCGTCATACCATCCGCTACGACTGCCGAGAGAAGGGCTTCGACTCCAGCAAGAAAAGCAATAATAAAAGCCGAGGGAAGCATCACTTGAATTTTGTGAAAACTAATCTCAGGAAATTTGGGAGCAGGTATGCCGGGAGAAATATCCGGGAAGCGTGAACCGATTGTCTCCACAGGAAGTTGAAAAGCAATCACCGCAATCGAAGCAATGATCAAAGCGATGAGATAGCGTGGCATTCTTGGGGTGAATCTCCGAAAAATGAAAATCGTCACAACTGTGAGCGCCCCAATAGCAAGTGTTGAATAGTTAATACTGCCCATTGCGCTCGCATAAGAACGCCATTGCGGAATGAAATCAGCCGGGACCTTATGAAGCTTTAACCCTAGAAATTCTTTTACCTGAGTAGAGGCAATGATTATAGCAATGCCTGTTGTAAAGCCTGTGATCACAGGTTGTGGAATGAACTTTACTAACTGCCCCAGTCTAGAATAACCGGCAATCACTAAGATAATTCCTGCCAAGAGCGTGGCGATGAGCAACCCGTCAAATCCATATTGCGCAATCACACTATAAAGAATGACAACAAAGGCGCCTGTCGGTCCCCCTACCTGAACACGAGAACCGCCTAAAAGAGAGATCAAAAATCCGGCTATGACTGCTGTGATAATCCCCTGTTCAGGTGAAGCTCCGCTCGCAATCCCCAACGCCATAGACAATGGCAATGCAATGATGGCAACGGTTAACCCCGCCAAAATATCCGAACGCAAATCGGCTAGCCGATAACCACTGCGAAGAACAGAAATCAATTTTGGCGTAAATCGTATCATTCTAGTTAAAAACACTCAGGAAAAGAGCGAATTAACCTTAATCCTTTCCACAAACTAAGTCAAGGGTAAGAGAGAAAATGAGAGAGTGTTTACAAAAATTTATTCACACCCAATAATGAGCACAAAGAAATTATTTTTACCCGAGTTTTGGCTTGCCTTCCTGGAAGTTTAAGACGCAAATCTTGGGTTTTTTTCCCACAGGAATATAAACACAAAATATAGGTTTTTAGACACTTTTGAAAAAAACATTCTTTTACGTTCTCATCACCTTCGCACTGATCTTTCTGATTTTTCTGATCATGCAACCGCTTGAAATTATCTATGAGAAGAATGTTGCCATGCTCAACCCGAAAGGCATCATCGCCCTAAAACAACGTAACCTCTTATTTATCATTCAAATACTGATGTTCATTGTGGTGATTCCAGTATTCTTCATCGCCTTTTATTTCGCATGGAAATATAGAGAGAGCAACAAAAAGGCAAAGTACTCTCCAGATTGGGGAGAGAATAAAACCGCAGAGTTCATTTGGTGGGGAGTTCCTTTCCTGCTTGTTGCCGTCATCGCAACGCTGACTTGGATTAAATGCATTGAATTAGACCCGTACAAACCAATTGAATCTGAGAAAAAACCCCTTAAAATTCAAGTTGTTGCTTTAGACTGGAAGTGGCTTTTTATTTATCCCGAAGAAAAAATAGCTGTTGTTAACTTCTTGCACGTTCCCGTCGATACTCCCCTCGCATTCGACATCACTGCTGATGCTCCAATGAACTCTTTTTGGATCCCTCAACTGGGGGGACAGATCTATGCCATGCCTAAAATGAATACAAAGCTCTACCTGATCGCTGACAAGCCTGGCGACTACTATGGATCTTCAGCAAATATCAGCGGCAAAGGGTTTGCCGGCATGCACTTTATCACAAAAGCTACGGATGAGAAAATACACCACGAGTGGGTAGAAGAGGCAAAAAAATCGACTCAAGTTCTTAATTTAGAAGAATATCATAAATTATCAAGTCCAAGTGAAAACAACCCTGTCACCCTCTACAAGCTGGGTGAAGAGAACTTATTTGATTGGATCATAGAACAATATAAAGTGCCTGCAAAGCAAGGATAGAAGATGTTTGGAAAACTAAGGCTAAGTGTATTCGCTCACGAATGGGTTCAAAACATCGCTGTCATCAGCATGGTTCTTGGCGGGTTTTTTATCATCGCGCTTTTATTCTATTTCAAAAAGTGGAAATGGCTATGGAATGAATATCTGACTTCGCTAGATCCTAAGAAAATTGGAATCATGTACTTGGCCGTTGTTGTGATGATGCTTCTAAAAGGGTTTGCAGACGCAGCTATGATGCGCACTCAACAAGCGATGGCTGTGGGCGAATCGCAGGGCTATCTTTCCGCTACGCACTTTCAGGAGATCTTTTCCGCACATGGCACAACCATGGTATTTTTTGTCGGAATGGGGCTTATCTTCGCCTCTATGAACCTAATTATCCCTTTGCAGATCGGTGCGCGCGATGTCGCTTTCCCCTTTCTAAATGCCTTAAGCTTTTGGCTATTTGCAGCAGCGGGGGCTTTGCTCTTTATCTCCCTTGCAATTGGAGATTTTTCAATTGCAGGTTGGCTCGCTTACCCTCCTCTTTCCGGTAAGAAGTACAGTCCGGGGGAAGGTGTCGATTACTGGATCTGGATCGTCCAGCTTGCAGGTGTCGGGAGTACCTTAGCGGGTATTAATTTCTTAGTCACCATCATCAAGATGCGATGCCCGGGAATGACACTAATGAAAATGCCCCTCTTTACCTGGGCAGTGCTAGGATCTTTGCTCTTGATCATTTTCGCCTTTCCGGTGCTTACGGTGACTCTTGCCATGCTCACTTTAGATCGTTATTTGGGGATGCACTTTTTCACGTCAACCGCTGGCGGAAACCCGATGATGTATATCAACCTCATTTGGGCGTGGGGCCATCCTGAAGTCTACATTTTAATCCTGCCTGCCTTCGGCATCTTCTCTGAAGTCGTCGCGACGTTTTCCCAAAAACGTTTGTTTGGTTATGTCTCAATGGTATGGGCCATCATTGCAATTACCGTTTTATCGTTTATCGTGTGGCTACACCACTTTTTCACTATGGGGGCAGGGCCGCATGTTAACGCCTTTTTCGGCGTGATGACAATGTTGATTGCGATACCGACAGGCGTCAAAATCTTCAACTGGCTTTTCACAATGTATCGTGGGCGTGTTCAGCTAAAAGCCCCCATGTTGTGGTTTTTAGGATTTATCTTTAATTTCACCGTCGGGGGCATGACAGGTGTTCTGTTATCCTCGCCTCCAGTCGATTATCAAGTGCATAACAGTTTATTCTTAATTGCACATTTTCACGGCGTTTTGATCGGGGGGCTGCTCTACGGGTTTCTCGCAGCCTACACTTACTGGTTTCCAAAATATACAGGTTTCAAGCTGAATGAACCACTCGGAATACTAGCCTTTTGGTGTTGGTTTATCGGGTTTATGCTCGCTTTCATGCCACTTTATATGCTCGGTTTTATGGGAGCCACAAGACGCTTGAACCACTATCCCGCTTCTACAGGTTGGCATCCTCTATTTCTTCTCGCTGCTGCGGGCGCTGTGATTATTTTTATTGGAATTGGAATCCAGATTTTACAAGTCGTCGTCAGCATTCTCACTCGAAAAAAGAACCGGGACCTTACAGGCGACCCTTGGAACGGGCGCACTCTTGAATGGTCGACATCATCGCCCCCTCCTGAATATAACTTTGCTAAAATCCCAGTGGTTAATCAACGCGATGCCTTTTGGGCGATCAAGCAGGGCGAAGCACCGGAAATAGAACAGAAGGGGTATGGGCCAATTTATTTACCAAAAAACTCCGCCATCCCCGTGATCATCGGCGGTTTTGCTATCTGCTTTGGATTTGGATTCACATGGCATATAAATTGGCTCACCTTAACAGGCTTCATCGGGATTATCTTCTGCTTGCTTTTTAGATTTTTCGAATCTGAAAAAAAAGAATTCCATCTGATATCTGCCGATGAAATTAGTAAACTTGAATCAAATAGGAAACAGTGATGGTAAAAACGGTACCACTCCCCACAGATGAAATGGATACATATTCCAACAGAGTTTTTGGATTCTGGGTCTATTTGATGACCGATTCTGTTTTGTTTTCGATGCTATTTGCAACTTTTGTCGTGCTCCGTTCAGGCACATTTGGAGGCCCATCGGGAAGCGAACTTTTCGAGCTCCCCTTCACCTTTGGTCAAACGTGCGCCTTGTTAATCAGCAGCTTTCTCTGCGGTATTGCGATGTTAGCGATTAAACGCGGTAAAAGGGTAGCCGGTTTTGTCTGGTTCATATTTACCTTCCTATTTGGCGCCACGTTTGTCGGAATGGAGCTCTATGAATTCGGCTCTTACCTCCGTGCAGGGCATAGCTGGGAGAGCAGCGCCTTTTTATCCTCCTTTTTTACACTTGTCGGAACACACGGTCTCCATGTGACGATCGGTCTCATATGGCTCGTCATCCTAATGATTCAGCTTTTACGATGGGGAATCACGACAATGACTTTCAGAAGGCTTGTCTATTTTAATATGTTTTGGCACTTTTTGGACCTAGTTTGGATTTTTATCTTTACGATTGTCTACTTAACAGCTGAGCTTGTATAGGAGTGTGAGATGAACGATGACTATGAGTTAACACAAACAAAAAAACAGTGGCACGGTACCTATAAATCCTATGTGGCCGGGTTTATCTTCTCTCTTATTCTCACCATTATTTCCTTTCTTCTTGTCGTAAAAAAGTGGTATTCAAGTGAGGGCATCCTCGCCACAATCCTTGGCCTTGCGATTTTCCAAGCCTGGGTTCAGCTATTTTACTTCCTGCACTTAGGCAAGGAGGCAAAACCTCATTGGCACACCTCTATTTTTCTCCTGATGGGTTTAACGGTACTTATCTTAGTAATTGGATCTCTATGGATTATGTTTAACTTGAAAGCGCGAGTTATGTGAGATTTATGACTCAATCACTTTTCAAGATAACAATAACAGTTCTCACTCTTGCGGTCGTAATCGTCCTCGGCTGGTCTTTTGGAGCTTATCTAATCGACCCTTTTTACAAAAAAAGCAAAGCTGAAGGGTTTGTGGAGATTTCAGGATTCAGTAAATTAGTTGTATAGCTAATCTTCTTGTTTAACAAAAAATTTGGATTTATACTGATCCAGTTAAACAGGAGATATGATATGCTTAAAAAGCAAAAAATGACTGCAAAAGACCCCGCTGAGAAGCTCGCTTTTCAACGACTTACTGTTCTCCAGCTTGCTGAACATTTAGGAAGTGTTTCAGAAGCTTGTCGTCGTAAAGGCATGCACAGAAACAGCTTTTACGAATGGAAACGCCGCTTTCAAACACATGGTTTTGAGGGATTAAAAGACCTGCCACCTATCCATAAAACCCACCCACAAACAACACCGGATGAAGTGGTTCAGAGAATTCTTGAGCTTTCTCTACAGTATCCTACTTGGGGCTGCACTCGGCTTTCCGATTATCTCAAAATCAGTGGTGTAAGTGTAAGTTCGCCCACAGTGCAAAACATTTTGATCAAAAATGGAATAGCAAGTCGTTATGATAGACTGCTTAAACTTGAAGAACAGGCCTTAGGGAAAAAAATTGACCTCTCTGCTGAGCAGATCAAGCACATAGAGTAGACGAATTCCGCTTTCAAAGAGCGGCATATTGAAAGCTCAAGACCTGGTGAACTGTTAGGGCAAGATACGTTTTTCGTAGGCACTTTAAAAGGTGTAGGAAAAGTGTATTTGCAGGCTGTTGTAGACACATTCGGTTCTTATGCTTTTGGCTTTCTGCATACTTCTAAACGTCCTGAATGCGCAGCAGCGATTTTGCATAATGATGTTTTGCCTTTCTAAAGAGAGCGGGAAATTCCTGTGGATGCTGTTCTTACAGATAACGGCAGAGAATTTTGTGGAACTGAAAGCCATCCTTATGAGATCTATCTCGCCTTAAATGATATAGAGCACAGACGGACAAAAATACGAAGCCCTCAGACGAATGGCTTTGTAGAAAGATTCAACCGCACAGTTCTCGATGAATTTTTCCGAATATCTTTTCGTCAGAACTATTATGAGTCTGTTGAACAACTTCAAAACGACCTCAACATCTGGTTTAAACACTACAACGAAGAAAGACCCCATAGAGGGTATCGAAATTTAGGCAAAAGGCCGATTGATACAATAAATGAATACATCAAGCGCGCACAACAAGAAGGTTAGCTATACACCTAAGGTATAAGCAAAACGAGATCCTCCCGGGATCTCTTCCTCAAAAATCCATTTTTTTAGAGTTGCGATTGGTAAACGTTCACCAAACCAATTCTGTTTCAAAGCTTATCACCATTATTTCTTCTAAGTCCGTGAATGAATTTCATTTTAAGAAATTTTATAAATCTCTGATGATGCTTATGTGTATGTTCTAGATGATGATAAACCCAAATTTTGCAAAAGTCTTCGATAAACATCCAAAACAAGCTATACACCCAAACATATCCCACATACTTCCAGGCTACTTGTGTAATGAATACTCCAAACCCCGCAATTAATGCAGCGACTACCTGTGTTCCCAAAAGCGCTCCAGTCAGAATGAGAGAGGGAAAGGGTTTACAGAAGAAAAATGATCTTGTGCGAGAGATAAATAAAATCAAATGCCCTGAAAGAGCTAATTTTAAAAACATAATCGTCCGAATCTCATCCAGAGGGAGGTGAAAGACAAACATCGCAATCACCATCATTAAGAAAGTTTCGAGAACACAAACACTCCCTAACACGGATGATAGATAGAGTACACGCCGCATATCCCACTTTACCGGTTCCTTCGAAAGAAGCGTATGGTCGTAGGCGATTGTCATGATTGGAATATCATCTAATAGAGCTAAGATAATGATCATCAGAGCTGAGATCGGATAAAAATTAAAAGACAAAATCGACACAACTACGAAAATCATAATCACAATCGTTAAGGCGATCCGGTAGATCGAATAGGTATTCATCCTCTCGAAAATGCGTCTCGCCTCTTCAATTGCGCGAATAATGACAGATAGCCCGGGAGCCGTTAGCACAAGAGAGGCGGCTGCCCGAGCAGCATCGGTGGCTCCGCTTACAGCAATCCCTAAATCAGCTTGTTTAAGAGCCGGAGCATCATTGACGCCATCACCTGTCATCCCTACTAGATGCTTCTTCGATTGCATCGCTTTGACAGCGATATATTTATTCTCAGGAAAAACCTGGGCAAAACCATCTGCTTTTTCAACTTTTTCGGCGACATCTTGTATGCTCGCTTTTTCAGGAAGCTCTTCCTTAGCATCATAGATATTTGTACCAATCCCCAGCTGACCTGAAATCTCGCGTGCAATTGCGAGATTATCTCCAGTAAGCATCTTTACAGTCACTCCATGCTCTTTTGCCTGTTGGATTGTCAATTTAGAATCTTCCCTTGGGGGATCATAGAGAGGGATCAGGCCAAGAAATTCCCAGCTTTTCCCCTCTTCTTTTTTAGCCACCCCGAGTGTTCTGTGCCCTTTCTTTGCAAAGGTATCGATTTGCTCTTGGACTTGAGCTTCTGCCTCTTTGTCGATCTGGCAAAGGGAAAGAATGACCTGTGGCGCACCCTTGGTAACATCAAGGCTATGGCCTTGAGAATCTTGGACCGTAGCTTCTGTCCTTTTTGAAGTAGGATCAAACGGGACAAACCGTTTTTGAGTATAATCCTTCAGGGTCATATCATCTTTAGCAGCATTTAGAATTGTGAGATCGATTGTGTCCATATCTTCCGCTCTTGAAGCTAAAGCACCTACTTTGATAATCTCCTGTTTCGTCGTCTCTTTAAAAAGAGCTGGTTCTGCAAGGGTGAGCTTGTTTTGCGTTAACGTTCCTGTTTTATCGCTCAAAAGGGTATCGATCCCAGCCATCTCTTCAATCGATTGCAACCGCGTGACGATGGCTTTCATTTTAGACAAAAAGAGAGCGCCTACTGCCATTGTGACAGAAAGCACCGCCGGCATTGCAACAGGAATCGAAGCAACGGTCAAGATGAGGGCAAATTTAAGAACGACTAAAAATGAGTCCCCTCTAGCAAGCTGTGTGACAAAAAGTATAAACACGAGACATAAGCTAATGTAGATCAGAAAATCTCCGATTTGCAAAACAGCTTTTTGGAAATGGGAGACAGTCTTGGCCGATTCGACAAGCTTTACAGTCTTACCAAAATAGCTCTCCCCTCCTGTTGCTGATACCAATCCAACCATTTCCCCCTTTTCCACGACAGAACCCGAGAATGCCGTCTCCCCCGTCATTTTATTAACCGGTAACGACTCCCCTGTTAAAGCCGATTGATCGATAGAGAGATAGTCTCCTTCAACAAGAATCGCATCGGCAGGCACAATATCGCCAAGCCTCAGACGGATGATATCTCCTGGAACCAACCCTGCTGCATCGATCTCCTGCCATTTTCCATCGCGCAAAGCACGACATTTAATCGCCAAGTTCTTTTTCAATGCTTCTATCGCATTCCCTGCTTGGTGTTCTTGAAAAAACGCAACTAAGCCATTGAATAAGAGCAGAACCATGATAAAAGTAAAATCGAGATAATGTTCCACTATGATAGAAAGAATAGCAGCGACCTCAATCATCCATGGAATCGGCCCCCAAAAATACTTGAATATCCGGTGAAAAATGCTCTCCTTTTTTTCTTCGATAACATTTTTCCCATATTGCTCAAGCCGCTTTTCGACCTCTGATGAAGAGAGTCCTTTATCACTGCTTTCAAGCCTCTTAAAAGCCTCTGGCACATCTTCTTTTTCTTTTTTGCCGTTTTCAGCCATGCCACCTATCCAAAATATTGATTAAAATTTGAAATTAACAAATTTTCTTAATAAGATCGAGATAGGATTTTATGGGGCCAATTCTCTTCTCAATTATTTCAGGAATAGTCGCGATTCTTTTCGCATTCTTGCTCATTTGGCGCATCTCTCGTTATCCTTCGGGCGATGAAAAGATGCAGGAAATCGCATCAGCAATCAAATCTGGAGCCAGTGAATATTTAAAGTTGCAATATCAAGCGATTGCTATTGTCGCTGTGGTCATTGCCATTTTGATTGGGATATTCTTAAACATCACCACAATGATTGCATTTTTGATCGGCGCAACAGCCTCTGCATTAGCCGGTTTTATCGGCATGAATGTTTCTGTACGCGCCAATTCTAAAACCGCTGAGGCTGCGAAGAAGGGGTTAGCTGAAGCATTAGGAGTCGCTTTCAAGGGAGGATCTGTGACAGGCCTGCTCGTTGTTGGGCTAGCCCTTCTTTCCCTATCGAGCTTTTATGCAGCGACGCACGATGTCACAGCGCTTGCAGGACTTGGGTTCGGCGGAAGCTTGATCTCTATTTTCGCTCGCTTGGGAGGTGGTATATTTACGAAAGGCGCCGATGTGGGAGCCGACCTCGTTGGGAAAATCGAAGCAGGAATACCTGAGGATGATGCACGCAACCCGGCCACGATTGCAGATAATGTCGGAGATAATGTGGGCGATTGCGCAGGGATGGCAGCTGACCTCTTTGAAACATATGCCATTACAGCTGTAGGCGCAATGCTTCTAGGGTTTTTCTATTTTCCTCACTATGATCCTGCTGTCCATCTCCCCTTGATGATTGGAGGGGTTACCGCTTTTGCTTCTATAATCGGCATTTTCTTTGTGAGAGTAAAGAAAAAGGGAAACCCTTCAATCATGGGAGCGTTTTATAAAGGTTTAACAGCCTCGAGTCTATTTGCTTTAGCCGGGTTTGGGGTCCTCTCCTATTTTTACGGAAATAATCCCGAATCTTTTTTATCCGCTCAACGCCTGTTCTGGCCCATGTTCATCGGTATCGTTGTCACTGCATTTTTTTTCCTGATCACCGATTATTACACATCCAAAAAATTCCGCCCCGTGCGCTCGATCGTCCACTCATCTGAGACAGGCCATGCAACAAATATCATCACAGGATTATCTGTAGGGATGGAAGCCACTTCGCTTCCTGTGCTTGTGATTGTCATTGGAATCCTTGCTGCCTTTGCGATCAGTGGAATCTACGGAATTGCGCTTGCCGTCATGAGTATGCTCTCAATGGCAGGGAGTGTTGTAATGATCGATTCTTTTGGCCCCATCACGGATAATGCAGGAGGCATTGCTGAAATGTGCGGCTTACCAAAATCTGTGCGCGATGTCACAGATGCCCTTGATGCTGTCGGAAATACTACAAAAGCTGTTACAAAAGGATATGCAATTGGATCTGCCGGGCTTGCGGCACTTGTACTTTTCTCTTCCTATGTACTCGACCTTCATGAGACATTTCCTGCCTTCTCAAAGTTAACCTTTGCCTTAAGCGCCCCTCTTGTGGTCGCAGGCCTCCTGATCGGAGGCGGGATCCCTTACCTTTTTGCCTCTATTTCAATGCGTGCTGTCGGGATGGCAGCGGCAAGCATTGTTAAAGAGGTGAGGAGGCAGTTCCATGAAATTCCGGGCATCATGGAGGGCAAAGCAAAACCCGACTATGTAAAATGCATCCACATTGTGACGCGTGCGGCGATCAAAGGGATGATTATTCCGTCTCTTCTCCCTATCGTTGCCTCACTAGCTGTTGCCTTCATTCTGGGTCCCCTTGCATTGGGCGGCCTGCTTATGGGATCCATTATCACAGGAATTTTCATGGCTATTTCCATGACATCAGGCGGCGCAGCATGGGATAACGCCAAGAAATTCATCGAAGAGGGGCACCTCGGAGGGAAAGGATCGGAAGCGCACAAAGCCGCGATCACGGGTGATACCGTGGGGGATCCTTATAAGGATACAGCGGGTCCTGCGATTAACCCTCTCATTAAGGTGATCAATATCATCGCAATCCTACTCGTCCCCTTTCTTCGCTAGCCCCCATTTCTCACAAGATCTCTGAGCAAATCGCTCCCCTGTTGTCACAGATTGGCTCCCAGCAGAGCGGGGGCAGTGTTCATGCAACACGGACCCGCCCTACTGGGGGACAATCTGTGGTGACAGGGTGTGCGAGTTGTCAGAGAGATGGTGAGAAATGGGGGCTAGCCCGGGTTTCTCACCAACACTCGAGCCGATTTGGGCAGACTGTATTTTCAGATGTCGAAGAGTCATCCGAGGGGAGGGTTAAATTAACCCTTCCGAGGATGGCTATGAAGACAGATGGGGATACAGATGCGCAAAGCGGCCGAATGGTTGGTGAGAAATGGGGGCTAGCCCGGGTTTCTCACCAACACTCGAGCCGATTTGGGCAGACTGTATTTTCAGATGTCGAAGAGTCATCCGAGGGGAGGGTTAAATTAACCCTTCCGAGGATGGCTATGAAGACAGATGGGGATACAGATGCGCAAAGCGGCCGAATGGTTGGTGAGATATCCGGGCTAGAGAAGTGATTCCGCCTACTAACGAATAGACTTTATCAAATCCCTCTTTTCTCAAAGAGAGGACAAGATCGCGGCTTCTCCGCCCGCTTCGACAGAAGATGAGATAGAACTTGTCACGTTCAAGAGAGGTTGACCCAAAACAACTTAAAGGAAGATGAAGGTAGGGACGTCCTTCGAGAGGATCGCTTTGTACTTCACACTCCTCTCGAATATCGACTAAGATAAAAGAGTCGAGGTTAATACTACTTGGTTCTACCTCACAATCAGATTCAGGAGAATTGATCTGCGGATGATCGCCGCACAGCGGGCAATCGGGATTTTTTGGCATCGTTATCTTCTTTTGATCATGCGTGATTAGATCATAAAGCAAAAGAGAGGACAAATTCTCCATCCCTAGTAAGTATTTGATCGCTTCCATTGCCTGAAGAGTGCCGAAAAAACCCGGAAGGGGTCCTAAAACTCCAACTTCTGCACAAGATCCGACGCATCCCTCTTGCGGCATCTCTTCCCAAAGGCAACGCAAGCAAGCGTCTCCCCTCGAAGGGAAATAACACTGCAATTGTCCCTCAAAACGGTAAATACTCGCTCGAATGAGAGGTGTTTTATACAAAACAGCGCAATCATTTAGAAAAAACTTAGTCCGAAAATTATCCGTACAGTCGAGGATCAGGTCATAACCTCGGCAGTGCGCGACATCGATTCTTTCGGGAATAGGAATAATCTCAATATAGGGATTCGCCTTTTGTAGCTTCTGTGCTGCAATTTCCGCTTTCGAATGTCCAACATCATCTACAGAATAGAGAACTTGCCTATGCAAATTCGTCAGATCCACCCGGTCAAAATCACAGATCCCGATCGTACCGATGCCTGCGGCAGCAAGGTAGGAAAGAGCAGGACAGCCGAGCCCTCCGGCTCCAACCACTAAACAACTCGCTTCCGCTAGTTTCTTTTGCCCCTCTTCTCCTACTTCGGGAAGGGAAATTTGACGCTTATAGTAAGGATTCATCATCCTCCTGCAAGCGGTACAAGCAACAGTAGACGATCTCCATCAGAAAGAGGCGTCTCCCATGAGGAGATCAATTGGTTGTTCAGCGTCACCTTGATTTGCTTCTCCGACAAAGAAAATGCATAGAGCCCCTTAAGTTCTACAAAAAGCTCATCCACGGTCGAGGCTGTTGTTGCGAACTCTTCTTTTGATTTCCCTGCCTCTTGTGCAAGAAGCGCAAAATATTCTACAAAAATACGTTTCATTTATGCTGAATATTGCCCTAACACTGTCCCGCTCATTCCCGGATGCATCCCAGCGGCGATTTGAGAGAGTTCTTCCTGATTTAATTCCCGTCCCATTTTTTCCTCATAAACTTCTGAGAATTCTTCATGTGTGAAATCGAGATTTTTCTCTTTGAGAATTTTTTTCGTTTCTTCGCGCGTGCTGTTCATCCACTTTTTCTTAAACTCAGGATCTTGGTCCAGCTTTTCTAAAAATTGTTTCGCGTGCTCTTTTGACATAAAAACCTACTTTATGGTGTAAACGTAAAATTAACTGATCCCATACCGGGGTGAATCCCGGCAGAAATCTGGGCAAGTTCATCTTGATTTAACTCGCGGCCTAGTTGTTCTTGATACGCCTCCCTAAATTCATCTTTAGTAAAGCCTAAATCTTCTTCTTGAATGATTTTTTTGGCTTCTTCAGGTGAAACTTTCATCCACTTTTTCTTAAACTCAGGATCTTGATCGAGTTTTTCTAAAAATTGTTTTGCGTGCTCTTTTGACATTGAAACTCCATTGAATATTTAAGCCAAATTTTATTCTGATAAATATGCGAGCGGAACCCCATTAAGGTCGGGGTGAATCCCTGCAGCAACCTGGGCAAGCTCTTCTTGATTTAACTCGCGGCCTAATAGTTCTTGATACGCCTCTCTAAATTCATCTTTAGTAAAACTGAAATCTTCTTCTTGAATGATTTTTTTGGCTTCTTCGGGTGAAGCATTCATCCATTTCTTTTTAAACTCCGGATCTTGATTGATTTTTTCTAAAAATTTTTTTGCGCGCTCTTTTGACATAAAAAAAACCTCCTAGACTACTTCACCTTTATCAAACTAAAACTTTACAATCAAACTTTGTTTATTATGATGGTCTCAAATGGAAATCCGTATTAATGATGAACACCTTCGGGCAAAAAAAACCTTTTTTCGAGGGATGCACCGCCTTTGTTCTCCTGAGGAGACATTAGAAAACTTGCGAGAGGAAAGCCAAAGAATCGGCTTGACCCGTGTTGCAGACATCACCGGCTTCGATCGTATCGGCGTCCCTGTCACGGCGACGATCCGTCCCAATAGCCTCACGCTTTCGGCTTCTTCAGGGAAAGGCTTAACGAAAAATGCGGCGATCGTCTCGGGATTCATGGAAGCGATGGAACTTTTCCACGCAGAATGCTACCCATTTAAAACAATCACTTCCACATGCGAAGAACTCAAAGAGATCGCACCACCCCTTCAAGAGTTGACCCTGAGAAAGCACGCTGTTCTACCTCCAAACTGGCCCTATCAGTGGTGTATGGGGTGGGATTTAATCACTCAAAGGGAAATGGCCGTTCCGCTCATGGCTGTGTCTGTCGACTACCGCCTGGCTGAAAATGACCCTTATAACCTTAACTCTTTTGAAATCACTTCAAACGGACTAGCCTCAGGCAATCATCCCTTGGAAGCAATTGTGAGTGGAATATACGAAGTCATCGAGCGCGATGCCATCACATCCATGGGAAAAATGGCTCCAAAGGTGCGGCTCGATACAATACCTTATCCTTCCATTCAGGACTTAATTGAGAAACTCCGGCATGCAGACATCTCTCTTGCACTTTATGAGAGCACAGTAGATACGCAAGTATATGTCTTTAAAGCCGAAGTTTATGATCAGAATGTGGGGTATACGGGTGGATATGGAGCCCATTTAGATCCCGAAGTGGCTATCTTAAGAGCTATCACGGAAGCCATCCAATCGCGTGCTGTCTTTATTTCAGGCTCAAGAGACGATGTTTTTCATTCTTCTTTTGTTCCTCTACGAAAGTTTAGAACACAAGAAATGTTAAAAGAGCTCTTTAGCGATGAAGAATTGCGCGATGTCAGTCAATATAAAAACGAGGCAAAAGAAACCTTTGAAGAAGATATTCATATTCTTTTGAAAAAGCTGGAAAATGCAGGGATGAAGCACGTCATCATTTTCGATCTTTCGCTTCCGGAGTCTATGTTCAGTGTCTTTCGAGTTGTGATTCCTGGACTGGAAGGATATAAAACGCGTACGCTTCAGTTAAAAAAACGAGCCCATCACCTAGCAGATTCCCCTCATGTCTTTCACATGCCCGCAGGAGCGACATCATGACCTATGTATTTTTAGGCCCCTCCCTTCCCCTAAACGAAGCAAAAGAGCTTCTCGATGCCCATTACTTACCTCCTGCTAAGCAGGGAGATATCATTTCGCTTGTAGAAGAGAAGCGACCTAAAATCATTGCCCTCGTCGACGGTTTCTTTTTTCAAGCGCTCTCTGTTTGGCATAAAGAGATCCTCTACGCCCTTAATAAGGGAATCGTGGTGATGGGAGCGAGCAGCATGGGAGCTCTGCGTGCTGCTGAAACCGAACGCTACGGAATGATCGGCATAGGCGAAATTTTCCAGTTATACAAGGAGGGGCTGCCCGATGATGACGAAGTGGCGATTCTGCATGCCCCACCTGAAAATGGATATCTCAACCTCTCGCTTGCCATGGTCAATATCCGCTTCACAATCAAAAAGGCTCTAGCGAATGGCCTCCTCACTTCTGAGCTTGCCGAGCAAATCGTGCAAAACGCTAAAAAACTGCATTTTACTGAAAGGAATGTAGAAGCAATCTGCAATGGCTTGCCTCCTGAAGCCAAGCCTATCCTTCAGTCCCATTACTGCGACCAAAAGAAAGAAGATGCGCGTCTTCTATTACAAATCATTGCAGAAAATAGAATCCCCGCTACTTCTAAGAAAGAGCCCATGCTGACCTCATCTCAAATGCGCCCTATCTATTACCAAGAACGTGCAGTCGATGTGGATGGAGTCAAATTACGATTGGGAATGATTGCCAAGCATGTCGCTCTGCATCATGCTGAGTTCTCTCTTTTAAAAAGACGCGCGCTCAATCGCATTCTTGTCGATGTTTTAGCAGACATTTTAAATATAGATGCCGATGAAAAAGAGACCGATGAAGAAGAGCGAAAATTTCGCAAAACAGTGGACGACTTTGAAGGTTGGCTGAAAAATAACCACCTTTCTTATGAAGACTTTAGAGAGCTGATGCATGAACAGGCGAGAGCTAAAAAGCTCTATCGCTCTCCTTTCGGCGGGCAAAGGGCGTGGAAATTCCAAAAGGCTATCTTAGATGAGTTGAGACTAAGTGGAGACTATCCACATTGGGCAGCGCGAGCGGCGCTTGTCCATGAAATGACTCCTCATTACTCCGAAACCACCGAGGAAGACATTCTCGATCGGAAATTTTTAGAAGCGCAATTGAAAGAGACCGATTGGAATCTTGATGAGGAAATGGAAGCGTGGTGTGAATCTAATGGATTCGATAGCGTACAAGAGCTGGGATATGAAGTACATCGCGCCAAGCAAGCACGCGATGCGTTTCATAAAAAAACACTCAATGTCCTTTTTGATTAATATTTCCGTTTTTTGTGAGATAGGCAACACATTTATTTAATGTCGCGAGTTGTTCGTAATCTTTTTCAGGAACATCGATATTCAATGCTTTATGCAGCTGCTGCATAAAGCGCAAAAAGTCGAGCGAGTCGAGCTCAATTTCTCTTTGTAAAGGAGCGTCAGGATCTAAAGAGTCTAAGTCGGCCTCAGGGGCAACAAGGTGCAATGAATGCAAAACCGCTTTCTTCACTTCATCAGTTGATGTGTTCTCGTTCATACTAATTTTTCCGGCTCCTGTAATAATTCATTAATGGTGAGTAATAAACGACTTCCCGACAATCCATTTGTGACACGGTGATCAGCGGAAAGTGTAGCGACAAGTGTATTTTTAGCCGAAACCCTCCCAAATCCGATAAGAGCAACTTGCGGAGGGTAGATGACGCCAAATACCGAATCGACACCAAAGTCCCCAAGATTCGTGATCGTGATGGTTGGATCGGATATCTCCCTGCCTTTCAGTTTTCCCGCCCGCGTGCGAGTGACAAGATCGGTAAGATTGGTCATCGTCTCGACAAGGCTTAAGGTATCTGCATCCAAAATAGCTGGTGCGATCAAACCTCCTCCCCTTAATGAAATCGCAAAGCCTACATGGATCGATTCGCTCGGCTTAAAGGCGTCATCGATAAAAAAGCCATTGAATTCAGGATGTTTTTTTAGCGCTAGTACAACTGCTTTCACGAGCGGGGCAGCGAGTAAAAGACGCTCTGTAACAGGATGTGTTTGATTGTACTCATTCAACCAACCCATGATTTTGCTTAAATCGATTTCGTATGAGAGGTAATAGTGCGGAATTTCGCGCTTCGATTTTGCCATCGCAGCAGCGATCGCCTTTTTCATCGAAGCAGTGTGATCCAAAGGCTTAGAAGCAGCCGCTTTTCTAACATCTGCCTCTACAATCGATCCTTCCGGCCCTGTCCCTTGAATGGCGCTTAGATCGACCTTTAATTCCTCAGCAAGCTTCTTCGCTAGAGGTGAAACTTTCGCTTTCTGAGGTGGAAGATGAGGCGTCTCCTCCTTTTCTGCGGGCAGCTCTTCGGTTTCCCGAATATGCGCAAGTACTGTCCCAATAGCGACCTTTTCTCCGGGTTGTACGATCAGTTTCTCGACAACCCCGCTGCGAAAGGATTCCGCTTCGATCGCCGCCTTGTCCGTATCGATGACGGCGATAATATCATGTGCATTGATACGGTCGCCCTCCTTAACTTTCCATTCTAGGAGAGTACCGCTTGTCATTTCAGCCCCTAAGGCCGGCATTTTAAATTCGTACATAGCCTTCGCACTTCTTCAATAATTGAGGCGGTCTGCGGAATTGCAGCATCCTCAAGGTGTTTAGGATAAGGAATCGGCACTTCCAAAGAGCACACCCTTGCAACAGGCGCATCTAGCTCATAAAAAGCGTTTTCCATAATTCTTGCCATGATTTCAGCAGCTAAGCTTCCGCTCTTCCATCCTTCATCGACGACAACTGCACGATGTGTTTTGGAGACCGAGGCGATAATTGTCTCTGTATCGAGAGGTCTCAGCACACGTAGATCGATTACCTCAGCATCAATCCCTTCTTTAGCAAGCTCTTTGGCGGCTTCTAAAGCTCTCTGCACCATCACACTGTAAGCGATTATCGTGATATCTTTCCCACTTCTGCGGACCGCCGCTTTCCGAATGTCGACTTTTTCAATAGACGTGTCGACTTCTTCTTCTAAATTGTAGAGAGTTGTTTGCTCGCAAATTAAAACGGGATTTGGATCATCTAAAGCAGCCCACAGCATCCCTAAAGCATCCGCCACAGTTGCGGGACTTAAGATGATAATACCTGGAATGTGGGCAAACCACCCCTCAAAACTATGCGAGTGCTGTGCAGCGACTTGCCTGCCGGCTCCTGTTGACATCCGAATGACAAGAGGGATCTCGAATTGTCCATCCGACATATGGCGGATGGTAGCCGCGTTGTTTACAATTTGATCGAGTGCAAGCAAGCAGAAGTTAATCGTCATCACCTCTACAATCGGCCGCATCCCTCCCAGAGCAGCTCCTATGCCCATTCCGACAAAGGTGTTTTCCGATAGAGGCGTATTGCGTATCCGCTCAGGTCCAAACTCTTTTAGCAACCCTTTACTAACCGCGTATGTCCCGCCGTAGGCACCCACATCCTCACCCATCAAAAAGACTCTTGGGTCGCGTTGCAGAGCGCTCGCATGCGCCCTTCTCAATGCTTCTCGGTAGGATATTTTCTCTAGCGCCATATTCTATTTCCCTTCGCTGTAGACAAATTGAGTTAACGTCTCGACAGGCTCCCAAGTCCCCTTTTCGGCCTCTTCGATTGCTTGTGCGATTTCCTCTTGAGCTCTTGCTTCGAGCTTTTTGAACTCCTCGTCTGAGACCTGCAGCTTCTCTTTAAATTGGTTGATTGGATCCCGATTTTTCCACTCTTCTATCTCATCTTTAGGGCGATATAGATCGGGATCGTACATCGAATGCGCGCGAAAACGATATGTGACAAACTCGATAAAATAAGGGCCATTTCCTTGTTTGATCGATTGGACCGCTTTTTTCGTCGCCTCCATCACTGCGCTGATGTCCATTCCATCGACTTTCTCAGCTGCAACGTTATAACTCGCAGCCTTTGCAGCCAAATCTGTTTGGGATTGATGCTCCGAGATATGCGTTCCCATCGCATAGAAATTATTCTCACATAAAAAAAGGACCGGGAGTTTCCAGAGAGCCGCTAAATTAATCGATTCATGAAAGGCCCCTTCTGCGACAGAACCATCCCCCAAATAACAGGCAGAAATGATATCTTGTTTTAACATTTTAGAGGCCATCGCGAGTCCGGCTGCAATAGGCATTCCTCCTGCAACAATCGCATTGCCCCCAAAAAACTTTCTAGAAGCATCGAATAAATGCATCGATCCTCCTCGTCCTCCACTGCACCCCTCTTGCTTTCCATACATCTCAAGCAAAATCGAACCGAGAGGAATGCCGCGCGCGATCGCATGCCCGTGTTCACGATAGGTCGCTATGATGTTATCCGAATCAGAAAGAACTTCCATCGTACCGACAGCAATCGCCTCTTCTCCGATGTAGAGATGCAAAAAACCGCGGATTTTTTGTTCCGAGTAAAGCTCAGCCGCTTTTTCTTCGAAATTGCGAATCAAGACCATCTTATATAGCAAATCCAAATCGCTCATAAACTTGTATCCAATGTTGATGTATCCCCTGTAGGCAGGCCTAATAGCTCAGTTTTTAAAAGGCGCCTCATAATTTTTCCGCTACGTGTTTTCGGCAAACTCTCCATGAAATGGATCTCTTTTGGCGCAATGGCAGCGCCCAGAGCTTTACGCGCAAAACCCAAAATCTCGAGTTCTAAATCTTCATTCTGATCATACCCTTTATTCAAGGAGACAAAAGCCACGACGATCTCCATAGCGACAGGATCGGGCTTGCCGATGACAGCCGCCTCTGCAATCGCAGGATGCTCCATCAAAGCGCTTTCCACTTCAAAAGGACCGATCAGATGACCAGAAGACTTGATAATATCATCTTTCCGCCCCACAAACCAAAAATAGCCATTATCATCAAATTTTGCTAAATCCCCTGTTAAATAATAGCCATCAGCAAAACAGCTTTTATATCTCTCTTCTTCTTTGATATACCCACGAAACATCGAAGGCCATCCCACTTTTAAAGCGAGTTCGCCCTCTTCATCGCTCTTCTCGACGAGATGCAATTTCCCCTCTTCGGAAAGGTGCACGATCGTCGCTTCAATACCCGGAAGAGGCCGTCCCATCGAGCCCGGCTTAATATCCATGCCGGCATAGTTTGCCACCATAATGCCTCCCGTCTCCGTCTGCCACCAATTATCATGAATGGGAAGATTAAACGCCTCTAACCCCCATACGACAGCTTCCGGATTCAGCGGTTCACCAACGCTGGCGATAAAACGGAGATTTGGAAAATTGTATTGCTTGGTCAAATCGATACCG
This sequence comes from uncultured Chlamydiales bacterium, assembly GCA_963748195.1. Classification (GTDB taxonomy): domain Bacteria; phylum Chlamydiota; class Chlamydiia; order Chlamydiales; family JAAKFR01; genus JAJACP01. The sequence goes on along the minus strand of CAVVHU010000014.1, from coordinate 29,181 downwards.
GTCTTCATCATCATACGGATCGCAGTAGGCGCTGTGTACCAGATTGCTACCTTCTCAGTTTCGAGAATCTGATACCATCTTTTTGCGTCGAAATCGACTTCATCGATAATGCTTGTAATCCCATTGGTAAGCGGGGAAATGATCCCATAAGAGGTTCCCGTAACCCAGCCTGGATCTGCCGTACACCAATAGATATCCTCAGGATGAAAATCGAGGGCGATTTTTCCTGTAAAACAATGTGCCGCTACGGCCTTATGCACGTGGATTGCCCCTTTAGGCTTACCTGTAGTCCCGCTTGTAAAGTGTAAAATCGCTCTCTCTTCAGGATCTGTCGGCTCGATTGTAAAAGCAGTAGAAGCTTCTTTCAATAACTCATGGTAATTGAGCGTATTCTCCTCTTGAGAATCGCCAATGACTAGCACGTATTTCAACTCAGGCAATGCAGCGCGAATGCTTTTAATTTTTTTCCTGTAAAACTCATCCGTTGTCACCAATACCTTGCCAGAACCTAAATCCAAACGCGATCTGATCGGCTCCGGGCCAAATGCAGAAAATAAAGGGCAGAAGACCGAGCGATTTTTCCATGTGCCCAGCGCAGTGATATAGAGCTCCGGTGTGCGATTTGAGAGAACAAAAACCGCATCGTTTTGCCCAACGCCAAGATTTTTTAAGACATTAGCAAATCGATTCGAGGCCTCTTTTAAGTTTTCAAATGTGTAGTCGATCCTCTGCCCCGATTTCTCGATAAAACGAAGAGCAATCTTGTCTCCCCTCCCATGATTCACGTGCCGGTCGACGGCTTCGTAGGCTATATTCATCCCCTTGTTATCGGGCAAACCATCGATTTGAGCAAAGGCTTGTTCCCAATTGAAATGGGAATAAAATGTAGAGTAATCTTCTAAGTTAGGCGTAACATCTTTTGCTGTTTTTTTTATGACCTCGTCCATATTTTTCGTATAAAGAAATCTAAATTTTTTTTATACCAAGGAATATGAAAAAAAATCCTTTTATTCTCTGGTTTGATGAAACCTCTATTAAAGACGTTCCCCTAGTCGGAGGAAAGAATGCCTCTCTTGGGGAGATGTACAATGCATTAAAAAAGCAAAAAGTCAATGTTCCGAACGGCTTTTCGATCACTTCCCATGCGTACAAGTATTTACTGAAAGAGTCCGGCACGCTGCCCCAGCTGCAAAAGCTATTAGAAAACTTGGACATCAAAGACCAGCGGGCGCTTGCATCAGCGGGGAAAAAGGCACGCAAACTCCTCCTCGACAGCACATTTCCAAAACCCCTTCGCGATGCCATCAAAGAGGCGTATCATAAGCTTTCTAAGCAGTATAAAACAAAGGCGGTCGATGTCGCTGTCCGCTCCTCTGCCACTGCAGAGGATTTGCCGACCGCCAGTTTTGCTGGACAGCAAGAGTCCTATCTACATATCTCTAGCGATGAAGAGCTCCTCGATGCCTGTAAAAGATGTTTTGCCTCCCTTTTCACAGATAGAGCCATCGTTTACAGACAAGAACGAGGATTTGACCATTTTAAAGTTTACCTCTCTATCGGCGTTCAGAAGATGGTCCGTTCCGATCTCGCCTCTTCAGGTGTGATGTTCACCCTTGACACTGAGACGGGCTTCCGCGACATCGTTTTCATCACGGGCAGTTACGGACTTGGAGAAAATATCGTACAAGGAACAGTCAATCCAGACGAATTTTACGTCTTTAAGCCCACCTCTGCTTTGATCGATAAAAGACTCGGCGATAAGGCGACCAAGATCATCTATTCCGACAAAAGAACCTATCCCCAAACGATTCATAAAATCGACACCCCCGCTAAAGAGAGAACGAAATTTTGTCTTGAAGACCAAGAGGTACTAACACTTGCAAAATGGGCTGTTGCCGTCGAAGAGCACTACACAAAGAGATATAAAAAATGGACCCCCATGGATCTCGAGTGGGCAAAGGATGGAAAGACAGGCGAACTTTTCATCGTCCAAGCCCGTCCAGAGACTGTGGAGTCACAAAAAAAGACACACCTCCTCGAAGAGCAGCATCTCTTAGAAACAGGGAAAATTCTTACAATCGGCAAGAGCGTAGGCAAGAAGATCGCGCATGGAAAAGCGCATGTGATTAAAAATGTGAAAGAGATCCACAAATTTAAAGAAAATGAGATCTTAGTCACAGAAATGACCGACCCTGACTGGGTGCCAATCATGCAGATCGCCTCAGCGATTGTGACAAATCGCGGTGGAAGGACCTCGCACGCAGCGATTGTGAGCCGTGAACTCGGCCTTCCCTGTATTGTAGGGACAAACGATGCTACCCAGGCGATCAAAACAAACACGCCGATCACAGTCAGTTGTGCTGAGGGTGAGCGCGGTGTTGTTTATGAGGGGTTATTGAAATACAGAACAACAAAACTCAATCTCGCAAAGACTGAGAAGACAAAGACCAAAGTGATGGTGAATATCGGCTATCCCGATGAAGCCTTTGAGTTGAGCTTTCTCCCCTCAGACGGAGTTGGTTTAGCGCGGCAAGAGTTTATTGTGAACGAACATATTCGGATCCATCCCATGGCGCTCGTCCATTTTGATAAGGTCAAGGATAAAAAGACGCGCGATCAGATCAAAGAATTAACCGCCGGCTATAAAGATAAGAAGCAATTTTTTGTCGACAAACTGGCACAAGGCGTGGCCATTATCGCTGCAGCCTTCTATCCTCGCGATGTCATTCTCCGCTTTAGCGACTTTAAGACAAATGAGTACGCCAACTTAATTGGAGGGCAGTATTTCGAGCCTAAAGAGGCCAATCCGATGATCGGTTGGCGCGGCGCTTCGCGCTATTACAATCCTGCCTATAAAGAGGGCTTTGCCCTTGAGTGTGCCGCTATCAAGAAAGTGCGGGAAGAATTTGGGTTGACCAACTTAAAAGTGATGATTCCCGTCTGTCGTTCTCCTAAGGAAGGGAAAAAAGTGCTCAAAACTATGAAAGAGAATGGGCTTACGCGAGGCAAAAATGGCTTGGAAGTTTATGTCATGTGCGAGCTGCCTTCAAACGTCATCTTAGCAGAGCAATTTTGCGATCTATTTGATGGATTTAGCATCGGCAGCAATGATTTAACGCAAATGACACTAGCGGTGGACCGTGATAGCGAGCTTGTTGCCGACATCTATGATGAAAGAAGTGAAGCGGTCACACGCCTCATTGCGCATGTCATTGAGGTCGCCAAAAAGCGTAAAGTCAAGATCGGTATTTGCGGCGATGCACCCTCTACCTATCCCGAGTTTACCAGGTTCTTGATCGACTGTGGGATTGATAGCATTAGCTTAAGCCCTGACGCGCTTGTCGCCACTCAGCGCACCATCGCCAAGTATGAAAAGAGCTTAGGCAAAAAGGGTCATTAAACCGATAAAGCCGATTACAAAGCTAAAGATCGAGATGATAAAACCTAAACTCCTCGAAAGGATAAGCGATTTTCGATCAGCCCTCTGAATAATCGTCGCGACAAATACTCCATTTAAACCATCTGTTATCATCATCCCAAGCGTAAAACAGAGCCCCAAAACCCCAGAAAAAAACCAACCGGCAAGCAAAGAAGCGGAAAGGGAAAAGAGCGCCACTTGGCTAAACGTATCGAAAGATAGCGCAAAAAGAGCGCCGACTCCCATGATCATTAATGGGTTAAATTTTTTGCCTGCTATTTTCTTAAATAGGTAGGTTTTCAAACCCGTTGGTAGCGACGATTTAGAAGGGTTGCGAAAAAGCGTGATGAGATTAACCGCTCCGAACAAGAATAAGAAAAAGACAGCGACCCACTTACCGAATGAATCCAGCCACTCAGGCACATGGGATTGAACCAAACCGCTACCGACAAGCAGGCTTAACAAAATCACAGGCATTCCATGTCCAAGAGAAAAGAACATGCCCGTCAATTTAGATACAATGCGGTTCGAGTGTAGCGTACGCGTAATCGCATCGATGGTTGCAATATGATCTAAATCAAGACCGTGCCGCATCCCGAGCCCAAGCGCCATCAAGACTAATAATATCCAGGAGTCAGTTGTTTCCATTTCGAGCCAATGTAAGTGAATTTTTTATCATAAACGAGAAGAAAAGAAAATGATTTTTTCAATCGCAACCATGCATGTGCCTGGTTTAGCTTTATTTGTCGCAATAGATCTTGATGAGGGATTCAAAAATGAGCATATAAAGGTTCTCTTAGCATATGTAAAAACTCATCCTTATTTAATTGAGCTGGACACTAAAGAGAAGCTTTTGAAACAGCTATGCTATTCTTTCTCAATGAGAGATCCCTAATTCCCCGACTATGTAAAGTTATCAACTGAAGGTGACGCATATCTGCTTGAAAAAAAATACAATCAAAGCTTAGCTCATATCATTTTAAAATATCTTTGAAGGATTTTTCAAATGTCGGTTTTAAGCAGCATTTATGGTACTGAAAGTCAACCAAGTTCCCGATGCATCCAAAAACCATTTACAAAAGCAGTACTCTTAGCAGCAACTTTTTTCTGTGCAAGTGGAGCAAAGAAAGCCTATTTTAGGGACTTCAGCATGCCATACGTGGTAAGCTTTAGCGCTGCAGGCGCCTTAACTCTCTCAGCATTTATTTTTTCTTGCGTGCAAAGCTGTAGATCAAAAGAAGAACATGAGTCGAAGCATTCTGATGAAGGGATAATCCTGTCTGAGTTAAAAGCGATGACCGATGAAGAGCTCGTATCAGCTTTGCAGGACTCTCCCTCTATTGATGACATACCTAATCCTGAACAAGAATCTGTTTTACAAGAGCTTGCAAATCGATTGGAAAAATTATTCAACGATAACGCAACACGCGGATCAGATGCGGTAATTTTAGCATTTACCCCCCTTTTTGAGAGACTATTAGACGATCCTGTAAAATTTTGCTTACTTGCTTCACACTATCCGCATCGCAATTTACGTTATACTCCAAGTTTCTATCTCTCTATCTTGGCAGGATTACCGTGGCCAAATGACGAAATAAAGATGCGTTTCGCGGAAAATATAGCCGATAAATTTCTGGCCTGGGTAAATAGTTTTGCAGTTATTCAAGGGATATTTCGTATTGATCAGAAGAATTATCCCATTAATGAGGTCCACATAGAATCGCACCATATTTTTGGTGAAGGAAATGTACAAGAGCCACTTTCCGATCTAACGGTTCATGTTTTAGCAAAATTTTATGAAATGTTAGGTGAAATGTTCCTAAAAGATCTAAAAAGAGAGAAGACTCCAACAAAACTAGGGATGAAGATATTAATCGGAGCAATGCACTGCAGATTTCATGCTTCCTTAATCGTACCTATTATTGAAACTATGAATGTGCCTGGCTTGGTTTCTTTCATTGCTACGAGTCTTGATGAGGGATTCCGAAATGAGCATGCCGATGCACTCTTAGAATTTGTTGACAGGCATCCTCATTTGATTGAGTTTAAAATTCGAAATAACATGGAAGGTGAGGTAAAAGAAGCTTTTGAAGCTAGACTGAAGGACATTCTCTCGCAAAGAGAAATCCCTACAGTTGAATCTTTAACCTCTGCTGCAACCATTAAGTCAGCTAGAAAAAGATAAATATCAACAGATACGGGGAAGCTGATCGCCTACTAGCTTGTAAAGATAGCGCTGGATCCCAAAAGGATTTTCTAGTTTCGCACCTGCTACATCTGTCTTGCCTATCACCTCACCTATTCTTGCTGCATGCTCAGAATAGCTAAAGCGGTGCATGATTTGAAGCGCTAGCTCCGCTTGAGCAGAGGGAACAAAGGCGATAAATCGCCCTTCATTTGCCACATATAGAGGATCGATGCCCAAGATTTCACACGCATTCTCAACAGGTGCGCTGACAGGAATCCCCTCTTCTGAAACGATAAACTCCATTTTTGCCCCCTCAGCAAGCTCTACAAGCGCTGTCGAAAGCCCCCCGCGCGTGATATCGCGCAAACAATGCACCTCAATCCCCGCAGTTAGAAGCGCTTCTACAATATCTACCAAGGGCGCGCAATCGCTTAATAAGGGAGAGGCAAACTCTAGTCCCTCGCGCGCAGCCATCACCGCAACTCCGTGCCGCCCAATATCGCCGCTGAGAAGGATCGCATCACCTGATTGGATCTGATTTGGCGCAATCGGATCACCACTCATTTTCACCCCAATAGCACTTGTGTTGATGAAAATGTTTTGGCCTGTATGCCTTTCCACAACCTTTGTATCCCCTGTCACAATCTGCAAAGACAAGGCCTCTGCCTGGATTCTCATAGAATCGACGATCCTTTTAAGATCCTCCTGGAGAAAACCCTCTTCTATGATGAAACCACAACTTAAAAAAAGGGGCCTCGCGCCGCACATCGCCAAATCATTTGCCGTGCCTGTCACAGCTAGCGTTCCGATATCCCCTCCCGGAAAAAAGAGCGGCTGGACAACAAAAGAGTCGGTCGTAAACACGATCTGGTTATGTGGCAGATCCAAAACAGCACCATCATGGAGTTGATCGAGTTGTGCGTTGGAAAAAGCAGGAAGAAAGATTTTTTCGATGAGATGACTCGTCTGCTTTCCCCCACTTCCATGCGCCAATGTGATCACTTTTTGCTCTTCTATCGGCAAAGGACAGGTATATCCACTACTCATGTGTAACCTTTTTTAGTTGGGTGTATTGATAGTAAGCAGAACACGCCCCTTCATTCGACACCATAGGCGCTCCAAGAGGATTTTCAGGAGTGCATTCGATACCAAACAAAGGACACTCGCACGGTTTTTTCTTCCCCTGCAAAATGAGCCCGCTGATACAACCGTTCTCTTTTTTGGCTTTTTGCGGAGCGGGAAACCGCAACACAGCATCGAAAGAGGTATACTCTGGGCGCAACCCAAATCCGCTCGCAGGAATTTCTCCAATGCCGCGCCACTCGCGGTCGACGACTTGAAATACGTCGTTTAATATCTTTTTTCCAAGGGAATTGCCCTGCTCTTGGACAGAGCGTTTATATTGATTGATAACACCACTCTTTCCTTTCTCTAGCTGCTCAACACATAGATATAGACCTTGCAAGATATCGAGCGGCTCAAATCCGGTTACCACCATCGGTGTGTGATAGTGACGCGCAATCGCAGGATATTCCTCATAGCCTGTTATCGTACACACATGCCCTGCTGCTAAAAAACCCTGCACTTCGTTGTCGGGCGACCCTAAGATGAACTTTAATGCAGGCGGCACAAGGACGTGTGTCGCTAAGAAGGAAAAGTTATTTAAGCCCAATTGCTTGGCTTGATAAACAGCCATTGCGTTGGGCGGCGCCGTAGTCTCAAACCCCACTGCAAAAAACACAACTTCCTTTGAAGGGTTGTCTTGAGCGATTTTAATCACTTCTAGGGGCGTATTGATAAGACGCACATCAGCCCCTTTGGCTTTTTGTGTCAGCAGGTCGGTGTCTGTTCCTGGGACGCGCACCATATCGGCAAAAGTGCATAGAATAGTGTTTGGTAACGATGCGATATATAAGGCATGGTCGATATGAGAAATGGGGGTTACGCAAACCGGGCAGCCCGGGCCGTGAATGAGGCGGATTTTTTTGGGCAACAGCTCGTGAAGGGAATATTTCATGATGGAGTGCGTCTGCCCTCCGCACACCTCCATGATCGTCCAAGGCCTTGTGGTGACTTGATGCAGGGCTTCTGCTGCCTTTTTCACAAGGTTAGGCTGACGAAATTCATTCACATATTTCATATGTTTTTCGTGCCTCTTCTTCATTTAAAATACTGATCGAAAAACCGACGTGGACGATGACATATTCCCCAACTTTCACATCGGGGGTAAAGGCTAAACAGACGGTTTTCTTCACACCTGAGAAATCGACTTCACCCATCGGCAGACTCTCATCGAAATAGGTGCTCAAAAGCTTTCCCGGCAATGCTAAACACATAATAGGCTCCCCATAAGCTGTCCTGCTGCAATCCCACCATCATTGGGCGGAATGTGCTCATGCCAATAAGGCTCATAACCCTCATTTCTCAACTGCATGATGGCACATTCTGCGAGCAGTTTATTTTGCATCACACCTCCCGTCAATAGTGTTTTTTTTAAGCCTGCTTTATGCGCTAGCTCAACCATAGTCTTTGCAAGCGCGCGATGGAAGCCACATGCGATGGCTTCTTTAGAACGTTTATCTACTAGAATTTGATGGAACATAGGACGCCAATCGATAATCCAAAGGCCATTTTCTTGAATCAATGGAATCTTATATTCGGGCACATCGCCTCGAAAAGAAAGAGCGGCTCCTTCTAAAAGCAAGGCAGCTTCCCCCTCATACTGACTGATGAGACAGCATTCAAGCAACGCGCTTAAGCCATCGAAAAGCCGCCCCATGCTGCTGCAAATGGGAGCATTGATCCCTTTTTCCAATGCCGTTGATAAAACAGTGTTTTCTTCATGAGTAAAAGCTTTCCCAATCCAAGGAGGCGTTTCCTCAAGCACATGTAAAATCCCTAATGCTGTGCGCCGCGGCTCTTTGATCGCTTTCTCTCCACCGGGTAGTTTGAAAGGATAAAGGGTAGCAAATCGCTCGATGCCCTCCTCTGTCATCTTAAATACTTCACCTCCCCAAATCATCCTATCATCGCCAAGACCTGTCCCATCCCAGGAAAAACAGAGGGCGGGCTGTAATGGAAGTTGGTTGTCAAGTAGACAGGAGAGCGCATGCGCTTTATGGTGCTGAATGGAAGTGGAGGGTATGTTCTTTTTCTCTAAAAATCGAGTTGTGTAGTAGCCCGGATGACAATCGGCTACACCTGCGGAAGCCTCTGTATTAAGTAGATTCTCCCAACTATTCACCTCTTGGTCGTAGGCGAAGCAACCCGCGAGCGCATCTAAATCGCCTAAGTGCTGGCTTAAGTAGATGTGATTTCCTTTATACAAGGCAAAACTGCTTTTTTGATGTCCTCCGACGCCAAGAATCGTCGCATTTTGTGTATGAGGATAAGAGATTGCATAAGGCACATAGCCTCGTCCTCGCCGTAGGAGCATCGGCCGATCGGCAATGATATGGACAACAGAATCGTCGAGGCGATGCAGAATGCGGCGGTTGTGCACTAAAAAAAGATCCGCAACCGTTGAAAGTTGTGAAAAGGCCTCCTCTTCTGTGATGCAAAGCGGCTGACCGGAAAGATTCCCGCTTGTCGCCACAAGCGGATGTCCCACACCTCTTAGAAGGAGATACTGCAAAGGGGTATGGGGCAGCATGATTCCATGATAAGGACTGTCACAAGTAACCGAAGGGGCGAGTTTAAGCTTCTTTTCCATCAAGACGATGGGAGCTCCAGAAGAGGTTAATAGCTCATGCTCAATAGACTTGGATTGCGCTATCTCAGCAAGGACGGCAAATGGTTTTTTCTTCCGCATTTTCCTCACACGGAGACGTTGAACAGCTTCTTCATTAGTTGCATCGACAAGAAGGAGATAGCCCCCTGTATTTTTGACTGCGATAATCTTCCCTTTTTTCAAAGCTTCCAAAGTATCTGCAACCGGGTCTGTACCAATTACATTTTTTTGGTGATCGAGCAAACGAAGCTTTGGGCCGCATGTGGGGCAGCAATTGGTTTGAGAAAAAAAACGGCGGTCATTGGGATTCGTGTACTCCTCAAGACATTCTTGGCACATCTCAAAATCGCGCATCGCTGTATTGAGACGGTCGAATGGCATCTTTTCGAAGAGACTAAAGCGTGGTCCACAGTGGGCACAGTGCAAAAAGGGATAGGCAAAACGGCGATTTTGTGGGTCAAATAACTCCTCTAAACAAGTGGAGCAAAGCGCTGTATCAGGCATTAGGGCAAGAGTGGTATCGGAAGAGGTTTGACTCTTGTTAATCTCAAAACCGCTTGCCTGATGCAAAGAGAGCTCTTCAACGACAATTCTCGCAATTTGAGCCTGTTTCGGTTTTAAAGTTTGTAGATCTCGCTGAAACGCCTTAAGGACTTCACCGTCTCCTTGCACATCGATGCTCACCCCCCTGCCTGTATTCAAAACGGAACCGACGAGGTTGTGCTGCTGCGCTAAGCGATAGACAAAAGGTCTAAAACCGACCCCTTGCACGCAGCCTGAGACATTGATCTGCAACCGTTTATGCAACATCGATGCTTTTGAGCAGAATCGACTGGGCATTTGGGTCATGGATATCTTGAGACTCTTCTGCATCGATTTCAGCATCCTGCGCAATTGTCCCTCGCGCTGAGATATCGAAATGCTCTTTAAAGTGTTCTTTGGACATGTGCGAGAGAGCCCCTAGTTTGACGCTTACTTTTGTGATTTTAGAGGCTCTCTGGTCATCAGCCAGCTGAAGAATTTTGTGCATCAAGTCATTCATTAAGCTCTGTTCATGCATGAATACCCTCTTCTTTTAAAATTTCATCTGCAACTTGCTTCACAGCTTCTACCACAGGAGCCGTGAGTGAGTCACTCATAGCATACTCTTGACCGACAATCGCATAGACAATCAACTTAGAAGGAAGAGCGTTTAAATTTCTAGCTAATTCAATGGCTTGAGCGATGCCGAATCCATGGGTCGAGGTTTGCGCGTTTTCAGCCGGTAAAGATTCGCAAAGTCCGTCGATGCGCTGCCAGGTGCCGGCAGGTGCCTCCATCGAACACGCATCGACTAAGTAGACTGTGGCATAATTAGCAAAGACTTCCACTAACTCAACGATGTCCCCTCTTTGTTTACTGAGCTGAATCTCAGGGTGAATTTTATGTACAAGATGGTCGATGACTGCCCAGCCGGCACCATCATCGCCTCTTAAGGGATTCCCGACTCCGATGATGATTTTTTCACCCATTCATCCGCTCCAGCTTCAAAAAGTGCGCGGAACAGGAAATACATGGATCGTAATTGCGAATCGCCTGCTCGCATTTCCATGTCAACTCATCATCGGAAAGCGCGGCATTTTGCGTGACAAAATCGTATAAATCCTCTTCTATCGTCTTTTGATTTTGCGACGTGGGCGGCGTAATTTTTGCATCTTCGATAATCCCTTCTCCCGTTAAACGATAGCGGTGATACAAGAGGCCGCGCGGCGCTTCTGTTGCCCCAAAGCCTGTCGCCTCTCTTTTTTGGACTGGGATAGAAGCCTTCTCTTTTTCCGAGTTATATGCCTCAATAATGCGCAGCGCCTCATCACAGGCGTATAGCACCTCTAAAGAGCGGGCGATGATGCTACGGAACGGGTTCATGCACTCCTTCTCAAAGCCAATCGATCGGATCATCTCTTTCACGATAGGGGAAAAGTGGTGCTGATTGAGATTGTAGCGGGCAATAGGGCCGACTAAATAAGAGCCTCTTCCTTTGATTTTTGATTGAAGCGCATTGCTATAGGGGACTTGATACTCTTCAAAATAGTCATCATATTCCGTGACAGCGATCGAAAGACCCTCTGAAGAAACGATTTTCCCTCTTGCAATGGGATACTCCTGTTCATGTGCCAGTGAGACGCACTCAAATTTCTTTTCAAGGAGAGGAAATTGAAAGGTATTGACCCACGCAACAGTCTCTTGGGCATCTTCGCGCGCCTGCTTTAAACTGTCAACGAGTGTGAGGAGCTCTGACTTGCGAGGCAACTGGTAAAAGCCCCCCACTTTGATGTTAATCGGATGGATTTCTCTGCCGCCAATTAGCTTGACAATTTCATTGCCTGCCTTCTTTAAGCGTAATCCTCTCTTGAGTATCTCTGGATACTCTTTTGCCATCTGAATCGCATCTTGATAGCCTAAAAAATCGGGCGCGTGCAGCATGTAAATATGCAGCGTATGGCTCTCGATCCACTCTCCGCAATAGAGCAGCCGTCGCAGCTGGTGTAAATATTCAGGGATATCCATCCCAAGAGCCTGTTCCATCGCATTACAGGCGCTCATTTGATAGGCGATCGGGCAAATCCCGCAGATGCGTGAGGTGATATCAGGTGCATCAAAAAGCTCACGTCCCCGCAAAAGAGCTTCAAAAAAGCGAGGAGGCTCGAAAATTTTCAGTTTTACATCTTCGACCTTATCCTCTTTCGTCTTGATGTAAAGAGCCCCCTCTCCCTCAACCCTTGCAAGGTAATCGACATTGATCGTCCGCGACTTTGTCCCATACTTAACTTTTAGTTCCTTATCTTCACTGCTCATAATGTTCACTCGCCTCTTTAAAAGCTTCGGCCGCGCAGTTAAAGTTGCGCAAGGTTGATTTAATCTCAAGCGCACTTGAATTCAATTCTCTCTCCCACCAACGTGTCAACGCGAGCGGATTGGCTGTCTCCTTTGGCCCATAACACCCATAACACCCCCTCTTATAGGAGGGGCATAACGCATTGCACCCGGCGTGCGTGACCGGCCCTAAGCAGGGAATGCCATAAGCCACCGTCACGCAAATATTCCCCTTTTTTTTACATTCGGTGCAGACGCTAGAGGAGGAAACATCGGGTTTTTTGCCGCGCGTGTAACTATTGATCACTTCCAGTAATTGGTACTTATTGATCGGACACCCTTGGAGTTCGAAATCGACCTCTATGTGCGCCGAAATAGGCGTTGATGTTGCTAATGTGCTGATATATTCGGGACTGGCGTACACGATTTTCATATACTCTTCAACATTTGCAAAATTGCGCAACGCCTGAATCCCTCCGGCGGTCGCACACGCCCCGATTGTGATCACGACTTTGGAGTTTTGTCGAATCTCATGAATGCGCTTGATATCGTGTTCTGTGGTAATCGACCCTTCGACGATGGAGAGATCATAGGGTCCTGGTTCGACCGCTCGTGAAAATTCAGCAAAATTCGCGAATGTGACAATTTCAGCGACTTGCAAAAGCTCATCCTCGCAATCCAACAAGGATAGCTGACAACCATCGCATGAAGCAAACTTCCACACGGCGACTTTTGGCAGAGGCTCTTTCACTATCGGCAGCACCATTAAAGCTCCTTTATGTTTAGCCATGGCCGGATGTGTTCATAGGAAAATATGGGGCCGTCTTTGCAGATAAAGTAAGGTCCATATTGACAATGGCCGCAGAAACCAACTGCGCATTGCATATTTCTTTCCATCGCCATATGGATGTTTTGAGGCTCAATTTTTGCACGGTGCAATTCATGAATGGCGAACTTGAGCATAATCTCCGGGCCGCAGAGAAAGACGAGAGTATTAGAAGAGTCGATATTTTTCTCAATCAGCCTTGTGACAACACCTACAGATCCTTTCCATGTGACATCGGCAGTATCCACGCTCACCTTCACCTCAATCCCCTGCCTTCGCCACTCTTCCATCTCCTGTTGATACAAGATCTCATCCGGCGTCCGCGCTCCATATAGAAGGGTGATTTTGTTATAGTGGGCACGCTTTTGAAGCAATGCATATAAAGCAGAGCGCAAAGGGGCTAGACCAACCCCTCCCGCGATGATCAAAACATCGCACTCTGTTTTACTCAAAGGCCAGGAGGAACCGAAAGGACCGCGGATCCCTATTTCATCTCCCTCCTTTAGTTTTTTGAGTCCATTTGTCACATAGCCGACAGAGCGGATCGTGTGTACGATCTCCTGTGAGTTTCCCGGATTTCCACTTAAGGAGATCGCGCTTTCTCCTACGCCGTATAAATAGAGCATATTGAATTGACCGGGCAAAAAGGTCTGCGGCGCATCATCAGCCGCTAAGACAAGGGTAAACGTGTCATGCGTTTCACGGATATTCGATTTCACGCGATAGATCTTTGGCTGCAGTTTATTTACCATACACATCTAACAAATGAAGCATCGCCGCTTCTTCCCTTTTTGCAAGAATTGCGGTCAAATGCTTCATAAGGAGGAACCCTAGGCGGGGCTCTTTTTCACATTTTTCCCGGATGCATTTGCCGTCAAACGAGACAGCGCGTGTTTGCAGGATCGCTTTTGCTGAGATTGTCCAAATATAGGGTTCGATCAGCCATGAATGGCCTAAAATCTCATCCGGACCAACCGTTTGAAAGACAAAAGGCTTTTGCGTCGGGGTTTCTAAAATAAGCGAAACGTGCCCTTCGCGGATGAGATAAAACTCATTGGCAGGGTCGCCCGGTTTGGCAATCAAATCCCCTTCCCGGAATACAACATTTTTCCCACAACCTGCAATAAACGCTAAATCTTCAGGAGATAAGTCCTCAAAAAAAGCGTGTTTGCTCAATATATCAGCGATCGTTCTCATCGATTTCTTTCTTTAATTCATCTAGTTCTTCCGTTACGTCAATGCCGACGGGACACCAGGTGATGCACCTACCGCACCCGACACAGCCCGACACACCAAATTGATCCCACCACGTCCCAAACTTATGCGTTAGCCACTGGCGGTAGCGCGATTTTGCAGAGGAGCGAATACTCCCTCCGTGCACATAAGAATGCGACATATTGAAACACGAATCCCAACTCTGCCAACGCTCCACATGCTCTCCATCCAAACTCACTTTATCCTGTGTGTCGGAACAAAAGCAAGTCGGACAAACTAAGGTACAATTGGCGCAATTGATGCACCGCTCAGCGACTTTGTCCCATCGTTTACAATCCCAGCTCTTCATCAGCATTTCGTGAACATGTTCATTGTCTACTTTACGCACCATCTCTGTTTTATTTTTTTCCACTAGATTTTGAGCTGTTTGACATTCAGAAGACTCTGCTAGAGGCAGGTTTAACGGGGCTATAAGCGCTTCTCCTTTATCAGAACCCGTTGCAACAACAAAATAGTGGTGATCGGCATCGATCACTTCTGTTAAGGCGATATCATATGCCTCTTTCACTTCAGGCCCCGCATCCATCGAGACGCAAAAACAGGTATTAACAGAGCGTGTGCAGTTCACTGCGACGATCAAAACGTTTTCTCTACGCTGCTGATACTGCGAATAGGTCGCTTTTGGGTGATTGAATGTTTTGTCCTGCACTAAAATCGCCTGGATCTCGCATGCACGCACTCCTATGAAGGCCATTTTCTCGATAGAGGGCTCGACTTCTTCTAGAACAGCTAGGCGGGAGTGCTTTTTTTGGATCGTATAGAGCTTTTCACGGGGAGGAAAGAGGAACTGCTTCCAGCTATGCTGACCCAAGTTGTAACCAAAATAGGCTTGATCGGAGCGCCGTTTCAGGCGGTAGTACCCAGGATTCTGCTCATCCATCCAACCTATTGGCAAATCCTGAGCAGAGTCCAGTTCGTCATAGACAATCGCCTCATCCCGAACGGTAGGGCCAAGCAGTTTATACCCTTCATTTTTGATTAAAGAGAGCAACTCTTCAAATTGGGAGGTGGAGCAGCGCAAGTTTTTTTTCATCTATGGGCAAGGTAACATTTTTGCTTAATTATTGAAATTTTTGTTTACTATGGGATTATTCACGTTGCTTAGTAGTTTGTAGCTAGAACGAGGGAGAGAAGTCATATTTTCAATCGCTTGAACAGCGCCCGGACTAGCCGCATCTGTCAAACACACAAGAACCAAGCACCCAAATTTAAAGGACTTCCGAAACAGCACCCGCGCCGAAGTATTCGTGGTCCCAGTCGTCGCCATAGAGGCACAAGCCCGTCGAGGAAAACTCGCCGACGACCATTTGCACCCCTTCAACTTCCTCTTCACAGCGCATACATGTCAACGGGTTGTCGTTGTAGAGACTTATCTGTGTTGCGATAAAGCTGGTTGTGCAAAGTGCTGCGGACTCTAGTGTATGCAGCAAACGACACCCTAAACTTTCTACTAATGCCTTTTGAGAAGCAAACCGTTTTCCGCGCGTATCCTTAAGTACATTATTGGTGATCACGACACGCTTAGTACTCCCTAGAGCGTCGTCTCCATGTGCCTCTAGGAATGGACCCCATATGCAAAACCCGGTGAGACTTTGCAAGATCAACAAGCTTGTTAAATGTCAGGCCCCGAAGTAGAGTGAGGTCCGTGATACCTGCATCGCCTTCTATTGGCAGAGAAGAAAGGCGTTTTAGAGCTGGAATCACTTGGCGTTTATCAAGAACAGGAGCATCTGTCACGTCAAGTCCAAAGGAAGGCAAATCGACATAGGTGGCCCAATCTGTTTCATCAAAAACCTTCAGTGTGGGAAAAATTTTTCTCAAATCAAAGGCATTTTGTCATGCATTAGCACAGTCAATCCCATAAGCAGTTGAATTTAACATGCCGTTTGAACTAATTTTATCTGAAAAAATAAACTTATAATTTTTACCGGTTTAGAAAAATGAGAATTCGAATGATTGGATGCGGCTCGATGGGAGGCGCCATTGCACAAACTTTAGCAGAGAGTGGTCAGGAAATAACCCTTTTTGACAAACACCGTGAACGCGCTGAAGGACTTGCACATGCGATATCGGCTCACGCCTGTCATTCGCCTTTAGAAGGAAGTACTCATGAAGAGATCATGATTCTGGCCATAAAACCACAAGATTTAGAAAGCTCAGCTCGCGATTTAGAAGGTTTTGGCGGAAAATTAATTGTCAGCATCTTGGGTGGAGCTAGTATGTCTCAACTAAAAGAGTATTTTCCAGATACACCTGTACTCCGCATGATGCCAAACTTAGCTGTCCGCTATGGTGATGGGATCGTGGCGCTAACAGAAAACCCGGCTCTATTTCACCTCAAAGAAGAGATTGAGCGCCTCTTTTCTCCGCTTGGTCTCGTGCGCTGGTTTCCTGAGAAGCAGTTCGATGCCGTCACTGCCCTTTGCGGTTCAGGCCCTGCTTTTGTTTTCGCAATGGTCGAAGCAATGGTCGATGCAGCCATTGCGATGGGCTTTTCAGCAGATGAAGGGTATGAGCTTGTAAAACATATGATAGGCGGCTCTCTCACGATGCTTTACGAATCAAACGATCTACCCGCTGAGTTGCGGTGGCGCGTCTCTTCGCCGGGGGGAATCACCATTGCCGGGTTACACGCATTAGAAGCAAATGGCGTGCGCTATGGCATTATGGAAACTTTCCTTGCTGCTTTTGAGAGATCTCGGGATTTGATGTCAAATCAATGACCTCTCATCGGATGAATCAGTTTTTTTGTCCCTATTTCCATTTTTTGAGCTCTATTAATACAAAAAATTTAAAACTTTGTTTATATTAAGGCGTATGAAGAAAGTTAATAGCGCAAGCGAAGCTGTCAGTGTGATTCAGTCAGGCGAACGGGTCTTTGTACATGGAGAGGCCGCTGTTCCCCAAACTCTGCTAAAAGCCCTGTTCGAACGGACAGGCGAGATTAAAGATGTAGAGCTGATCCATTTGCATTTAGAAGGATCCCTCCCCTATGCAGAAGAAGATTTTAAAAAGAGTTTCCGGGTAACGAATCTTTTTGTGGGAAAAAATGCACGTGATGCTCTGGATTACGACCACATCGATTACTTGCCCTGCTTTCTCTCGGAAATGCCCATGCTGTTTAGATCAAAATGGCGCCCTCTGGATGTCGCCTTGATTCATGTTTCCCCTCCTGATCAGCACGGATATTGCACCCTTGGAACGAGCGTCGATATTGCAAGAGCCGCTGTTGAAACCTCTAAGGTCGTGATCGCGCAAATCAATGTGCAAATGCCCAGAGTGCATGGCGACGGCTTTGTCCACATATCAGAAATTGACTACTGCATCGAGATCGATGAGCCTCTACCGGAACATAAAATCCATCCCATCACAGAGGTTGAAAAAAGAATCGGGGGGCATGTCGCTAACCTAATTGAGGATGGCTCGACGCTCCAGATCGGAATCGGAGCCATCCCTGATGCGGTCTTAAGCTCTCTAAAAGAGCATCGACATTTGGGTTTACACTCCGAGATGTGGTCTGATGGAGCTCTTGAACTCATCGAGTTAGGCGTTATCGACAACTCCCAAAAAGTTGTCCATCCAGGCAAAACCGTCTCCTCTTTTGTGATTGGAACAAAAAGGCTGTATGATTTCATCCACGACAACCCATCCACCGTGCAACTTGAAATAGATTATGTAAATAAGCCGAACAATATCGCTCGAAATCCAAAAGTCGCCGCAATTAATTCAGCTGTTGAGATCGATTTATCGGGACAGGTTTGTGCTGATTCGATTGGCACAAAAATCATTTCAGGCGTCGGCGGCCAAATGGACTTTATGCGCGGTGCAGCCCTTTCAAAAGGCGGAAAACCGATTATCGCTATTGCAAGCCGAACAAAAAAAGGAGCCCCTAGAATCGTTCCCCATCTAAAGAACGGTTCTGGCGTCGTCACAACACGCGGCCATACGCATTATGTCGTGACGGAATATGGAGCCGTCAACCTCTTTGGAAATACGCTGCGAGAAAGGGCTGAAAAGTTGATCAGCATCGCCCATCCAGATGACCGTGAAGAATTGGAAAAAGCTTGGAGAAAGTTAAGCTCTTCTATGATTTAATCGGTTGCACATTTGCATACATAACTTAAATTAGAATGTGAGATGATTTCCTGTTCCTTCTTAACCACCGTAAAGGGAATCATAATACACAGTCCCAGGACAACTGCAAGCGAGTATATAAACATCTTACGCGCCCAGCGCGTCTCATCCGCACACTTAAAGCCTCTTACACAGAGCCACAACCAGATCACGCTGAGAAGCGCCATCGCAATCAGGTAGGCGTTCCCTACAAAGTGCAGAATCGGCAGCAGAAAGGAGACCGACATAAAACCAACGATATACAGCATCATATGCACTTTTGTTGTCTTCATCCCCCTGATGACTGGCAATACAGGAATAGACGCTTTGTTATAATCTTTAAAACGGTAAACAGCAATCGCATAGAAATGGGGCATCTGCCAAGTGGCGATCATCAAAAAGAGAATCAAAGCAGCTACATCAAAGCGATTGCTCACAGCACAATAGCCGACAACAGGAGGTACAGCACCTGCAACGCTTCCGATAAGTGTGGCATGCACTGTGTGGTACTTAATCACACTATAAAATGCGACATAGACGGCAAATCCGATGAGAGAAAGGATAACTGTCAGAAGATTTACATAAACACCTAACACCACTCCCCCGCATAACGTGAGAAAGACAGCAAAGAGAAGGGCGTGAAACGGCTTGATAGAGCCTTTTGCAAGCGGTCGGTTTTGCGTTCGCGCCATCTTGGCATCATAGTGACGGTCCATATAGTTATTGGAAACGCTTCCAGCTCCCACAATAAGCGAAAGACCAAGCAGCGTAAGGAAGAGCAGCGCGTAATGGATCTCCCCTCTGGATGCTAAAGCAAAGCCGCCAATGCATGTAATCGCATTGCCCATTATAATTCCAGGTTTTGTCAGCAGCAAATATTTCTTTATCATATCTATACCTCTTGAACCAGTGTCTCAAAACTAAAATTGATAATAAAGGGTAAAATCAATGCTCGTAAATGCTAATGAATCTCGTCCCAAAACGGAAAACCAAACACCGGCAATCATGCTCAAATACTCGCTGCAAACGTACTCTATAGTCGGAAATAGGCTGAGTCGATGGCTTGAAGGGATATCGGTAACTGTCGCTGTTGAGGATTTATTTTTGTATGAAGAGCTATTTTGCTGTTCAAAGTAAAATTCAATCCCAACACCCCATGGTTTGTTAAATTTATACTCAAAAGCAAGGTCTGCTAAAAACTGCACGCCCGGATAGACGACCCCATTTGACTCCGGGTCATCAAGATAGATATTCCGCCCTTTAACATTTACACGGGAAGATAAAATGTAATAGAAATTCACAGTCCAGTTGAAGGGATGCTTCCAATCATACGACTGCGAAGCAAACAAGGCGATAAAAGGACAATAGGATCCGCACCCAACCCCATCCACCTCCATAAAAATCGGATCCAAATTTTTGTATTTCCCTGTTGGAATAATCCCCCCTACAGCCATGCGCACAAAGGGATCTTTTACCATTTGGAAAGCTAAAAAGAGATTGATATCACCAAAATGGGCTGTATTATGACCATTACTGTATATATCGTAGGCGTACATAAAAAGATCGAGCTCAATAGCATCTGTCAAGCCACGCACAAGATCTAATTCTGTTCCATATCTATGAACATTGAAATGAGGGGAGAGTTTGCCGTTTTGGTCATACTCCCCCCTAAACCGCGTACAATAAAGATAGCTCTCAGCATACATCTCCCCGGCACCCATATTTTCGCCGGATAGCGCGATAAAATGACCGGCAAAAATAGGCTTCTCTTTTTCCTCATCTGCATAGAGAAATGGGAAAATGCAAAGTGCGATAAATAAAAATACGCTATGGAGCATTCTTGTCGGTTAAAATTTCGACTTTGCCTGTGTCAAAGTCATAATATCCCCCGATAACATCGACATCTACTAAGTCTTTTAGATTAGCAACTACGCCACGGACATTGGCTTTGATCGCCGCTTCTAAATTCTGGATTCCCTTTATATTCGGTTCAACCAACGATGCAATCGCACTGATATCTGCGGTCTTGCCTGTCTTAACAGCTGTTATAGCCCCGCAGTTTTCATGACCTAAGACCATCACGACAGAGGCGCCCAGAACATGGGTTGCATACTGAATGCTTTCCATCCCTAAATCCCCGGCAACATTCCCTGCAACGCGGACCACAAATAGGTCCCCTAATCCTTGATCAAAGATTATTTCGGGAGCCACTCGTGAGTCTGAGCAAGCAAGTATGACTGCAAAAGGGGTTTGCCCGGGAGCAGAAGGCGCGACATGCCCCTTAACATACCTGTCATTTCCTTCTATTAACTTTTGAATTGCCTCATCACTTCCAAATAAAGGGAGTGTGAGTAAGGAGAGAATCATCCATTTGATCATGTGTTGCCTTTTGTATAAGTTGTTCAAATAAAGTTTTATGCTGATTGAATACTTCTAAGGGAGCCTCTGCATGCAAAACAAAAAGCTGCCCACCTTTTTCGATGCAGTCGAGAAATAAACTGCGCTCTTCTTGCGCAAAACCATGTGCTGTGTTCCGCACACGAAATCCATTTGAAAAGTAGACTGACCGTTTCGCAGATCGATGCAAGCATACAGGCTCTCCATCCAAGGCATGCAAATGCCATGCGATTAGATCCTCAACAGGACAATCGCCTGGTTCAAAAACGCGGACATCGAGGTAGGCCGGAAAGCCTAATTCAGTGTCGCCTAAGTAGAGACGTTTATAAACATGAAAAGGCGCCGGTGCTTCAATCCAATCGGACGGCATTTC
The DNA here is from genome assembly GCA_963748195.1 of uncultured Chlamydiales bacterium. Classification (GTDB taxonomy): domain Bacteria; phylum Chlamydiota; class Chlamydiia; order Chlamydiales; family JAAKFR01; genus JAJACP01. The sequence goes on along the minus strand of CAVVHU010000014.1, from coordinate 8,008 downwards.
ACCGATACAGATGACATTATATAAGTTATCGGGAAGCTCGTAAGGGACGCTCTCCTGAAGAGCGGTTAATATTTGAATAACAGCATCCTCTACTTGCTCCATTGTATAATCAGCTTTCTGCACACAAACTTGTTCACAAAACTGTTCAAGAGCGGAGAGATCGCGAACCATTTCAATATTGATCTCAGATACTGAAGGTTGAGCTAAGATCCAAGCATGAGAAAGAAGCGACGAAAAATGCGCCTGAGCGGAGGGACTCTCTTTTTTCTAGAGGCAAGTAAGCCAGCGGGTCTTCAATAGCTGTTACCGGCTCCGGTACATGAGGCTTTTGCTTCTCATTATTCTCTTCTGTCCCCTGTCTGCCGGGCAATAGACGCAAGGTTAGAAATACCACCACACAGATCACAAATAATACCCACGACCGATTCTTCATCACATCACCTCTGCTGCCAAAGCTGCTAGCTCAGACCTTTCTGTTTTTTCCATGAAAATATGCCCATAAATCTTTTGTTCTTTAAATCGGCCGACAATGTAAGTCAGTCCATTTGAGTTCTTATCTAAGTAGGGGTTATCGATTTGAGTTGGGTCCCCTGTCAAAACGACTTTTGTGTCTTTCCCCGCGCGAGAGATTATCGTCTTAACCTCATGTGGTGTAAGATTTTGAGCTTCATCGATAATCATATACATCTTAGGCAACGTGCGGCCCCGAATATAGGTAACTGCCTCCATCTCAAGCTTTTTCCCCTCAGTCACCCAACGAAGCGTCTCATTGGGCTCGCTTCCTGTCGATTCGCAAAGATACTCTAAATTGTCATAAATTGGTTGCATCCAATGGATTAACTTCTCCTCTTTCATTCCCGGCAAATAGCCGATATCCCGCCCAAGGGGAACGATAGGGCGGCTGACTAGGATGCGGTTATAGACAGCTTCGTCAAAAACCTTACGAAGTCCTGCAGCCAATGCAAGCATTGTCTTACCGGTCCCGGCAGGACCGATAAGCGTTACCAGCTTCACATCATCGCGTAATAGTAAATCAAGTGCACATCTCTGTTCTACATTGAGAGGATTGATCCCCCAAATGTTAGCCGGAAGGTTCAGGAGGGATGTAACCTGCTGGGTACTCGCATTATATTTCCCTACAGCTGAAGAATGCTCAACAGAAGTCATTAAACAGTATTCATTTGGCAGAAACTGCGTCTCTTCATCGAGCTTAACCGGAATCTTTCCATCCTTAAAAAAGGTATCAATATCGTGTTTGGGTAATTTGATCTTCCGGTAGCCTTTATATAAGCTATCATAGGAAAATTTCTGGTTTTCATAGTCTTCTGCTTCCAGCCCCATCGCCTCGGCTTTGACCCGCATCGCCAGATCTTTGGAAACAAAGACCACAGCCTCACCTTTTTCAAAGAGAAAGTAGGCTGCCATCAAGATACGATAAGATACAGAATGTGATGATAGAGAGAAACCTGGGCTATAGTTCGATTTAATTTCCAACTGGATCCGAATCCGAGATCCGCTAGGCAGGACAACCCCCTTATGCAGATCCCCCTCCCCTATATTCTTTAGAGAGTCAAAATAGCGAAGGACCATCCGGGCATTTTTCGCCAGCTCGTCTCGAAATCGTTTCATCGTCCCCAATTCCTCTAAGACCTCTAGAGGAACCACTACATCGTTATCCCCAAAAGACTTAAGCGCATCAGGGTCGTGCAATAAGACATTTGTATCTATAACAAAGGTTTTTCTTGTCATCTTACCTCGCTTTTGCAGAATGTAATATCTCTCTCACCAATTATCAATAAAAAAAAAATATGAAATTAGCACTCGTTATGCATGAGCGCTAAAAATTCTTGCCGGAAAAGGAGCCATCAGGTAAAATAAAACCAAGAAAGCTAGAAAGGAGAGGTCCTATGAAGGTTAAAATCAATGAAAAACTCATCTGCATCCCCCCTCACATCTCAACGACTTGGGATCAGATTACCTACCTCCATTCAGAAGAAGATGTTGAAACTAAATTATTTACTTTAACTATTCATGTGAATGACGGGAAAATCGTCAAGATTCCGAATCTCGACTCCTCGGTTGTCGATATCGCCTTTTCAGCTCACATACAGCATCTAGAGAACAGAGCCGCCCCTCAAAGCGATCAACGCAACACAGTTGGCAGCTTGCTTCAACAATTTACAGGGATTTCGCCTGATCAGATTTCCGAAATACCGATTCGTTTTGGGATTTCCGGAGGCATTCCCGGCATGGAAAATTTGGAAATGGCGTTTCAGCATAACCAAGAACAAGCGGGAGCGCCTGACATGCCCCTCGAGCTTTTAGAAAAGGTCTCGGGAATGGCAAAGATGATGCTGGGTGCAGATCTTGGGTCTTTTCCAAAGCCAGAGCCCCATTGCAACTGCCCGCACTGTCAGCTTGCACGAGCTATCCATAATATGCCAAAGGAAGAGAGTGCTGAAGAGGAGCCGGTCTCTGAAGAAGATCTGACTTTCCGTACATGGGATATCAAAGAGAGCGGTGAACAGATGTATCTTGTGACAAATCCACTTGATTCTAAGGAGCACTATACAGTTTACCTGGGGACGCCGCTGGGTTGTACCTGCGGAGAGGCTAACTGTGAACACATCAAAGCAGTGCTCTACAGCTAGCACCAACAAACAACTTAACGTTACGACCTTAAACGCCAGGTTTTGCATATTTAAAGCTTAACCTGGCGTTTCAATTTTTCAAAGATAACAGCTTTGGGCACACCCAACCTTTTCTTCTTGATAAATACAGCTTAAACAGATACAACTTTGGTTAAAACTCATGAGAGAATGAGAGAGGTGATCTATGTCTAAAAAACTACTCGCTGTGCTGTTACTAACATGCATATCAGCCACAATATCAGCTAACGATACAGAAACTCAAACAACTCAATTCAATTCCTTCACAGGAAAAATTATTGGCTCTAAGGTACGGATGCGCACTCAGCCTAGCTTAGAAGCACATGTCGTTTCTGAAACAAGAAATGGACAATTATTCGCTGTAACTGGCGAGGACAATGATTACTATGCGATCCGACCTAAAAAAGGGATGAAAGGATATGTCTTCCGCACATTCGTGCTCGAAGGAGTCGTGGAAGGCGAACATGTGAATGTAAGGTTGTATCCTGATACTGAAGCACCTATTGTTGCCCAGCTGAACACAGGAGATAAGATCGACGCTGTTGTCAGCGATGTCAACAATAAATGGCTTGAGATAGATCTTCCAGAAAGCAGCCATTTTTACATCGCAAAAGAATACATTGAAAATATCGGACCCCTTGACATGATCGTCAACATGGAAAAGCGGCATCGTGAAGCCACGCACCATTTAAGTTCTGTCTTTTTATTTGCACAATCTCAAATCCAAAAGCCTTTTGAACAGATCGATCTTAATGAAATCAATACAAAGTTTGATGGAATTTCAAAGGAATATAACGAACTGACCGATATTATTGAGCGAGCAGAAGAAGCAAAATCTGTTATACAAGATATTTATGTACAAAAGAAAATTGCATTTCTTGAAAGTAAAGCACAACGTTCACCTGTAAGCTTTGAAATTGACCCATCACACCTTGATAGGCTTGCTCAATTAGGTATTGAAATTAAGCCTGTTCAAAAAGAAATTGAAGTGACGGATGTTGCTGATGCTGCGTCAAGCACTATAGGATTTGCTACAATGCTTGCAGACGAGGAAGTCACAGATAAAATGTTGATTTGGGAACCTCTAGAAGAGTCTTTATTCCATCTTTGGACAGCCTCTAAAGGCGAGGGTTCAATGGAAACATTTTATCAGGAAGAAAAGCTCAACGCGACTCTTCTCACAGGGATTGTTGAACCCTATTCACGCCCTGTAAAGAATCGCCCAGGTGATTATCTACTGAGAAATGAAAACCTACCCATTGCCTATCTCTACAGTACGCGGGTTAACTTAGATAAATTAGTTGGCAAAAAGGTCAAAGTGCTGGTATCTCCACGCCCAAATAACCATTTTGCGTTCCCCGCCTACTACGTACTTTCAGTAGAATAATATCTCAATCCCCCCGTCAGGGGGGATTTTTTTTGTCCCACTAAACGAAATACGTTAACAATTTGAGCAAGCAAGAGAAAATGCAGCTGAAAGCGTTAAATGGAGCCGCTTCTAAAAATCTAACAAACAGCTATGAGCTTCGCTAACAATAATTCATGAAAAACGCTCGCATTCTGCATATAATGGCAGCCTTTCAATACAAAGAGGGGAAGGTCTACATAGCAAAATTAGGTCCATTGGATGTTCGGTGGAGCCGTCATTTTTCAGGGATACCAAAGTCTGTCACCCTTTCAACAGATACAGCCGGACGTTATTAACCTGAACTTTGGGTTTTTCTCGCTCAGATTCAGAAGAGTTTGCGCTGCAAATCTTGGGATTTTCGGCCGAAGTGAATGGCCAAAGGCCCTTTACAAGGTCGAAAAGCACAAGAGGTGCAAGCAAACTCCCTGAAGATGAGCGAGAAAAACCCAAAGTTCAGGTTATTATATTTGCTTTCTAGTAGAAGAGCCCATTGCCCCCTTAGCTTTTGTAAAAAAAGAAATAGGTTTAGATGTTGGCCTCTCTCAAATGCTTACGGATCAGGAAGGCAATACGATTGCCAACCCTCGTTTTTTAGAGAAGAGCTATAAAAGGCAAAGACGTCTTCAAAAAGCGTTAAGTCGTAAAGTAAAGGGGTCGAATAATCGCAAGCAGGCTAAAAAGTTGCTTGCAAGTCTTCATAGAAGAATCAAGGAAAAGCGACTTGACTTTTTGCATAAAGTCTCCAAAAAGGTGGTAGATGAGAACCAAATTATCGCCGTTGAGACATTAAGTGTAAAAAAGATGCAGAAAAGTCGTTTATCTCGGCAAATAGGAGATGTAGGATGGTCGCTCTTTCACCGTCTTTTAGAGTATAAAAGTTTGTGGTATGGGAGAAGTTTTGTTCGTGTAGATAAGCATTTTCCTAGCAGCAAGCAATGCTCGAATTGCGGCAATGTTTATGATCAGTTAAAGTTAGGAGACCGACATTGGAGATGTACCTACTGTGGAGAAGAGCATAATCGTGATAAGAATGCTGCGCAAAACATTCTTCAAGAGGGATTAAAAAAACTTTCAGTACCGTGGGGCACACGGGATTTAAAGCCTGTGGAGCTTGTGTAAGACCTTTCGTGCAAGGAAGGCAATGGGCTGAGAAGCAGGAACCTGATTCGTAAGGATTAGGAATCTCCTCCGTTTACGGAGGAGAGGATGTCAACTACGAAGATTCAGTATCATAAGAAAAAGCTTAAACAGATGGGATGTGAAGTAGAGCTGGCTGTCTTAAGTTAGCGGCGATTCACCGATTGGCAACAATCGGGACTAATGGTGCAGTGACCATGACATCAACTATCACTCTTTTAAAGACTGGCGCACAAAGCTAAATATAAGCAAGCAGCAACAGGGTGACTTCATTGAGATTTCTTTCACTGTTGACCTCATAGAAAATTTGGGGATCACTATTAACCTGAACTTTGGGTTTTTTTCGCTCAGATTCAGAAGAGTTTGCGCTGCAAATCTTGGGATTTTCGGCCGAAGTGAATGGCAAAAGGCCCTTTACAAGGTCGAAAAGCACAAGAGGTGCAAGCAAACTCCCTGAAGATGAGCAAGAAAAACCCAAAGTTCAGGTTATTAACATAGGACCATTCCAGGTCCATCTTGAACGCAATTTTGACGAAATAGCTCTTAAACATATCCTCAGGTCCGCATGATTACATACCCTGCTCAAACACCTATCTTCCTATTTGCGGACCCTGTAGATATGCGCAAGAATTTTGAGGGGCTCTCGGTATCACACTTCTTGAGCTAGCATCGGGGTCATACCCATTTGACAAATCGACGTTTATACAAAAGGTATATCATTGGGACATCTCCTATTGTGAGCAAAAGCTTGCGAGCATTCTTCAGCTCAGCCAACCGCTAGGACAAGGGGTTTTTTCTGATGTAAGCAAACAAAAAGCAGCGTTTGATGCTTTGAAACAAGTCGATATTTCCGAACCAATCGTTGCAGCTGTTACACGCAACGAAGATGAAAATTACGGGGATGTCTATGCAAGCAGATATGGTACTGTTTTAGATCAGGAAGATAAGTATGGAGATGTCTTTCCCGGCTGACTTAATGCATCTATAAGCAAATGAAATGATCTTCTCTCGCGTAATGCAAAAATTGTCCTTGCATTTATCTAACCGTTGCCTTAAGTTGCTTAAAAAAAATGGGATGAACATGTCACTTATACCTTATAGTATCCAAAGCACAAATAGCTTCGCAGGCACTTTTATTCATGAAAGCGCATCAACAGTAGGAGCCCTCTTATGCGGGCACTCAACTAGTGTAATAGAATCTCATCGAGACTGCGCGAATGGACTGCTTGCTGGAACTGTCGCCTCTTTCATCGCTAAGCACCCACTGCCCTTCTTTCTAGGACTGAGTGAGTGTTTACCTGTGGTGCGGGCGCAACAGCCTGTAAGGGGAGAGTTCCAAGTCAACACACACACTCCTGGGAGCCAGTGGTACCCAACAGTTGCTGCTTTAAGCACCGGCAAGTTTGTCGTCACGTGGTCTGACACCAGCGGCGAAGATGGCTCTGGAGCTGGAGTCTTTGGCCAGATATTCAATGCGACTGTCGCTAAAGTCGGCACTGAATTCCAAGTCAACACACACACTGCTGGGAATCAGATGCTCCCAACAGTTGCTGCTTTAAGCACCGGCAATTTTGTCGTCACGTGGGAAGACGACAGCGGCGAAGATGGCTCTGGATATGGAGTCTTTGGCCAGATATTCAATTCGACTGCCGCAAGTCGGCGCTGAATTCCAAGTTAACACCCACACTGTTGGGAATCAGTGGTACCCAACAGTTGCTGCTTTAAGCACCGGCGATTTTGTCGTCACGTGGGAGGACTCCAGCGGCGAAGATGGCAATCTAGCTGGAGTCTTCGGCCAACTATTCAATGCGACTGCCGCTAAAGTCGGCACTGAATTCCAAGTCAACACACACACTGCTGCGAATCAGGTGCGCCCAACAGTTGCTGCTTTAAGCACCGGCAATTTTGTTGTCACGTGGGAGGACACCGGCGGCGAAGATGGCTCTGGAACTGGAGTCTTTGGCCAACTATTCAATGCGACTGCCGCTAAAGTCGGCACTGAATTCCAAGTCAACACACACACTGCTGGGAATCAGTGGTACCCAACAGTTGCTACTTTAAGCACCGGCAAGTTTGTCGTCACGTGGTATGACGACAGCGGCGAAGATGGCAATCTAGCTGGAGTCTTTGGCCAACTATTCGATGCAACTGCCGCTAAAGTTGGCACTGAATTCCAAGTCAACACACACACTGCTGGGAATCAGTGGTACCCAACAGTTGCTGCTTTAAGCACCGACAATTTTGTCGTCACGTGGTATGACGACAGTGGCGAAGATGGCAATCAAACAGGAGTCTTTGGCCAAATATTCGATGCAACTGCCGCTAAAGTCGGCACTGAATTCCAAGTCAACACACACACTGCCGGGAATCAGGAGCGCCCAACAGTTGCTGCTTTAAGCACCGGCAATTTTGTCGTCACGTGGTATGACGACAGCGGCGAAGATGGCAATCAATATGGAGTCTTTGGCCAAATATTCAATGCATCTGTGATTATTCCATCCACTACTGGAAGTAGTTCAACTTCCACTGCGGGAACCCTACACTCTCCAACGGGGTCTAACCGTACTATTTCTTGGCTTGGGCCTGTTTTAGGTGTAGCCGGTGGAGTCAGTTGCCTTGGAATAACAGCTCTCTTTCTATGGCGTCTTAGGCATCGAGATAGCCAAGCCTCTGATCAAGCAGAATTAGAAAATATCGCGCCTTCAGCAGGTTACACTAATGCAAAAGTCAGCCTTTCCCCACAACGCGAAGAAAAGGGCCATACAAAAATTGGTGGTAAATACGCTCTTATCAA
>CAVVHU010000013.1:0-11901 GCA_963748195.1 uncultured Chlamydiales bacterium | reverse complement strand
GTGCCTGCGCTCGTTGGGAGTACGAAACTCGTATTAAATATTTGCCCAATGATTCCGTCAGCGTTTCCATCATGGCCGCTATCATCCTCCCAAGTGACTACAAAATCGCCATTGCTTAAAGAGGTGACTGAAGGAAAAACCTGATTCCCAGGCGTGTATGTATTGACTTGAAATTGACTGCCGACTTTAGCTCCCGTCGCATCGAGTATTTGCCCGAAGACTCCATAGCCGGATCCATCTACGCCGCTGCCATCCTGCCAAGTTATTACAGAATTTCCATTGGTTAAATAAGATGTTGATGGAAATCCCTGATCTCCAATGGTGTATGTGTTAACGTTAAATTGGTTTCCGATTTTAGCACCCGTGGTATTGAATATTTGCCCAAAGACTCCAGTGCCGTTTCCATCTAAACCATTACTACCCGATACTATACCGTCTTGCCAAGCAACCACAAAGTTTCCATTACTTAAAGAGGATATAGAAGGAAAGCGCTGATCTCCAATGGTATATGTGTTAACTCGAAATTCACTACCGACTTTAGTTCCCGTTGGATTGAAAATTTGCCCAAAAATTCCATATCCTGAGCCATCTTCGCCGTTCCAGTCTTCCCATGTGACCACAAAATTTCCATTTGTTAAAGAAGACACAGAAGGGGTAGACTGCCCCCCTGCCGTGTATGTATTCACTTGAAATTCGTTACCTACCTTAGCTGTTGTAGCATTGAATATTTGCCCAAAGACTCCATAACCATTTCCATCGAGACCGCTGCTGTCCCACCAAACGATCACAAAATTTCCATTGGTTAAAGAAGATACTGAAGGGCCACCCTGATCTCCAGTGGTGTATGTGTTAACTTGAAATTGATTTCCGACTTTAGCACCGGTTGCATTGAATATTTGCCCAAAGACTCCAGTGCCGTATCCATCTTCACCACTATCCTCTTGCCAAGCAACCACAAAATCGCCGTTGCTTAAAGTAGATACTGAAGGATATACCTGATCTCCAGTTGTGTATGTATTGACTTGAAATTGACTGCTGACTTTAGACCCTGTTGCATCGAATATTTGTCCAAAGATTCCATAAAAGCTTCCATCTTCTCCACTTTGATCTTCCCAAGCGACCACAAATTTTCCATTGCTAAAAGAAGATGCTGCAGGGGTTGTCTGATTTCCAGTTGTGTATGTATTGACTTGGAATTCTCCTCCGCTCTTTTGCAGTGCAAGGACTGTCGGAAAACATGTGCTCAACCCCACTAAGAATGGGAGCGGATTTTTTGTAATAAGGGAAGCGGTTATTCCACTCACAAAATTTAGAACACAAGTGTTACCAAGGACTTGATGTCTGACTCTAGCAGCTTTCTCATCTGTGAGAGAATTTTTTTTTGTGAATCAAAGAGTGGAGGGAGGGATGAAAAAGCAACAGCTCCTTCAGAAAAGTGAGCAACAGACATGGTATCCTCATTTGTTTTAATAGCTGGCAAAGTTTATAGAAAAAAATACCTTTATTTCAAAACTATTTTAGTTGAGGGATTGCATCTGTAGTTGTCTCTCAAGAGTGCTTTTTTGAACATGACTAGAAACGAAGTATAAGAAATTGTTTGAAGTGCTGATGCGATTTTTGTCGGTTTTTTCAAGTTAGATATCAGGCAGATCATAATGCCGTTGTGTCTAAGATATATTCTATAATATATATAAAAAAATTTAATTTTAAGAGATTTCTTGATATTTTTTAAATATTATGAAAAATTTTTTGCTTCAAAATTAACTCGTAATGGGAAGTTCGTATGTCAACGGTGAGTAATACACAAATTCGATCGGAGGAAATTAAACCAGGAGATTTTATCGCCGCCGGAGGGATGGGTAAAGTCTATAAAGCAAAATGGCAACACCATGAAGTATCTGTAAAACAATTGCTTGCTGGCGACTTGTCTCTAACAGCCCTGGCAGAATTTGCAAAAGAAACCGAGATGATGACCTGCTCTCACCCGAATGTAGTGCAATTTCTTAACGTGTGTTTCGATCAACCTCTCCTAGTGATGGAACATCTGTGGAAATGGGGGAGCGATTTGATCAAAGAGCTGGTGAGAAATGGAGGCTAGTAGATCAAGGGCATGTTAAAGCAAAAGAATTTATAAACGTTCACAGGGTTTGCCCTTTTCATAGACAAGTCGGAAACTCCATTTTTGACGTTTTGCTCATCAATAGCCTATGGGTATTGAAGCGTCTCAAATCATCCAACCTGGCCTATTCGGCACAAGAATTTTTAGATTTAATTCTTAAGTAACAATCTCAACTTAAAACCAGCGAGCCATTTATATGTTCGCTGAATGAATAACAAGGATAAGGTGAATTTTATGATCAATGATGTTTTTAGTTCAGTGCTCAGTGTAGCTAAAGTTATCTACGAGCAGGTTCAAACTGCACGAATCAATTCAAAGCAATGCAGTCGATTGGGGGGGCGAGTGAAAATCATCGTCGATTCGCTAGAAGGTCTAGATAAATTACCTGATAATCGGCATTTTGAACTCGCCTTGGAGGCGTTTGAAAGTTTATTAAAAGAGACCTCTAAATTTATTGGGAATTTTAGCCAAAAACACCGCGTTATTCGCTTTCTAAGAGCGAGCGATTATCAGGAAAAGTTTGGCGATTTAAATACACGGTTGCAAGAGCGTATGCAAGATTTGGGGTTGGGCTTAAATGTTCAGCAAGTGATGAATCGAGATCAGGATAAAGTAGATCAAGCAGAGGATTTACAATACATCAAAGATCATGAAGAAGAGATCCTCTTAGTTTGCCAAGACTTAAAGGCTGACTTTTCAGAATTGAAGGAACAGCAAGAGTGGATACGTGACCGGATGATTTCAATGAAAAACCATTTGTTAGGTGCTGGAGCTCAACTCCCACCTCCATCCCCCGTAGTAGTTCATGAAGCTTCCGCTTCAGCAGCAGCTTCTAACGTTATTCCTGGATTGGATTCTTATGATGCTGGGGTTGCCTGTGAAGGGAAAGGAAATTTTGCTGAAGCCTTAGTGCATTATCAAAGAGCGATCGACACAGGAGATTATTTCAAAGCCTGTACCCGTGTGGGTTTATTCTATCTTAGTGGAAAAGGAGGCCTGACACAAAACAAAGCTGAGGCAGCAAAGTACCTTGAAAAAGGAGCTGCTCAAAACCATATACAAGCTCTGCACACCTTAGGGCAGATGTTAGAATACGGAGATGGAATTCCTCAAGATTTAAGTCGAGCAAAAGATGTCTATCAGCGCCTTATGGTTAATCCATCTAGCACTGCAGAACAGAAAAAATTTGCACAAGCAAAATTAATTCGAGTTGCTGAAAAAATAGGATCACAAAATCAATAAAAATAAAGGAATAAACAATGTCAGCGATGAGCAATACACAAATTCGATCAGAAGAAATTAAGCTAGGAGACTTTATCGCAGCAGGAGGGATGGGCAAAGTCTATAAAGCGAAGTGGCAACACCATGAAGTGGCTGTAAAACAACTGCTTGTGGGCGATTTGTCTCAAGCAGCGCGAGCAGAATTTAATAAAGAGACGGAAATCATGGCTCTTTTGCGCCATCCGAATGTGGTGCAGTTTTTTGGCGTATGCACCGATCAACGCCCCTTTCAGATGGTGATGGAGTATATGTCCGGGGGATCTCTCTATGGTGTTCTTAGGAGTAATCGTGTCTTTAGTTGGGCAGAGCGCTATCGAATCGCTTTAGATACAGCTGCAGGCGTCTCGTATCTGCATGGCAGTGAAATTGTTCATAGAGACTTAAAGAGCTTAAACATTTTGCTGGATAATAACTATCGGGCAAAACTCACCGATTTTGGGTTGGCGACAGTCAAGAAAGAGACTTCGACGCAAAGCAAACAGGACTCAGCAGGAACGCTATTATGGATGGCGCCTGAGTTATTCAAGAGGGGCGGCCGATGTACTCCAGCTTCGGACATCTATGGCTTGGGGATGGTCTTTTGGGAGCTGAGCAGCGGCGAAGTACCGTGGAATGAGGCGTCCAATCCGCATGTAGTCATGGGATGGGTAATGCAAGGAGAGCGGGAAGAAATACCCGAGGAAACACCTGATGTATATAAGCTCATCATCGAAAAATGTTGGGAGCAAGAGCCTCATGCAAGGCCAACAGCGGAAACGGTAGTTTTGCAGCTCACGGATTTAGTTGAATCCTCGACCCCTAATTTAGGAGGCAAGGCAGAAGCGGATCCTCTAGCTTCAGGTCCGCTCTATGATACAGCCTTAGCGAGTCGAGCACCTTCTGCAACGGTGATGAGTGGTCCAAACTATGCCTTAGGTGCCATGAGTCGACAGCCTCCCTCTACGGGTCCAGTTTATGCGACGGGGTTGCAAACGCAATCAATTCCAGGTGAATCGGATTATAAAGCTGGGCTCGCACTTTATTTGAAATCCCAATATCGCTCTTCTCTTCCTCATTTTGAAAAGGCTGCATCTATGGATTATCCGCCTGCCTATTTGAGATTAAACGGTCTTTACAAGAATGGGGGTAGAATTGGTCCTAAAGATCCAAAACAAGCTGCATATTGGTCAGAAAAGGCAGCAGATAAAATCGGCTGGTTTAAAAGCGAGGCAGCAAAAGGCGGAGCTGATGCGCAAAGGAACTTAGGCCTGTGCTATTATTATGGTATTGGAGTTAGCAAAGATTTTTCAGAGGCAGTTCGTTGGTATCTTTTAGCAGCCGATCAAGGGGATGCAATGGCTCAAAACAGGCTTGGGTTTTGCTATAAGAATGGCGAAGGAGTCGCAAAAAACCTTTCGGAGGCAGTTCTTTTGTATCGTATAGCAGCCGATCAAGGGAATGCATATGCTCAAAACAACCTTGGGGCTTGCTATTATAATGGCCTCGGGGTTCCCAAAGACTTTTCAGAGGCAGTTCGTTGGTATCGTTTAGCAGCTGATCAAGGGGATGCAATGGCTCAAAACAGGCTTGGGTTTTGCTATAAGAGTGGCGAAGGAGTCGCGAAAAACCTTTCAGAGGCAGTTCGTTGGTATCGGTTAGCAGCCGATCAAGGGCATGCACAGGCTCAATACAACCTTGGTTGGTGCTATAAGAGTGGCGAAGGAGTCGCGAAAAACCTTTCAGAGGCAGTTCGTTGGTATCGGTTAGCAGCCGATCAAGGGCATGCACAGGCTCAATACAACCTTGGTCGGTACTATAAGAAGGGCGCAGGAGTCGCGCAAGACCTTTCAGAGGCCGCCCGTTGGTATCGTTTGGCAGCCGATCAAGGGTTTGCTGGTGCTCAAGATAGATTAAACTCTGTTTTGAAAAAGATAAAAGTACAACGTAATTAGTTTTATGCAGAAAATCATGAGAGCAGGAGGATAGGACTTGTAAGGCGAATCAAAGAGTTATGTTTGGTGAAAACGAGCGGCTAGCCTATTTGAATATTCAGGAGGTAGGGCTAATCGATCCCTGAGTCAAGAAGGTCGTTGGGAAAACCTTCAGAGTTTTTTAGATCCGCTTTACAATCGTCCTTTCTTAAGTCAAGTGGTACGCATCTTGCTATTGAAGTAGACAACAGTAGCAATTGGATGACGTAAACTATGCCCTCATCACGCCCTTTTACATACATGCAGCTCGAAAATGTCGATTTGATCGAGAAAATGCATGCTCAATATTTATCGGACCCTGAAGCACTCGATCCTTCGTGGCGCTATTTCTTCGAGGGGATGGAATTTGGGACCTATCAAAAATTCAAAGAGGCTCCTGCTGCAGCGGTTGCTGATTTGCGCATTTATAATCTCATCGATGCTTATAGAAGTTATGGCCATTTAGAAGCGCATTTTAATCCTGTTGCGGAAAAATCGCCCGAACCAGCCCACGAACTGCTCCTTTCTACTCTTGGATTTAAAGAAAGTGAGCTAAACACCGTTTTCCCAACTTGCGGGCTTCTAAAAGAACCAACAGCACCACTCTCTGAAATCCGCTCTGTCTTACAAGATACGTATTGTAGAGAGCATGGAATTGAGTACATGGGACGGCACGCTCCTGAGCTCGAAAAATGGATTCAAAAAGAGATTGAACCGATACGCTTTCACCCTGCATTTTCTGTAGATGAGAAAAAAAACATATTGCAGCATCTCAATAGAGCGGAATTGTTTGAGACTTTTTTGCATACGAAATACGTTGGGCAAAAAAGGTTTTCACTTGAAGGGTGTGAGACACTAATCCCTATTCTTGGAGAGATTGTAGATAAAGGGCCTGAATTTGGGATGGAAGAGATCGTGATAGGCATGGCCCATAGAGGGAGGCTGAACGTCCTTGCCAATATCCTCAACAAATCCTACTCCATGATTTTTGGGGAGTTTGAAGATTATACCGATCCCAATCAGATTGAGACTGCTGGGGATGTGAAATATCATAAAGGTTTCTCTTCCGATGTCACAACGCGTTTTGGAAAAAAAGTGCACATCGGCTTATCGCCCAATCCGAGCCATCTTGAATCGGTAAACCCTGTTGTTGAAGGAAAGGTGCGGGCAAAGCAGATCCAAAAAGAGGATCACGAACAAAGAAAAGTGATTCCGGTTTTAATTCACGGCGATTCCTCAATAGCTGGACAGGGGATTGTCTATGAGACGATGCAGTTTTACAACATCCCAGGATATTCGACGGGGGGACGCTCCATATTATCGTCAACAACCAAATCGGATTTACCACTCTGCCGGGCGAGTATCGTTCGACGCGCTATAGCACCGATATTGCCAATGCATTTGGGTTTCCTGTTTTTCATGTTAATGCTGAGGATCCGGAGGGGTGCATCTTTGCCACAGATTTAGCCCTTCGGATCCGCCACCTTTTTAACATCGATGTATTTATCGAACTCAACGGTTATCGCAAGTATGGCCACAACGAAGGCGATGAACCTATGTTTACACAACCTATTGAGTATAAAATTATCAGGAAAAAAAATACGATTCGGGAGATTTACCGCGATACGCTCATTTCACAAGGTGTTGTGGAGCGTGCTATGGCGCTCGAAGAAGAGGAAAAATTTAAAAAAGCACTCCATTTTGAATTAGATGAATTGAAAGTTTCAAAAACTCCCTCCTCTCAAGAAGCGTTTAGCGGTGTATGGAAAGACTATAGGCAAGCGGAGAAAGGTGAGTTGCTCTTGCCTGTGAAGACAGGAGTTGACAAGGCGCTCATCAGGGAAATCGGATTGCGTTTAAGCATTATACCAGAAGGGTTTGAGATTCATAAAAAGCTAGAGCGTCTTGTGATGAACCGCAAACAGATGACCGATGGAGAAATGCCCCTTGATTGGGCATATGCCGAGCATTTAGCTTATGCAACTCTTTTATGGGAGGGTCGGCATGTCCGCCTTTCTGGACAAGATAGTCAAAGAGGAACCTTCACACAAAGACATACGGTTTGGCTCGATCAGAAAACAGGTAAACGGTATTTCCCTCTCAATCATCTCAAAGAAGAGCAGGGGCTCTTTACCGTTTACAATTCTCCACTTTCGGAATATGCCGTTCTTGGATTTGAGTTTGGCTATTCTCTCTCTTACCCTTCAGCGCTTGTCTTATGGGAGGCGCAGTTTGGGGATTTTGCAAATGGCGGCCAGGTGATTTTCGACCAATACCTTGCCAGTTCCGAACAAAAGTGGCGAAGGCACTCTGGTTTGGTCGTTCTTCTTCCTCATGGTTATGAGGGGCAGGGGGCTGAACACTCATCCGGAAGGATCGAACGTTTCTTACAGCTGGCTGCGGAATCCAACTTCCAGGTTGTGTATCCGTCAACACCTGCGCAGTATTTTCATCTCCTAAGAAGACAGGCCATACGGAAGATTCGTGTTCCATTGATTGTGTTTTCTCCCAAGGGATTGCTTCGTCATCCGAAGTGTGTAAGCACTCTAGAAGACATTTCAACAGGAAAATTTGTAGAGATTTTAGATGATTCCTCCGGAAATCAAATGGCTTCTCGCTTGATCTTGTGTACTGGAAGAATCTACTATGACTTGCTTGAAGAAAGGGAGAAGCGGGGTAAAGAGAATGAGGTTGTGCTCGTGCGCATCGAACAATTGTATCCACTCCATCACGATCGCTTCAAAGAAGTTATTGCCAAATATCAGAATGTCAAAGAGTATTATTGGGTGCAGGAAGAACCGCGCAATATGGGTGCTTTTGGTTATCTCTATCCAATTTTAGAGAAGCTCTTGCCAAAGAAGGCCATTTTGCATTATGTGGGACGTAATCGAAGCGCTGTAACTGCGACAGGTTCGCATAGCCGGCATGAAAGAGAGCACGCTCAACTGATGAATATGGCATTTGATTAATCGAAATCTTTAGTTACGGAAAGGTTCATGAAGGAAGAAATTAAAGTTCCCGTGATGGGGGAGTCGATCACAGAAGCGCAAGTAGGCAGTTTTTTGAAATCCTCTGGAACGGCAGTTCAGGCGGAAGAGGAGATCATAGAGCTTGAAACCGAAAAGGTAAATCAAGTGCTCTATGCCCCATTTGCCGGCACGATCACATGGAGTGTTAACGAAGGAGATACGGTTAAAATTGGCGATGTCTTAGGCACAGTAGATAGCGAAGGGGCTCCTCAAGCAGAGAAAAGAGAAGAGCCAATACCACCCGCTGAGAAGAAAGAGGTCAAGGAAGAAGCGCCCCCTAAGAGAGAAGAACCGGTCAAAGCAGAAAAACCCCAAGAGCCTGGAAAGGGAGCACGGGTAATGAAAGAGGATTTTGTCGCGAGTTTGAAGGAGAAAAAAGAGCCTTCTGAGCCAGTCGCGCAAGCACCTCGTGAAAGCCGTCGTCAGATGTCTAAAATACGGAAGACTATTGGAAATCGCCTTGTAGACGCCTTGCACACCGCAGCCATGCTCACGACTTTCAATGAAGTCGATATGAGTGCGATTTTAGCTCTGCGCGCCAAATATAAAGAGAGTTTCCTAGAAAGACATGGTGTGAAGCTTGGATTTATGTCTTTCTTTGTCAAAGCTGTTGTAGAGGGCTTACGGGATTACCCTGACTTTAACTCATATATCGATGGCGAAGAAATTGTAGAACGGAACTATTATGATATCGGCATTGCCGTTGGAACCGAAAAAGGGCTTTTTGTCCCTGTTGTGCGTGGATGCGATCAGCTCTCATTTGCAGATGTGGAGCAGGAGATTTTAAACTATGCTAAAAAAGCGCGCGATGGAAGACTTGCAATCGGGGATCTGCAAGGCGGCGGTTTTACGATAACAAATGGAGGCGTCTACGGCTCGCTCCTTTCAACGCCTATTCTCAATCCGCCGCAGGTAGGCATTTTAGGCATGCATAAAATCGAGAAGCGGCCAGTCGTTGTGAACGATCAGATCGTGATTAGACCGATGATGTATCTTGCGTTGAGTTACGACCACCGCATTGTCGATGGAAAAGAGGCTGTCACGTTTCTCGTGCGCGTAAAAGAAATCTTAGAAGACCCCTCACACTTATTTTTAGATGGATAAATTTGATTTAATTGTTATTGGATCCGGCCCGGGCGGCTATGTCGCAGCAATCCGTGCAGCACAACTGGGCATGCGTGTTGCCTGTGTTGAAAAAGAGACAACCCTTGGAGGAACGTGCCTCAACGTAGGATGCATTCCTTCAAAAGCCCTTTTACACTCGACCGAATACTATCACAAAGTCGCTGCTGAGGGGAAAGAGCACGGGATTGTAGCAAAAGAGCTTTCGATCGACCTCGCTCAGATGATGCAGCGTAAAGAGAAGATCGTTGCAGGACTTGTTGGGGGGATCGATTTTCTTTTTAACAAAAATAAAGTGGTCCGGTTGAAGGGGGAGGCAATAATGACCTCTCCTACAAGCGTTAAAGTAGGGGATGAAACGTTTGAAACAAAGTATATCCTGCTCGCAACAGGCTCGGAGCCGATTGCGCTTCCATTTTTACCTTTTGATGAGACGAGAGTTCTCTCCTCTACAGGCGCCTTGAGTTTGCCGCAGGTACCCAAAAAGCTATTGATGGTAGGCGCAGGCGTAATCGGGCTCGAATTAGGTTCTGTTTACAGGCGGATGGGGGCGGAAGTTGAAGTTGTCGAGCTGCTGGATCGCGTGACGCCTCCCTTTGATCGAGAAATATCTAAGGTGCTCTATAAGATTTTTACAAAGCAAGGGATGCGCTTTCACTTAAGTAAGAAAGTCGTTTCAGGCAAAGCCGAAAATGGGGTTGAACTAACGCTCGAGTCAGGGGAAACCTTAAAAGGGGATGTAGTGCTTGTGGCAATCGGCCGTCGCCCCTATTCAAAAGGCGTTGGTTTGGAAACTGTCGGAGTGGAAACTGATCGTCAAGGACGTGTGAAAATCGATGGTTCTTTTCGGACGAATATCCCAAATATTTACGCTATTGGCGATCTGGTTGACGGCCCAATGCTGGCCCACAAAGCTTCTGAAGAGGGGATCGCAGCAGTTGAAATTATGTGCGGAAAAGAGGCGAAAGTCAACTATCTCGCGATTCCAAATGTCATGTATACCTGGCCTGAGGTTGCCTGTGTGGGGATGACAGAAGAGGAAGCCAAGGAAGCTGGACTAACGCTTTGCATTGGAAAAGTCCCTTTCAAATCGATTCCCCGCGCACGCTGCAGCGGAGATGAAGAGGGCATGGTCAAGCTGATTGGAGAAAAAGAGACAGATCGCCTCATCGGCATGCACATTATCGGTCCTAATGCTTCTGAGATGATTCATGAAGGAGTCATGGCTATGGAAAAGAAGATGACCCTCATGGAGATCGCGCATGCCTCTCACGCACATCCGACCTGCTCAGAAGCGATCAAAGAAGCGGCCCTTGCCGCTCATAATCAAGCGATTCACCTCTAATATTTGTCAAATTGAATATTCAATGTTCAATTTGACAAAATTTACAGAGAGAGAGTATCCTCAATCTCTGGAGTTGGTATGTATTTAGAGCGAAATTTGTCAAAGCATCTTTTAGGATATTTAAAGAAATATCCTATCGTAACTGTTACAGGACCAAGGCAGTCCGGTAAAACGACTCTCGCTAAAAGGACGTGTAAAGGCTATCGCTATATTTCTTTAGAGGACCCGGACAACCTGAGTTTTGCTGTAGAGGATCCGCGTGGATTTCTTGAAACATATTCAAACCGCGTGATCTTTGACGAAGTCCAACAAGCACCTCACCTTTTCTCTTATCTTCAAGGAGAGGTCGATGAAAATCCGGATCCAGGTCGTTTTATTCTAACGGGCTCGCAACAATTTTTATTAAATGAGAAGATTTCACAAACACTGGCAGGAAGAGCGGCTCGGCTCACCCTTTTACCTCTTAGCTTTTCTGAGTTAATGCAACGTGCGTCACAAACTTTATGGCACACGGGAAAAATGACTCAGCATTCTTCACCCAAGTTTGATCTTTATTCGACTCTATTTTTTGGTTTATATCCTCGTGTGTATGAATATGAACTAGATCCGATACAGTTCTTTCGGGATTATATCAGTACCTATGTTACGAAAGACCTGCAACAGTTGATACATATAGGGGATCTTCGCGCGTTTCAATCATTTTTACGTATGTTAGCAGGACGTTGCGGACAAAAAGTGAATTTAACTTCCCTAGGTAATGATCTTGGTATCTCTCACACCACAATTAGAAGGTGGCTCTCCGTTTTGGAGGCAAGCTATATCATCGCTCTTCTTGAACCTTATTACAACAATTTCAACAAGCGCTTAGTTAAAGCTCCGAAAGTTTATTTTTTAGATACCGGACTATTATGTGCTTTGTTGCGTGTGAAAAATCCGGAAGAACTCAGATTTCATCCTCAGATTGGTGGTATTTTTCGAAACTTTCATTTTCTCTGAAATCATGAAAAGCTATTACCACAACGATAAAGAACCTCCTCTTTACTTCTGGCAAGAAGG
>CAVVHU010000012.1:0-127461 GCA_963748195.1 uncultured Chlamydiales bacterium | reverse complement strand
CGCGCACCGTGCTATGTCTATAGGACGATCAAGTTGTTGAAGGATCTCCACAACAATAGGGATCGGTAAATCGCTCTCTGCCACTTTAAACCTTTCACTTCCTCTTGGCGCCACTCTCGTGGTTAACGTTTCTTCTTGTGCAGTTGTTCCTGAACCTGTCGGTGAAATAGCCATAATATGTACCTTTTTTTGTTTTGAAAACATTATAACAAAATTAAAATAGAAAATAAAGTAAATATTTTGTAAATTGTGTGTTTTTTAATAAATTCAAGCCTGACTTACCATAACTTTTTCAAGACACACAAAAAAACGGCGGCTGGCTTCAAGCCAGCCGCACCTGCCAAGTTTCCAAGAAATAAGTACCAGAGCCAAGCGCCAATGTTCCAAGCACCAAGCACCAAAATTTAAAGGACTTCCAAAGCCGCCCCGGCGCTGTCGTAGTCGTGGTCCCAGTCGCCGTCGAAGAAGACGCACAAGCCCGCCGCGGAAAGGCCCCCGACGATCATTTGCCTTCCCTGAACATTCTCTTCACAACGTGTATATGTATTAGGTGAGTCATTGTAAAGCCTCTTACCCGTTGCGATAAAGGTCGTTGTGCAAAGCGCTGCTACCTCCAAAGTACGCGGCAGACGACACCCTAAATCTCCGACTAATGCCTTTTGATCGTCAAGCGATTTTTTACGTGTATTATTGAGCACATTATTTGTGATCACAATTCGCTTAGTGCTGCTTAGAGCATCATTACCATGAGCATCAGTGAATCCATCCCATATGTAACGAAACTTCATACCTTCACCTGAGCGGGGAGACTTTCCAAGCTCATCAAGCTTGTTAAAAGTCAAACCGCGAGGCAAGGTGAGCAATGTAACCCCAGCATCTCCTTCGATAGAGAGCTTCTCCTGGAGGCTACGCAGCTGAGAGGCTGTCCGTTCGAGGTCAAGGAATGGTGCATTGTCAAAACTGAGGCCAAAGCGGCTCAAATCGAAGTAATGCTTCCAATCGTTTTCATCAAAAACAGTGACACCTGGTAGTGCGCGCAAATCTATAGCAGGAGGAACGAGAGCTCGGGACATAATTCCAGAATTATATTGAGGACCACTGGCTGCAGCACTTACTAAACTAGTGTCGTAGCGTGGACCGATAGTTGTTCCTATTCTGACTTCTCTCTTGCCTGAAGATACGTTGTTGCTTGAATCTATCAAGGAGGTGAGATCGGAAATGACAGTTGTTGTGGTGGGACGGGAAGTGGGATTTTGGTCCCAACACGCTTCGATTATACCTTTGAATCTGGGATCTGTATCAGAAGGAATCTCTTCGCACTCTCCTTGCATCACCCAGGTTGGAACGATTTGTGGATTGGGGGCGTCATTCCAAGGAATTTGGCCGGAGGCAAGTTCCCATAAAACCATACCGAGCCCATAAATGTCTGAGGCTGGTGTACAACGAGTGCCTCGCTTAAAAAGCTCGGGTGCCATCCAGAGAAGGGTGCCTACGCTTTGTTTGGTTTGGGTAGAGGTCTCTTTTTTGACTGTGGCAAGCCCAAAGTCAGTGAGTTTGGCTCGGTTATGTTCGTCAAGCAGGATGTTGAGGCTTTTGAGATCGCGATGGATGATTTGTCGAGAGTGGAGGTAAGCCACGCCGGCTGCTGTGTTGCGTGCAATACAGTAACGTTCTTGCAGTGATGGACCAGGCTCTTCGCGGAGGACATCGTAAAGGGAACCGCGGGGCATACTCCATCACGATGAGGAAAGGACGTGAGTCGGTGCTGGTGCCAAAAAACTGCACGATATTGTGATGCCGTAGACTAGCCATCATGACGAGATGAGCTACCTGTCTAAATCCCTGAATGCGTGCTGCCATTTTCGACTCCCGTGTTGCAAACAACATATAGAGGATGTTTTATTCTGTCATGGAATTTGCGTGAAGAGCAGGGCATTGCAGATTTTTGAATAAAAAAAAATTAGACCCAATTAAATTTTTTTTCCTTTACGCTAATCTGTTATTAGCTCTTTTATGACTTCAGTGAGAGAGTCATGATAACAACTCTTCTTATATTGCTGAAGGTCTTGTTTCTTTTCTTCGATGGGAAATGAGAGGATTGCTTTAGCCAGTTTTTCTGCTGTCAGAGCGCTTTCCAAATACGTCGCTCCTCCGGGAAAATGCATCGCATTCTTCTCCTGATGATTTTCAGCGGCAAAAGGAAAAGGAATCAATATAGCCGGTGTCTCATATTCGATTAACTCAGCGATTGTGCCCGCCCCTGCACGTGTCACAGCAAGATCTGCTATCTGCATCGCAAGATGTATCTTTGGCTCAAAAGCCTTAACGCAATGGGGAATCCCCAATTTCTGATAAATATCTCCTACAGGAAAGTTTCCTGTAAAATGCAGCACCTGAAAGCCGGAAAGTTGAGGTAGAGCTTCTACGAAAAGCTCATTGAGACGGCGCGCTCCTTGCGACCCTCCAAAAACAAGCAGAGTTAGCCGCCCTTTTTCTAATCCGAAATAGCTCCAAGGATCTTCATCCTCTAAGCGAGGCCGAATCGGAAAGCGTACATGCCGCGCATTTCCCTGCAGCATGTTGGCTGTTTCGGGAAATGTGATCGCTGTCGTATGAGCAAAACGGGAAAAAAGACGGTTCACTTTGCCCGGAATGGCATTTTGCTCATGCAAAACGATAGGAATATTCTGTAGTTTTGCTGCAACGAGAAGAGGGAGGGTATAAAAACTTCCAAAACCGACGACAATATCCGGATCAAAAGAACGGATGATTTTTTGACTCTGCCGCACACCTTTTAAAATATGGCCGCTTCCTCTCAAAAGTTTTAAAGGATTAGAGATCGAAAAAGTGGCAGAGTTGATCTGCTCATAATTGAAGCAAGCACGATCAAAAAAACTGTTTGTATTCAACCCTCCTGCAACGAATAAGACCTCATAGTCCTTTAGCGACTGAGCGAGCGCTTGTGCCGGAAAGAGATGTCCCCCTGTTCCGCCGGCGCTCAATATGACTCTCTTTTTCTTCATGACTCCCCACACTCAATAAAAGTGTTAAACCTATGGTGTTTGCAATAAGCGAGGTCCCTCCCTGGCTAAAAAATGGAAGATTAACTCCCTTGCTTGGCAATAAGCCTGACACAACACCCAGATTGAGAAAAGCTTGTAATGCAATCAAAAAAGTTATTGCCATTGCCAAATAGCAGCCTAATACAGTGGAATGGCGCATTGCAATAGAAAACCCGCCAAAAGCAAGCAGCATATAGAGGGTAATCAAAAGGAGAATTCCTACAAACCCAAATTCTTCGGCATAAATCGCAGCGATGTAATCGTTTTGCGCTTCCGGGAGATAGGTAAGTTTCTGCAAACTCGCACCCGGACCACGACCCAGTAGCTTTCCTGATCCTGCAGCGATTTTAGCTTGATGAGGCTGATGCCCCTTCCCCTTGATATCGAGTTCAGGGTGGAGATAAACCTGAATCCGGCCGCGTACATAAGGGAGTTGAAATGCTGCTACGGTTCCAATGCTGATGATGATCAAAACGGGAAGCGCCCAGTACTTCAGCCGGATGCCGCTGATAAAAAAGAGCGGAATCAATGTAGCACAGATCACAGCAGTTGAACCGTTATCGGGCTCAATGAGCACGAGAAACATCGGAATTGCGAGCAACCCTACAATTTTACAGAAAGTCAAAAACGTGACTTGATGTTTGTAGCGACGGACGATCCATTCGATATAGACCATGGGGATGAGGTATTTCACAAATTCGGAAGGTTGAATTGTAAAGGAACCGATTCCAACCCAACGATGCGCTCCGTTGCGCGCTTTACCTACTCCTGGGACAAAGGTGAGAATCAAGAGTATAACGGCAAAAAAGAGAAGATAGGGGCTCAGGCGCAGCAGATGTGTATAGCCTATTTTCCATACGATTACAGAGGCTAAAAGGGCGACGACCGCAAAAGCGATTTGTCGAAAAAGGGCTTGGTGGGTATTGCATTTAAGAGCGCGATCCAAGATCTCGGCTGATGAGGTGTTGAACACCATCATCAGCCCAAGAGCAAAAATCAATATGGTACAAATGAGTATGAGTAATCTCATCGAATTTTTAAGCGGTCGCCCGGTCTAAGACGGCGCGCCTTTTGCTCATCAAGTCCATTGAGTCGCAGTAGATCATTGAGTGGAAGGTTATTTCGCTTTGCAATCAACCAAGGACTATCTCCGTCTTGTACAACATAAAAATCCTCTGCCAGGCTCGGGGCTGCCTGCTGTTTAGGTATTCCTTCCGAAAGTGGAACTTTAAGCACTTGCCCTATTTTCAGCTGGTCTGAAGCGAGGTTATTCGCTTTTCGAATGGCAGCGACATTAGTGTTATTGGCCTTTGCAATTTTTTCGAGGTAGTCCCCTTTTTTCACCGTAACATCGACATAACTTTCATTTGATTTTGGTTTTTCAATAACAACCTTTTTCTCTACTATCGGCTCAGGTGGAGTAAAAACTAGGGGGATTTCTTCGGTAAATGTTAACGGTTGCTCCTCTTCTTCAGCTAGTGTAGGAACAGAGGTCACATACTGATTGAGAAGATCTTCCTCAATCTTTTTATCTTCAACCGGGGCTTTTGCAAGTTGCACCTGTTTTTTTTCTGTGCTTGGTTCGGCATCATCGGACCGGACAGCAGTTGCAAACAGGATCATTAACAAAGCAGCATTCACTAAAACGGCAACAATAATGGTATCTCTGCGGCTCATGACAATATCTCCTCAAGCGTTGAGACTATTTCCTTAAATCTCTTACCACGCTCTTCATAATTTTTAAACTGATCATAACTCGAACAGCCAGGAGATAGCAACACTGTTTCACTACTTTGTGCAAATTGTGCCGCTTTTTTTACTGCAACTTCAAGCGAACCGGCTCTTTCAACCGGAATCCTTGGGGCTAGCGTCTTTTCGATACGCTCTGCAGCTTCTCCAATTGTAAACACTTTCCGCACTTTTTCGCGGAAAAGGGGCAACCAAATCGAATACTCGCCTCCCTTGTCGACTCCTCCGACAATTAACACGACACTTTTTGGAAGCGCTTCTACCGCTTTTAAGACAGCATCGACGCTTGTCGCTTTACTATCGTTAACAAAAGCGATGTTTTTGAAATTGCGGACAAATTCGAGGCGGTGTGGCGGTTTCACAAAAGTCTTCAATCCTTCTGTTGGATCGATTCCAGTCAAAGCGCTTGCGGCGGCAATATTTTCAAGATCGTGCCGGTAATAGCCCTCAATAGGCACCATATCAAATGGTCCGGAGTAAAAAGGTGCGCCCTCTTTCAAGAGCTCTTTTATACGAAGCTTTGCAGCTGCATACGCTTCAAATGAGGGATGGCGGTCGAGATGATTGGGAGTTAAATTTAGAAGAACCGCACCATCTAAAACAGGCTGGGCACGGATTGTTTCGAGTTGAAAGGAGCTGAACTCGACAACAAAGCAGTCTGCGTCCTCTTGAATAGCGGAAAGAAGCGGTGTGCCGATATTTCCAACGGCAATCGCTTTTTTGCCGGCTGTCTTGAGAAGATGCGTTGCTAAAAGGGTTGTGGTCGTTTTACCGTTAGAGCCCGTGATGCCATAGACCGTCTTGTTTTTCAGCTCGCTAAGAGCTAAATCGATTTCGCCAATAATAGGAATGTGTGCGTTTTGGATTTCTTCAACGAGAGGATGGTCAAGCGAGATTCCCGGCGATTTGACAACAAGTTCGATCTTTTCGAGATCCACGGGATCAGGCGCAAGCTTGTCATCATATACAGAGACGACATCCCCCCTCTTTTGACAAAATTCGAGAGCTGCCTTCCCGCTTATTCCGAGACCTAAAATGAGTACATGCATAGCTAAGCAATGATAGTTGAACGCCTCATTTTCGAAAACGAGGCAATTCAAGAGCATGACATCATTAAATTAACATAAATTAATTAAATATTAATAATTTTGCTCTATAATATTAAGTATAAGGAGGTAAAATGGAAATAAGTACAATTAAAGGATATGGAGCTTCCATAGGAGCAGCTCTCCTAATGGCTGGAGGCACAGCGCTGCTCGCTATGGGACTAAATGCCCTCGCTGTCAAATGCAATGCATATGCAATTGGGCTTCTTGCAGGAGGCGGAATCGCTATTGCAGGGACAGTTGGAATCGGACTTGCAGTGATACTTCACAAAAATCCCATTAGGGAAGAAGAAAGAGCTCTTTTTAACGGCCTTGCTGAAGCTACTGAAACTTCAGAGTAGCAATCCCCACGATCGCAAGTAAGAGACCGATAATCCAAAAACGGAGGACGACCTTCGTCTCAGCCCACCCCTTATACTCGAAGTGATGGTGGAGAGGCGCGCAGAGAAATAGTCTCTTTTTATCCCGCAGTTTATAACTGCCCACTTGAAGCATCACCGAGAGCGCTTCAATCACAAAAACACCCCCTATAATCGCAAGAAGAAGCTCACGTTTCAGCAAGACTGCCGATACGCCAAGAATCGCGCCGAGCGTCAGCGAGCCCGTATCACCCATAAATACTTGAGCAGGGTGGCCGTTATACCAAAGAAAGCCGAGGCAAGCTCCTGCCAATGCTGCTAGATAGATCGCAATCTCAGAACTCCCCTCGATATAGAGAATATGCAGATAGCGTGAGAGGTCGACGTTGTTTGAAACAAAAGCAATTAAAGCAAAAGCACTTGCAGCCAACATCACCGTTCCGGTGGCTAACCCATCCAGGCCATCAGTTAGATTCACAGCATTCGAGGTCCCCGTAATCACGATGGCGATAAATAGAGCCATTAACACAAGGCCTATGCCGGAAAACTGAAGTATATAGTCTTTAACAAAAGGAACATAGAGGCGAGCGGCATACTCCTGTGTTCCAAGGATAGCGAGATCAGATACACCCTGAACCTCCTCTTTTGCATTGGGGGGTGAGAACCAACTTGCAGTATGAAGCACCTCTGTCATAGGCGTCCAAAGAAGATAGAGTGCGACGAAAAAGGAGAATAAGCCTTGAATGATTAACTTCTTTTTGCCTGAAACCCCTTTCTTGTTCTTATAGCGCAATTTGAGGTAGTCATCTATCGATCCAAGGGCGCCAATACAAACAGTAGTCGCAAACAAAATCAGAGTAAAAGGACTTTTCAGATCCATCCACAGAAAAAGAGAGATGAGTAAGGAAAAGAGGATGAGAATTCCCCCCATTGTCGGCGTATCATTTTTATTGCGATGGAGCTCGCCTAAGAGGGGGCAATCCTCACTTCGGACCCGATCCCCCACTTTCCATTCATAGAGCTTCTTGATAAAGTATTTCCCGAAAATGATCGTAACAAGCAAAGAGGTGATTGCGCTCAGAGCCATCCGAGTTGAGCAATATTCAAATACAGACGGGACTTTAATCCCTAAATAATCGCGCAAAAATGAGAGAATAATGAGCAGCATATGGCTCTCATTAAAAAGGAAGCGCGATAATTATGGTAGTCAAAATTTATTTAAGATTTGATCGAGTGCATAGGAACGGGCGCCTTTAAGTAAAACGACATCTCCCGGCTTTGCAAGATCTAGAAGGGACTGCTCCAAATTATCGCGTGTTTCGAACCTTTCTACAGGTTTATTTGCTTGTTGCCAAATCGTTTGCATGGTTTGGCAGCGCGGCCCTACACATAGCAAAAAATCAGCGTGTGTGAGCGCCGTTTCTGCAACAGCCGCATGAGCCGCTTCTGTGTAATCGCCAAGAGCATCCATTTCGCTTAAAACGGCGATAGTTTTACCGCCTTCGATGGGTTTTGGAAGGCTTTCTAAAGCGGCTTTCATCGAGTCGGGATTGGCATTATAGGCATCGTTGATAAAAATAATCCCTCTTTTCTCCACTCTTTCAAACCGCATTGCCGGTAAGCGAATCGATTGCGCAGCTTCACGGATTAGAGGCCAAGGGATATCGACAGCTCGGGCAAGGGCAACAG
Source organism: uncultured Chlamydiales bacterium (assembly GCA_963748195.1). Classification (GTDB taxonomy): domain Bacteria; phylum Chlamydiota; class Chlamydiia; order Chlamydiales; family JAAKFR01; genus JAJACP01. The sequence goes on along the minus strand of CAVVHU010000012.1, from coordinate 119,496 downwards.
CTGCGAGAAAATTGTGGTAGTGCGCTTTAACAGGAAGATCGACAGGGAGATCAAAGTGTCCCTCCCCTTTGACATGGATTCTCCCATTCTCATCGTGATAAAAATCTGCCTCCTTCGATAAAGTCGAGAAACATCTCTTAGAACATGTCCCCGTATTATATACCTGTTCGTAGTGTTCGATATCATAATGAAATAAACCGACTTGCGTTTTGGGGTGCGAAAAGAGAGAGGCTTTTTCCTTCGCAATCCCCTCTAATCCATCAGGAAAATTCACAGCGTGCTGTACAGCAATTGTCGTGATGAGCGCGATATCAGGCGGCGCGATCGAGACAAGATTTGCCAGTTCTCCAGGATGCGTCATCCCCATTTCCAAAATGAGGTAATCTTCTGTTTCATCAGCAAGCAAAATGCAGAGAGGAATTGTCGCTTGGGAGTTATAGCTAAGAGGCGTGGCATAGACGCGATAGCAAGAGCGCAGCAATGTTGCCGCAAATGATTTAACTGTCGTTTTTCCAAGCGAACCTGAAATTGCGATCACTTTTGAGGAACGTTTTTCTAAACTTTTCCGCGCGAGCTCTTGTAATGCACCTAGCACATCCGGCACTTTTAAAAGGGGAAGTCCAAAGCTTTCTCCCTGGTAGCTCTCATGAACGACAGCTCCGGCTGCTTCTTTTCTCGCCACTTCCGCTAAAAAGGCATGTCCATCCACCCGATTTCCGGGAAGTGCAAAAAAAAGATCGTTGGATTCCACCTTTCGGCTATCGATAGCAACCCCTCTTACAAGAGTTTGAGAATCATGATGCAAGTTAAGCCGTTTCGCAAGTGCATTAAATGGGATGGGTTTCATATAACTAATATTAGCTTGGAGGGATAGCAAATATCAATTGTCTTTTATCGCTTCAGTTGTTAGGATACGGTCTTAGTAGCAGATTGCACTCTGCGGCTAAGGTTTTAGTGTTTTTTGGCGTATGCAGGGGAAAGCGCTTCACTAGGCTCTGCACAGGTCAAAAAATCCTAAAAACACAGGGTGGCATAGCCAAGTGGTAAGGCAGAGGCCTGCAAAGCCTCCATTCCCCAGTTCGAATCTGGGTGCCACCTTTTTTTATGTTATATCTTATCGCAACTCCAATCGGAAATTTAGGCGATTTTTCTTTTCGCGCGATTGAAACGATCCGTAATCTCGATTATTTGCTCTGCGAAGATACGCGCCGTACACGTATTCTTCTTAACCACTATGAATTAAAAGTCCCTTTAAAAAGCTTCCATGCACATAGCGAAGGGGGAAAACTTGGGCGTGTGGTTGAAGATCTTAAGGAGGGATTGGAGATTGGCCTAGTTTCCGATGCCGGAACACCGGGCATTTCTGATCCGGGAGCGCGTCTTGTCGCGGCTTGTAGAGAAGAAGACGTTGAAGTGACTTCTATACCAGGAGCGTGCGCAGCAATCGCAGCTTTAGCTGCCTCAGGCCTCGACACCGCGCGCTTTCAGTTTTTTGGATTTCTCCCGAGAAAGAAAGGAAAGATGCGACGTGTCTTTGAGGAAATTTTAGCTTTTCCAGGAACTTCTATTTGCTATGAGTCGCCTTATAGATTGGTCTCTGCACTAAAAATTTTAGTTGAATTAGAACCGAGCAGAAGGTGTGTCGTTGCTCGCGAGTTGACTAAGAAATTTGAAGAGTTTATCGACGGGACCGCTGAAGAGCTGCTCCAACATTTCTCCCAAAAGACCCCAAAAAGGGGAAATTGTATTGATGGTCTCCCCTTAAAATGCTATAGTTTTTCTTCAGAACGTATAATTTTATGAGGTAACTATCCATGTCTGATGCAAAAGAAATAATCTTTGAGCAAGAAGCACGAAACAAGCTAGCTTCAGGGATTCGACAACTTGCTGACGCGGTTCGCTCTACTTTAGGTCCAAAAGGGCGGAACGTGGGGCTAGAAAAAAGCTGGGGCGCTCCTTCAATTACAAATGATGGAAACAGTATTGTAAAAGAAGTCCAGCTTGCTGATCAATACGAGAATATGGGCGTCGCAATGGCACAAGAGGTCGCCAGCAAGTTGAAAGAGAAATGCGGAGACGGCACAACAACAGGCACTCTCCTTCTCGATGCTCTCGTGAAACATGGAATTAAGTATATCGCCGCCGGCACAAGCCCGATCGGACTCAAACGCGGAATCGATAAGGGTGTTGAGGCAGTCGTAAAGGAACTCGAAAACAAAGCCATTCCGGTTAAAGGGAAAGACGACACAAAAAATATTGCAACTGTCTCTGCTTCAGGCAATGAGGAAATCGGAACCTTTATCGCTCAGGCGATCGAGAAAGTAGGAAAAGAGGGCGTAGTCACGATAGAAGAGGCAAAAGGGACCGATACTGTTATCGAAATGGTAGAAGGACTGCAGTTTGACAGAGGCTACATCAGTTCTTATTTCGTGACAAACCAAGAGAAGATGACGATCGAAATGGAAAATCCTCTTCTTCTTCTTGTAGACAAGAAAATCACTTCGATTCAAGAGCTTGTGCCTGTTTTACAGTCAATTGCCACAACAGGCCGCGAAGTTTTAATTATATGCGAAGATCTTGAAGCTGATGTCCTGGCAACACTTGTTGTAAACAAACTCCGCGGGACTCTCAAAGTAACAGCTGTAAAAGCGCCGGGATTTGGCGACCGTCGCAAAGCGATGCTAGAAGATATTGCTTCCCTGACAGGCGCAACGCTTGTCTCTGAAGAGGCCGGCATCCACCTTAAAGACGCCACAACAGACGTTTTAGGCTCTTGCGAGCGTGTAATTGTGACAAAAGACACAACAACACTTGTTGGAGGCAAAGGAGATGCTGAAGCCATCGACGCGCGCATCAAGCAAATCGAGATTGAATATGACCACTCTACAAGCTCTTATGACAAGGAAAAGCTCGCTGAGCGAAAGGCAAAACTCAAAGGTGGTGTCGCCGTTATCCGTGTGGGCGCAGCAACTGAGCCGGAACTTAAACAGAAAAAGCAAGTTTTTGAAGATAGCCTAAACTCAACAAAGGCTGCTTTAGAAGAGGGAATTGTAGCCGGTGCGGGTACAGCTCTTCTTCGCGCAACACATGCGATCGAAAAACTTAAGCTTCAAGGCGATGAAGCCATCGGAGCACAGCTTGTGATTACTGCGTGCGAAGCGCCTGCTCGTCAGATCATCATAAATACCGGCCTTGATGGCTCTGTTGTTCTTAATGACATAAAGAATCAAGGTGAGACGTTCGGCTTTAACGCTCTTACAGAGCAAGTTGAAGACCTCATGAAGACAGGGGTTATCGATCCTGTTAAGGTTGTAAAAAACTGCTTAATTCACGCCGGCTCTGTAGCTGGGATCGTTTTAATTTCAGAAGCGCTCATCGGCGACGCTCCTGAAGATGATGAGTAAAAGATGAGTACGGAAAGAGTTGCTGTAGTGTGCGCCCGTGGCCTTGGCGACGGGCTTCTCTCAATGATTCTTTCTCATAACCTTGCTTTGTCCGGGGTTGATGTCACAACCTTTAGTTCGATTTTGTGCGAACTGAAGGAGTGGTTCCCCGGACAGAGAATTTTGCCTTTCCCGTCAGGAGAAGTTTCTCACAAAACTTATGCCGCTTTTGATACTTTGATCGCCTTTGACTATTCAATGGTGAGAGAAGACGACAACTTTGGCAATCATTTGATTTTCCTCAAACAAAGCTCTCTCGATAAATCGAAGACTATGGTGGAAAATTTGCAGAAGATCTGCGAAACCCGTCTTGCCCTTCCTTACTGTGAGAAGGATAACGGCATCATGATCCCCCAAAACCTCTCTTGGAGAGAGTTCCAGAAACGCATTGTTTTGCATCCTATGAGTGCAGACCCCAAGAAAACCTGGCCAAAAACCAAATATCTGAAGCTTGCAAAGATACTTGAAAACGACGGATATCTCCCCTGTTTCTGCGTCAGTCCAGATGAAAGAGAGGAGTGGGAAACGGTTGTTCCTCAAGAACAACTTCCTTTTTTTCCTACAGTACACGAACTTGCCTGCTTTCTTTTCGAATCGGGCGCCTTAATCGGCAATGATTCAGGAGTCGGCCACCTAGCTTCTGCTCTCAATATTCCTACACTCAGCCTTTTTTCTCGTAAGAGCCACTCGCAGTTGTGGCGCCCCGGATGGAATGAAGGCACTGTCGCAACACCTCTTCCTCTTCTTCTCGGAGCTCCATTAAAGCAAAAATATTGGAAAAACTTTCTTTCTGTAACAAGAGTCAAGCGCACATTCAATGGCATGGTTCATCCTAAAACGGAGGTGGAACGCTAGCGCATCCCACCCCCTTTAACCTAAGCCTTTAAAGACTTAGGAATCCCTCTGAATAAAACTTAACTACGGTGTTCGCGCTCATGACGCTCTTCTGAACGCTCATGTCGCTCTTCTGAACGCTCAGCTTGACGAGGCCGCTCTTGACCAGGCCGGCTTTGTCCAGCCGCACGTTTCTCTTCTCGACGTTGCTGGTTTGGATTTACTGCTTTTTGTGTCTTTTTTCTAGCCATAACTTTCCCCTGTTTAAAAGTTATATAAAAACGAGAGGACCATAAATATGGTACGCTCTAATACTTATATTAAACAATAAATCGACTAAATACTCAAAATAAAACTAAATAACTTATTATTAATTATTAACAAAACACGCTATTATTGATTTTCAAAGACTTACGATGTTAAAGACTAGAAAAGATCCCTTTTGGTATAAAGTTTTTATGGACTCGTTAAGATTAGCGCACCTTTCAGATCCGCATTTTTCATGTATCATGCTGAACCCTTTAAAGTTACTTAACAAAAGGTGGATAGGAAACCTCAACCTCCTCCTCTTCCGGTGGCATGCCTATCAGACAGAACACCTACCTCATTTACCGGAACTGTTTAATTCCTTGGATGTTGAACACGTATGTATTACTGGAGACTTCTCCTCACTCTCCTTAGATGAAGAGTTTATGCAGGGAAAGGCCTTTGTTGAATCCTTTTCTCAGCCTGTTCACTTCATCCCCGGCAATCATGACTGTTATGTAAAAGAAATTGAGACTTCGCGCCGCTTTTATGATTTTTTCAAATCTCCCGATCTTAGGCACAAAAGAGTCGAAAAGAAACTTCTTAAAAACGGTTGGTGGTGGGTTGGACTTGATTGCGCCTGCGCAACCCCTCCGCTTTACGCACTCGGATGGTTTTACGAGGAGATGGAAAAAGAGTTGGAAAGAGTCTTAACTGAGATTCCTCCAGAAGACAACGTCATTATTGGAAACCATTTTCCACTTTATCCTACAAATCGCAAGATGCACGACTTAAGACGCGCGAAAGAGCTTCAAGAAGTTCTCAAACGCTTTCCCCAGGTAAAACTTTACCTTCATGGGCATGATCACAAATATTATATTAAAGATAGAAGAGATGAGGGGCTTCCCCTTGTATTTAATAGCGGATCAGCTGCACACAAGCCCGATGGCACGTTTTATCTTTTTGATCTGCATAAAGATGAGTGTTTTGTCGAGCGTTTATTGTTTCGCAAAGAGAACGATGCTTGTAGCTGGGTGATCGACTGGCAAAAACATTTTACTTATAGAAAATGAAATCGGATAAGGAGCATAAACTCTATACCTGCCCAATGCATCCGGAAGTTAAAGAAGAGAAGCCCGGCAGCTGTTCCATCTGCGGCATGGATCTTGAAAGCACAGCGACATCTTTAATCTACACTTGCCCCATGCATCCCGAAATCAAAGAGGATAAACCGGGACAATGCCCTATCTGCGGCATGGATTTAGAACCTATAGAACCCACTATGGAAGAGGAATCCCATGAGTATCGCACGATGCTTAAGAAGTTCTGGATCGGCGTCATTTTTGCTGCTCCTGTCCTTTTTCTCGCCATGGTCGGCCCATACATACAAAACGTGATCAGCCCGCCAGTCTCCCGCTGGCTGCAGTTTATCCTGACCATTCCTGTTGTGACATGGTGTGGATGGCCCTTTTTTAAAAGAGGATGGCAATCTATCATCCACCGCAGCTTAAACATGTTCACATTAATTGCCTTAGGAATCGCAACCGCATTTATTTATAGCACGATTGCGCTGCTATTTCCCGGTATTTTCCCTAAAGAGTTCGCGCATGAGGGAGGGGTCGGGATCTATTTTGAAGCGGCCGCTGTCATCACTGTGTTAGTGCTTCTAGGCCAAGTTTTGGAGATTAAAGGGCGTTCAAAAACCAACCAGGCGATTAAGTTGTTATTGGGAAGAGCGGCTAAAACTGCACGGGTTGTGAAAGAAGGTGAAGAGAAGGAAATCCCTATCGATCAAGTGCAAGCAGGCGATATCATCAGAGTACGCCCCGGAGAAAAAATCCCTGTCGATGGAAAAATCAAAGAAGGATACAGCTCGATCGATGAATCGATGATCACAGGAGAACCTATACCCGCTGAAAAAGGGGAAAACGATCCTGTAACAGGAGGAACCATCAATCAAACAGGGAGTTTTTTGATGGTGGCCGAAAAGGTAGGACGTGAGACCCTTCTCGCACGGATTATCGATATGGTAGCAGAAGCGCAAAGAAGCCGTGCGCCCATTCAAGGATTAGTAGATAGAGTTGCCAGCTATTTTGTCCCTACTGTTATTGGGGTTGCCATTTTAACGTTCATCGGCTGGTTTATATGGGGGCCTTCCCCTTCAATTTCTTATGCGATTGTCAATGCCGTCTCTGTGCTAATCATTGCCTGTCCCTGTGCACTTGGACTCGCAACACCTATGTCTATCATGGTTGGCATGGGAAAAGGAGCTGAAGAGGGTGTCTTGATTAAAAATGCAGAGGCTCTTGAAAAATTAGAAAATGTCCGCACTATTGTGGTCGACAAAACGGGGACTTTAACGGAAGGAAAGCCACAACTAAATCAAATCGTAGCAGCAGATGATTGGGAAGAAGAAAAACTATTACTCTATACTGCTGCTATTGAACAAAATAGCGAACACCCTCTAGCAAAAGCGATTGTTTTAGGGGCGCAAGAGAAAAATCTCTCCCTCCCACAAGTAACAAATTTTCAATCCACTACCGGCAAGGGCGTAAGTGGAGTCGTTGAGAACCATGAAGTTTTTATCGGAAAGTCTTTGGATGATAGGGTCTTTGCTGAGAAAGCCAAACAATATCAAAATGAAGCGCAAACGGTGATTTTTATTACAATTGATAAGAAACCTGCCGGCTTGATGTCCATTCACGACCCCATAAAAAAATCCACACCCGATGCAATTCGCGAATTACATGAGAAGGGTTTGAAAATCATTATGCTTTCAGGAGACAATCCATTAACTGCAAAAACTGTTGCTGAGCGCCTTAAAATCGATGATTATCATGGTGAAGTCCCCCCGGATCAAAAGCAGAACTTTATTACAGAGTTGAAAGGCAAAAACGGCCTGATCGCGATGGCGGGCGATGGGATTAACGATGCGCCTGCGCTTGCAGCTGCTGATGTGGGCATCGCGATGGGTTCGGGAACGGATGTGGCAATGGAAAGCGCAGACGTCACTCTTGTCAAAGGGGATTTGAAAGGAATCGCACGCGTGATCAATCTTAGCCGAGGCACGATGAGAAATATCCGTCAAAATCTCTTTTTTGCTTTTGTCTACAATTCAGCGGGCATTCCCATCGCAGCCGGTGTGCTCTTTCCCCTTATCGGTGTGTTGCTTAACCCGATGATTTCAGCTCTCGCAATGAGCTTTAGTTCCGTTTCAGTAGTCGTTAATGCTTTGAGATTGAGAAAACTAAAGCTTTAATCACACCTCATGCACACAAAACCGGCATTTCTTGTGCATAAATGTCATTCTGAATAAAGCTCTCCTAAAATTTGATTCCATTCGCTAAGAGGTCAAAAAGATCTTTATGTATATAAAAATTTTCTTTTCCAAATTGATATTTAATTAAGATCCCTATCCTTACAAGTTCTTCTAAATATTTCCTAGCGGTATTTCGATGTACTTTAAGCTCTTCGACTATAAACTCAATCTTTGTATATGGATGGCGAAATAGATTATTCAACAATTTCTGGCTATAAATTTTAGGCAATTCACTACGTATTTTATGTTTTTGTTTTAGCATTAAAGCTTTTATCCCATTGATTAAGAGAATTGTTTGCCGAGAGGTTTGAACTGTAGCTTCTAAGATATATAGAATCCACTCTTCCCATGCATTTCGTTCGCGCACAGCTTGTAATAATGCATAATACTTGTCCTTGTTCTGATTAATAAAGCGTGAAAGGTAGAGAACGGGAATATCTAATAAACCTTGTTTCACAAGATATAACACATTGATAATGCGACCTGTTCGGCCATTGCCGTCATAGAAGGGATGAATGCTTTCAAATTGATGATGGATGATAGCCATTTTAATTAAAGAATCACTTTTACACAACTCATCATCATTAATATAGCTTTCCAAATTACTCATTAACTGTATGATCTCTGATTCTTGTTGGGGAGGTGTGTAGATTATTTCACCAGTTTGTTCATTTCTTAAATTAGTGCCTAACTGCTTACGAAAGCCAGCCGTATTTTCCACAATCGTCTCGTGAATTGCCTTAATATCATTGTTTGTTAGCAATCCACTTTCTTTGATTTTTCTATAGCCGTTATGCAATGCTGTTGCATAGTTATAGACCTCTTTTACAGCTATACTACTGTAATGTTTTGTGATTAAGTCACTTTTAAATAGTTCATCATGCGTTGTGATAATATTCTCAATGGCAGAACTATCTTTAGCTTCTTGAAGTGAAAGGGTATCGATTAGGATTTTTTGATTAGGAACATCGCCTGCAACTCCCTTTAATTCTGCTAATGACCGATGAGCCGAAATAAGTTTTTTTAATATCTGCTTCGTTTCTAACTCAATCGAAAGTGGCAAGCGAGGTATCCGATAAGTCATGTGAATCACTCTGAGAGAATTTTATAGGCAAGCTCAAGGCTTGAAGGCTCGCTCTTAAAGGCAGCCTCTATTTTCTCAGGACGGATATCGGGCATCTCTTTTAACATCTCCACCCACTCAGCCCTCTTCGCTGACTCTGAAGAGATAGAAAGACGATCCTCGATCTTTGCCTGCTGGCGAACCCCTTCATTTTTTTGAAGTTTGCCAACCGATTTTGACTTTTGAATCTCCGAAATTTCCATACTCAATGGTATAAAAGTTTATCGATATTTATGAAACCCCCATTTTGGAGGAAAATCAACACAATCGCTACAGGTGCGACCCAACGGATTAAGAAAAACCATAGCCCAAAGAGATAGCCAAGACGCGACCCCTTTAAAAATTCCTCTTTCATAATCACTTTCTTTTGCCGCCATCCTACATAAAGAGCTGTGAAAAAAGCACCTACAGGCAAAAGCCAAATGGAAACGAGATTATCAATCGTGGAAAAAAAATTGGTTCCATACATGGGAAGCCAATCTTTAAAAAGGTCTTGAGAGCCGGCTAATGCGCTCGGAAGGCTCACAATAAAGACGGCTCCTGTCGAGTAGAGAATCGCTTTTTTTCGACTCCACTGATACAGATCGATAAGATTGGCCACAACAACCTCTAAGAGCGCCATTGCTGAAGTGAGAGCCGCGAACACAAAAAGAGTGAAAAAGAAAGTCGAGATAATCATCGCGCCGGGCAAAGAGAGAAACAAAAGCGGCAAAGTTTCAAAGATAAGCCCAGCTCCTCCTTGAGGAGGGAGACCAAAAGTAAAAATCACGGGGAAAATAGTCAAGACAGTGAGAAGCGAAACCACGACAACCATTAAACCGATAATGATCGCCGTTTTAGGAAGATCTTCAGTGCTTTTGAGATAGCTTCCATATGTAAGGATGATCCCTTGCGCCAAACTGAGCGTGAAAAGAGAGAGACCGAGCGCTTCAATAATCCCCGATGGTTTGACCTTGCTTAAATCGGGTAGGAAAAGAAAATGCATTGCCTTTCCAAATCCCTCAAGAGTAAGAGAGTAAAGACAGAGCGCCACCAAAAGAGCAAGAAGGGCAATCATCAATACCCTGCTCCACAGCTCAATCCCCTTTCGCACTCCCTGAAAGATGACCCCAAAAGTCATGAGAAGGAAAATAAATGCCCAAAAAATCGAAATATCCCCTGAGCGCGAGAGAATCTTGAAAATTCCCGAAATCTCAGTCGATGTGCGCGTTTCGTAGACCTGGTTCAAAGAGAGCATGAGATAATTGAGCCCCCAGCCAGCGACAACACAATAATAAGAGAGAATAAGAAAGGAGGCGGCTACCCCAAGCCATCCGACTGTTCTCCAAGCGCTCGACTCCCCTGATAGTTCAGCGAATATCCCTACAGCGCCACGCTGAGCGCGTCTCCCTAAAACAAGCTCGCCGATAAAAAGAGGAATGCCAAGAAAGAGAGTGAATACGAGATAGATAAAGATAAAAAGCCCCCCTCCGTTATCACCTGTGACATAGGGAAACTTCCATAATGTGCCTAATCCGATGGCAGAGCCTAACGCGGCTAAAATAAACCCGAGCCGCGAGCTCCAATGTTCTCTCATGCTTTACCTTTTTTCCACAAGGTAAAGGCTTGGAGTATTTCTTGTAAATTAAGGTCGCTCGGTGAAGGGTAAATTAAATCGTAGTCAGACAGTTCCTCTTTGGAATGCGTCGTCTCAAGAGCGACGATAAACGCGCCCGCCTTCTTCCCCGCTGCAATTCCGGAGGGGGCATCTTCTATGACAATGCAATCGGCAGGATCAAACCCGATCATCTTTGCAGCTGCAATAAAAACATCAGGCGCCGGCTTTCCGTGTGCTACCTGCTCCGCAGAGAGGTAGTGTTCAAAATAGTTGCCCAGCACAGTGGAGGTGAGGAACATCTCAAGGTTTTCAATAGGTGTCGATGAGGCAATAATGTGTGGGATCTTTGCCTCTACGATCTTCTGTAAAAATGCTTCCATGCCAGGCAGAAGCTGAATTTTGCCCCGTGCACATTCTCTGAACAGCTCTTCTTTTCTGCGCGCCCATTCCTCTCGCTTAGCTTCTGAGACATCAGGAAATATCTCTTTTAAAATGAGATCATTACGCTTTCCAAATACACTAGTAAATTGCGTACGGTTCATGACCACCGCCGGGTCTTCTTCCATCAGCATGATCCAGGACTGCCAATGAAGCTCGCTGCTATCGACCAAGACACCATCATTATCGAATAAAAAAGCTACATGCATGGAAGCACCTCTTCAAGTTTTTCAGCTTCATGTCTGAGCATCATAAGCCGATCGAATCCTACAGCTACGCCGCAACAATCGGGAATCCCTTTTTCAAGTGCTTCGAGAAAATGTTCATCGATTGGATACGCCTTTTTTCCAAGGGATATCCGTGCCTGATTCTCCTCATTTAACCTTTTTCGCTGCACTGCAGGATCCGTTAATTCATCATAACCATTTGCTAACTCAACACCTCGGTAAAAAAGTTCGAAGCGTTTTGCAAGCCCATTGGATCCAATACGGGAGAGCGCAGCCTGCTCGGGAGGAAAACCGAAAATAATCGTTTTTTCAAGCTGCGGTTCGATTTCAAAGGCAAAAAGCTCGTCCCTCTCCTCTTGCGATTCAGGAAATCTTCCCACATAATGCAAAAAAGCGTCTCGGTAGGTGAGTGTTTCAAAATCACCCGGCGTATCGACAAATAGACGGAAAAAAGCGATCGTTTCCTCTATCAATTGTTCAAAGGTAAAGCCGATTCGATACCACTCCACCATCGTAAATTCAGGATTATGGCGCTCTCCTTTCTCATCGCTACGAAAAACGTGCGAAATTTGATAGATATCACCAATACCTTCTGCAAGAAGGCGTTTCATCCCATATTCGGGGGAGGAGTGAAGAAAAGCCGGCTTTCCAAGACAGCGGGCTTCAATCAGATCGATATGTGCGTCTACTGAAGCAGATGTGCTTAAGCAAGGGACATCGACTTCAAGAACATCCCGCTCAGCAAAAAAGGCGCGTGCTTTGGCAAACATGTGCGCCCGGTCTTGCAGGATCGCAACTTTATTTGTTAACGCGAGAGACATACTCCCCTGTGCGGGTATCGACTTTGATCACTTCGCCCTGCTCAATGAAGATCGGCACCTGTACTATAGCTCCGGTAGAAAGGGTCGCCGGCTTTAGCACGCGGCCGGATGCGGTATCACCTCTCACGCCGGGGGCTGTTTCTGTGATCTCGAGTTCCATAAAAGTAGGCGGTTCTATGCTCACAGGTTCGCCTTTATAAAAGATCAGCGCATAAGATGTCTCTTCGATCAGCCACTGCTTCACCGCTTCGATCTTCTCGTTTGGGATGGTCACCTGCTCATATGTTTCGTCATGCATAAAGGTTGCACCGGAAGCATCGATGTACAAAAGGCGCATTTCTGACTCATTGACATCGGCTTGCTCAACTGATTCTCCCGATTTAAACGTTTTTTCAATCACGCGGCCAGAGAGAAGGTGGCGCATCCTCACACGGTTAAAAGCTTGCCCTTTGCCAGGCTTTACGAATTGATTTGTGACAATTGTATAGGGTTGGCCATCGACTTCGATTTTTAAACCGCTGCGAAATTCACTTGTCCCAATCTGTGCCATAAATATACTCTCCAAAAATTATCAAATGTAGGAGGGTACCATGTGGCATAATACTTATAAAGACTATAAACCCGATTCGGATTGGATTCAAAAAAAAGTTGAGTCGGGAAAGGGAATCGTAGGATGTGAGATGCACGAACTGAATGGATGGGGACACCGACTCCATACCCCTATCGCCAAGAAAAAAACGGGGTGGCTGCGCACCTTTGCGAAGTTGTTGTTCAAAAAGCAGTGAAATACTAAAAGAAAGGGTATGGACTTTCATGAAATAGATCCCCATGAGGCGCAGATTGCCCGCGATACACTTGAACGCTACTCTGGATCAGAGATCGATCGTTTCGGTTCTTATCTGCTCCTGACCAATTTTTCCCGCTATATTCACGCTTTTGCAGAACATTACCAAGTCCCCTTGATGCAGGGATCGATGTTCACTGCAGCCCATGCACCGGATTTAGATATCAGCATCGTCGATTTTAAGCTTGGCTCACCAGCTGCGGCCTTAATCGTCGACCTCTGTTCCTTTGTTCCTAAAATTAAAGCCAGCCTAATGCTCGGAATGTGTGGAGGGCTTCGTCGTCACTATCATATTGGCGACTATATGATTCCTGTTGCGAGCATCCGCGGAGATGGAACGTCGGATTTCTATTTCCCCCCCGAAGTCCCTGCAATGGCAAATTTTTTAATGCAAAAAGCAGCTACAGAGATTCTCGATCGCGAACAAGCCACCTACCATATCGGCATCACCCATACAACCAATATCCGCTTTTGGGAGTTTAATGAAGCGTTCAAAGAGAAGCTTGTGGAGACTAAAGCGCAAGCAATTGAAATGGAATGTGCGACACTTTTTGCAGCTAGCTACCGGCGGAAGCTTCCAATGGGGGCGCTCCTTTTGATCTCAGACCTCCCTTTAAAGCGAGAGGGGATCAAAACAAAAGAGAGCGCGCGAAAGATTTTTGATATATATACCACAGATCATATCAAAAAAGGGGTCGAAACACTTCAGGTGATGAAGGAGATGCTGAAGCATAAAGCTAAAGGCGCATTCCGCGGCCGATCTGCCAAAATGGATATCTGAACATTATCCTTTATTGGCTGACCTTACTAAAGGGCTCAAGCGATCAATTCATAAGAAGAGTGAAGTTGTGTTGAGTAAAAAATTTATGCTTTGCTATAGGTATTTCATTCTAACCAGGAGTGCCGAATGAAAAAAATTTTTTTCTCAATCCTTACCCTACTAAGCGCAACCAGCGCCCACGCTCTCCCTCTTGGCAACCCATCGGAAGCAAGCCTTCTAACTGATGGTGTCTTTACTGAGGGGCGCTGCGTTGAGTTTTGCGACCCGGAGGTTTGTTTATGGGATGCATGGAGTATTCGCATCGGATTCTACGGCGATTACGTATTTGACCGTCATTTAGAAGCGAAAGATTACGAAATCCACCCCTCGCTGAGAAAAACGGAAATCGTCACGAACGCTGGTTTTCTGGCGGTGAACTTTTATGACCGATTCGATATTTTTACTACTCTAGGCGCTACATGGCTCAACTTTACCGGAACAGAAGGCAGCTTCACGCCAACTACCGGTACTCCTTTCCAAGTCGACAAGGTCTATTCTGAAACAAATTTTTCTTGGAGCATCGGAGTGCGGGGAACAATCTGGGAATGCGGCTGCTTAGCCATTGGTGCAGAAGGGCAGTATTTTCGAACAAGACCCTACATCAATGCAGTGGATGAAGGTGCGACTACCACCTACCCTCACAAAAGAAAAATCAAGTATGAAGAGTGGCAAGTGGGCGTAGGCGCCTCCTATCGTATTAATATCGCCTCTTGTTCAACAGCTTTAGTTCCTTATCTCGGCATCGACTGGTCTGATGTCTATTTAGATCTTCCATATGGAACATTGAACAAATATCATGCGGACCGTGGCATTGGGTATGCTCTAGGGCTGACTCTAGTTGGCTGTAATAAAATAGCCGCAACCGTTGAGGGACGCTTTATCAATGAAACGGCACTCTACCTAAATGTTCAGTTTAGACTCTAGCATCTATTCTCTCTCGCAACGCAAGCTGCGAGAGAGAATTTTTAGAAATTCCAACCGATCCCACCTTCGCCCAAAATGCGAGAGCTATCATAGTTATCAAAGCTGCATTCTAAATTAAGAAAGAGATTGAAACAGCCAAAAGATTGGCTTCCACGAAAACCTAAAAGAAGAGCTGCAAGATTGCGGGGCCCCTCTTGATTGAACTTTATCGACTGACCTAAAAGCTCACCGGAAACTTGATTACCACCCACTTGATACCGACCAAAGACCCCAACGTACGGTTCAAAACTCCAGCAAAAACAGTTACATGTGTCGCTATAGGGAAAAGAGAGTTCAAAGCGGGTCGTGAGCAGATCAATCTCGCGGTTTTTAACTGAGAGATCGGCTGAAGATCCCCTCTCGTGATAATCCCCTAGAAAAAGTCCGGCATACCGAAAAGTGAAGCTCGTAATGGAATGCCATATCGGTTGAGCCACTGATACCTCTGATGAGACAAAAGCCCCTTTAGCATTGAAATGCGCCGTTTCAACGCCATTGGGCGCAAGATTATTCATCACATAGCGATTATTGTCCCAGTTTACATAACCGAGTGTTGCCGCAAAACCGACGAAGGTGTTGCAGAACGTATTTTCATACGTTAAACCGGCAAAATGGGTTGTAGGACTTGCTTTTTGGGTTTGTTCGTCCACTTCGGCTTCGCCAAAAGAGATCCCACCAAAGAGCGCTGCATTACCACCACAGAAATAGGTGTCGTAGCCTGCGAGAAAGCCTCCTTGCCACTCATCATAGCCAACCCTATTTGAATCGTGTGCTCTTTTGCGGTAACTGCCTATCGCTTGCATCCAGAGACCATACCCGCAAGGGTTGCAGCACCCAAGACGGTGGCGATAAATCCCATCGAGGATTGTATCAGATATATCAGCTGTAACATCAGCTTGGAGCGTCAAGCCTGTTGGATCGATCACCGCTACTGTTTTTCCAACGCGGACATAGGGAGCTTGGATATCCAGATTATTAAAAGTATTGCTACTGGAATCGAGAGTCAAAAGAAGATTGAGCCCGGTTTCGACATTTAAGTTTAACGGTCCTCCAATACTTGTCACCCCTCCTTGCAGATTAGATCCCCGTAGCAAGGTAAGTGTCGTATCTAATCCTGTGACGTAAACAGCGTCATTTGCTATAAGCGTTCCAGAATTTATGATATTTACATTATCCCCTGTGTTCGAAAGAGCCTGGTAATCGACAGAGATAAAACCGCTATTTTTCATCACAACGTTGCTCCCGCTATTAAGCATTCCATTGTGGGTTGCTGCGAATCCCAAAATTTGTCCGCTATTGATGAGGACAGAATCGTTAGAGCTACTCTGTACCCCATTGGTGCCACTTCCATATAAGATGATATTTCCGCTATTTGTAATCACAGCAGTTCCAGTGCTATATATTCCTGATCCGTTGAATGGGGTTATGGAAATCTGACCGCTATTTGTAATCACAGCATTTGCACCAGAGCTGCTAATCCCAAACTGTGCGTCGATTTGACCGGTATTTGTGATCACATTGTTACCACCAATCGAAAGGATGCCTGTACCTATACTCCCAACAGAGATTGTCCCTTGATTCAGTGCTGTTTGATTATTGGCATTCATTTCAACGCCATTGACGGCAGGGTTAAGAATCCCCCCCTCTTCAACACGTGCACTATCTCCGTCATACGCAAGCGTGATTGTTGTGGAATAGGTCTCTCCCTTCGTCACCACATATTCAACTGCATAACCGGAAGTAAAGAGAGGCGATAGCAGCACAAGACTAAAGCCAATTTTCATTAGTAGGTCCAAAAGAACCCTCCTTCCCCTAATATCCGGGCACTCGAAGCGCTATCAAAACTCCACTCGACGTTTAAGAAAATGTTCAAAGCATCAAAAGACTGCGTCCCTCGAAAACCAACGAGAAAAGCCGCAAGATTGCGGGGCCCTTCTTGATTGAAATCAATCGATTGATCCAAAAGCACACCCTCTATGCGATTACCTTTTACTTGATAGCGGCCAAACACTCCTAAATATGGCTCTACACTCCAACAAAAGCAAGGGTTTGAATCGCTGAAAGGGGTGGCAACTTCAAAACGTGTCGTTAACAAGTCTATCTGCCGATGTTTGACTGAAAGATTTGCTGTAGACCCCTTTTCACGATAATCTCCTAGAAAAAGTCCCGCATAGCGGCACGTAAAACTCATAACAGGCTTACACCAGGGAGAAGAACACGTATGTGCAATTGTCAATTCAGGGGAGACGAATAATCCATTGATATCAGCATGCGCTGTTTCGACACCTCCCGGAGCCAAATTATTCATCACGTAACGTCTGTTATCCCAATCCACATAGCCGAAGGCTGAAGCTACACCAAAAAAGGTGTTGCAAACGTTTCTTTCGTAGGCAAAGCCCGCAACATAGCTGTTGATGTCGGCCTTTTGCGTGCGCTCATCTACCACTGCCTCACCAAAAGAGGCTCCGAGAAAAAACGCGATATCTCCCCCGCAGTAATTCTTGTCATAGCCGAACAAAAAGCCTCCTTGCCAGTTATCATAGCCAACCACATTAGAACCATGGCTCCGCTTTCTATAACTGCCGATCCCTTGAGCCCAAAAACCATCTCCACAAGGAACACAACAACTCAACTTATGCCTGTAGATATTGTTCAGGATGGTATCTGATAGATCTGCGGCGACATCGGCCTGCATAGCCAAACCCGTCGGATCGATGACGGCAACAGTATTGCCAACGTTTACAAACGGAGCCTGAATGCCAAAACTACCATATGTTCTCGAACTTGCAGGATCCAGCGTTAAGGCAAGGTTCAGACCTGTTTCAACATTGAGATTGAGAGCGAAAATACTGCTGACTATGACAGCACCCTGAATATTCGACCCTCTGAGCAAGTTAAGTGTTTGATTTGAACCTTCAAAATTAAGAGCATAGGTCCCCGATTCTAAAGCAACGATCGTTCCGCTATTTGCAATCACAACATCGGCAGCTAAGTTATAAACTCCACTACTTCCATTAGTGCCATAGATATAGCCGCTGTTGGTAAAGAAAGTCCCCGCCCATTAAAGTAAGCCCCGCTGGTATTAGAACCACTAGCTGAGATAGAACCGCTATTTATGATCGTAGCATTGCCGGAGTCTATAATCCCGGCAGAGCCACTCCCAGAAACAGAGATTTGTCCCGAATTGGTAATGAAGGGGTTTGCGGCCCCATTATTTTGGATTCCGGCCGAAAGGTTTCCTGTTACCGAGATGTAACCTGTGTTATTTACCACACCGGGAGATGCGCTAGGAGTAAGATAAATTCCTGAGAAGCTATCGCCTGTAATCGATATTGTTCCATTATTGAACGCCGATTGACCATTTTGACTCAGATAAATACCATTACCACTAGCCTGAATTGTCCCACCCTTTTCAACAATGACCTCATCACCCTGATTTGCGGGTGAGATTGTTGATGAGATCTCACCATCTCGGACTATATATTCAAGTGCATAGCCGGACGTCATGAGATTTAGAATCAAAACTAAAACTGAGCTAATCCTTATCATATTTAATAGCTATAGTTGAGACTTAACTCCCCTAAAATACGCCAGCTTGAATCAGAGTCATAACTCCATTCAGCATTTGCTTGCATATCCACACAACTGCACCTTCTTGATGCACGTATACCTAAAAGACCATACCCGATCACATTATCGATTCCATCAGAAAAACGCTCAGTGCTCTGCAGCAGCCGCCCTTTGATATGATTCCCATCAAATTGAAAGCGCCCTCCAACACCGGCATAAGGCTCTATCCCATAGCAAAGCGGAAGAGCAAACTCTCCTCTCAAAGTGAAAAGCTGGATTGAGCGTTTTTTTACATAAAGAGTGCCAAGGGTTTCGCGGTGCTGGTAATCGTGTGAGAAGAAACCTGCGTATCTCAAGCTAGAGGTAAAAATGGGATATATGCACATACAGTCAAACTGATAGGCATATGTCAATTCAGGGATGAAGAGAACTCCTCGCGGTTCTTCATGTACGCTATAATTGCGCTCCTCTTCTAAATACCCCCCTGCAATTGTAAATCCGTAAAAACTATTGCCGCACAGTTGTTCCCATGTCATTCCAAAGAATACGCTATTGGTGTCGAAGTTCGATTCGTGATCAATGTCGATCTCACCCAACGATCCCCCTACAAAAAAGTTGAGGTAGGAATCGCATGAGAGAGCAAAATTGAATCCTCCGATAATTCCTCCAAACCAATCTTTGTAATCGTCAGAAAAGTTTCGATGCCGGAAGTTACCAAATCCCTCTAACCATACACTGCGCTCATAACAGCAACGCGGCTGACAGAGGCGATGGTGGTAAATACCATCGAGAACTGCATCTGAGAGATCCGCTATGAGATCGCTTTGCGAAGCAAAAGAGACTTTTTGTGCAAAAAGCGAAGAAACCGAGAGAAATAACACAAGAAAGACTGCCTTCATAGAGAGACTCCGATTTAAGAGTTGTGAAAAAGTATTTACCACAAAAAATAAAGTTAATAAAGCTCTTTCTTTATGGTGCAAAGATGGCTAATTTTCAAGCTTAAAGGAGTCTAAATCGACTCACTCATTAATGTGGTATTATGATCTAACCTAATAATTGATTCATAACGGAGGGCGCGTTTCCATATTAACTGAATATGTGGAGGAACAGCAGTCAGTAGAGCAGGATCAAATGCATTAAAACTCAAATCAAGCGACTGTAATGCCGGCAAGCGGGGCAATACTTGAATCAATGCACGAACGCCGCTATCGCTCACACAAATTACCCGAAGTGATAGAGACTTTAATTTCTTCAACGAAGGTAAAATATCATTTAGCGTAGTCATCACACCATCATCGATCACGTTCTTGTCGAGCGTAAGATTCTGAAGCGAAGTTAAATTAGGCAATTCTCTTATTAATAGCTCGAGGTGTCTTCTCCTTGCACAAGAATGACGGATCACTAATGTCTCTAGTTGAGGACAAAGATAGGGGATAAGGGGTAACAATTTCTCACGTTGAGCGTAACTAAAATATGGGACTATGGCATCAGATAAATCTAAAAGCTTACTATGGCGGCCAACCACCATTAAACGGGAAATCAATAAACCATAAAAGCTTTTCTTATTACGAAGCGGCGATGACCAAGATACGTCGATCTCTCTCCAACACTCAGGATCATGCGCGACTTCATATGCAGCTGCGCTACATTGCGCAAAATTCAACCGATCCTGTTCCTCTAACTGAGAACAAATTTTGACCCAAATTTCTTGTGGAAAGTGAGGCAGAGGGTCGACAGCAGAATTTTCTACACTGATCGGCCGATCCCAATTTTTAAAAAGACCATTGTCGATAAGCTGTCTGAGGAGTTGAAGATCAGTTTTTGAGATAACACACCCTTCGCCATTAGAACCACGCACGCCATCACGTGTTATTGTCAGATTAGAAGTCGAGAGTAATCCGGTCCGACGCAAAAATAAGGACACAATATTACTGGCAGGATTTCTTTTGTCCCTAATAAACAAAGAACCCTTAAACTTATAATGATTCGATTCTTTTAAAAAATAGCTAACGATTACACAAAGAGCTATGCACAAAAGAGCCGCTTTAACAATCGGTGGCATACATGCATCTAAATCATCTCCTAGATTCCCCTCTGTGGACCCGGTCAATGTCCTGCTTATGGGCCCCACTGTTTACACTAGAATCCTTTCAAGAATCGTATCGACAGAAAAGCCAAACTCTTCTGCTAATACCCCTGCTGGCGCAGAGGCTCCGAATGTCTCCATACCGATGGCAATTCCCTCGCGCCCAATATATTTATGCCAACCGAGATCGACGCCCGCCTCAATGCTCACACGCATCCCTAAATCACCGCCCACAACAGAATCATAGTACGCATCATCTTGCTGCTCAAAGATCTCCCAGCAAGGCATCGACACAACTCTGACATCTTTCCCTCGCTTCTCAAGCTCCCCTGCTACATTCAGCGCAAGGCTCAACTCCGATCCTGTCGCAAAGAGCGTGTAATCGGGCTTCGCCTTCTCTTTTTTAACGATATACGCGCCGCGCCCAACACCATCTTCATAGGGAACCTGTGTCGCTTCAAACGTTGGCAACCCCTGTCTGCTAAGGAGAATCGCTGTTGGGGATTTGTACTCAAGCGCCGCTACCCAAGCCATCTTCACCTCGTTCGCATCAGCTGGTCGAATCACCTGCAAGAACGGTATCGAACGCAAAGCAGCAAAGTGCTCGATCGGTTGGTGGGTCGGTCCGTCTTCCCCTAAGAAGATGGAATCGTGTGTAAATTGATAAATCACGTGCAGTCTTGATAAGGCCGCAAGACGTATGGCGTTGCGCAAGTAATCGGAGAATGTAAGGAATGTGCCGATAAATGGGACAAACATATCAGTATAAGCTAGACCATTTGCAATCGTGCCCATGCCGAATTCACGCACGCCATACTTGATATTCCTCCCCTCAAAATGCTCTTTGTCAATGTGTGGAAAATCTTTTAGCGATGTTAAATCGGAACAGGATAGGTCGGCAGAACCTCCATATAAATCGGGCAAAAGAGGTGCAAGCGCGTTGATGATAATATTGGATGCTTTACGCCCGGCAATCGGTGATTCCATCTCGAGCTTCCACAATCTCTCTTCAAGATCTTCAGGAATTGTGTGGTTTTGCATCTTCTCAAACTCCTCGAGAAGCTCCGGGTTGGCTTTTCCCCATAAGCGATAGATCTCTTTCCACTCCTCTTCGAGTCTCTTTTGCTCAACCAATCTCTCTTCAAAAAACGTTTCGACAGCTTTTGGGACATAAAAAGGCTCTTCAGGCAATCCTAAATTCTGTTTCGTAGCTAGAACTTCTTCAGGACCTAAGGGCGATCCGTGCGCCTTGCTCGAGCCGGCTTTATTCGGCGACCCTTTTCCAATGATGGTATGTGCTAAAATAAAAGCAGGCTTCTCTTGGTTTTCACGGACACTTGAGATCGTCTCATGCAGCTTGTCGAAATCGTGTCCATCGACTTCATGCACTTCCCATCCATACGACCGAAAACGCTTCATGGTATCGTCTGTCATCGTCTCTGAAAGCGGGCCATCGAGGGAGATGTTGTTGGAATCGTATATAAATATAAGGTTATTGAGTTGTAAGTGACCGGCAAAAGCGCACACCTCGTGGCTCACTCCCTCCATCATATCGCCATCGCTGCATAAACAAAAAACTTTGGAATTGAAAAGAGTGTGCTCGGGAGTATTGAATTTTTTAGCCAAAATCTTAAGACCAAGAGCCATTCCCACAGCATTGCCTGTCCCCTGCCCCAACGGGCCGGTCGTGGCTTCCACCCCTTCGGTAAAGTGAAATTCGGGATGACCCGGTGTTTTTGAGTGAAGTTGGCGAAAATTTTTGATCTCATCAAGAGAAAGATCGAAGCCTGCAAGATGGAGGCAGGAGTAGAGCCACATCGACCCATGCCCAGCTGAAAGGACAAGCCGATCACGGTTGATCCACTTAGAGCTTTTTGGATTGTGCTGCAGAGCAATTGCATATAAATAGGCTCCAATCTCGGCACATCCTAGGGGAAGACCGGGATGTCCGGAGTTAGCCTTTTGGACGGCATCCATTGAAAGCTGTCGTATTGCCCCTGCGACTTTATTTAAGATTTTTTTTTGCTCCTGATCCAGCCCTTTGCTCTCCATTTCGTTTCCGCCCAAATAGTAATTAAAAAGTAGACAGTCTAACGCGAACATAGAAAAAATCTCAAGCACGTGCTATTCTTTCTCTTCATTATAACCATAAGAAAATCATGATCAGCCAAGAAATACGCCGAAAATTTCTGCAATACTTTAAAGATAAAGGGCACACTATCGTCCCTTCATCTCCTGTCATTCCTCACGAAGATCCCACTCTCCTCTTCGTCAATGCGGGAATGAACCAATTTAAGGATGTTTTCCTAGGAAAAAGTGTACGTGATTACTCAAAAGCCACCTCATCCCAAAAGTGCATCCGTGTCGGAGGAAAACACAACGATCTGGAAAACGTAGGGCATACGAGCCGCCATCTCACTTTTTTCGAAATGCTCGGCAACTTTTCATTTGGCGACTATTTCAAAAAAGAGGCGATCGCCTTTGCATGGGAAGTGACGCTCAATGTCTTTGGTTTTGACCCAAAAGATCTGTGGGTGACCGTCTTCCACGAAGATGAAGAGGCATTTGAATTATGGAAACCCCATGTAGCCGAAGATCGGATCGTACGGATGGGTGAAGCAGACAACTTCTGGGCTATGGGTGACACAGGTCCTTGCGGCCCCTGCTCTGAGCTGTATTTCGATCGGGGCCCTTCTTATGGATCGGCACGCAGCCCAGCTGAAGATATTGACGGAGAGCGCTATATCGAATTCTGGAATCTTGTTTTCATGGAATTCAATCGAGACATTTCAGGCGACATGCGCCCCCTTCCTAAAAAATCAGTTGATACAGGAGCCGGTCTTGAACGGGTTGTTTCGATCAAAATGGGGACAGAGTCGCTCTTTGAAACCGACATTTTGCGAGCATTAATTGCAGAAGTCGAAAACGTTTCCGGCAAAAAATATGCATCTGAGCCCGCTTATCGCGTCATTGCCGATCATATGCGTTCGCTTAGCTTCGCTATTGCAGATGGTGTACAGCCGAGCAATATCGATCGCGGCTATGTCCTACGTAAAGTGCTCAGAAGAGCTGTACGCTATGGCCGTCAACTTGGGCTGGAAAAGCCGTTTCTCGGCAAACTTCTTCCCCGTTTAATCGATTTAATGGGCGGAGACTTCCCCGAACTGTCTGCCTCACAAGAGCGCATCGAAGAGATTTTAACTCTCGAAGAAGAGGGATTCTTGCGCACGCTAAAGAGAGGCGGCAATATCTTAAACCAAATCGTCGCTTCCTCAAAAGCGGAGGGGCAAATCTCCGGCGACGACGCTTTTAAACTCAAAGATACATATGGTCTTCCTCTTGAAGAGATCCTTCTTTTAGCAAAAGATGATGCTCTAACGGTCGACATCCGCCGTTTTGAAGAGCTTGAACACGAAGCAAAAGAGCGTTCAAGAGGAGCGAGGAAGACAACGGCACAGGTTGTAGAAGAATCGGCTCTCGCGAAGCACGGACCCTCCAAGTTTCTCGGTTATGAAGAGCTTGGCACTGAAGCTGTAGTTCTCGGTCTGATGCGCGATGGAGAAGAAGTGGCAGCTCTTCATCCCGGCGAGGAGGGTGTTGTTCTGCTCGACCAAACTCCTTTCTACGCTGAAAAAGGGGGACAAGTTGGCGATCAAGGGTTTGTGAGCAACGAAAACAACCTCTTTGAAGTGATTGACTGTCAGATGCCTTATACGGATGTGATTGCCCATCATGGAGTGATGCGCTCAGGAGAACTCCATGTGGGAGATCGGGTGAACGCTTCTGTTGATGCGGCAAGACGTCAGAAAATCGCCAACAATCATACGGCAACACACCTCCTTCATTGGGCGCTGCAAGAAGTTCTCGGCCCGCACATCAAACAGGCAGGATCCGTTGTCGATGCAGCTCGCCTCCGTTTCGATTTCAGCCACCATAAGGCGCTTACACCTGAAGAGATCTGCGCGATCGAGGCTCTTGTAAATGAAAAAATTCGCGAAAACAGGCCTGTGCAGGTGTATGAGCTCGATTTTAGCGAAGTACAGAAAAAGCAGGAGATCAAACAGTTTTTTGGCGAGAAGTATGGCAAGCGTGTGCGAGTGATTGATATCGACTTTTCAAAAGAGCTCTGCGGAGGCACGCACACAAGCCAAGTGGGCAATATCGGATATTTCCGTATCGCTAAAGAGAGCAGCATCGCAGCCGGTGTGCGTCGTATCGAGGCGGTTACAGGAGCCGAGGCCGATTCTCTTGTAAGAGAACGTGAGAGCGATCTCGAAAAGCGTATCACCCACCTAGCTGAGGAAAATAAGAGCACAGTGAACGCGCTGAATGCTCTTAAAAAAGAATTGCTCGCTCTAGAGGTAGAAAACCTTCTCGAATATGTCGAAACAGTGGGCTCCCTCCCTTTCCTCCCACATGCTGTTTCTTTGAATCCAAAAGAGTTAAAAGAGTGCGCTGATATCTTGATGAATAAGCGGCCTTCTCTTGTATTGGTTTTGATCGGCAAACACGAAGAGAAATGTTCATTCTTAATTCGCATTTCGGATGATCTGATCAGCAAAGGCGTGCGGGCAAACGAACTCGTTAAAGAGATCGCTCCCCTTCTTGGAGGCAAAGGCGGCGGAAAAGCCGATAGCGCACAAGGTGGGGGGACAGAAATCGATAAAATTCCCGAAGCACTACAGGCAGCACGTACATGGCTCGAACAGAAATCTATTTAGAGAACCCAAAGCTCAAAAGCTTCGAGGCTCTGATCCGGCAAGGAGCCCATGTCGTAGCAGAGAATTTGTGGGAAGCGCCTAAAGCGCTTCTCATCGCCCTAGCTGCTAAACATAAGCATGTCGTTGTACTCACCTCGAATACACGCTTATTTGACGACATCGCCTACTTCGCAGAGAAAAGCCCGCTCGAATTTCCTGCTTGGGAGTCACTTCCCTCTGAAGAGATTCCCCCAAGCCCCGATATCGTAGGAG
The DNA here is from genome assembly GCA_963748195.1 of uncultured Chlamydiales bacterium. Classification (GTDB taxonomy): domain Bacteria; phylum Chlamydiota; class Chlamydiia; order Chlamydiales; family JAAKFR01; genus JAJACP01. The sequence continues at coordinate 94,192 of CAVVHU010000012.1, read as the reverse complement.
AACGGTATCGTATTTTGCGCCTCATTCAAGAGAATAAAGCTCAGCAAATCATCGTCACTAACTTGCAAGCCGTTTTGCAAAAAGTCCTTCCCCCTCAACGCCTCCACAACCTCCACCTCATCATCAAACAGGGAGCTGAAGTCCCTTTCGATCTGCTGCCGGACCACCTGGCGGAGATGGGCTACCATCGGAAACCTGTGGCAGCGGATAAAGGTGAATTTGCCGTCCGTGGAGGAATTGTCGACCTCTTTCCGGTGAACTCCCCCGACCCTTTTCGTATCGAGTTTTGGGGCGATGAAATCGCTTCGATCCGTAAATACGATCCAATCGCCCAAACATCGGTTGGCAAAGTCGATGAGATCGTGGTCACTCCCGGAGAAGAGCTAGAGCTTTTATCTGAAGAAAAAAATCTCGCGACACTCTTCGACTATTTGGGGCCTGAAACACTTGTCGTATTTGACGATATCCAACAAATCGAAGAAAAGTACGTCACGATCAAGGGAATGGCTGGAGCTAAGTCGCGCTTTTTCTCTAGCTTAAGTGAAACAATCACAACACCGCAAAAACTCTATTTCTCCGACTCTCCTCTTGAAGAGATCAGCACAATTGAAATGGTAAAAGCGCCGAGCACAATCGCTTTCGAATGCTTAAATCAAAAATGGGAAGCCGAAAGATGGCGCCCCCCTTTCTTCCCTCTTGATGAGGAGGATCCGCTCGCTTATCTCTCCGACTTTGCCACCATCCGATTTCTCTATCAAAACGAATCGGAGAAAAGCACTTTATTAAAAAAGGTCGATCCCCAACTCAATGCGGAATACGTGCAAGGATATCTCTCGTCAGGTTTTTCCCTGAATGAGCCGCTTTTTGCCTTAGTTCCCATGGCAGAACTGACCCACCGCTACAAAGTGCGGAGGCAAAAGCAGAGAACACACTACCACACACTTCCTGTAGAGATGTTGCAGCTCACGCCAGGAGAAGCTGTCGTCCACATGAACAACGGAATCGGACGCTTTCTCGGTATCGAAAGACGCCCAAACCATCTCGGCGTTGAGACTGAATTCATGCTCTTAGAGTATGCACAGGGAGGCAAGCTCTATGTGCCGATGGAAAACGCCAACCTCATCTCTAAATATATCGGCGCAACCGATACACCGCCTGAGATGCATACGCTTGGGACAAGCCGATGGCAGCGGGCGCGCGAACGCACACAGGCAGCGATTATGGGCTACGCGCAAGACTTGCTGAAATTGCAAGCAGAGCGCGTGATCAAAGGGGGCGTGGTCTACCCTCCAGACAGCGACCTTGTACAACAGTTTTTCGAGGAATTCCCCTATGAAGAGACTCCGGACCAACTGCTTGCTATCGACCAGATCAAAACCGATATGCAGGGCAATCAATCAATGGACCGGCTCGTATGCGGCGACGTTGGGTATGGAAAAACAGAGGTGGCGATGCGGGCTGCCTTTAAAACCGTTGTTGACGGAGGCATGCAAGTAGCTGTTTTAGTACCGACAACAATGCTCGCGTTGCAGCATTACGAAACGTTTTCCGATCGGATGGGCAATTTTCCCATCAGAATCGGCCACCTCTCCCGCTTCCGCAAACCAAAAGAGGTCAAACAGACTTTAGAGGCTGCTGAGAAGGGAGAAATAGACATCGTTATCGGCACCCATCGCATCGTAAGCAATGATGTAAAATTTAAAAATCTTGGACTTGTCATCGTCGATGAAGAGCAGCGCTTTGGCGTGCGTGCCAAAGAGCACTTAAAGAAAATTCGGAGCGAAGTCGACTGCTTGACGCTCTCGGCAACTCCGATTCCAAGGACACTATATATGTCCCTTGTCGGCGCGCGCGACTTATCTGTCATCAATACACCTCCGGAGGATCGTCTTCCGATCCAATCTGTTGTGTGCACCTCCTCAGATGAGCTGATCAAAAATGCTTTGATGCGCGAGCTGGCGCGCGACGGACAGGCCTATGTTGTGCACAATCGGGTGGAAACGATCTACAAGATAGCAGATAAGATCAAAACGCTCATTCCAAATGCACGCATTGTTGTGGGGCATGGACAGATGAGCGCCGCTGAACTAGACACCGTCTTTCATACTTTTAAATCGGGCAATGCCGATATTTTAGTCGCAACCTCGATTATCGAAAACGGGATCGATATTCCGCGCGCAAATACGATTCTGATCGATAGAGCCGATCGGCATGGGCTGGCTGATCTCTATCAGATGCGCGGCCGCGTCGGAAGATGGAATCGAAAGGCGTATTGTTACTTTATGGTGCCGAGCACAAAAGAGCTTAGCGAAATCTCGCGCAAACGGCTCTCGGCACTCACTCAGGGTGGAAACGGCATGAAAATTGCGATGCACGATCTTGAAATTCGGGGCGCAGGAAATATTTTGGGAACAGAACAATCGGGTCATGTAGCTGCTATCGGCTTCCAGCTATACTGTAAGCTGCTTAAAAAGACAGTGGCCGCGCTCCAAAAACAAGAGACGCCGCTGTTCTACCATGAAGTGAAAGTAGAATTCCCCTTTGACGCACGCTTTCCGGAGGATTATGTCAACGAGACATCGCTTAGGATGGAGCTCTACCAACGCCTGGGTGATGCTGAAGATGAGGAAGAAGTCGATCTGATCATGGAAGAGGTGCGCGACCGCTTTGGGCCCCTTCCTGGACAGGTGGAGTGGCTCCGCTGCCTCACCCGCCTCCGCATTTTCGCTGCACGCAACAATTTTACACTTCTTAAGCTCACCAAATTGGTATTTTTTGCCGAACAATCGCATGGCAAGAAGAATAAAATCAGCAAGAAGATGTTGATAAAAGTCCCTAAAACACCTTCTGAACTGGAAAAAGTGCTCCTCAATGCACTGAAAGAGAATTTTCCAACCAAACAAAATCAACGACTTACGCCATAATAAAAAATTTCACTGACAAATAAAAGGTGTTCAGGTAGACTCCTCAAGCTATTATGACACTTTCAGTTTTTTCGGACTCGCACTCACAACTCTTTGTAACAGCTACTGTTCATAACTGGACTCAGCACTTTGCAATTAACGAACTCGACCTCCCAACACGCATTAAAGATGCCTGCACAGAAGGCCTCAAGCATTTTCGTACATTCTCTTTGCAGGAAGGTTCTTCTGAAATAAGCTCCCTCGCTTGGGTAAAAATAGTACTCACCAACCAAGAAAGCGCTCTGCGTCTCATCGCAGAAAAGCTTGGGTCAACAATCCCTGAAGGAGAGTTTGCGGGTTTTGAGCACTTCTCAGAATTGATTGATGCCTCAGAAGTCTCAGAATTAGATTTGAGCAACTCAGATCTTCGATCTGTGCCGCCGCAGATCTCACTCTTTACTAATTTGAAAATGCTGGATCTAAGAGCTAATCCGAGCTTATTTTGCCTCCCTCCAGAGCTAGAAGACCTGCACGACGTAACTGTTATGAGCGACTTTTAAACCTAGCCCGGGTTTCTCACCAACACTCGAGCCGATTTGGGCAGACTGTATTTCCAGATGGGGATACAGATGCGCAAAGCGGCCGAATGGTTGGTGAGAAATCCGGGCTAGCTATGAGGCAAGCTGTTCGGGATCAATAAACGCTGCTTTCAGTTCGTGGAAAAATTCTATATTCAGCTCTCTATTATCCGGTACGGGATCTTGAAGAGAAAAAATAGCGTGGTAGAGAATGTTTTTCAGAACACGCACTTCTTTTCCTGTAAATACATGCTCTGCTTCTAAACGATCGAACTTCTCAATAGCAGTATCATAGCGTGTGCTGAGCTCTTTTTTTATGCTTACAGTTGCTCTACCGCCGGGCATGTAAGGAAAGTGAACGATACAGCGACCTGGATAACGGGAATCGTAATCTGCACATTCATCTTCGCTAAGGTTTGTATGCTCATGCCTCGCTTCATAAAGCAGATCGCTCTGCTCGATGTTTAAATGGGGACCTTTCTGAATGAGAAGGTTATATATAATTCTTTCAACAGAAATTCCAAATGCATAGAGATCGCTCTCCTTACTGGAATAAAAACTCTTCTTTACTTGTGCTGCCAATGAAGGTTTTTCATCTTTACTCTTACAGAAGAAAGCGGGGTCGGCAAAGCTACTTGTGTATACCTTGGATGGCAATGAGCGCGAAGCACGATGTATCGATCCAAAATCTGAAAATACCGCTTTCCCGGTTCCGCGGTGCATGAGCATATTTTGTGGTTTGATATCCCCAAGCACTGTGCCGTTGCGATGAAACGATTCTAAAGTCAGGCTTAACTGTGCAAAGCTATCTACTAAAAACAACACTGGATTTTCGATTTGACTGTATTTAATTTGTTGAAAATCTTTTTCAAAAAGTTCGTGGATCGAATAAGCGATGCCCTTCTCATCCGTTCCAATAAAATGGGGCGCGTCAGCCCCACTTTTTTTCGCAGGGCTTAGGCCGGTAGCGATAATCCTAGACTCTTTTTCTAATTGATTTATAGACATTTGGCGATGCGATTTTTTTACAGCGCCTTCTAAGGGCATATCCGACCCTGGCTGAAAAACAGTCGCTTTATAAACTTTTGAAAACGTACCTTTTCCAAGTAATTTTCCCAAAGCAACAATACCAAGGGAACAAAGGAAGATATCGGGATTCGCCTCCCCTGCAGGAATTACCTTAACACTATTTTGCTGAATTGTTGGCAGTAATCCGACTAGATCAGCAAATAATCTTTCTCCTTTTTCATCTGAACCTCCAATGTGTTGAGAAAATAGTTTGGCAATAACTTGATTGCTTGCTTGATCGTGTTGTTCTTGCTTAGGTTGCGATAGACTGCTGGATGTAAGTGGCTGCTTTGGGATTTTAGGAGGAAAAACACTCCTAAACCTTCTTTTCGATGGCCTTAGGATTCTGGCATCTGGTCTATGAGGAATGGGATTATCCGGCGTGAACAACTTTTTCGCCGCAGTAGACACACGCATTTGAGCACTTCTCTGCTGCTTTGGTGTTGTTTTAACTACCCCGGAAAAAGAGCGATATGGGTTTTGATGACGATTCGGAATAGAAGATGAAGAATCCATGAAATTATCCTTTTTTCTTAAGCATTTTATCAAAAAAACTACAAAAAACACAAAAATAAAAACTTTTTTAATTTGATAAAATTAAATTTTAATTCATTGTGACTTTCCTTGTTGATTTAGGTAAAATTTTTGTTCGCTAAATATCCCAGTTTCCCGTTATTCTCGTTTTCTATGTCATTAATGGATGCTTTGCGTTGTCAGAATAATGAGAGGCCTCCTATCTGGCTTATGCGCCAGGCGGGACGTTATTTGCCTGAATATCAAGCGATGCGGCGTGGACGTTCGCTTCTGGAGATGTTTCACGACCCTAAAACGATAGTGGAAGTGACAGAACTTCCTTTGGAAGTGTTGAATGTCGATGCGGCGATTTTATTCAGTGACATCTTAACAGTATTTGACGGGATGCAGATCCGTTACGACTTTCAAGAGGGCGTCGGGCCTGTTGTTTTTGATTCTGCCGATGCAATCACTTTGCGTTCTCCCTATGACGCCTATCCTCATATCATTCAATCCATCAAGACATTAAAAAAGCGCCTGTCGCATCCTTTACTCGGCTTTGCCGGGGCTCCCTTTACGATTGCGACCTACCTGATCGAAGGGAAATCGAGCCGCGATCACAAAAAAACAAAACAATGGCTCTTCCGCGAGCCGGAAAGTTTTCAGGCTCTTCTCGGCCAGATCACGCAAGCAACGATCGCTTATTTGAAATGTCAGGTCGAGGCAGGAGTAGACGCTGTGCAGATTTTTGATTCGTGGGCAGGTGTTCTCGGAATGCATGAGTTTAGAGAGTATTGTTTAAAGCCGATGAAGATGATTGTGGAGGCTCTCGATATCCCTGTCATCTTATTTTGCCGCGGCTCTTCGCTTTTCGCAGAAGAGCTTGCCTCACTCAATCCCGCTGCGATCAGCATCGACTGGAACGGAGATTTACCTGCAATACGCAAAAAAATTCCAAAGACCATTGCCTTGCAAGGAAACCTCGACCCCATGATTTTATACGGGCCGCAACAACAGATCGCCGCTGCTTTAGACCGTCTTTTAGATGGTATGCACGGCGATCCGGGCTTTATCTTCAACTTAGGACACGGCCTTCTCCCTGACACTCCGGCGAAAAACGTGAAATTCATGGTAGACTATGTCCGTCTTAAAACTACATAAATTCAACCTGCCGGCTCCTCGCTACACCTCCTACCCAACAGCTCCTGAGTGGGGAGATTTAAAGCAGCAAACCTATCGAAAAAAACTCCTTGAGCTCCCCAATACTCCCCTATCGCTCTACTTTCACATCCCTTTTTGCAAAACCATGTGCCTCTACTGCGGCTGTTCGGTTGTTTTGAATCGCAAGGCGGAGAATGAAGAGCGTTATGTCGACTATTTGATGAAAGAGATCGAGCTTGTGACGCAGATTACAGGTAAAAGAGAGGTGTGGCAGCTCCACTTTGGAGGTGGAACGCCCACAAAGCTCTCCATTCCCCTTTTTGCGCGGCTTTTTGAGAAAATACGCGCCTCATTTCAGATCGATTTCTCAAAAGAAGTTGCTATCGAGATCGATCCCCGAACGGCAAATGAAGAGAAGCTCCGCTTTTTAAGAAAGCTCGGATTCAACAGGGTGAGTTTTGGCGTTCAGGATACAAACTGGAAAGTGCAAGAGGCGGTAAAAAGGCGGCAGAGCCTAGAGATGACGCAAGAGACCTACTATTTAGCCCGCATGCTTGGGTTTGAAGCCGTCAATATCGACCTGATTTATGGCCTCCCCTATCAGACTGTAGAGACATTTCAGCAAACGGTCTCTGATATTTTGGAGATGCGACCGGACAGAATCGCCCTTTTTTCCTATGCTAAAGTGCCTTGGTTAAAAAAGCATCAGCTCGCGATCAAAGATGAGACCCTTCCCTCTGCCGAGGAGAAGTTTGAGATCTACCAAGAAGCGCGCAAACGGTTTGTCGAAAAAGGTTATGTCGCCATTGGGATGGATCACTTTGCCTTGAAAAGCGATGAGATCGTAAAAGCGCTCGAGAAAAAGCAATTAGGCCGTAATTTTCAGGGATATACAGTACTCCCAAGCGAAGAGATGCTCGGCTTTGGGGTCACCTCAATCGGATATGTTCAAGGGACATATGTTCAAAATATAAAGGATCTACCTTCCTATTATATGGCACTTGATTCAGATGAACTGCCTGTACAGAGAGGGCTTGTCTTAAACGATGAGGATTTGCTGAGAAAATGGGTGATCCACACTTTGATGAGCAATTTTGCTGTCGACAAAAGGGAGTTTGCCAAGCGGTATGGTATCGATTTTGATCTCCATTTTGCCGATGTACAGCAGCAGCTCGCCGACCATGAGGCAGAAGGATTAATCATCAATACTCCTGAGAAAATCGAGGCTACGAAACTGGGAGAATTATTGATCCGGGTCGTCGCGATGACCTTTGATGCTTACATAACACAAGGAAATAAAAAATTTTCAAGGTCTATTTAAGATGAAAAAAGTAATCATTATAGGCGCGGGGATTTCAGGACTCGCTGCAGGCTGGTATCACAAGCAAAAAGGACATGATGTCACAATTCTTGAAAAAAGCGGAAGAGTTGGAGGATGGTTACGCTCTTCGATGCACGATGGCTTTTTGTTTGAAAATGGGCCGCGCGGATTTCGCTCGATAGGCAAGGGAAAGCGGACGCTCGAACTTGTCAATGAGCTCGGCCTTGAAAAGGAGCTGATCGCTGCCGATACAAACGCCCGCAAACGCTACCTTGGCTTAAACGGCAAGCTCCGCACTCCCAATCTCTTTTTAATGCTGCAAAAGGGATTGGTCTGGGCTCTTTTAAACGACTTATGCTCTTCTCCCATAAAAAAAGAGGATGAGACGATCGGCGATTTCTCAAGGCGGCGCCTAAACAAAAAAATCACAGAAACTTTCTTAGATCCTATCGTGAAAGGCATTTTTGGAGGCGATCTTAACGAACTATCGGTAAGGAGCTGCTTCCCGACATTGTGGGAAGCAGGCTCATTTATCCGCTGCCCCCGGGAGGAAAAGGCAAATCTTTTCTCTTTTAAAAACGGTATGGAAACCCTTCCTAAAGCGCTTGCCGAGCATTTAGATGTGCAGTTAAATACCCCGGTTATCGGGATTGAAAAGGAAGGTGTTATTCTAAAAGATCGTACGCTGGAAGCCGATCACATCATCGCTGCGGTCCCGGCCTATGCGCTGACACCGCACGACCCATTTACGTATGCCACGCTCACAACAGTGAGCTTGGGGTGGAACAAACCCCTTTTACGCAAAAAGGGATTTGGGTTTCTCATCCCTGCCTCAAAAGTGATGGGCATGACGTGGGATTCTACAATTTTCCCGGAACAAAACGTGGGAGAACAAACACGTGTCTGTGTAATGATACAAGGTTCAGGCACACTCGACATGGCCTTAGAAACCGTTCAAAAGTATTTGGGCATCGATACACCGCCAGATGCCCGTTTAGTCTCGCGAGCCGAACGCGCCATCCCTCAATATATTTTAGGGCATCATAAGCGGCTAAAGCACTTTGAAAAGCAAATTCCGGCTGAGCTGATAGGAAATTGCTATACCGGCGTTGGCGTCAACGATTGCATCGAGGCAGCATGGCAAAGTGCGTCGTAATTGGCGCTGGAGCCGCCGGCTGCTTCGCCGCTCTAGCCTGTGCTGAGGCATTTCCTGATGCAAAGGTAGTGATCTTAGAAAAGACGCGCAAGCCGCTCGCCAAGGTGCGCATTTCAGGTGGCGGAAGGTGCAATGTCACACACGCTTGTTTTGACCCAAAACAACTCTGCACACGCTATCCTCGCGGCCACAGAGAATTGCTCGGCCCCTTTCATCGCTTTCAACCGATGGATACGATCGAATGGTTTAATAAAAGAGGCGTCCAGCTTAAAACCGAACCGGATGGACGGATGTTTCCCGTTACAAATAGCTCAGAAACCATTATCGATTGCTTTCTCAATGAAATTGAGAAAAAAGGAATTGAGCTAAGGCTTGGAGAAAAAATCGAACAACTCCCCGAGGCAGACGCTGTGATATTAGCCACGGGAAGCTCGGCACAAGGGCATGCTTTTGCAAAAGAAGCAGGCCATACAATTGTCCCTCCTGTCCCCTCTCTTTTCAGCTTTAATGTGCCAAGCTCACCGCTCCTCCACTTGGCAGGTGTTTCGGTTCCAGAAGCAACGGTATGGTTAGAAGGTGGAAACCGTAAAGAGACAGGTCCTGTATTGATCACTCATTGGGGCTTTAGCGGACCGGCAATCTTGAAACTCTCTGCATGGGAAGCGCGCTTTTTACATGAGAAAAACTACCAGGCAACCTGTGTCATCGAATGGAAAGATCCCATGCCGAGACGTCTGAAAAGGGAAAATCCACCTGATCGGTATCGTATTGAAGGAAAGACAACGTATAAAAAAGAGTTTGTGACGTGTGGTGGAGTGACGCTTAAAGAGGTAAATTTCAAAACAATGGAGAGCAAAATACACCCGGGCCTATTTTTTGCCGGGGAAATTCTCGATATCGACGGCGTGACGGGAGGATTTAACTTTCAAAACGCTTGGACAACAGGCTGGATTGCAGGAAGTTCTTCCTTGTTATCCAAGCAGTAGCTTATTCTCTAGCCCGGGTTTCTCACCAACACTCGAGCCGATTTGGGCAGACTGTATTTCCAGATGTCGAAGAGTCATCCGAAGGGAGGGTTAAATTAACCCTTCCGAGGATGGCTATGAAGACAGATGGGGATACAGATGCGCAAAGCGGCCGAATGGTTGGTGAGAAATCCGGGCTAGCGCTTGCTGATACAGTATTTTTTTTGAGACAAAAAAAACTTCTACCTAAAAAATTCGCCTTTCGCAGAAAATCTAGGGTGAAACAAGTACATCCGAGAGACAGTCTCAAAGATACTTGTGAACAACACCTTAAGAGGTTTATATGGCAAAAAACAAACCTGGAAGCAGCAAGCCTCCTAAAAAATAGTTTTTCGTCTAGGTACCAGCAGTTAACTGCTGGTACCCCTCTTCTTTTTCACTTCTGGACGTCTCCGTTTTATTGTAAAAAAAGCGACAATCAATCCAAAAAATGCGAGGCAGCCTGCGATCAACGAAATCGATGAGAAGGCCTGAGCATTCGAACCGGTGATATTGAGAGTGGAGTAATAAATCGTCGTCATCAGGGCGATCCCAATCGTACTTGCCAACTGCCGGGTCTCTGTGGTGATTCCCGATGCAGCCCCTAATTTTTTTACATCTACTTCGGAAAGCCCCATCGCAATCGTCGGCGACAAGATCAAAGGAATACCCGATCCAAAACAGAGCAACCCTGGCATCAGATAAGCTAAATTCTCGTGATGCACCATAAATAGAAGCCAAAACAGGGCAAAGGTCAGAAGAGAAAACCCAATCAAAATGGGTGTTCTAGGACCATAACGATCACTGATAAATCCTCCAAGCGGAGCCATCATAAAGACAGGAAACACCGCGATAAAGATCACAAGACCTGTCTTAGCGGGTGAATAATGCAGCTGATTTTGAAAATAGATAGCCCATAAAACCGTCACCATGATGATCGACTGTGTCAAGAAAATGAAGATATTGGAAGCTGTAAAACGACGATTTTTAAAGAGATTAAAATCGATAAGTGGATGGGGTGTATGTGTGGAAATCCACCAAAAAATGACAAAAAAGAAAGGACTTACAAAAAGAAGCGAAAGAGTTGCAGGAGAAGTCCACCCCCACTCATTGCCTTGCATCAAACCGACGACGAGCGTCACAGCAGCGCATAATAAGACAACCGCTCCCATAAAATGAAAAGTCTCTTTTTTCTTCTTGTTCGGAGGCAATATCAGTAAAGCCATCCAAATGCCGAATATGACGAGGGGGATATTGAGAAAAAATATCCAACGCCAATTGAGGTATTGTGTGAATAAGCCTCCCAAACCGGGACCTAATAGGAGAAAAATAGAGCTAATGCCGGTATTGATACCCATCGCTTTGGCCCTTTCTCCTTGTGGAAAGGAAGACATAATAAGGGCGACAGTAGTAGGGACAATACACGCACCCCCTATCCCTTGAACCACCCTTCCTAATATCATCCACCATTGCGTCATGCTAAAACCGCTAAAGGATGAACCGACTCCAAACAACGCAAGGCCGGTGATCAACATGCGTCTCTTCCCAAAAAAGGTCGCATAATCGGCCGCCGATTAAGAGAAAAGCTGTTAAACTCAAAAGATAAGCATTGACAACCCATACAAGCATAAGAGGCGTAAAATACAAATCCTTCTCGATTGTTGGCAGAGCAACAGGCATGATGGTATTATCAAGAAAAACGACTGAAGGCCCGCTTGTTGAGACAAGAAAAACCCACCATTTATTTTTATTCACTATATATTCCAGTGTTGAACTATCGGAAAACGCCTTCCGATTGTAAAGGAGCGCCTTGTTACGCGCAAGCCGGGAGGTGCTTGTTGACGCTTATATTCGTTTAAGTGGATTTTCCGCACCAATTCTTTCACAAGGGTGAGGTCTAAATGATGTGCTGCTGCAATTTCTTCAGGAGAGCGGTGATGTTCGACATACTCCCCTAAGACGAGATCTACAATGGTGTATTCTGGGAGTGAATCGCTATCTTTTTGATCAAACCTCAGTTCAGCCGAAGGCGCTTTCTCAAGTATTGATTGTGGAATAATCTGTTGGTTACGATTGATATAGCGCGCAAGAATGTACACTTGTTCTTTCGAAACATCGCTTAAGACTCCAAGTCCGCCGCACATATCGCCGTAGAGGGTCGCATACCCCATTGCCATCTCGCTTTTATTCCCTGTTCCTAAAACAAGATATCCAAACTTATTGGAATAGGCCATTAGGATGACGCCGCGTATGCGCGCTTGCAAGTTTTCTTCTGTCACGTCAGGAGGCATCCCCTTAAACCTAGGAGAGAGGGTCTCTAAAAAAGTTTCAAATGGCTTTTCAATAGAAAATTCCTCAAATGCAATCCCTAAATTTTTTGCTAACTCCTCTGCATCGTGCATGCTTGTTTTCGACGAGTAGCGGGAAGGCATGGTGAGGGCGAGCACATTTTCTGCACCTAGCGCCTCTTTTGCAATGCAAGCGACAACAGCCGAATCAATCCCTCCGGAAAGCCCAAAGCAGGCACGGCTAAACCCTTGCTTATGAAAATAGTCGCGCACCCCGAGCACCAGAGCATTATATAAACTCTCAACCTGCTGCACAGGGATCAGACAAGGGGCATAACGTTTATCGAGATCGACAAGCAGCAAATCCTCCTCAAACGCTTTTGCAAACTGCACGAGCTCACCCGTCTGATCGACATGAAGGCTGTGCCCATCAAAAATCAACCGGTCATTGCCCCCGACTTGGTTGCATAAAAGGACGGGGCACCGAACTGTTTTTGCTGCCTTTCGACACACCTCGAGGCGTACATCTTGACGTCCCATACTAAAGGGAGAAGCTGAAAGATTGAGAAGCAAATCAGGCTCTTGACTAGCCAGCTCTTCCACAGGATCGCGCACATAGGAGGTATATTCAACAGCTTCTGCATGCTGCCAAATATCTTCGCAGATGGTAATCGCCACACGCTTTCCCAAAAGGCTCCAAACAGCGCTGTGCGAAGCAGGCTCAAAATAGCGCCTCTCGGAAAACACGTCATAGTCAGGAAGGAGCGCTTTATCCTGAAAACCGATGAGCTGCCCGTTTTCAATGATCGCGGCTGTATTATAGAGTCCTTTTTCCCCACCTGAAGGGTTCTCGCGAACCGTTCCGACGACAACCGTGATCCCATGAGAGGCTTCGATGACACACTTCAACTTATCCGTCAGAGCTTTAATAAAACTCGGGAGAAGAAGTAAGTCCTCTGCCGGATAGCCACAAAGAGCCATTTCCGGAAAGACGATAAGATCAGCACCGGCCGCTTTTGCCTGCTTGATATTGTGAACTATTTTATCATAGTTTGCAGAAAGAGAGCCGATAGTCGGATTGATTTGAGCAAGTGCAATGATCATGATCCAAAATCATCGAGAACGATATTTTCCCGAGGAACACCATAATCATCGAGCAGCTTAAGCACGCTCGAGTTATGCAGAGGAGGTCCGCAAACATAATATAGGCACTCTTCCGGTTCCTCCATCGATTTTAATTGTCCCAATTCAAAAGACTTAAACAAAAAGCCTGTTTTAACGGGATCGTCTTTCTGCCAGCCCGCTTCCAAGTCTTCTGGAAGTGGTTCAGAAAGAACTAAATGGTAGCGAAAGTTCTCATGCACTTTATCAAGCGCCTCGTATTCTTCTTGATAGATGTTTTCTTTTAGAGAGCGCGCCCCATACCAAAAGTCTACTTGCCGATCGGTCTTTTCAGTATTGAACAAATGCAGTACATGGCTCCGCCCAAAGGATGATCCCGCTCCTCCGATTAAGAAGATAAGTGGGCGTTGATCGTTGATCATAAACGACTCTCCATAGGGCCCAGAGAGCTTCACTTTGTCGCCAGGTTTGAGGCTGAAGGTATAGCTTGAACAGATCCCCCATGGAATTTTATCGACCATCTCTCCTTTGATAAAGGGAGGCGTCGCAATGCGGATATTGAATCTCAACTTCCGTCCTTCGGCTGGGTAGGAAGCCATTGAGTACGCTCTGATGACCTCACCTGTGCTTAAGTGACTGAAATCAACTAAGCGTCCAAATAGCCCGAACTTTTCCCAATCTTCATAGTATTTGGGATCCATCGTGGCTTTCCAATCGTCTGTGTTTGTTTTGAAAGCCGGGACATGGAACTGCAAATAACCTCCAGAGCGGTACGGCACTTCTGCCCCTTCGGGAATTTCCACAACGAGCTCTTTGATGAAGGTCGCCACGTTCTCATTACTGATCACAGTCGCATCCCATTCTTTTACTTCCAGATAGCGCTCTTCAATATGGACATGGAGATCTTCTTTTACCTTTAACTGACAAGAAAGGCGCCATCCCTCTTGGAGCTGCTTTTTATTAAAAGTTCCCTTATCTGTCTCTAACGGCGCTTCCGCTCCCTCTAAAACCTGGATGCGGCATTGCTTGCATGTCGCCTTGCCTCCGCAAGGCGAAGGCACCGGAATTCCTTCGCGCGTTAAAGCAGAAAGAAGGGTCTGTCCCCCTGCAACTGTCTTCGTTAATTTTTCATCTTCGTTGATTTTTATCTCGCAGGGAGCTGTGCGCACGAGCTTCTTTTTCGTGAACAGAATCATAATAGTAAGAATTAACCCTATTACAATAAATGCGATAGAAGCTGTAACGGCTAGCGTAAAGCCTTGTACAAATTGAGCAAGAAACATATACTTTAATATTAACTCTTCTGCTATCCATTTTCAATATGAAACCACGCGAAAGTTGGGGAAGCAAGCTAGGCTTCCTCATGGCAACAGCAGGCTCAGCTATCGGACTTGGCAGCCTTTGGAAGTTTCCTTACGTCACAGGCGTAAATGGAGGAGGGCTTTTTGTGCTTGCCTATCTCATTTTTACTTTCATTATCGGCGTACCTATTTTTATGGCAGAGCTCATGATAGGGAGAACAGCTGCACGCGCGCCTGTAGGAGCATTTTCAGAACTTTCCGGCGTAGAAAAAAACTGGCGCATTATCGGCTGGTCAAGCGTCCTGGTTTCGTTTTTAATCCTTTCATACTACTCAGTTGTAGCAGGATGGGCTTTAAACTACACTTTCATGTCTTTATTGAACTTTTCTGCAAATAAAACACCCGATGAGATCAGCAATGTATTCAATATTCTCTACTCGGCCGGCGGCATTAATCTGCTATGGACGATTATTTTCTTAGGGATTACAACAGCAATCGTTTACCGAGGAATCCGTAAAGGGATCGAGTTTTGGGCAAAAATTCTGACTCCAGCCCTTCTCCTTATTCTTGTTCTCCTGTTTCTCTATAGCATTACTCTTGAAGGATTTCCAAAGGCGTTTTTCTTTGTATTCAGCCCCGAGGCTTCCAGACTTTCCCCTTCAGGACTACTACAAGCTCTTGGGCTTGCTTGTTTTACACTAAGTGTTGGAATGGGCATCATCATTACATACGGCAGCTACATGCATAAGGATGATAATATCCCAAAAACCGCTTTTACCATTGGCGCCATGGATATTCTCGTCTCTCTACTTGCCTCGCTGATGATCTTCCCGATTATTTTTACATTTAACTTCACACCTCAGGAAGGACCGGGACTCCTTTTTAAAACGCTGCCTGTGCTCTTTAGCAAACTTCCTGGAACGCTTTTGATCTCCACAACTTTTTTTGTGCTCGTGGTCTTTGCTGCGCTTACCTCGACGATATCGGTCATGGAGGTTTTGGTGGCGACTGTCACTGAAAGTTTTGGGTGGTCGCGACCAAAAGGAGCCCTGCTTGTCGGAGGTGCGGTGTTCTTACTTGCTGTCCCCTGCGCCCTTTCCGGCACACCTACCCTATTTAATAACTGGGACTCGATGTTTGGAAAATCATTTTTTGACACATTCGATTATTTTTCATCCACTTGGGTATTGCCACTCAATGCAATTTTAACGTCTATATTTGCTGGCTGGGTAATCGAAAAAAAGATCCGACGCGAAGGATTTTTAGAAGGGACCGGCTGGCTGTGGATTTTCAGACCCTGGCTCTTTTTAGTCAGATGGGTAGTTCCTCTAGGGGTTGTTTTGGTCATGCTTGAACAGAGCGGAATTCTCAATCTCGACACTTTACTGAAGTAGTCAAATATGATAAAATGCTCCTCTAAATAAAATTTGAGGGCAATATGGGCACATTAAAGATACACAGTGAAAACATCTTACCAATCATCAAAAAATGGCTTTACTCTGATAAAGATATTTTTGTAAGAGAGCTTGTCTCAAATAGTTGTGATGCCATCTCGAAGTTCTGCAAAATCACAGACAGCTCACCTGAAAGTGCCCGGATCGATATCAAAATCGACAAAGAGAAAAGGACGCTTACTTTCTCTGACAACGGAATCGGGATGGATGCTGACGAAGTAGAGAATTACATCGCCCAAATCGCCTTTTCAGGTGCAGAAGAGTTTGTCAAAAAATACCAATCTAATAAAGAAGAAGACCAGATCATTGGCCACTTTGGTCTCGGGTTCTACTCCGCTTACATGGTGGCACAAAATGTAGATATTCAGACCCTTTCGTACAAAGAAGGTGCTGAGCCGGTTCACTGGAGTTGCGACGGATCGATCAACTACACTATGGAAAAAGGAACGCGAAAAGAGAGAGGAACTGATGTGATTTTATCTCTCTCGAGCGAAGAAGAGGAATACCTCGATGATGCGAAGTTGCGCCAAATTCTCAACCACTACTGCAGCTTTCTCCCCTACCCGATTTTCTTAAATGACAAACAGATCAATGAAAAGCCTCCTCTATGGATGAAGCCAGCCTCAGAGTGCACAGAACAAGAGTATATCGATTTTTATCGCCATCTCTTCCCTATGGAACCAGATCCGCTCTTCTGGGTACATTTAAATGTCGACTATCCGTTCAACCTAAAAGGAATCCTCTATTTCCCCAAATTATCTAAGGAGAGAGAGCTCAAAAAAGATACCATCAAGCTCTTTTGCAACCGCGTCTTCGTCTCAGACAACTGCCACGATTTGCTTCCTGAATATTTAACGATTTTACGAGGAACGCTCGACAGCCCAGATATTCCTCTCAACGTTTCCCGAAGCTATCTGCAGATGGACCGTACAGTGCGTCAGCTCGGTTCGCATATCTCGAAAAAAATCTCTGACCGCCTCTCAGCTCTTTACAGAAGCGACAAGGAGAAGTTCCTTTCATACTGGGAGGATATCGAGCTCATCATCAAGTTCGGCGTCCTTCAAGATGAAAAGTTTTATGAAAGGGTAAAAGAGTTTTTAGTCTGGAAAAACAGCGAGAATGAGTGGACAACTGTAGAAGATTACAAAGAGCGCCATCCCGATCAAACGCTTTATTATGCCTCTGAAGAAGGGCATTTTCTCGACCTTTACCGAGATAAGGGAATCGAAGTGCTCTTAATCCCTCCATCGATGATTGATCAGGCCCTGCTCCAGTTTTTAGAGCGGAAAACAAACACAACATTCAAGCGGATCGATGCGAGTGTCGATGAGAAAATTCTCGATCCTTCCAAAGCAAAGAGCTTGCTCGATGCCGAGGGGCGAAGCGAGGCGGCAAAGATCGCTGAGTTCTTCCATAAGAAGCTCGATATTGAAGTGGAAGCGCAGTCGCTTGCCTCCGAATCGATGACCGGATTTATTATGCTGAGTGAAGAGCAACGCCGCCTTCGCGATACCATGGCGATGCATAACCGCGGCATGCCAATGCCTGATCTTGTGAAACCGACCTTTGTAATCAATACAAACAATAAGCTGATCAACGCGATTCACGCGGTTGAAAAAATCGATCCGGAGCTTGCAAAAGAAATGGCGCAAGAGGTGTATGATCTAGCCCGTCTCTCTCAAAAAGAGATGGAGCCCGAGGCGTTGACCCGGTTCATTGCTCGCAGCACTAAAGTGTTGGAAAAACTTGCCTGCAAAGCCACCAATTTGTAAATTATTTTTATGATAAAGGCAACTGATCCGCTTCCAAGTACCTTAGGGTTCCACCATCCATTGATTTCTCATTTAAGCGATGCGCATTTTAGAAATGCTTTGGTAATTATGGGATGGACCCCTTACTTGGGAAGCGCGATCGGAATCTTCAGAGTTCTAGGAACCTTGCATATACTTCAAGACTCTAATAATTCTTATGAAGCCAAAAAATTTCTTTCAGGAATGTTGCTCAGAGGAATTGTAGAAATATATTCAGGGGACTTATTGATTGCCCCTGATTTAGTTGTGACGTGTTGGAGAGTCTATCAAGCCTCTTGTTGTGCTTGACCTTCTTCTTTTGGACGCACTTCGCTGATTGCCGCTTTAATGAACTCGATTTTTGAACCGTCGACCATTTTGACAATCACTGTTTGTTCTTTTATGCTGTCAAGGGTACCGATAATGCCCATTGCGGTTACTTGATCCCCTTTTTTCATTGCGCCGCGTTTCTGTTCCATTGCTTTGCGCCGCTTTTGCTCTGGACGCCATAGAATAAAATAGAAAAAGACGATGGCGATCCCGATCATAATCAGTGTTTGGTAGAAAGAGCCGGAGTTGCGAACCACTTCCTCTTCTTCTGCAAACAAAGGCAGGGATACCGAGAACAGAGCAAAAAGTGATAGGAATTTTTTAAACATGCTTGTTTCCTCTAAATTAGGATATAGAAATATAAAATATTATACAGGGAAGCGAATTGATGTTCAAGCTGAACAAATGAAGAGGCATCCTAGGAAAGAAATGTAAAAAATGAGAGCTCCGCTCCCTATTGAAATTAAAAAGCCTAAAAACACAGAAAAAACAGAATTTTGTTGATATAATAAAATCAAAAAGCCTAAAATGGCGATAAAAAGAGAATTTTCACATGAAATCACCCGAGCCCATCAT
Organism: uncultured Chlamydiales bacterium; assembly: GCA_963748195.1. Lineage (GTDB taxonomy): Bacteria > Chlamydiota > Chlamydiia > Chlamydiales > JAAKFR01 > JAJACP01. The sequence continues at coordinate 75,627 of CAVVHU010000012.1, read as the reverse complement.
AGGGCGAAATGAAGAAAAACACACCCTTGAAAGATTATACAAATCAAAAAATGCTGAATTTTTAGCCATTTATGGACGTCGGCGTATTGGAAAGACCTTTTTAATTCGAAATTATTTTAAAAGAAAAGGAGTCTATTTCGAAATCACAGGGTCTTTTGCCGCCTCTACAAAAGAACAACTAGAATACTTTCATAGCGAGTACACAGCTCTCTTTAATCACAATCATACTAAAACCTCCCCAAAATCATGGCGAGAAGCATTTCAGCGACTTATCAAGAGCGTGACGCAAATTGAAGGAAAGCAGAAAGTTGTCATATTTTTTGATGAACTTCCATGGCTTGCCTCTTCAAAGTCAGGCTTTTTAGAAGCATTAGAGTATGCGTGGAACCGTCATTTTTCCAGCATGCCCAATCTTTTTCTAATCGTTTCTGGTTCTGCAGCCTCCTGGATGATTCACCATGTTGTAAACAATACAGGCGGCCTTTACGGAAGATTAAGCGCTCATCTTAGACTTCTTCCTTTTTCTCTTTCTGAAACGGAAGCGTATTTGCAATCTAGAGAGATTTCTTTAACCCGAAAACAAATTTGTGAAATTTACATGGTAACTGGTGGTGTTCCCAAATATCTTTCCTATATAGAAAGAGGTCTCTCTGCAAACCAAAATATCCATTTTTTATGTTTCACTCCCCAATCGCCGCTACTTACTGAATTTTATAAGCTATATTATTCACTATTTCAGAATGCTGAAACACATTTCAAAATTGTGCGCACCTTGGCAAAGCAAAGACGAGGAATGTCACGTTTAGAATTATTAAAAACCGCCAAATTAAATAATAGCGGGCGAACTAGTGATGTTTTAAGGGAATTAGAAGAATCAGGATTTATAGCAACTCTTCCTGAAATGGGCAAAAAATCTAAGGGAATGCATTATTATCTCAATGATGAATATACCCTTTTTTATCTTCATTGGATAGAGCCGGAAAAAGGATCTCTTTTAAAAGGAGTTGAAAAGGAATATTGGATCAAACGACAAGCAACCCCTTCATGGAAATCTTGGGCTGGTTTTGCATTTGAAAGTTTGTGTTTAAAACATGTGGCTGAGATTAAAAATGCTCTACGCATTGGTGGTGTTAGTACTCAAGCAAGTTATTGGAAAACTGATCTTGAAGGAAAAAAAGAGGTCGAAATTGATCTTGTAATCGATCGAGCAGATCAATGCATCAATCTCTGTGAGCTTAAATTTTGCGATAAGGAATTTAGTCTGACAAAAGCCTATGTTACAGAACTTAACAGAAAAACTTCTCTCTTTAAGGACCGCACAGAAACAAATAAGGCATTGTTCCTTACTCTTATTACGCCTTTTGGAGCTAAGGAAAACGCCTATTTCCAAAACGTTGTCGATCAACAACTCACCTTAGATGCTCTTTTCTTCACATGAGTTCAATATCGCATCTTTGGGTTTCACCCATTTCTCAAGCAAAGGAACGATCTCTTTAATCAATGGATCTTGCTCCGTTGAATTCAAATAATCCCTCTCCACTTGAGGATCCAGCTGTTTACCTTGATCCATGAAAACATCGAAATAGCAAAAGGGGTTTTCTCCTTTGAAAACAGCGTTAATCGTTAACGTTTTTGTTTGGTATTCCGCTACTTGATGAATAAGATCGCCTGGAAAAGTGACAATCGTTCTGACTTCCGGAATCTCTTCTTTGACTTTTTCAAGTGCATACGAGCCTAAAGAAAAGATATTTCTTTTATCGGGTGTTCCCTGTCCGATCTCGTCATTGGGAGTTTTGATGATGCGGTAGACTCTATGAGAGTTGGCATGGGAAGGGGCTTCACTTTTTCGGAAGAAAGAGCTTTTAGCGATTGTGAGTCACTATGGCCTTGTTGCGTAATTCCCTCGAGAGTAGTTTTTCGAATGCCTAGCCTTCTGGTGCTAGTTACTCTATGAGTATACCCACCTTTTCTTTGGCATCCCAAGTTTGTTCATTTTATTGATCACCAAACATTTAGCATATACTTCAGCCTTCTGATAAAACAGTTTTCTGCAACATAAGCTACTCCTAAACAGTCTTTTAAAACGAAACATAGCCGTCTCTGCTATCGACCTGAGATGATATCCTTTGAGCTTCTTCCACAGCCTTCTGGCATCATCATCACCTCCTAAGCCAGTTATCTCTTTGATCGCATTATTCCTCGGTTGCATCCAAACCTCTTTCTCGTGCGGGACTCCGTTTTTTTGTGGAGGAACAATCGGCTCTATCCCTCGATCATGAAATGCTTGGTAACACTCCTCTTTATCGCAAGCTCCATCACCATAACCTCTTTTTACAGAATCGGGTAGATGCTTTTTCATTTGAGAAACTACTGTACAATCTGCTACCTCATTGCCTGTTGTCTCCTGTAGAATGATGTCATGACTATGAGGACAAACTGCCAGGTGTATTTTTCTCCATGTCCTTCTTTTGCTCACTCCATGTTGACGCACTTTCCATTCTCCCTCTCCGTACACTTTAAGTCCGGTAGAGTCAAAAACAATGTCTGTTGGTCGCTTGTTGCTGAGTTTTTGAATTTTCTGACCCAAGTCTTTTGCTCGTCTACAAATCCTTGTATAACATGGAATTGGCAATGAAATCCCAAGTAGAAAAATTAAAGAAGTTAACAGACCTCTTAGCTGGCGAAAGGGCACATGATAGACTGCTTTAAGCATCAAAGCACAAAGAATAGCATCATCTGAATAGAGAAAGGGACGCCCTCGTTTACCATCCTTGTTGGCAACCCATTTTTCAAGCGCTTCAGCGGAAAACCAAATAGTTAAGCTTCCCCTTTGTTCCAAAGCTCTGTTATAATCGCCCCAGTTGCGGATGGAGTACCTAGTTTTTGTCTGCTGTGTCATCTTGAGCCTCAAATTTTTCGTCTTGGTAAACAAAAAATTTAAAGACTCAGAGATCTTTAGGCAAGAAAGGTCTTCATTCGTGACTATTTACGCAACAAGGCCCTTTTTAGTTCTATTGTCTTTCAACTCAATTTGTAGACATGCTTAAATTGAGATGGCGCCTATTTAAGATCCTTTCTGCTTAAAAATGCGATATTTTCGATGTGCGGAGTGTGGGGAAACTGATCGACGGGCTGCAAGCGGTCTATCACATAGCCTGCACTTTCAAATTCTTGGCAATTCTCAGCTTGCGTTACGGGATTGCATGAAACATAGATGATTTTTTCCGGAGACATTGCCAAAACATAGCTGATTGCTTCTGCGCTTAAGCCTGCACGGGGAGGATCGAGTATCACTGTTGTGGGTGGTTCTGGAAGCTCTATCTTTCCAACATCACCCTCGATCACTTCCATATTTTGAATGTTATTGAGTTTGATATTTGCCCGTGCATCTTCAACTGCCTCAGGCACTAGCTCAATTCCATATACCTGCTTCACTTTTGAGGCAGCAAAAATCCCTAAAGTGCCGGTTCCGCAATATAAATCGTAGAGTATCTCTTCTGACTTAAGTTCTGCCCCTTCAAGGGCAAGCTGGTAAAGCGCCTCTGCTTGTCTAGTATTGGGCTGGAAAAACGAGGCTGCACGTATCCGAAACAGGTAAGCATTCTCACCGGCATCATGCAGGTTCTCGTGAATAACTTCATTTCCCGCTAACAAGCGCTCCTCAAAACGGGTAGGCGTCTTTTTTGCTATGATCTGTGTGCGCAGGATTAACGCGTCTACCTCTCCTACTGCATCGATAAAATCTTGAATATCTGCCTCAGCTATTTGAAATTCAGGATTTCCAGAGACGGTCAAGATAACCATTTTTTCTCCGGTATAAATCCCTTCTCGCAACGTCAGCGTACGCAGTTCTCCTCTGTCGCCTGGCGGAAAATAGGCTGCAAGGGAGCTCGCCTCCCACCACGCACGCACCCGTTTTAATATCTCGATAAACCAAGAGCTTGTGAGATAGCAGGTATCGAGATTCTCTACGCGCCCTCTTTTGCGCATCAAGCCAAGAAATTTCTCCCCGCTTTTTGCTTGTGAAAAGGAAAATTCCATCTTATTACGATAGCGCCATGGGGGATCACATGCTAAAATCGGTTCGACATCTCGATCAAAAAGTGACCGCACAAACGCTTGCTTTTGCAAAAGCTGTTCATCATAAGCAACATGCTGATATTTACAGCCGCCACATTGTCCAAAGTGAGGGCAGAGGGGTTCAATCGCCTCTTCGCAATGAATTGAGAATTTCATGGAAGTAGAGTAGCAAAAAGACAGAGTGTGACTCAAATGAAAAAGGCTTTCAGGTAACGATTACCTGAAAGCCTAGAAATAGAAAGGTAAAAAATAAACTATTTTTTACGTCTTTTTGGGAGCTTTGCTGTCGCTCTCCGTGTTGTCGTTGTTGTTTTCTTTTTAGGAGCTGCTTTTTTAGCCACTGCTCTTTTTGGAGCTGCTTTTTTAGCTACAGCTTTCTTTGGAGCGGCTTTTTTAGCCGCAGCTTTTTTTGGAGCTGCTTTTTTGGCTGCAGCTTTCTTTGGCGCAGCTTTCTTTGGCGCAGCCTTTTTTGCTGCAGCTTTCTTTGGCGCAGCTTTTTTAGCCGCTTTTTTCTTGAGTCCACCTGATTTCTCAGCTTTTACTGACTCTTTGCGAAAAACTTTTGCAACTTTTTCCAACTTGATGCTGCATGTGCGCACACGTTGAGCCGCTGCTTTGTTACCAGCTTCTGCCTTATCCATATCCGACTGGATACAGTGAAGAAGCTCTCTCATTGTTTTACATGTGTCCTTAAGGGCCATACCAGATTAACCTCCAATTGTGTGAAAAAATATCTTTACCAATTAATAAGTCTCAGCTTTGAAATTGTGCAACACTTTTCTGTATTTTTCTGGTAATCTTTCGATAGGATGAAAAAAAATACGATTTTTCTACCCATTTTGTTATTGGTTTTTTCCTCTTTTTTTTGGAGTGCCGATGAGGAGAAGCAGCTGCGGAACTTACACCAGAACGCAGAGGCTGCAATCAAAAAGCACGATTTTGAAGAGGCAAAAACCTCCTATGAGGAACTGATCAGCCGGATCGGGGTCAATACGACGCAAAAATATTGTGTCGACTGGCCTGCATATGTCGATATCGTGCTCAGATTCACAGAAGCATGCGAAGCAGTAGGTGATTGTGAAGAGGGAGAAAAAGCACTCACACGCCTTTTAATGAAAAATCCACCGATAGAGCAACAGCCCCGCATTAAACTTATGCGCGCACGCCTCAACTCAACCCTTAAATCGCCTGGGGATGCCTATCGCGAAATGCAATCGGTTACCCAGACCCTTCCAGAGGAGGCGTGGAAAAAAGAAGATCGCTCCTTTTTCTATGCTCTTCAATACTCACTAGACAGCCATTATGATGCCTTAGGCCGAAAAGCAAAGCGCTATTTAGTAACAGGCTTTTATAACGAAGCGATTACTCTTTACGAAGAAATTCTGCATGCAATTGATGTAGGGCAATATCCAAAAGCGCTTCTCAATGACTCTCTAGTTCAGAAAAAGATCCGTTACCGCCTTGCAGAGAGTTTCTATGCCCAAGCCAACTACGAACAAACGCTTGCCCTCTGCTATAACAAAGAAGCTGTGGAAGATCGCATCGACAGAGAGATGATCTATTTATCCGCCCTTTGTTACCGCGAAAAAAAAGAGTATGAAAAGGCGCTGGCATTTTTGCAAAGCTACGCCAAATCTGGAACGCGAGACGATTTAGAACACTATGACCATGCGCTTTTTGAAATCGGTCTTTTTTACTATCAGGCAGCAAATTATCCACGCGCCCGTCAATATTTTGAGCAGTTGCAACAGTCAAAGGGAAAACCAAAGATCGTAGCGGCGCTTTATCTTGCCCGCATGCATCTACGCGATGGAAACCCTCAAGCTGTAGAAAATTTAGTTGCAGCGCTTGCTCGCGAGCTATCAACAGATGACCCTCTATGCTATGAATGCTACTATTTACGCGGCGAAGCCGCCTACGCATTAGGTGATTATGCTCATGCGAAAACGCTTTTTGAAAAGTCGTTTCCTAAAAAAAGAGCTTCAGGAAAGTGGACAGATCAAGCTCTGCTCCATCTCGGGTGGTGTTATGCCCGTTTAGCAGAGGATCCGACAATCAGCAACCAAACACGGGAGGCTTATTTCTCACGCGCCGAAGAGATGTTTACAAAGCTATTCGGCTCCCAGGAAGAGACGGCAATCTTAGCTTTGGGCCGATTGAATATCCTCAGATGGCAGTATCTTGAAGATGAAGCCGCTCTGAAACGCGTTTCCTCACTCCTACTCCCTTACCAAACTGTCGATGCTTTGCTATTAAGAGCTGAAGCCGCTGAAAGTTATGAAGAAAAAGAAGAGCTGTATAGCAGAGCGACTTCAGAAGTACATAACTTAAACCCCTCCTACGCGGAGGCGTGGTACGCACGCGGCCTGAACCACTTTCAAGAGGGGCTGAAAAATCCGGCAAATGGAGGGCCTTTATTTGAGTTAGCAGCCACAGCATTTGGCCGCGCCTTTAAAATCATGGAACGCGGCAATTTTCCTAAAGCAGCCCATATTCTCAAGCTTGAGGCGCAGGCAAATGCATATCGCAATTCTCCTATTTCCTCATTAGCTCTTCTCGAGAAGCTCCTTAATGAGTTTAGCGAAAGTGTTGAAGAGAGAGAGGAGACCCTCTATCTGCGCGGGATTATCGCCTCTCAATTGCTCGATCTCTCTTATTTTCCCATTGCCGAAGAGTCTCTCTGCCAAGTCGCATGCGGTAATGGAAAATATCATGATGAAGCTCTCTTTGCCCTTGGAATGCTCTACTTTGGACAAGAGTATTATGAAAAAGCAAAGGAGACATTTCTCACTTTAGCTAACGAGTCGCCTCGCTCAACTTTTATTTGCGATGTTTGGTTTTGGGCGGCTGAAGCTGCTGAGAAAAATGGAGACGCCGACCATGGAGCCTTAAGGGCTCGCGTCTATCAAGAGCATCCGCTGGCTCCAAGAGCTGCAGAGGCATACTTTCGACAGTTCAGCTATGAATCCTATCTCGAAGGCAATGCAACAGCTTTAGCTCACTTGCGGGATTTTACCTCAAGATTCCCAAACTCGCCCCTATTGGTTGTCGTCCATTATTTAATCGGCACAAACGAAGAGCATTTTTCAACGGCTAAAGCTCGCCTCGAAGAGGCTATTAAAGCGTTTCCTCTTTGCCTTGAAGAAGGAAAAAGTGTCGACACTGCCTATGTCTATTTCCGTTATCAGGCTATGCTTGAGCTAGCCCAGCTCTACTTGGAAAACAAAACGCCTGAAGAGGCCCTTCCCCTATTGAACGCGATCACAAAGGACTTTTCTCTTTCCGATCATCCTTACGCTTCGCTCCTCTTGCAAAAATCTCCTTACCCCTCCCTTTATGAAGAGGCGGAGTACACCCTCGTGCAAGCTTATCTCAAAACCGGAAAAAGAATGCGGGCTCAGGAGCGATTAGCAAAAATGTTAGCTCACTTTGAGGAAGCGGGAATCGAAGAGGGATACTATCTCTCAGCTGTGTGGCGCGAACAGGGAAAATTAGCTCAAAGCTGCAGAGACTATGATACAGCATTGCATTGTTTTGAAATTGCAAACGCTTGTGGAAACGGGTATCTTTCTGAGGAGCAAAAACTCAACCTCTGGCTTTTGCAAAGCAACGCTTATCGTGGGAAAAAGGAGTATGAAACCGCAATGCGCCTTCTCTCAAAAGTAATCAATACAGATATTGCCTCTCCCTTGCGGCTAAAAGCGATGTTTTTGCGAGCAGAAGTCTATGAATTGCAGGGACGTCCAGAACTTGCCGTCCGCCAACTCGAGGCGATGGCAAAAAAAGGAGGCGACTGGGCCTGTCTAGCACAAGAAAAATTGAGGCATGAATATGGAATGTAAATTGGCAATGGTTTTTACAGACTACATCTTACGCTATTTTACAGAAGGCAATACGATCTTATTCATTATTGCAGGATGTTCCCTTTTGGCAATGACTGTCTTTTTTGAAAGGCTTTTCCATTTGCGAAAGGCAGAAGTCAACACGAACAAGTTGATTATCAGCTTAAGAAAAGCGATTGAAGAGCATAACATTATCGAAGGGGTCAGGATCTGTGAAGAGACTGGAGGGGCAGTTGCCAATATTGTGAAAGCAGGACTCATCAGGTACGAGCGGCCGCGCGAAGAGATCGAGTCGGGAATGGAGATTGCAGGGGTTAACGAAATCGCCAGCCTAGAGAAAAATGCCAAAATTCTCTCGATTATCGCCCACATCGCTCCTTTAATTGGACTTTTAGGAACGGTTCTCGGCTTTATCCAAGCCTTTTCAGAGATGCGCATCTCCGGTCTAATGGATATCTCCACAACACGCGTCGGCGAAGCGATGGAGTATGCGCTTGTGACAACAGCTGCAGGCCTTGTCGTAGCCATCCCCACCGTTGTCGCCTATAACTATCTTGTGAGCCGTGTGAAGGGGGTCGTTTTAGAAATTCAGACAACCTCTTCTGAGGTTGTCGACTTACTTGTGAATCATAAGTATGAAATTTAGGACATCGCTTAAACCAACAACCGCTCTGATCGATCTCACGCCTCTTGTTGACGTGGTCTTTTTGATGCTCGTCTTCTTTATCATTACTTCAGATATTCTTCCGTTAAAATCACTTAATATTGAAAACCCTACTCTTGACCGCCCTGCAGCGCCGCGCACCTCCCAAATATTGGTCGTTGTCGATGCGCAAAATGTGATCTATGTAGGGAGCAAAAAAGAAATTGTGGACCTTGAGTCGTTTAAAGAGAGTTTGCAGAGGGAAATCAATAAAACGCTCTCTTACCATCCCGGAGCAGATACGACTGTTGTTTTGAGTTTGGACCGCCATGTCGAATATGGCGATTTTTTACGCCTTTTCTCTTTAGTCCAAGAGACAGGGGCAAAACTGCGTTTAGTCTACCATGATACGTCTTCAGAGATATGTTACGATTAGGAGCCAAAACAGAATTATTAATACGCAAGAGGGAGCCTCTTATATCCCTCAATTTGCTGAGGGGAATCGCTCTTGCGTTTGCTTTACACCTATTATTGTTGCTAGGTTTGAGAATAGCTTCTCCACCCAACGCCGACCTCTTTCTTCCCCTTACCCCTGTTGCCGTCGAAGTCGATCTAGGTTTACCTCAACTTCATTCACCTATAGCGACTCAGGTGATCCTTTCCCCTATTGAACTCGTTGAACTGCCTCAATATTTTGAAATGCCCCAACCCCAACTCGTTTCACAATTAGACTGCTATCCTCGAGTAGGTGAACCCGATTTCTCTGAAATTGAAAAAATCGAGTATGTATTTGTCGAAGACTTGGAGGAACATGATTGAAGTAGAAGCGACAACCGCCATTTTACTCTATCTTGCCCTCTTCCTCTTCCTCTGTTTGGGAGCGTGGCTGTTTACACATTTCAGAAATGGAGCTAAACAAGCCCCTCCACCTCTCTTCCGCTTTTCTGTATGCGAATTCTGCCATCACAACTATCTCGGAAAAACCGGGGAAAAAATCACGAAATGTCCTAAATGCGGCTCTTTTAATAAATCAGATTTTTCTTGATTAATAAGAATGCAAGACTCAGGATTCTCCTGAAATAATATTCTTGAGGATCAATGTCAATACCTGCACTTTCACATCAATATCGTACTTTTGACCGTGTTTTTACCTTCAAAGCAAAATCAGACCAACTTAAGTTAAGTGTCTATAACATGGGTTTCCAAAAGATCGTACAAAACACCTTTGCGATGAATCAGTTATTTTCACCTCCCGAGTCCGATGATAATACACAAACATACACACTCCTCCCCTCCCGCTTTTGTACAGCATCGAGCCTTCTAAATGCTTATCAACACGATTTCTCTACTCTTCTTCAGCTGATCGATCGCGAAAATACCTATGGGATACCTCCCAGTCCTTCAAATGCATCATGCATAGAAGCACTCAAACAAGCAATTGTAAGCTATCAACCACAGGTAGGTGATGATAACAGCAATGGCATTAAACTCCCGATCTGTCCGATCACTCAGGAGGTATTTAAAGATCCGGTTATCGACAATCATGGTCATACATTTGAAAAAAGCGCAATTGAAGAATGGCTTCAAAAACAAAATACGTGTCCAAAGAACAGAGAACCCATTACCGCTCTTTTTCCTAATCGCGAAATAAGAGATCTGATTGAGGAAACTCAAAAGAATCAAAGCCCAGTCCCCTCGTTTTTATCATTTCAGAAAAACGACGCTAATCTTGCCGACAGCAATCTAAGACATGCACGTGAATGTGTGGCACTCGAAGACTATGAAGAAGCGTTAGAAAGCTACTCAAAGGCGTTTCGCTACACAAAAGATTGGCATCACTATCAAGAGGTTGTTGACCTGTACAAAAAAATAAATGAACCTGAAAAAGCTCTGCTTTCGTCTTTTCACCTCGCCCTTTACCAAGTTAGTGATCACCAAATAACCAAGGCAATTGACACGTTACTAGCATTTAAAGGTAAAGAATTTTTAGTCGATTCACTTTTAATTCAAATCTATCAACTTAAAGGAGAGCCTCAAAATGCAGTACGCATTGCATTAGACGGGGATTCTCTTGATGCGAGGTTACTAAAACTAGTTTTACAAGGTGATCCCTATCAATTTGATCTTTATTTTCGCCTAGCAGAAATTATTGAAAGCCCCGAAGAGAAAAGCCATATTTTGCTAAAAGGGGTTTGTCATGCGTTAGAAAAACAAGCTTTAAAACAAGCCGAAGCTCTAATTTCCAGGCTGTATCCCACACAACCCTTGCTAAATCAACTCATAAAGCTAGATGTTCTTAGAGCCAAGGGAGATCTTCCGACACTGATAATCGGGCTGAATGATGTCGCTAAAGAATTGAATCAGCGAAATGAGGCACGTAAAGTCTATAAACTACTCTTTACTCTTGATCCTAAAGTTGAATACTACAGGGCAATATTGGGGGTTGCGCAAGAAGATCATATTACCCACCACGCAAAATTAATGTGCTTTATGATGAGCCAATTAAAAGAAACAAGATCTCAATTAAACGCTCTACAAGAGGGTGTAAATGCTGAAGCCCCCCCCCGAACCCCGGCTCTTTTCCTCCAAAAAGCTGAAAATGGCGATCGAGACGCCCAATATAACCTAGGACTTTGTTTTGAAAAGGGTTACGGAGTTGTGCCGAATGTGCAAAAGGCTTACGATTGGTATCGAAAGGCAGCTGATCAAGGGCATGCAGAAGCGCGTTACCGTGTAGCGTATGGTTATGAGAATGATTTCCTCCCAAGAAAAGATCAAACAAATGAAGCTTTCAGGTTAAACATACTTGCCGCAAACCAAGGAAATCTCGAAGCTCAATTTTCTGCAGGCATATTCCTGGAATGTGGGTATGGAACAGAAGAACCCGATTTAACTCGCGCCATGCAATACTATCATTTAGCTGCCAAGCGAGGTCATATTGGAGCCTTATTCCGTTTATTAGACGACACAACACTAGTTAAGCCGAATCTATATCCTGCCATCTTTCGTGCCGTAGATGAACATGGTCAACCGCATCACCTGCATGCGTTAGGCAAAATTTATCAAGAAGGCAGAATATCGATCCCAAAAGATGAAATAGAGGCTGTGCGTTACTTCCGAGTAGCTGCGGACCTCGGTCTTCCTGAAGCGATGCATAGTTTAGCGAAGTGTTATCTAGAAGGTCGTGGAATAAAAAGAGATCCCAAAACGGCTATTCAATGGTTACGATTAGCTTGCGAGCAAAATTGTGTTGAAGCACTAAACACGCTAGGAAATTGCTATGAAAGAGGCATAAATAGCGGTACTTTTGATGAAGAAAATTGGATCTTAGAAAGGAACCAAGATGAAGCACTTAATTTATATAATTTAGCAAAACTTCAAGAGCAACAATCTGCACAAATATCAGCAAAAAAAAGCGAGCTAATTGAAAATAAAGTCACATCAACTAACAGTGACTTTGAAAAGGGATCAAAACTTCACTATGGCACATACAATATACAACAAGACATGAGAGGCGCGATCCATTACTATCAAATGGCTGCTTCAGCAAATTTTGCTCAGGCTCAGTATGCCTTAGGCGAAATCTATCTTAAGGGTTATACAGGGGATTCTAGATTCGGCCCACCAGATATCATTGATAAAGATATAAACTTAGCTGTCGAATGGTTCCGAAAAGCCGCAGCTCAGGGCCATCTAGACGCCATATCTCAACTAATTAGTCCTGACTGTAGTACAATAATAGGGGTGGTGGAGGCGGCCTCATGGTCTTTGCAACATCAAAAAATAATCTATAAACGTGAGTTCAAAAACAAAGACTTTCTTGCTCCTGATCAGTTTAGCCAACACCAGCATGCAGCTCAACTAGGCATTGCACTCGCTCAGTTCAAGTTAGCAGAATGTTATCGACTAGGTTGTGGAGTAGCGACAGATATGAGTAAAGCTGTTCAGCTTTATCGATTAGCTGCCGATCAAGGTGAAGTGGATGCTCAGCTTCGTTTAGGGCAGTCTCTTCAATTAGGTGCCGGCATCGAAAAAGATGAAAAAGAAGCCGTTCGTTTGTATCGCAATCTTAGCGATAAGGGTCATCCTGAGGCACAATGTCTATTAGGAAAATGTTTCCAAAAAGGTATTGGAGTTGAAAAGGACATTAGTGAGGCCAACCGTCTTTTCTATGCTGCATCAAATCAGGGGCATTTAGGAGCTAAAGTCATCCTGACAAGGCAGAGGCTCTCCGGTATATAGACTGCTCGCCCGGATTTTCTCTGAAAACCTTGAAGTAGTTTTCATCTGATTTTGTGATATAACATTGAGCTTTTTCATGGGGGTCGTGTACAAAATTGAGGTATGAAGGGTCTACTTCCGAACATCCCAACAGGGCCAGGAAAGTGGCTCTTTTTCATTTTTTTTCAATGCGTTTTTGCTACTTGAAGATCATCTAGCCACTGACCTGCATTAAGAGCGAAAAAAAACATTTTCTCGCCTAGGGAAGGTTGATTAGTTAAACTGCGTCTCTAATATCTTACGCAACAGAGCTGCTCGATGATCCCATGTATGATGTAATAACATCTCTTGTTGAGATTTTTCTGCTTGGTGTTGCCAATCACTGAAATTGAAGCTTTCCCACTCCCCATACCGGTAATTGTAGCTTCCCCCCTGTCCACTTAAAACAGCTGCCCCACAAAGCGCTCCATAAACAATACGCTCATGCAACCCTTTTTTAAACCTCGGAGAACTATTAACGACCACCTTGGCCTCTTTCATCACCTCTAGCGTTTGGTCAAATGAAATTGGTTTGTGAATCGTTGCATGCGGCGCATATTTCTCCCAAGGGCCATTCCCCCAAATGTGAAGGTTATGCCCTCTTAAGGAGCGCAAAAGCTCGATCCGATCCTTGCTACGGGTAAAAAGGTCGACTTCATTATGATACCGGGGAAGTTCTTCGTCCGGCACCCCTAACTCGACTAAAGCCTCTAAGATAGAGGGGCCTTCAGGAGAAAGCACTCTTTTTGATGCAGCTATAACCCGCTCATCATCCGTCTCAAATTCGATACACGAGCCGAAAAATACGACATCGTAGGGGCGATCTTTCGCAGGCGAAGTCAAATGCGACTGATCCCCGGCATGAGGAAGAAACGACACGCGCTCAAACCCCAATTTACGGACAAATTCGACATCCCCCTCATCTACGCATGTAATCCCAGAGAACGCGCCGCGCATTTGGTGGAGAAAGTAAATAGCGGGATCGACTAAGAGCGAGATATGAGGAATACGCCAGAGCTCGCCAATCGGCATGCCATTACAGTGAATATCGGAAAACGAGCAGGTGAAATCTGGCGGGTCGGATTGCAGAGTTGAGAAAAAATCACCCTCTTCAACTTTATGCAGGCGGGTCTCGACATCGGCTCTTTGAAGCGCCTCTGCAAAAGCTTTAGAAAAGCTTTCAGTTGCCTTATAGGTGTTCTTTGCGACTAAAAAATCAATCCTCATAATACCTCTTTGCATGCTCGAAAAATCCGGGAAAAACCTTCTCCGCAAGGAAGCGTGGAATTCTATACTGCGGATATTCTACTGAAGTGTTGGTTTCGTGAATCACATGGATTGTTTTTCCCTCCTGATCGCTCTCGAATTTGAAGGGAAAGCCCGCCTCTTTTACACGCTCAAAAAATTGCCAATCTTCGCCAAAGTCGCAATCCGGAAAGGCGCACTCATTCACAACCTCTTTTCGATACGCATAAGAAAAACCGTATCCCTTTTTTCCCTTTTGATTCACTTTCTCCCTCTGATTTTCCATGTGAGGGCCAAACTCGATTTCCCTTACACGACTACCTAAAAGTGGGCTAATAACATACTGAGAAAAATGCTCTTCATCTGTTGCCCAGTAGTAGACTTGTGCTGTTTTGGTATCGTAAGAAAACCAGGAGGAGAAGTTAAAAAAAGCGACCTCTTTAAGCTTAAAAGCCATCAATTCCAGATAATCCGGCGCATAGTAGTCATCATCATCGCACTGAACGATAATTGAGCCCGTAGCCGCTTCCACAAGCCTATTTCTTTTCTCTCCAATCGATACAATTTCATGGGAATGGGTATAACGGACTCTTGAGTCGGGAAATGATTGAGGTCTTGTGCTTGTATCGTAGATAAGCCACTCCCAATCAGTGTGCGTTTGCGCGCGCAGCAAACTGTATAGCCCCTGCAAAAAGTGGGAGCGATCGGCTGTTGGAGTAATAATGCTCACTTTCATCTTAAATGCTCGAGAAGTTGTTCTGTTTGTCTTTCCCAACTATGAAGCTGAGGATAATAGTGTTCTAAATAAATTTTTCTCTTCTGAGAATCTGCGAGGAATGTTGCAATCTGATCTTGAAGATCCTCCTCATCTGCCATCAAGGGCAGACACCCCACAGCGACAGCCGCCATCTTCCAGTGGATATCGTCAGGGTCAACGATGAGAAGCTTAGCTCTAGCCAAAACGGAAAAATGTTCCGTATAGGGAAGGCCTATATGAAGCGAAACTGTTGGAGGAAGGCGTTTCAACCAATTGCTGCCCTGGTGTTCACCAAAAATATCTAGGCGTCCATGCGTCGTGTGTGTAATGCCTTTTGTTCCTTCGAAAAGAGGTGTAAACGAAACGGTATCAAATACACGTTCTTCAAACGGCATCGTCTCTACCCCATGCGGCAAAAAAACCGTATTGGGTAAATCGCAGTGCTTGGGAAGTCCTAGGAGGCCATATTTTGAACCGACATAGCTACTTGCGCCCTCGACAGAACTTCGTAGCCATACAAACTGGCGAACTTGTACTATGTCGCAAAACGGGGGTTCAAAAGGCAAGAAATTGAGGAAACTAATTATCCATGATGGGGGGTCTTCTTGAAGCGCACGCATATATTCTTGTAAAATGCCGTCGTTTAAGTAGATCCTCCTAAAAGGGATTTTTTTCTTCTCAAAGTTTGCAGCTAGCTGCCTAGCCATGTACCCTTCATAGGTATACGCTTTTCGATCTGTTAGGAGAAGGTCATAGCGCATTTTCTATCTCCTCCCTTAATACTTCCAAAGGTTTTGACTCACCGTAGACGTGATGATAAAGCTTCTTTCTTTTTTCGCTAAAGGATGCCTCTAAATTCTCTTTGATTGTTTTGTAGATAGGCTCATCTTGGATCGTGATGCCACAGCTATGCAAAGGCGTTTTCTCTTTAACTTTAACAAAAAAAAGTGGGCGGTCGAAATATAGAAAATCATACCCAATAGAAGAATAGTCACCAAGATAGATATCTACCTGTTTTAAAAGAGGATAGATAACAGGATAGTGATCGAGAAAGTAAATATGGGGATAGCGTTGTTTCACCTCTTCAAGCTTTGCATGCATGAGGCAACTATGGATCGGATGAAGCTTGACAATCAGCTGAATATCAGAGGGAAGTGTCTCAAACAACTCTTCAAAAACATCAAAAAAGGAGGTAAAATAGCGCTTTTGTTCCGAATCGGTGTTAAGCGCTCCCCATGTGGGGGCATAGAGAAGCGTTGTTTTTTCCTTTTCGAACGGGAACCTGGCATCAAAAAAGGAGGCGTGCGCTTTATAGTATTCTAATCTGTAATTGCCACTGATAATGGGAGATTTTTCAACGCCCTTCTCACGCATTAAATCTAGAAGAAAAGGACCATAAGCTAAAACGATATCTTCATCAGCAAGGCGTTCGATCCAAAAAATATCATGAAATTTATCCGGATTGCCATGTAGCGACATGACTGATCTCGCCTTATTTTTGGTCAAAAATTCATTAAAGAAAAAAGTTTGGTTGCCGGTTTTGTAAAAATGAACGTAATAAAAGAGGTCATAACCTTTTAGAGCATCGTCGAGCAAGCGATCTTCTGGATGAGCGTAGATAACCTCGATCTCAGGATAGTAGAGTTCAATCGTTTCTTGAATCACACGCTCCGTGACCAAAATGGGGATTTGCATCATTGAGCAAAGAGGAACAAGATGATCGATATTGCCTTCTAAAAGACCTGGTAAAATGCCTATTCCATTTTTAGGCTTCATAAAGTTTGCGATCCTCCTCATAAACAGCCTTGATTTTTTCCGGGTCAGGGTCAAAGAGAAGCGATAACCGCTCACGCGCGATATCAGGATGAAAGCGATCGCTGACTTTTATTGGATCAGGAGGTGGTAAGTCCCCTTCCAAGGCTTGAACAAGATCATCCATGTCAGGAATATAAAAGGGCAGTTGCGCTGGACGTATTTCACCTGTTGTTTTCACAAATGTTGCAAGCCCCTTAAATAGATAGGGGTTGGTGCTGCAATTTAAGACGACAGAGGGAATACCTAATCCTAAGGCTTCGACAACAACATGGCTTCCTCCTTCTGCGCCTGAAGGATGGAGAAGTATATCAAATTGCTTATACTCCTCAAGAACATCGGGAAAAGGAGTTTCCTTTCTGTCCCAAATCAACCAGGATTCGTTTTGATACGCTTCGAGCATTTCAGATAAAAGCCTTTTATATTCTGGATAAGGAGACACCTCTGGAAAGTCTCCTTTTAAATAGAGGATAACATCGTGTCCTTTTTGGACAAGTATACGAACCGCTTCAATCGCAAATTCACAATTTTTCCCATACTCTAGGCGAGCAACTGTTCCGATCACCCGCTTACTAAACTTTTTTTTGTTAAGCGGAGGATGTTGTTTCAGATAAGTATGAGGAATATAAAGCATTCTCGATGGGTCAATTCCATAAGCCGCACCCCTTTTGTTTGCAAGCAACGATTCAGTAATCAATAGATTAGCAGGCGCATAGAGCTCAGGAAGAATCCTCTCATTTTCATGGTGTGCATAGAGCTTTGCAACCACATTTTTGGTGTGATGGACATTCGTCGCAAAAAGAGCCGCCAAGCTAAAACACCAGCTTAAGATCAAAATCGTATCACTTTTTGGAAGTTCAAGCGCGTGCAATCCCTCTAGAAGGGGATGACCTTTATCTGCTAAATCATAATTCAGCAATGCAAACTTTTCATAATTATCTCCAAGAAGCTCAATGATATCGACAATTGGGTGGGTAGAAACACCTAACTCGTGAAGCAATTGATGGAACTTGAAAGCTAACACCCGCTCCCCCATTCCCGTTGTTGTATGACTCAAAATGAGTGTGGATTTGGCATCAAGATTGCATTGAGAGAATTCTAATGACATGAGGTTCATCTATGGTACCAGAAAAAATCAATCCATGGCTTCAGATATGGGTCAATCCTAAAAAAATGATCCGCGCTATGATTGATCGCAATCCTACCCGCGTCATCATCTGGCTTGCTATTCTCTGGGGTATTTTATCTGGGCTTTCTTCAACAAGTTACCTTATGCTAACATATCCGCATAATGCGCTCTACCGCAATGTTTTCTTTGTCATCACTGTCTTAATAGCCGGAGGATTTTTTGGCATCATCTATTTATACATAGGGGGATGGCTGTTTAAGCTGACAGGAGCTTGGGTTGGCGGAAAAGGCACATTTACTTCTGTAAAATGTGCGATTGGTTGGAGCTACTATCCCTTCATCATCGCTCATGTGATCGGGTATTTCAGCGTGCTTTCTATCCCAAACATATGGCTTCAATCATTATTTGGACTAATCAACGTAGTGATTACCGTATGGGGAATGATCATTTTTCTTAACGTTGTCGGAGAAGCTCACCGATTCTCTGCGTGGAAGGCATTGCTCGCCTGGATGATCGCTCTTGTACTCGTGTTAGTCGTAATCATGCTCATATCGCTTCTGATCCCTTTATTAGCTCCTATTTTTTATTAAATATTAATTTTAGTTTTATATAAAATAAATATATATAGGTTAAAATATTTGTATAAAATATTAATAAAGAGGTTTCTATGAGTTCCAGAGTTGAAAATTACATAAAAGATTACCAGAATTATCAAACTTTTGAAAAAAATCATCTGCACGGAGCCGGTGCAGCTGTAGTCCTTGGCGTCGCTCTTGTTGCGATTGGGTTTTATCTCTCAGGTTCGCTATCGATTAGTCTAGCGGAAAGGGCAATGGGCTCAATAATTGGGGGAGCGGCCTTCACCACAGTAGGATTAACAGCGCTTGTAGCCAGCTATGTACTCCGTGGCAGGGAGTTGCGCGAAAGCATTTCAAGCGAAAACTTGGAAGTAGCGCTTGAGAGCCAAGACAAACATATCGAAGCATTTTAAATTGCAAGCCCTGCTAAACAAAAGGACTAAAAGAAAATTTGTGCAGTATATAGATAAAAAACACTATGAAGGTAAGTTGATCGCACCAAGCTTAAAAACAAATAGAGAGACATTTGTTAGAGAAATCTATCAAAGTACAGACTTTAAGGTGAGCGAGACATTTGTACGCGCATTTGGGGGTCGGCATCTTGAGATAATTGATTTTAGTTACTGATATGAAAAAAAAAGGCCAATCCATTGCTGGATTGGCCATGAAGAAAAACTTGGCAGCGACCTACTCTCCCACACTCTTGCGTGCAGTACCATCGGCGATGAAGGGCTTAACTTCTGAGTTCGGAATGGGGTCAGGTGTACCCCCTTCTCCATAGCCACCAAGAAAAATGTTTAGTAATTCAATCTCTCACTTACTATAAATGACGCTCGAAGATGATCTCATCTACAAGCTGTAGTAGCTTATAAAAACAACTAGACTCTTAAATCTTGTACCACTCTCTTTGCCTTCTCGGCAAAGCGTAATGAAAAAGTGGTCAAGCCGATGGACTAATTAGTATTGGTAAGCTCAACACATTACTGTGCTTACACATCCAACCTATCAACCATGTAGTCTTCATGGAGTCTCTATAGGGATACCTAATCTTAAGGGAGGCTTGGCGTTTAGATGCTTTCAACGCTTATCCTTTCCAAACGTAGCTACCCGGCTATGCTCTTGGCAGAACAACCGGAACACCATTGGTTTGTCCACTTCGGTCCTCTCGTACTAGAAGCAGCTCCTTTCAAGTATCCTGCGCCCACAAAGGATAGGGACCAAACTGTCTCACGACGTTTTGAACCCAACTCGCGTACCGCTTTAATTGGCGAACAGCCAAACCCTTGGGACCCTCTACAGCCCCAGGATGCGATGAGTCGACATCGAGGTGCCAAACCGCCTCGTCGATATGAACTCTTGGAGGCGATAAGCCTGTTATCCCCGGAGTACCTTTTATCCGTTAAGCGACGGCGATCCCACTATCAACCGCCGGATCACTAAGTCCGACTTTCGTCTCTGATCGACTTGTAGGTCTCACAGTCAACTTACCTTATACCTTTACGCTCTTCTCGTGATTGCCAACCACGATGAGGTAAGCTTTGAACTCCTCCGTTACTTTTTTGGAGGATACCGCCCCAGTAAAACTGCCCGCCTGACAATGTCCACTCCCCAGATTCATGGGGGCGTGTTAGATTCCCAATCTGTCAAGACCGGTATTTCAAGGATGACTCCAGCACGCCTAACGACGCACTTTCATAGTCTCCCGGCTATCCTACACATGACAAATCAAAAGCCAATATCAGGTTACAGTAAAGGTTCACGGGGTCTTTCCGTCCTATTGCGGGTAAACAGCATCTTCACTGCTACTACAATTTCACCGAGTCTCTCGTTGAGACAGCGCCCAGATCGTTACACCATTCGTGCAGGTCGGAACTTCATATGAATCCACTGTTACCAGTGGTATAGACTATACCTTTTACTCACCAATCTTCCGTAGGAGTTGTTACATGTATTTTAAATCATGAAACTCCTTAGAAAATATCTTCTTAATGTAATCATTAAGGGCGAGTAACCAGCGTGTTGCCTATCATTAAAATAATAAGCCTCATCTTTCGAATCAGTCGTTACGGGGTCACCACAATTTTACATTGCTTGGACTTCCCACGGTGTTACCCATGCTAACCTGCTGAAAGCATTAGGGCTTCTCCGTTATGAGCTGGTTTTTCACTACTGCTCACGCAATTAGTGGGGCAATGTTACTTACCCGACAAGGAATTTCGCTACCTTAGGCATTGTGTTACAGTCACTTATATAATATTAGGTGACTGCCAGCTTTTGCTGCTGCATATTTCTATGCAGATCGGACCATCTCTTATCTTCAAAGAAGATTCTGGCGTATGGCCTCTGAGGATTCCGATTTCTCGGTCTTTCCTGCGGATTGTCCCCATGTCTTTTAGATTTTTACTGCTCAAATGAACGAGTACTAAAAGCTTTGGAGGAGTTTCCCGCATATAGCCAGATTTTACAACGGCCTTTAAGCGTAGCAACTTAATTGTTGACCGTTATAGTTACGGCCGCCATTCACCAGGGCTTAAGTTCAGTGCTTCGCCCCGAAGGGCTAACACCTCCCGTTGACCTTTTGGCATTGGGCAGGCGTCACACCATATACTTCCCCTTAGACGGGTTTGCATAGTGCTGTGTTTTTGGTAAACAGTCGCCTGGGCCATTTCTCTGCGGCCACTCAATGCTCATACAGCAAGTGTAATCACATCAAATGGCTCCCCTTCTCCCGAAGTTACGGGGATAATTTGCCGAGTTCCTTAACGAGAGTTATCTCGCGCGCCTGAGAATATTCATCTCACCTACCTGTGTCGGTTTTGGTACGGTCACCATCAGCGACTAGAGATTATTTCTTGTGAGCATCGCGCCACACCATCAGTTCCTCCGAAGATTCCCCTTGATCACTACCTGGCATTATGTTGGTGGATTTGCCTGCCAACCAGCCTCATCGCGCTACGGACACTTCCAATCGTCCGCGTGCTTAACTTACTCCGTCATCCCATCGCCATAGCTTTAGGTGGTGCAGGAATATTTAACCTGCTTCCCATCACCTACGCGTTTCCGCCTCGGCTTAGGGGCCGACTAACCCAGGGAAGACGAGCTTTACCCTGGAAACCTTAGGTTTTCGGCGAGGAGGATTTTCACCTCCTTTATCGTTTACTTATGCCATGCATCATCACTAGTATACGCTCCAGCGCTCCTTACGGTACGCCTTCAGCGCAGTATACTACGCTCTCCTACCGCGTACATCAAAGATGCACACCCGTGATTTCGGCTCTATGCTTAGCCCCGATAATTATCGGCGCAAAGTCTCTCGATTGGTGAGCTGTTACGCACTCTTTAAATGATTGCTGCCTCTAAGCCAACATTCCAACTGTCTGTGAAACTTCACTACCTTACTCACTTAGCATAGAATTAGGGGCCTTAATCGACGGTCTGGGCTGTTCCCCTTTCGACAATGAAGCTTATCCCCCACTGTCTATCTCCCGGAAATGCCTATGGTATTCGGAGTTTGGTTTCCGTTGGTAGCCCGGTAGGGCCCCGCTAAAATCCAGTGCTCTACCCCCATAGGTTTACATCCGAGGCTAACCCTAAAGTTATTTCGGAGAGAACAAGATATTTCCAAGTTTGATTGGCCTTTCACCCCTATCCACAGCTCATCCAAAGATTTTTCAACATCAACTGGTTCGGTCCTCCACAAGGTGTTACCCTTGCTTCAACCTGGCCATGGATAGATCACTTGGTTTCGTGTCTACGCCACATGACTTGACGCCCTGTTAAGACTCGCTTTCGCTTCGGCTCCGGAACGATATCCCTTAACCTTGCCATGTAACGTAACTCCCTGGCTCATCATGCAAAAGGCACGCCGTTAGCCATTCTTCTAAAAGAAGCATAGGCCTTCGACCGTTTATAAGCTGCTGGTTTCAGGTTCTATTTCACTCCCCTAACAGGGGTTCTTTTCGCCTTTCCTTCACAGTACTGGTTCACTATCGGTCATCAACTAGTATTTAGCCTTAGAGGGTGGTCCCCCTAGATTCAGACCGGGTTCCACGTGTCCGGCCCTACTCAGGTGCCAATCCTGTTAAGTCATTCTTTCGCCTACGGGACTATCACCCTGTATCGTCTAGTTTTCCAAAAATGTTCGACTAGAAATCCTTAATCCTTTGACTGGTCCTACAACCCCGAAGTCTTAGACTTCGGTTTGGGCTCTTCCCATTTCGCTCGCCGCTACCGAGGGAATCTCGATTTGATTTACTTTCCTCTGCTTACTAAGATGTTTCAGTTCAGCAGGTATCGCTTCCTTTACCTATGTATTCAGTAAAGGATGATGGGAGATTAATCCCACCGGGTTGCCCCATTCGGAGATCTCCGGTTCATAACTTCTTTCCAGCTCACCGGAGCATATCGCAGGTAATCGCGTCCTTCATCGCCTGTTGATGCCAAGGCATCCACCAGCAGCTCTTAATAGCTTGACCACAAAAGTTTTTTGCGCAAGCTGCCTTAAATAAACTACTATTTTTTCGCCTGTATGTAAGATCTATTCTTCAAGCGCCACTTATTATAAGTGAAATTGCTTGAATTACTAAACTGTCTAGATAACTTCACTTGACAACGAAAAGGAGACAAAATACAGAGCGACTTGCTCAACCTGGATGACTGCTAAGCAGTCATTCCTGTCCTTAAAAGGAGGTGATCCAGCCCCACCTTCCGGTAGGGCTACCTTGTTACGACTTCATCCCAGTCATCAGCCTCACCTTCGGCGCCTCTCTCCTTGCGGTTAAGTCGGCGACTTCGGGCAAAACCAACTTCCATGATGTGACGGGCGGTGTGTACAAGGCCCGGGAACGTATTCACGGCGCTATGGCTGACGCGCCATTACTAGCAATTCCGACTTCATGTAGTCGAGTTGCAGACTACAATCCGAACTGAGACCGGTTTTTTGGATTTGCTCCACCTTGCGGTATTGCTGCCTTCTGTACCGGCCATTGTAGCACGTGTGTCGCCCCAGACATAAGGGCCATGCTGACTTGACGTCATCCTCACCTTCCTCCTGGTTAACCCAGGCAGTCTCACTAGAGTTCCCACCCTAAGTGTTGGCAACTAGTGATAAGGGTTGCGCTCGTTGCGGGACTTAACCCAACACCTCACGGCACGAGCTGACGACAGCCATGCAGCACCTGTATCCCTGTCCTTTCGGAAGACGACATTTCTGCCGCTGTCAAGGATATGTCAAGTCTGGGTAAGGTTCTTCGCGTTGCATCGAATTAAACCACATGCTCCACTGCTTGTGCGGGCCCCCGTCAATTCTTTTGAGTTTCACCCTTGCGAATGTACTCCTCAGGCGGTACACTTATCGCGTTAGCTTCGACACAGCTGGGGTTGAGACCAGCTACATCAAGTGTACATCGTTTACAGCAAGGACTACCAGGGTATCTAATCCTGTTTGCTCCCCTTGCTTTCGCGCCTCAGCGTCAGGAATAAACTAGAAAAGCGCTTTCGCCACTGGTGTTCTTCCACATATCTACGCATTTCACCGCTACACGTGGAATTCCCTTTTCTCCGTCCATCCTCTAGACTGGTAGTTTTAGATGCGGGTCCGAGGTTGAGCCTCGGGCTTTCACATCTAACTTTCCAACCCGCCTACGCGCCCTTTACGCCCAATAAATCCGATTAACGCTTGCACCCTCCGTATTACCGCAGCTGCTGGCACGGAGTTAGCCGGTGCTTCTTTACCAGGTACGCTCAAATCGGCTGGATATTAGCCAACCTCTCTTGTTCTCTGGCGAAAGTACTTTACAACCCGAAGGCCTTCATCATACACACGGCGTCGCTTCGTCAGGCTTTCGCCCATTGCGAAAGATTCTCGACTGCAGCCTCCCGTAGGAGTCTGGGCAGTGTCTCAGTCCCAGTGTTGGCGATCGACCTCTCAATCCGCCTAGACGTCATAACCTTGGTGAGCCGTTACCTCACCAACAAGCTGATATCCCATAGGCCCCTCCTCAACCGCAAGGTCCGAAGATCCCCCGCTTTAATAAGCTCCAGCTACCTGGAGCTACCATATTCGGTATTAGCGACCGTTTCCAGTCGTTATTCCAAAGTTGAGGGTAGATTACCTATGTATTACTAACCCTTCCGCCACTAAAAAAAGACCAAAGTCATTTTTTCGTGCGACTTGCATGCCTCATCCACGCCGTCAGCGTTCAATCTGAACCAAGATCAAATTCTCAAATAAAAAAAAATAGAATTAACGGGATTCAAGCTTAACGCTTGTATCCCAACAAGTCTTCCAATCTTTAAAAAGATTGGGCCTGCATTTTGTCTCTTTATCGCTGTCAAGTTTTGTGTCTTGCGACACTCACCGCTCGGTGGCGGCGTTTTTCTCGTCGTTTCCCTTTTTCAGAGGGTTTGCACGTTCAAGAAGCCAAGACAATACCGAAAGTCTGATTTTTTACACAAGCCTCTTTTTTCATTTTTTTTATTAAAAAAATTTATGTACACCTAATAGGTTAGTAATCAGTGTATTAAGGCCGATTTTTTTTCTTTTTGAGGTGTATGAACCATGCAAAAACAGCATTAGTTGTGCGTTAAACTTCTCATCCGTTCGGACCAACCCACTAGAAATATGGCAGCAAAAATCACTCCAGCGGTCATTGCATAAAGAGTACGGAGCATCGAGTCCCGGATAACATTTTGCAGAAAATCACTAGGGTGTAGACGGCAAAAAATATAAAATGTAAGCAGAGATCCAAATTGTATTAGTCAAAACACAAGATGGATTTCGGCATTGGGATCACGTGCCACACGAAATCCCAAAAGAGCAGTGATCAAGCTCACCCCAACCGGCATTGCGCTTACTGCTTCCCGATAAACAACAGTTGCTGTTTGTAGATGTTCCCCTCCTCCCCATACAGATCTCGCTAGGATGTGCACGACTCGCGCGCTAAATAATTAACAAGAAAATGTGGGCGCAAAAGCTCGGGAAAGATAAGAATTTCTATACACCAGAGCATATCACCATATATAAGCAGAAAGATTCCGCCTAATGCGAAGACTCATTTCGATTGTGTGAATAATTTTTTATGACGTTCAGGGAGCCAAGTCCTCTTAAGACAAGATCCCACCTCTCTTTAATAGAGAAAGATCGCCGATAAAAGCGCCAAACTCTTTTCGAACCTTCTTTCCTTTTGAGATCACTTATAAGAGGTATAGTTAACCATTGCGATACCCACAGCGCCACCCCATGCAGCTAAGGAATTGCCGCTTGCATACATCAGACCAGAAGTTCCAGAGCTTCTTCTTTATCGGTGATATATGCCATGAGCAGCCTCCTGTAAAAAAGGTTAAGAACAAGTTAACAAATAACGAGTTTTTTTTATACGCTTATCCTTCGAATTGACATTTTATGACGTGATGCGCAAAATAGTGCGCTTCATGGCGATCGTAGCTCAGTTGGTTAGAGCGTCGGATTGTGGTTCCGAAGGTCGCGGGTTCGAGACCCGTCGTTCGCCCATCTTTTTTTTGCCTCACTAAAAATCATCTCCTCTACTTTCTCTGATTTCTTGTTTAATGCTGATTTAAAACGAGGTGGTAAGTTTAGTAGTTCAGTATCATCTGGTCTTTTGGAGTTCCATCTTCGGTCATCAAAAGCGGAAGAGAACTGTTATTAAGTGAAGAGTAGTTCAAATCGTTCTCGGTTCCATTTGATTAATAGGCAGTTTGGCAGCTACTGGGTTACTTTTTCACACCTCAGTTATCACTTATTTATTATCGGAGGAATCGGTTCCGCTGCAAGGGAGGAGGAACGCGAAACTTTATCTCGAGTTAGGGGAATTTTAGCTTCGAGGATTCAGAACTCTTCGAAATCTTAAGAGAAGAAAACCCAAATCTACATATCTCTTTTTCAGGAGTAAATGAGGAATTCTCTTGGAATAATAGTGGTGTGCAAACCAGAATGAGAGATCGCTGATATTTCTTTGCAATGCAAGGGTATCGCATTTTTTTCAGGCGTTATATAAGATAGAGGCATGAAAAACTCAAAAAAGAAACAGCTCTCTCATCTTGTGCAAGGAGCACTATTCTTTGCTCTTGCCCTTTTTTTTATCCTAAGCTTGCTAAGCTATGCTCAAGGCGATGCAACCAAAAACTGGCTTGGACTTGTCGGCCACGTCATGGCATGGTCTATTTATTACCTATTTGGTTTGACAAGCTTGCTTATCCCTGTCTTTTTAGGTTGGATAGGCTGGCAACTCGTGACGCAAAAAGAGATCGATCATCCACGCCTTAAAAGCCTCTATTTCACCCTTCTTCTCATCTCGCTCTCAACTCTTTTTGCGCAGCTAGCACATGCGAGCCCCTCTCTCTCTTCTCTCTTTGAAAAATGGGTTCACTCTGATTACTACCCGCGCAAATCCTCCTACGATCCAGATAAACTGCGGCACTATCTAGGTGGTGTCCCTCTGCATCATGTCTATGTCGATACATCGCTCAATCTTAAAAGTTTCCTAGGCGGCATCGGCACGTTCTTATTTTTTCTATCCCTCTCATTTGTCGCCACAATCCTGCTCGTCGATATCCCTTTTTCCTATTTTATTGAGAAATGGAAGGCGTTTTACAAAAAATTGACCGCCCCTCGCCCGAAAAAAGCTCAACCTGCATTAGCAGCAGCAAACAAAGTGAAACCTGCTGTGATCACACGTGAAGATCCACTAAAACGGGAGATCTGCATTAAAATTCCTGAAAGGCCGAAAACTGATAGGCCCCTCCCAATACCGCCAAAACGCACTTCTCTTGAAGAATACTCCCTTCCTCCTTCCGATCTGCTTACTGAAGTTGAGCCCATCGACCAATCTTCTCTTAAAAGCGACTTGAAAAAACAGGCTGAGGTGCTCGAAGAAACGCTTCTCAGCTTTGGCATCGAAGCTAAAGTGGGCGATATCCACTGCGGCCCAACGGTCACTTCTTTTGAAGTCCATCCCGCTGTTGGCGTTAAAGTACAGAAAATCAAAACACTTGAGAGCGACATCGCCCTAAACATGCAGGCGAAATCGATTCGAATTATCGCGCCTATTCCCGGGAAAGCTGCTGTTGGGATCGAAGTGCCCAATCCACGCCCTCAAGAGGTGAGTTTTCGCGAATTACTTGAAACTTACCAGCACCGAAATAAACGGGGACATATCCCCCTTCTTCTTGGAAAAGCAGTCAATGGTGAAGACATCTGGTCTGATCTAACAAAAATGCCTCACTTGATTATCGCCGGTGCTACCGGTTCAGGTAAATCGGTTTGTATCAACACCATTGTGATGTCTATTGTGATGAACGCGCGGCCTGATGAGATCAAAATCTTGATGGTCGATCCAAAGAAGGTGGAACTGACGGCATACACGCATCTTCCGCATATGCTCGCCCCTGTCATTACAGAACCGGGCGGTGCGTGCGCTGCTCTGGGTTGGCTAGTTAAGGAGATGGAGAGGCGCTACGAGATTTTCCGCCAACTAGGAATCCGCAATATCTTAAGTTTCAACTCGCGCAAAATCAACATCGATCTAGAATCTTCCCTCGACCTCGAAATCCCTGAAAAAATGCCTTATATCGTGGTGATTATCGACGAGCTGGCCGACTTGATGATGGTCTCTTCAAGCGATATCGAAACGCCCATTGCCCGCATCGCTCAGATGGCGCGAGCTGTAGGGATTCACATGATCCTTGCGACTCAGCGCCCCTCACGTGAAGTGATCACCGGCTTGATTAAGGCAAACTTCCCTTCACGAATCGCATTTAAGGTATCGAGCCGTGTTAACAGCCAGATCATTTTAGATGACAATGGTGCTGAAATGTTGCTCGGCAACGGTGATATGCTCTTTTTACCTCCCGGAACTTCTTCAATTGTCCGCGCTCAAGGCGCTTTTATCCGTGACGACGACATCAACCAGGTGATTCACTACGTCTGCTCACAAGCACCGACCAACTATCTCATCCCTTCATTTGACAATTTCAGGGATCCCCTTGATGATTTCGGAGGAGATGATGATACGCCGCGCGATGCGCTTTTTGATGATGCAAAAAACCTTGTCCTCGAGACAGGAAATGCCTCAACAACTTTTTTACAACGGAAACTAAAGGTGGGATACGCCCGCGCAGCGAGCCTCATGGATCAACTCGAATCGCAAGGGATCATCGGCCCCTCTGAGGGGGCAAAACCACGAAAAATCTACTACCCAGAACAGGATGACTAATGGAAGGCTACTGCCCCTTGGCCTCAGGCTCAAAAGGGAATTCGCTCTATTTTGGAACGAAAAAAACTAAAATTTTGGTCGATGCCGGCATCAGCGGCAAGGCGACAACGCGGAAATTGGCTGAACTGGGAGTGGAGTTGGAGGAAATCCAAGCGATTCTGATCACCCACAACCATACCGATCATATCCAAGGACTCAAAACGCTCGCCTTTCGATATGGAATCCCTGTATTAGCGAACTCAGAGACAGCAAAGGCGATCTACGCGACTTTCGGCGAATGTCCAAAATTCAAAATCTTCACAACCGGCGAATCGTTTACATTTGAAGATATCGAAATCCACCCCTTTAGCATTCAACACGACACCCCTGACCCTGTAGCGTTTACGTTAAAATACGAAGGTGTTAAAGTAGGCGTCTGCACCGATTTGGGTTATCCAACAACGCTCGTGCGCACGCATTTGCAAGAGTGCGACTATTTGGTTTTGGAAGCCAATCACGAGCCTTCGATGGTGCATGCGTGTGCGCGTCCGATGGTGTATAAGCAGAGGGTATTAGGGAGAAGCGGCCACCTCTCAAACGAAGCGTGTGCATCGCTATTAGAAGAGGTGATGCATCCAAAGCTCAAGCATATCCATCTCGCCCATCTCTCAGAGGAGTGCAACGCGCCGCAGACAGCTCTTGAGAGAGTGAAAGAAAAAATTGGAAACGCGGTTCCTGTTGCGATTGCACCACAGCACGAAATTGCAAAGAGAGTGTTATTTTGAAAATAAAAATTGCCCTTACAGCTGATGAAGAGCCTAAAGAACTTTCAATCAAGAGGTTTGAAGAACTTTTTGACATCACATATCTAAAGGAGCTTACCTTTGCTGATTGGAAGACAGAGCAGTGGTTGCAAAGCAAATGTAGTCAAGCGTACAAGCGGGGTAAGATTGGCCAGCTAGCTTTATGGCTAGGCAAATATCATGGACGGCAACTAGATGAAGGAACGATTCCAGAGGTTGCGATTCGGTGGATTCATGAGAAAATCGGTTACGGCCTTTTTACGATGAAACCTCTAAAAAAATGGCAATTTATCGGTGAATACACTGGATTGCTCCGCCGTCGCAATCTTTTTTTTGCCAATATCAACGATTACTGTTTCATGTACCCTCACGAGTGGATTAGCACTCGAGCCTATACCATCGATAGTGAAAAACATGGCAATTACACCCGTTTTATCAATCATAGCGATACACCGAATTGTGAATCAGTCTCTGTCTATCATAATGGGGTTTTTCACATTGTGTTTCGCGCTACTGAAGATATTCCTGCCGGAGAGCAGCTTACCTATGACTATGGTGATATCTATTGGCGCAGGCGGAAGAAGCTCAATGAGAAAGTTGAAGATCTAGTTCCTCCTGAGGCAATCCCTCACTAGGGATCTGGGATGAGGATAAAACCAGGCGACTAAAATGTTGAGACTCAGGAAAATGATGATAAATAAATACTTTCTCTTCTTCCTCTTTGAAATCTAACCGATCAACAATATCCATGGAACCAACTCTTTCACTAAAAATGACCACACTCCTATTTGTTAAATACGCTGCAAGCTTAAGCTCTTGAGTCGAAAAATAATAATGTGGTTGTTGAATGGTTGCTAGATAATGCTCTCGCACTTGACGCTCTCTGACAAAGTTGCTTTTTAATGTCTGTATCGCTGAATCGTCGATTCTACGCTTAAAAAGAGAGTCAATCGCTTCGGTCTCCTCTGGATTATTTATCTTTCTGTAGAGATCGTCTCGTTGACCATCAATTGCTTTCATCAGCTTACGAATATCATCATCTTTCTCTGTAAAATGAACAAAATAACCGCCTTCTCGCTGAAAAACTTCTTTCATCAAGCGCATTTTAATAGAAGGATAGAATCCATTAAGAAGTTGGACCCAAAGTTTTCCTTCCTCTAATATAAGACTTGCTTGCTTACTCTTTCTATCTTCTTCCCGCTGAATTAATTCAAAACTAAAGCGCCCTAGAAATTTTTCTGTGTAAACCATTTTAGCTTCATTACTCGGCGCTAAAGAAAGAGCGCTTTCTAAAAGATCTTGCTGACATGCCGTGAGAAGCCCCTCGACATCGGGATCACTACTAAGTCCCTCTATGAGAATTTGAGCATAGCATTCCTTTGGGTTTTTAGCTCGGCACCCGTCTTGATCGATTTCTCCCCAAAGAGCATGAAGAGCGCAGCTTCCATCAGGAGGAGTGTTGACTTGAGTATATTCTTGACCATCAAATATGTAACTTCCACAGGGAGTTAAGATAAGACTCGACTCATCTTCACTAGATAGCGAAGAAAACGACCACTCATCCTCCTCTATAGTATTGGAAGAAGAATTGCAGGCATCAGGCCGCGAAATTTGGCATATTTTAAACGAAAAACCCAATTCTTCAATCATCTTACGTGCCATGCTAATATCGACTTTGGCAAGAGTTGAATTGAATCGGGTGAGTTTCCTATAAATTTTGTAAAAAACTTTGTTTGTCAGATCTTTGGGGATTTCTTCGCCTAAATCAAAGAAACGCCTATTATCTAAAATCTGTGACTGGGAAATGTGATTATTTTGATCGATATAGCCGTGATATTGCAGAGCATTCAATATTTTTCTCGCTGAGATGGGAGTTCCTTTACAAATCCCTTCGAAATCCTCAGCTTCTAAAGAGATTTTAGTCTTAGGTTCACTGCAAAGCTGTGCCTCCGTGGCATGATTATCGAGCACAGCCAGAACAAAGCAAATTTGCTTACGATCTCGATTGAAGAGTGAGAAAAAGTCTTCCCTACCGAATGCTTCGTAGGATTTTTTCAGCTTTTTAAAGTAGTTTTGTTTTGGTTGAGATGTCATCACTTCTTCCCAAAACTTGAGGAGAATATTCGAAGAAGCCTGAGGATTCATGAGCGTTGAAGACAAAGCTCTTGCAGCATTACGGAGCTGGGAACAGGCTTTTGTGGTGGTTTCTGATATTGATTCCTTTACCTGATAAAGATAGAGATTCTCCCCATCAAACTTAAGAAGATCAAATAACTCAATCCCTTGGGGAGTGATCCGATCGCCGACTAAAAATCCCTTCTCCCCAATGTATAGCTCATTGTAAGCCCCTTCATTTCTGACTTCTTTTTGAAGCTGAAATTTATGTTGCAAAAAGGCTGAAACATCCCTCTCTAACCCTTCAATACTTTCAGTTAAAAGAAAGCGTTTTTTGGCATCGGGAAGAGAAAGTGTTAATGACTGATTTTGAGAAAAATAGCCTAAAAGTCCTGTTTGAACCAACCCAGGTTGTTGTTCAGTCTCTTTACCTGACCGTTTTCTCTTTTTATCTTGTTCTAATGGTTTGGCGTGCTTTTCTATTTTTTGCCATATTTGTTGAATTTTAGTGGGTTTTTCAGTGACTGTTTTGATCACATCAAGAACTTCTCCAAAGGTAAACGAGGCCCATTTCTTATCACTGATCCATTTTTTAGGAAGTTGAGCTGCATGACTATTTGAAATAAGACAGTCTCGCAAATGGGCAAGAAAATCTCTTTGCACAAGGAGAAGGTACTCTGAAGAGACTTTCAGCCACAGTCCCTGATTTTTGAAATAAATTTGCCCATCCTCAGCCATTACTTCAACTGTGAGGAATTGACTAAATTTTTCCTTAAACTGCTTTCCATCCTTTACAAATCCGAAATAACTTTTTTTGATCTGTTCGATGAACTCCTCTTTAGAATTGATCTTTGTCTTCTGGCGGAAAGAATCGAGAACTTCTGGTAAAGAAGGAAGAGAGGTCCATTCAGCAGCTTTAACATTTGGATCGGAATAAAAAACAAAAGAAGAGGAACAAAGAAAGTCGTCAGAATATCTGTGCCAAAATCTTAGAGAAGTCGGAGAAGTCGGAGCTTGATAAAGCTTCCACAGTCTATCTAGTAGACATTTTTGAAGCTTTTGGCTCTTTTTGAAAGAGACTTTTTGCACTAAGTCCAGAAAATAAAAGCCTTGATCATCATTTTCTGAAAGCTCCTCCCCACAATAAAGCTTTGAAAGTTGATCTAACATTTCGACAAAGTTATTTATTCCAAATTCCGTATTGAAGCGGACAGATTTCATTTTGACCTGCACCCCATAGGTAGTCTCCGTTGGATGGAAAGAGAGCCGACAAAGAAGAGAAGAGTCCTTCTTGACCGTAGTGACAAATTTGGTGACAAACTGAGCCTGCAGATCCATTTGAGTAAAAATAGGTTCACCAGCGTAGGTGTGCGAAGAATTGAGTATGGGGCCTATTAAGTGGCTTGCTGTCAGTTGACGTATGGTTGGGTTAAAGAATCGTTTGGCAGCACGGTGCGGAAAAGTATAGTCGATCACACGATTCAGAATTTTATAGATTCTTCCTCCCCGAGTCGCAGCAAATACATCGATTTGGGGGATCGCTCGAATAAAAAAAATGACGTAGTCAATCCCCCTGCTTTCCAAAGAAACATTTTCATTCAAGGGCTCGAGTTGCTTCGCTATCAAAGATTTGCCTTTGGCTTGCGTATGAAAAACCATAAGAGAGAAGTCTCGCACCTGTTGAATTCCGGCTTCTAAAGAGCATAATTCGTGCTTGTTAGCAATGCGTGAAAAAATGGTAAGCAAAAGCGCTTCTCTCTCTGATTCCTGGATCGAGTAAACTTGCTTCTTGTATTCATTAGGAATCTTTAACCTATGAAGGCTTACAGGAGGCAATTTTTCGAAAGTAATAGGCATTGAGAAATTCCCTAAAAATAATAAAAAAATATAGTTAATATTCTCAATTTCGGCAAAGAAAAATCTAAGAGATTTTTATGAAATAATTGACTACTTATACAAGCTCGTAGCGGCCCATGAGCTGGGCTTGCTCTAAGATATGCCCATCCATGGCCTTCAAGAGCTCCTCTTTAGTGGCCCCTTCCGGCAAATCGAGCTTAGTATCGAGTGCATAAAGCTTGAAGAAATATCGATGTTCACGATCAGGTGGACATGGTCCCATGTAGCGGTTATGACCCCCGGTGTTCTTCCCCTGTACACCAAGAGATGGCACACCTTCAGCAATCTGCTCCGTCTTTGGATCGATGTTAAAGGCAACCCAA
This sequence comes from uncultured Chlamydiales bacterium, assembly GCA_963748195.1. Lineage (GTDB taxonomy): Bacteria > Chlamydiota > Chlamydiia > Chlamydiales > JAAKFR01 > JAJACP01. The sequence continues at coordinate 41,933 of CAVVHU010000012.1, read as the reverse complement.
TGAACCCACATACGATCTGCTCGGATCCTCTCAGGAACATCGGGGTCATCCATGATCAAAGCCAAACTCTTTGCTTCAGAAGGGGTCTCTAAAATTGTAAGAGGCGGATTGACATCCACTCCCTGACAAGTATATTTACGCGGGATTGCTCCCCCTTCGTCAAACTCAGAACTCTTCAGCCGCATCTCTTGTCTCCTTAACCATAAAGAACTCCTGGCTGTCGGCAATCACCTCTTTCGAGAGACCGGCAACCCCAATCAAATTCAGTACTAACATGGAGGTTAAGGTAATATCAGCTAAAATCCAAACAAATTCTGCATGTAATAATGCTCCTACAGGAACAAGCAGAACGAAAAGAAGATGAAAGGGACGGACAAAACGGCGTCCAAACATAAATCCTACAGCACGTTCAATGCACGTCGCCCAAGCAAGCACGGTCGTGTACCCAAAAAGAATTAAGGAACAGACGACAATAAACGATCCAGTCGTCGCCCCTAAAGTATTTTTAAATGCATAGAGCACCATATTTGTGCTTTGAAGTTCAGGGACTTGGTAGGCACCTGTCACCATCAGAACAAGCGCGGTCGCTGAGCATACGATCATGACCAAAAAAGGCGCTGTTAATGAGACAACCCCATCTATTACAGGATGTTTTGTTTTGGCACCCGCCTGTAGAATAGGGACTGTTCCGGTTCCTGCATCAGTCGCAAAAATCGCCCGGTCAAAACCGGTCCTTAAGGACTTCATCACAGCAAATCCAAGCGTTCCACCCATAACCGCACTTCCACCAAACGCTGAGCGGAATAGAACGACTATCGAAGGAAGTATCTGTTCGTAATGCATACCAATGATAATGAGAGACGCTCCAAAATAAAGAGCTGCCATAATCGGCACAACTGCTGAAGAGACGAGTGCTACTCGCTGTCCGCCGCCAAAAATCACGACAGCGACTAAAAGAGCAATCGCAACACCCATCATCCAAGGAGAAAGACCAAATGACTCAAGAGGAAGCGCCATCGCATTGACTTGCACAAAGCTGACCGCAAAACCGGTTAGAATCACAAAAACCGAAAAAATGATAGCGACCGGCTTTAAGTTTAAGCCCTCGCTGAGGTAATACATCGGTCCGCCGACAAATTCGCCGTTAGAATTCTTCCGACGATACTTCACTCCAAGAAGGCAGTTCGCATATTGAATTGCAGATCCGAGAAAAGTCATCACCCACATCCAAATGAGCGCGCCGGGGCCGCCCATCGCAAGCGCAACAGCCATCCCGGAAATATTACCTGTTCCAAAATTCCCAGCCAAAACAGCAGCAACAGCTTGATAATGAGAAATATCGCCTTCACCATCTAAATCGTCTTTACTGAAAAGATGCTTGAAACCCAATTTCAACTTTGAAAACTGCACAAACTTGAGACGAAAAGTAAGGTAGATACCTAAAAGGAAAAGAGAGGGGAAAACAAAGTAAACGGTAAAAAATTCGTTGAATCCAATAATTAAGTCCTTGATAACGACCTCCTTATAATATTAGTAATATTTTAAAGAGTGTAGCGATAAATCTCAACGTTTTCTTTTTTTCAAGAAAATTCAAACTATTATTTGAAATTTCAAATAAATAAGCATTATAATTCTTAAAAAAGGGGAAGTTAAAATGGTTGTTCAGGTTTCAAAAAATAAAGTTCATGATATTGAAGCGTGCCGTTCGGCTAATAAAGCCGAGTTAGAAAGAATAGAAAAGTATTGGCGCCTAACAAATTATCTCGCTGCAGCTCAACTTTATCTTAAAGAAAATTTTCTTTTGAAAGAGCCCTTGAAACCGGAACACATTAAAGACCGTCTCTTGGGACACTGGGGAACAGACCCAGGAATCAATTTAATCTATACTCACTTAAACCGCCTGATCCGTCAAGAAGACCTCGATCTTTTTCTTGTGACAGGGCCTGGGCATGGAGCACCCGCAAACCTCGCTAACCTCTACCTCGAAGGTTCTCTCGAGCTATTTTACCCTGAACTCACGCGTGACTATAAAGGGCTTGCAAAATTCATCAAACGTTTCTCTTGGCCGGGAGGTTTTCCAAGCCACCTAAATCCCGGGTTACCTGGAACGATCCACGAAGGTGGGGAGCTCGGTTATGCTCTTGCTACTGCCTTTGGCGCCGCGATGGATAACCCAAACCTGATCGTTGCCTGTATCGTAGGAGACGGTGAGGCCGAAACAGGTCCAACAGCGACGGCTTGGCATAGCACGAAGTTTCTCGATCCTGCAGAGTCAGGCGCCGTTCTTCCTATTCTTCACCTCAACGGTTATAAGATCTCGAATCCGACGATTTACGGAACTATGGATGATGAGGAGCTGTTAAGTTTATTCCGTGGGTATGGGTATGCGCCACGCATTGTTGAAGATAAGGATCTACATGCAGATATTTTCCTAGCTTTTGATTGGGCGTTGGGTGAAATTCGAGCGATCCAGCAAGAAGCGCGTTCGGGCCAGCCAAGACAAAAGCCCCGTTGGCCAATGCTGATTCTCCGTTCTTTGAAAGGATGGACCGGGATTAAGGAGATCGACGGAGTGCCAATTGAAGGCTCCTATCGGGCGCACCAAATTCCGGCAAAGGATTGCAAGACAAATCCGCAGTCTTTATTACACGTGGAAAATTGGCTGCGAAGCTACCATGTCGAAGAGTTGATCGACGAAAACGGCACTCCCATTCTGGATGTGTTAGCGACTTGTCCTGATGCTAAGCATCGAATGGGATGCAACCCTCACACATTCGGAGGAGATATCCGCGTCGACCTCAATCTGCCGGATATTCATGATTTCGCAGTCTTCCCTTCTGAAAAAATCTCATTTGAATCCTCTAGACGAGGGACACAACTCGCAAAAAACACCTATCAATTGGGGCACTATCTCAAGGAAGTCATCGCGCGCAACCCAAATAACTTCCGCATATTCTCTCCTGATGAACTTGAATCTAACCAACTGGCTGAAGTTTTTGAGGCGACGCATCGTGATTTTCAATGGCCGATTAAGCCGTTTGATAGCCACATCTCGCGTTCAGGAGGACGTGTACTTGAAATTTTGAGCGAACACACATGCCAAGGGTGGCTGCAAGGTTACTTAATGACTGGGCGTCACGGGATGTTTCCTTCATACGAAGCCTTTTTGGGGATCGCAGCAACAATGATGCAACAGTTTGCCAAGTTTTTGAAATTCTGCCGTGAAACAAACTGGCGCACTCCATTCAGCTCGCTGAACTATCTAGAAACATCGACTCTTTGGCGACAAGAACACAACGGTTTTTCGCACCAAAGTCCAGGGTTCATCAATATCCTGCTCAATAATAAGGCGAATATCACACGCATCTACTTACCACCTGATGCGAATTGTCTAATCAGCACTTTTGACCACTGCCTCGAAAGCCGTGGTTATGTCAACCTAGTCGTAGCCAGCAAGCACGAGATGCCGCAATGGCTCTCTATGGATGAGGCGATCGCACATTGCCGTGCAGGAGGCTCTGTATGGCGGTTTGCAAGTACCGATGAAGGTGTGAACCCCGATGTTGTGCTTGTAGGAATTGGAGACGTACCTCACCTCGAAGTGATGGCTGCTGCACAAATTCTACGCCAAGAGCTCCCAGAACTGCGTATCCGAGTTGTAAATGTAACTGATCTTCTGATTCTCGAAAAAGATTCCGACCACCCTCATGGTTTAGATGATGATATGTTTGAAGCGCTTTTTACAAGTGATCGCCCTGTCATCGTCAATTTCCATGGCTACCCATCCGCAGTAAAACAGCTTATCTTCAATCGCAAACGCGTTGATCGCTTCCGTATTCACGGCTATCGCGAAGAGGGAACAACGACAACCCCGTTTGATATGAATGTGCGCAATCGCACCAGCCGATTCCATCTGATCATGCAAGCGATCCGATTGGCAGCGCCAAATAACCCAAGCGTGGCGGCTAAAGCTTCCGAGCTCGTCTCACACTATGAATATATATTGCAGGCGCATCGCGAGTATATTCAGAAAAATGGAGAAGATCCAAAAGAGATTACCGATTGGGAATGGAGCTGATATTAGTCCTTAACACCGGTTCAAGCAGTGATAAATGCTGCCTTTTTGAAGGGAATCAAAAAGCGCCAATTTGGCATGTGCATCACGATTGGACTGAAGGACGCGTAAAACTTGAAACACTTCTTGAAACGCTTCCGAAGCGGAAAATAACCGCAATCGGCCACCGGGTGGTTTTAGGGGGCGAGAGTTTTAAGCAAGTAACGCGCATTACACCTGAGGTGAAGGAAAAAATCCAGGAGCTCGCCTATCTTGCGCCTCTCCATAATCCTGCCAACCTCAGAGGGATCGAAGTAACGGAAGCGCTTTATCCCGGTGTGCCGCAATATGCGGTATTTGATACGGCTTTTCATACCACAATGCCTGAGGTAGCAGCGACGTATCCCCTCCCTTTTACTTGGAGGGAAAAAGGCGTCCGCCGTTATGGCTTCCACGGAATCAGCCATGAGTACTGCTCACAAAGAGCTTCAGCCATTCTCAAAAATCCGGAAAAAATGATCATCTGCCACCTAGGAGCGGGCGCTTCTCTTTGCGCTGTCAAAAATGGCAAGAGCCTCGATACGACAATGGGGATGACACCCCTAGAAGGCTTGATGATGGCTTCCCGCTCAGGATCGGTCGATCCGGGAGTGCTATTGCACCTCCTTAGAAATGAAAATTTCTCGCCGGAAACACTAGACAAAATGCTCAATCATGAATCGGGACTTTTAGGGGTTTCAGGTATCTCAGAAGATCTGCGTAGTGTTCAGAAAGCAGCGGAAAATGGCGATAGACATGCACATCTTGCCGTAGAAATGTTCGTCCATCGGCTAGCTGGGCATATCGGGATGATGCTAGCATCACTTAGAGGTCTCGATGCCTTGATTTTTACTGCAGGCATCGGAGAAAACTCTGCTCTCATAAGAGAAAAAACGTGTGCGTACTTGTCCTTTCTAGGATTGGTTCTCGACCAGAAAAAAATAGATCCCCCTCTCAAGAAGAGAGGGAGATCTCAACAACAGACTCTAAAATTAAGGTGTTAGTAATCCCAACTCAGGAAGAGTGGGAGATCAGTTCACAAATCCGACGTCAATTATCATAGCGGTTGTGATCCCCCTTACGCGGAATCTCTCGAATCAAGGTCTCAATAAAGGCATCCCACTGGTAAGACTGAATCAAAGAATAGATCTTGTTTACATCGATCTCAACAGTGCGTGCAAAATCGACAATATATTCATCTTTCATATTGCCAATGCTCATTTCAGTATTAAGGCACTCTTTGATACCTCCGACAAAATGACCCCAAATCCAGCCTCGTCCACGAATGTTCCGAATCCCAGCTTTCAACTCCTCGCTTGTAAAAACAGTCATAAAAAAACGAAGAGGGTGTAGATGATCGATCCGATCACCCGCAGATTCTAAATCCCCTTTGATAAAGGAAATTGTAATCAGAGATTTATCTGCAAGGGTGGACACAATATAATGAATGTCATCACGCTCTTGCTGTGTAACCGGCCTTGTATAATCACGAGGATAGCCAATGTACCCTCCTTGCTTTCCTGCTGCATATTTGATACTTAAGCTGTTTGAAGGAATCGCAACAACATAAGCACTCTCATCTGTTAAAGCGCTAATACGATCTTGAATCATACCCAATGTTTCACATGGATCAACATCAAATACATAGGTCTGTCCATTTTGTGTGTTTATAAGAAGCTCGTCAGCTTGAAGCATCCCTGACAAAAGAAATAACGCCACAATCCATTTCATATTTTGCCTATCGTTATGTTAAAAAATTTGCTAAGAAAAACCATATGCCTGAAAAAAAATAATCTCAAGAATAAATTCGATTAAGGTACACTTATCCCATATGAGAACGCTCTTTCTGATACTGATCACCGCGTTTATACTAAATCCACAAGCTTATTGCTCTCTCCAATCATACATAGGTGAGGAAAGCTATTTTCTTTGGAGACAGCGCGACGGCGGCACCAAGCAGGATGGCCGGCTGGACGGGTTGCGCGTGGGTATCGATAGGATCAAACCGTATTGTTGGTATCTTGGAACTGATTTTTTGTATGCAACAGGCCGCTTAAGCGGCAAATCAGGTTCTGGAAGCCCTCAGAAATCTCAAATGACTGATGAGATTTTTGAAGCGCGACTAGGATACACATTGCAAAATTGCTGCTGCCGCTACTTTTTCATCCCTTTTGTCGGCTGGGGTTATTTTAAAGAAGTGAACAACTTTCACTCCCCTTCTCCTCTTCCAATCAAGTTCACTGACACATTTAATTTCTCTGTGGTTGGTTTTTTATCTGGAGTGAATATCTCACCTCTGCTAAGTATGGGAATTAACTTCAAAGTAAGATTTATGCAAGATGGAAAATCAGAAGTTTCGGAAGACCCGGTGTATGCGGATGAGACATTGATGATGGAAAATGAAACGCTCTATCGTCTAGAAGTTCCATTCACATTTACACCCTGTAATTCTTTTTTAGGGCTCGGCGGGCAATTCGCTCCCTTCTATGAATTCCGTCATTTCGGTGGACGGGAAGGCTTCCCCTTCAATTATAAAGACACGAAATTTAACTTACTCGGAATGCGATTATCAATAGTATATAGGTTTTAAGGGAAAAAGAATGGGGAATTTTTATTCACGTCTAAGCTATAGCTTTGGAAATGAGGATTGGAGAACAGAACAAAAAGCACTTAAAATTCGACCTGATGACAGTGTTTTATGTGTGACAGCAAGTGGCGATAGACCCCTAAACTTGCTTTCCACAGAACTCAAAGAGCTTGTCAGCATTGATGCTAATCCGATGCAGACCGCGCTTTTCGATCTAAAGTGTGCAGCTCTTAAAAAACTGGACTATGAGGAATACCTCGCTTTCATGGGTGTAAAACACCATTCGAACCGCCTCGAAACTTTTGCAAAGCTCAAAAGTGAGTTATCTTCTCTATCATCAAAAGTATGGGACCATCATTCGAAGAAAATCCATGAGGGAATATTATATGAGGGAGCTGTAGAAAAAAAACTGAAAGTTGCTTCTAAAGTTCTCTCAAAACTGCGCGGCAATAAAATTGACCGACTTTTCTCTTTCGAAAACCTCGATGAGCAGCGCGCTTTTCTCGACCAATCGTGGCACACATTTTTATGGAGAAAAACGTTTCAAATCTGCCTACACCCCTGGTTGACGCGTATTTTCATCAAAGATCCAGGGTTATATGCTTTTGTTGACCACGATATTCATATTGGGGATTATCTCTATGAGAAATTGCATACCTATCTAAATTCTTATATTGCCAAAGAGAGCGTCCTTCTTTCTCTAATTTTCAAGGGGAAAGTCGACCGCAGCTCTTTCCCCCCCTATCTGAACGAGCAAGGCACTGCGCAAATCAAAAAGAGACTAGATCGGGTCAAGTTTGAAACGATCGATATGGCATCTTATCTCGAAAAAGCTCCTGATGCATCTATTGACTGCTTCTCTTGTTCTGACATTGCGTCATATATTTGCGTGGATGATTTTAATAGAATGGTAAACGGTATCCTGCGCACAGCAAAGCCTGGAGCCCGTTTTTGCATACGCCAATTCCTTTCAAGACATCATATTCCCTCTTCTATTTCAAAACACTTTGTTCGCGACTCAAAATTGGAAAAAGAGCTCGAGAGTGAAGACCGGTGCTTTGTCTACAACTTTATGTGTGGAACGATTAATAAGTAAAACTTATGAAAAAACTGTTGTTATGCATCCCTTTAATTTTTTCGTGCTGTGTACGCTATAACGCAACTGCCCTTAATTCATTTCCTACTGAGCTGGAAATGACAGACGGGGTAGCGATCGTCTCCCGAGCTTTTACTAAAAATGAATGTAGAGAGTACTTTGATCGTGATGTGATCTCCAAGGGATATCAACCCATCCAGATTTATATTCACAACGCATCAGACAGCTCCTACCTTTTTTTAAAAGATAATGTCACCCTGCCAACAGCATCAGCTGAAGAGGTATCTAAAAAGGTTCATTCATCGACGATCGGACGCATTGCAGGCTATGGCGCAGCGGCATTGCTCGCCTCACCGCTTTTTGCTGTACCTGCCGTTGTAGATGGATTTAAGTCGGCAGAAGCAAATGTGTCGCTTGATCGTGATTTTCTTGCAAAAGCCGCTCGCGATTGTGTGATTTCACCTCAATCTCATGTCAATATGGTCCTATTTGTTCCCAGAGAATACTACGAGGAGACTTTTACCGTGACTCTCATTGACGAATCAACAAACAAATCTCTTCAGTTAACAACCTCAGCTCGTTAATAACCTGAGTTTTGGGTTTTTCTTGCTCAGATTTAGAGGAGTTTGCGCTGTAAATCTTGGGATTTTTGGCCGAAGTGAATGGCCAAAGGCCCTTTACGAGGCCGAAAAGCACAAGAGGTGCAAGCAAACTCCCTGAAGATGAGCAAGAAAAACCCAAACCTCAGGTTAATACTCATTACTGCGAACGTATTTGCCTTGCATTCCATATTTTACGCAACTGGCAGACTAGAGCAGAGGTTCCAAGAGCAAAGAGAATTGCGCCTCCACCAATAATAAGAGAGCTATTGACTACACCTAATTGTGAAAGGCGCATGGTTACATTGATATTGTAAGGTAGCACACCCTTTGAAGCTAGAAGGGCTAAAACTCCGACAACAATTGCGATAAACCCTAAAGCAATCACAGAGATAACGAATACCTTCGAACAAAAATCTGTCGAAGGGCTGTCAGGCGGAAGGAAAATCGAATGATGAAAACTACGAACAAGGTCAGCTGCTGCCATTATTCCTCCATTAACAGGAAGAAATTACTCAAAAAAAAATAAAGACTCAACTTCTATCGCGTCAGAGCAGCTAAAATACGTCTTTTTCCGGTGAAAGGGGCCCGTCCGTGCATGGCTAAAACATTGTCTAGGACCATTACATCCCCTTTTTGCCATGGAAATCGAATGGTTTCTTTATCTAAGACATCCATTACATGGTAGAGGTCTTTTCGAGGTATTGGCTCATTGTCTCCATAGTAGATCTCATGCATGATGGTGTTCTTTTTGAAATAAAGAGCCTTTGTTCCCAGCCAATTTAATCGGCCAAGTAAACGTGGATTATAATCGTAAAGATGCGCTTGATTAAACCAGATATTCTCACCTGTTATCTCATGCTGAATCACTGCGGGTCTGCTATAGATAACTTGCAGCCAATCATTTTTATTCCACTTGTAACCGTAATGATTCGCTTCGCAAAGACTACCTACTTCCTCTTTATCACTTGTTTCGAACGCATCCATCCATGTCTTGTGCGCACGCTGAAACTTATTGATTAAATCAAGTAGACGGCTTTTTCCGTAAAAATTAGAGATATATTTGAGTTTTTTATCCTCAAAGCGCTTGCGGACATCTTGTGTTATAGAAGAATAAATAGAGCGAGCATCGCCAATAATTGTCTCCCCACCTGTTTCTGAGGGAATATCGCAATAAAAATAAATATGGCGTGGATAATTATCTATAAAGCTCATCTCATTATGGAGAGGGATCTGAAAAGCAGGAGGCGCTTCGGTCGATGTATAGACCTTCCCTTTCACTTTATCGCGAGGGGTGTCGCCTCCAATATAATTGAGCGGTTTTCCATAATCGAGCGCTTCAATTACGCGGTTAAACCCATCGGCTCCTTCGACAGGAAATCCACGTAGAAGGATGCCACCATATTTCAATATCTCCTTAGAAAAATAATCTCGGTTCTCAGCAAAGAGTTTGATAGTGTCGTCAAAGGAGAGTTTATTTTCAGGTTCAATGACAAGAGGAAGTTTTTTATCATTCAAAAAAGATGTTTTCATGTTCATCTTTATGGATGAAATATGGAATTCTTACAAGAAATTGTGATGTGAGAGGCCAAAAATTTCTGAAAACAGCATTGCGTAGCCTTGAGGAATCGGTTGATCGCCATTTTCCATAGATGCAATCTGTTCGGCACTCAGACCGACTATATTACCTAAATACTCCTTAGACCATCCCTTTCGCTCGCGCTCTTCATGAAGAATATGTCCGGCTTCCATGACATCATCGAGAAAAAAAACAAGTCCTTCATCCAAGGCCTTGGGCTCCTCTAAAAGAAGCGGAACGTGTCGTGAACGCATATATTTACTCATAACGCACCTCCTGCTCTATATATATTATACAACAAAAACCTCTCTATTTCAATTATTTACGATCACTTAATACATTCTAGAGAGAGAGGGTGGATTTTTATACACCAGCTATGTCATCATTCTTCCTATGAATCCGGATAAAGCTCTAGCTACCCTCAAAGCGGGAAATTTACGTTTTGTCAATGATGAGATGCGCAGTCCCCGTCAGAGATCGGATTGCAGAAAGCGGCAAGTGGACAACCAGAACCCGTTTTGTGCAGTTCTAACCTGTTCTGATTCGCGTGTTCCGGTGGAAATACTGTTTGATCAGGGTATTGGGGACATTTTTGTCGTGCGTTTAGCGGGAAATGTGGCCAGTAGAATCGCAATGGAGAGTCTTGATTTTGCGACGCATGTGTTAAAAATTTCCCTCATAGTTGTCATGGGACACCAAAATTGTGGAGCTGTGAATGCGGTAATCAATCATTTAGCTGATGATGATCTAGGAGAAATTTCATCCCTAATCTTATCGGCGATTTCCGGAAAAAAGACGATAAAAGAGGCAGTTATTGCGAATATCGAGGAGCAGACGAGGATTGTGCAGGAGCACCACTTGCTCCAACCTCAGCTTAAATCGGGCGACTTAAAAGTATGCGGCGCCTACTATGACTTTGAAACAGGGCTTGTCACATTTTTATAAAGATGAGCTAAGCACGCCTCTACAATTTCATGAGAGGGAAGAATCACACTAAAAAGCATCAACTCGCGGCACCTCCTCTCAACCTCATTCGGGCAGATCACTCCACATGTGCCGGAAGAGAAACGCGCAATATGCGAAAGCTGTGTTGCAATACGATTCATCTCCGCATAGAGCGCAACATCGGCTCCTTTCTCTAAAAATGCGTTACGGCATGCCTCATATTCCGCTTGCAATGAAGGTTCATCTAAACCGCGTAAAAAGCCGAGTGCAAGAGCTGATAAATTCACAAATTGTACATCTATAGCATTTGAAGCTTCGTTAAAGGTCCCGATCGGATTTAAAGAGATCACATCGCTCTCTTTAAGAAACAACCCCTTGAGTTCAACGGAAAGGGTTTGCGTCGAGTTGAGCGCAATCATGTTAAGAGCTTTAGGCACCTTTAATTTACTGCTTTTCTTAAAGCTGATTAGTCCCATTCCTTCTATTTTCTCTTCAGGGCAGAAAAAGCCCATGATAAGCCAATCAAAAAGCCTATAACCGCTAACCCAAGGGACTACTCCTGTTAATGACCACCCCCCTTCTACCCGCGCTGCTTTCACACAAGGTGCGTCGGGAGCGCGTAAATGCGAAATACTCACTCCAACCCGTCTTTTCCCTTTGAGCATTAAAGGGTACCACTCTTCTTGAAACCGTTTTTTCTCAGACTGAGAAAAAATTCTCCCCGCAGCTTGATGCTGCCGCTGAAAAAAACCGAGCGCACCTGAGTAGGATTGAATAAGCTCTGTGAAGGCAAAATATTCTTCTTTTGTCGTTGTTTGCGCTAATAATTTTTTCCTGCCAAGAATTTTAAACCCTTTTAGAAGAGCTCGAGGACTCGTATCGATCAACTCCGCTCTTGGCTTTATCCTTTTTTCTAATACCTTTAATAATTCCATTACTGCATACTATTAGCTTAAAGAATTATGGAACAGAACATTCGTTATGCAACGCGTTTAGCTGTTGTTTATGCAATCATCTGGTTTATCGATCTTCTCGATGCCTCATTGCTCAATATCGCTCTCCCTGAAATTTCCTCTTGGTTTCGAATAGACCCTACCAATGCAGAGTGGGCTCTCTTAAGCTTCTTGCTCGCTACAGTAGTTGGAATGGTATTAAGCAACCCCGCTGGTGCCAACTTTGGCGTACGAACAGTCTTTATCGGTTCCCAATGGCTTTATCTTGCGAGCTCTCTTGCATGCGGCCTTTCTTCAAATTTTCTGCAACTCGTGCTTTTTCGCGCTTTTCAAGGGTTTGCAGGAGGATTAGCAATCCCCATCGGCATGAATCTCCTCATGACGTCAATGCCACAGGATAAATGGGCAAAAACCGGTTCTGTCATGAATATCTTTACCCTCCTAGCGCCTGCTCTAGGCCCTGTACTTGCAGGGTACATCACTACGTATCTAACCTGGCGGTGGCTTTTCTTCATCAAACTCCCACTCTCTCTCATCTGCGTTCTGCTCTCTTACAAGTGGATTAAACGGATTCCCATTCACAAGTTCAAAAAATTTGACTGGTTTGGTTTTCTTCTAGCCTCGATCAGCCTCTGCCTAATCCTGATCGTACTTTCAGAAATCGGCAAGCCGCTCTTCGATTCTTCCACCCTCATTATTTTTGCCGTCCTGTCTGCCATATGCGCCATTTTATTTGTCTGGCAAGAGAAGCGCTTTGAAAATCCGATTGTCCCCTTTAAAGTTTTCCGCTCTACTTTTTTCTCTTGGGGAAATGTGATTCAGTCGGCTGCCAATACGATCTTTCTTGGCGCAACCTTCATCATCGCTCTTTATCTTCAATGGGGCATTGGTTTTGATATCGTTGAGGCCGGCTGGATCATGGCGACTATCACATTTGGCATGATTGTTGTAATGCCTATCACAGGACGTTTTTACAACAAAATTGGACCGCTACCGTATATGATCTTCGGCCTTTTGCTTATGTCCGGAGCGATGTTTGCCCTGATTTTTGTGACCAAAACAACCCCATTCTGGCTCATCGCATTGATTATCTGCTGTGAAGGAGCAGGATCCGCAGGCCTACAAACCACAAACTTCGTATCTATCTTTAGCGAAGTGCCTAAAACATTGAAAGGTGCCGCCAGCTCCCTCTATGCCCTGTTTAAACAGATTTCCGCGAGTTTAGGAATCGCCCTTTCAACGATGGTTCTCTCCCTTTCAATGAACCTAAGCGGCATCCAAACACTCACACGCGGAATCACCAAAGAACTCTTTTATGGACCACTTATCATGCTTGGCATTATCCCCCTCCTTGCACTTTTCTGCTGCATATTCATCGATAATAAGCGCGCAATACAGCTCATGACCAAGCAAGATCACCTCGAAAGAGATATTGAATAATCTGAGAATGTTGAAAAAATAATGACGGGCCGCCCTTAAGAGACAGCCCGTCAAAAAGATCAATTAGCGACCATTGCAGCTGTTCATGTTGCACTCACGCTTCCAATAGTATCTTGGAACATAAGTTGTACATGGCTCGCAGATAGTTTTTTTGCAAGTTTTGTACTGCTGAACATCGTAGTATTCAGGTACTTTGCAGCACTTTTGCTCGCAGTAGTATTCAGGAACATAACGACATTTCTGAACCTGAACTGTATAGTACTGAGGCACGTAACGGCAACGTTGTACATTATAGTACTGGTCGACATAACGGCAGCATTTCTTAGAGCAAGGAATGCATTCTTCTACGCATCGCTTCTTATTATAGCAACAAGGCTCGTAGCGTACATATTTACAATAGCACTCACCACATGGTTGCTCGCAAGGAGCACCGCAATTTCCTTGTGCAGAAAGACTTGGAATTGCAAAAACACCAAGTAAAAATGTGCCGATAAATCCTATCTTCTTTAACATAGGTTCCCCCTTTTTTTTCAGTACATTCAAAATTTTTGTGTCATCACACAAATATGAATAAAATACCTACTTACATTCATATTAATAATTTTAATGCGTTAGAATCAAACATTTTATAAAATAATTATATTCCTTAAATAAAATTAAAACTAACTTAATACTATTAGACATATTCTACTATACGTAAGCAACTTAGGCGACAGACAGGGATTTTTCTAGATGTTATTACTCCATTTATATAAAATACTGACCATGAGATTTTTATTCCTTTCCATCATTTCACAAGTCGTCGTGCGCCGTCAGGCGCTATAATCTCATTCCGCATTCAATCACATCATATTTAAATCACTAATAACAAAGGAATTATGTTATGTCTCACTCTATTAACTGGAGCGACTATTACGCTCCTCCACTCGCTGCAGGAACAGCGATCATCCCTTTCTATTGGGGCTTAACCGCAAAATCAGACCAACAATTAGGGAGAAAAATACAGGCAATAACTGCCCGCCAAGCAGCAAAAGGAGGACTCGCTTTGGCTCCCCCTTTCGCAGCTACGCTTGCCATCCAGATGGCCACTCAGGGAGCGATTGAGAGAAAAATAGGAGGAGAAAGCCCTTCCTATTTTTCGATGTTCACAAGTTCTGCGATCGTCGGAGGTCTCTCTGCTCCTTGCGCTGTGATGATCAACAGCCTTTCGATGCGTCAGAGCCCCATCGAATCAGTCAAACGTCTTACCAGGACGCAAACAGCTGCGATTGCCATGCGCGATGGCGCTTTTGTTCTTGGGTGTAGACTTGCTGACCCAATATCAGTGGCGATGAAGGAGCGTTTTGGAAATAGCCGCAGCGTTGAGGCTGTTTCGTTCTTTGTAGGTGGCATATTTGGGAGTTTAGCAGGACATGCTGGAGATACGACGCTGACACTCCTGCAAGCTGGTCGCCGGATAGAACCTGCACTATTAATGCGCGGGGCTCTTATCAGAGGCGTCACTGTTGGCAGTATTGTCACTCTCTATGAGTTTGCAAAAAGAGCCCTACAATCCTCACAGCCTTAAAAAGGAAATGGCTGAAAGGGGACAAAAAAAAGCCCGCAGATAATTCTGCGGGCTTCAAAATTCTGAAAAATGGGACTTAAGCAAAAGTAAAGCTTGTATCACCAGATATGCAAGCCTTTATCATGGCAATAAAATTGTTTTTACCTCTTTCACAGTGGTGATATATCGAAGCAATGTCAACACTATTAGAACATGTGTGGACACTTGGCTCAGGCCACTGATTTCCACCGTTGAAAGTAATGCGGCTTCTACCCGACAGTCCAGATGACCCGGTGAAATATTTCAACATCTGCTCGATTTCTGCAGGTGTCGCTTCTGTTCTAACCCACTCTTGAAGCCACCTTACCTTTTCTATAACAACAGCATTCCCTCTGCCAACCTGCAAGGCTAGGGCCACTCGCTCTTTATCAATAGTTCCTTGTACATTCAATGCAAATGTTCTATATTCACATGAACGCCACTGTCGCTCCCATGTCGCATTTAATTGTGCCCGGGTGGCAGCTCTTCCCATGATACACACATCTCGCATTCCTTGAGCCATCGCCTGGATTGCAATGAATGTAGAATCAAATTCCTCAGCAAGGTATTGAAATAAAAATTCTCTATTTCGCTTCTGAGACTCTTCAACATCATATCCAATAACGGCAAGGAATGCTTTAGCCTCGTTCGCTTCAGCCGGGGTCCATCTTGACTTATGAAGCAAAGCCAATATCCTATCCCGCGAGACATCCTCTCGGGCATTTAGCAAAGATTGATAAAATCTAATTTTTTCACGATTTGGAAGGTCTTCAAAAGGAACGTCCATCTCAGCTGCTTTAAAGGTAAATACCCCAGCAAATACAGATGGATCAAAGTGAGATCCGATCACAAGATCGGCCGTATTGTTTCCGTAATTACCATGACAAAACATGATCACCTTACCGACCAACTTAGCAGTATGCAGATGATCGATATCCTGCCGTTCAGCTACCGGATAAGCTAATGAAGAATAATCGAGCGTTTTAAACATATTTATATCTGTAATCGATTCCATTAGGTCGTCGAGATAGTTTTTAGAAGGACCTCCTGCATCGACTGCACGTCCATTAACAATCCCTCTGCTTGCGCTTTCAGTCCTGTAATTGACATGGATTTTAGCGCGCGCGCACTCGCGTACAAATTGATCGATGAGATTGGTGAGTTCATATAAATGCGGTATAGGATTCCCTTTAACATCGCTTTGAACAACCTCAATCGAAATACGATCGGAACGGGGAGCATAGGTATAGCTCATTCTATCAGAGGCAAATGGCGATGTGTTCACTTGAGCAGGAGGAGTATCGTAAACATCAGATGTTTGTAAATCATCGATATTTCGTCGTCCTTCTCTCGTCTCTACGTATGGAACTTCGAAATCACTAAAGACGCTTTCTCTATCGCTAGTTCTATAGACATTTTCTGCATCAGAGGGGTTTTTAAGCCTTTCGAGAAGTGCTCCGGAAAGAAAAAAAGCAACTCCTCCACCGATCAATAGACCGAGAGAAAGAATTTCATATGCAGGAGGCAAACTAAGGCCGGTGATAAAGGCCCCAACGCTTCCTAATGCTACAATAATTGCAATTGCATACAGTAGCTTCTTTCCGGGTGTATTTATAGCCGGAGGAAAACAACTGTTATTAGAGGCTTCTACAGAAGATATATAACTCATGACAAATACGATATCCCATTAGAGAGTAAAGTTCTAGAACAACATTTAAAAAAAATACACTTCCCAAAATAAATTATTACACGCCGAGAACAAGCTCTATGATAGTTTGCCTAAACTCGACCCTCAACACAAAGAACGATTATAAAGAAAAGCAAACTAATTTGCCATAATTATATGCAATAACCCAACATTTTAAACATAAATTATAAAAATCTGTAATCAAACATTTTGATATATTTGGTGATTTACGGCACTCATTTCCCAGGATTAGCCTATAAATTCGAAAGTGAGTTCTGCAACAGCTTGCTTAAACTCGTCATCGATCCTGACATAGTCTTCATTACTGCTAGCCTCCTCAGAAGCAGCATCACGGACAGCTACAAGTTGCTGATAGCGATCATGATTGACCAGAGCGTGTTGCCAGCTATCGTTACCGGCTAAAAATTCAGCACAACGCATTTGGTCAGCAAGCGCTGCCTCCACCCTCTCAGCAGCTAGACTTAAATCAATAGGAGTTAAATTACTGGAGTACATCATGCCACTAATATCAATTGGAATCCGAAGACGATCTTTTAATTGAACCGGATACCCTAGATAAACTTCGATAACATCACAGCCAGGCGAAGAGAGCACCTTTTGCCGAGCTTCATCCTCTAATATATTCAAGGTCATCCTTCCCCTCAATAGCAGTGCAGCTGTCGAGCGCAAATCTCTCTGATCTACGGCATTTTTAATGCGTAAATTCAGGCCTATATGGAGAATCGATAAGGCAACTCTATCGCCACAACTTGAAGTCGCCTCTAGCAAACATCCGATAAATACGTCTCGATATTCTTCATCTTCTTCTGCCAATACGATCGCATCATAAATAACCCTAGCCATCGAATCCGAATACCCTCTTACCTGACTCAGCCTACTTATCCAATCATCAAGTAACCTTCTTTGCGACGCAAGATTGTTCAAACGGATTTCCGGTCTGCTACATCCAGAGCAAAGATTTCGAAGTTGATAAGATGAAGATAACAAATTAAATCGTGACCAAAAATATGAAGTGTTAGATTGAGGTTGAGGTTGAGGCGAGACATAAGTTGATGGATCATATACAGGCACTGAATTTTCTATATGGCTTCCACAAAGCGGAGAGGTAGGCGATTTGAGCCTTTCTATCAAAGTTCCTGACAAGAAAAACGCTACTCCTCCGCCAATCAATAAACTAAGAGTAAGAGGCTCACTTGCAATAGGCAAGCTCATACCAGCAATAAATGCCGCCACGCTTCCTAAAGCTACAATAATCGCAACCACAAACAATAATTTCTTTGCGGGATTGTTTATTTGCGAAGGAAAACAAGAATTATTTGAATTAATCTGGTTATTGCTTTGTATTGACATGTCAAGCATTGTATCTGCAAACTTAAAAAAAATCCAGCTCATTTTTTTAAAGGTTGCACTGCAACCTTTTACTAGTTCTTAACTAGTAAAAAAAATTTAAAAAATATTATATTTCACCGAGAGAAAACCTCGAGAGAAAGAGCATTTAATTTGTTTTTTTTTCATTTTTTGCTAAAATATATGTTCATGACAACAACTCATTCAATTGCTCTTGGCTTTAATGCATTAAATCCACAACAGACAGAGACCTGCCGCTCTATTGCAAGCCGTGCAGCAGTGGCCGCTTTGGGTGTAGCCTCTGTAGCAATCGGAATCTTTGCCTTAGTAGAACTTTCCGGATTTAATTATCTTGGACCTTATTTTGGCTGGACAGCAGTTTCAGTTGGCACGCTTGCAATTCTTGGAGCAATCACCGTCAGACAGATTAAAGAAAATACTCCACCCAATATTCTCTCTTCATCCCAAAAGCCTGATCTCCAAATAGGAATAAATGATTGCCCCATTTGTTTCGAGCCACTAAACAATGCCTACGCTTTGAATTGTGGCCACCTTTTCCATCAAGTTTGTGTCGAAAGATGGTTAGCTATGCCTGAGTATGAGAACTGCTGCCCAACATGTAGAAATCCTGTCGAAGATAATAATTAATTAAAAAAACGCTGACTTAATTACTTTTGAGCACATCGCTGCATCAAAAGCGCATCTGCCAGCACTAAAGCGCCCATAGCTTCTACAATTGGAACCGCACGCACAACAACACAAGGATCATGCCTAGATCCCGGTGGCAATTGAAACTCTTTGCGCTGCTTGTTTATATCTACACTCTCCTGGGGCTTCCCTATACTTGCAGTCGGCTTAAAAGCAACTCTTAACACAAGAGGCATTCCGCTCGTGATGCCTCCTAAGATTCCACCGGCATGGTTGGTTTGAGTGACAATGTCTCCCTCTTCGTTTAGAGCAAAGAGATCGTTGTGCTCAGACCCTAGCATACGTGCCGCTTGAAAGCCTTCACCAAATTCCACTCCTTTAGTTGCAGGGATACTCATCATTGCCTTTGCCAAGTTTGCTTCGAGTTTTTCATATACAGGGTCGCCTAATCCCAAGGGAAGCGAATCGCCAACCAGCTCTATTACTCCTCCTAAAGAATCCCCTTGAGCTTTTACCTTTTCAATCTTCTGCATAATAGCGATAGAAGCGCTCTCATCAGGGCAATAAATAGGACTCTTAGAAAGATAGTCCAGATCGATTTTTGAAGCAGCAATCCCCCCTATCTCTTTGATATAGGCGACCAATTTGATGCCTTGCTCAGCGAGCAGTTTTTTTGCAACTGCACCTGCCGCGACGCGCGCTGCCGTCTCTCTTGCTGAAGCGCGCCCCCCACCGCGATAATCAAACACACCATACTTTTTCAGATAGGTATAATTGGCGTGCCCTGGACGCAAAAGGTCTTTGATCGGTTCATACTTGCTCGAGTCAGCGTCTTCATTTTTGATCAAAATAGAGAGAGGAGCGCCTGTTGTTTTGCCTTCAAATAAACCCGATAATATCTCCGGAACATCTGATTCGGAACGGGGCGAGGTATAGGGACTCGTGCCGGGTTGGCGGCGAGCCAATTCGTGTTGAATCTCCTCGACGGTCACTTCAAGCCCCGCAGGACACCCATCGATCACCACGCCGATCGCCCTCCCATGCGACTCGCCCCATGTTGTGATCTTAAAGAGATTTCCAAAGGTATTACTTCCCATACATTAGCTCCTTGAACCGTTCCATGACCTTGGTCTCATTCATCTTATCTAGATCAACGATGTGGGCGGCAATAGCCCCATAAAGTGGGAGTCTCTCCTCGTAAAATGCATCAAAAGACTCATAACCGGCAAAACGTGAAAATCTCCCTCTTAATACCTCAGGCCCGACTTTAAGGTAGATGAGCTCTCCAAGCTCTTTTAGCTCACGTAAATTGTTTTGATAGAGCGGAGTCCCCCCTCCTAAGGCAATGACAGCCGCTTCTGTCCTCTTTAAAGAGCAAACCGCTTCATGTTCGAGCGCGCGAAACGCATCGCTCCCTTGCTTTAGGTAAATTTCTTTGCATGTAGCCCCACACGCCTCTTCTATCAAAGAATCTGTGTCGATAAAATGCGCTCCAGTTTCTTTAGACAACTGTTTACCCCAATACGATTTGCCGCATCCTTTAAACCCAAATAAGATGACTCGTTTCACTCGATTTTTCCCCCAAGTCTTTGAAAATCGTCTGCAAATAGAGGATAGCTCTTCACAATACAATCACCCCCCTCGATTGTTGTAATCCCCTCAGCGCCCATACCCGCGATCGCTAGCGCCATCGCTATTCTGTGATCGGCATGGGCAGAGACACGGGCGCCGCGTAGAGGAGCGGGCGTGATGATCAAGCCATCCTCGCGCTCTTCAATATCTGCCCCCATCTTGCGCAGCTCAACAGCAATGGCGTGAATCCGATCCGACTCTTTCTTTCGTGCAATCGCTCCATTAGTCAACACTGTCTTCCCTTTTGCAAAGCATCCTAATACGGCTAATATTGGAATCGCGTCGATGATTTCATTCACGTCATGGGTCATCCCTTTTAGTGTACCGTTTGGATTTACAACCAACCGTTCTTTTTCGATTTCGATTTTAGACCCTATTTTGATGAGCAGATCGACGATTTTTTTATCCCCTTGGCACTCCTCCATGTCGATATTTTCCACACTCACCGCAGAATTTGTGATCAAAGCACCGGCAAGAGGGAATGCTGCTGAGCTAAAATCTCCGGGGATAGTCATCTCAAAGCCGTCATACCGCAGAGGTCCTGTGATGGTGTAGTGTTCATAACACTCGTGAGAGACTTTTGCCCCAAAACGCTTCAACCATGAGAGAGTCAAATCGATCCATGGCTTTTCGCCTGGATTAAGTACGTTTATCTCAGTTGTTCCCTCAAGAAACGCGGCGGCGATCAAGAGCCCCGAAACTGGCTGAGAATCCTCTCCTGACAGGGTTGCGACGCCCTTTGAGATCGGCCCCTGAATAATAACAGGCGCCCTGCCATCTAAACGACTCGACACGGCAAATCCGCCAAGTTGACCAAGAGCATTGAGCAGAGGTTGGATGGGGCGATTGTTGCGTACAGAGTGGTCACCTGTAATGACTGTATACGTCGGCAAAAGCGCAGAAAGCGCCCCTACAAAGCGAAGCACTTGTCCTGAGTTGCCTGCATCAATGATGTTTTCGGCAGGTTTAAGCTCTCCGTTTACACCGATGATTTCGATCGCCTCCTCCTTTACATTGATTTCAGCGCCGAATGAACGCATCGCGTCGCACATGGCATATGTGTCAGGAGACTTTAGATAGTTGTGAATAACCGACCTTCCCTTTGCAAGGCTGCCAAATAGAATCGCGCGCAGTGTCTGTGATTTCGAGGGCGGGACTTTAATAGAGCCCGCAAGTGTGCTTTTATGTATTTTCAACTCAGCCATTGCCCCATAATACCTTCTTTTTGCATTTTACAAATAATGAATCGCTATTTTTATCAGTTTCCAAAACTCGCTGCTTTTTTTGTGAGCGCTTTCGTTTTGATTTTCCTTGGAGTATGGATTTGGTTGACACAAGAGAGCTGGTCTTATGGTAGAAGCGCACATCTATTCAAAGGGATAGGATCCGCTATTGGCGTGACCGGTTACACGCTATTTTCTCTCTCTTTATTTCTCGCTTCCCGATGGAAAAAGTTGGAGGATTGGATCGGTGGCCTTGATCAAGTTTACCAATGGCACCACAAAATAGGCTTGAGCGGATTCTATCTTATCTTAGCCCATCCGTGGGTTCAAGCGCTCAAGTGGCTCCCGAACCGCCTCGACCGTTTTTTCTTATTTATTTTTCCGATCCACAATCGAACATCTGTGAATTTAGGCTCGATCGCCTATTTACTGATGATCCTCATCATTGTCGTCACCATTTTTAAATGGCTCCCCTATGACAAATGGAAACTCACACATAAGTTCATGGCGCTCGTCTTTATCTTGGCATCCTTGCATTTTCTTCTTTCGGCTAAACGATTCGATCACTCTTTTGCCTCCCTTGCCCTTCTGTTTATTCCAATGGCACTAGGGCTCTTCGGGATCATTTATAGGCAACTGCTGACGCCTTATTTTTTCCATCACAACAAATATAGCGTTACCGAAGCAAAAAAGCTCAACGACAACATCATCCAAATTGCATTGAAACCTCTCACAAAATCCCTTCATTTTATCCCAGGCCAGTACGCTTTTTTTTCATTTAAAGGAACGCTTTCTAGTGAACAACACCCCTTTACCGTTAGCTCGATTCAGGGGGATGAGATCTCCATTTTGGTCAAATGCCGTGGAAATTATACCCGCTCCCTCTACGATAAGGTCGCTCCCGGAGATCAAGCCTTTTTAGAAGGACCTTATGGACGCTTTGACTATACAAAAGGAACTCAAGATCAAATCTGGATTGCCGGAGGGATCGGTATCGTCCCCTTTTTAGCATGGGGGCAATCGCTTTCGAAATGGCAAGGCAAAATCACCCTCTACTACTGTTTTCACCGTGTAGAGGACGCGATTTTCCAAGAGGCATTTCAACATATGCAAACAATTGCAAATTTTAAGTTCCTTCCCTTTTGCTCTGAAAAGCAGAAGCGTCTATCTATAGATAAGATATTGGAAGAAAAAGACTTAACAAAAAAAGACATTTTTATGTGCGGTCCAAGACGGTTAACGAACCCCTTTTTCAAGGAGTTACAGCAGGCAGGGGTCAAAACGAAACACATTCATTTTGAAGACTTTGAATTCTTTTAAACTAATACTATTTTAAAAACTAATTAATTAATATAATTATAATATATATTATTTGATTAGTTTAATAAATGGGCAGTGCTTCTTTTGATCCCAATATCGCGAGACTGCGTCAACTTGCTTCTCAAGCGGAAAGAAGTAGAAAAGAAGCCGATAAAGGCCTTTCAGCTCTAAAAGGAAGGTCAGTTACAAGGCTAGAAAGCCAAAGCGAGGAGCTGCCGAGTTGGGCGTTTAAAGCGATTGAGGTACAAAAAGAGCTTGAAGACGCGGTCCACGCGATGGAGGCAAAGGGATTAAGGAATCAAATCCCTAAAGATGTATTCAAAACTCTAAAGAAAAGTAAAGCAACGGTCAGAAAGCTCGCAAACAAGGTCAACTACTCAGCCTTTCTAAAAGCGATACGTACACAAGCAGCTCTCTCCGCCGATACGACAAAGCTGCTAACCCCCCTGGAAAGCGAAGAATTTGAACCCAGTCTTTCTAATATGCGCGAATGGGAGTTGAACTGCGGGCTTCTTTATTCCGCCTATCAACACACTGAGAATGAAGACACAAAAGCGATCATCCGCTTCTTAATGATCAATTATCTCGCAAAAGCTGCCTATCTCAATGAAGCTTCCGGGACGACACAAACCGAAGAGGAGCAACAGAGCTATCAAGAGATGCTCCAACTCGGACAATTCACATTAGGCGGGATGTACCACCGAACGATGGATGTGATGGTCCCTACGCTCTATCTTCTCGATCCTCTTGATGAACAGATAGGGTCTGCCAATGAAGGGGCGCATGATTTAATCATCATGGACCATATGGAAATACAACAACTTTTTAATGTAAGCTTTGTTCCGACCCCTGACATTTCAAATGAAGATGCGGTTGTGGCCATTCTAGTCGAACAATTTGAGGCCCATCTCGATCGATTTCCCGATGAAAATATGCAGCACCCCGTTCTCATTGATATCACGGCACAAATCGGGCAAAAACTGATTACAGGAGGCCAACCTGAAAAAATACACGAATACGAAGAGGCGCAAAGAGAAGTTAAAAAACAGATCAATGCGATTGTCAAGCGCGCTGTAGAGGCACTACAACTCAAATACCCTGAAAGAGAAGATATTAAGAGTAAGGCGGCCGATTATATCAAAATGAATCTTGCGATCGTCTCGCGTGCTGAAATCAATGACCGTGTCGCCGTCCTCGGTATGCACGCAAACATATTTGATTCCACTGATTTCATGGCAACACAAGCTAAGCCAACCAGTCCGCATCCTTTCCGTGAACGGCATTTTATGCTTTCCGATAAACTCAAGGAATGGGCAGGACAAACAGGGGTCAATGTAGGCGCAGTCAACTTACGGCGCATCGCAGCCGAAATCTATGTCAACCCACTAGAATTGAGAAGACTTGGTAGAGGTCAGATAACAGAATATGCCGTCCCAGGAAGAACCGATCTCATGATGTACTCTAAACCAAGTAGTGTTGCGGAAACGCATGTCTTTAACACGCTTGCTGAGATGGGAGAGGGTAAAAACCCAAATGCGAGTGCAGGGCAAGTACTTCTTACTCGAGCGACTGTGACAATGATGCGTACTCTGCTAGGAAAGATAGACACAACAACCTGGATGAGTAAACAAGATGACCCGACCATAAGAGAGCTCACCCAAACCGCCTGTTTCAGAACTTTACAACACCTTGCCACAGCGATGAATCATATCGATGACTTTAGGCAATTTAGCCAGGCGATCGATCGGACACATGCAGAGCTGACCACCTTACTGGTTCTCTACTCGCCGTTTGATCCCGCTTCGTTTGAAGTTGCCTATGAAGCGTTTCTCAGACCTATCTTTCCTACCGGCATGAGGCCGACAACTGTGGGCGTCGCGCGCTCCGCTATGAATGTATTTGCGGGTGTGAATTCGCTTATCCTTCAATCCAACCCCAATGCTGTCAGAATATGCGCTCCCCACTCCTATTACGAAGAGGAAGAGCTTCTTGAAGGAACGGGTACATTACAGCAAGCTCTCGAAGACCCGGGCATCGAAAAAATCGATCTCTATGCCACTGAGTTTTATCATAATATAGATGTCGATCCAAATTACACGCACTATCAAAAAGGGAGAGTAATCGCAGATATTCAGGAAATCTTTAGAAGGAAGCCAAAAACGGATGCTTTGACAGTTGCCATTGATGCGACGATCGATTTTACCCGCTCTGACGACATAAAAGAACTCCTCAAAACTTTTGAAAACGAAATCAAAGAAGGGCGGTTGAATATCGTAGTCTTCCGCAGCGGGCAGAAATTCGACATGTTAGGGCTCGATAATTACTACGGAAATCCTTTCTATATTGTGAATAATGGTAGGGAAAAGTGGGGCGATTTCAATAGAATCAAAACAGATGACGCTTTTCACACAGATGAACTCTCTGTTCAATATTTCTCATGGATGGCAGAAGCAGGATTCGAGATAGTCGAGCAATATAAACAGCCAATCTTTGACAACACTAGATCCATCCTGGACAATGTACCTCAAGGTCTTCTGCCTGCACCCGGCAAAAGTGTATGTATCAGCACCTTTGAAGAAGGGGTTAAAACACCATTTATCGATATAAAAATCGATTTTCCTAATCCAGAGACCAGCTTTGAACTACAAGGTTGGGTGCGAGAACACTTTATCGAACTGTTTCTCTCAGAGAATAAATTGGTCTATGCTAGAGGAAGTTTTGGATTTGTGCATCCCAACATTACATGGATAGACCCGAAAATGCGGATCAATCCCGGCATCGATCCCACAGACATTCCGCTCTACCAACGTTTCTTTCAAGACCTAGAAGCAAAAGTTTCAGAAATACAGGGATAAGAAAGAAAAAAGACGAGCCTTCCATCCCATAGCGATATTTTTGGAAAAGACGCCTTCTTCACTACCCTCAAAGAAAAATCCCTTTATCTCAGCGAGCGCATCGTTTGCTAAAGCATTCTTATCTCGTGTTGTTAAATCGTGATCGAGCCCTTCAATTTCAACCTTTCTTTTGCGGCCCTTGTAACCTTCGTAGATCGATTCGACCTGCCACGAAGGAAAGACTTCATCGTTTTTTCCATTGTAAAAGAGAACAGGGATGTTGAGCTCCTTAAGAGCTTGCATCCCTTCCGGTTGAGTATTGATAAGAACCAACCCCTTAACAGGACTCTCTCCATTTTGATTCAGCGCATAGGCCGCTTGCGCAGCGATCGCCCCTCCCATTGAATGGCCAACCAAAATGATCGAGCGATCGAAGTGCTCTTGGGCAATTTTGGAAATACGCGCAGCATTCTCCTGAACATCCTCGGGAAGAGTATCGAACGGCAAAATGTCTGCATAGTCGCAATGCTTAGAGAAAAGCTGATAAATCCCCTGGGGGCCTTGTGTACCACCACCGCATCCCGAAATCGCAATTAGAAGATTCTCCATTTTCTCCTCACAAAAAAAAACATTTTACTCCCAAAACATTTTACTTTAAACATTAAAAATAGACTTACAAGGAAGAGAAAATGCAACAAACAACTTTAAGCTATACAGTTACGCTTAACATCCCCTTTGAGCAAGCGATAGAGAGGATCAAAGACTCCCTTAAAGAGGAAGGATTCGGCGTGCTTACAGAAATCGATGTCAAAGAGACATTAAAAAAGAAATTGGATGCCGATTTTAGAAAATATGTCATCTTAGGGGCATGCAATCCAAAGCTCGCTCATGAATCCCTGTCTAACGACTTAAACATCGGACTTTTGCTCCCCTGCAATGTGATTGTTTATGAAAACGAGGATGGTAAAATCGTCGTAAGTGCAGTTGATCCAAACGCTTTGATGAACTTGTCAGAAAACAAAGAACTCTTGTGCGAGGTAGCCAGTCTAGCGTCAGAAAAAATTCATCGCTGCATAGAAAAACTCGAGCGTTAAGGAATGATCATTTGTCAAACGAATAGGGACCACCATATATTGACAACTAAATAATTTAATTGTTTTTATTAATATGAATGGAATCTCAAGACAAAAAAAACGGCCTGACGACAACTAAGGCCCCTTTCATAGAAGAGGCAAAAAACCAAGGGCAGATGTACATCTACCAGCCCTATGAACTATACAGCGAAGAAAACCAGAGGGCTTGGAGAAAACTATATGCACTCTTACGGCCTAAATGGGAAAGATACGCGAATGCAAAATTTATGGAAGGGATTCGCTCTTTGTGCCTCAACCCTGATCGTATCCCCCGACTCGAAGAGATCAACCAGTTTTTACAACCACTGACAGGCTTCCAGGCTAAGGCAGTAAGCGGATACGTACCCACGTATTTGTTTTTTGATAGTCTGAAAAGGCGCGAGTTTCCCACAACAATCACCATCCGGGATAGTCAGAAGCTAAACTATCTCCCTGAGCCCGATATCTTTCATGATATTGCGGGACATGTGCCGATGCATACCGATCGTACATTTGCTGAAGTGCTCGTAAAATTCGGTTCTCTCGCAGGTATCGCAGCTGAGCGCCACAAGGGTGTAAAGGATTCCCGAGAGAAAATGAATAAAATCATGAGCAATATACAGGCCCTTGCCCGATTTTTTTGGTTTACAATTGAGTTCGGTTTAATGCGGGAAAATAATAAACTTTGCGTCTATGGTAGCGGCCTTTTAAGCTCGGCAGATGAAATCGAGTATTCTGTCGAGTCTCAAGATGTCCAGCGTTTTCCTTTGCAACTTGAGTGGGTTGTCAATCAATCCTTTGAGATTGATCATTTTCAAACCCTGCTCTTTGTTATCGAATCGTTTGAACATCTCTATGAAGAGGTTCATCGACTAGAAGAATGGCTGCTTGAGGGAAAATTAGATCATGTAGCGCTCGGCGAACCGGCTGTCAGCGAAACAGATCTTCAAGATTTTTTACATTAGACTGTATGAGTAAACTATCTACATCTTATCAACTTATCAGCACAGCCTTTTGTGTCATCGTGATCCTCTCAAATATCATCTCTGTGAAAATGGTTCCCCTGCCTTTTTTCAACGATTTCAGTATTCCTGCCGGACTGATGACGTATCCTCTCACCTTTTTGCTAAGCGATCTGGTTACAGAGATATTTGGGGCAAAAAAGGCAAAACGCATGGTGTATATCACACTAGGCATGAATATTTTAGCCTTAAGCATCTTGCAAGTGGCTTTGACAATGCCAAGCCAATCCTCAGAAGAGCATGCCATATTTCAGGCAGTTTTGGGCTTAAGCGGCTTGCGCATCTTTTCCTCTTTAGCCGCATATACAATCTCACAAATTGCCTGCATTCGGATCTATACCCTTTTGAAACAATGGACAGGTTTAAAATTTCTGTGGGTTAGGGCAAATGGATCGACTTGGATCTCGCAGCTAATCGACACAACCGCGCTGGATCTCCTATTCTTCTATTGGGGGGTTGGGATGGGCCTGAATCAAGTTGTGCCAATCATCCTTTTTTCATTCTGTTATAAAGTCGCCTTTAGCATTGCACTCACGCCGCTTTTTTACCTTTTAGTTTCTGTCTTAAAGAATGACAAAATAATCAACGCGCCTTAAGCAACTCTTCCTTAGCTCTTTCTAACTGCCCAAAACAGACCAGATTATCTCCCAGGAGAATTTTTGTATTAAGTCGCGGCACGGGATAATTTGTATCATCTCTTTCGATCATCAGTACAACAATTCCCCAATCTCTTAAGCCTGATTCAGATATGGTTTTATTTAGTACAGGGCTCTTCTCATCAATTTGAATATTGATTAATCCATACCCTCCTGTTGCAACGACAATTTCCTCATAAGAGACTGCATTAATAAAATCTGTCTTTTTCAAACGTTTTTTAATTCTGGCAGTTATTCTCTTGGGTATCTTTGTTTTTGTTAAAATTTTAAACCCAACATAAAGCAGTACAGATATTACAACTAAGTTTATCCAAGGAAAAAACTCACCAGAAATCTTGATGTTGAAATAAGGGATTGTAACTTCTTTGAAATACGAGGGAGCTCTCATAGAATTTGCAAAGGTTGCAATTAGAATCACAAAACCTGCGTTTCCCAAGACCATCAGCACCGTTGCGATTTTTCTCCGCTGCATATTGCTCACGATCAATTCTGCTTCTTTTGTTGTAAAGCCGGTGCTAGTAAAGCAAGAGAGGGCTTGGAATTTTGCTAGAGACCATTCAATCCCTGTTACTTGAAAAGCAACAGCACCTATTCTGACGATAAAAAGCGATATGATGATGATGAAGAAAAAAAGGATCAGGTTCATGCTCTTTTCCTACGAGTTCTTTTAAAGTGGATTGTATGGATGCAGGAGAATAATCCAACCGGAAAGTATATGGTGGAACCTTATGGCATAGAAAATGCTTTAATTTTATCGCTATGAACAACGAAAAATCGGCAAAGCCTCACATTATCTTTGATGCCATCCATCATGTCATGGAATTGAGCAAAGAGCTTGTGTCTGAGAGTGAAATCAAAATGATTCGAGATATCATCGATCGGCCTGATTTTCAGAGGATGAAAGGAATAAAACAGCTCGGCTTAAGCGATATGGTTTTCCCAACTGCCACACACACAAGATTTAGCCACTCCCTTGGCACAACGTATCTCGCTGCAAAGACTTTAAAAACGCTGAACGAAAAAGGGTTTGAAGTTTCGGCGCAAAACCGCTTTGCGACGATCTTGGCCGCACTTATACACGATATCGGACACGGACCTTTCTCACACTCTTTTGAGAAATTTTTTGAAAGAGCTTTGCCTCAGTTAAAAAAAGAGAAAATAACCCATGAAGATTGGACAAGACAGTTTCTTATCGATTTATCCAATAATGGGCCAACGGGAGAGTATCACCACCTCGTTCTCGATATCTTATTTAATAACAAAAACAATAACGTAGACATTTCGTTTTTAAATACCGTCATCTCCTCTCAACTCGACTGCGATCGGCTTGATTATTTATTAAGGGATAGTCATTTCTGTGGGGTATCCTATGGCACTTATGATCTCGATTGGCTCTTGAACTGCCTCACGATTGTGCCGGTAGACAAAAACACGTTTACCTTGGGCATCAATGAAAAAGGGATCGGATCGGTTGAAAACTTTCTTCTAGGCAGACGTCTGATGTACCTCAATATCTATCAGAACAAACACGTTATCGCCTTTGAAGATATCATGGTAAGCTTCCTATTGTTATTGATGGAGTGGGTGGAAGACTATGAGCCTAATACAGAAATAAAAACAATCGTCGGTCGATTTCTCTATGAATTCATGCAAGAGATCAATGAGTGCAGAAATAAGGGAGAAAAAAAACAGGAAACCATCAGCTATCTATTCGATAGATACCGCTTATTAACCGATGTAGACATATGGTATGCCGTAAAGAATATCTATTATTCTGAAAAAAGAAAATTAATCGATGTCCCCAACGATCTTTTAGAGTTAACTCACTATCTAGTAGAAAGAAAGAAGCAAAAAGTTTTTGAGATAAAAGCGCGCAAACATGAAAGGTTGAGGCAAATTTTAAGAAAGCACCGCCTAGACGACCAGCCTCACAAAGCGCAAGTGATCACGCCGGACTTTTCATTCTATGAGCCTAACCAAAAAGAAACTCCGGAGATCTATGTCCTCATGCGCAATAACAAAGTAAAAAAATTTACCGAATGCTCCAACTTAAAGAGGCTCTTAGTCTCTGAAAAAGAAGAGCGTCTATTTCTAAGGATAGACGAAGTGAGCTATCGCGACATTGAAAACGAGATTGAGAAAATCAAGAAATAATCTATTTTTTGAGTTTCTTATGAAACTTATACCAGTATATGAGAAATCCTACTGATGAGTAGACAAAGCCCTCCGAGAAAATAGTAAGTATACCTATCGATAAAATTGAAGATATGCAGCCAAAAATGGCCTGCTAAATATCCAAGTATAACATAAAGAGTTACCCACACAACACCGGCCGGGTAAGCATAGAGCATAAAACGATTCCAATTAAACTCAGCCATTCCAGCTACAAGCGCAATGACATGCCTAGTTCCGAGAATAAAATAGCTGACCGGCAAACTCCATTTCCCATATTGCCGAAACCATTCGTCACCTTTGGCGAGCCGTTTTTGAGTCAATCCGATCCATTTTCCGTATTTCAGAACAAATTTCTCCAGAAAACGGCCCAGCAAATAGCTGAATGTAACGCCGCACAAACTCCCAAAACAAGCCACAAAAAGAGCTGCAAATGAAAAAACGCCTCGGCTGATAAGAATCCCCACCGTGATCATCACAACCTCTTCGGGCACAGGAACGATAAAAATGCCGATCAGCAGCCAAACATAGAGGACGATTAGCCCATATTGGGAGAAAAAATGGAGTAGCGAAGAGGTGTCCATAATGAGAGAGCCTAAAAGATTTTTCTATTTTTACGAAAATTACTTTTTCCTCCATTTGGCAAGAATCTTGCTCTTTCATGCCCGTAATATAGGAGATAAAAATAAATGCCTTGGGAAAACCCTCCCCCTCAATTTCAAAACCAGATCTATCACACACTTGAGCAAGCCATTAGAGAAAAAATGCAAGTTGTTCTTCTTTATGAGGGGTATGTAAGAGAGTTATGTCCTCATGCCTTAGGGGAAAAGAAAGGGGTAAAAAAGGTCTTGGTTTATCAGTTTGGAGGGGGCAGCAGAAAAGGCGATGTTCCCAACTGGAAATGCTTATCTCTCGATAAAATTACAATTTTAACAGTAAGAGAAGGGAAGTGGTGTACCGATCCGGCGCGCAATGCACCAAAAACGTGCCTTGATTACGTGGACATCAGAGTGAAATATTGATCATCTCTTCTAATTCATTTGGCAACATTCTTGCATACCCGACATGTGTACATACATTTAGGGAGGAATTCTATTGTGAGAAAATCAGGACTTTTACTTTTCATTTTTACAGCCATCTCATTTACTAGGCTTTACGGCAATGAAAAGGATTTAGACGTTAAAATTAACATGCTCTCGAAAGAGATCGAAGACATAAAATATGAGTTATTCCTCATTCAAGACGACATATCGTTTTTCGATTTAACTACAGAAAATAAGATCGACAAAATCAACACGAATGCCGGTCCTCTCTTTATCCGAGTAAGCGGTGTTTTACCTTCCAAGGATGGTTATACCGCTACAGTGTATGTTGGGAACCCCTTAACGGCTACGCTTAGCGATATTACCCTTCATGTAGCTTGGCGTTCTTCTAAAGAATGGAAAGAGAAGAAGTTCAGTCTTCCAAGTCAGTTAAGCTCCTCTTCTTGGACTCCGGTAAATATTCAACTGTCACCCGTCGACTCTTCTGATGACCTAAAGTCAGTAGCTATGTCAATCGAAGTCGGAAAAGTAGAGTTGGTAAATAAATAAATTGCAGCGACTTGATCAGGCTAAAAGACATCGCAGAACAGTAAATTACGATATGGTCTTTTGCACTAAATGAACGGGAAAATAAAAATTTAATGCATTAGTCGTGAGCTCAACAGCATTTTCTCAAGAAAAAAATAGTGATAACGTATTATTATTTGTCTGCAAACTACGAGGGGTTTCATACGACGCTATCGCAATTGCCAGTTGATACGCAGGTCAACTAGCCCAAACTAACAGAAGAGACTCATGAGAGATCCGGAAAAGCCTTCTCGTTCAACAAAAAAAAGCAATGGATTCTGGAAAAATTGGAGATGGTGGATATTAATCGGATTAGCAGCATTAATCTTTTCAGCAATAATGACTAATTATTTTATTTAATTAAAATTAAGTAGCGAGAGTTATTTGCAAAGCGAATTGTTCACATTCTCAAAGACACCATCATTTTTCTTGAGTTTACCACAAAACAGGAGGAAGAGATGAACTCAGACAAATCCAATGATGAAGAACGAAAAGGGCTAATTTATGCTTTTTTTCGCTCTAAGAGTTAGAAAAAGTTACCAAAATGCCCTTTCTTGTATCATGAAATATCTATACTCTTGTGCATCGGCCTGCTGCCCTCAAGAAATCCCCTTTAATGGCATCTATCCTAACATCTCTTATGGAAGCTTATATCCTGGCTCTCCGATATATGGGTTTATATTCCCGCTAGTAGACCAGTTGTCTAAAGTAGTGCTATTCGGATCTGAACGACAATATGATTGAACATAAGTTCCATTGCTTCTGTAATACCCATTAACATGAACATCAGCCAATAATGCTCCATTCAAAGAGAATCACCTAACTAAAAACACTATCACTAACCTTTCCATAACCCCCCCCTTCCAAAGGCATCCCTATCTTCATTTTAACAAAAAAAACTTGATAGCTTACAATATTGACATTTAACATCTTAGAGACACACCATAGATTTTATGAGCTAAAACCAAGCCCAAAATGAAGCGAAGCCAAGGCCTGTGTTTATGCTCTCCTTGGATATTCTTTTGTTAGCGCTCAAGTTAAAGCAAGGGAGGAAAGAGCCGGGCTATTCTCTCTATGAAAACTTTAAGTGATTGAAATCATTATTATTAAACCGAAGCGCTTTTTTTATTTGTGCGAAAAAGATCTTACCTAAACAAACGGAGTTTACAGAAGCAAACAACCAACGCCCTTTTCCAGGATGCGAGACTCTTAATAAAAAAATCACAGTGCTCAAAACACGCGATGGGCTTGCGCGTTTAGCTGAATTAAAAAAATCTGTTGAGATGCTAACTATTTGAAGCAGAAAAGTGAATGACGCCGACCTAAAAGTACGCACGAATCGTCACTCTCGTTTACATTCTGTTTTCGATTTATACCACGCCGACTTTAGCAAGCTTCAAAAGGATTAATCCTTGCGCTAACTTTCTCTTTACCTAAAGTTTGCTGAAAGCTATGCTGTTTTCCAAATAGTTTTATGGAGGTTAAATCAATGACGTTACTAGTCTCTACTCCCATTCATGTTTGTGCAAGTGGATCTAAGTTCACTCCCGGACCTTTGGAAAAAAGTGCTTTAATAACCGATATTGTCCTTGCTACCCTGGCAATTGCAGCTGGTGCTGCTATGCTATTTCAAGCACATGGAATCATCAGTCAGCTTTCACTGATTGGTTCAGTAGGTGTTAATACAGCCTTTATCACAGGTGGAATTGCTGTTGGAGCAATAGGCTGTGATTTACTTTTCTATGCTATTCTCCAGGTGCGCGCGTTAAAGCAAGCAGCTTCTTCTAACACGGGCACACCGTCAGAGTCAACGCCTCCGGAAGAGAGTGAAAATACGAACGTTTCAGGCACTACTGCCGATACCTCCAGCCTGACAGAAACCTCCAATGCTTCAGGTAATACAACATTTTCCGGAACAAATGAGTCCGGTTCTCCAAGCGTTAGTTTCAACAGTGAGTCAACACTTCCAGAAGGGAGAGGAAATACGAACGTTTCAGACGCTTCTGATACCCCCATCCTCCTCAACCTGACAGAAACCTCCGAAACAAATGAGCCTGACGTTAGCCTCAACAGTGCGACACATTCTGAAAACAATGCACCTCCCCCCCCTCCTCCACCAGCGCCACCAGCGCCACCAGCGCCAGCGCCTACTCGCTATAAGGTCGCCACTCCAACTCGTGTACCTTCAAGTGGGTCGGCTTCAGGGACTCAAGCTATGATTGCAACACCAACAACTTTGCAACAAGGCAGAGCAGCTCTCCGTTCCAATAAAAAACCCCCTCCTATGCCAGCTAACTGCTTTAATTCTATACGTAAGTTTATGGAAAACGGGGGAATGTATAAGTCAAAAGTTAGAGATGCTGACGCTTGCATGATTGAATATCCGGAATCTGATCAAAGCATGAAAGAGATGCTTAAAGTACATGGACAAGTCCCATTATTCCTGAAAACCTACCTCTATTCACTACATGAGTGGGTAATAAAAGGTGAAGGCGACTTAACAGCTCTCAGAGCACAAGCGAATCGTAGTTATTTCGAACAGAGACATACGGCTTATTCAGAAGAAAAAGATCAGGCAGATCGAGGTGCTCATCAAACTGATAGAGCGGCTTTGGTCGCTGCTAATGCGGAGAGAGAGCGTCAAGCAGCAGCACAGGCCCAACAAGAATTTCTAAACGCTATTGATAAAGCCCTCAATCATAACATTTACGGAACGACATATTCTCTTCCGAAAAGTGTTACGAATAGCTATAGCAGTGTTCAATTCGGTATAATAGTTGGTGCATTTTCACAACTTGATCGTGTAAATCCACGCTCAGATCGGCTACCAAGATCTCTAACCTTGCTCAATGCACAGCTACAACTTATTTCAGACTTTCACCAATTCGTGATCGGTCACCCTGACCAGTGGATTACCGGAGCCGAAGCTATTCAAGCAGAGTGCGATGAAGCCTGGAGCATGATTGAAGCAATCCTAAACATCGGAATCTCATCCGAGCTACTAGGACTATCTAGTATCTCATAGGAGAAAAACTCAAAGAAGCCAAAAAAAAGAGCCCCATAAAACGGGGCTCTTTTTTTATTCGAAAGAATCTACTAGCTGTAATCTCTGTCCTTTCTTCATGCTTAAACTGCATGTTTTCCGCTACCAACTACTCTAGACTTACTCAATGCACTGCTAGAACATATTTCAGACTTTCATCAATATCGGTCACCCTGACCAGTGGATTAACGAAACCGTAGCTATTCAAGCAGAGTGTGATGAAGCTTGGAGCATGATTGAAACAATCCTAAACTCCGGAATCTCACCCGAGCTACTAGGACTATCTAGTATCTCACAGGAGAAAGACTCAAAGAAGCCAAAAAAAAGAGCCCCATAAAACGGGGCTCTTTTTTTTATTCGAAAGAATCTACTAGCTGTTAAGAAGATGCTGTTTCAGTCTCTTCTTCATCTTTTAAGTTGCTAATATACAAACCTAAAATCTCTACCTTATCTTCATGCTCAAACCGCAAGTTTTCAGCAACCTCATTTACCACATCATCTAATTGTAAGTAATCAATCTGAGCCATATTTCTGAAGAGCAACTTATAAGAAGCGCACGATTTATCATCCAAAGCCTCTATGGCATTTCCAAAAGCCAAAACTTCATTTTCCTTATCGGTCTCTCCTAGAGAGATTTTGGGCAAGCTGCTTGCAAACGTTAAAAAAGCAGTGGTAGCTATCTCCAAGTCAAGAACAGGTATCTCTCTTCCCGATTTCAGAGAGCGAAGAGCTTGAGAAGATGTCGTTATAGGCTCTTCCGCGCTGGCGACGGCGGCTCCCCCTGTCACATTAGAGGGTCCAAGAGCTCGAACGGCGGCAACAGAAGCAAAACGGTTGACACGGGGCTCTCCGTCACTTCCAGGACTAAGAATATATTTTGCAATTTTTAGAATCCCTCCCTTGAGAGTCTTGAGCTCGGCTTTCTCAAGTTCCTTACCAGGAGCATCTTCGAATCTCAAAATAAGGTGAGCTTTCATTGAAGAGTTTGGGACTTCACAAGTAAGTCTAGTAGTTGGCTCGCTCTCTCCCTGCAAACGCTTTTGGCAGTTTTGATTCTCTTCACGGGACAAATCATTTGCTTTATTTGGCAATGAGCGTGTCATCTTTTTAAACAATGGCACAGCAGTTAATGCTATATTTTCTGCCGTATCGCTCATTGGATTTTCAATCTGGAGGCGTAGGCTAATTCTTACCCTATTCCCATTTATAGTTACTGTAGTATCTTGTGGGTCTTGACTGACACGTCTTGAAGATACAGCCGTTGCTGTAGTAAAAGTTGAAAAACCTGTAAAACCCGTAAAACCCGAATATACACTTGCTGCCATAGGTTACTCCTCCTCACTTGAACATTTAAAAATATCATCATCCGAATCTACTGGATCAACGTCTAAACTTGAAAATTCAGATCTGTTCTCATTGAATTCAGAATCATCATTTCTTCGGAAAGCAGAGGGGCTTTCACCAAACTGTATCGAATCTGTAGATAGACGGTATCTAGCAAAGCCACTCGCATCAGCAGATGAGTTAAAGCTCCCTTCCCAATCGGTCACCCGACGACGGTTTCCTTTTTCTTGTTTTTTTGAAGAATGAATACTTCCTGCAGTAAAGCTGTTTACATTATCTGCACGACTCCTAGGAACTTTACCTATGGGAGCTGCAGCAGTACTTGCACGCGCGAGACGACGCCCTCGAGCTATTATTGGCTGGCTGTCTAGACGACTCAAAGCGTCTTCATCTCGATAGCTACTCATTCTAGGAGCAGCGTTGTGATCGGAACCAGCAGAACGAAAACTTTCATTTCCTACTGAAGACGCATATGAACTGCTGGCAGCTGATTCAACAGGCTGATGTGAATTGTTGGCAGCTGGGCTTGTGGTCTCGGCATTTCCATCAGACGAGCGAGTAGCGGCCTCTCCGGTTCGGGGAAGCGAGCATGTAAAGACAAGGTTTGCAAGTGCGAGGACGCCTAAAGCTCCGGCTCCACAAATCATACTGTAAGTGGTAATTTGAAAGTTCAAAGCAGGGATCTGAGTAATCAGACCCAATTGAACTGTTAAAGCAATCGCAGCTAACGCAACTGCCGTAACAAGCGTTGCCGCAACAAATGTATTTCTCCACGCTCTTTCTGTTTGCGTGGTAGGATCAACTTGGCTAGAAACTCTACAACAAGACACAGTTATTCCTTATGTTTATGATTATAATGGCTAAGCTTATAATCCCTTGTATCTCTTTTTGTCAAACCTCTTATTGTTTTGACGTTCAGAAATCGGAAAGAATTTCGGGCCTCTTGTTGTAGCTGAGAAGCATGTAGGAGTTTAGTAGGCAAAAAAAGACTTTATATTTCCGGGTCACAGCATTTGTGAGCGCGAAAAGAAAGATCTACGGGATCAAACAACCACCCGACACAACTTATAAAATGTTGTAAATAAGCATTTTGATAAAGAGCATCGATGATAAATGTCAACTCAACGCACTGCCCGACTCATCACGCCACATAATTCAACCAAAACAAACATTTCGCGCTTAAGAGAATATGCGGAAAAAATAAACCAACAATGATGACTTTTATGCAGTTAAAGAAAAATTGTATGTTTTTAAGATTGAAATATGAGCTTAGTAGGATTGCACGGTTTTAATTTGACCGAGTGCGTAAAAATTGAATTTGCAATTTTGCAAAAAAAAAGCGCATTAAAATTTTCTAACCCGTTTTCCGGCGATGCATTGGCAACATATCAGAACAACCAATCCGATAGAATCGACATTTGCGACCATAAGGCACCGTTCAGCCCAAACAAAAGGCTATGGCTCTCGTCAGGCAAGCCTGTCAATGGTTTACAGGCTTGTGATGTCAGCGGTGAGGCATTGGAGAAAACTTAGAGGCCATCAATTGATTGCGAAAGTGGTTCAAGGAATCAAATTTAAGGATGGAGAAGAGGTAGAAAAAGCGGCATAAAAAATTTAAATTTGAGGAGCGCTTATTGCTTCAGGACACAACATTTGACAATATCTCGATTTTGGATGCTCTTAAAAAATCACTTCGGGAATTATAGAGGACTACTTTCGCGACAATGTAAAATACCTCTCTCCTGAACGTTTAAACTATGTAAAGGCTATTTGGGAAAAAAGAACACCAGGTTTAACATTGCTTGAGATTTTAACAGGCGAGTACCCTTTTGAATTGGTTGGTTTTGAGCAAATGAGGCGAGAATTGGGATCTCGCTTATTACCAAGAGCGATTAAGCCAAGTTTCAGTACTATCAGATCAGAGGGCAAGTCCATTACTAGACGTGATCAAAGGCTTACTTGCTTTTGATCCCAATGACCGCCTAAGTATGAAAGAGGCCGGTGAAATACTTATTACTCCCTCCACTATGCAGGAGTCTTAGAATACTCATTCTTTGGTTCTACAGATGGTGATTTAGAATACTCATTCTTTGGTTCTACAGATGGTGATTTAGAATATATGCCTTGATAATCGATAAGGTCAGAATTTTCATGTTTTGCATAGAAGACATCTGCATAGTTTTCATCTTGATGACGGGCAACAAGCTCCCTTTTTTCGAAAACTTCCTCTTTCTTCAAACTTACAAAAAAGGCTTTCTGATCATCTTCTCCGGAAAAAGCATTTAGGTTACGTAACTGGTTGCGTGCCTCTTTTATGCTTAAACGTGTCTTTGGATTCACATCTAGAAGCCCCTTTACGATTTTGTTTATGGTACCAGGCTGTAGCAAGAAATCGATCTTGTTTAGCTTCTTTTGGAAATACGCAGCATCCCACTTAGTGTACTTCTCTATTATGTCACATCGATCAAAAGGGTAAATTCCTGTCGCTAACTCTAGAATTGTGAGTCCGAATGCCCAAGCGTCGACTTTATCTGCTGCAATCGGATCAACCTGATCCCCTTGAGCGCGTTGCCGACTGATGCTAAGCCTTTCAGGGGAAAAATAGCGTGTATCACCAATGACTGGCTCATCGATGAATCCATTTTTGAACTCTTTTGCACACCCGAAGTCAATGATAAAGACTTCTCCCTTCATATCCAAAACGAGATTAGAGAGCTTAATGTCGAGATGATAAATGCCTGCTTTGTGCATATAATAAAGACCATTTGCCATCCCTTGTGCCACATGTGTTAGGATCTGAGGTTGCAGAGACTCAGCTGCATTAAGATGTGCTCGCAATTCTTCTCCGTTTCCAAAGCCCGCTAAAGGCATGAATTGATAAAGCACAGGTTCTCCTGAACTGCTCACACTCTCAACATAATCCCAAATCGGCATGATGTTCGGCTTGCCTTCAAGCTTAGCTTGCAAGGCTCCTTCATCTCGGGATTCTTGGATTGCTTTTTCTCCTTTAACTTTCTTTACTCCAGCAAATATACTTGTCTCAAGATTGCGAGCAATGCGTAGTTTTCCAAAATTTCCTTCTCCAAGAAGGATTTTTGTCTTATTTTTTCCCGGTGGAAAGATGACTTCAATACCTGTCTGAGCATAAAGAATTTCAGCTTCTATAAGACTGATTTTGTTTATCAGAGCATATTTTCCACCGATTTTAGTATGACCCTTATCTTCTCTGGCAGGAGATAGGCTATTTCTAGAGGAGCCTTTTGCTTCTAATTCTTCCAAAGAAATATCGGCATTACGACCTTT
This sequence comes from uncultured Chlamydiales bacterium, assembly GCA_963748195.1. Taxonomy (GTDB): domain Bacteria; phylum Chlamydiota; class Chlamydiia; order Chlamydiales; family JAAKFR01; genus JAJACP01. Next base: position 2,082 of record CAVVHU010000012.1, on the reverse strand, counting down.
TGCTCGTTGTTTTAATAAAACATAGCCGGTTGATGCTAAACATGTGACACCGCCAGCTGCACCTAATAGAGCCCAAAGCCAAGAGATAGAAGTCTTAGGATTTGAAGAATAGGATACTGGTTTGCCGGCAGGTAGAGTTGATGAAGAAGAGCTTCCTGTGAAAGCAGTTATTCCTGAGGTTAAGGCTGAAGCAGTTGTAGCTAAAGCTTCTATAATCCCAGTAGTTCCAGTAGTTCCAAAAGTCCCCGAAACTCCTGTAGTCCCCAAAACTCCTGTAGTCCCCAAAACTCCTGTAGTCCCCAAAACTCCTGTAGTTCCCGAAACTCCTGTAGTTCCCGAAACTCCTGTAGTTCCCAAAACTCCTGTAGTTCCCGAAACTCCTGAAGTTCCCGAAACTCCTGTAGTTCCTGATGGATTGGGGGATCCGTTGAATATTTGCCCAAAGACTCCAGTGCCGTTTCCATCATGCCGCCGCTCCAGTCTTCCCATGCGACCACAAAATCACTATTGTTTAAGGAAGAAACTGAAGGATATCCTTGATTACTAGAAGCATAGGTATTGACTTGGAACTCATTTCCGATCTTTGTTCCAAAAACGTTGAAAAGTTGGCCAGAAATTTTTATATAATAACTATCATCGTTCTCCCAAGTCACAATAAAATTGCCATTGCTCAAGGATGATGCAACTGATGAATACCACTGATTATAAAGTGTAAGTGTATTAACTTGGAATTCACGGTAGTGTACAAAATTGTGTGCAAATTCTGAGATGACAAAAAGTGGTCATGGCGTGTGAAATTCTCCATTAACGATCAAACCAATGGAGGTAGCCATGACCAAGAACAAGAATAAAGCACTTAAAGACGAGATGAAAGCTCTTTTTACTCAAGATGTCGATTTTATGAAGTCTCTCCTAAGCGAAGCAATCCAAGAAATACTTGATGCTGAGATGGAAGAGCTTCTGGGAGCAAGTCATCATGAGCGATCTAATTTAAGGAAAGGATATCGAGCAGGCTTTTATAATCGGACTTTGATTACCCGGATAGGAAAAATTGAATTGAGAGTGCCAAGAGATCGAGATGGCCGATTTTCAACACAATTATTTGAGCGTTACCAACGTTCTGAAAAAGCTCTGGTTTCAGCTCTAGCCGAAATGTATATCCAAGGGGTTTCTACCAGAAAGGTTAAGGCAGTAACAGAAGAGCTATGTGGGCACGAATTTTCAGCCAGTACAATCAGCAATATTAACGCATCACTTGACAAACAACTTAAAGCTTTTGCTACTAGAAAGTTAGATGAAGCATTTCCATATTTAATTTTGGATGCACGCTATGAAAAAGTTAGAATAGATGGAGTTGTAAGGTCTCAGGCTGTTTTGATTGCAATTGGAATTGACATGCAAGGGAAGAGACATATTTTGAGCGTGGAACTTTCAAACCGTGAAAGTACTTCTAGCTGGAAAGCATTTTTGGAGGGGCTTAGAGAACGTGGACTTTATGGTGTTGATTTTGTTGTAAGTGATAACCATGCAGGACTTAAGAGAGCGATTCGAGAAATCATCCCCTCCGCAGCGTGGCAACGCTGCTACGTGCATTTTTTGAGAAATGCTCTTGATTATCTGCCTAGAAAAGGAGATGGAGACTGCATGCAAGAGTTGCGATGGATCTATGATCGCAAAGACCTTAAAGATGCTAGAAAAGCGCTTGAAGAATGGTATAAGCGTTGGAGCACAAAATATTCAAAGCTATGTAATTGGGTCGAAGAAAATATAGAAGAGACGCTTAGCTTTTATGAGCTTCCAAGACAACATCATCGTCATTTGAAAAGCACTAATATGCTTGAAAGACTGAATGAAGAAATTCGTCGCAGAACCTATGTGGTAAGGATTTTTCCAAATGAAGCGAGTTGTTTGAGGCTAATTAGAGCTATGTGTGTTGAGCAACATGAAGATTGGATCGAAGATAAGAGGTACGTGAATATGGATTTTTACAAAGAAGAGAAGAAACTGCAGCTTGAAGCTATAGAAAATGCTGCATAATTAACAGGAGAAGGTCACGCGTCTAAAGTTTTTGCACAGATTTTC
>CAVVHU010000011.1:0-108328 GCA_963748195.1 uncultured Chlamydiales bacterium | reverse complement strand
TCACGCAAGCCTGTTTTAGGCCCAAATGAAGTAATACTCTGAAGAAGAGCTGCATCGATCGGTTTTTGATACCGGGCTAAAATCTCGTGAAAGGATTCCATCAGAGAGCTATCATAACACTTTGGGGGGCTTTAACGACATATTTTTTTGGGATCACCCCTCCGGCCGTAGCACAGGGACCAATTACGCTCCCTTTTCCCATGATCGTCCCCGGATTGGGCACAGAGTTGCACCCTGTTTGTGCATCATCTCCCGCAATAAGCCCAATTTTTCGAAGCCCGGTATCAAATCTTTTTTCACCCTCTCTTATCGAGATGTTTCCCCCGTCAAAACGAAGGTTTGCGCATTTTGTTCCGGCACCGAGATTGACTCTATTCCCTAAAATTGAGTCACCGATATAGGCAAAATGCCCCGCTTTGGCTTCATTAAGGAAAATGGAATTTTTAACTTCAGTAGCATGGCCGATCACACATCCGTTTCCAGTGATTACGTTACCGCGAATATAGGCTCCCTGGCGAATTTCGCACTTTTTACCGATGATACAAGGCCCCATGATATAGGCTCCCGGCTCTACAATAGTCCCCTCTCCTATCGAAATTTCTTCAGGATTAACGAGGAAAGCGCCTTGCTCTATTACCCCTAAAATATTTCCTAAGGGGCCGGACAATAGATAGTCACCTATTTTTTTGAGAACTTCCCACACAGGCTTATCACTGTCAAACAGCGCATTATGCTCAAAATGGGAGAGATCGAAAAACTCTGAAGGACGGTGTTGTTTCATATTTATACGTTATACAGGGATCCCTCAATTGCGGAAAAGGATAATATAGATCTATTTTAATCTCTTCTTCTTTAGGTGGTGTGGAAATGTTTATAATGTCTCGCACATCCTTCTGTCGACAAGTTGTAGACAGCTTGAAGACAACTCCCCGTTTATCAACAAAAAAATCTTATCAACAGAGTTATTTACACTCTATAAACTCTCTTATAGACAAGTTTTTCACAAAAAGAATATACTTTTTACATGCCACCTTTACACTCAGGCACTTGTTGCCAAAAGATATTTACTCCCGAAGTGGATAAAGCTTTAAAAATAGGTTCTGCTTTATTGATCATTGCAAGCCTTGGGGTGATTGCTGCTGGAATAATGGGGGTTCTACCGTTTGATGCAGTTTATATTGGTAGCACAAGCAGTGTCGTTTCCTTCGTCGCTTTAGCAGCTCTATTTTCTTGTACACCTAAGAAAGAGAGTCCACTGCAGGAGTCAAGTTCTTCCTCAGTCCAAAACATTCCTGTGGCTCTTGAAAATAGCCTGCACTACTTGATCCCATTTTACCACTGTGTCGGCAGTGATAGAGAGGGACGCGTTTTCGATCAAATCCTGAATCAGGATGATGCTTGGCTTGAGAATACCCATAACTATATTCAGTGGCTTTTTCCATTAGATCGTCAATCGCAGTTTAATAACCGGGCACCAGTATTGAATGCACCTACGATTCGCGCTTTACACCGCAACCTAAATATGCTGAGAGCTTTTGATCGAATGCTTGCCTTTTATGGGCTCGAAAGAGTTGAAGAGCGCGTTCAGCGGGGAGTGAATTGGGAAGAGCGCAGCAGAAACTGGATTACCCGAAACAACCACAACTTTATGCGCATCACTCGGATCTTAACATCATTGAGATTGTTTGGGTTTGAGAAAGAGGCTGCTGCATTTTTTGACCAGCTCTCAACGATTTACCAGGAACATGGTTCTAAAATTGGTGATGCCTTTAATCATTGGCAGGGTGCAATACAAGCTTAAAAAAAAGAAATCTGAGTGAGAGGATTCGAACCTCCGCCCCCTTGCACCCCATGCAAGTGCGCTACCAGGCTGCGCTACACTCAGAAAATCGAGTTAGATTGATGTTAATCCTTCGAACTTGAGTTCGCTTCTCTGAACCTCTTTCACGCCGATTTGCGCACACGCTTCAATGATGTTTTCAAGAGGATCCCCTGGATCGACATTTGCAGCATCTAAATCAACTGCAATTGTTGCTGTAAACGTAGTGCCGTTTCGGATGCCCTTCACCTTGAAATTAGCGAAGATGCCATCTTTCTTTTTTGTAATGTTTTTGAAGCGAACAAGATTGTTCTGTGCAATGTCGTCTTTCATAATGCAGCAATTCTAGCACTTTGACGTAATCTTGAAAAGAGGATAAACTCTCTTCCATGCAGCCGCCGCCACAATTAGATAAAACCTGGGCCGAAGTGCTCAACGAAGAATGGAATAAACCCTATATGGATGCGCTTGTTAGGTTTATATCTGATGAGCGTACTTCTGAAAATCCGATCTACCCCCCTAAAATGCAAGTTTTCAATGCATTTAACCATACCCCTTTTGACAAGGTTCAGGTGGTGATAATGGGACAAGATCCCTATCATGGCCCTGGCCAGGCGCATGGAATGAGCTTTAGTGTCTTGCCTGGAGTGACGCAGCCCCCCTCTCTCAAAAACATTTTTAAAGAACTGAAACAGGATTTAGGTGTAGAACCGCCGGATCATGGGAATTTAGAGGGATGGGCACGGCAAGGTGTTTTAATGCTCAACGCTATTTTGACTGTACGTGCCCACCAGCCACGCTCTCACCATGGAAAAGGGTGGGAGCAATTTACGGATGCCGTTGTATCTCGTTTAAGCGCGCGGCAAGATCCGGTTATTTTTGTTTTATGGGGAAAGTCGGCGCAAGAAAAATGCGGTCATCTTGCACCCCATCACCCTGTATTAATTGCGCCCCATCCCTCACCTTATTCTGCAAATAGTGGATTTTTTGGATGTCAACACTTTTCAAAAATCAACGAACTGCTTACAAAACAAGGGAAGCAACCGATTAATTGGGCACTGTTATGAATCAAGATATTTCCGGACTTTCAAGCTCTACTAAACTCACATCAAAACCGCGCGCCTCGTTTGAAAAGGCAACTTCTGCGGAAGCTAAGGGTGTAGAGTGTTCTAAGGCGACAAGCGAACTCAAGCAGTTTGAAGCAGAGATGGAGCAAATCAACCACGCTTTTACACTAGTGAAAGAGATTCGCCACTCTCTAGAGACTGCATTAAGAAATTTAGACTAGATGCTCGAGAGTAATGAGCATTTTTTCAAGCGCTTTTGCCCGATGTGAGATTTTGTTTTTGATCCCCTCGTCAAGCTCTGCAAAAGTGTGATTGTAGCTATGTTTGATGAAAAGAGGATCATAACCAAAACCGTTTCCTCCACGCTCTTCGCATGTGATCATCCCTTCGCTGGTACCTTTGACCGCCTTTCTTGCTTGCCCATCAGGTGATGCGAGAACAATGCAACATTCGAAATAGGCTGATCTCCGCTCATCTTCCAGCCCTTCCATTTCGCGTAAAAGCTTTTTGCGGTTCTCCTTATCCGATGCATCTTTTCCTGAGTAGCGCGAAGAATAGATGCCTGGAGCCCCACCTAAAGCAGGAACTACAAGCCCTGAGTCATCTGCTAAGGCCCATTTTCCTAAATGCGCTGCCGCACTTTCTGCTTTTATGCGGGCATTTTCTTCGAATGTCTCTCCCTCTTCAGGAGGAGGAGTATAGTTGGGAAAATCGAGAAGCGAATAAACATCAAACCGCTTTAATGGTTTTAAAAGGGCTCTAAGTTCCCGTATTTTGTGCGCGTTTCTTGTTGCGATGAGCAAATCCAAACGAATTACTTCTGGTTCAAATAACTATTTATTTCTTCTACTTTATACTGTTCGCCCTGAAAGTCAAATGTTTCTCCTTTTTTGTGTCCAATCATGGCTTGAGCTAGTTTTGATTGGAAAGAGAGAATATATTGATCCGGATCGGCATCCCAAGGACCTAGCAGAGTATATGTAAGCTTTTTCCCTTCAGAATTTAACAGTTTCACCACAGCTCCCACTCCCACTTTTTCAGTAGAAATATCATCTTTTGTGAGGATACGTGCTTGGTTTAGCTGCCGGGTTAGCGTTTTCAGTTCTCCCTGAAGTCGTGCGCGTCTTTCAAGAGCAAATTTGTACTCTGAGTTCTCCCGCAAATCTCCATGTGAGCGCGCTTCTTCTATTTCGCGTGCATTGTCGACAGTCTCGACAGTTCCAATTTGGCGAATACGCTCTTGGAGTTTCTGATACCCCTCTTGTGTGGTCCAGATAACCTCTTCTTTTTCTTCTTCTTGGGCCCCTTTCTTTTTCATTTTCAGGGCTGGTTGGACAACTTCAGCAAGGTTTTGTAAAACGCTTAGTTCATGCTTTGAGAAGCTCATACATTTACTCGCTAAAAGTAAAAACTCGTGCAAGTATTCGGTAGAAGCACCTTCAATCATTTCGCGTACAACAGCGTATCTCTTGGCAATGACCTGCTGATGGATTTTTTTGACTAGATCCTTATATTCAGGTTTGTTCTCCACAAAGTGTAACAAGATTAAAAGAGCCTCTAAGAACTGAAAGCGCATTTCCGGCTCTTGATAGGGAACATCTTCCTTAGCGGCAATTTTTTGAAAATACCAGAAGAAAGCTTCTGGATAGAGAGTCATTCTATTGAGAAGCTCATGCATTTTTTCTTTTAGAAGTGGTTTTGCGCCCTCATCACTTTGAAGTTCTTTAAAAATGTAGTCGCGAATCGGATTTTGAGGGATGGTGAAGAGAAGATTGAGAAAAATCGCATCCCAGTCTTTCCTCTTCTCTCGTACAACCACAAGGGTGCGTTTTTTAAAAGCGATAATATCGATAAAATTGAGAATGGCAGGAACGCTTTCAATCTGTTGAATGAGGGTTGCGGACGCCTCAGGGAACTCATCAGGAAAGATATCTTCTAAAAGGAATGTGACTTGAATTTTACGCCCTTGGCTTAAATCCGGAAGATTGATATCCCCCTCAAGGCCTTCGAGCAAAGTTGTTTTTAACGTTTGTTTAAGCTCCAAGTTTTTCAACACTTCAGGAAAATCTCGTGTAAAATTGTAGATTGTCTGAATGGCGTCATCGATCCCTTTGACATCTTTTAATGCCTCTTTGAAGCGTTCTTCATGAGGCACCTCTTCTTCACGCAACTCAAAGCATTCCCTGGCTGACTTTGGAGATTTGATTTTTGTATCCTTTTTGATCTTGGTCCGGGTTGCACTCCACCATTTTGACCAATCCTCCTCTGGGATAACAAGCTCGCACAGTTCTTCTTTAATCTCTTGGGCTGTTTTGGGACCTAAATCCTTTAACAGTAATCGGATTAACCCAACTGGATCCTCTTTTCCTTCCTTTTCTAGAGTGTCGGGATCACCAAAGCGGCGAGCAAGAAAGTGCTCTGAAGGAAGGGGAACAAGGTTTTTAAAAGCATTGTTAAAAGAAAGGTCTTTTAAAGCTGTAATTCCCTCAAATTCAAGTATAACATGCTCGCGGAGAAGAGAAATATCTATCACTTCTCCTACTCCCCATCCTCCTGTATGGAAGACAAACTTTCCTTTGTCCATGTGGCTGAGGAGTTGATAGTTCGAAATCGCCCCTTGAAAAGAAGTACACGCCAACAATCCGACAATCCGCATCTTCTCATTAAAATGCTTGTGCCCTCCATAATTACGCTTGAGAAAATCCGTTGCTAAATCTGCAAAAAGCGGAAGGTTAGAAGTTTGCAGATCAAGAATGAGTCGAAGAGTCTCAGCCGCATCGTTTTCGTTTTCGATCTTTTGCCAAAGAGGAAGCACGCTCTCCGTGAACTGGCCAAAAGTTTTTGCAAATACCGAATCTTTAACTAGCTGCAAAACTTTATTTAATTCTTTTGCATCTACTTCGTCGGCCATGCAATACTCTTCCCAGACGCGCAAGAAGTTGGCCAACTTGCCATCTTCTAGGAGAAACCGAAACTCCTCTAAGTAACTCATTCTATGTATCCTTTTTATTTAAGTCGTTTTAGCACAAAACTATATCTCTTTGAGAGAAAAAGATCAATAAAAAGTTGAAATATTCTTTTTTATATGGATTTTGCATTAATGAGCTTACAAATTAAAAATTTGACGGTAGAATGGTATTATAGAATATCTGACTCGACTTTGCACAATTTTAGATGAATAGGAGCAAAGTGGAGCAAAGGGGGAGTTATGCCTGACCACGAAGAGGAGGTGCGTCAAGCTTTAGAAGAAGTTCTTGCGATGTACGACATTAAGTTGGATCTCGAGCCTGAAGAGGAAAAAGGGGCAGAAGAGTATAGCGATTATGCGGAGGTCATCTCCAAAACGCAAGAGCGGCTTGATGAGCTGAATGAAAAAGCCGAGGAAATCTACCAACGCACAGGGATGAATCAAGAGCAACTGGAAGCTTATGCCGCCAATCCCAACAACTTTTCAAAAGAACAATGGGACGCGCTGCAAAAAGTAAGAGAGGCGTGTGATAAATACAAGCGCGAGGCGCGCACAATCATAGGGGAAGAGCAGTTCGCAAGCTCTGTTGAAAAAAGAGAAAAAAGACAGCCCAAACGCTTTGCTAAGAAAAAACACTGGATCGAGATGTAAATATCAATATAATCTTCCAATATGAAGATTACTGTAAAAAAGGGCCTCGACATCCCTATGGAAGGTGGGCCGATTGGTGCTATTCAAGATTTGCCTAAACCGAGGCAGCTCGCATTGAATCTCGACCCTTTCGATAAGACGCGCTTTAAGGTGCATGTCAAAGTGGGCGAAAGGGTTAAAATCGGAACACCGCTTGTCGAAAGCAAGTCAACGCCGGGACAAATGTTTGTCTCCCCTGCTGGCGGAGTAATAGCTGAGATTCGGCGCGGTTTGAAGCGGCGTCTTATCGATATTGTAATCGATGTCGCTCAAGAAGAAGAGCAGGAAGAATTTGAGGGGCTAAAGGGAAGCGCTTCACCAGAAGAAATTCTCAATCTCTTCATGCGCTCGGGTGTTTTTCCCCATATACGGATGCGCCCTTTTGATTTAGTTGCCTATCCGCAGCTTGTTCCACGTGCAATATTTGTACGTGCCATTGAAACACTTCCCTTTGTTCCTTCTGCAGAAATGCAGGTGAAGGGGCATGAAGAGTATTTTCAAGCTGGACTTGATGCACTTTCCAAACTTACTCCGGGCGATGTACACCTGGTTTACAAAGAGGGTTCGTCTTGTCGTGCTTTTACAGAAGCACAAGGAGTGCAAAAGCATACAGCTCTTGGACCTCACCCAGCCGGAACTTCTTCTGTCCATATTCATTCAATTGCTCCGATTAAAAATCCAGAAGACTTTGTGTGGACGCTTTCCGCTGTAGATGTTGTGACGGCTGGAAAAATGGTCATGGAAGGAAGGTATTTTACTGACAGGATTATTAGCATTGGGGGCAGTGGAATCATTAAAGAAAGAAATGGTTTTTTCCGGGGGCGTGTTGGATTTCCTATCGAATTGTTAATCGCTGATCGGATCAAAAACCAACCTCTTCGTTTGATTTCAGGAGATCCTCTTACTGGCACAAAAGTTGAAACGAGTGGATTTGTTGGGTTTTACCACAGCTCATTCACAGCGATACCTGAAAACACGAAGCGGGAGGCTTTTCATTTCTTTCGCCCTGGATTTAAAAAATTTACCGCGACCCGAGCGTATGCTACAGGCCATATGAAGCCGCCTAAGGAAGGGTATGCTTTTACAACCAATCAACATGGAGAGGAGCGGGCTTTTATTGATGGCGCAGTTTATGAACGTGTCATGCCGATGCGCATTCCAACGATGCATCTGGTAAAAGCAATCATTTCTGAGGATTTTGAGGTTGCAGAGGCGCTTGGACTCCTTGAAGTGACGGGCGACGATTTTGCTCTGCCGGCATTTATCTGCCCTTCAAAGATCGAAATGGTGCAAATTGTAAAAGAAGGACTGCACAAATATTCCAAAGAAATGGGGCATTAGGGTATTACTTTCCTTCCTATGCGAAGGATATTCATTATTCTGCTTTTAGTTGTACCCCATATGCTCATTGCTGAAATGTCAATTGAGGAGCTACTCTATGCTCTCGATATGGCTGCTTATTGGGATCAAAAGCAGTGTGAACGTTTTCCCACAACTTTCAACTATATTCTTTCAGCAGGTTACTTCGCAACACACTCTGCCCGTATGACAAGGGAAGGCGACTTCGGCATAGGAGTTGCACATGCGCCTCCTTATCTGAATTGGAATGGAAGAATCCAACCCTTCCCTTTTTTAGAATTCAGCTTGAACTACCGTGTTTTTTCTAACTGCCCTGATACTACCCTCTCACCTCATGGATTTGGGGATTATGCAGACAGAGGCGCAAATTTTAAAGCGGCTCTTGTCACTCCAGAACAAACCTACTACCAATTGCCGGGGATCGCCTTTGGAATTGATGATTTTATGGGGTCAAAGAAATTTACGACCTATTTTGTTGTCGGAACGCAAGTTTGGCCCGAATATGGGCTTGAAACGAGTTTTGGGTGGGGGGCAGGGCGTTATACAAAAGGCCCTTCACGGGGATTTTTCGGAGGATTTAATTGGTTTCCGCTTTATGAAAGCGATAACAAATGGATTAAAGGATTCGGTTTTTCTGCAGAATACGATCCCACTAATTATTCGAATCCAGAAAGAGAACCTCATCCCGATGGACGTGTTTCGCACACTCCCATCAATTTTGGAGTGAAATATAACTTTTGCGACCTTATAGACGTGTCTGCAAGTCGCCTGCGCGGCGACGCGTTTGCTTTTGCTGGGTCGCTCCACTACAATTGGGGAAGCGCAGAGGGTTTTATTCCCAAAGTCGGCGATCCTCCCCCCTACACAGCTCCAGTTGATCGCCAACCTCTTGGTTGCTCCCGGCCGACAGAAGTGATGATTCAAAGCCTTAGCTATGCGCTCGAGAGTCAAGGTTTTCAGTTAACAAAAGCGTGGCTGGATTGCTCCACTCTTTGGATCCGTATCATCAATCGGTGCTATCGGCAGGAGCATGTGATGCGCGCGCGCTTGCAGCAGTTATTAGCTGCTCTTACTCCTTCAAATGTAGAGGTGGTTGTTGCACAAATTGAGTCGTATGGGATTCCTTGTCAGCAATACGTTTATTACAGGGAATTTCTTATCAGCTATGCTGTTCAAGCCATGACGCCCTTTGAGCTTGATGTCATCAGTCCCCGTGAGGAAGCGTGTGTCTGTCCTCCTGCTGATTTAATTTTTTGCCGACGTTACGATTTATGGCGTGCTCGTTTAAGTCCTCGCTTGGAGAACTTTTTTGGAAGTGCGAGCGGGAAATACAAGTACGATTTCGGTGTAAAGCTAGATTTAGAAGGCTTTTTGCCACGCAATTGGTTTTATGAAGCGCAAGTGAGTATGACCCTTTTTTCCGATTTAAAAAACATTTCGGACTACGATTTCCTTTTTCCTTCTCAACTCCCTAACGTAGCCACAGATTACATTCGTTATCGTCAGTCGCACGCTCTTTCATGGGATCGCCTCTATTTGCAAAAGAGTTGGAACTTTGGCCGTGGGATATTTGGCCGCGCTGCAGGAGGGTATTTTCAAGTGAACTATGGTGGCGTAGCCGGGGAGATGCTTTGGTACCCTGCAAATAACTGCTTTGCCATCGGGCTTGAAGGAGCTGTGGTGAAAAAGCGGAACTACACCGGCTTAGGTTTTCAATCAACATTGCGTCATTTTGAAGGTAGAAAACCCATTTACAGCTCTTATTCAACCCTTCAGCAGTATTTTCTCGATCTTTATTTCGATTTTCCTGAACTTCGGGTCTTTGCCAAGGTCAGTGTAGGGCAATTTTTGGCGCGCGATAAAGGGATCAGAGGAGAGCTTACCCGTTACTTTGAAAACGGGATCCGTCTATCAGGCTGGATGACGTTTACAGATGCGCATGATCAGATTCATGAGGAGAATTATTACGACCGCGGCATTTCTGTCGAAATTCCTTTCGATCTTTTTTACAAATGCAGCAGCCGGCGCGTTTGGAACTACGCGATGGCTGCTTGGCTCCGTGATGCCGGCTACATGACATGGACCGGCAGAGGACTTTTTGAAACGCTTAATAACGAACGTCGCTGGTGAGTATCTGGGCAATTTTAGGAGCGGCATAGGTGAAAATCATATCTGCTCCGGCCCGTTTGATACTCAAAACACTTTCAAAAAGGGCTCGATCGCCATCGAGCCATCCGTTTTGCGCGGCAGCCATCACCATCGCATACTCTCCACTTACGTGATAAGCAGAAATGGGAAGAGCCGTTGCCTCGCGAATTTTGGCGATGATATCTAAATAGGCAAGAGCTGGCTTTACCATCAGGACATCAGCCCCCTCCTTCTCATCTAATTGCATCTCGATAAGCGCTTCGCGCCAGTTCGCTGGATTCATTTGATATGTCTTTTTGTCCCCAAACGCTGGTGCCGAAGAGAGGGCATCGCGGAATGGCCCATAAAATGCTGAAGCGTATTTAGCTGTGTAAGAAATGATATTCACATGCTCAAAGCCATTAGCATCCAAAGCTGTGCGGATGGCACCAACGCGTCCATCCATCATGTCGCTAGGTGCGACCATATCGACCCCTGCTTCTGCTTGCGTGAGCGCAGAGCGCACCAAAACTTCAACCGTCTCATCGTTTAAGATTTCCCCTTCATCAGAGAGAAGGCCGTCATGCCCATGTGATGTATAGGGATCAAGAGCAACATCAGTGATCACACACAGTTGCGGGAAGGCCTCTTTTAGTGCTTTTACTGTCTTTTGCAAAATACCATCTGGATTTGCCGACTCAGAACCTGTTGCATCTTTCCTCTCTTTGGGAATGACCGGGAAGAGAGCTATTCCAGGAATACCGAATTCAACAGCTCTCTCAGCTTCTCTCAGTAATTGATCGAGGCTTAAACGATAGATGCCCGGCATTGATTGAATCGGATCCTGTATTCCAAAACCTTCAACAACAAATTGGGGATAGATGAGATCGGAAACAGAAAGCTTTGTTTCTTCAACAAGCGAACGGACTGCAGCACTTTTGCGATTTCTTCTGGGACGGACAGCTGTGATCATATTTTCTCCTCGATAGACTGAAAAGAATAGAATTAAAAGAACTTAATTCTCTTCTTCCTCATATGGTGTGGGAATGTTTATAAATCTTTTTTTTTCTCACTGAAAGAGTGCGTTCATAACCTGTCAATAATTTGTCGACAAATAAGGTGTTGCAAACATTTTAATTAAAGCGAACAAGTTGTCTACTGTTTTCGACACCTCATAAACAGGGTTGTTGACACATCTTCAACAATCAGATACGTTATCGATATGAGGAGAAGTCGATTTGATTTTTTTCCTAATTTTCCCTTGATTGTAGTTTGCTGTTTGTGGCACGCTCGTTTCGCCGTAAATGTTCAAAGGTCTTCATAATGGAAGAGACGCAAGAATTTTCTGAGGTGCAAAAGCGCATTCTCGAACGTTTTGTAACTAATACCTCCAGCAATATATTTGTCTTACGCAACCTTCCTGAGGTGATTAAAGGGGCGCTTTTTTCCCGCTACTCCCGATCGAGCCTGGGACTTCGATCATTGTTGTTAAAAGAATTTATTCAGGGAGAGGAAACAGCCTTTGATGCTATTGTAGGGGGCCAAACGGGCGAGTCGCCAGAAGATCAGATGCTTGCCATCCAACGTGCGCAAAACTTTTACGATCGTATTTTGGACGGCTACGGTGATGATTCTATCGGAGAGCTTGGCGGTGCGCACTTAGCAATCGAGAATGTTTCGATGCTTGCTGCCAAAGCGATCGAAGATAGCCGCATCGGTGGTTCGCCTCTCGAAAAATCGACACGCTATATCTATTTTGATCAAAAAGTAAACGATCAATATCTCTATTACCGTGAACCGATTTTAATGACTTCAGCTTATCGAGACGTTTATCTAAAGACGTGCGACATGCTTTTTGAGACGTATTCAAAATTGATCTCTCCCATGACAGAACTAATGGAAAAACGGTTTCCTAAAGATCCGGAGAAGTCCAAGGCGGCCTATACTGCAGCCTTGCGCGCTAAGGTTCTTGATTGCTTGCGCGGCCTTCTTCCGGCTGGGACTTTGACAAATATGGGACTTTATGGAAACGGCCGCTTCTGGGAGAGTTTGATTCACAAACTACAATGCCAAAATTTAGCTGAATTACAAGAAGTTGGAAAGGAGTCCTACGAAGAGCTAGCAAAAGTGATTCCTTCCTTTGTCCGCAGGGCAGAAATGAGCCATCGGCATCATGAAGCCTACCAGCATTATATCGAATCGATGGAAGAGCAGTTGCGCAATATCGCTTCGCAGCAAAATGTGACAAGAAGCGAACCTAAAACTGGTGTACATCTGATTTATCACGATCCCGATAGTGTGTATAAGGTAGCGGCCTCACTTCTTTTTGCGCAGGGGTATCATAGTTTAGAAGATTTACAAAATTATTGCCGCGGTTTGCCAAAAGAAGAAATAGCGAAAATATTCGATGCCGCCTCGTCTATGCGAGAAAATCGGCGGCAAAAGTCTCCGCGTGCTTTAGAACATGCGCAGTTTACCTTTGAGATCATTGCTGATTTTGGAATTTTTCGCGATTTGCATCGCCATCGTATTCTTACCCAAGAAAGGCAGCTTTTAACTACAGAATATGGTTATGTGATTCCAGAAGAGATTTTAGATACACCAATGGAAAAAAGTTATCGTGAAGCGATGGATGGGGCAAAAGAAGTGTACGAGACAATTGCCAAGGAATTGCCTGAAGAGGCGCAATATGTCGTGCCGATGGCCTATCGCACCCGTTGGTATTTTCATATCAATTTGCGCGCTTTACAGTGGTTATGCGAGCTGCGTTCCCAGCCTGCCGGACACACAAACTATCGCTATGTCGCTCAAGAGATGGCGCGTCAGGCAAGCGTAGCCGAACCTCTTTTCGAGGCGTTTTTCAAATTTGTCGACTACGAGGGGCATGACTTAGGCCGTCTCTCTCAAGAGCAGCGTAGAGCTGAGAAACACAAAGAATAGCCAAATCCGGAATCAAAATCCTAATTTGTCCGCATTGGATTTTATGGCTGAGGTAAAATCATCCAAAAGATGGCGTAAAACTTCTGTTAGAAAAACAAGAAATTAACTTAGATGTTTCCCTAGGATACCAGATAAGCGGAACATGCTGATCGATTCTTTAGAGCCAAATACGGCAGCCAGCTTTTCGTCCGGAATGATCTGGCGTTTATCATTTGGATCCTGAAGATCAAACGCTTTGATATGCTCCCATACTTTCTTGATCGCCTCACCGCGTGTAACAGGGTCCTCCCCAATCACAGCCGCTAACTCTTTTGAAGGCGTCATCTTTCCTTGCGGACTTTTTTTGCCTCCACCTTTTCCAGCTGCCTTTTTCTTTTTCTCATAAGGAGTCTTTGGGTGATTAGGATACTTTTCTGCAAGCTGAGTCAAATCGTTCACGATCACATCGCAATCCGGGAAGTTTGTGCAGGAAAAAAAGATTTTGCCGAAACGGGAGCGCCGTGAAACGATTTTTCCGTCGCATCCAATTGCTGGGCAAGGATGAGTCTCTTCTACAGTTTCACCCGCCTTAGGTATGTTCACAATCCCCTTGCAATCGGGATAACGCACACATCCTAAAAAGGCTCCGTAACGGCCATGCCGTACTTTCATCGGTCCGCTACAAACAGGGCAGGTCTGATCCCAATTAAAATCGGGAGCATAATCCTCTTTTTTGAAATTGAGCTCGTCGAGGGAGGCTGTATAATCGCAGTCGGGATAGTCAGAGCACCCGTAAAAATAACGCGCTTTTGACCAGATCTTCTGTAGCTTTGCCTTTCCACATTTTGGGCAGTCAATATCGGTCATTATTTTAGGGACAAACGCCTCTTTCTCTGCGATTTCGACAGTTGGGATAAACTGTGCCCAAAACTCCTTGATTACCGCTTTCCACTCTTTTTTGTTCGCAGCGATCAACTCCAAAGTGTCTTCCATATCAGCTGTAAAGCCGATATTCATAATCTGCTGGAAGTTGTCCTCCAAAAACTGAGCAATCACGCGCCCTAGCTCTGTCGGTTTCAGCCGCATGTTCTCCTTGGTGGTGTAATCGCGGCTCTGGATCTTCCCCATGATCGAGGCGTATGTCGAAGGACGGCCAATCCCTGATTTTTCCAATTCCTTCACAAGAGAAGCCTCGGAAAAACGGGGCGGAGGTTTAGTAAAGGCTTGCTCAGATGTAACCTTGACCAAATGCAAAGGTTGGTTTTCTTTAAGAGGAGGGAGGGTAGGGTTCTCTTCATCCCCCTCTTCGTCCTTCATTTCCTCATAAACAGCTAAAAAACCCTTAAATTTTATGGTTGAGCCTGTTGCACGAAGAACAATATTTTGATCGGTAGCAATGTCTGCAGAAATCGTATCGTAGATCGCGGGTTTCATTTGAGAAGCGATGAAACGATTCCAAATAAGTTCGTAAAGCACATATTGATCGCGTGTTAGATATTTTTTAACGACTTCTGGCGGGTGATTGATATTTGTAGGACGGATCGCTTCGTGCGCATCCTGCGCGGCTTTTTTGGTTAAGTAGGCACGTGGCTTGTCGGGAAGATAGTCTTTTCCATAGTGACTTGAAATAAAGCTGCGGGCTTCTTGTAGAGCTTCTGGTGCAAGACGAACGGAATCGGTTCGCATGTAGGTAATTAAACCCTCTGCTCCTTCACTATCCAAATCAACCCCTTCGTAAAGAGATTGTGCGATGCTCATCGTACGTGAAGCATTAAAGCGATAATGGCGGCTCGCTTCTTGTTGCAGAGTAGAGGTGATGAAAGGCGGCTCGGGATTTCGCTTTTTCTCTTTCTTTTCAACTTTAGCGATGTGATAGTTTGCTTTTTCTAAACGGGCAACAACTTCATCAGCGCTCTTTTTATTGTTGATAATCGCGATGTCTTTTCCTTCGACGGGCTCTTTTTCCCATTTTTTTCCATCAAGAGAGTAGAGGCGTGCAGGAAATTTTTGAGAAGGGTCGCCATTTTGTAATAGAGCACCAATATTCCAATATTCTACCGGTTTAAAGGCTTCGATTTCTTTTTCTCGATCAACGACAAGTTTGAGGGCAACTGATTGCACACGCCCAGCCGAAACACCTGAACGTTGCTGCAGCTTGCGGGCAAGAATAGGCGAAATTTTGTAGCCGACAATGCGATCGAGAAGCCGACGCGCTTGTTGAGCATTTACGAGAGCGATATTGATTTCTTCAGGATTGTTGATCGCGTCTAAAACAGCCTCTTTCGTAATCGCATTAAAAGCGGCTCGCTTTATGTTAGTTTTCGCAGGCAAAAGACTTGCGATATGCCATGCGATCGCCTCCCCTTCACGGTCGGGATCGGGAGATAGATAGACGGTATCACACTCTTTAGCCGCTTTTTTTAGCTTTGAAACGACTTCTTTTTTGTCTGGCAGCACTTCATATTCGGGTTCAAAATCATGCTCCACATCTATGCCAAATCCTTTTTTAGGCAAGTCGCGGATATGGCCGACAGAGGAGGCGAAAACAAAATCGCTCCCTAAAAATTTTTTTAGAGTTTTGATCTTGGCAGGAGACTCAACGATGATTAAAGATTTTCCCATTTACCCATTATTACTTGTTTTAGACAAAAACATTCAACAGGTCTGAAGCTTTTTCTACAAGCAGCAACTTTCTGCACCCCTTAAATTCAAAAAAAATATCGCCTTCCAGACATTTATCTTTTGATAATAAGTCGTTGTTGTTAAAATGTTTTCAATATTATTTGGAATAATAAAATTATGACAACTCCTAGCATTTCTTTTTATCACCCTCTTTCTAGTCAAATAATAAATTTTACCCCTGGGTTTAGCGATGCGGATACAACACGCAACCTTCAAACACTTTTTAATCGCTCGCTTCGGGGTGTTAAATATCGCGTCAAAGAAGGTCAGCTCCACAAAGTAGAAGGGCTTTGGGATCGAATTGTTTATTTCTTCAATAGAACAGCTGAGCAGGCTAAGGTAAAGAGAGTTATAGGTAATGCGCTTGTCGCCTTCAATACGCTTTTATCTGAGCAGCAAGACAATGAAGAGCATCGACTCGCAGCACGTTCTCTTTTCCTAAGAATAGGCTCTCTTTCATCCAATGTTATGGATCGCTTCTACTTTTATAGCGATAACGCGTTATCCAGGTATTCCATGGGAGCGCATACGATACGTGTTAAAGTAGGCGAGAATTTTGTTGATTATAATGATGATACGCTTGGTTCATCGATTGTGGAATTTGATTTAGGCGATCCGATTGCCAACACGAATTTTGCACAGCTTTTGACACGAAAGAAAAGAGAGCGGTTTCAAGTTTCTGAGGGAAAACTTGAGAAAACGCGCTATCGCATTTTAAGAGATCAAGAGAGACCTGTACGTGAAGCGGTTTCTAACACACTTGATCAGTTAGAAACGTATCTTCAAAGAACTGAAATTACGCGGGTACATAAAGTTGCACTTAAACATATTTTCTCCTCAAGCTCTCTATCGGGGATGAAAAGAGAGGTCTATGACCGGGGCGCCATTGCAGAAGGGTCCAAGCTCGAAGAAATTCTGTTCGAAGTGTTTGAGTTTGATCGTGCTGAAAAAACACAATGCCTGGCAAATGCTCTCAAAAATTATCGAACAACAACCAATAAGTCAGAAGCAAAGGCGAATATTGAAACGACCTTTATGCGTTTATCCTTAGATGAGTTCTATTTTGCTCAAAGATTGGGGTTGGATCTTGAACGGGTAGGAGATGGGGGCTCGGGAGGTGCGCGCTATGCTCGAGACCGTTTTGGAAGAAAGTTGCTTGTTGTCAAGCCCGGCGATGAGGGGCCCCATGGTGTCAATAATCCTCAGTGGTATGCGCGGATTAAGCGCTGGTTTGGTTCGCCTCGTAGCTGTTTGCGCGGCAATTCAGAACCTCAAGCAGAAGTCGACTCCTACTTGCTCGACCGCAGGCTGAGAATTTTTCAAGTTCCACCTACTGAACTCACCTATTTGGCAAGCAAACGATTTAATGGTGCAGATTATAAAGAGTGTTCTGTGCAGATGTTCGTGGATGGGTGTAAAACACTTGGCGAGTACGTGAATATTTCCCCACGCATGCACAACTTTCCCCGTTCCTACCTACGTAACCGGTGCAATGAGAATCGCGAAGAGTTGTTGGCGCGCATTCCTCAAGCCTCGGCTGAGAGAGTTGCCATGCATAACTTTGGGATTGAAGATATTGATTGCCATTTCGAGAACATTTTAGTCTGTGAAAGAGAAATAGCAGAACCAAGCATCATCGAGCGTTTGTTTAATGATGATGACGTGGCAGATGATGAGATTGACGCCTTTGTAGAAAAATTTTATTCTCATAGCCATAATCAAACACTTTTGAAAGCGCTTCTGTTTTCAGAGGAGGTTTTGGTAGATGGAGAGAGAAAGCGAATAGGTTTTATCAAACACGATGGTGGGTCAAGCGGTCCACATCGTCACCCCAACAGCTTTTTTTCCACCCGTTTTAAACATTTATTCGAGGTTTTACCTTCCTTTGATGAAAATTTCAGCGATAAAGCGCGCGCCCTCTTAACAGAAAAACATCAGGTTTTTGCAGAGTTTCTGCTTGAGAAGGGAACAAGGGAAGTGCGCAATATTCTTGAATCCGGGTTGTTTATTAGATATTGGGATGATCATGTGGCAAGGCAAAACTTTAAGCAATGGCTACTAGAGACAGATCAGCAGGAAGAGCAACGAAAGCGTACGGAAGTTGCTAGAAATTTGATGATTCATTGTGAAATTCCTCCAGGAAAAGAAGAGGACTATCGCGGTTATTTTATGTATCATTTGGATCGCATTCATAGGAACATGGAAACTCGTATTGATAGCTGGAAAGTGCTTCAGAGATATATTACGAGTGAAGAGCCAATGCGCAATCTTCTTCAGATACGGAATCGAAATGATTTTGAAAGAGAGCTTTCGGGCTTAGACAGTTCAGGTATTGAAGAGCATTTGGCAGTCGTGAAACAAAGGGATGTTCGAGAGAGAAACTGTTCTCTTCAGAATGATTATTTCATCGGTAGCGATGCTTTAAGGGACCTTGGTGAAAATGGGTAGCCTGTTAGAGAAAAATAAGCGTGGATTGATACACGGCCCTGACGAGTCGGATGAAGCCTTTCTTCAAAGATGTCGGAAGGCTAAAAAATGTGATAACGCTCCCTATTCTTCTCGTGCGAAGAAAATATACGATATCAATCCCGACTGGGTGCAGATCCGCTTTAGCGATCAACGCCTTCGCCTCTGGGAAGGTGGGTGTACATGGATTGAAGAGGATAATGTGACCCTTCAGTTGCGAAAAGCCTTTGAGAAGAAAACCCGCTATTTCGGCTATTCTTCTGATGAGATTGTGGCGCATGAACTTGTGCATGTCGTGCGCAACAGCTTTGAAGAGCCTATCTTTGAAGAGATTCTAGCTTACCGGACAAGTCCTTCCTGGTTGCGTCGTTTTTTCGGTCCGAGCTTCCGCTCATCGAAGGAGAGCCTGTTTTTTGTCTTTTCTCTTGTTCTCGTTTTTTTCTCGACCCTCTTTTCAAATTTTCAAATCATTGCCTTTCTGGGGTTTTTATCTATTGTTCTTTGGGGAACTGGGCGTCTTATCCGAGCGCAGCACATTTTTTCGAAGACGTGCAAAAAAATTGCAAAAATAGTAGGGAAAAAGCGCTCACTTGCCGTGATGATACGCTTGACCGACAGAGAAATTATCCGATTTTCCAAGATGGAAAAAGAACAGATTATTGCCTATGCGATCAAAATGAGCCGTTCCCAAATTCGCTGGCAGCAGATTCGCAAAACCTATTTTAATCAATCTAAATGAGTGATTTCTGAGCTATCCCCTAAGGCGCGAGAGATTTCTTTGGAAAGTGTACGAATCTCTTTTTTCAATTTTTCCAACTGATGAAAAATCTCCTCACCTTTCTCGGTTCCTGCCTCTCTCTCATATTCTTTGCAAAGAGAATGAAATTGATGAATTTTATCTTCCAATATGATCGCAGAGTTTTCCATCGTTTCAACATCTTGGTCGAGACGTGTTTTTTCTTTTTCTGTCATCGGCACGTTTTTAGGTTCAGCTGAAACACACAGCCAACTATATCCACCTGGCGAATAGGGCATGAATCCTCCTTGTTCACCTAGATATCGGAATTAAATTGGAGAGACTTTAGCAGATTTTTAATGAATTCTTCTTTGAGCCGTGTTGCCGATGTGCAATTCTTTTCTATATTTGGCAATCGTGCGGCGGGCGCAGGGGATTCCACGTTTTTTGATCATTGAAGAAATGGTTTCATCTGAAAGAGGATGCTGTTTATCTTCATCTGAAATAATTTGGAGAAGGATACTTTTGACGCTGCGAGCTGAAATATTTTCACCCTCTTCAGTCGTATATGCATGTGTAAAAAAGGAGCGAAGGGGAAAAATACCTCGTGGACAGCTCACATATTTATGTGCAACAGCACGCGCAATCGTGGATTCATGCAGTTCCAATTTCTCTGAAATTTCTTTCATCGTCATGGGAACGAGTTCCCCTTTAGGATCGGAAAAAAACGCGCTTTGAGACTCTATTAATTGGTGAGTGATCCGATAAAGAGTTTGACTGCGTTCATGCAAATTGCGCATCAGCCATTTTCCGGATGAGATTTTTTCTTGAATATAGCTCCTTGTATCCTCCGGAAGCGCTTGGTCGGTTAACATATCCAAATAGGTATGATTGAGCTTAATATGTGGAAGGTTCTCTTCATTAATCTGAATGGAAAAGCAATCGTTTGTATACGCAATGATCACGTCTGGTGTGATATGATGAATGACTTGACGGTAATGCCCTGAGGATTGATTTGTTCCGGGATGAAGGTCGAGTCGGGCAATCTCTTGGGAAATCGCCCCCCGGATTTCTTGAGCTGAGCGAGAGAGGGACTTAGCGATAGCTGGAATGCGGTTATGGAGCACATCATCGTAGTGCTTGTCGATAATGCGAAAGGCAAGCGTCTCATTTTTTCCAAGCATCCGAAGTTGAATTAAGAGCGCTTCACGTCGATTTGTTGCCCCGACACCGGGCGGGTCAAAATTTTGAATTTCTTTGACCATATTCTCAACTTCTTCAATAGAGTAACCTCCCAACGCTGCGATCTCTTCAATTGAGGTAGAGAGGATCCCGTCATTGTCCAAATTTCCGATCACCCACTGAGCGAGTTCAAGATCTTGCGTGTGCGAAAAAGTTTCTTTTGCCTGAGCCATGAGGGATTCATACAAAGAATCTTCATAGGCAACCGTATTTTCAATAAAAGAACGCAGGTCATCCCCTTGTTCGCTTTGGCCATGACGGCTTCTTTCATTACTGCTTACCTCGATCGGAACTTCATCTTCTTCACCCCGCTCTAAAATGGGATTTTGAGAGAGCTCATTTTCGATCATAGCGCCTAACTCTAAAACAGGAAGTTGTAGAAGGTGAAGGGCTTGTTGCATTTGAGGAGACAAAATAAGGCGTTGGATCTGCTTCACATTTTGAGATGCGACTTGTTCCATACGACTCATAACGGATTCCCCCTCCGTTCTTTTAAGTAACATAAACGGGAATTAACAAAAAAAGATATTTGTTAACTCGAGTGTTAAATTAAGAATAGATCTTATCGATGTACTTTTTAGGAATTTCGCGTAAGAAACGACTGGGACGCATCATCCGGTGTTGCCCCCAAAGAAAGCGCGTCTCTGCAGCTGTTAAATAGAGTCGCTCTTTAGCCCGCGTCATGCCGACATAACAGAGACGCCTCTCCTCTTCCACAGCTTCAAATGAGTTACGCGAATTAGCATGAGGGAATAACTCTTCCTCCATGCCTGCTAGAAATGCAACAGTATATTCAAGGCCTTTTCCATTATGGATCGTCATAAGATTAACCTTGTCATCTGAAAAGTTGGCTTCATCGATTGAACCCTTTAATGAGAGCTCTTCTAAAAAGGGCTCCAAAAGGTTCGTGTCGTTCATCACTTCCCATTCATGTGCTTTAGCGACAAGTTCGTCTACGTTCCCCCTACGGTCATCAAAGGTCTCTTTATCCTCTCGCAATACATCGAGATAATGACTTTGGCGTATCGTCTCAATGACTAATTTTTGTAGGGAGACTGAAGTATATAAATCTCTAAGCGACTGAATCAAAAGAGTATATTCTTTTAGTCCCTCTCGCTGCTTTGCGCTTAAACGCACAGAATCTTCCTCTCCTCGTACGAGCTTGACACAGAAATTGAAAAGGGAGATCTCTTTGTTTGCTGCAGCGGTGCGGATTTTTTCGAGAGTGGTAGCTCCAATTCCTCTCTTAGGGAGGTTAAGCGTCCGTTCAAAAGAGACAAAATCGTGATCGGAACAAATCATTCTTAAAAAGGAGAGAAGATCTTTAATTTCTTTGCGATGATAGAAGGAAATGCCGCCCACAATCACGTAGGGAAGGCGTCGTCTTAGCAAAAAGTCCTCAAAAATACGGGATTGAAAGTTTGTCCTGTAGAAGATGGTCATCTGGCTTAAAGGGATTTGATGAAACGTATGGAGATGTTCGATCTCATTGACGACAAAACCCGCCTCTTCTCGCTCATTTTCACCGACAAACAGAGTGATTTTTTCCCCTTCACCTTTATCGCTCCACAAGTTTTTTTCATAGCGGGAATGGTTATATTGTATGAGGGTGTTTGCTGCATCGAGGATGTTTGTAGAGCTACGGTAGTTTTGCTCTAAGCGGACAATTTTAGCGCCGGGATAGTCGCGTTCAAAATTTAAAATATTTTGAATGTTGGCTCCTCGCCAAGAATAGATCGACTGATCAGGATCGCCCACGACAAAAATATTGCACTTTTCCCCTACTATGAGTCTGGATAAGAGGTATTGTGCTTGGTTCGTGTCTTGATATTCATCGATGAGTAGATAGGGCCATTGTTCCTGATAGTGGGCGAGCACATCAGGGTGTTTTTGAAATAGGCGCACGGTCAAATAGAGAAGATCATCAAAATCAAGGGCATTGGCTTCTCGGAGCCTTTGTTGATAGAGAGAGTAGACTTCAACAAAAACTTTTTGAACGGATTGGGGAAGATCTCCGATTTCAACATCAGAAGGCGAGTGGAGTTCATTTTTTTCATTTGAGATCAAGCCTTTGAAGAGCTTTACCTCTTTTGTGATTCCAACAGACTGCAAACAGGCTCTTAGCAGTTTATTGGAGTCCTCTTCGTCATAGATCAAAAAATTCGTGGCATAGCCGAGGTGTTGGATCGACTCACGTAAGATTTTTACACCCAAGCTGTGAAAAGTGCAAATCGTCGGATGATCAAAGCGGGGAAGAAGGGAATGAATCCTTTCTCGCATCTCACCGGCGGCTTTGTTTGTAAAGGTCACAGCTAGAATCTGTGCAGGAGAGACTCCGGCATCGATCAGCTGGGCGATGCGGTAGGTGACGACGCGGGTTTTGCCCGACCCAGCTCCGGCTATAACGAGAAGGGGGCCGTCGATATGGTTCACCGCTTCGACTTGTACGGGATTTAGCTCTGAAGAAAAGTCCATCTGTAACATCAGAGTAGTTTAACGTGTTTCTCCATTTTTGAAAATGCCAGGATTTGTAAAAAAAAACTTGTTTTTAAAACATTTCTGGTAGACTGTCGTTAAGAAATTAAAAAGGAAAGGACACAATGAGCGTTGGAGTATCTGCAGTTCACGAAGCAAAATGGTATGAGTCAAGCTGTGTAAGAAAAGGGGTAGCAGCTGTTGCAATAACAACTATGGTAATCACAATTATTGCTGCTGTAGTCTTGCTTCGTTCGTATATACCAGACCCTACCGCCGCTTTAACAAAGATTTTAGGAACGCGTACAATTGTGGTCATTCTTGCCGCTAGCGGTGCTGTTATGATTGCTGCGTTTACAGCTCTTCATTTGAGTTCCAGGCATAGGTACCAAGAAGGAGAAGATACTCAATGCGGTTTTGAAGAGATCGATAGAGATGATGAATGGGTTACTCAACAGTTAGAAAGAACTCGAGATGACTTACAGGCTGACTTAAATCGTATTGAAGCGGCCAATCAAGAAATTCAAGCAAGATTAGATCGGCTCCCAGATGTTTTTGTTACAAAAGATGCTTTCAGCACATTAGTTAATGAAGCTTTTGAAGAAGGAGATGAAGCAGTAGCAGCAGCCGCTTCAACAAATGCAGAGCTTGATACCGAAGAACTTTCTTCTAATGATGAAGCTTTTGAAGAAGGAGGTGAAGCAGTAGCAGCAGCCGCTTCAACAAATGCAGAGCTTGATACCGAAGAACTTTATTCTAATGATGAAGCTTTTGAAGAGGGAGATGAAGCAGTAGCGGCAGCCGTTTCAACAAATGCAGAGCTTGATACTGAAGAACTTTCTTCTAATGATGAAGCTTTTGAAGAGGGAGATGAAGCAGTAGCGGCAGCCGTTTCAACAAATGCAGAGCTTGATACTGAAGAACTTTCTTCTAATGATGATGCTCCTGAAGAAGGAGATGAAGCAGTAGCAGCAGCCGTTTCAACAAATGCAGAGCTTGATACCGAAGAACTTTCTTCAAGAGCTCAAAATTGTAATGATGATGCAATGCACATCGAGTAGTATCAAAACAATAGTTTTTTGGAGTTGAGCAAATTAAGGTTACAGGAAAGTTAAAAGGCACAACGGAGCATTGGCATATTTGAGATTCTGTGAACGGGGTTATATCCCAATCATGTTCGAGATGCTGACACAACGGGTGGTGCGAATACTCCTGATAACTTCACAAACCAAGTAGAGTTTTCTTGCGTATTTTTACCTAGCTAAGTGTCTATCCCTTTCTCGCACCCCTAAATAGCCGTACCGATGATAGTCCATGCTCAAAGAAACTTCTCGCAAATAATGCAATAGCTCGCGCTCACCACTCATTGAGGGAGGAGCGCTTTGTAAATAACATCCTTTTTCAGCAGCCTTTTTCTTTAGAAGTTCTGAGGGTAAAGAGAGTAGTCGGATGCGGTTTGCGTCATGGAGTCGATTCATAAATTCCTCTTCCGATTCATGGATAAAAGTTAAACCGGATACTTGTGGAAAAGGAATCTCTGTAGAAATTTCAAGAGAGGTTTCACAAATTTTACATGCGCTCACAACTTGTAAGAGAAAAAGTGGGGAATCCTTTTCTTGTACACGAAGCGCTATTTTCTCTAATGGAACATGGAAAAAATAGTTGTCTTGTCCAATAAGCTGAGAAGGATCTACAGGCTTTTTTAATTTATCGATCCAATAGGCGTAGCTTTCGACGCTCTTTTTCCACTTTTGGACGTGCTCCTCTGAGAGATTAAAAATGTTTAGAGAGGTAAAGAGGGGAAGGAGCGACGAAGGCAGAGGAGCTCTCTCTTGTGGAAGCGCCTTCTCTTCTGGTATGGCAAACTGGGAGACGTAATTGGGACCACCTGTTTTAGCCCCCGATCCAAATCCGCTTGCTTTACAGCCGCCAAATGGCTGCCGCTGCACAATTGCGCCTGTGATGCCTCGGTTGATATAAAGATTGCCCGCGATGATCTTGCGTTTCCATATTGCGTGCTCGCGCTCATCGAGCGAGTGAAGACCGCTCGTCAACCCATATGGCGTTCCGTTTGCAATCTCAATCGCTTCATCTAAGTTCGCTGCTCGCATCACGGCGAGTACAGGTCCAAATAGTTCAGTTTGATGCATAAAGCTACCCGGCTGCACGCCATACTTGATACCCGGACTCCATAAATGTTTATTTTCCTTACTTTGTTTAGGCTCTAAAAGCCACCATTCACCCTCTTCGAGTTCTGTTAACCCCCTTAGAAGTGCGCCTTCCGGAGGGCGAATGAGAGGGGTGACTTTTGCACTTGGGTTCCACGCGGAACCTACGGTTAAACTCTCAGCTGCCTCCTTGAGCTGCCTTTGAAAAATAGGGTCGTCGTATACTTCGGCCTCTAATATTGCGAGACTGCAGGCGCTGCATTTCTGCCCTGAATGGCTAAAAGCTGAATGGATTAAGTCGCGGATGCTTAAGTCGCGGTCGCTCATCGCTGTAATGATCAGCGCGTTTTTTCCGCCTGTTTCAGCATGCAGATCGAGAGAGGGGCGCATTTTCATAAACTTGCGCGCAGTGGCTGTTGCGCCGGTTAAGATCACGACGTCGAGGTCAGGATTTTGAATCAAATGGCTTCCAACAGGCTCTTCGGCGCAGTTGAGAAACTGCAGCGCATCTCTCGGAACTCCTGCCTCCCAAAAACAGCCGGCAAGTTCCCACCCTACATAGACTGCTTCAGGAGCAGGCTTAAAGAGCACTGCATTTCCGGCGGTCAGTGCTGCTGCGATGCCTCCGGCTGGGATAGAGCAGGGGAAATTCCAAGGAGGGGTCACTAAAACCGTTCCCTTGGGCTGCCATGGGAGAGCCCACTTCTTACGGTAGTATTCGATGAAATCGATCGCTTCAGAAACTTCCGGATCGGCCTCCCAAATGGTTTTTCCTCCATCTGCAATCATTGTTCCGATGAGCTTTGCTCGCCTTTCACGAAAAATATGTGCGGCATTCCCGAGAATTTCACTCCTTTTTTCAGGAGAAAGTTCTTTCCAGCAACTCTTTTTTGCTGCACGCAAAGCACGTTCAGTATCAGCTTCATTTGCAAGGGCGTATTGATAGAGTCTTTTCTCGGGGCGCGAGGGGTCGATTCCATCGGCAAGTTCTTCTCCTAGGATTTCATCTCCATCGATAAGCAGGGGGAGAGGGGGAAAGTTTTTGTCTTTATATTCAGCGAAGATCCGATCTGCCCAACTACGATTTTCTTCGAGGGAAAAATCAGTGTCCGGTTCGTTATGGAAGGAAGCATCCGGATCGGGTTTATGAGGAGAAAGGAGCCTGTTTTGAGTGCGTCTCTTCGACATTTCCAAAGTTTTGATCTTCTCGACCGATTGGGTGAACCTTTCCACCTGGCTTTTCCAGGCTGGATTGCCCGGCTGTATTTCAAAAAAATGGCGCAAAAAATTCTCCTCCGCGCAATTTTCATCCAGCCTCCGAATCAAGTAGGCAACAGCAGATTGAAAATCTTTTTCCTTTGCATCGGGGCAATAGAGCACCATTTTGCCGGCTATTTGTTTGATGACTCTGCGCATCGGTTCTGCCATTCCTTCGAGCATCTCAAAGGTGATTTTATCCTCAATTTCCTGCTCTGTCCTCAAGATCATACAGTAGGCGATATCAAATAGGTTGTGGCTTCCAAAACCGATGTGGACAGCGTCTGCATGCTCTTTTTGAGCGGCATATTCAAGCATGCGCTTAAAATTCGCATCGCTTTCGATCTTTTCTGTAAATGGCGCTTGTTCCCATCCCCTGATCGACGCTTCCACGCTTTCTAGAGCGAGATTCGCCCCTTTAACAAGACGCACTTTAATCGGCGCTCCACCTCTAGAAACGCGTTGTTTAGCCCATTTTGTCAATTTTTGGAGCATTAAATAGGAGTCGGGAAGGTAGCTTTGTAGTACGATGCCTGCCTGATAGGAAAGAAATTCCGGTTCGTCGAGGACCTTTTGAAAGAGGGCGACAGTTAATTCGAGATCTTTGTACTCCTCCATATCGAGGTTCACAAATTTTGGAGGCGTATGTTTTAGAGCTTCTCGATAAAGAGCTTTAAGCCTCTCGGAAAGAATTTCTAAATTTTCCTTCCAACCCAGCATATTGATTTGGCTAAAAATGGTGGAAATTTTGACCGAAATATATTCAACATCAGGGCTGGTAAGGTCATCGAGATAGACTTGAAGGCGTCTTTTAGCCTCCCCTTCTCCTAGAATTGCTTCACCGAGATGATTGAGGTTGACTTGGATATTCTCATTCTTATATCGCGAGAAATACGCAGCACGCGCGCGTGGATTTTCCGGCAATAGGACTGCCGCTAATTGATTTCTAATCTGCTTTTTTATGCGTGGAATAAATAGGTTTGGATAGAGTTTTCCAAATAGGCGAAAGAGAAGAAACTTCACGCGATCCGTTTCATTGAGAAAGCTAGGAATTCCCCACTTGTGAATAGAAAAAAGTAGCTGATCTGCTGTGCGGGCATTTGATTGGCTACGAAAACATTGATCGGCCATCGATGTCAAGAAGAGGCGTCCTACAGGGTCGCCGGCCATTTTTCCCAGCCACCTTTCTCTTGTCTTCTCTTTTGTCGTCGCTTCCCGTTGAGTTGCCTCAAACAGGCAGACGGCTAAGTCTATAGCTTTTTGAACCCGTTCAACTTGCAGAAGTTTTTTTCCTCGCACACTATCTAATAATTGCAAGGCTCGTTGTATAGATTGCAAATATCTGGTCCTATTTATAAATTAACCTATGATGCGATCTGTTTTATTTTTTCTCATTTTTCTTTTTCATTTGCCAGCTTTTTCCCGGGTACAGGTTGGTGCGGATTTACTTTTTGAAAACCGCGCACTTTTAAAAGGGAAAAAGATCGGTTTGATCACAAATCAGACAGGTATAAATGGTTCGCTTCAAACAACATTTGCGGCCTTAAAGGCGAATGCAAAAGATTACCAACTTGTTGCTGTATTTGCCCCTGAGCACGGTTTTTTCGGCGATACTCATGCAGGTGATGAAGTCGAGGACAATAAATTAGGAAATATTCCACTTTATAGCTTGCACGGGAAACACCGACGTCCCACAAATGAAATGCTATCGGGAATTAATTTGTTGATTTTCGACATACAAGATATCGGTTCGCGGTCGTATACCTATCTTTCTACACTTTTTTACTGCATGGAAGAGGCGGCTGCTCGGAAGATTCCTCTTATCGTATTGGATCGCCCCAATCCTACAGGAGGATTAGTGGTAGATGGAACGACTATTGAGGAGAGATGGCGTTCCTTTATTGGATATCTAAACATTCCCGATTGTTACGGGATGACAGTTGGAGAGTTAGCGAATCTATTCAATGGTGAATATGAAGTTGGTTGTGATTTAAAAGTGATTTCGATGCGTGGTTGGAAGCGAGGGATGACGTTTGCCGAGACAGGACTGCCCTGGGTGCCAACCAGTCCACAAATTCCTGAGTCTGATACACCTTTTTACTATTTAGCAACGGGAATTATCGGGCATTCTTCAATAGTAAATATAGGAGTTGGCTATACATTACCATTTAAGGTAGTGGGGGCACCATGGATTCAAGCTGAAAAGTTAGCGAGGTCGCTCAATGCACAAAATCTTTCTGGGGTCCATTTTCAACCGTTTTGCTTTTGTCCCTTTTTTGGGAAATTCAAAAATAAGAAGTGTCAAGGTGTACATATTGTAGTGACAGATCCTGCCATCTTTCAGCCTCTTACAACAGAATATACGATTTTAGGAGTCTTAAAGGCTCTTTATCCCCAGCAATTCGACGAAGCGATCGGCCATTTAGTCTCGTCACGAAATAAGGTCGATTTGTTTAACAAGATGAGTGGGTCTGAAGAGATATTAAATATTTTATGCAAAGAGCGGTTTGTTATTTGGAAATTGCGAGAAAAGTGTGCCAAAGCACGAGACGCCTTCCTGCCAATTCGCAAAAAATATTTAAATCCAGATTACTTCTAATGATTTTATTAGCACTTGAGTTGTGGTTCTGCTAAAAAAGTCTCTTTCCAGCTTGACATGAAACGGTTGTATTCCTTACAATTCTGCCTCTAACGGAACTAACATATATCGAGGAGATCCAAAATGAGTAAGATTAAGCCTCTTAACAACCGCATTCTAGTAAAGCGTTTAAAAGCGGAAACAACTAAGGGCGGTATCATCCTGCCTGATACGGCACAGGAAAAGCCCAAAGAAGGCGATGTATTAGCTGTTGGGCCGGGTGCCCGTGATGAAGACGGAACAATCCACCCACTAACTGTCAAAGTCGGCGATAGAGTGCTCTTTTCCTCTTACGCCGGAACCGAAATTAAAGATGCCGAGGGTGATGAAGAGTATCTTATCCTCTCTGAAGAAGATGTTCTGGGCGTAATCGCATAAGCAAGGAGAAATATCTATGTCAAAAATGTTCAAGTTTAAACAAGACGCCCTCCACTCTATCCAAGAGGGCATTCGAAAACTCGCTAAAGCGGTCATTGTTACTCTCGGGCCGAAAGGGCGCAATGTCGTCATTAAGAAAAGTTTCGGCACTCCTCTCTCAACTAAAGATGGTGTTACAGTTGCAAAAGAAGTTTCACATAAAGATAAATTTGAAAATATGGGGGCGCAACTTGTAAAAGAGGTCGCTTCTAAAACTTCTGATGTTGCCGGTGACGGGACAACAACAGCGATTGTACTTGCTGAAGCGATCTATACTGCCGGAATCAAAAATGTGACAGCTGGATGCAATCCTATGAGCCTTAAGCGAGGGATTGAAAAAGCTGTCCAAAAGATGAACCAAACTCTTTCGAATCTCGCAAAAGAAGTGAAGACGCCCGAAGAGGTGAAGCAAATTGCGACAATCTCAGCAAACAACGATCCTGATATCGGGACAATTATCGCTGATGCGATGCAAAAAGTTGGGAAAGATGGCATCATCACAGTCGATGAAGCAAAAGGAATTGAAACAGTTCTTGATGTCGTAGAAGGCATGCAGTTCGATAAGGGCTTCTTATCTCCTTACTTCATCACAAATCCACAAAACATGAGCGTAGAGCTGGAAAATGCATACGTTCTTCTTGTTGATAAGAAAGTCTCTTCTGCGAAAGAACTTGTGCCTATCCTCGAAAAAACAATGGAAAATGGTCCGAAACCTCTTCTCATTATTGCAGAAGATGTCGATTCAGAAGCTTTAGCGACGCTTGTTGTGAATAAGCTAAAAGCAGGTCTTCCTGTTTGTGCAGTAAAAGCGCCTGCTTTCGGTGATCGTCGTAAGGCGATGCTCGAAGATATTGCGTGCCTCACTGGTGCAACTGTCGTTTCTGAGGAAATCGGTCTTAATCTTGAAGACGTTGGACCAGAAATTCTTGGCCGAGTGAAGCAAGTCAAAATCTCTAAAGAAGACACAACACTGATCGATGGATTTGGCGATATGAGCCGTGTCAAAGCACGCGAAGCTCAGATCCGCGGAGAAATTGCAAGCAGTACATCTGATTACGATCGCGAGAAACTCGAAGAGCGCCTCGCGAAGTTGGTAGGCGGTGTCGCAGTGATCAAAGTAGGTGCTGCTACAGAATCAGAAATGAAAGAGAAAAAAGCGCGCGTTGAAGATGCTTTGCATGCAACACGTGCAGCTGTAGCTGAAGGGATTGTCCCTGGCGGAGGCGTAGCACTTCTTAAAGCGGTTCGTTGCTTAGAAGAATTGAGTTTAACCGGTGATGAGAAAATCGGGGCAGCTATTATTCAACAAGCAGCCTTTGCTCCCGCAACAGCGATTGCAAAT
The DNA here is from genome assembly GCA_963748195.1 of uncultured Chlamydiales bacterium. GTDB lineage: Bacteria > Chlamydiota > Chlamydiia > Chlamydiales > JAAKFR01 > JAJACP01. The sequence goes on along the minus strand of CAVVHU010000011.1, from coordinate 77,956 downwards.
AACTGCGGCAAGCCAGGAAATCTCATCGCTGAGAAAATTTATGAAAGCAAAGAGGAAAATTGGGGCTATAACGGCTTGACCGATACCTTTGAGAACTTGGTTGCAGCAGGGGTCATCGATCCTGTGCTCGTGACTAAGAGCGCTCTTACGAATGCCTCATCTGTTGCTGGTCTGCTCCTAACGACAGCAGCTATGATTACTGATGTACCTAAGCCAAAAGAAGATGTTGCTCCTCCTATGGGAGGCATGGGCGGCATGGGCGGCATGGGCGGCATGGGAATGGGTGGTATGGGAATGGGTGGTATGGGCGGCATGGGAATGATGTAAGCCCGGCTCTATATTTCCTTCAGGCCGGAAGAGATAGTTCACCCTCTTCCGGCCCTTTTCTAACTTAACTGAGAAGTAGTTTATGCCTACATACGATTATACATGCGAAGCGTGCAATCACACTTTAGAAGCGTCCCAAAAGATAAGCGATCCACCTCTTGTGGAGTGTCCTAAATGTCATAAGGAGACGTTAAAGCGCGGGATTGGGGGCGGTTCTGCCACCTTCCGTTTTGTAGGAGAAGGATTTTACATCAATGACTATAAGTCATCAGTAGGTTGTTCTCCAGAATGCAGGGACAAATGCAATCAGTAGGGCGAAATACTCAAGACGCCCTGCAATCATCATAAAGCAGCAAATCGTCTTTCCCCAATTGGTCAAAAAAGCAAAAGATTCGGTCGGACCGCCCATTCTAAAGGCAAGACCCACGTTATTTTGCATACATGCAATGGAGGTTAGACTTGTCTCAGGGTCTATGCCATCTAATACCAATAAAAAGGTGGAAATGATAGCCAGTGAGGCGGCCACCATAAAAAAGCATAACACTGTCGTCGCTGTCCTGTTATCGATTATAGATGTGCCGACTCGATAGGTTCTGACAGCGTCAGGGCGGTAAATCGATTCGATTTTATTGAGCATAATTCGAAAGAACGTTTGTTGACGTACGACTTTTATCCCGCCTGCGGTAGAACCGGCCATTCCACCTACATAAAACAACACTAACATCAAGACTTGAATCGAATAGGGCCACAGATCAAAATTTGCCGTTGAAAAGCCGGTTGATGTTTGTGCCGAGATCACTTGAAACGCACCATATCTGAGAGCTTCAAAAAAGTTAAATTTCCCACTCGGTCCGAAAAATAGATCTTCAGATTTTCCCATCAATTGCCACGTCGCGATAGAAACAGAAAGTAGAATAATCAGTAAAAACACTTTTAGTTCAGAGTCATTGAGACGATAGAACTTGCCTCGCATACAGTAAAAATAGAGGGAGAAGCTGATGCTGCCCAGAACCATGAAGAGGATGATGATCCAATCCGTATAGGCATTGTTGATGGCGCCAATTCCATCATTGTGTATGGTGAATCCTCCTGTTGAAAGTGTTGAAAATGAGATTGTTATTGCATCAAAAAACGAGACGGCTTTATTTGTGACATACAAAAGAACAATCTCGCAGAGTGTGAGCCCTAGATAAATTTTCCACAAATGGCTCGCCGTCTCTTTAATTCGGGGCATCATTGACTCTTTTGTGGGACCTGTCACCTCGGTTTGAAAAAGAATTTTTCCACCTACTCCCAAAGCTGGCAGAATGGCGACGAATAAGACGATGATACCGCCGCCTCCAAGCCACTGCATAAAGCTGCGCCAAAATAAAAGACCATAGTTAACAGCACTTAGTCCTACTAAAACTTCATGAGTCTTAGGAAGGACTACAGGGGTAATTGTGCCATAGTATTTATAGATTTCTTTCCCTCCAGTGACAAACTTCTTTTCAATGGGTAGTTCTTCGCCGGTTTGGGGGTCGATATTTTTCGATTGCATAATGGTCGCACCGGTTGTTGTGAGACCAGATACAGATTCAAAATAGGCGTCAAAGGGGTTTGTAAGCGTTCCGTTGAATAAGAAGGGAAGAGCGCCAATTGCGGGGGTTAGCAAATAGACGATTATCACCAAGAGCAACGCTTCACGTCGATAAAGATGGCCTGTTGCCTCGCGCCCTGCCAACCACAGAAGGCCTCCCAGCAGAAAAGTCACTAGCATTGTCAGCAAAAATGCGGAGGCAGCCGGAGGTTGAGGGTAGACTTCCGGACCGATAATCCAATCACAGTAGGCGGAGATGCAAAAGGGGATAGAAAGGGGGATCATCAAAATCCACAGATACAAGGAAAGTGTCTTACAAATATCCCGATATAACATTAAAAGAGTTTCTTAATTTCCGTTATGTGTTTTGGGTTGCTAATAACAAGAGCTGTATCTCCCGGCGAAAGAACGCGCGTAGTATCGGCAATAAATACCCGTCCCCGACTCTGAATCATGACGATTAAAAAATCCATCGGAAGCTCAGGGCCAAGCTCTCGTATAGGAATGCCGGCAATTTTTGAATCCGATGAGACTCGCACTTCCATAACCTCTGCTTGGTTGTCATACATGGAAACCATAGAGGCGATTTTCTTTTCTCGAGCAATGGAAAGAATGCGATTGGCAGCGTTGATACGAGGTGAAGCGACTTGAGTAATGCCCAAACGGTTGACAATTGGGATATAATTAGTGTCGGAGAGGGAAATAATCACTTTTTCGCATCCCAAATCACATGCGATGGTTCCCGCTAAAAAATTCACTTCATCACTTCGTGTGCACGCAACAAAACAGTCAGCTTCTTCAACTTTCTCAGTTTGGAGAAAACGGTAATCGGTCCCACTTCGGTAGATAACAGTGGCTTTGGGTAGTTGTTCTGAGAGAAAGCGGCACTTTTGGAAGTCGTTATCGATAATTCGTACGCGAATGTTATGTCCTATCAATGTGCGGGCTAAATGGAGCCCAATTAAAGAACCTCCGATGATGACTACCGATTTTGGCATTTTAGGATGGGTTCCGAAAAACTTATGAAGCTGCTCTATCGACTCGCTTTCACCGATAAAGGTCACTTCGTCGCCTTCTTGAAGCGTTGTGTTTCCGTGTGGAAAGATGATTTGTTCACCCGAATGAGAAGGGCTTTTTCCTTTCACGGGATGTGTAATTTCTCTTTTTATAAGACCAACCATTATATTGGGCGGCATCTCTAGCTCTGCCCGTCGCGCTAGGGGTATTTCGTTGCGCCTCCAAGTGGAGGGGATTTTGACTGTTTGCATGCAAATGTTGCCATGGGCAAAACTCTCTGTTTCGATCGATCCAGGAATCAGGATCATATTCGCAATCGCATCAGCTGTGAGTTTTTCAGGCCCGATCAGAAAGTCTACGGCAAAGAGTTTTTCAAAACTTAAACGACTTTGTTTAAAATATTTATTGCTTCGAACGCGTGCGATTGTCTGAGGATAGCCAAGATTTTTGGCAATAGTGCAGGTAGCGAGGTTTTTTTCATCGTCGTTTGTCAGGGCGATGAGAAGATCTGGATTGAATTCCATCAGGTCTTCTAGAAGCTCCCAATCCGTTCCCGACCCGATTCTGGTAGCAACGTCGAGTTCGCGCGCCGCTTGTTCAAGAATTTGGGGATTGTTATCGATAAGCACAATCCCGTAGTTGACTTGAGAAAAAATTGCTGCCAAGTGAAGTCCGATATCCCCTGCGCCGATGATCACGATGTTCATAAAAAAACTCCTAATCTCTTATTTCTAACAAAAAAAACTTTTTTACTGGACATCAGACTTGAATTCTTAGAGAAAATTGGCTATACTTGCTTCGTTTCAGCACTGGTAGCTCAGCTGGATAGAGTACCCGGCTACGAACCGGGCGGTCAGAGGTTCGAATCCTCTCCAGTGCGATTTAATTAAGGAGGTTTCATATGGGCGTATTAGTCGGCAAAAAAGCACCCGATTTTCAATTAAATGCTGTTGTTAATGGAAAAATTGAAAACCACTACTCCCTCTCTTCTTTAAAGGGAAAATATGTCCTCCTTTTCTTTTACCCGCTCGATTTTACCTTTGTCTGTCCTACAGAGCTGCATGCTTTTCAGGAGCGCTTAGCGGAATTTGAAAGCCGCGACACACAAGTTGTGGGGTGTTCTGTGGATAGTTGTTATTCCCATACAGCGTGGCTCAATACACCGCGCAGCAAGGGAGGCATTGAAGGAGTGCGTTACCCTATTCTTTCAGATATCAACAAGCGGGTTTGCCGTGACTATGATGTGCTTAAAGAAGATGAGGGGATAGCCTATCGTGGTCTTTTCTTGATCGATAAAGAGGGTGTTGTGCGCCATCAGATCGTAAATGACCTTCCCCTTGGCCGTTCAGTTGATGAGGCGCTTCGCATGATCGATGCCCTGATCTACTTTGAGAAAAACGGCGAGGTTTGCCCGGCAAACTGGCAGCAAGGGAAGAAGTCGATGGCTGCTACACCTGAAGGCCTTGTCAATTACTTCGCTTCTTGAGAATGTTGAAAAACTGAAGTTTTAAACCATCTTTTGGATGATTTTGTCCCTCAGCCCTAATTTTTTATAAACCATTTTTTTTTGGATTTCTAACCGGTGGCAGACAGTGTAAACCGGTTTTACAATTCCCTTTCTTGAATAATAATCCTTGCACCGCCATGATGACTTACGTCACAAATATCATTCATCAAGGAATGAGTTATGATCCCCTCTATTTCTCCTTATTTTGAAGAGCTGATCCGCGGCTTAAAGAAGCTTGCTTTGCAGCATACAGCGAGTGAAGCAAAAAAGCTGCTTCCACTATCTCAAGATGCGACTAAGCAACTTTTTACAGCGTTTTATCAAAAGAAAGGAAATTTTGACCAAACAATACAAAAACTGATTCAAAATGTTCAGCAATTATGCAATCGAGCTAAGCATTATGAAATCAAAATCGAAGTAGAGGGTAAAGAGATTAGCCTCGCTCAGTCTTCCTCAACCCCCAAACTTATCCCAGGCAAGGTACACTTTAGACATCTTGATACCTTTCAACGGATGACGGTCGACTGCTATGTATCTTTTGGACAATGGAGTAGGCTAGGAAAGTTGCAGGAAGGAAAAATAAACATTCTCGATCATTTGAATGTCCTTTTACCTAAGCTACAGAACACTCACACAAAGAGACCGATCGGGCTTGTCACATTTCAAAATGGGATCATGAATAACTTCAAAGAAGATTTCTATGAGATGAGTCAAGGTATTGTTAACCAATTTCCTGAAGGACCTCTTTGCATCGGACTGCATAATCCGACCACTCATATTCTTCCATTGGATATGTATCGATTCCGCAATGAACCATCCCTAAACGCCAATGCTGTTTATAGTCTGCTTCTAATGATAAAGGTTTTTGCAGACCGAATTTCAGAGATCAACCCCAATATAATTTGGACACATTTTGCCCACAGTGAAGGAGGACTCATTCTCAATGCAGTAATGAAGTTTATTCATGAGCAAAGACAGCATAATGAGACAAAAAAATTCATTAAGAAGAATTTTGTCGCAGCAACATATGGTGCGGTCAAGCCGCTCTCTTCGGATTATGTGCTGGATGCGATTAACACTTACTCCAATCGGGATATCGCTCTTTTCTTTGGTAAAAATTATCTTCCCAAGCATCTAAAGGGAGTGGCTGAGGGAACTTTCAGCCATTCTCATGAAGGGAAATCCTACTCGATTACAATTGTTAACAGTAAGACGCCCGAAAAACAGCTACTTCGCTTCGAAAAGCCTGAAATATTGACCCTAGAAGAGCGTCTCAATCTGACTTGGCTTGAAAGCATCGCCCGCATGGAAGAGCTAAATGATGGATCGACCCATTTATCCTATGCGCTCATTGAGAAAGTAAATAAGACGGCATTTGAAATCGATGATCATGGATTCATGCAGGATACGTATCGGGCGGTCTTAGAAAGCAATATCTATGAATTTAAGAAAGAATATAAAGTATATGCGCCAAAAAATTCTCTTTAGTACCGCTCTAATTGCTGCGGTTGTATTCGGTGGTGTAAATTTTTTCAAATGGCGAAGCGAATATCCGATCACATCTGAAATACATCAACCTGAGTATTTCCCCTATCTCAATGAAGTGAGAGAAAAATTTATGTGTCAAATGTTTGAGGAGCATCAGCTTATCTGCATAGGGGATCGTGGCAAACTTCATGAAACTGTTGAGGAAGTTGGGTTGAAGTTTAAAGCCTATCACCGCGCTACTATTGCTGAGGCTCGAGCTCTTCAAATTACGGTGATGAACAAATTTGTCGACGCAATCAATCAGCATCCTCAACTCAAATCCTATCTTGATGTGCGCCCATTTACTTATAAGAGAGTTAAGATTGGGATTTCTTTTGAAGGTCCCAATGGAGAGTATGCAGATGGTGTAGGATGGGTTTTTAATGTGACAGATTTAGCAGGCGTCGTCGAAAATCGCAATAAAATTTTCTACAACTCGTTTGATCCCTATAAAGCAAAGCATTTTGATCTTCATGAAGAAACGTATGAAGAGGCAGTGAAACTTGCTAAGGAGCATCTTGAGATGGATCATCATGTCACTTCTCTAGAACAAGATATGGATGCCACTCTATACGCCTTTTCACAAAAGATGGTAAACCAGCACAAAATCGAATGTTGGCACATTGGAGGAAGTCTTTCAGACTCAATTGGAGCTAAGTTTGTCTGCCGCTCAAAGATGTCTCAGCAGAAAGCCAGACAATTACTTCTATCTCTTGCAAACACCCTTCTTGATGATATCAATGGTAAACTAAAGGAATATCTCGACGACGCACCTTTTCAATCCAACCGTCTTAAACTGAGTATTTGGTTCACTCGTACCAGGCCAAATGATCTCAGCGAAGTCACATTAGAAGATGATCAAATCACCTATATGCTTGATCCTCGTTCTGAACAACCCATTTCAATGGAAGAGCCTTTCCCTGCTCACATAGAAAAGCATCATACACCATCAATTAACTTGTGATCCCACTCGCACTTGAATTTATTTATTTCTGCAGCTCGTGCAATAGAAAAGCAATATTATCTGCGGTTTCTGATACACGCTGCGCGGTCGATCTACCGGCACCATGACCAGTGTTTGTGGCAATACGTATCAGAAAAGGATGCTCTGCAATTTCATTATTTATATTCTGTAGCGCGGCTATATATTTAAAGCTATGCAAGGGAACAACTCTATCATCTCTATCGGATGTTGTGACGAGTATAGAGGGATAATTTTGCTCTCGATTAACGTTATGGTAGGGTGAATAAGCGTGTAATGCCTGAAATTCCTCTGGATTTTGTGGCGATCCAAATTCGCTTTCCCAAGCTTTACCAATAGTAAATTGATTAAAACGGAGCATATCCATCACACCAACATCTGCGATCGCTGCACCAAACAATTCAGGCCGCTGATTGATGACTGCTCCAATGAGCAATCCACCATTAGAAGTGCCTTTAATCGCTAATTTAGAAGAACATGTGTATTTTTCCTGTATAAGGTATTCTCCTGCTGAAATAAAATCATCGAATACGTTCTGTTTATTTGATTTCATGCCTTGTTCATGCCACGTCTCACCGTACTCTGCTCCTCCGCGAATATTTGCAACGCAAAATACGCCACCATTTTCCATCCATCCGATAGATAGTAATGAAAAATGAGGTTCGACAGACAAACCAAAGCCGCCATATCCATACAATAGAGTAGGGTTATTCCCATCGAATTTGATGCCTTTTTTATATGATATAAACATAGGAACCTTTGTCCCATCTTTACTCGTATAAAACACTTGCTCTGTCGTAAAATCATTCGGATCGAACTTCAACTTTGGTTTATATAAGACCTTGGAATGATCAGATTTGATGTCATAGCGATAAACTGTTGCTGGGGTTGTAAAACTGGTATAAACAAAGAATGTTTCTGAGTGGTCTTTTTTTCCACTAAATCCCACAGCCATTCCAATCCCCGGCAGTTCAATATCACCGAGAAAGCTCCCTTCTGGATCGAACATTTTAATTTGCGTATGTGCATCGTGTAAATAATTAGCAAAAAATCGATGTCCGACGAAACTGGTATTTTTTAAACTATCTGTAGACTCAGGGATAACTACTTGCCAATTTTCTTTTCCTGGATTTTCAATATCGATTGAAATCAATTGACCATTTGGGGCGTTGTATGTGGTTTGAAGCCAGAATTTTTTTCCCTTATTTCCAACAAAAGTGTAGGCAGCGTCAAAATCTTTTAGAAGCTCTTCAACATTTGGTTGACGAGAAACTAGGTCTAGGTAAAAAACTGCATTCTCTTGTCGGCATCCTTCACTGACATGAATCAAAAGATATTTTCCATCTTCTGTCACTTCTCCATTTAAAATCCAATCGCTATGTTCTTGGTTTTCATAAATTAGTCTATCTTCTGACTGTTTTGTTCCAAGGAGATGATAGTAAAGCTTATGAAAGTGATTCGCACCATGAAGTTCCTCTCCATCTTTAGGTTGGGGATAGCGGCTATAGTAAAAGCCTTTCCCGCTTTTGTCCCATGAGATATTAGAAAATTTTACCCATTCAATCGTATCATTTAAATCACGGCCACTCTCAACATTCCTGACTTTTATCGTTTTCCAGTCGGAACCGCCAGTTGAGATAGAATAGGCTGCTAACCTTCCGTCATCGGTAATCGCAATATTACTGACGGAGTTGGATCCATCTTGAGACAGTGCATTTGGATCGAGAACGGTTTTAGGTTTTCCATCTAGAGTTTTAGCTGCATAGAGGACGCTTTGATTTTGTAAACCATCGTTTTTCTGAAAGAAATAGCGTTCTCCGTGAAGTGAGGGTAATCCGTATCTCTCAAAATCTTGTAATTGTGTGAGGCGATTTATGACAGCCTCTCTTGCTGGAATTTGAGATAAATAAGATTCTGTGAGCGCGATTTGATCTTGAATCCATTGTTTCGTAATAGGTGAATCACAATTTTCTAGCTCTCTATATGGATCTTTTACTTCGTGACCATGGTAAAGGTCGATTTGATCGCATTGACGAATCTCAGGATAGTATTTTAAATTCGTAATGGCAGCATTGAGCGAACCTATCCCTAACGATAATATTAAGATCAAAAGTATATTTCTCATTTCAGTGGCGTTAGATTATTAAATTTATTATAGATTTTATAGAAAAAAGAAGTTTTTGTCCAAATCAGCATTCAGATGATAAGACGGATGCAGCCATTTTGAGTCAAAAAACTGCGCAGCCTTTTAACGGTGCATAAGATAGTCATAGAGGTCGCGTTCAGTAACGATCAATAAACTCCTGTGCTCCTTGCAAACCGAAGTGCTTGCTTCTACAATCTCATAATCCCCCACACCCGGTAGGCAGAGTGCTGAAATTTTTGGGAAAAGTTCTTTGTCATTTAAGAAATTTAACCCAAAAAGATAGTCGTTTGTGCTAAACCCCTCTTCCTTCACCCGAAAAAAGACGACACCACGATTGTATAGCAGAGCTTGAATCGCAAACTGCAACCCTAAACTATCATTAGAAGGAGGCTCTCCCAAAAAATCTGAAAGTTGCTCCAAGCTTTTACAATAATAAGCTGTTTGAAATGCTCCCTTTTGAGCTTCTCCAAATAAAACAATAGTGTGCATATCAATTACCTCAAACTAATTTTAACAAATTAGTTGAAATAATTAAAAAACTCTATTTACATGTAAAGCGCTTGATCGCCAAGCTCGTCTTCTATGGTAATGAGTCTGTTGTACTTAGATATTCTGTCAGAACGTGAGAGAGAGCCTGTTTTTATTTGCCCAGAAGAGGTTGCGACAGCAAGGTCGGCGATCGAAGTATCTTCTGTCTCTCCTGAGCGGTGTGAGATGACAGTTCTATATCCATGAGCCTGAGCAAGTTTTATGCAATCTATTGTTTCTGTCAAAGTGCCGATTTGATTCACCTTAATAAGGACTGAGTTGGCAATTCCTTTCTCGATTCCCTTTTGTAAAAATTTAGTATTAGTCACAAACACATCATCTCCAACAAGTTGAAGTTTTTTTCCTAATTGGTCGGTAAGGAGTTTCCAACCATCCCAATCATTTTCTGCCATTCCATCTTCGATTGTGTCGATGGGGAATTGTTCGCTAAGTCGTACCAGTTCTGCTACTTGTTCTTTAGAGGTGCGCCCATTGTAGCTATTGTTTTTATAAAATTCTGAGGCTGCGCAATCTAGGGCAAGAGAGATGTGTTCACCTGCTTTGTATCCCGCTTGTTTTATCGCTTCCATCAAAAGGGTGAGCGCCTCTTCATTCGACCCTAAATTAGGAGCAAAACCTCCTTCGTCACCAACGGCGGTGACGAGCCCTTTTTCTTTAAGATAGATTTGAGGGTATGGAAAATTTCAGCTCCCCAGCGGACAGCTTCCGCTAAGGATGAAGCGCCGATAGGGCGGATCATAAATTCTTGAAATTCAATGCCATTATCGGCATGCGCTCCGCCGTTTATCACATTCATCATGGGGCAAGGAAGGATGCGTGCGAAAGGGCCGCCTAAATAACGGTATAAGGGGATGTCTAAAGAGGCAGCGGCTGCTCTTGCGATCGCAAGAGAGGCACCTAAGATGGCGTTTGCTCCAAAATGCGACTTGTTCTCTGTGCTGTCTTCTTTGCACATCAGATAATCGAGTTCGGTTTGGTCGAAGACATTTTTTCCGATTAGTAAATCGGCGAGTTTCTCATTGACGATTTGAACGGCGCGGAGTACGCCTTTTCCATTATAGCGGTCTGGGTCGCCATCTCTCATTTCGAGCGCTTCATGCTCTCCAGTCGAAGCACCGGAGGGGACGGCAGCTGTTGCTTTGACGTCACAATCTGTTGTAACGGAAACTTGAATCGTCGGATTGCCTCGTGAATCTAGAATTTCAAGGCCTTCAACGGCAACTATCTTAGAATAGATCATATTTCTCCCATTTGCAGTTCGAGTTTGAATATAGAATTTGTTAGAATTAGTCACAATGATGGAAAAGGAGCTCATAGCGCGTTGTTTGGAAGGCGACAAGGAGGCGATGGATCAGCTTGTCAAAGAAAATTGGGCGCGTGTTTATCATCATTGTTTAAGAATTGTACAGGACGAAGGGGCAGCGGAGGATCTTGCGCAGGATACTTTTTTGAAGGCTTTTGCACATCTTGATTCTTTTAAGCAAAAGTCGAAATTTTCCACTTGGGTGTGGCGCATTGCGCATAATCTTTCTCTAAATTATCTGAAAAAGCTCCACAAAGATGAGCCGCTTAAGGAGGAAATTCTTCCTGGAGAGGAGAGATCGATCGAAGAGGAGGAGTTTTTCGAGCAGGTTGAGGAAGCGATGAAGGTGTTGGATGAGAAGCATCGCATTGTTTTTGAGTTGTATGATTTAAAGCATATTCCTCAAAAGGAGATTGCCGCTGAGCTTAATATTCCTCATGGAACAGTGCGTTCACGCCTACACTATGCACGTCAAAAAATCCGTGAGTACTTCAAGCAATTTCCTCTAGGAACTTGAGGTAGGAGTCAAAGCGTAGGGATGAAATCGTGCCCTTTTCTATTGCCTCACTAACTGCACAGCCTGGTTCGTGCGAGTGTGTGCAATCGGGGAATTTACAACTGAGTCCCACTTCGCGAATCTCCGGAAAATAAGCATCGAGATCTTCTTTTTTCAAATCCCAGACTCCAAAACTGCGTATTCCAGGGGTATCGATGCACCATCCGCCAAAACGAAGTGGAATCAAATGTGTCGTTGTGGTTGTGTGCGCGCCTTTGAGTGTCTTCCTCACAACTTCGCCAATAGGTAGCGAAAGACCTGTCATCGTATTGATCAACGAAGACTTGCCCACACCCGATTGCCCCGAAAAAACAGAGGCTTTGTTTTTCATTTGCTCTTTTAGCTGCTCTATTCCCTCGCCAGTTTCTGCGCTCAAAGGGATGACAGGAATACCTAAAGCCTCATATGCCTCCCGAAATTGGTGATAAAGGGCTGCCTCTTCACTTCCCTCTTCTAATAGGTCGATTTTATTGATCACGATCACAGGCTTCATATTTCCTTTGTACGTGGCGATAAGGTAGCGATCGACAAGATGGGGTTTGAGGGTGGGTTGTACAACGGAGACAGTGATTAGCACTTGATCGATGTTGGCTGCGATCAGTTGCTTTTGATGTCTCCGTAGGTGTTCTTGCCGCGAGAGGACAGAGTAACGCTCTTCAACGTGAGCAATCACTCCTTCTCCCTCAGCGGCGAGCTCAAAAAGGACGAAGTCTCCAACTGTTACGAGATTTTTTGCCCTGGTGGTTTCTTTTTTTAAGACCCCGCGCAGGGAACACATATAGACGTTTTTCTCCAGTTGGACCGAAATACCTTCTGGGGTAATTGCCAACACCCTTCCACGCAAGAGCTCTCCCCGTTTAGCGAGTTTTTTTTCGCTCTTCTCCTTCTGCATCCTGGTGTGTTTTGCCTGATCTGTTTTTTTATACTTGGAGCGATCCCGCTTAGAGGCGATCTTGCGCGCCTCTTTTCTCTCCTTTCGGCTTTCAGGAAATTCCTCTTCTTCGAAAAACTTACTCAAATATTTTACCTAGTTTGTACATCATGATACCTCCTGATACAGCAACGTTCAACGACTCCATTTCGCCCTTCATTGGAATCGTAATTCTTTCTCCAAATGCAGCTCCCTCTTTAGAAACCCCTTGAGCCTCATTGCTCAGGATTAAAATGAGATCTTTTTTCGGCTCAATTTCATCAAGTGGGCGCCCTTCAATATCAGCTGTATAAGCAGAAAAATTTAATTTTTTTAACTCATCCCATCCCCCTTCTTTCCAAGGGAGTCGAAAGAGTGCCCCTCGTGAGGAACGGATCACTTTTTCATGAAAAGGATCGACACACCCTGGTAGGAAGAATACCCCTTTCCATCCAAGTGCGAGCGCGGTGCGCAACAACGTTCCCATATTTCCCGGATCATTGATCCTGTCTAACACAAGCAAGGGACCTTCTAAGTTAAGTGCAGAGTGAGGAAGAGGAAATTCTGCCGCTATCCCCTCAGGGGAAGAGAGGCCTGTGATTTTTTTCATCACTGTTTCGGATACAAGGATGTGATCTGAAGGGTAGGGCCTTTCTGTAAAAATGCGCAAAGGAGGAATGATCGATTTAAGCTCCGCCACCAATTTTTCGCCGGAAACAAGTACGCTTTTTTGCTCATTTCTGTATCCGGAATCGATTCGCAACTTGACAAGATGCTTGATGATCGGGTTTTGTTGACTTAAGATCTTTTTTTGAGGTGTTTCTTTAAACATTTATTTTTATTATCCGCAATATGATCCCGTTTCGCAAATCAATCGGATTCCGCCTTCTCAGTGTGAGTTTTATTCTACTCGCCTTCCCCCTTTTAGTTGATTCCTTTATCCTTGTTCAAAAGAGATATCAACACTCAATCGCAGATGCAAAAGGCTATCTTGTCGAAGTGGCTCACCTGAGAGAGCTTCCTCTCGCCCAACTCCAACCTCTTAATCAGCCCCTTATGGAGGTCATCAGTTATTATTTAGATCTACCAGCTCATTTTCCAAAAGAAATGGATAAAAATCTCGAAGATGAACTCAAAAAGATCGTAGAAATTGGACGCTTTTCGGGTATTTTTCTCATCGATATTACTAAAAAGGACCAATATCTTGTAACAGCTTCCAACCTTCCTGAATTTGTGGGTAGAAATTATACTGACTTTTTCCATCTGTATAATTTTTCTCAAACCAATGAGTTTCAAAAAGGCTATAATAGCTATATCTCATATAATAGCGCTACCGGCGAACCATATTTTATTGTAGCTCAATTGATCTATTCTATTAAAGATCAGAAACCTATAGGTGTTTTGGTTGTTTCGTCCGATATTACATATAAACTCAAAAATTTGCTTCAACAAGTCAATACAGAATATCCGGTTAATTTTGCCCTTCTCCTCCCCTCGAGCATTGTGTTTGCAGCAACAGACCCCGCTTTGCGGTTCCAGTATTTTCTTCCCTTAGAGGCTGAATATAGACGTCTTTTTCTAAGGGAGGAGCCAATAGCTGCCAATTCTCTTGCTGAGAATCCGATTAGCGTTGATACGACGATTGGGTATCCCTTCATGGAGTTTGAGTGGAAAGGAGTGGAGCAGGTTGGCTATGTGAAACAGCTTTCGGGTGCCAATTTTTCTCTCTTGACATATGCGGCAAAGAGTGAAATTTTTCGCTCTCCATTCTCTACATTTTTCAATATTTATAGTATCTATGGCTTCATATTGATTGTGGGAGGGGGAGTAGCCTACTTTGTGACGCGGCGCATGGCAAAGCCGATACGTAACTTAAGTTTGGTGATGCAAGAGATTCAGAAAGGGGATGTGGATCTTCGTTATAAGCATGATATTTTAGGATTTGAGATCAACGATTTAGGCCATGTATTTAACCAGATGGTCGATGCGCTATTGGAGCAGAAAAAAGTTGCGGAAGAGGAGAGGGTCAAGCAGGAGACTTTTGCGCAGGAATTAAAACTGGGACAGCAAGTGCAGCTCAGCCTTCTGCCTCAAACAATGCCGGAATATCCTGGTGTTGATATCGCGGAAATCTATATTCCTGCAAAGGAAGTAGGAGGGGATTTTTACGATGTCTTTGTTAAGGAACGCGCGGGGGGCCCATCTCAACTCGTGCTAGCAGTAGCAGATGCATCAGGCAAGGGGGTTCAGGCTTGCTTCTACTCATTAAGCGTTCGCAATATGCTCCGTACCTATGTGAAAGAGTACGATGATGTGGGGATGGCAATGTCGGCGACCAACAATCTTTTCCGTCTCGATACAGGCGAGACTGGAATGTTTGTCACTGTATTAATGGGAATCTTTGATCGGATGACTAAAGAGTTTAAATATTACTCTGCAGGTCACAACGCTCCTCTTGTACGGAGGAAGGATGGAAGTATTGATGTTTTGCGCCAGCATGGGATTGCAATGGGTGTTCTAGAAACAGGAGAGGAGACTGCAGAAGTTGTGCAGCTGAATCCTGGAGATACAATCGTCCTTTACACAGATGGGGTCACTGAGGCTCATAATGAAGAGTTCGAGCTTTATGAAGAAGACCGGTTGATCCATTTGGTGAGGAGCGAGGGAGAAAAAGGTGCATCCGAACTTGCTCACCTCATCGTGGAAGATGTGAATCGTTTTGTTGGGAAGGCTCCGCAGCATGATGATATCACTTTGTTGATAATGAAGGTAAGATAGAGAAGATGATTAAGCAATCTTTTACACTTCGCGTTCTAGTTGTCAGTTTTTTGGTTCTCGCGTTGCCGCTTTTAATCGACTCTTTTATCTTTTTTCAAAACTCATATGATGATTCCATCAATGATGCAAAAACCGATTTACGACAAGCTGCCAATTTCCGCACATTCACACTCTCTGAGATCCAACCGGTAAAACAGGTACTCCTTCGTGAACTCCACTACTTCCTCGATTTAGATAAAAAGCTTGCTACAGAGGATCATACGAAGTTGAGCCTTGAGCTTGCAAAAGTGGCTCACGTGGGTGGTAGTTTTGAGATCTTTGTCCTAGATCTAGGCCATAACGATGTATTCAAAATTATTGCCGGAAGCAGGCCTTCCTATATAGGAACAATGATAACAAGCTATATCAAGCTTCCAGAAGTACTTGCTCAAGGAAAAGGGAGTTTTGTGCGTTATCTCTTTTCGGAAGAAGAGCAGAAATACGTACCTTTTGTTTTTGTGGCCAGAAGCATTATTTCACACGAGACAGGGAAACCGATTGGCATTCTGCTTGTTGCAGCCAATATCGAAAATCAATTGGCATCTGTTCTTTCTGAAAGAGGGCAAAGCAACCAAATTAAATACGCTGTTTTGAATTCCGACGGGATCGTTTTTGCTGCGACTGAATCGAAATTAGTCGGGAAGTTTTTTGATCCAATTTCAGCTGAGCGCAAGAAAGAGGTTTTAGAATTACTCCAAATGGAAAAAGAAAAAATGTCGCTCGAAAAAATTCCTATTGTTAGGGGAAACGACCTTCCATTTTTTGAGTTCATCTTTGACGATCAAGTGCAGATAGGATATCGGGCAAATATCCAGGATATTGGAATATCTGTTGTTTCCTACTCTTCTAAGGAACAGCTTTTTGGAAAAGCAGTGCGCCACTTTTTGTTCATCTATTGCATCTACGGCCTGATCTTGGTCCTAGGTGGTGGGGTAGCGTATTGGCTCTCCTTATTGATTTCCCGTCCTTTGCGGAAGCTTTCCTCTCTCATGGGAGAGGTAAAGCAGGGGAATCTCGATGTACGATTTGAGAAAGAACCTCTTGGATTTGAGATCAATATTTTGGGTGAAATATTCAACAACACTCTAACCACTTTGCTTGACAACATTCAAAAAGCTGAAGATGAGCGTGTCAAAAAAGAAACATATCAAAGAGAAGTTGCAATTGGGCAACAAGTGCAACGTAGTTTGCTCCCTTCCATGGTTCCCGCAATAAAAGGGGCAGAGATAGCTGGGAACTATTTGCCAGCGATAGAAGCAGGAGGGGATTTTTATAGCTATACTCCTCGCATCACTACAAATGGCGAGGAGGTATTGTTTATCACCGTAGCAGACGCGGCCGGAAAAGGAATTTCAACTTGTTTATATTCACTTTCTGCACGTAGTTTGCTCCGTTCTTATGCGACTATGAGAGATGATCCAGGAGAGGTTCTAAAGCTTACTAATAATGCTTTTCTTGTAGATGCGGGTGAGACAGGGATGTTTATGACGATGTTTAACGGTGTATATCATTCTGAATCCAAACTATTGTCATACTACTCTTGTGGCCATCCCCCTCCCATTGTTCGCAGAGCAAATGGAACTTTAGTTGAGCTTGAGCATTCAGGGATTGCGTTGGGTCTTAAAAAATCTGAGGGGTATCCTTCAAGTTCAATTCAACTTGAGAAAGATGATGTGGTCGTATTCTTCACAGATGGACTCACCGATTCAGTGAATGAAAAAAATGAGCCTTTCTCAGTCAGTCGGTTGAAAGGGAGCTTGGTAAAAAGAGAGTGGATGACAGCTCAAGATGTTGTAGATGAACTATCTGCTGAAGTTCAAGCTTTTATAGGAAATGTTCCACAGGAAGAAGAAGTCATAATTGTCGCACTAAAGGTAGATGCGTGATCTTGCTAGAAGAGATTTTTGAGAAAACAGCTCGATCAGCTCATTATGAGGATGCTCTTGAAGAGATTCTTTGCGATGAAAACGTCGCGCTGTGTCGGGACTTCGATCTGACACAGATCCAAGATAGCTGGTCTTGGCGCAATGTCCAAATGGCACGCCTATTAGCTGGCGAGCTTATCGATGAAAACGGAGCCTTGAATAGGCGATCTTTAAAAAGAGCGATTACGATTTTAGAAGAGAATCTTCACTCTCTTGGCCCCAATCGATATCATGATAGTGTCCGTCTCTCTCATTGCCTTAAAATATTGAAGCATTTTTCATCCGAACAAGCTTATGGTGATGCATTGCGGCGCATTAGCCTCCCCGAAATGAATTCAGGGGCGTTGCAACTCATTCGCGACACGCTCCATCTCGAGCAAGGCGAAAAAGTGACCCATGCGCATGCAAGAAAAGCGGTTCTTGCAGCCCTTTTGACCTATTTAAGGCAAAATGTTGGATCTTGTTTTGCCACAGCTCCTGCGATCATGATTCAACGCGACCAACCTTTGCAGTTTTTAGCTGATATGGGGCAATTGCTTGGCACAGGACAGCTCAGCCGCATTTATGAGGGTGTCGAATATGCTGTTCCATTAAGCGTGAACTGGGGAGTGGGTGATCTTTTTAAACCCATTTCTCATGCTACTGCTAACAAAGAGATACTTCTTCGTTCTCCTGGGTTAAAGGCGGCTTCGATTCACGAGATTGGAAATTGGTTCGATGAAGAAAATTCTTTTGCCTATTTTACTGCGGACGACATCATCAAAGCCCATTTTTTGAATGTTCATGGGGTAACCGAAGAAGATATTCGAAACTATCGTGAGCAACCTCTAGAAGGTGTTGTGGGAGAGGTTGTGATTCAAACCTCCCATCTTCAAACAGGCGCAAGGCGCTCTTGCGAGCGATTTATCCAAGACTATGAACTGGCTAAAAAAGCGTTTGTCGCACTCACAGACAACGCTCTTCTTAAAGCATGGGAGTTCTCTTTGGCCTCCCTATCGGAGTCTAAAGCCGATTTTGCGAAGTGGAATATTTATGCCAGCTTAGGTGTTAACTCCGATGAACCTCACGGTATTGGAGAGAGCCTCTACAAGCAGATACAAGGGCTGATTGAACGGATAAATGTCGAAGTCGAAGCTATTCAATCTCGTTATGATCATCTCGTTGCGCATGTTAATTCTCTTCAAGGGAGGTTACAGCGCGCCTCTTCTACAAGCGAGGCAGAGTGGCTGCGTGCCGAGTACAGGATGCATCGCCAAGACCTTGACCGCTTACAAGCAGATTACGAGGACATGCATGAAAAAGGGCGTCGACTTTCCAACATTTTGCCTGTCATGGTCGACTTTTATGGGCAAAAAATCCGGGATTATTTTCAGGAGGTATATGATCCCGGTATGCATGATGTGACGACAAATCCCTATGACGATAGTCCGGCGGGATTTCGCCTACTCTACAAATATGGCAGGTCTAATCCTTCGCTTTGGACAATGGTAAACTCAGCCGAAGAGTATATCCAGCACTTAAGCGCATTTTTTAACTCCACTGAAAATGAGTTGAGTCAACTTCCTGAAACAGAGGGTCTTGACAAAGAAATTTCCGAGCTTGTAACCACTTGCATTGCAACCATAAAGCGCCCTGAGTTTATCGAAACCTCTTTTTTCCGCCTGGCAAGAGTTTATAATGAGCCGCTCATAAAAAATCCTATAGAGAATCTTGCTAAGGTAAAAAGAAAGCCTTGGGCCTATGTCTCAGGAGGCACGATGGGAACGCTTGTGAGCTGTTATTATGGGATTCACAATAAACCTAAAGAGGCTAAAAGGTGGGTTGAGAGTGTAAACGAGCTGCTTGCATTTTATATCGACATGTTAAAAGAGCTTCCACTAAGTATCCAGGAGCTCTTTCAGAAAGAACCCGAATTTTCTCTTCTAGCTTTCTCTCCTACCCATGCATTCATATGTAAACCGGGGTGGAAGCTCTTTCGCAAGGCTTGGGAGAGCCGTATGTACACCTATACTTGGATTAGAGATCGCTGGCACCACCCGCAACTCAATTTTCTTGATGACCATATTTTAGATAGTCGAATGATGGATTATCTTATTGACGAATTGCTCTTGTTTATACCGCGTGGCTACCGAGCTTTAGTCAGAAATGCTTTTAAGAGTTTTCCTTTGCCGATGCGCTCAGATGAGTTTCGCGCCTATGTGATTAAAACACTGGCCTACGAGAAATGGGTGCGGGGAGCGAATCAGCTTGTATTCATTGAAGAGCAACTTGACAGTATTTTATATCAGTGCCTACCGTTTTTTCCTGAGCACGCCTTAAAAGACCATCTCAAGACGATTTTTGATGCAATCGAAGAGATCGACATGATTCGGCAAAAGGAGCTTTTAAAGCGTATAGAACAGTTGGACGCAGGCAGATATCGAACATTTTCTGCAAAGGACTTAAGAAAAATAGCCAAAGCTTTGTTGATAGACGTATTTGGAAGTACCCGGACAGCTATCCCTTTTCATCAAAAGATAACAGAAGTGATGCAGGCAAATAAGTTAGCATACCCGGAACCAATTTTAGTTGCCGATACAAACTGGGTTAAAAACACCTTTGGCTTTACAGTGAATCCCGGGACTGGGGAGTTGGATTTTTGGCGGTTTGATGACTGTGGAAGCGAGGGGCGGCCGATTTCAATTTGGCGCAGATATTTGAACGGACTCGATCGCCAAGAGTGGGGATTGTATATCAATCCCTCTCAGTATGGGCAATTTTTGTAAATGTGCCGAGCGCTTCTGTTTGCATGCTAGTAGGTTTTCCCTCAGGGCCAAAGGTAAAGGTTACAAGTTCATAACCGCTATTGATTACAGGCCAATGCAATAGAAAGGTGTTATTGCTCCAATGTTCCAGTGTTCCCGTAAATGATCCTGGGCCGGCTTTAACTGTAAGCGGATTTTTATCTCCTGTTACTTCAAATGTGCCGTAAAGCTCGCTGACAAAAACCCCATTGTAGTCCTTGAAGGGTAAGCCTGGTAAAGGCGAAGTTGGTTTTTTAGGCGAGGCGATGATTTTGGATAGTTCTTCGCTACGCTCCCTTATTTCGCTTTGTAGATCTCGATCGCTTTTTCCTGCATAAAGCTCGAGAAATTTTGTCCGCACGGCTTCAGGAAAAAAGGTAAGGTTGAGATTGCATAAAATCGTGATCCCTACTTTTAACTCGGGGATTAAGGTGACAACAGTTCTAATTCCATCCAGTCCGCCCCCCTTTTCTACGATCAATTGGTCTTGATAGTGGTAGTTATCCCATCCAAGGGAAAAACAAAAACT
This sequence comes from uncultured Chlamydiales bacterium, assembly GCA_963748195.1. GTDB lineage: Bacteria > Chlamydiota > Chlamydiia > Chlamydiales > JAAKFR01 > JAJACP01. The sequence continues at coordinate 57,499 of CAVVHU010000011.1, read as the reverse complement.
AGAATTCTCATCAATCGGGGGCGCTTCGGAAAATGAGACTTCGCCTACCATTGCGGGCTCAAGAAGCTTTTGCACAGTTTCCGGTTTGAGCAAGCTCTTTCCATTCTGTAAAAAAAGAGCCATCCATTTGGCCATATCTGCGGCTGTCGAAGTGATCGCTCCCGCTGCTGGAAAACCTCCTGTCGGGTCCCAAGGAATCGTTTTTACTGTTCCATCTATTATTGCGTGGGCATAAGCAACATTTTTTTTATCGAGATTTTCCGCAAAGCCAGAGCGTTCCATTTTTAGAGGAATAAGGAGGGTGTTGCGCACAGCTTCTTCCCAGGAACTGCTCGTTACTTTTCCTAAAAGCTCTCCAGCTGCAAAATAGCCGAGATTTGAGTAGTAGGCGCGGTTGCGAAAACTTGTGGCAGGTTCCACAAACCGTATTTTATACAGAATTTCGTCTGAACTATACCCAAGTTTGCCGAGCAGGTCGCCTCCGAAGGCTGGAAGTCCTGTCCTGTGTGCCAGCAAGTCGATGCAATTAGCGTAACGTGTGGGATAGGGATCTTTCAGAGCAAATGCGGGAAGATGGCGGATGATTTCATCTTCCCATTGTAACGCTTCTCGATCGACTTGGAGAGCGAGCGCTGCAGCGGTAAAGGTTTTTGTAACCGATGCGAGCTGAAAAATCGTATTCTCATCAACCTGATCGGAGGTGTTGATCCGGATAACTCCATATCCTTTAGAAAGGAGAACTTTATCGCTTTCTACTACAGAGACTGCAGCCCCAGGCACATTCCATTCTTTAAGTGCTTGTTGGATAAACCTGTCGAGAGCATCGAGATCTGCGCAGAAAACTTTGATTGGGAGAATCAAGATCACGAAAATGTAATGTAATGTCTTCATGGCCTGAGTTAAGAGGAAAAGTGAATTTTTGAGAAGAGTTATACATAATCTTTGTGATGACAAAACCTTTGAGCTTTATTAACAAAGCGTCTATAACAGTTGGCGTTATAGGTCTGTTATGAAAAAAATTTATATTTTAGTTCTCTTTTTTGCATTTGCCACTCCACTCTTTGCAGCGGAGGATGATCTCGAGATTGATGATGAAGCATTGATCGCTGCTGTGGATAACTTGGGTCCATCCGCATCAGGATTTCTCTCAGAAGGTGATTTTGGCCCGGATGATGACGAATTTGTCGATCCACATGTTTTGAGGGATTTTATCGAGAGCAAAGGCTTAATCGAGTGCCGTAAAAAATCGGGCTTGCTCACCATTGCCGGGGACGTTCGTGCGCGTTGGATTACCGCAGGTGAAAAAGTGAATGGAGAGAAGCAGCGCGGCCAGGGAACCAATACCGCGATCAACACCTATAAAAGCGAAGTGAACCTCTTCTTCGATTATGTCGCTCCTAGAACTTGGGTGTCAACTAAACTCAGGTGGGTCAATTTTGACGGTAAAGATGGTGGAACAGCGACTAGGGTTGAAATGGATCGTGCTTTCATCGGTTATGATATCTACAAAAAGGGAAAAGAAGACTTCTATATTGAAATAGGCCGCAGTAAGCTCGATTATATCTACGATTCCCGAGTGGAATTCACCAGTACTTTTGATGGAATCCATCTTTATTATACACGCGATTTCACGGGCTATGGGAACTTTTTTATCCATGGCGGTCCTATGATCGTCGACAGCTTCACAAATCACTATGCGTGGATTGTTGAAACGGCCCTAGTCGACTGGGCCGGCACAGGGTTCAGTTTCAAATACAGCCTTGTAGATTGGCATCGTGGGGCTCCTACGCTCAACTACGGAAACATCAAAGACGTATCTGGAAAAGTAACTGTGCGCGATAACCCTCGCTACGATTTTATCGTTTCGCAAATGCTTTTTGGATATGAGCGCAAGATCGATTTTCTGCGTTGTAAAACACTTTACATCTATGCAGCTGTATTAGCGAATCATGATGCTAAAAGAACGCCCACAACTGACTACAAGAAGTTAAATGGTGCATGGTATGCGGGATTTACTCTTGGAAAACTGTGCAAAGCGTGCGATTGGTCAATAGATATTATTTACCAGAGTGTACAAGCGCAAGCTGTACCTGAATTTGATATATCCGGTATCGGTCATGGCAATGCTGCCAATGTTCTGCTTTCCGATGCGATCTTACAGGGATTTTTCCCTGCTAACGCTCGAGGTTTCACAAACTTTAAAGGGTGGGCAGTGAGTGGCCTTTATGCGATGACTGACAACTTATCGTTGCGCGCGCAGGGGCAATATGCGACGCCGCGCAATAAAAGCATTGGTGGAAACTTCCACTACAAAGCCTTCGAGATGTCCGTCATCTATGCCTTCTAATTACCGAGCTTCTACCACGATCGGATTGTTTTTAACGCATACTTCAAGGGTTGAGCATCGATTTCAACATGCCCTGTAAAGGGGTGGTCGAGGGAAAAGACGACAAAGAGCAAAAATGCAATGATATTTGCCAAAAAAAGGGTTAGAAGTAGCTTATAAAAGAGAAGATCGATCTTGAAAAAGCAGGGCATGGAGACAAGAAACAGACCGCCTACGATCAATAGAGCCCAGCGCATATTACCCACTGAGCTTGAATTATTAAAAATGCGAGTGAGGCGTGCTTTGGTAAAAGAGTCGAGTTTTCTTATCGATTCGCCATACCAGATTGATTCTTTTGAAGTTTGAGGGGTATATGCGTAGTAGGTATCCCAGATTTCATCGATCAGCTCATCTCCACGCACAAAAGCTCCAGGCACCTCCATATGTCTCCACTCATAAGTTACGACTTGTATTAGATATTCTCTGAGCTTGGTTTGCATATTTTTTTCTGCGGGTTCACCAAAAACAGATGTATCGCGGTAGAGGTCGACGAGATCTTTAGATTCTTCCTGGATCGTGCGTTTCACATCGTAGAAGCGTTCCCATACATCCCAGACAATGAAACTTAAAAAAAAGGCGTACACAATTCCACAAATTTGGAAAACAAGGGAAGTATAGTGATGAAAATTCGTTAAATCGATGCGCCACTTTTTTTTATGAAAAATGAAAACGCTTACTAAAGCTGCTAAGTTAAAAAGGACGAAAATCGCATATGCCCGGAGATACCACCAAGTATTTATGTCCATTTGCCTGTTTACTGATCTCCTATCTAACTTACAGAATCTATTCGTTCATATTTCCGTAAGATACACGGATTGTCTCTTTTGTCAAACTTTTGATTTGAGAAAATCGGTCCTTTTTTTCGGGCTTGGAGCGCGAAATGTGGATCGGCATGATGGGTACTTGAATATCTTTTAAAACCTCTTTAAGCTCGTTTTCCCATTCTTTTAAGCTGTTCGAAGGAATATCCACAGGCTGCATTAAGCAGACAGAGTGACCACTTTTTAGCTCTTTCTTAATGGCTTCTAGCGCTGGAGGCCCAATAGGCGAAAAGTGTTCGATATCGATTGGAATGAGCCAAAGAAGACGATAGAGAAGACGTTTTTGCTTTTTCCCAACAGAGAGGGGAACAATGTAGCGGATCAGTCGGGGAAGTGTAGCCATTACGACTACAGTATCAAGCCAACTTGTTCGGGGTGCGACAAGCAGGGTCGGGCCAATTGTTTTGATCCGATTCCTCCCGATGATACGAATGCGACAGAAAATATAGGCACCCCCAGCGACCACCAAACGGAGCACTTGATCTGCAAAGAGGAGAAGTAGTGCTACACTCATAATCAGGGTAAGAATGCCTACAATAAGAAAACCGGCTGCCGCGCTTAAATTTAAAAGGTTTCCGAATAATGCAATAAAACCTGAGGCGATTATGACGCCGATAAAACTCAAAAAATTGGAAGCCGCTACATTTTGGCCGCGGTCTTCTTTTGGGCTGGCGATTTGGATAAAGGCATCGATTGGGACGATGTAAAATCCTCCGGCCAAACCGGTCAAAACTAAGAGGATTACAACCCCTATTAAGGAAGAGGAGAATACAAACAAACCGATAAAACAAACGCCAACACCAAAGGCGGCCGTTGGGACGAAACCGAGCTCAACTTCTTTACCGGAGAGGCGGCCGGCTGTAAAGGAGCCGATTCCAATCCCTATTGCAGTCATTAAAAAAAGATATCCCCCTTGAATTTCAGAAAGGTGCAGCGATTGAATTGTAAATGGGATGATATTGAGCTGTGCATAGGCTCCCATAAAGAGGAAGTAGGACCCAAAAATAATCACTACGAGCAAATATCGCTCTTTCCGCGCTTTTTTAAGGGTTACATATATCGTGTGGAGAAAGCGAGCCGAGATCTTCTTTTTTGCTGATTGTGGGCTGGTCTTTTCGATTCGTAAACTGAATAAAAATCCTATAATTGAAAAATAGATACAAAATGAGACGGCAAGTACAAAGTTGCGGCCGGATACTTCTGAGATAAATGAGGCAAAGAAGGTGCCTAAAATAATCGCTAAATATGTGGCCGCGGTAATCATGCCGTTGCAACGCGAGACTTTTGTCCTATCGACAATTTCAGGGATAATTCCATATTTGCAAGGGGAGAAGATGGCGCTATGAGTCGCCATCAAAAAAAGAACAATATAGCCTCCGGCCATCGACTTAAAAATAAAGGCAATAAGCCCTAAGGTAGTTGAGAGAATCTCGATCAGTCGGGTAATGTAGATGATCGTTCTTTTGCTAAAGCGGTCGGCTAATGTCCCTGCTGTAGAAGCAAAGAGAATGAAGGGGATAACAAAAATTGCTCCTGCAAGCGATAGGATTGTGTTGCTGTGCTCCGGCCCTTTAACCGAGATGAGGAAAAAGACGAGCAACAATTTATAGAGGTTGTCGTTTAATGCTGCAAAAAATTGAGTCAGATTAAGCGCAGCAAAAGAGGTGAAAAATTTGGATAAAAATTTGTGCATTACAAGAGATTATAATCCTGGAAAGCTCTTTTTTAGCAACTCTCTTGAATGTCTTTTTGAAAAACTAAAAGAAAATCTATTTATTCAAGGATCCTCACCATTTTCCAAAAGGCTCGTCATTGTGCCAAGCCAGGCAATGGAAAGCTGGATTCGAATGCACTTGGCTCAAGAGCTCAATATCGCGGCTGGAATCACCACCACTTTTCTAGATAAAGCGATTGAAGAGCTCTTCGAGATTGAAAAATTTCCATCTAGGCTCGAATTGATTGTGCGTATTGAGGAAGAGCTCAGCCTTCTTCAGGAAAAATGGGAACCATTAAAAAAATATCTTCAAGGTAAGGAAAAAAAGGTCATCCCTCTTGCCAAACAACTCGCTACACTCTTTGTCCGTTATGGAATTTATGGAAATACAGCATGTCAGGAATGGGAAAAAGAGCCTCAAAATTGGCAGGAAGATCTTTGGAAACGGATTTTTGAGAGATGGAGCTACCCGTTGCGGATGTTATCGACTTTGAAAAAAAGAGCATGTGACGCAACGATTCATCTCTTTTCTTTTAGCCATATTCCTGCGCTCTATTTTCATTTTTTTCAGCAACTCGATTCTGTCCATTTTTATCAACTTTCTCCCTGCCAAGAGTTTTGGAGCGATCTTTCACACGAACATCCTCTCTTAACTCATTTTGGGAAAGTGGGCCGGGAAATGGCTAAGCTTATTGAAGAGAGTGATTTGATCACCGAAGAGACCTATATTTTGCCTGAGAAAAAAACGCAGCTTCATGCGTTGCAAAGAGAATTACTCTCTCTTGAAAAAGAGGAGAAGCACGAAGATCGCTCGCTACAACTGCATATTTCAGTTACCGAACACCATGAGATTCAAAACCTCCATGCAACCCTATCGGATTTATTGCAAAATGAGGGGTTAGAGCCCAAAGATATTCTTGTCATGGCTCCAAACATAGCCCTCTACGAGCCGTTCATTCGCGCTGTTTTTGAAGATTCTATTCCTTACCAGATTGCTGACATGCCCTTGCAGCATAATCACCCTCAGGTTGAAGGCCTCTTTTTACTGCTTGGTTTGGAAAAGCGCAGGTTTAGCGCTCCTGCTGTTCTCGAGTTATTTCAACACCCGCTATTTCAGAAAAAAGCGGGATGGAATGAAGAAGACTTAATCCAAATCCGCGATTGGATTGAAGCGACCGGCATTCGATGGGGACTTGATGCGGCGCATCGGGATGCGCTGCTCAAAAAACGGCAGTGCGAAAAGGGAATAGGAGAGGAAGGAGCGACATGGAAGGCCGGCATTGATCATCTGCTCGAAGAGCTGGCGATTCCATATGAGCCGGTGCGGATCGACTTTACCCAGGCTGAGCTTTTAGGGGAGTGGAAAGAAGTGCTTGACCGGTTAGCTGGGGATTTACAAGTGCTCCATCAGCGGTTGACGCTGCGCGAGTGGGTAGATTCTCTAAAGGCTATGTGCGAGAGCTATTTCTCCGATTCGGATGTTCTTTTTTATCGCCTCGAGCAACTGGCTAGAGCCGGCCGCTTTGCGCCAAACCGCACCTATTCTTTTGACAGTATTGAGCAGTTATTGAACGAAATTGTGGGTGAAAAGAACATGACCGTGAACCCCAATCAATTGCAGACGGTCCGATTTTGCTCGATGCTCCCTATGCGCGCGATTCCGGCTAAAGTGATCTGCCTGATCGGGATGAACCACGATGCATTTCCTAGGCAAGAGAACCTTTTCTCACTCGATTTAATCAAAGAGAGAGGCGATTATGCTCCCAGCCGTCTCGACTTTGACCGCTACCTATTTTTAGAAGCGATATTGTCTGCTCGTGAAAAGTTGATTATCAGTTATTTGGGTATAGATCCTTATGATCATACCCCATGGCCTCCTTCTTCTGTAGTGACGCAGCTGCTTTCCTTTTTGCCGGAGCCGATTCACCACCCAGTTCCCGTTCCGATAAAAGAAAAAAGAGAAAGGCCTTCTCTTTTTGTTTATCACCCGGGAAAAGTGGAGATCCCGCCGTGCCACATCGATCTTTTTGATTTTATGCGCGCTTTCCGCTCCCCGTTACGTCACTATTTACATGCTCGAGGCGTATATGTGCGCGATGAACAAGTGATTCAAGAGGAAGAAGCCTTTCATTTATCTCCTCTACGTATGTCGAACTTGCGCAAGCATGAAGGCGATGCATTCAAAAAAGCACAGCGAGAAGGAGATTTTCCACTTGGGAGCTTTGGCGAGCTTGCCCGTATTCAACTCGAAGATGAGATCGCGGACATTCCTGAAAACCTAGAGTCGCGCGAGGTGAATCTCGCAATTGGCAATGTTCAACTTGTTGGCACGCTGGATGGTGTTTTTTCTGAAGGATTATATGCCTTTGAGAAAAAGACAGTGAAAGGCGCTGTCCGCAGCCTGCCTCTTTTCTTGATATTAGCAGCACTCAACCCTGAAACAAAAAAGCTTTTATTTCGCGAACACAAGGAAGCAGAGCGCTTTTTTGACGACCCATATCCCTATTTGCAGAGAGCTGTCGACTATTATTTTCTTTCCCAGCAGATACCGACCCCTCTTTTCCCAGATTGGATCGAACCGATTTTGAAAGAAGACAGCGCTAAATTGGACAAAGTAAAGCACTATGATGCGTCGCTTCTCTGGGCTTTTCGCGGACAGGAGCTTCTCCCTTCCGATGAGCTGATCGCTTCATGGAAAGAAGAGGCTGAAAAACTCTATAAGGAAATGGTAGATGCCTGGTTTTAACGTTTTAGATCCCGATCTTCCTCTTTTTAAGAATCACTTTCTTGAGGCTTCTGCCGGAACAGGAAAAACCTTTGCGATCGAAAACATCGTGCTCCGGCTACTTCAAGAGGGGCTTTCATTAGATGAAATCCTTGTTGTGACTTTTACGCGGGCGGCAACAGTCGAACTAAAAGAGAGGATTAGGGCGAAGCTCGCCCCTGATCAGCTCGCGCAGTTTGACGAGGCAAAAATTTGGACGATTCATAGCTTTTGCTTCCATATGCTGCAACAGCAGGCTTTGCAAACAGGCTTTTCTCTCGATCAGATCGAAGAGAGTGCTCAAATAACCCTTCTCAAACAAATCATCAAAGACTACTTACGCACCTCCCATATTCTTACTCCCAAACAGCTTGCAAAAGTTCTCAAAAAAGATCCCGATGGGCTTGTCAATCAGCTTGCATCGATCGCAAGTCAGCGCCTCCCCATTGAAGAGCCTGATTGGGAGTATCAAAATGCGATCGATGCACTTCAACCAGTTGATCCAGATAAACTTTTAGAAGATCTTTTAGCGCTTGCCCCTCAGTTTGGAAAGTTGTGCGATCGGCAAAAGAATGTAAAGCCAGAGGTTGAGTCCGGTTTAAAGCGCTTTACATTGCTTTTAGCAGGGCAAAAAATCGATCCGGTTGATCTTCCGATACTAAAATACACGGAGGATAACAAGTTAAAGCGGGCTCTATCGCCTACGCTTCACTACCCCGGCTTTCTAGAGGAGCTGCAAAGGGATTTGATTCCAAAATTAACCCTTTTCTCCGATTCGACGGCTATTTTAGCGCGCTTAGCGGAGAAAACACGCTTGCATTTAGAGCGTGTGATCGAAGAGGAGGAGCTTGTTTTCTTCGAAGATTTGCTGAAGAAGATGGCAAAGCATGTGGCTGATCCTCTGTTTGCAAAAGCTGTGAGAGGGCAGTTTCGGGCCGTTTTGATCGACGAATTTCAAGATACAGACCCTTTACAATGGCAAATTTTTTCTACCCTATTTTTAAATGCTCAGTTTGAGGGCCCGCTCTATTTGGTCGGCGATCCCAAGCAGTCGATTTACCGTTTTCGCAATGCCGATCTCTATACTTACCTCGAGGCAAAACGGCAGATGGGAGAGAAGACCCATGCCTCCCTTCAAACAAACTACAGGAGTACGCCTTCGCTTGTAGAGGAGTTAAACGCGCTTTTTTCCAAAGATTTTATCTCCTTGCCTAAGACAGGAGAAACGCTTCCTTGCCCCCCCGTCGAAGCGGCATCAGAACTTCCTCCTATTTCTGATGGAAAAGGGAGTCTCCATTTTCTTATTGCAGAGGACGAGGCAGCGCTTTTCTCAACGATTGTACATGAGATTGCCCGTTTACAACTTCCTTTACGCGAGTGCGCAGTCCTTGTGAACGACCGTTTTCAAGCGGAACGTTTTATCGCGGCTTGTCCTTTGCCGACTGTTTCAAAAAGAAGCCGCTCACTTCACGATTCGCCTGCATTTGCGACGTTATTAGAGCTTTTGCGCGCTGCTGACAATCCCCGAGATAGGAGCGCGATGGCGCGGGTATTAGCCGGTCCGCTTTTTTGTCATTCCATCGAAGCGATCCCTGAGGAGTATGAACGTTTTTACCGCTACCACCATCTTTTGGAAACAGAAGGCATTCTCCCTTTTTTCCAAAAGGTTGTACAGGAGTCTAATTTAAGCGACTCACAGCTTTATCAGGATATGTTGCAGCTTGTAGAAAAAGCTGTGCATCATAAAGGGGACTATCTCTCATTTTATCATGGCCTCATGCAGCTTGATCCCGATTCAGAAGAGTTGCGCGCACGGGCAATCATGGAAGATGATGCGATTCAGGTGATGACTATTCATGTGAGTAAAGGACTTGAATTTTCCGTAGTCTTTCCAATCGGCATTGCAGCGCCTCACACGCGTCGAAAAGGGCTTGTGCGGAGTGAAAATCGTTTTGTGCTTTCAGACCCTTTAAGCGAAGCGGAGGAACGGTCAGAGAAAATGCGTCAGCTTTATGTCGCCTGCACACGCGCAAAAAGGCGGCTTTACATTCCTGTTTTAGAGAACGATTCGCCGGTTTCCACATTTTTAGAAGGTGTTGATGTCACGAAGAAATCGCATGAGATCTGCAAGATTTATCCAGCGCCTGTCTATCGGTCTAAACGCGCTTCTTCCTCTACTCCTATAAAGTTAGAGAAAACATTTTCTCCGATTACGATCCATTCTTTTTCTTCCCTTGTGCATTACGAGCCCGAAAAGATGCATATTCCTGAGGGAATTTTGCCTGTGGGAGCGGAGACAGGGACACTTATTCACCAACTGTTCGAGGATCTTCCCTTTGAAGAGGCGTTTCAGGCGAAGTCGCTGCTTCCTTTTGTTTCCACTCAACTCAAAGGCACGCTGCTTGAGCCATGGGCTGAAGAGGTTGAGGTGATGATGCGTCGTACGCTGCATCAGCCGCTGCCAGGACCTGACGGTACTTTCCCGCTTTCTGCTGTTGATCCTAAGAAGATTTTCAAAGAGATGGAGTTTTTATTTCCATCAGAAGAGCCCCCTGGTTATTTCAAAGGGTTTATCGATTTATTCTTTGAGTATGAGGGGGGATATTATGTGATAGATTGGAAAACGAATTATGTAGATGGTACGGCTGAAGAGGTTGTTAAACACCATAGGTATGACTTGCAAGCGGCGATTTATCAGAATGCAGTCGAGCGCTATTTGCACCTCTTCGACTCCAGAGCACAATTTAAGGGCTCATTTTACATCTTCCTACGCACTGGGGAGATTCAGGTGCTGACCCGCCCACGGACATTTAACATTTTTGCTCAGTGATCACCCGATTTTATTCGGGATGTTATTCGCGATAAGGCTACTCTAGCGTCTGCATGCTTTTGCTCTGCAGCTTGGTTGTACCACCGGACATCTTCTTGGTAGTTTTGTTCGACCCCTCTGCCGTTCTCATAGCAAAGGGCAAGATTATAGGGCTCTAGCATGACCTTGCTCTACCGCGAGGGTGTACAACCGGATAGCTTCTTGGTTGTTTTGTTCGACCTCTCGGCCGTTCTCATAGCAAAGGGCGAGGTTTAATTGAGCGCCTGCATCTTCTTGCTCAGCAGCATGGGTGTTCCACCGGACAGCTTCTTGATAGTTTTGTTCGACCACTCGGCCATGATAATAACTATTGCCACGGTTAAATTGGGTTTCAGCATCAGTTGGTTCTGATTGAAGTTCTCTTCGTCTGCAATTCGATTTTAAAAAAATGACAGACAAAAATAAAAAACTAAGACTTCCAGCGATTATTGCTTTAGTTATATTAAATCCTATTATATTAGTAATTGGATTGATTCCCTGTAAGAAACTAACTTTATCAGAAGCGTATAAAAGCAATGCTCCAAGCAGGGCGATCGTAGAAAGAGCGATAAGAAGCCTACCGGCCCATTTTAATTTCGTCGAATGATGATCAATCCACTGTGTATAAGTGCTATGCTGTGATTGAGAGGTTGTTGGCAGCATAATTATTCTCTAATAAATATTTAATGGTACATTATTTTATTATTTTACAGGTTTTGTTTGTTTAAGTCTGTGTAAAAATATTTTTATTGAATTATGTAGAGCTGATTTGCAAGCGGCGATTGAGTGCTATTTGCACATCTTCAACTCTAGAGTTCTTTTAAGAGCTCATTTTACATATTCCAGGGCTTTGGGAAAATTCAGGTGCTGACGCGGCCTTTCAAGCCCAAACCTTCACGAATAGCTCCAGGGAGCGCGGCAATTTGATATCCTATCCATTCTGCTCCATCTCGTATGGCTCGTCCTCCGGCAATAGCTCCGTTTGCGATAGCACGTCCACCATCATGAATCGCCCTCCCTCCTGAAGCTAAGGCTCTTCCTGTGGGCACCAACACGATGTGATAAAATTCGCGTGGCAAGGTGATGAACAAGAACCTTGCAGCAGTAGTAAGAGCTCTTCCTACTGGAGCCAGAATATGTCTGAAAGTGAATCTTCCCACTGATCGGATCCTTCTTCCAATCGGCAGTGCAATGTGTTGCCAAAAGGCTTGAGGCAGAGTTCGGAAAAGGAATATTGCGGAAGGCTTCAGAACTTTATTGTATGTCCATACAGCCGCAGTTTTAATTGCTTTTGCAGTAGGCTTAATCGCGTATCTCCATATGGTTTTTGGGATGGTGACGAAAACGAATTTAGCTGAAGGCTTCAGAACATTATTGTATGTCCATACAGCCGCAGTTTTAATCGTTTTTGCAGTAGGCTTAATCGCGTATCTCCATATGGTTTTTGGGATGGTTACGAAAACGAATTTGGCACCAGGTTTCAGAACAGTATTATATGTCCATACAGCTGCAGTTTTAATCGCTTTTGCAGCCGGTTTGATCGCGTATGTCCAGAGAGTTTTTGGGATCGTGATGAAAATGAATTTAGCACCAGGTTTCAGAACAGTATTATATGTCCATACAGTTGCAGTTTTAATCGCTTTTGCAGCCGGTTTGATCGCGTATGTCCAGAGAGTTTTTGGGATCGTGATGAAAATGAATTTAGCACCAGGTTTCAGAACAGTATTATATGTCCATACAGTTGCAGTTTTAATCGCTTTTGCAGCCGGTTTAATCGCGTATGTCCAGAGAGTTTTTGGGATCGTGATGAAGATAAACCTCAATCCAGGAGCAGATGACTTGATTCTATGTCCATACAACTGCCCTTTTAATCGCTTTTGCAGCCGGTTTAATCGCGTATGTCCAGAGAGTTTTTGGGATCGTGATGAAGATAAACCTCAATCCAGGAGCGATGACTTGATTCCATGTCCATACAACTGCCCTTTTAATCGCTTTTGCAGCCGGTTTAATCGCGTATGTCCAGAGAGTTTTTGGGATCGTGATGAAGATAAACCTCAATCCAGGAGCAATGACTTGATTCCATGTCCATACAACTGCCCTTTTAATCGCTTTTGCAGCCGGTTTAATCGCGTATGTCCAGAGAGTTTTTGGGATCGTGATGAAGATAAACTTCAATCCAGGAGCAATGACTTGATTCCATGTCCATACAACTGCCCTTTTAATCGCTTTTGCAGCCGGTTTAATCGCGTATGTCCAGAGAGTTTTTGGGATCGTGATGAAGAGAAATTTAGCTGCAGCGCTGACGGCGTTTCCTATCGGAGCGAGAATATGCCGGAATATCCATGAACCAATTTCTCGGTGGTATCTCACCCCATAATAAATTGCGAGTGGGATACAGAAAATAATCGCCAGCACAATTTTGCCGACAAGGATTCCTCGATCGCGCCATGTAGTCTCAGTTTCGCTCTCTTGTGGAACAGGAGAGGAGTCAAGCGGACGATAGGTTCTTGAATTGTGAGAGATATTTCCTATTGAAGCCATAATAAACCCAGTGTTTTATTTTGTAATACCTTCTATTATAAAGGCTTATAAATATTAAGACAACAATAAGATCTTGAGCTGTGATGCAAAGACAATAATCAGAGAATACGCTATTCTTTCCCAGATGTCTGAAGAAAATAGTCCAGTAGACTTCTATTTTGCGAAAAAAATGGCTCCTCATGCCTCTGAGCCAGTCTCACAATTTTTAGCTGATCTCCTGAAAGCAGCAAGGGAAGGGCATCTCTGTCTTCCTCTCGACAAAAACCTAGATTTGCCAAAACATTTGTTTACTGAAGCGCTAGTTGAGGAAAATGGGCGCGTTTACTTACGCCGCAACTGGGAATGTGAAAAAAAATTTATAAAGTATTTTGAGAGGCTCAATAATCAACCTCCTGCTATTGACATCCCTGATTTTGAAATTTCTGAACCGCTTGAACCGGAGCAAAAACAGGCAATATTTAATGCTGTAAAATTTTCTCTTTCATTGATTTGTGGAGGTCCTGGAACGGGTAAAACATACACAGCAGCTACTCTTATCAAAAAATTTCTGCCCTATTTAGACGTTGTTGTCGCCGCACCAACAGGAAAGGCTGCTGCTAATCTGCGGGGTGCTCTTGAGGGTGTCTGCGAAGTGATGACATTACATGCTTTGCTTCGTAAAAAGCGTGTGAGGGCAGATTTGGTTGTTGTAGATGAGGCCTCCATGATTGATGCGGAGCTTATGGCAGCTCTGTTTTCTGCGATTAAAGAAGGGGCTCGTTTAGTGCTTATAGGGGATAAAAACCAGCTTCCTCCTGTCGAATCAGGGAACTTTTTTGCCGATCTTGCCGAGGGAAATGCTTGTATGATAGAGCTAGGACGATGCCTACGAGCTGAGTTGAAAGAAATTGTTGATATGGCGCAAGCGGTCAAAAGCGGCCTCTCTATTCCTTCTCTCCCCATTCCTAGGATCGAAGAGTTGATTGAGGGCGTTTTTGAGAGGCAAGCCTGTGTACTGACTCCTTTACGCCATGGCCCTTTTGGAGTGAATCGGCTGAACGAAAGGCTTCACAAGGAAGATCGTATCCGCGGAGGCAAGCGTTTCCCTATCATGATCACAGTCAATGATTCTTCGTGCGATTTGTATAACGGTGATGTGGGTGTGCTTGTCCCTGAGGAGGAATGCGCCTATTTCAGAGAGCGTAAAGTGCCGATTTACCGGCTACCGCATTACGAATTTGCCTATGTGCTATCCGTGCATAAAAGCCAGGGAAGCGAGTACGATGAAGTGATTGTACTGCTTCCCGAAGGATCTGAGGTTTTTGGAAGAGAAATGCTCTATACAGCGATCACGCGCGCAAAAAAGCGGGTTGTGATCTATGCTGCAGAGGGTATAGTATCCCAAATCGTTGCTAAGAAAGAGCGCCGCCTCTCAGGATTTTGAGGGTTTTGATAGGCTCAGGCTTGACGTCATCTTTTGGATGATTTTATCCCATTTGAACGATCTCTCGCTCGGCGTGTTACCTACACAGCCCACGCTCGAGATCGTCCAACTGGAAGCAAAATCACCAAAAGTGCTTTGGGAAAGGGAGTTTTGATAGGCTCAGGCTTGACGTCATCTTTTGGATGATTTTATCCCATTTGAACGCTTACCTACACAGCCCACGCTCGAGATCGTCCAACTGGAAGCAAAATCACCAAAAGTGCTTTGGGAAAGGGAGTATTGATAGGCTCAGGCTTGACGTCATCTTTTGGATGATTTTATCCCATTTGAACGCTTACCTACACAGCCCACGCTCGAGATCGTCCAACTGGAAGCAAAATCACCAAAAGTGCTTTGGGAAAGGGAGTATTGATAGGCTCAGGCTTGACGCCATCTTTTGGATGATTTTATCTCATTGCTTGTAGTAGGCAGCCTCTTTCGCAAGAAAGAGAGCAGACGAAAGTGTCCTGATCGCAAGACCTGTAATCGCAAGAGCAGGATGTCCTTTCATCCCATATCCAAAATCAAACGGTAAAGCAGCAATATCGACAACATTGCAAGCTGTTTCCAAACCTAGCTTGATTTTATCATCGTTATCTTGCTTATGCGTCATTTTACTTATATTCTGAAGAATATTAAGAGCAATAACGGTAATCCAAAGCCCCATTACAGCATCAGACATTCTACGAGAATGTTCCTTTAGGTCGTATACCTTAAGTCCGTGCAACCAGTTAGCAAACGATAAAATACGGGCCGCTAAGCCAAGAATGTCTTGTGTTATAGAGATAAAGCTGCGTCTTAGTACAGCACCGTTCTCTTGGAGGATAGGGCTGCCGTTAGAATCGCGGGAAACATTTCCAGCTTCTTCATGCTGAACGCGTTTCCAAGTGCCGTCTTCGTCTGTTTCCCAAAACATTTTACCGGTCAGTAGTTTCTCGATAGGGATAATCACGCGACCTGCTCCTAGCACACCATCGGCTATGCCTAGAGTCTTAACGACGTTATCGCACTGATCAGCAGCAACGGTATTTCCGCTTAAGCGGGCAAAAAGTCCTCCGAATTCGGTACAGTGTCTTGAAAGGTCTAGAATGCGATTACCGCGTTCTGCCCAATCATCTGCATCGCTAATGCACCGACCTGCTCCACTTTTTAAATAAGATTGATTTGCTGCGCTGACATGGCGACTTAAATAACATTCAGCGACTGAACTACAAACTCTACCTACCATGATTTCTAACCCTCTAAAACAAAATAGCAAATAGATTTTAGCCTATTTGCTATTTAGCATGAAACAAAAATATTAAAGGAAAATTAAGAAGCGTGTGAAAGAATTTTTTTAGTAGAACGCGATTTGATACGAGCTGCTTTGTTTTGCTTAAAGATGCCCCGCTTCACTCCTTTATCCATCAAGCTATAGACGGAATTTAACGCTACTTTAGCCTGATCTTTGTCATTTGATTGTAAAGCCTCTTCGAATGACCGCATTGTTGTGCGTACTCGTGATTTAAAAGCTTTGTTGATAAGGCGCCGCTTCTCGTTGCGGATATCGCGCTTCTGAGCTGTTGGACGCTTTTGTTTTCTTCTTTTCTTCCTGTTTTGCCATTGGCTTACCTCAATTATTTGGGAGGAGAATACGAAATTCTCTGTTATTCGTCAAGAAATCAAGAATTCTCATTTGCTGATCTCGAAAAAATATGTTACATTCCTCTCTATGCAGCGTAACGCGATCTGGCTTGCCTTTGTCATCATTGTCTTAGGTTTTTCTGTCTGGTTTATTGTAAAAGCAGGTTATGATTTAGCCCGCTATTATCAATTTAATACTGAAGTTCCTATTGCAATCGAAAAATGGGAAGTGATTGAAAAGCAGGCAAATAAATACGCCGTTGAGGTCGCATATACGTACGAATATGAAGGAAAAGACTATCAAGGAGAGGGGCAGTTAGGCGATGACTACCCCAATCCATGGGCTGCATCTCGGGCCGTTGAAAGGATGAAGCAGGAGAAATGGGGTGTGTGGATTCGTTCTTCGATCCCTGATAAAGGTCTATTGCGAAGAAAATTCCCCTATAAAGCGGCCCTATCTGCTGTGGTCTTGATCGGGCTAGTAATCTATTTTATCATTTTAGGTCTATATGCGGGGGTTAAAAATGAAAAGCGTCGACCTTAAATCCGGAGAGTATTCTGTTCGGTTCCTCCCAAGCATGGGCATGAATTTTGTCAGTCTCAAAAAAGGGGAAGTCGAAGTGATAGACCAGTCGACGCAGCCGCTTTTTGAAGAGAAGTATGCCGGATTAGGCGCTATGATCGGTCCGCACTTCCATCACCGCAAGCCGCATCAAATCGGAGCTGTCGAACATGAGGAGCGATTCCCTCATATTGCTAGAGTGAAGGCAAAAGGAGGGAAAGAGCCCTTTTCCCACGGAATCGGACGTTACGCCCCTTGGACCGTTGAGGAACTTTCTGAAAGTCGAATTCAAGCTATTTTACGCGGTGAAGATACTTGGCATGATGTTCCTTTAAAAAATCTTGAAGGTCAAGATTTTACAATGCATTATATCGCAACATTAACACCGGAGGGGTTGCAGATAGAACTCTCGGTTCGCAGTGAGAAAGAGTCAGTGGTCGGCCTGCATACTTATTACTCGCTGGCAGGAGGGGGCGGTACTGTGAGAGCACGTGTGCGCGACCAATACAACGATCAAGGTGAGTTCAAGCCAATTCCTTCCACGTGGAACTATCAGAGCGATCATACGCTTACATTTCCTCTACCCGAACCATGTGATTACGGTTTCCTCCCTTTTCCTGATTCTCTGTATGGGGAAATGGAACTGGAAACAGAGCGGCATGGAGTACGCGTGCAATATTGGTGTGATAACGAAGAAAATTCAATTCAGATGTGGCATCCAGAAGGGGCTTCATTTGTTTGTATGGAACCTCTTTCTGCAAAAAATCCTCGAAAACTCTCTTTAACAGTGAGTCAATTGAAAATTCTGATTTCTGTTCTATAACTATCTGTGATATAGAAAGGGTAGGATATGGAAAGCAATGTTGAGCATCAGAATTTTGAGGGGACGCGGAAAACTTCCTTGACGCTGTCGCGCAATCAGTTTTATATCTTTTTGATCGGCTGCCTTCTTCTTCCTGCTGCGGTCATCACCTTCTATTCAGCTGAGGTTCCAGGTGTTTTTATTGTTGCGTTGTGTGCCCTTTTTTCTGCTGGGGGAGGGGCGTGGTATCTGCTGCGCATGTGGGAACTTAAAATGCAGCGTTCTGTAGCGAGGTTAATCAAAGCGCGTCTCGAACAGATTTCGATGCCTCCAGCAACGGATGAAGCGGTCATGTTGAAGCAAGAGTTAGAGGATTTACGGCGGGGCTATGAGCACCAGATCGACTTGATGCAATCTTCTGTTGCTAAGAGCAAGGAGGAAGTGCGAC
Source organism: uncultured Chlamydiales bacterium (assembly GCA_963748195.1). Lineage (GTDB taxonomy): Bacteria > Chlamydiota > Chlamydiia > Chlamydiales > JAAKFR01 > JAJACP01. The sequence goes on along the minus strand of CAVVHU010000011.1, from coordinate 39,528 downwards.
AGCTCAATTTCGCAATGGATAAAAAGCTTGAAGAGATGCGCTTGGCTTATCTCGAATTTGAAGATCTCCGTAAGGAGTATCATCGTCTTGAAGAAGATTATGCGCGTGCTCTTTCAGAGAATCAGAATCAGATTAAACACAGAGAATCTCTCAATAATGAATATCAGCGCACCATTTCAGAACAAAGAATGATTATAGAGAAAAAGCAGCGCTACATCGCTAAACTAGAAGGAAAAGTGCGTGACTTGATGTACGAAATTCGCAGTCTCCTTCAGCTGGAAGATGCCCCAATGGAACCTTCTCCTTCTCCAACGCAACACTATCTTCCCTCGCACCACGCAATGAATACGCCTTATGATCTATCCATGCAGCTGCAGCGTTTTATAGAAAAAGCAGAAAATCAGACAGGAATGGAACACTTGGGAGGGAAAACTCCCCGGTTTCTCGATCTTTCAGGAAGTTATGAAGTCGATCGGCGCCGTCTTTTTGATAGTTTCCGCGATGAAACGGTGGGCATTGTCTTTATCCTTTCTCTAACAGAAAAAAAGTTTTTGTTTGTGAATCAGCATGTAAAAGCGTTGCTTGGCTGGAGCCCAGAGAAATTTATGAAAGAATTTCCCCGTTTGGTGATTACAGGGTATCCGGAGTGGAAAAAGGCATTAACAAACATCTGGCAAGTTTCTGAGAGCAAAACACATATCAGCATTCAGGGGAAAACAGGAGAGAGAAAAGAATTTATCTGCATTATGGGCATGATCACTAAAGGTCCTTTCACAAATCACATTATAGGAATTCTTTCTCAATGACAGTTTTTTTCAAGCAGCAAGTTGAAAAGAGTACGGTAAAAGCGAAAGGGCTCTCTCGTGAGTTGAGGACTGGCTTGGTGAAAAAAATCATTCGAAAAGCTGAACTGCCAATTCTTTCGCTCTTTTGGAAAGTGGTGCGGAACATGCTCTATACGGGAGAGTTTACTCAGAATAATAGGGTAGCGTGGCGAGCGTTTGACTCGGCGTCCCAGACGGATTTGGGCGAATTGATCGTAGATTTCGCCGTGCCCAAAAGCATTGATATTAGTAAAGTAGTGGGAGTGAGAACGTAAAAAATGTTCTGCAGCGTTAAGTCGAGTGCGATTAAAACAGCGGTCATGCAGAATCCAGATAACGGAGTAGCCCATTTTTTGATAGTCACGGTTTCGAGCCTGGATTTCTTTTGCAGAAATTGGGGAACACTGTACTTCAAAAATAATTTTTTGAGAGGGCCATACCACATCTGCAATGCGCGAGATGTGTGGAAAAGAGTGCTCCAACCATACTTCTTGGGGAGTAAGTGCTTTTTTTAAAGTGAGTTGAATGATACGGTGTGAAATTTGCATGGCATATCAAAACTGGTTTAAGTATACTACGTGACATTTTCAAAATAAAATAAATAGATGGCAAAAACAAAAAATTCAGACAGTTTGGACGACGCCTTTCAAGGTAAGATGGAAGAGTTGGTAAATCTTGCTAAAGAGCAAGGGTTTATCACATATGAGGAGATCAATGAGATTCTTCCGATGACTTTTGATACGCCTGAGATGATTGACCAGGTGTTGATCTACTTGACGGGTATGGATATCCAGGTGCTCAACCAAGCAGAGGTAGAGCGGCAAAAAGAACGGAAAAAAGAGGCGAAAGAGCTTGAAGGGATTGCTCGGCGTGCCGAAGGGACCCCTGATGATCCTGTCCGGATGTATTTGAAAGAGATGGGGTCTGTTCCTCTTTTGACGCGGGAAGAGGAGGTCGAAATCTCCAAGCGGATTGAGAAGGCACAACTGCAAATCGAGCGGATCATTCTGCGCTTCCGTTATTCCACAAAAGAGGCGATTTCGATCGCCCACTATCTGATTGCAGGCAAGGATCGCTTTGATAAGATTATTGCTGAAAAGGAAGTGGAGGATAAAAACGCCTATCTCAAGCTTCTACCTAAGTTGACAGACCTTCTCATTCAAGAAGATCAAAAACTTCAAGAGTATCAAAACAGCTTACGCGACCCCAAGTTAAAGAAGGTCGATGAGGCTAAGATCAACGAAGAGATCGAAAAATGCCGTATCCGTACGCAAACCTATTTACGTCACTTCCATTGCCGGCACAATATAATCGAAGACCTCGGAGAAGTTGTTTTTAAAGCCTACGACCGCTTTTTGAATCTCGAGAAAGAAATCAATGAGCTAAAGGTTCGTGCTGAGAGAAATAAATTTGCTGCTGCCAAACTCTCTGCAGCGAAGCGGAAGTTGGAAAAACGCGAAATAGCTGCAGGTCGTACTCTAGATGAGTTTAAAAAAGATGTTCGCATGCTTCAGCGGTGGATGGACAAAAGCCAAGAAGCCAAGCGTGAGATGGTCGAGTCTAACCTGCGATTAGTCATCTCTATTGCAAAAAAATACACAAACCGCGGTCTTTCGTTCCTCGACCTGATTCAAGAGGGGAATATGGGATTGATGAAGGCTGTTGAGAAGTTTGAATACCGCCGCGGGTATAAATTTTCCACATATGCAACGTGGTGGATTCGTCAGGCTGTTACGCGTGCAATTGCTGATCAGGCGCGTACGATCCGGATTCCTGTGCACATGATCGAAACGATCAATAAAGTGTTGCGGGGAGCTAAGAAATTGATGATGGAGACTGGGCGTGAGCCGACGCCTGAAGAGCTTGCCACTGAACTCGGCCTTACACCTGAACGTGTCCGTGAGATCTATAAGATCGCTCAACACCCGATCTCGCTGCAAGCTGAGGTTGGTGAAGGGGGTGAGAGCCAATTTGGTGACTTCCTCGAAGATACGGGGGTGGAATCGCCTGCTGAGGCAACGGGGTACTCGATTCTCAAAGACAAAATGAACGAGGTTTTAACAACCTTGACCGAACGGGAACGTATCGTCCTCATTCAACGGTTTGGGCTCCTAGATGGAAAACCCAAAACCTTGGAAGAGGTAGGAGTGGCTTTCAACGTGACGCGCGAACGGATTCGGCAAATCGAAGCCAAAGCGTTGCGTAAGATGCGCCATCCAATCCGCTCCAAACAACTTAAAGCCTTTCTCGACCTTTTAGAAAGTGAATAATGAAACAATAACCTCCCTTCTCGATGCCGGAGGAGTTTTTAGTGAAAAACTTCCAGGTTTTGAAGTGCGAGAAGGGCAAGTCGGGATGTTGCGCGCTGTTCTCTCCGCATATGAAGACGAAAAAACTGCTCTTATAGAAGCGGGAACGGGAACGGGAAAAAGTTTGGCTTATCTGATCCCTGCACTCTTTTGGGCGCTTGAAGGGGGAGAGCCCACTGTAATCGCAACAAACACAATCGCTCTTCAAGAACAACTTCTTCAAAAGGATATCCCCTTTCTTCTAGAGACATTGGATCTAGACTTAAAGGCTGTACTTGTAAAGGGGATGCAAAATTATGTCTGCCTACGCAAGCTGCATGATGCTGCCCATGAATTGCCTGAGAGTTTGTTCAATTGGGTGAAAACTGCAAAAGAGGGATCTCGCTCGGAACTTCCTATTCTTCCTTCCCATGAACTTTGGGAACAAATTGGCGCTGAAAAAGAGGGATGCACCCATATCAAATGCCCTTATTATAAGGAGTGTTATTTTTTTAAAGCGCGTCGTGAGGCTGCCGATGCCCATTTGATTGTTGCTAATCATCATGTGTTATTCGCCGATCTTGCGCTGCGCGAGCAGAACGAAAACTACAACGACGTGTGCGTGCTTCCTCCATATCGACGTTTGATTATAGATGAAGCACATCATGTTGAAGATGTAGCGACAGATTATTTCGCTGATAGAGTAAGCCGGCGTGCTCTTGTGCATTTTCTGGGTAGATTGATCTCGGATCGGAGCACAGGAAAAATCATGGCGCTTCATAAAAAGCTTTATGAGGTTTATCCTGAAGGTGGTGCGGATAAGGACTTGCTCGATCTATTAGAGATTTCATTGCCGGCGTCAAAACGCACATTGCTGGATCATATTCAAGGTGCTTTTGAATTGATTCAACAATTTGCACGCGATCATCAAAAAGAGGATAAACTCCGTTTTCGGCCCGAACATTTGACTCATCCCTTTTGGATTGAGATCGTGCAACCTGCTGTTCAAGAACTGACAGAGATGGGGAAGCAATTTCTTCAATCGGTATTGTTAATCGAGGTATATGTGAAGCGCGACTCCCTTTTACCGGCAAAATGCGAAGGGGTTTTAGCAGATATTTCTGGCATTTGCCGTCGCCTTGAGGGATTTTTTGAGACATTGATGCAGTTTGCCTTCTGTCCAATCGAACCCACGCGCGTTAGATGGATTGAGGGAGAGGGTCAGCTAATTGCTGCAGAGTTGGAAATTGCCACACGCCTTTCGGAAGGACTTTTTGATCGCCTTCCTACAATTGTTTTATGCAGCGCAACTCTCTCAACAAACCGAAGCTTTAAATTTATCCGCAATCGCCTTGGCATTTCAAAAGCCGATGAAATAATTTATGAAAGTCCTTTCGATTATACCCGCCAAGCTCTTCTAACTGTGCCTTCAGATCTTCCTGATCCTACAAGTCCTCATTTTATCAAAGAGGCAGCGCAGGTAATTCTCGATACGGTTGAAATTACTTGCGGAGGGACTTTTGTTCTATTTACCTCTTATCAGATGTTAAAAAGTTGTGAGTCGCTTATCGCCGATACCCTTTTGAAAAAACGATTTACCCTATTTTGCCAAGGGGATGAAGGAAGAAGCGCACTGCTAGCGAAATTTAGGGAAACAGAAAAAGCGGTATTGTTTGGAACCGATTCTTTCTGGGAAGGAGTGGATGTTGTAGGAGATGCATTGCGGTGTGTGATCCTTGCAAAACTCCCATTTAAAGTGCCAAGTGACCCTCTCTTTCAAGCCCGTTCGGAGGCGATCGAAGAGCAGGGCGGGTCGCCCTTTTTCGATTATTCCCTTCCCCATGCAATTGTAAAATTCAAGCAAGGTTTTGGCCGTCTTATTCGAAACAAAGAGGATCGAGGATGCGTGATCTGTCTCGATCCAAGGCTGATCAAGAAGGGGTATGGGAAACAATTTATTCAAAGCCTACCCTCTTGTCCTAACTTTTTCGCCGATCGGCAAAAAGTCTATGAGAGCCTCCGTAAATTCTATCGGATCGTCTAATTCTCTTTACCTAGGCTTTACACAAATTAAAAAAATTAAGTTGACGTAAAGAAAATATTTTTCGATACTTTCTCGTAAAAAGGCGGTGCTATATGGCTTCAAGCGTTGGACCTGGAAACAGTACAGCAGCAACAGATCAGGCGCGGCAACTAGCTGAGGCTCGGAAACTAGGAGAAAATCCTGTAGGTTCACCTCAGTTTGACACACAAAGAGTAAGTGTCGATCCAGATAATCCTGCCTTTGAGCCACTTACAGTAGCCGATTTGAGTTCTGATAGCTGCGGAACGATGAAATGTTTCAGGGCAGTTGGCTTAATTACGCTGATTGCAGCCGCAGCTCTTTTTGCATTTGTCACGTGTTATGCAAGTGGAGTGTTTCATTGGGAAACATTTATAGGCTCAATTGGACCAAGCGTTTTAATTCCCTTGTCAGGTGCAATTGTGATTCTTTCCGCTGTTACATTAGCAAGCAGTTATTGCTAAAGGATGGTTTTATGATAGGTGGGTTAAGATTTCCTTGGCGTTCAGAACAAAGTCAACCTATATTGTCTGAGGAGCACAGAGTATCCCAAGAACAATCAGATACTACAGGTATGATCGTTTCATTTTGTTCTCATCTACCTTTATCTAAAGAAGTTGCTGGCCATGTCGCCATTGTAGCGGCTCTTGTTTGCGCTCTTTTTCTAGCTGCGGTTAATGCGAATTTTATCTTTTTGCTAGTTATTGCTGGAGGAGCTCTTGGCGAAGGCTATTTTGTTTATAATCGCTATAAAGAGATCGTAGCTCAGAGGAATGAAAATGTAGGAACGGAAGTATGAAGTTTTTACGTTATATTCTCTTTTTTACTCTATCGTTTCCTTTTTTTTTAGAGGCACATGATTGGACGCCTCCCTTCCCTCTTTTTAAAGAACACATTGAAAAAGAGGTATTCTCACTCTCAATTAATCAATCTGGCGATACGATTATTGGATTTTACAATCCTAAAAATGAGATCATTGAATTCGCCCGCTATAATTTTATCAATGACGAAACAGAAGTCATGCCAGTCGATTTCTTACCCTGTGCGCAGGGGATAAGTTCTTTAAAAATCGTCGTGGATAATAAGGGTAATATTTTTGCTTTATGGATGGAGAGGGGAAGTCAGACGTTAAAAGCGGCTTGCTTTCATCTATTACCTGACGGAATGCCATATGGTAAATGGTCTGAAATATTTGAAGTTAGTGCCAATGAATTGCGCAATCCGTCTATCGTATGCGATCAAAAGGGAAATACATTGATTGTATGGGAAGAGCATGATGATTTTGATTTTCAAATCAAAACAGCAGCTTATTTTAATCAAAAAAGTCAGTGGTCACAGGTTTTCACGATCTCTTCAGCGGGTTATGATTGTCATTCATCCAAAGTTGATATTGATTCAACAGGAAAAGCAATCGTCGTTTGGAGCGCGCGTTCACATCTTGAACAAGATCAGGTTGAAGGAATTAGAGCTGTTAGAGTTGAGTTGAATCCGCTTCAATTTACTGAAATTTTTTCATTTTTTGAGAGTGCTTTCAGCTTAAAAACCCCAGACGTGGCCATCGACTCTCATGATCATATTCATTTAATTTGGCAACGAAAAGAAAAACGGACCGGTTCTAAAAAGATTCAGTCATTTTCGATCAGTTCCGACCTAGTTAAGAAGGGAAATATACGAGATCTTTCCGGCGAGAATACCTATGATCCAACTGTTATAAGAATGGGCGAAGAACTCTATGCATTTTGGAAAACGACAGATGGTTCGAGCGAATGGATACAAACCAGACGATTAAAGGAATACAATAGCGATATTAAAAATATCACCACGCCTATATCCAAAATAGAAGACTATATCGTTGATAGCGATGACTGCTGTAAACTCAGAGTGGTATATTTTAATTCCCGTCAGATTTATGCAGCTATTTTAGACGAAGAGTGGACGAATGTTGAAATTCTTTCCGAACAGAGTGGCCATAGTGTTGAGCAAATGCAAATTGACAGTGATTCCATAGGTAATGCTTTAATCACATGGCTCTTTGATGATCGAATTTTCTATTCGCTTGGCGACTATCTTCGACCACCAAAAGATTTGAATGTTCAAAAGGTGGAGAAACGTTTCCCTGCAAAGGTGGTGATCCGTGCATTACTCACATGGTCCCCTTCGCATAATCCAACTGTTGTTGGCTATCGCATTCGTCGAAATAACGTTATATTAGCTGATGTAGCTAAAGCAGATTATGTCGACGCCCGTTGTCCCAGAGGTGTTTCACTATATACCGTGTCTTCTATCAATCGGAGAGGACATGAGAGTCAAGTTTCACGTATACTATTTAATAATTAGAGCCTAGCCCCCATTTCTCACCATCTCTCTGACAACTCGCACACCCTGTCACCACATCTTGTCCCCCAGTAGGGCGGGTCCGTGTCGTATGAACACTGTCCCCGCCCTGCTGGGAGCCAATCTGTGGCAACAGGGGAGCGATTTGCTCAGAGATCTTGTGAGAAATGGGGGCTAGCTCGAGTGTTAGCGAGAAATCCGGACCATTGTTGTTGACGCTTGCTTTCAATTTCCCTTCACAATATTCTCAAAATTTAGGTGAGATATACCTCATCTTTCTATTATTAGTTTGCCAAACCTAGGAACAATGATGAAACGCGCCCTATTCTTACTCTTTATCTTCTTTTGTATTTCAATCACGACACCTGCCTATGCTAGCCGTTACTTTGCTGAAGCAAAAATCGGATATTTTCGTCCTTTTTCGGATACATTGAGAGATATTTATTCAGATGGTTGGGCTAACTATGAGCTAGAGATTTCCTATACTCCTTTTTGCGTGTGTGATCCTTGCTGGTGGACAAATTTCTATGCTTGGGGAGGTTATAACTATCTTTATGATAAGGGAGAAACACGGTCGGGCGTCAATGACGATGTGACCGACATCCAAATTTATAGCTTTAGTCTAGGTTTAAAATATTTTCAGCCCATGCCTTGTTGTACGGAATTATATGCAGGGGCAGGATTGCGTTACTTTATTCTAAGGATCGATAATCGCGATAACACAGTAGACCGACGTGAGCGTGCAAATGGACTTGGCGGTGTCTTTTCTTTGGGTTTTATCGTACGCCCTTATCGCTGTTTTACCATGGATTTTTTCACTGACCTTGCTGTGAAACACTTTGACGAATCAGAGTTTACTAAACAGAATAATGAAGTGGAAAAGAGTATTGATGTGACTGGTATTACGTTTGGTGTGGGAGTGGGGATTGTCTTTTAAAACAACTTAGCAGATGCACCGAAGTACATCTGCTAAAGAATTTCATTGTTAAATAACAATTATGATTACTCTCAGTTACCACCACCCATTCCCTAGCCTGTCCCATACAGTTTGTCTCTGCGCTGGTGTAGCTCTTTCAAGTGTTTCAATAGATTGAGTAATATCAGCTTGAGTTGGAGTCGCTGTTCTTATTGCAGCACATTGGACGGATAAATGCGTATCCAACCAATGCAGCAAGAGCAGCTGTTCCTGCAAGAGCAGCACCTGCACCGAATGGTGTTACTTGACCTAAGAAGTTTAGAGCAAAGTTTGCTGGAGTAAATCCATTAACCACAACAGATGCTAAAACTGCAGCTGATAAAGCAATAATTGCAACAGCAAATGCTGTAACTTTTAAACCCTTTTGGATGTTTTCTTTAGTTTCAGGCGCTCTGTTTGTATACAAACCTGTTACTGGAGAGAGACAATTTGATAGACTATTCATAACTTTTTCCCTGTTTGAATTAAAAATTTACATTTTCTCTTGGTGTTCTGGTAAAAGCTGCTCGCACATGCGTCTCCAAGCAACTTTAACTTTTCCGCACCTATCGAGGTTCGAAAAATTAAAGTATGGTAAATATAGGATTTATTTTCTATAAATTTTTTCAGAGAAAAGACTAACACAACCTCGCGGAAGGTTTGCACTCAAGAAATTATGAACTTAAGCGATTTCTTTTGCTGAATCGGGAATAGCCTTTTCTTCAGCTTCAGAAAGATCTTTGTCCACTGCGATGGTGATGCAGGAGTCAGACCAGATATTGAGTGCTGTCTCGATCATATCCAAGACTGTGTAGAATGGTAGGATAAGTCCCATCATATAAAGAGGAACATCCATACCGATTAAGAAAGCGCTTGTGAGAAAGAAGCACCCCATCGGTACGCCGGCATTGCCGATTGCGGCAAAAGAGGCGATAAAAATCCAGCTCACTAAATCTAGTGGTGAAAAAGTCAATCCATGAAGAGTAGAGACGAAGAGAACTGTTGTTAAGATGAATGCTGCGCATCCATTCATGTTGATAACGGAGCAGAGCGGGAGTGTGAAGTTGGAAATCTTTTGCTTTACACCTAGGTTTTTTTCAGCGCACTGAATGCTTACCGGGAGTGTGGCATTCGAAGACTTTGAAAAGAAAGCGACGGTAAGCGCAGGTGCCATTCCACGGAAAGTTTTCCAGGGAGAGATTTTTTTTATCTTCAAAAAGATAGGTAGAACAACCATCCCTTGAATCAAGTTAGCACCCACAACGACGGTTATATACATCATAATAGGGCGAAATTGATCGAAGTTCTCTTGCAGTTCTTTAAATAAAAGAACCATAAAACCCCAGACAGCAATCGGCATCAGCTTGATGATGAAGCCAGTAATTTTAACCATCGCTGCAAATAAGCCCGAAAAAAGCTTGTTGAGGAAGGTTTTTTGTTCTGTAGGTAAAAAGAGAATGGAAATGCTTAAAAGAAGGGCTACAAAAACAATGCCCATCACATTTCCCTCTGTGAATGCCTGGAATATGTTTGATGGGACAATATTAAGAACAAATGAGAGGTAAGAGGCTTGGGCAGTCGTTTCGGGGGCGGCTACACCTTGTATCTCTTGGGCCGAGCTCGCAGGTTGCAGCGTCACATAAAGCAGAAGGGCAATACTTGCTGCTACGAGGGTTGTTCCGAGAGTGTAGGTGAGTACTTTCCGTCCAAGCTGTCGCATCTCTTGCAAGCTTTTCATCCCCGTAATGGTTGAAGTGACAGCAAGGAAGATAATGGGTAGGCTGATTAGCTTTAAGAGACGGAGGAATAAATCTGATGTTATAGAAGCGGTTTCATTAAAAAAAGGTATATTAAGCCATCCCGTAAAAAGGCCAAGGCCCATTGCGGCTACAATAATGAGGTTTCCTAGATACTTTTTCATAAGTTATTATTATAATATAAATGGATAATAAAAGAAAGGATGGAGCGTAACGGAATCGAACCGATGACCTCAACAATGCCATTGTTGCGCTCTACCAATTGAGCTAACGCCCCTCAAGGAGGACTATTAATCTAACACCCCTGGCTTTTCTTGAGAAGAACAAACAATCCTGTTACCATCTAAAATGTTATGGACTTTTTTGAAAAAATCGAACAAGCCCCTCCCGATGCTATTTTCGGATTAAATTTATCTTTTAACGCAGATAATCGAAAATCAAAGGTAAATTTGGGTGCCGGGGTGTATAAAACAGCTGATTTGAAACCCCTCATCCTTCCTACCGTTAAAGAAGCGGAGAGGTGTCTTCTTGAGCAGGAAACGAGTAAGGATTATCTTCCGATTGATGGCCTAAAGGAGTATGTTGAGGCGACCAAGCAGCTTGTTTTTGGCGAGCCCTTGGAGCGGATCTATGGTGCTCAGACCGTTGGGGGAACAGGTGCGCTTCGGCTTGGCAGCGCTCTTTTGCGCAGCTACGGCTATGATCAAATGTACATTTCAGATCCGACTTGGGCTAACCACCGTCGCATATTTGAGCATGCGGGTCTCACTGTACGTACCTACCCCTATTTTGATGCCAAAAGACGGGCCTTTGACTTTGAAGGCTTTTTTGAGGCTTTAAATCACATGCCGCCGAGGAGTTTGGTATTGCTTCAAGGGTGCTGTCATAATCCAACCGGTTTTGATCCGACTTTTGAGCAATGGCAGCACGTGTGTGAGCGAATGAAACAGCGTACGCTCTTTCCTTTTTTTGATTTTGCTTATCAAGGATTTGGGGAAGATACAGAAAAAGACGCTGCCGCGATACGTCATTTTGTGAAGGCCGGTCTTCAGTGTGTCGTGGCTGTCTCCCACTCAAAGAATTTTGGTCTTTATGCAGAGCGCACAGGGGCAGTCTATTTTGTATGCGAGAGTTCAGAGCAGGCGAAGCGGGTAGGATCACAGCTTAAAATTTTGGTTCGCGGGATCTATTCAAACCCGCCCTGTCATGGTGCGCGTATTGTGTCGTTGATCTTGCAGGATGAAAAACTAAAAAAACACTGGCTGGAAGACTTGGCGAATATGCGCGGACGGATTGTCAGCATGCGTCGCGCACTCGTGTCTAAACTGGAAGCGCATTCGGATCGATTTGATTCTCTTTCGAGTCAACGGGGAATGTTTTCCTATACTGGATTAGATCGCGCAGATGTGGAACGACTGGTTGCCGATTATGGGATCTATCTTCCCAATGATGGGCGCATTAATGTAGCGGGATTGACCCAAGACAATGTATCTTATGTGGCTGATGCGATATTAGAAATAATTAAGTGATGCGTCGTTATCCATACAAAAAATATCTTCTCCTAGTGGGAGCTCTCTTTTTGCTTTTAAGCTTACCTCCGCTTTTTATGCGCTCTTTTAGAGGACGAGTATTTGCTATGTTCTCTCCTGCTCTAAAAGTAGCGGTCTCTAACGAGCATGATGTGGGGAATGAACGTTTAGAGGCAGAGAATCATTTGCTGCGCATTGAGATTGCGAAATTACGTGCGAGCTTAGAATTTGATCAGACAAGAGATAGCCGCGTTCTACCGGCTCGTGTGATTTACCGCGATCCAGAGAGTTGGTCGAGCTCTGTTTGGATCGATGTGGGCGAGCTAACTGATCCGATAGTACAAAAAAACAGCCCTGTGATTGTCGGCCGTTCTTTAGTGGGAGTAATCGATTATGTGGGCAAGAGGCAAGCCCGTGTGCGGTTAATAACAGATGTGGGTTTAAAGCCAGCTGTGCGCGCAGTTAGGGGTGCCAAGCAAAATGGAGTGCTTTTAGACCATATCACCCCCCTCTTACGGCATTTGAGTGTGCGCAAGGACCTTCCCCTATCCAAAGAGGAGCAGATGGCCCTTGGCTGCTTGATTACACAGTTTAAAGATCGGTTATCGGAAGAAGGGGAGGAGTGGCATTTAGCGAAAGGGATCCTGCAGGGAGCAGGCACTCCTCTTTGGCGCAGCAAAAACCATTCGTTGCGAGGAATTGGGTTCAACTATGATTTTCCTGATGGAAAAGGGCCTGCGCGCGAACTCGTTAGCGGAAAGCCGACCGACTCCAAATCGACTCTTCAAGCGATGCCTATTATTAAAACAAATGATCTTCTCGTCACAACAGGTTTCGACGGCATTTTTCCTGAAGGGCTATTTGTTGCAGAAGTCACAAAAATTTTTCCTCTTCGTGAAGGAGCTTATACATATGAAATCGAGGCAGTTCCTACTGCCGGCAATCTCGATACATTACAAACGCTTTTTGTCATTCCTCCGGTGGGGTATGATGAGGAAGAAACCCAAAGCTCAAGCGTGAGGCCTGGATTATGAAAGTTGTGAAAGCGAAAGAAATGGGGCGCATCGAACGTCTTGCTTACCAGAATGGAGCTTCAGAAGAGGTTTTCATGAATAGGGCAGGAGCCGGCGTGGCAGGACATGTCCAGCGTTTTATCGCAAAGCATCATTTAAAACCCTTTATTACTCTTCTCTGCGGGCATGGAAATAATGCAGGAGACGCGTATGTTGCGGGCAAAATCTTGCTTGAAGGTGGCTTTCATGTGAATGCGCTTTCCTTTTCCCCATTTGAAGAGGGCTCAGAACTTTGTCAATTACAGAATAAACGTTTTGTGCAAGCGGGTGGGACTATAGAGTATATTAAAAATCCTGAGCAGATTTTCTTTTCCGAAACATCAGTTCTAGTCGACGGCATATTGGGAACCGGTTTTCATGGTGAGTTAACAGGATTGTTGCGCGATGCGGTAAAACGCGCGAATGAATCTGGACTCCCTATCATTGCCATTGATATTCCCTCAGGCGTTGATGGGACAACTGGAGAGTGCGGAGATACCGTGATTCAAGCAACCGAGACACTTTTTTTGGGCCTCCCCAAAAGTGGATGTTTCATCGGCAATACGTGGAATGCTGTCGGCAAGATTCATGTCTACGATTTTGGACTTGGCAGCGAATATGTCGATCAAGCCGACTTTGATTTTAACTTGATCGACGAAGCGATGACACGTGCATTACTTCCTCCTATCATACGCAACCGTCATAAATATCAAGCGGGTTACGTCGTAGGGCTTGGCGGATCTCCAGGAATGCCAGGCGCGCCGATCATGTCGAGCTTTGCGACGCTTCGTGCAGGCGCGGGCATTGTGCGGTTGTTGCATCCTGCAGGCATGGAGAGTGAGCTTGCAGCCGCTCCGTATGAGGTGATTCGCCAAGGATATCAGGAGGGGGACGCAAAAAGTGTCTTAGAAGCGATGCAGCGCGCTTCAGCGCTCTTTATCGGCCCTGGAATTGGAACATCCGATGCCGCGCTGAACCTATTGGAGAATGTATTGCCGCATGTTCAACACCCCTGTGTGATCGATGCGGATGCCCTTACCTTGATAGCGCATAACCCACTCTCTTTTCCTGCTCAAACCGTGCTCACACCCCATCATGGAGAGATGAAACGTCTTCTGGGGGTTGCAGAAGAGCTAACCATTCACGACCTACTGACGCAGAGTCAAGAGTATGTCGAACGACATGGGATTACACTTGTTCTAAAGGGAGCGCCTACATTCATTCTCCATCCGGGTGAGAAGCCGCATTTATGTTCCCGCGGCGATCCCGGTATGGCAACAGCCGGCAGTGGAGATGTCTTAACAGGAGTGATCGCAGCCTTCTTAGCTCAAATTCATGACCCCTTAAAAGCTGCTATCATAGGCGTGCAGGTGCATGCACTTGCGGGAGAACATGCTGCAGAGCACATGACGTCTTATTCCATGACGGCGACAGATATTACTGAGATGTTGCCAGCTGCGATTGTTGATACCATTCAATGAAATGGTGCAAGCCTTCTTCCAAATCGGTTTTCGGTTCAAAGCCAAGCTTTTCTTGAGAGGTAGAGATATCAGCATAGGTCGTATCGACTTCTCCTGCGCTGGGCCCTTCAAAAATTTTAACAGCTTCTTTCCCAAGCTCTTTTTCCAAAATCGATACAAAGGTAAGCAGCTCAACAGGACGGTTATTTCCTAGATTAAAGAGCTCGTATTCTCCATCGTAATCGATCGCAGCTAGTGTTCCACGCACAACATCGTCGATATAAGTAAAATCGCGCTGCATTTTTCCATTATTGAAGAGATGAATCGGTTCTCCTTTTATAATCGCTTCAGTAAAGGAGAAATAGGCCATGTCGGGACGTCCCCACGGACCGTACACTGTAAAAAAGCGCAAGCCAGTCATTTGGATGCCGTAGAGGTGGTGATAGCTATAGGCCATGAGCTCATTGGCTTTTTTGGTGGCGGCATAGAGGTTTGCGGGTTGGTCGGTTCTATCGGAGATGGAAAAAGGGGTTTTTTCATTGCGTCCATAAACGGAAGAAGAGGAGGCGTAGGTGAGCTTAACATTTGGGTGGAGCCGAAGAATTTCGAGAAGCGAGAGAAATCCATTAATGTTGCTTGCGAGGTAAGCTTCGGGGTTTTTGCGGGCATAGCGGACTCCAGCTTGGGCGGCCAAGTTGAGCACATCTGTGAAATAGTTTTCTTCAAAGAGTTTGTGGAGGGCAGCGCGGTCATTGAGATCAGCTTCGACGACTTCGATTCCTGCTTGTTCAAGTAAATGGGCGCGTTGCCGTTTTAGTTCAGGAGAATAGTAGTCATTAAAGTTATCGAGTCCGACCACACGGTCACCTCGTTTCACGAGGGCAAGCGCGGTGTGAAATCCGATAAATCCTGCGGCACCTGTTAATAGAATTGTTTTCATGCAGCCTTCATTTTTAAACAGATATGATCAAGATAGTGAAGAAAATACGCAATTAATTCAAGGATTTATATGCTATTTTTAGTGGAAATGCTGCAAGGAGGTCTTGCCATTACCTAGACACAACGGGGTAAGCAGGCATTGGTTTAGTCTTAAAAAAATATCATTGATCAGAAATGAATACCAAATTTAACCTGTCCATTTTTTTATGAGAACAGTCAAATGATCCTGAAAAATGAAAACAAATGATTATCATTGCAGGACCGAATGGAGCTGGAAAAACAACTCTAATCAAATCCTTTAGCTTAAAATGTCGAGCTAATAAGCTAGATATTAGCATAGCTCCAAATCCTGATGATCCAACAAAAACAGACCTTAGCTCGATCGGCAAGCAAAAAATTATGATTACTCATATAGAAGACTGTTTGCAAAAAGGAAAAAGTGTTTTGTTCGAAACAACGGGTGCTAGTAGATCCTCTATTTTAAGGGAAATTCAAGAAGGTAAAAATAGAGGTTATCGTATTTATTTTTGGTATTTATGGTTACCTGATACTCTATATGCAAAAGATCGGGTTAAATGGAGAGCAAAAGAAGGGGGGCATTTTGTTCCATTTAATGATATTACCAGAAGGTACAATAGCAGTATGGAAAATATTTTTGATTTTATCAAAAAATCCGATAAATCTATAATAATTGATGGTAGCGGCAATGGGCAAAGCCGATTTATTGCTTATATTAACAACAAAACCTTAACGATAAAATTAAAAGATTTACTCATATGGAATAAAATGTGCGTAAAAAACCCGAAATTAAAAGAATTAATTTCGAAATTAGAGGTTAGTTGTGGATCCAATTGAAGAATTATTACTTGAGAGCGAAAAAGATCGTTTTGCAGAAGCAGTTAAAGTGGCAAAGCTGAATAATACTAGACTCGTGTTCTCAAACAATGGAGTTCGCACTGAATATCATCCCTCGTCAATAGACCTGTCGAAGATTGAGAAGCTCAATCTGGATGATTAGTATCGATAACGATCTTTTTATACGTGTTTTTTAACCTCTCCTCCCTATAAAATAGCTGGCTATGAAAATTCTAGTTGTTGGTACAGGGTATGTAGGTCTTGTGACAGGCGCGTGCTTCGCTGAAATGGGGCATCATGTGGTCTGTCTCGATATCGATAAAGAGAAGATTGATCGACTCAATGAAAATAAAATTCCTATTTATGAGCCGGGTTTAGAGGAATTTGTGGTTCGCAACCGCAAAGCTGGCCGTTTAGAATTTACGACCGACTATGCCTACGGCGTGCAGAAATCACTTGTCTGCTTCATCGCTGTTTCGACACCAGCTGGCGAAGATGGCTCTGCCGACCTTTCCTACGTTCAAAAAGCAGCTCAGCAGATCGCGGAACAGATGGATGGTTATAAGATCATCGTCAATAAATCGACGGTGCCTGTCGGATCATGCCACCTTGTTGCAGAAATTGTCCAAAACACCCTAACAAAACGAGGGGCGACTCACGAGTTTGATACTGTATCCAACCCTGAATTTTTAAAAGAGGGTGATGCTGTCAGCGACTTCATGAAGCCCGATCGGATCATCATCGGCACCGATAATCCGCGTGTGCGTGCGTTGATGGAAGAGCTGTATGCACCTTTCAACCTTAACCACGACCGTCTCATCACGATGGATCCTCTTTCCGCTGAGATGACAAAGTACGCTGCTAATGCTATGCTCGCAACCCGTATTTCCTTTATGAATGAGATTGCTGGATTATGCGAGCGTGTCGGTGCAAATATCTCAATGGTGCGAAAAGGGATCGGCTCCGATCAGCGGATTGGATATGCCTTCCTATACGCTGGCGTTGGTTATGGAGGTTCCTGTTTCCCAAAAGATGTGAAAGCACTCTGTGCAACTGGACGCAAGCATGAGTATCCCACCCCTTTAATCGACGCTGTTGAAGAAGTAAATGGGCGGCAAAAAAAGCTGCTCGGCGAGAAAATCAAAGCCTATTTTGGTGGCTCCCTGGCTGGAAAGACCATCGCACTCTGGGGACTCTCATTTAAGCCAGGTACCGATGACATGCGAGAAGCGCCTGCACTTGTGCTGATCCGTCAGTTACTTGCAGAGGGAGTGCACGTCCGTCTTTACGATCCTGTCGCCATGCCGCGCACCAAAGAGATCTTAAAAAAATCGCCTCAGATTACCTGGTGTAAAGACGAGTTTGAAGCAGCAAAAGATGTTGATGCGATTGTTCTAGTAACGGAGTGGAAGCAGTTTCGCTTTGTCGACTTTGAGAAAGTGAAGCCTAAGCGCCGCCTCTTCTTCGATGGAAGAAACCAGTACTCAGCACAAGAGATGGCAGCCAAAGGTTATGAGTATATCAGCATTGGACGTCCATCGATAAGTGTCGCCCATGAAGTATACAGTTGATACAGAAGCTAAGACCCTCACAATAGACTCAAAAGAGCTCCCCCTCTACTCTCCTGAGGCATTTGAGATCCTCTCTTCTACCTGGTTAAAAGTCGGCTGGAATGGACACTATCATTACACATTTACTTGGTTCGGGCGCCCTGTTCTCCAATTGCCTGAAGATTTAATCCGGCTTCAAGAGGTGCTGTGGGAGTTAAAGCCCGATGTTATTATCGAGACAGGCGTTGCGATGGGTGGTGGGCTGTTGTTTTATGCCACGCTTTGCCATGCTATGGGCAAAGGGCGCGTGATTGGCATTGATATCGACTTACGTCCTCACAACAGACGCCAGCTTGAAGAGCACCCCCTCTTTCCCTACCTCACCCTAATCGATGGCAGCTCGACCGATCCGGCAGTTTTTTCCCAAATTAAAGTCTCTCCTTCAGACAAAGTGCTTGTAGTCTTAGATTCCAACCATTCCAAAGAGCATGTGCTCAAGGAATTAGAACTCTATTCTAACCTCGTCACACCAGGGTCATATCTTGTTGCAACAGACGGATTTAAGCGTGAGTTGGTGGATGTTCCCCGTGGAAAAGAGAGTTGGGAGTGGGACAATCCTGTGGCAGCTGTTGAGGAATTTCTTGCATCGCATAAAGAGTTTGTTTTAGAGTTACCTGAGCGTCGTTACAATAGGAGTTTACTTCGTCAAAACGTAACGCATTTCCAAGGTGGCTGGTTAAAGCGTGTTTGATTTTCTGCTTTTTCTCTATTTTTTCACTCTTCATGCCGATCGACTGAGCTTAAACATAGGCAGCTTTACGATCCGTTTCAATAATCTCATTGCTTTTGCGCTTTTATTCCTATTAGTCATACGTTTTCGTGCTCGTTTATTTAAGATCGATCGCGCTGTTCTCAATGCCTTACTTCTTATAGCCTGTTCGATTCTGTTTTCACTACTTTTCTCTCCTTACAAGAGGCGTTGCTTTTTCTTTTTTTGTTGGTATGGGTTTACAGTCCTCTTTTATTTTTTGCTCCCTTATTTCCTGATCCGTCATTATGATAGCCGGAAAGTTATTTCGCTTTACTTGCTCTCGTATCTATTTGTGGGGATATACGCTTTTCTTCAGCTCGTTTTTTCTCTCATCGGTTTTGCTGATCCCTTTGCGACCCAATTTGTTTGGGGAAGTATTGTAAGACCAAATGGATTTGCTTACGAACCTTCTTTTTATGCTTTGTATATGACTCCCTTTATCGTCATGGTGAATTTTCATTTTTTAGCAAATCGTGAGGAGCCGTTTTATTTCTTCAAAAAATTGACCTATCCCAAAATTTTAGGTCTCAATTTTCTTTATTTTGTCTCGACGTCTACCTCAACTGTTATTGCTTTTATGATTTTTTGCATGGCTCTACCATTTTTTCCTCAGGTGAGGCGTCATTTGCTAAAATACAGCATGGCATTTGTTATATGTTTCGTATTGCTTGGGCTTGTGTCGCCATTTTTGCTCAAAACCTTCTTCCTAAAGTTTTTCTATCACGGTTTGAGCCATGCATCCTTTATGATAAGGTGGGCTGGCATTGAGACTGGGTGGAAAATCTTTCTAGCAAATCCTTGGGTGGGAGTTGGCTTAGGAGGATATCCATCTTATTTATTCGAAGCCTACATGAGAGGCAATACAGAATTAGTATCTCCTTTTATGGAATTTGCATTTGCCGAGGCTTCAAATCCATTAAAGCTTTTCGAGCCTAGCAATGTTCTCATGGAGATTTTGGCCAGCTTAGGGGTAATTGGAGTTTTTGCGTTTCTATTTATGGTTTGGGTCTTTGTCCAAAAGGCCCGGCGCGCGATACGGATAGATTCTGTGCTTGGTTGCAATCTCTTGCTGTCAGTCATTGTTATGTTGATTGTCCTTCAGTTCAACCAGAGTGTGCTGCGCACGTATGTGTGGGTGCATTTGGCGCTTTCTTTCGCTTTGCTTGAAAAAGTTATTAAGAAGACAAGAGGTTAAAAAGTTTAGAGCCAGGACTTACATTTTCTTAAATTTGATTCTAGCAGATACAAAAATTCAGAATAGAAAATTCCTGAAGAGATGAAGTTCGTCAAGTGAAAAAAATGGTAGTGTACAACAACAGCTGCTTGAAACTACTCCCTTCCATAAATGATATGCAATCTTACTGGAGCGGTTCAAGTAAATGTGTATATTTTTTAAGATATGCCATCCCTACGCGTCCATGTGAATGACGCGCAGGGTTGTAAGAAGTCAATAACGATTTAAATCGATTTTGTAATTCCTCATCTTCATCATGATAGAAATATTGCTTATCCAAACGCTCCAGCATTTCAATGACAACATCCCTAATTTCTTCTGGAGAATTTTCAAGTAATTCTATGTCAAATTCATCATAATCTTGCTCGTCTAAAGACCATGAAAGAAATGAATGCAAACAATTTCTAAATGAAATTAACTGATCAGAATTTTTGTTCTTATGGAGTTTGAAAATTATCAAATCTTCATTCTTGGAAGCTGCCCCTATTACCCCAAAGGGAACAACATTAGACCAAACACATGGCACACCAAACAAGCTTGCAGCTGCAGTAATCCCGCTATTATTTCCCAAAAAGAACCGACATTGAGAAATCAAAAAAATGTCCATGAAATCGCTAACATATTTCGTATGTGGATAGTCAATGATTTTTGATGAATTCAGTATGCCTGGCAAAGGTTTCGTTAATGGTGAACCCACACGTATACACCAACCTCCACGCTGTATGATCTCATTCAGAGCCAGTTGTAGATTAATATTGCTGGAATTACGACATTTCGAACCGTAGTAATATCCATCCTCCCGACAATTGAAGCAAACGAACCATGCATCTCTTGGAATACCCATTTTCTGAATGATTTCCCAACCCTGATCAATTTGATTACTTTTTAATGTTAAAAGTGGAGTAAATTGAGATGATTGAGAAAATTTTGCGCGATAATTATTAAATATGGAAATATAATCCCAGTTATTTCTATAATTCCGAGCTGTTTTTACTTGCAAAAAATAATCACAGTTATACTGTAGAAGAGGAGATTTCAATATTGGGTACAGTAAAAAATACAAAAAAAAGTTGTCTATAATAAAAAAATATTTGCGCCAACATTGTAAAAGAGTGCGATTGGCAACACCGGATTGAAATGGATGATCTGAAAGCTTCGCCCAATAAGTAGGAAACAAAATCGTGAACTTCTTCTTGCCTCGAATTCGTTGTTCCCGAATATAAAGATCGGGTTCTAAAGCAATATGCCCAATTGCTTGAAAGTTGATGTCTAGGACTATAACACCTATGAGTTTTAAGATAAGTGAAATAGATGGAATGGCAAATTATCCATGCAACCAATTATTAATCCCTTTCGGGTACTTGTTCTAATTTGTTGGGGTTTTTTATGTGATTAACAGGTTTTTCCATAATAAACTTCAATGCACTGCAAGTGATTGCAGATTCTATTTAATCCGACCTATTATAGCGCTTTCATTTTTCCTTCTAACTTTCTATTTTTCTTTTACTTAAAAGGCGGGGATTCTTCATTATGTTTGTGGTGAGCCCATTTGTCTAGAAAATTTTTCTATGTATAGTTGTTTACCTCTGTAAAATTGTTTCATGTGCCTTAAGGTGTTTTATTTCCAAGTGACTGGTGCTGACGCTCAGTATTGTAGTATCTGAAGTATTCTTCAATCCCTTCTCGAGCTTCTTTAAG
Organism: uncultured Chlamydiales bacterium; assembly: GCA_963748195.1. Lineage (GTDB taxonomy): Bacteria > Chlamydiota > Chlamydiia > Chlamydiales > JAAKFR01 > JAJACP01. Next base: position 18,180 of record CAVVHU010000011.1, on the reverse strand, counting down.
GAGATTGATCTCGTCGATTCTTGTCATAAGCCTCAGATCTATTTCCCGAGGTGATATTGAATGATAATATGCTGTGCTGCGAGCCAGCTCCAATAGCTGACATTGCTTGGTCAAGGAAGGAGGATAACTGGTATCGATACATTGTCGCTTTTCCTCTATCCCCAGATTCCCATTTTTTTTTAAGAAAGTCGATCTCAAGAGCTTCTTTCTCTTTTGAAGTTGTTTTATCTCTACGTCTTTTGTCAGTAAAAATGCTCTTACCTGTAAAATCTTCCCTCTACCCTTCTTTCATGAGAAGCTTGAGAGAGCTCTTATTTATACCCATGTTTAGAGTTTCCCAATATTTTTTATCAATACACTGTAATAATTGAAACTCATAAAAAACAATCAAACTCCTTAACAAAAAAAATCATATTCAGACAGAATGAAGTTGCTTTTCACAAAAATTCATTTTGAAACCACTCCACAGTCTCTCTCAACCCTATTTGTAGAGGACGAAAATCTAATTCAGGAAGTCTTGTTTTGAGTTTATGTGTTGACAAGACTTTTGACCGGGCACCGACATATTTGGTTGTATCAAATGTAATCTTCTCAAAAGGATATCCCACTTGATCGCAGATCTTTTGCGCAAATTCTTTGATGGAATGCTCCTTGCCCGCTCCTATATTGATCAGTGTATTACTCTCATTATTTAGCTGAAGCATTGTATCGATAAAGTCATCAACATGTACTAATTCACGTTTCTGCTCGCCATCTCCCCAAAGTTCAACTGGTTCATCGAAATAATGCCCCCGCAAAATTTTCCGAATAAGGTCAAAGATAAAATGCAGCTGCCGCCTATCTGTGTGATAACCGGGTCCATATAGTGTGGAGGGAATTAAATAGAGATAGTTTAGACCAAACTGTTTTTGCAGAGCTTTGCAACCGCAAAGCAGCATCCGTTTTGTCATCGCATATGTATAGAGGCTATCAATCGGTTCTCCTTGAAGATAATATTTCTCCTCAAGGGGAAGGTCGGGAGAATAGCCGCAGCTTGTTCCCATACAGATGAGCTTTGCCTGAGCTTGGCTCTCCTGCCACCAACTAAGTAGATGCGTGTTGATTTTTTGGTTGATGATCCACTGATCTCCTGGGTGCCTCAAGCAAAAATCGCCTGCTTGCGTCCATGCAGCGAGATGGTAAATTTGATCAAAACGGTCTTGATCAAACTGCAAGAGGGAGTCTGGGCGAGTCAGATCGCAGTTTTTGGAATTGAGCTCAACTAGTTCATCACCTCTTTGCGCAAGTCTTTTTGAGAGGTGGCGGCCTAAAAAACCTGTAGCTCCTGTAATGAGTATCTTCATGGATTTATTGGGGAATAAAATTCTATGCCTAGCTTTATCAGGTCTTGATTTCTATTAAGTATTTCGTTTTTAAAGTTCCATGCAAGCACATAATAGACGTCGGGTAGATGCGCTAGCTTATCTTCCATTTCAATTGGAAGATGCATGCCTGGGCTGAAAAGGCCTTCTCGAAGGGAATTTTTCTCAACTAAGCAGTCGAGATACTGCTTGCCGACTCCAAAATAGTTTAGAAGAGTATTCCCTTTGACCGGAGCACCCATCCCATAGATCCGTTTCCCTTCACTTTTTTTCTTTTCTAGATATGCAATGTTTTCTTGCTTCAGGATTTTCATCCTTTTTGCGAGGTCAAGGTAAGCCTCTTTTTCATTACAGCCGGACTCCTCTTCCTCCTCTCTTAGCTGTTGAAGATGCTTAGATGGGCTTTGTCTTCTTTGATGTGTAGCGAATCCGATAATGGAACCTCCGTGGATAGGGGAGAGAGTCGCATCAAAAAGGGCAAGGCCATAACGATTCAGCAGGGTTTCAACTGTTTTAAGAGTATAGTAGAGAAGGTGTTCGTGATAGATTTGGTCGAATGCGCAGTTTTCCATAATCCGTTTCATATAGAGAAACTGAACAATAAAAACGCCATCCTGTTTGAGTAGTTTTTTGATTGCCTCTGCGACTGAGTGGAGTTCTTCTAAGTGGAAAAAGACTCCCGAAGCATTGATCACATCGAAAGGGTGAAGCGAATCGGCGAGATCCAAATTGAAAAAGGCGTTGATCGTATGAATACCATTTTCATTGGCAATTTCGGCGATGCGCTTAGATGATTCGACACCTGTAACGTCATATCCAAGGTTTTGATAATGTTTAAGTTGGGTTCCGTCATTTGAACCGATATCCAAAATAGATTTTTTTGTTCGCGTTTTGAAGAAGCGATTGTCAACTTCAGTAGCAACATCTAAAAAGTGATTGCTAAGGGATTTTGTCATCCCTGAGAGATAGGTGTGATCGGAAAACATCACTTCTTTTTTTACTGTGTAGTCTAGCTGAGCTGTTGCGCAACTGTGACGGTAGAGCACGCGCAACGGATAGAAGGGCTCATTACCTACCTCTTCCTTTGTTAGGAAGTCGTTGCCCCAAGGCTGGTCTCCTAAATCGATGACAGGTGAAAGATCTTGTTGATCACAAACACGACAATGCATAGTTTGGTAAAATAAAATGAAAAAACTTAACCGTAAAGCACAATTGTAATGCTCATCATTTCACGCACACCAGTCCGGATTAGTTTTTTTGGCGGAGGAACCGATTACCCCGCCTATTATGAACACCAAAAAGGCGCTGTCCTAGGAACAACGATTGACCAATATACCTATATCAGCGTGAAAACTTTACAAAGCCCTTTTTTCGACCACAACATACGCATCGCTTACTCTAAAACTGAACTGATAAAGAAGGTTCATGAGATCGAGCATCCAAGTATTCGCGAATGTTTAAAACATAAGAGGTTTAGATGGAAATCTCGATATCCATATCTTCTCAGATCTCCCAGCTCGCACAGGCTTAGGCTCTTCATCCTCCTTCACAGTTGGGTTCTTAAATGCTCTAGATGCACTTCAAACAAAAAAAAAAAAAAAAAAAAAAAAAAAAAAAAAAAAAAAAAAAAAAAAAAAAAAAAAAAAAAAAAAAAAAAAAAAAAAAAAAAAAAAAAAAAAAAAAAAAAAAAAAAAAAAAAAAAAAAAAAAAAAAAAAAAAAAAAAAAAAAAAAAAAAAAAAAAAAAAAAAAAAAAAAAAAAAAAAAAAAAAAAAAAAAAAAAAAAAAAAAAAAAAAAAAAAAAAAAAAAAAAAAAAAAAAAAAAAAAAAAAAAAAAAAAAAAAAAAAAAAAAAAAAAAAAAAAAAAAAAAAAAAAAAAAAAAAAAAAAAAAAAAAAAAAAAAAAAAAAAAAAAAAAAAAAAAAAAAAAAAAAAAAAAAAAAAAAAAAAAAAAAAAAAAAAAAAAAAAAAAAAAAAAAAAAAAAAAAAAAAAAAAAAAAAAAAAAAAAAAAAAAAAAAAAAAAAAAAAAAAAAAAAAAAAAAAAAAAAAAAAAAAAAAAAAAAAAAAAAAAAAAAAAAAAAAAAAAAAAAAAAAAAAAAAAAAAAAAAAAAAAAAAAAAAAAAAAAAAAAAAAAAAAAAAAAAAAAAAAAAAAAAAAAAAAAAAAAAAAAAAAAAAAAAAAAAAAAAAAAAAAAAAAAAAAAAAAAAAAAAAAAAAAAAAAAAAAAAAAAAAAAAAAAAAAAAAAAAAAAAAAAAAAAAAAAAAAAAAAAAAAAAAAAAAAAAAAAAAAAAAAAAAAAAAAAAAAAAAAAAAAAAAAAAAAAAAAAAAAAAAAAAAAAAAAAAAAAAAAAAAAAAAAAAAAAAAAAAAAAAAAAAAAAAAAAAAAAAAAAAAAAAAAAAAAAAAAAAAAAAAAAAAAAAAAAAAAAAAAAAAAAAAAAAAAAAAAAAAAAAAAAAAAAAAAAAAAAAAAAAAAAAAAAAAAAAAAAAAAAAAAAAAAAAAAAAAAAAAAAAAAAAAAAAAAAAAAAAAAAAAAAAAAAAAAAAAAAAAAAAAAAAAAAAAAAAAAAAAAAAAAAAAAAAAAAAAAAAAAAAAAAAAAAAAAAAAAAAAAAAAAAAAAAAAAAAAAAAAAAAAAAAAAAAAAAAAAAAAAAAAAAAAAAAAAAAAAAAAAAAAAAAAAAAAAAAAAAAAAAAAAAAAAAAAAAAAAAAAAAAAAAAAAAAAAAAAAAAAAAAAAAAAAAAAAAAAAAAAAAAAAAAAAAAAAAAAAAAAAAAAAAAAAAAAAAAAAAAAAAAAAAAAAAAAAAAAAAAAAAAAAAAAAAAAAAAAAAAAAAAAAAAAAAAAAAAAAAAAAAAAAAAAAAAAAAAAAAAAAAAAAAAAAAAAAAAAAAAAAAAAAAAAAAAAAAAAAAAAAAAAAAAAAAAAAAAAAAAAAAAAAAAAAAAAAAAAAAAAAAAAAAAAAAAAAAAAAAAAAAAAAAAAAAAAAAAAAAAAAAAAAAAAAAAAAAAAAAAAAAAAAAAAAAAAAAAAAAAAAAAAAAAAAAAAAAAAAAAAAAAAAAAAAAAAAAAAAAAAAAAAAAAAAAAAAAAAAAAAAAAAAAAAAAAAAAAAAAAAAAAAAAAAAAAAAAAAAAAATTTTTTTTTTTTTTTTTTTTTTTTTTTTTTTTTTTTTTTTTTTTTTTTTTTTTTTTTTTTTTTTTTTTTTTTTTTTTTTTTTTTTTTTTTTTTTTTTTTTTTTTTTTTTTTTTTTTTTTTTTTTTTTTTTTTTTTTTTTTTTTTTTTTTTTTTTTTTTTTTTTTTTTTTTTTTTTTTTTTTTTTTTTTTTTTTTTTTTTTTTTTTTTTTTTTTTTTTTTTTTTTTTTTTTTTTTTTTTTTTTTTTTTTTTTTTTTTTTTTTTTTTTTTTTTTTTTTTTTTTTTTTTTTTTTTTTTTTTTTTTTTTTTTTTTTTTTTTTTTTTTTTTTTTTTTTTTTTTTTTTAAAAAAAAAAAAAAAAAAAAAAAAAAAAAAAAAAAAAAAAAAAAAAAAAAAAAAAAAAAAAAAAAAAAAAAAAAAAAAAAAAAAAAAAAAAAAAAAAAAAAAAAAAAAAAAAAAAAAAAAAAAAAAAAAAAAAAAAAAAAAAAAAAAAAAAAAAAAAAAAAAAAAAAAAAAAAAAAAAAAAAAAAAAAAAAAAAAAAAAAAAAAAAAAAAAAAAAAAAAAAAAAAAAAAAAAAAAAAAAAAAAAAAAAAAAAAAAAAAAAAAAAAAAAAAAAAAAAAAAAAAAAAAAAAAAAAAAAAAAAAAAAAAAAAAAAAAAAAAAAAAAAAAAAAAAAAAAAAAAAAAAAAAAAAAAAAAAAAAAAAAAAAAAAAAAAAAAAAAAAAAAAAAAAAAAAAAAAAAAAAAAAAAAAAAAAAAAAAAAAAAAAAAAAAAAAAAAAAAAAAAAAAAAAAATAAGGTTTGCCGATGAATTTCCCTATTTTCTTTTTTATGAATTGTTTTATCAAATTCCGTTCAATCGAAGAATTGAACCCTATTTTAAAATCAGCTTCCTCGTACTTAAGATACACTTTAATCTCTTGAATTAAAATTTTAAGTTACAATGTTAGGTGGTCTGTTAATTTTTGGCAAAATGAATCCCCAAGGTAAATGAGAGGTAAACTTTTCTCATTTGTTCTAGTTTTTCCTGAATTTCATCACTATGCAAAAGCGTTTTTGCATGAGTGAAAAAATCAGGTCTTTGCCAATCAACTATAAGTTCTGGAAGATTAAATTTTTTCAATTCGTGGCTTAACCAAGACCCCTCTTTTACGAGGGGTAACTTGCCCGCGATAATCACTTCAACAAAAATTCCAGAAGTGCTGGATTGATAAACTATCGGATCATATGGAAGGAGAATAAGAGATCGGATCTGTTCAACCATTTGTCATAGTCATCTCTTGTTAAGGTGCTTGAAATTTGTTTGAATGGTATTAATGCTTCATGTATCTCAAGTTCCTGAGAGACCACAATATTAATGTCTTCCCTTTTCTCTCGTTTTAAGAGCGCTAGAATCTCGTTTTTCCCTTTCGAAGGACGAGGGGCTCCAGGCCACCAGCAGATAATTTTATCTGTCGTATTTTTTTTATCTAACCGGATATCTGTGTGTGGAATAGGGAGTAAATGGGCTTCAATTCTCATTTTTGCGAACTGCTCTATTATTAGTTCGCTATCTGAAAAACATGTTGCTCCTAAATATTGTGCAAGTTTGACCTGAAGTGCGCGAAGATCATAGCGAAAGAGGAGTAAGATAGAGTCTTGTTTTTTTAGAAAAAACTTTGCAGCTATAGTAAAAGCGATGAGGTCTGTTGTGTTAAATGATTCAAGAAAAAAAGCTCGTGGAAGATAGTCTCGCTTTCGAAATAGTTTCCCAAAATCCCATGCCCGTTTGAAAGTCGCAAAGGGACTGAATTTACGATTGTTTTTCAGTGAGAAAAGCGGAATCCAATCTTTAGGCAATGATTTAATGCAGTGTTTTTTGGACAGATATGCAGAATAAGGAATTCCGAGCTTCTTCTGTAGCGACTGGTGATAGATAAATTGATGTCCTTGGAGATCTATTAAATTAGGGACTAGGGAGATAAAACGTTTATGTTTTTTCATTTTTTGCTTGAGTCATGAGCTTGTCTGCGTTACTTTTATCTTCAAAATAATAATTTCTTACCCCTCATAAATTCAATGTTAAATCGCTTACGTACAAATCCATTTTGGGTTCTCTTTATAGAAAAGCAGCAGAATATTTCTTTTGCCATTCTTGCTTTTGTATTGAATACAATTGCAACTTTATTAGAAGGGGTATCATTTGCTTTTCTTATGTTCAGTTTTATGTGTTTAAATGGAGAAATGCCCAAGTTTTTAGAAAGGTTTGATAGCTATAGTAGAATTCATTTTTTTACTTTTTTTATGCTTGGAGCATTCATATCACAAATTCTCCGCAGTACTTTCACATATTTTGGACAGACTGGCACGGCTAAACTAGTGATTAATCTTCAAAATTCTGCGCAACAATCGATATACCACCAGATTTTCCGCCTCACTTATGCCTCGGTTAATCGCTATAAAATCGGGGATCTCATGCACCATGTAATGGCTCCTCCTTCGTATTTCAGAGCGGTAATGGAGTCTATTAATCGTTGTTCAGTTTCTTCAATGATGATTATTGGATATTTGGTATTTATGATTCGCATTTCGCTCTCTCTTACAGTATGCGTTCTAACTGTATTTGCTTTAGGTGCTTTTTTGCAAAAAACATTGATCAGAAAAATAGTTAAAGCATCTCAAAATCATTCAGAATGCTTAGTTAAGCTGAATGAAGAGACTGCCCAAAATTTATCTGGATTACGGACAGTTCACCTTTTCGATAAGCAAGAGGATTTGCTTAAAAAAATCCATGAGACACTTTTACGGATTAGTAAAGAAGCTCTGCAATTAAACAAATGGAATCAATTAATATTGCCTATTAATGAAACAATTTCTGCCATTTTAGTTGCAGCTGCCCTCACATTAGGGATAGTTTTTCTCAGAGGTTATGAAGCTCAAATTTTTCCTCTTCTCATGACATTTCTTGCTTTAACGTATCACTTGGGAACGCGATTGCAGGCTTTTATGGTAGGAGTTGCAGAGATTTCTTATTATCGAGGTCCAGTTAAAAGGTATCAAGAATTCTTGTTCGATGAAAAAAAGGAATTTTTAGATCGAAGCGAGAAGCCTTCTTGCCTTTTTAAAAGAGAGGTGGAATTCAAAAGTGTTTTTTTTAAGTACCCTGGAAAAGAAAAAAATGCGGTGGACAATATTTCATTTACGATTCCAAAAGGAAAGGTCATCGCATTAGTGGGACCTTCAGGAGGTGGAAAATCATCTCTTCTTGATCTTCTTCTTCGACTTTACGAACCTTCTGGAGGTGTCATTCACATTGATGGTAAGCCACTCAATGATTATAGTTTGAGTTCTTGGAGATCACATTTTGGTGTTGTCAGTCAAGATGTCTTTCTTTTTCACGATACGATAGAAGAGAACATCCGGTTTGGCAATTTAAGTGCAAGCAAGTCTGAACTAAAGGAGGCAGCGCATTTAGCAGGAGCCGATTTATTTATTGATCATTTGCCTGAAGGCTATCAAACAGTAGTTGGCGAAAAAGGATACAAATTATCTGGGGGAGAAAGACAACGGATCTCTTTAGCCCGTGCGCTGGTAAGAAGGCCTGAGATTTTGGTGTTGGATGAAGCGACGAGTAATCTTGATAGTTATTCGGAAAAGATTATTCAAGATGCGTTGAAGAATTTACGAGGAACAATGACGATGCTTGTTATCGCACATCGGCTAGCAACAATTAACATGGCTGACCAAATTTTTCTGATTGAAAAGGGAAAAATTATTGAAAGAGGAACCCGTGCGGATTTTATAAACTTAGCAGGACACTATCAAAATTTATGGAATTTACAAACTTCTACGAAACCAAGGCCACAACTATCTACAATATAAAGTTCCATATCATCATCAATTCTCAGAAATATCTATTAAGGCCATTTTTATTAAATATTCTTGATGTGTCTGGACGAAAAGAGGAAATGATTCATCAATTGGAATAAGTGGATATTGTTGAACAGCAGCCATAAATTCTTCTTTGGTTGGAATAGGGCTTTCTTCTTGCGAATGTGAAAAGGAGATAATTTTTTCAACAAATCGTTCATAGCCACCCATCGATGTGAAGTGCCAACCGCTATTTGGGATGATGGGAAAATTATTGCGGTGGTCTCGAAGGAATTGAGGAGATTTTGATTGGAGATACCGATACGAAGTGGCCACAGTGCCAACCCAACCGATCGGATCGTATCGATTAAGGAAATATCTAGATAATGGTTGCTCACAACTGACTACATCTACACCGCTTTCAATTAACTCTATAATTTGGGATATACACTCAGCTTTCACTATTTCATCAACATCTGAGATTAAGATAAGATCCTCGTCATCACATTCCCCAATGGCTTGCATGATTTGATTTCGTTGAAAGAACTCTCTAATCCAAGGATTTGAAGTTTCAATGCGCTCATTAATTACAAAATGTCGAAGTTTTGCTGAAAAAGGGGCGAACTTTTCTTTTACCTGTTCAAAATAGAGAGGTTTTTCCTTGCCTTTGAAGGTTTCAGTTGCTTCTACTAGAATGAAATAATCCACATGAGGATATAGCTCATTTAAGCGAATTTCTAATACTTCCCATTCATTTAAAAAGAGAAAGCAGTCATAAATCTTTGCAGTAAGAGGGGCTGTGCTCAAGCAGAGGAAGAGCAAAATTTTAAACATAGGCTTGTGATTTGTTCGTAGATTTAGGAAAATAAATCTTAATCAATATTTTATATTTCGTCAAACTTATGTGATAGATAAGTAGGGCTAACACATTAAAGTTTTACCGGCACTATATCATAGTGTTCCAAGAAATTATGATTAGAGGACTTTATGGTAGCAAGATTTCTAGTTATTTTAGATTTTTTGAGCGGATGTAGTGTTCCCCTATTTTCTGGACAGAAAAATTTTTAAGCAGCCTGCTTCAATCGAAACTCCTCAGGGGTTAACTACCCAAGAGCTGAATGAGGCCGCTCCTTATGATACACATCTAGAAAATCTGCAATCGCATTAAATGCCTCATATTGATTCTTAAATCGATGCTGCCAAACACATTCTTCCTTCAATGTTCGAAAAAACCGTTCGATCATCCCATTCTGCTCTGGAGTATAAGGGGGTGATGTATTCTTGAGATAGCCTCCAACGTTTAACTACCTTGACAAACTCTTTCGCCCCAAATACAAGTCCATTATCTGACCTGAGTGTCAATCCCTCTGATATATCCACCTGACGCTCTTTCAATGCATCTTCTAAGGCCCCCGCTGCGACTTTAGCTATGCCTCGTTTTGAAAAGCGCCAGCCAACTATGTGTCTGTCGTAACTATCTATAATAGCTGTAAAATGACACCACCCGTCGAGCCCACAAAAAATATGAGTTGTATCGATAGCCCACCTCTGATTTACCCTGTTCGAAGCTGATCGTAAACCAAGAGCTCTTGGCCTTTTTCCCTGTGCTTTCTTGTGCATTTGCCATCCATTTGTTTTGAGAATACGATGCACTTTTTTACGATTGATTTGCTTTATTAGTCTCTTTTTTAAAACCGCTGTAATTCTCCTGAGACCATAACTAGGATAATCTTCTATGATTTTCCGCACCTCCTGTGTCAATGCTTGGTCTAGAGCTCTAGAGGAGTAGCCTCCTCTCTTTGTAGGGCGATAGTAAAAGCTCGATCGTGCAAGGCCAAACAAATGGCATAATTTCTTAATTGAGACGACTTTCCATTCTTGTCTCATTTGGCTCTCAATCAATAAGATATCGTCTCTCTTGAGCTGATGAGAGCCTCCAGCTTTTTTCTGGCATCAAGCTCCAGAACAAGTTCTCCAATTTTAACCTGTAATTGCTTGATATGCTTCTCTCGAAGCTCTTCTTCATCCTTTGAATGGACCTTTAATCCCTTTTCTCCAGATTCAAGAAAAGTGTTAATCCAATTTTCTACTTCGGATTGCTTGAGATCCTGTTCTCGACAAACATCGATCACTTTTTTATTCCCTTTAATGATGTCGAGAATCACCTCTGTTTTACGTTTCGCTGTCCATCTTTGAATTTGTGGTTCCATTGTCTGCTCCATGTTTGATTCGTTTTATTATACCCTGTCCAGTCGAATTGGGGAACCACATCAGTCACGTGTAAACCACACAGGATAAAACCTGCTGTATGCAAGAAGTCTCGAGAGCCGGTCTTTTCAAAAAAAACCACTGATTTACTCAGATTTGCAATTTGCTTCTGATTTTTTTTTGAGCTTCATTAAGAAATACGAATAATTTGATTCTCAGCATCTTCAAGTAGAATGGAGATTCTTCAAGTAAAAAGGGTAAAAGTCTAATTTTTTCTTTTAGTACTGTGTAACAGTAAAAGCGTGATTGAATGTCTTTAAAATCAGGGGAATTAATTAAAGAAATTAAATAGCGATAAGGTTCAATAAGCAATATGTCACTTCTGGAAAGGTTTTTTTGATGTATACGGTGTGCAGAAAGAGGACAAGGAAGATAAATCATTCCATATCTAAAAGCAATCGCGTGGGTAAAAAACCAATCACAATGCGCGAGCAATTTTTCTTGGACTCCCCCCATTTCCTTGACGTATGCGGTTTTATAAATTGTTGCATGTCCTAAAATTCCCCCATGTTTTCTCTTCCATTTGATGATTGCATTTTTGGGAATGTATATGGGAAGAGCTGTTTGATGAGAGAAATGGGCAAGATCTTGATTTTCGTGAAAAAACAGTCCTTTTGAACCATCGATACGGCATCGGGATATTTAGAAATTGCATCAAGCATTGATTCAACAAAATGTTTAAAAATACGATCATTAGAGCTTGCATAATAGACATATTCGCCTTGAGCAATAGAGCGTATTGTGCGGAAGCGTAAGCTCCTTTGAGTTGTGCTTTTAATGACTTTGATCCAAGGAAATCGTGAGGCATAGTCTTTGATAACTTCTAGATAGATGCATCATCAATCAAAATTAATTCGTATGGGTGAATGTCTTGTGAAATGATTCCTTTTAAGGCAAACGGAAGATAATGTGCATAGTTCCTATTGCACATAATGATCGAAAGATTAAGCACTCTTTTCTCCTTGATATCATATCCTATTGTAGGGATGATATATACTTCAATATTTATGAAGAGATCGACATTAGCTTATAGTGAAATAAGAATTTGGATAATTCCTTAAAGAGATAACGAGAAAACTATGCCGGTAGCTATTTTTAAAGAGGTTGTTTCAACAAAAACTGATTGCTCGATTTGTGGAAATTCAAGGTTAGAGCAGATTATCGAATTGGAGAAATTTCCTTTTACTGGGATCTTTCTTCAAGAGAATGAGAAAATAGATCAACTAATTGAAGAGGGAGTGAATCAGAGTTTTGTCTACTGTGCAGAGTGTGGACATGGGCAACTTGGCCAAATTGTCGATCCTCGACTTGTGTATAATGAGACATATTTGCACCGAGGTTCAAGAAGTCCCATTGCAACTCAAGGAAATGAATTTTTCTCGAATTTTGTCAGGCAGACGTTTCCTGGCAAAGCTTTTAAGAATATCTTAGATGTTGGATGTAATGACGGCTACTTATTGCAAGCGTTGAGTGATCTTGGTAATGACTTATGTGGCGTGGATCCTATTTGGATTGGAAAGGATTGTATCTTCGATAAAAAAATACGCCTTTCAGGAGGATTTGCTGAAGATATTAATGTCCAAAAGTTATTTGGGGCTTCTCCAGATTTAGTTGTATCTGCGCATACATTTGAGCATATTGAGCATCCTAAAAGAGTCTTAGAAAATCTATTGAATCAGGTGCAAGATGGAACCTGCTTTGTTATCGAAGTGCCGAGTTTAGATACTATGGCGGCAAATTACCGTTTTGACCAAGTTTTTCATCAACATATCCAGTATTTTAGTTTAGCATCTATGATGCAGCTTATTCGGGAGCTCAAATGTGAATACATTGCTCATGCCTTTAATTATAAGATGTGGGGAGGAACAATGCTTTTTGCATTCAAAAAGCAGCGTTGCAAAGGAGAAAATTGCTGCAATAAATGGGCAGTAGATGACTTAAAAGAAAACTTCTCTTATTTCTCTTCTCTCCTGAGAGCTGTTTCTAGAAGTTTAGATGTTCTTCAACATGAACAGATATATGGATTTGGTGCAGCACAAATGCTTCCTTGTTTAGCATACCATATGCCAAATCGCATGGAACAAATCACGTACATTATTGATGATGATCAAAGTCGACAAGGGAAAAGATATCCAGGGTTTAATTTTTCGATTTGTTCTTCAAATGAAGTGGATTATGAAAATGCAACAATCATGATTACCGCGCTAGATTCAATTAGACCAATTGTTTCTAGGTTGACAAAGCTGAAAGCAAAAAGAATTTTACAACCTTCAATTGTGTACTAAATGCAAAAAAAATTGAATGTCGTCATTTTAGGCACTGGTAAACTTGCCACAGATCTACTTGTCAAAGTGACAAAATCCACTTTCCTACATTGTGTGGCATTTGTTGGTAGGCGGCATGGTTCTCCTGGGATCGCTTATGCAAAAGGTTTAGGGATTCACACATCGACTGACGGGATCCACTATTTAAAAGAAATACAAGATGAGTTTGAACTTGTATTTGATGTCACAAATGCCAAATCACACCTTGTTCATGCACCCATATTGCTTCAAATGAAGAAAAAAGTAATTGATCTTACGCCCTCTCATTTAGGAGCGATGGTTGTTCCTTCAGTCAATATTGACAAGGTGATCGAAGAAGAAAATGTAAGTATGATTAGTTGTGGTGGTCAATCGTCCCTGCCCATTCTCAATGTGTTTTCTACTGTATGTAAGCAAATAGATGCGATTGAAATTGTTTCGTCAATTTCATCAAACAGTGCAGGCTCAGGGACAAGAGTAAATATTGACGAGTATATTGAAAAGACAGAGCATGCGATACAAGACTTTACACAGTGTAAGCAAGTAAAAGCTATGCTTATTCTCAATCCAGCAGAACCGCCTATCTCAATGAAAACCACTTTGTATGTCAAAACGACCTTTGAAGACCTCGAACTTCTCAACAAAAAAATTCTTGAAATGATTCAACATGTCCAGGGCTATGTTCCTGGATATAGGATGTCCGTCGCTCCCTCAAAAAGCGAAGGGGTAATTAATCTTTCATTAGAAATTAGAGGTGCAGGTGATCATCTTCCCAATTATTCAGGAAATTTAGATATTATTAATTCTGCAGCGATTCAAGTGGCAGAATTTTTTGCAAATGAGTGCCACAATCAGAGGATCTTGAGTCTATGTTCGAATTAAAATTAAGTGATGCAACTTTAAGGGATGGAAGTCATGCAGTAGCGCATCAGTTAAATTTAGATCAAATTGCTGCCTATGCAAAAGCTATCGACAAGGCAGGCGTCCAATTTGTTGAAGTGGGACACGGAAATGGGATTGGAGCGTCATCTTTTCAAATAGGTAAAAGCAGATATTCTGATCGAGAGATTTTGACAACAGCCAAACAGTATCTCACTGAGACCAAGCTTAGTGTTCATGTCATCCCAGGATGCGCTACAGTAAAAAAAGATATTATTCCGGCAATTAATGCTGGTGTTGATGTTTTTCGGATTGCTTCGCACTGTACTGAAGCAGATGTAACTCAGACGCATATTGAATTCTTAAGCAAAGAGGGTATAGAAGTTTATGGTGTTTTGATGATGAGCCATATGTGCTCTTTGGAAAAATTGTTAGAATCAGCGCTATTAATGCAAGGTTATGGTGCCCGTGGAGTGATTCTTATGGATTCAGCTGGGGCTTATTTACCATCTGATGTCGCAGAACGCATAGGATTTTTGCACAAACATCTAGAAATTGAAATCGGATTTCATGCGCATAATAATCTCGGATTAGCTGTTGCCAATACTTTAACAGCCATTAATGCCGGAGCGACTATCGTCGATGGTACGGCGCGTGGATTTGGTGCAGGAGCGGGGAACTGTCCAATCGAAATTTTAGTTGCAGTATTAAAAAAGATGGAGATCACTACAGTATCAGATCTTTACGCGATCCTAGATGCAGCTGAAATAGCCGAAGAAACACTCATAAAAGAATTGCCTTTTAGTAGGACAATGAGCATTGTAACAGCTCTATCAGGCATCTTTTCTGGTTTTGCAGGGGCGATTAAACGTCTTTCTCATAAGGCCAATATAGATCCAAAAGATGTTGCTTTTGAGTTGGGCAAAAGAGGCGTTATTGCTGGGCAGGAGGATATGATTCATCAAGTTGTTGAAGAACTAAAGCTTGCGCGAATATGAAAGGGTTAAAAGAAAAAATTCAGGAAGGTAAAGCTGCACTAGGGACATGGAGTATTTTACCTTCTGTTCATCTGATGGATGTCATTGGATGCTCAGGGTTAGATTTTATCATTTTTGATAGAGAACATGGGCCGTTTTCCTATGAAACCATCACGTCGATGGTTCCTGTTTGTGAAAAATGGGGCATGTCTCCTCTTGTAAGAGTTCCGGAAGTTTCTCAAAGTGAAATTCAAAGAGCTTTAGATTCTGGCGTACATGGCCTTCATGTCCCAGGCATTGTTGAAGTAGAGCAGGTTGAGGCATTAATTAGTTATGCAAAATATCCTCCTTTGGGGCAGAGAGGCCTTTCTCCGTATACAGCTGGGAATCAATATTCTTCTAGTGATATTGATCAGAAAATCCCAAGAGCCAATGCTACAACGTTGCTTGCAATTCACTTAGAAGGCCCCCATGCAATCGATCATATTGAGACGTTTTTCTCTTATGAAGAGATAGATATTTTTTTTATTGGCCTATACGACTTGTCTAATGCTTTAGGCCTTAATGGGAATGTCCATCATCCCGAAGTTTGGAAAGTTTTAAAACATGTCTTGAGTTTAGCTGATCAGAAGAATCGATGTATAGGGACAATTGCAAGCAGTCTTGAAGATCTGGAGAGATTACGCGAGTTAGACGTGAAATATATTACTTATGCGGGCGATTGCTATGTAATTCATGAAGCCTATCGCCATATTGTACATCGTTTTAAAAAGCAAAAGGAGTATCAATGGAATTAAATCTTAAGGGAAAAAAGGCGGTAGTGACTGGAGGATCAAATGGCATTGGAAAATCCATTGTGAAAGAGTTGGCAAAACAAGGTGTACAGGTTGTATTTACTTCAAGAAAAAGAGAAAAAATTGATCTGCTGCTCGATGAGGTCAACACAGGTGATATTGAACATCATGGTGTTGAAACGGATTTAACCATCGAAGGAAAACCCGATGAATTGAAGTCCTATATCGATGAACATGTAGGTAATATTGACATCGTTATCAACAATATTGGGGATACATTATCTGTAGTCGATCCCTTTTGCCCCATTTCCGATTGGAGAAGAGTCTACCGTCTTAATTTGGAAGTTCACGTTGAAGTGACGAATCTTTTTCTTCCTGCGATGATAGAGCAGCAATGGGGACGTGTAGTTAACATTACTGCAGGAGCCGCTTTAGAAAATAGTGGACCTGTTCCCTACTGCTCAATTAAAGCCGCCTATACTGCATATACACGTTCAATGGGGAGAGTGCTTGCTCCTCATAACGTTGTCATGTCTGCCGTATTGCCGGGAGTTGTTTTAACTGAAGAGGGACATTGGCAACGTGTGCTCAAGGAAAGACCAGAGCATGCGGAAAAATATTTATCTGAGCGCACCTCTCTTAAGCGTTTTGGCAAACCAGAGGAAATTAGTCCTATGGTGGCTTTCCTGTGTTCGGACTTAGCGTCGTTTTGTCAAGGATCTATTGTTCCCGTTGAAGGGGGGCAGGCACGTCATTTCTTCCAAGTACATGGAGTAGGCAACTGATGAAACTGACCGATTATTTAGCCCAGTTTCTCAAAATACAAGGCATTCAAACAGTTTATGGGGTCACAGGTGGAGCAGTTGTCCATCTTTTCGATTCAGCGCAAAGATTTGGCCTTCAATGTGTTTTTACCCATCATGAGCAAAGCGCAGCATTTGCTGTCGGCGCGCATGCGCGTTTAAAAGGATTAGGCGCAGGTTTTTTTACAACAGGACCTGGTTGCAGTAATGCTTTAACTGGGGTGGCAGCAGCATGGTTGGACTCTATCCCTACCCTATATTTTGGGGGACAAGTACGTTCTAATCACATTAAATCTTGCGAAATTCGACAGCAAGGAGCGCAGGAACTCGATATTGTTTCAATCATGCGACCTCTGACAAAATATGCTAAGACTCTGGAAGCTCCTGAAGCTATTGAAGAGGAGCTCAGAACCTGTCTTAGGTATGCTCTATCGGACAGGCCTGGTCCTGTATATCTAGAAATTCCTCTAGATTTTCAATGGGCTGAAATCGAACCTAAACATTCTTTTGTGAAAATTGAAAAATCACCTCCTCCCGTTCTCAATCATCACCAAAGACATCTCGAAGGCTGTTTTAACGACATAAGTCAAGCAAAGACGCCTTTATTTCTTATCGGTCAAGGAGTCAAACTTTCTGGGGCTGCACGAGAGATGCAACAGCTACTTGATGTTTGGCAAGTACCGTTTATTTCAACATGGAATGCGTCTGATGGACTCGAAACATCAAATCCTCTTTATTTGGGAAGCCCAGGCATGTTTGGGACAAGGGAAGCCAATATGGCGATCCAAAAAGCCGATCTCTTGTGTTGCATTGGAACGCATCTTCCAGTACCGGTAACAACGGGAAATTTTGATACATTTGCCCCTCATGCTAAAATAATTGTAATCAATATTGATGAGAAGGAATTGAAGCATCAAAGAGTCAAAGTTGACCATGCCATTCTTCTTGATGCCAAAGATTTTATCGGCGCTGCAAAAGCCATTTTAACGGAACCTTTAGGTTCTTTTAAATGGAGGCAAGATTGCTTAGCAATGAGAAAATCTTTCTTCCGAGAAAAGGCCAGCATGCTCAAAGAAAGTGGTATTTTAGATACTTACAGTGCGTTAGATTTCATCTTTGAATCATCTAAAAATGATGATATTTTTGTTGTTGATGGAGGTGGGACGATTGTTCAAGCAACTTTCCAATCTATTGCACTCAAGCCAACGCAAAAGCTCATGATTGATGCAGGGTTATGTTCTATGGGATCCGGCCTTCCGCAAGCAGTAGGTGCTGCATTTGCAAGTCCAGGACATCGCATTTTTTGTTTTTGTGGTGATGGAAGCTTTCAATTCAATGTTCAAGAGCTGCAAACCATTTTTCATCATCAATTACCAATAAAACTTTGTGTTTTTAATAATCAGGGATATCTTTCCATTCGCCATACTCAAAAAGAATTTTTAGAGGAAAATTATTTGGGATCTGGGAAAGCAGGTGGGATTTCCATGCCTTCAATTCAGGCAATAGCAAAAGCTTATCAGATGCCTTCTCAGCAAATTCAAACACTTCAAGAGTTAAGTGAGGCTCTTAAAGACGATCATCAGATTCAAGGACCTCAAATTCTTGAAATCATGGTTCCTTCAGAGAGTGAGATGATTCCTCGCATAGGATTTCAAAAAACTCATTCAGGAAAATTTTCTGCTCTTCCAATTGATCAAATGCACCCTCAAATTGAAGTTTTGAGTAATCTTTAGAAGAAGATATAACTTAAGTTCTTTAACTAGGAAGAGATTGACCTTGCCCCACGATTAGGTCCACCAGGAACTGGAGGTTACGCGATTATG
>CAVVHU010000010.1:0-10649 GCA_963748195.1 uncultured Chlamydiales bacterium | reverse complement strand
CAAAGAGAGCCAAGAATTTGTGCGTCTCTCTGTGAAACCGAATTTCCGCGTTCTTGGGAAAAAGGTGGGCAAGCATATGAAAGAGGCGCAACTTTTGATTTCGCGACTAGATCAAGAGCAAATCAATACATTGATTCATGGAAAACCTCTTCCAATTGAATTAGGAGTCGAATCTTTTCTGCTTACCTCTGAAGATGTTGAAATCACTCGCAAGGTGCATGAAGGGTGGATTGCCATGAATGTTGGGACGACCACAATCGCTCTTGATACCGAATTGACAAATGAGTTGATTTTGGAAGGGATCGCTCGCGAGCTTGTGAATAAAATCAACACGATGCGTAGAGAAGCCAATTTTGCTGTCACAGATCGTGTACGGGTAAAACTTGGGGCTTCGGATAAGGTAAAGCAATCTCTTAAAATACACGGAGACTATGTTCGTGATGAGGTGCTTGCCATTTCAATGGACTTTGCATTTTCTCCTGATAGTACACAGTGGGATATCAATGGGGAGCCTACTGCGATTTCGATAGAGAAAGTCTAAAAGATCACGCCTTTGAAGACGCGATCTTTTTATGCTTATCGAAGCAATTGTTTGAGTGATGCCATGGCTTCTTTGTCGCAGTCGCAATCATCCATTCTCACTTGGATATTATTCAGAAAGCGGTAAGTATTCACATCATTAAGGTAATTTCGCTCCAGTTCAAAGAACTTTAATGCCCCATTTAAGTAGGTCTTACGCGCTTGAGGTGGGAGTTGTTGATCTTGGGATTTTTCATAAAGCTGATGTCCCTGTTCTTCGCACCATTTTGCTTTCTCGATTAACGATACAAACATCTCATCGGGAACATTTGCAAATAAGGAGCAAGAACCGAAAACTAGAATTGATAAAATCGCTTTTTTCATAATTTAACCTCCTAGGTTTCAGGGCATCTTAGAACAGAAGGCGTTGCTAGTCAATCGAAATGAGATGTCTGATTGCGTATTCTAAAGTAAAAATAGGATCCTATCGCAATGAGGATAACCAGGCCCCAAATGATAAAGTTTGGAGCGGTAACCCACGGATAAGGCGGCTGTGCAAGAGGCCCGAAACGCTTTCCTGGAGGCCAAAATGTAAAAGAAGGGGAGCCAAGCAAATTCTCTTTTGGGACAAAACCAAATTCGCGGCTATCGCCACTATTTGAGTAATTATCTCCCAGTGCCAATACTCCATCTTCCGGCACTTTAAGCCCAAATGCCTGAATAAAATCGCGATCCACTTTTCCATCTTTTAACGGAGCTCCGTGATCGACGAATGCAATATAGGGCTCTTCCTGCGAAGATTTTTTCTGTTTCTCATCTTCACTTGTAACAAACCGGACGAGGGCGGCATCATTTTTCTTAAAAATGGGAGCTCCCATAATATATAAATCACCATCGCGATAGTAGGCAAAGCGTTGTGGATTATAGGGCTGGTTAGATGCCATGGGTTCAAAAATGAGGTTAAAACCAACGCCTAAATTGAAGAGTTTACGAATGTTTTGAGGATCTTTGCTGTAGAGCGGGTGGTTTAAAGGTAAGGTGGT
Source organism: uncultured Chlamydiales bacterium (assembly GCA_963748195.1). Taxonomy (GTDB): domain Bacteria; phylum Chlamydiota; class Chlamydiia; order Chlamydiales; family JAAKFR01; genus JAJACP01. The sequence goes on along the minus strand of CAVVHU010000010.1, from coordinate 9,087 downwards.
CCGTATCCCGCCAAAATGCACTTTATATCCGATTCCATTCTGGAATTCATACAAACCGTTGGGAACGTCAGGAAAGAGTGGGTCGTATTCCGGCGGTTGAGGGCGGCGCCCTTCAGCATAGCGGTAGGCATGCCCATTCATGACATAAAAGCGGGAAGTGAACAACGCTTTTTGGATGGTCTCTAGGTTTATTTGAGTGAGCGGGATCAAGGCGACCATTGGTGTGATCATCGGATGAATCCTTCCCATCTCATCGCGCCGCATTTCAGGCTTTGGATAGGTCATGTTTGGCGTATGGCGCAGCTCTAAATAGGTTGTATCTCCACTGTTTTCCGGCACCTGGCCATAAAAATCAATCGCCTGCTCCTTTGTGAGTAGGCGAGCCATCGCGTAATTGCCGATTCCCCAAAGATCGCTGTAGCTCATCGGCTCATCATGAGGAGATTTTAGCGCATTAGGGCGATCCGCCACCCATGTGTTTCCGTTATAAAATTTCCCCTCAATTTTCCCCATACGTGTGACGCGCATTTCCCCAAGTGGGATATCCATCTGCAAGAACTTAACGCTGTCATATATTCCATGGCCGATCGATTTGCCTACTTTCATCTTCCCTTCAAAGGTGATGTAAGGGATATGATCGATCTTTTCAATTCCGTAGCGTTCCAGGAAATGGGGGTCGGCAAGAGTGACAATTTCCTTACCGTCCTTGTCGATTCCATATAGATAGCCGCCGTAAAAGTAGACAGTGTCGCCCGGTTTACTCATCGCTCGCTTTACAAAACGTTTCTTTCCCGGAATCAGATAAAAATAGAGAGTATCACTATCGGCAACATCCATTCCCTTCACAGTAAATACGATCGTACCGGCACGTTTGATCAGCTCATCGGAATAGAAAAGAGGCTTTTTAACAAAGGGGATATGGATGCCAAACGTTGTTCTTGATACCACAAGGCGGTCGAGCTCTTCGACAGTAGGGCGCATCGAACCTGTGGGAACTTCATAGAGTTCAAACCAAAATTGACGGATAAAAAACGCTACGACCACTGCAAAAGCGAGAGCATAAATCAGCTCTTTTAAATGATCGAGTGATGTTTTAGGAAAGTGTGTTTTCATGAACGTTTTTACACGCCCTGCAATTTCACATGCTTCTTTTTTTTTCTTGTCTAGAAGAGCACGATCGAGGGCACGCAGGTCGTTTTCAAACTCCATCCGCTCTCGTTCGATGAGGCGATCGCCCTTTCTTTTGAGCAACCGTACACCTGTACGTAAAGTCCGTCGACATTTTTGTAAGAACATAAAGCGGAGTTTAGCGAGAGAGGTATTACAAGGCAATAACGATGATCATTCAACTGAACAAACCGAATTCAGATAAGTTGAATAATCAATAAGTTTTCATGGAAACCCGAGTTGTTCTTTAGTTTGTTTCTCTGCTCAATAGCTTTGCGGATGATCCTGTAATATAGATTTGGATATTTTTTGTTTCCATCATTCTTCTCAAGACGAGAGGCCATCCTTCAACATTTTGCGCTTCATCCAAAAATAGATGGCTGCAGTGATTGTAATTATCAGGGTAAAGGGTGTGCCAAGCATCTATTAATTGCCCCATTGCTCTATGATCAATAGACAGTAGCCTGTCATCATCAAAATTGAGATAAAGAATATGCTCAAGAGAGATCCCTTCCGAGAGCTTTGGACGCACTGTTTGCAACAAGAAATAAGTCTTTCCCGACCGTCTCATTCCAACAGCAACTTTAATGATATTTTTGGCTTCCGGAAATTTATACTGCCGTTGAGTGCCTTCTTCCGTGAATTGAAGGGCCGCTCTAAATTCCTCTTTATTATCCTTCTCTATAAGGACAATAATATAAATACTTTCCTTTTTCAGAAGGAAAGTTTTATTTGATCAAGAAAATCAACCCAAAGATGTGATTTTTATGAAAGTACGCTAAATGTACGCTCTTGTGCTGTAGTTTAGGATGTTTTGAAGGGTATATGATGTGGAAGTTCTGTTTACAACTTGTAGATAAAATGCGTTTATTTACTTCTGAGTATGTTTAAGTTTTTGGTCTTGAGTTGCTTGAGTGTAATGTTGTTTGGTGAATGTTTTGTTTATAAACTAGTTGTTTTAAGTCGTATTAGCTAATAAAAGAGAGAGCAATCTTAGTTTCAAGACAGATCGACGGGTCCTCTTTAGGGGATACAGTAAAGCGATAGGAGGCGCCTGGTGTCATTAGCTTTTCAAGTTCGTCACGTGCTACAAATAGTGCAATCTCTCCGCGTTCGTTTTGAGAATGCGCACAGGGGAGTGGAAAGAATTTTCCAAATGAATCGATCTCTTCAGCAATAATGATATAATCATTGAAATACTTCGGGCTTTTTATTGTGAGCGCAAGCCCGTTCTTATCCAGTTTTCCATTTCCAATCAATCGTGGGGGTTGTAAGGGGAGAGTTGCTTTAGGGGAGCGCGCTTCCGTCCCCGAATCGATGATACGCACACGCGCACTTCCTATTTTGCCTTCAACCTCAATCCAATAAGGAAAATAAGTAGGATAAATCGGAACCGATTCATCACCTGTTTCATAGGGAAGATAAATTTCGACGATCTTACGGGCTAATTCCGACCCATCGGATGGCCAGCGCGTTTTCCACGCTGAAAAAGGAATTCTAAATCTTTGTCCTTCTACTGTTAAACAGGGATTCCATATAGGGCGGCAGTCGGGTTTGTTGTATCCCGGTGGATTACCGATACGCCGCCTTCTCTCATCTGGAATAGATTGAAATCTAAGGTTTAAAAGGGTTGTAAGAAAAGAATCAGCTTCTGAGAGGTTGATCCATCCCTGATGCGTAAAGGAAAATGTCTCGACAAAAGCACCTGTCTCTAAATCAATTTTAGACATGATCCATGAGGTATGGCCTGGGGCTCCGCTTTCAAACCATTCTCGCCATGGCATTGGGCAGCGTGCAAAGCGCGCTGCTGGAATGGTAACTTCTTCAATCACGATTGTGTGGGAGTCGCTATCGTGTACATGAACAAGAGTAAAATTTTTGTTTTGTTCGGTAACAATATAGCTCCCAGGCTCTGCCTCAGCGAGTTTGTCCCTTAAACGAAGCTCATTTCCAAAGGCTAATGCCCCTAAAAAGCATAAAATAAAGAGTATTTTTTTCATCGTGGGGCCCATTATACAATTTTGCTTGTCTTTTTCCAAGTTACAAGGTAAATTTATCGACTTCAATCACTATTTTTGGAGTTAACTCAATGAAGAAAGATACACATCCTCCCTATCAAGATATTCTTTTTGTTGATACATCGACAGGGACTAAATTTGTCTGCGGCTCTACACTGCAACCTCAAGAGAGAGAGGTTTTCGAGGGTAAAGAGTATCCTGTATACCGTGTGACAGTCTCCTCAGCCTCTCACCCGTTTTTTACAGGCAGCAAACAGTTTGTTGATTCTGAAGGGCGAGTCGATAAGTTTATGAAGCGTTATGCTCGTAAACAGAACGAAAGTCAACAGCAGAAAGATAAAGAAAACCCAGCTGACGAAAAGAAGCTTAAGAAAAAGAAGAAGTAATCTCCCTTGGAGAAAAAAATTGCTGAATTGCTGCGCCGCTTCTCTGAAGTAGAAGAGGCGTTAGCTAGTCCCGATGCTTTCAACGATCCTAAAGCGTATAAGGAGCTGACGCAGCAGCATTCCTATTTGTCTGATGTGAAGCAAGCCACTGAGAATCTTCAGGCTGCGCGCAAAGCGCTTGCAGAAAACGAAGAGCTCTATCCTTCTGAAAAAGATCCTGAGATGCGTGCTCTTCTAGAAGAGGAGATACAGGACTTAGAAAAGCGCATCCCAGGACTTGAAGCAAAACTCGAAACCCTTCTTGTTCCTCCCGATCCCACCGACGACCGTAATATTATTATGGAATTGCGCGCTGGCACGGGAGGAGATGAAGCGGCTCTATTTGTCGGCGACTGCGTCCGAATGTATCAGCTCTATGCTGATCATAAAGGATGGAAGTATGAAAGGCTTGCATGCAGCCCTTCAGAAGTCGGAGGTTTCAAAGAATATATCATGGTCCTTTCCGGGAATAAGGTGAAACGCTTCATGCAGTACGAAGGGGGTACTCACCGAGTGCAGCGCGTACCGGAGACGGAGACTCAAGGAAGGGTTCATACTTCGGCGATCACAGTAGCGATTATGCTCGAGCCGACAGAAGAAGAAGAGATCAAACTCGACGAGAAAGACCTTCGTATCGACACCTATCGTGCATCAGGAGCAGGGGGGCAGCATGTCAATACAACTGATTCGGCTGTCCGCATTACGCATATTCCTACCGGTGTGGTCTCTTACTGCCAAGATGAGCGGAGCCAGCATAAAAATAAAGAGAAGGCAATGCGCCTGTTAAGCGCAAAAATTGCCGATGCAGAGCGGCAAAAAAGGCAAAAGGAAGAAGCGGCTCTCCGCGCCTCCCAGGTTGGGAGCGGCGACCGTTCAGAACGGATTCGCACATATAATTTCCCTCAAAACCGAGTGACCGATCACCGAATCAATCTCACTCTTTACAATCTAGATCAAGTGATGCAAGGGGATCTCGACCCGCTCACTGAAAACCTTGTAAAACACTACTATCAAGAGAAGCTCTCCTCGTGAAGACCCTTTTTGATGTGATCAAACTCTCTGAATCCTATTTAAAGGAGCGAGGAATCGAGCGCCCACGTCGCGAAGCGGAAGAGGTTATCGCCGATGTGCTTGGCATCCGCCGTCTTGATCTCTATCTGCAGTTTGAACGCCCCTTGACTGAAAAGGAACTCCAAGAATTGCGTGAGCCCATTAAAAGGAGAGGAAATCATGAACCGACTGCCTATATCTCCGGTGTGGTCCAATTTGCTGACCTCGCCATAAATGTCACGCCAGATGTCTTGATTCCTCGCCCGGAAACAGAGATTTTGGTCGAAAAAATCTCGGAATATTTATCAGACCTAGATTTAGAGGGAAAAGTTCTCTGGGATATGTGTTGCGGTTCAGGCTGTATTGGGCATGCATTGAAGAAAAGGTTTCCTCAATTGACTGTGGTTTTATCAGACCTTTCTGAACAAGCCCTTGCTGTCGCCCGCTCCAATGGAAGCGATGTGCTTTTTAAACAGGGCGATTTGTTTGCCCCTTTTACGGGAGAAAAGTGCGATTTTTTTGTGTGCAATCCCCCTTATGTCACGGAAGAGGAATATAACTCCCTTACTCCTGAGGTAAAAGCGGAGCCAAAAATGGCCCTTGTTGGAGGACTTGAGTTTTATCGGAGAATTGCGGCCGAAATTTCCACCTATTTAAACCCCCACGGCCGGATTTGGCTGGAACTCGGAACAGGGCAGGGGGAGGCAGTGAAGGAAATATTTGAAGGGAAAGGAAGTGTTGAGAATGATTGGGCTGGGCACAATCGGTTCTTTTTCCTTGAAACAGATTGATTTTTTAGGTTACTATAGTTGTCTATGTTTGGATCTTTAACCGATAAATTAACAGATATCTTCTCAAAAGTAGCTGGAAAAAAGCGGCTCTCTGAGGAGAATATCTCTGATGCCGTCCGAGAGGTGCGTCTAGCACTGCTCGATGCTGACGTTAATTATGGTGTAACTAAAAATTTTATTAAACGCGTCAAAGAGAAAGCGCTCGGTGAGGAGGTCATTAAATCGGTCTCTCCTGGGCAGCAATTTATCAAGGTGATCCACGAGGAATTAGTCGCATTGATGGGTGGGGGCGAGGCTGTGTTGAAGCTTTCGAGTAAACCCTCTGTTTTGATGCTTTGTGGTCTTCAGGGTGCTGGAAAGACGACCCATGCTGCCAAACTCGCAAAATTCTTATCCAAGCCCGATTACCGCAAAAAGCCTCTTTTAGTCGCGTGCGATCTGCAGCGGCCGGCAGCTGTCGAACAGCTGAAAACATTAGGTGCGCAGATCGGTGTGCCGGTTTTTGCGCTTGATGGAGAGAAAAACCCGGTTACCGTTGCCAAAAAAGCCATGGCAGCAGCTAAAGAGGGCGGCCATGATGTCATTATTTTCGATACGGCGGGCCGTTTGCATATCGATGACGTATTGATGAAAGAGCTAGAGCAAATCAAGAAGGTTGTGACTCCTGATGAAATCCTCTTTGTTGCCAATGCTGCTACAGGCCAAGATGCTGTATCTACAGCTGAAGCGTTTAATCAACGACTCACAATTACAGGAACAATCCTAACCATGCTTGATGGGGATACGCGCGCGGGGGCGGCGATTTCTATTCAAGATGTGACAGGGAAGCCGCTGAAATTCGAGGGAATCGGTGAAAAAGTTGATGATTTACAGCTTTTCAACGCGAACTCGATGGCTGATCGCATTCTCGGAATGGGCGATACGATCAACCTCGTAAAAAAAGCGCAGGAGCATATCTCCGAAGAAGAGGCAGAAGCCATCGAAGAGAAAATGCGCAAAGCTGCCTTTACCTATGAGGACTATCTCAAGCAGATGCAAGCTGTGAAGAAGATGGGCTCACTAAAAGGTTTGCTTAAGATGATGCCCGGCGCTTCTAAGCTTCCAAACTTCGATGAATCCGAGAAAGAGTTTTCTAAGATTGAAGCGATGATCCTTTCGATGACGTCAAGAGAGCGGCAGGAAAAAGATGATCTTTCGATGAGCCGGATGAAGCGCGTTGCAAAGGGAAGCGGCACAACCATTCAAGAGATCAACAAGCTTAAAAAGAGCTTCAAGAAAACGAAACAGTTTTTTAAAAATGCCCCCAATAAAAAGATGCTAGAGAAAATGATGGGAGGAAGAAAGTAATGGCATTAAAAATTCGTCTACGACAGCAAGGGAGAAAAAATAACCTTGTGTATCGTTTAGTACTGAGCGATTCTCGCTCTCCACGCGATGGAAAATACATCGAACTTTTAGGATGGTACAATCCACACGAAACAGAAGCTGACAAAAATCTAAAGGTTGATGGAAGCCGTGTTTTACATTGGATTGAACAAGGAGCTCAGCTCACAGAAAAAGCGCAACAGCTAGTCAAGCGCGGTGCGCCTGAAGTGATTGCTCAGCTGCAGAAAAAGGTGCAGGAGAAGCAGGCAAAACTATGCGACAAGAAAAAAGCGTTGCGTAAGAAGGAAGCTGCCTTAGCATAAGCTGATGGATATTGAGATTCTCTCCCTTTTTCCGGATTATTTCAAAGGTCCCTTTGATGAAAGTATTCTAAAACGGGCCCGGGAAAAGGGGCTTCTCAATATACATCACACTCAGATCCGCGACTTTGCGTACGATAAGCACAAAAAAGTTGATGAGCGGCCTTATGGTGGCGGACCTGGGATGGTGTTAAAACCTGAACCGGTTACACGCGCGATAGATCACGTGCGTAGAGAGGATTCACATGTGATTTACCTCTCGCCTCAAGGGAAAGTTTTGACGGCAGAAAGGTGTCGGCAACTTGCAGAAAAGCCCCACTTGATTTTACTTTGCGGGCATTATGAAGGAGTCGATGCTCGGGTAAAAGTGGATGAAGAGATTAGCATTGGCGACTATGTGCTGACAAACGGAGCGCTTGCAGCAATTGTACTGATTGATGCTGTTGCACGCTTTATACCAGGGGTGCTGGGACACGAGGAAGCTGCGAACGAAGATTCTTTTGAAGAAGGAATTTTTGATTGCCCGCAATACACGCGGCCAGAAACGTTTAACGGAGAGCGGGTACCTGAGATATTATTGAGCGGCAATCATGCAGAGATTGCAGCATGGAGAAAAGAGGCGGCGCTGGCCAAGACAAAAGAGGTGAGGCCTGATCTCTACAAGAGTTATACAGAACATCAAGTAAGGAAAAAATAACAATGGATGCCTTGATTGAAGAATTTGAAAGCGAACAGTTAAAACAGGATATTCCCACCTTTGAAGTTGGGGATACTGTGCGCGTTTCGACCAAAATTATCGAAGGGGAAAAAGAGCGAATCCAGGTCTTTCAAGGGACTGTGATTGCACGTAAAGGACGCGGTCTTTCAGAGACATTTTCTCTCCATCGCGTCTCTTATGGCGAGGGGATGGAGCGTGTTTTTTACCTACATAGTCCGCGTATCGTAAAGATCGAAATTGTCAAACACGGAGATACACGCCGTGCGAAGCTTTATCATTTACGTGGTAAGACCGGTAAGGCGGCTAAGGTAAAAGAGAAGATCGGTGGACGCAAGGTGCGTGCTGAAAAAGAGACAAAACGAGACGTGAAAATCGATAACGAAGTAATCGCGAGCGAAGAGAGTGCCGAAGTGCAAGCCATCGAAAACGAACCGGCAGAAACAACTTCCAAAGAGTGAAGAACAACGACTCTTAGCTCTTATGGAGTTGGAAAACCAGGCTGCTGCGCGTGGGTTTACCCGGATAGCCGGCGTAGATGAAGCAGGGAGAGGCCCATTGGCCGGTCCTGTAGTCGCAGCAGCTTGCGTTTTAAAAACCCCTTGTCTCTTTGAGGGGATAAATGATAGCAAACTTCTTACACCTCTAAGGCGAAAGGCTCTTTTTGAAGAGCTTACTCACCACCCAGAGCTAGAATATGGGGTCGGAGTCGTCGAATCTGAGGTGATCGATGAAATCAACATTTTGCAAGCTACCTTACGTGCGATGCGTGAGGCTGTCTTAAACCTTCCTCACAGTCCAGACTATCTTCTTGTAGACGGAAATGTTGCAGTCCAAGTAAAGAACATTCCCGCTGAAAAGGTGATCAAAGGCGATCAACGCTCTCAGCTCATTGCAGCTGCCTCGATCATCGCCAAAGAGGTGAGAGATCAAATGATGATTGAGTTCCATATGCTCTATCCCGAATACGGTTTTGATGAGCATAAAGGATATGGGACCCAGAAACATTTAAGTGCCATTCAAAAGTACGGGATCTGCCCCATTCATCGTAGAAGTTTTGCTCCGGTTAAGGCAGAGCTGGTGCATCAAAATTTGAGTTGATCAATCACCCACCTTAAGAAGAGTTATTCTATTTATAGCCTTTTGATAAGGATTGAGATATGGGACAGTGGGGCCTTTGTCTGCAGAAGAGGATAACTACGGTGGGGTTGCTTAAGCCAAATTAAAAATGCAATT
>CAVVHU010000009.1:0-71344 GCA_963748195.1 uncultured Chlamydiales bacterium | reverse complement strand
ATTCTCGAGATTCGGTTTTATCTATAGTTGAGGGCATAAGTAGCTACTCCAATAATTGATATAGGATATGAATGTAGCGGTTTAAACGGAATATGTCGAGGAAAACGTGGAGAGACCTCTCCTTCTCAACGAAGAAGAGGTCTAGGAGGGCTATTGTTGTTGGCCGGACTGTTCAAGCCAATGAACAGGTGAAGTATAGTCAGTAAGCTCAATGCACTTAGCCATAAACGTGTTCGGAGTATTTACGTGGAAAGCTGCTGTTTGAGGGTCTTCTGTGTGAAATAAGTTTGGTCCAAACATACGTCCTAAATTGCTGGCATCCATGCCAGCCCCAGCTGCATTCTGCGCCTCTGCCACTTGACTTAAATGGTTGAGCAATAAGACAAATAATTGTTGGCGTTGAGGATCGAAGGTATTATATAACTTCCGGGCTGCAGCCTGAACCATTTTTTTATCTTCGAAATCAAAATCTGTATCAGTGTGTGGTGACTTAAGAACAGCAAGCAACTCTTCAAGCTTACAAAACTTTTCGTCTTCGCGTAGAATTTGTTTACCTAAAGTAGCAAGAAGCTCCGCCACTCGCGCATTATCAAACTTCCATTCTTCTCTCAAAAATCCTACAATTGTCTTAACAGATTCTCCTGCACAAAATCTGCGATAAGCTTCCTCTTTAAGATCATTATTAGGAGAAGTACGGTAGAGCCCCGGTTGTGCCAAGTAGTTTGTTGCAGAGTTATTGCTAGGCGTGATTGCTGTAAAGAGGGCTTTTAAAAAGGAAAGTTTTCTTTCTATCAACACAGGAGCAGGAACAATGCTAGCTCCTGCAGCAGGTACGGAATCAGCTGTATTTGCGCGTTGCCTTCGTGGCTTCATTTTTGAAATGAAATCTTGAAATTTCGATGATTTTCCTTCGGCTTCACTCGACGAGGCTTCGCGTTTTCCCTGTATTTCACTTTCCGGTCCTGAAGTCGCACCGCTTCTCTTTATTCTATTGGTTGTATTTGCGCGAGTTAATTGTCGCCCATCTGTCTCTGGACCTGAGATCGCTCCCCTATCCATTTTCCTAGTACTATAAGCGCGTGACATTGTTCTTCCATCAGATGGACGGTGATGCTCATGCCTTCTAGTTAAAACAGAAACTGTAGCAGGTCTCTGTGTGTCACCAGGAGAAGTGGGATAAACTCGAGAGCTTCTAATAGACTCTCGGCTAGGCAGTTGGTTCTCGGGAATACCGGCTGCTCTTTCCATTGCACGAACAGTGCCCGCTCTATTCATAGTCAGCTTTTCTGCCGCTTCTCTTACGCCCGCTACGACAACTTCGGTTAGTTCTTGAAGCTGCTCGTGAGTCAGATGAGCCGTATCAGACGGAGGAGATCCGCTGCCCGAAAAAACGATCGAAGTAATAGCAACTGCAACATCTAAGGAAACAGTAAAAGTTCCACTTGGACTTTGAAGCTCGATGTGATGAGCTGGCCTATTACTCCCTGCCTGCTCAGTATAAATACTTCTTACTGCTGCTCCAGCAGTTCCTACAGGTTGTGTTGACGACATGTAGATGTCCTCCTTATTTTATTTTTAAGTTGCTATTTGACATTTTTTCTACCTAAGCCGAATCGCGCTTTTCATCAACCGGAAAACTACTAGAAGATAGGTCATCATAATCACTTCCAAACGAACTTACCGATCCAGCTCTATCAACTTTTCTTTGTGCCTCCCACATTCTAAGAGGCGTCCCTTGTGAATCATCAAAACCATCATGAACACGTCCATCGGATGGTAACTCCCCATTGCTAAGGGCTCGGAGGACTTGTTGAGAAGTCATACGGGTGATTTGTCCTTGTGAAGCTCCAACCAAATATTGACCTCCTACTCTTGCGATCCGCATATCGTTTCCGTGCAGAGAGAGTTCACTATCAGAATGTGATAAAATATAACTTGTCTCAAATGAGTGAGGGCGTGAAAGAGGTTCATCATCATTAGAATCAAGATAATCTGAAATATGCCCATCATAAGCTTCTTGTGCCTTGCCATTCCATAGCCTTGAGAAGAAATCTTTAATACCTTGAAAAACCGACTTAATAGCTTCCCACATTTTAGAGAAGCACGAGTCGGACTTAGTATCAGTCCTACTTGCTTGCGGGGCCACGCGACCTATAGAAACTGGCTCAACTGACATTATCTTCCTCCGAGAGTCATTTCGACTAATAGTGAAAAATTATATCTTTATTATTCATTATTTTTCAACTAGTAAAAAATTATTATAAGATGGTCGGCCAGCTATGAAATGAAATGGTCTTTCCACAGTTTAGAAACAACACTCGTGCGGCACTATTTCATAGCCTAAAACCTCGATCTTAAAACAAAGGAAGGGCACCTCATTGTTCTAAAAATGAGTTGATCACAACCTTAAGACAATTGATTAGGAAAACTTTAAGGACATAGTTTCAGCTGTCTCCGGCTACCGACAGAAGTGCTCGGTGCCGGGGATTTTTGATCCTCAGCTGCGCAATGCTATTAGGAAACTTAGCGGCAGTCGGACTTGAACCAACGACCTACGGATTATGATTCCGCCGCTCTAACCAGCTGAGCTATGCCGCCAGAAAAAAAAAGTAGCCCTTACGGCTACTCTAAAAATAGCGGGAGAAGGATTCGAACCTCCGACCTTTGGGTTATGAGCCCAACGAGCTAACCACTGCTCCATCCCGCGATAAGACAATCACTGTATCACGATCCCTTCTTTTCTAGCAAGGGTTGAAGTGAATGAAATGTTTTCTCTAATGCTCCCCTCGACTCTGAAACCAATTTCAACCCATTTTTGCCCAAATTAGATGACAAAGCTGATGACTCCATCAATTGATTCACCGTGGAAACAATGTCCTCCGGCATAATCTGCAAGCCGGCTTGATAACTCCGCATTAAATCTAATAAATCGGGCTGAGAGTGCAGGTAGGGACCAAATACAACCGGTTTCCCATAAAAAGAAGGCTCTAAAATATTATGCCCCCCAACTTGCGGCGTAAAACTCCCACCCACAAAGGCTAAATCAGATAACTGATAACATGTCTTCAACACACCCATCGCATCAACAAGTAATACATCTCGCCCAAATAAAGTCCCTTTTTGACTCCAACGGGCATAATCTAATCCAGCCTGCTCAAGCAAATTGGCAACCTCGTTAAAACGCTCTGGATGACGCGGCACGATCAATACCTTGATATTCGCATGGGTATGCCATAGCTTTTTTAATGCCTCTATCCATAAACGCTCTTCAGGTGCGTGTGTCGACCCTAACGTAATCACATACTTATCCGACAACCCGAGCTGCTCTTTTGTCGGTCCTTTAGGCAGATCGACATCGGCATCAAGCTTGATATTCCCCGTGACCTCGATTTTGGAGTCTGCGATCCCTAAATTCCTCAGACGCTCTTCATACAGGGGACCCTGTACATAAAAATGATCAACGGGATTGAGAAGATGCCGTACAAAAAAAGGGAACTTCTTATAACGGCAGTAAGAACGCTCTGAGATCTTCGCATTCACGACAACGAGCTGAGCCCCCTCATTTTTTGCTGCGTCCTGAAAGTGATACCAAAAATCTGTCTCGGTTAAAATGACAAGATCGGGGCGGATGCGGCGCATAATCGGACGAATGATATACCGAAAATCAAAAGGGAGATAAACAGCCCAGTCTGCTAGCCCTTTCTTCCCCTCCTCGTGTCCTGTCTTGGTCACAGTAGAGAGGATCACTAGAGGGGAATTTGGCACTGCTTTTAGCTTCTTGATCAAAGGCAAAACTGCCCGTGTCTCCCCCATCGAAACAGCATGCACCCAAATGAGTTTACGCTCTCCCTTCTCTATCTTGGGAAAACCTATCCCTAATCGCGCCCCTAAAATGCCGCTATATTTCTTCCAGTTAAAGAAAATGCGAGGCAAATTCCATAACACAAACAGATGGACAGCGATGTCGTAAAAAAAACCGAACATTAAACCACTAAATTTAATAGCTTATTTGGCACAAAAATGACTTTTTTAATTTCACCTGTAAGAAACCTTGCAACCGCGGGATCTTGTCTGGCTAAATCGACAATCGTCTCCTCATTTTGATCCTTCGGCAACTCAAAACGGCCGCGCACCTTCCCATTTACTTGAACAACATAGGTGACTTTTTCTTGAACCAAATATTTGGGATCCGCCACAGGCCAAGAGTGATGCGATACACATCCCTTTTCGCCTAAGTGCTGCCACAACTCTTCCGCAATATGAGGAGCTAGAGGCGCCAGCACTTGTACGGCTAGCTTCACCGCCTCTTTGGGATATTCCGGCAGCTTGACAAACGCATTCACAAACTCCATCAGTTTGGAGATGGCTGTGTTAAAGAGCAGTTTTTCAATGTCATCTGTAGCGCCCTGCACAAGCTGATGCGCGAGCTGCATTCCCTCCTGGGAATGATTGTCAGTCACTTTGTCTGATGTCGCCATTTCATAAAAGCGATTGAGAAAACGGCGGCATCCATTCACACCGTCGGTATTCCAAACTTTCTCTTTTTCGATCGGCCCCATGAACATCGAATAAAGACGCATCGCATCTGCACCAAACTCCTCGCTAATATCATCGGGAGAGACACCGTTTAGCTTGGATTTGGACATCTTCTCGATCTGACTGCGCAGCTCCTCTCCGCTCTCCCAATGGAAATACCTTCCCTCACGCTCGACAACTTCGCTGGGCTCGACATAGTGCCCGCCGACTTTTTGATAGGCGCGTGCAACGACAAGGCCTTGATTTGTTAATCGTTGGAATGGCTCTTGAGTACTTACAAGACCGCAATCGAACAAAACTTTGTGCCAAAATCGAGCATATAAAAGGTGCAAAACAGCATGCTCGGCTCCCCCGATATACATATCCACAGGCAGCCAGTACTTCTCCTTTCCCGGTTCCCAAGCAGCGCTTTCATTATGGGGATCGCAAAAGCGTAAATAATACCAGCACGATCCTGCCCACTGAGGCATTGTATTGGTTTCGCGCCGGGCCGGTTTGCCTGTCTTTGGGTCTTTTACCGCAACCCACTCTTCTACCTTTGCTAAAGGACTCTCTCCGCTAGGGCTCGGCTTATACTCTTCGACTTCAGGCGGCTCAAGCGGGAGTTCATCGATATCGAGCGCGCGTGTCGTCCCATCCTCGAAGTGGAGAATCGGAAACGGTTCGCCCCAATAGCGCTGCCGTGAGAAAAGCCAATCGCGAAGCTTGTAGTTCACAGTAGGTTTTCCAACTCCCTTTTTCTCTAGCCACTCATTAACCTTTTTAATCCCCTCTTCGATAGTCAACCCGTTCAGCCAGTCGCTATTGATCAAATGCTCTTTGTCATCGATTACCTGCTTGATCGGCAGATCGAACTGCTCAGCAAACTCCTGATCGCGGCAATCGTGTGCAGGCACGGCCATCACAGCGCCGGTTCCATATCCCATCAAGACATAGTCGGCAATCCAAATAGGCACTTTTTCTCCATTAACAGGATTGATCGCATAACCACCTGTGAAAACGCCCGTTTTCACCTTTGCAAGCTCAGTCCGCTCTAAATCGCTTTTCTCTGCCGTCATCTTCTGATAGAGGGCAACAGCCTCCTTTGCCTCTTCTGTTGTGACGCGACTGACAAGTGGATGCTCAGGCGAAAGAACCATGTATGTCACGCCAAATAACGTATGCGGACAGGTCGTAAAGACGCTGATCTTTTCCTCGCTTCCCTCGATAGAAAAATCGATAAGCGCACCCTCGCTTCTGCCGATCCAATTGCGCTGCAACCGCTTCAATCCATCGGGCCAATCGACTAAATCGAGATCCGTCAAGAGGCGGTCGGCATATTCGGTGATTTTCAAAACCCATTGCTTGAGTGGACGTCGCTCAATTGGATGTCCTCCCTCTTTAGCGCACCCGTTTTCAACCTCTTCGTTAGCTAGCACAGTCCCAAGCGCCGGGCACCAATTGACGAGCATATCGGCTTGATAAGCGAGTCCTCTCTCGTAGAGCTTTGTGAAAATCCATTGCGTCCATTTGTAATATTTAGGATCGCTTGTCATCACTTCGCGATCCCAATCATAGGCATAACCGATCGATTCTAACTGGGATTTAAAATTTTTGATATTTGCATGCGTTGTAACCGCTGGATGCGTTCCTGTGCGGATGGCATATTGTTCGGCAGGAAGGCCAAAACTATCCCATCCCATGGGATGGAGAACGGAAAAGCCGCGGGCTAACTTGTAACGCGCAAGGATATCTGTTGCTGTGTAACCGATCAAATGGCCGACATGAAGCCCCGCTCCCGAAGGATAGGGAAACATATCCAGGACATAGTATTTCGGTTTATCTGGAGTTTCGACAGCTTTAAAGGATTTGTTTTCCTTCCAGTATTTCTGCCATTTTTTTTCGATAAGATGGGGGTCGTATTTCATGATCGTAGAGGGTAGCAGAGAGGACAATAAAAAAAAACCGTAGATAGGTTCTATCTACGGTCTAAGAAGGAATTATCAATTCAGGATTCTTTGAAAGCATCTAGGTTAAAACCTTTTAATTTGTCTTGAACCTTTCCATATGTCCCGGCATCGCGGAAAATGCGGCACAGCGCTGCTCGCTTTTCAGTAACCCCATCTGCCGCTTCTTTTATCAAGAGCCTCAACATCTTAGTGTAACGCGGATACAACAAAATCTCTTTTAGTATTCCAAATTGTCGGCGCCCTTCATCTAACTTATCGATGAAATTACGGGCTTTTCCTGAATCCATGCGCTCTAGTAAAATAAGGGCGATATCGAGGCGCGTTTTATCGTCGGGAGATAACTCTTTACTATCTGATGTTTTCGCTAAACTCTGAAAAACTTGAAGTTCTACAGAAATAGCTAATCTATTCAGGGTAATATCTTTTACTTCCTTAATAAGCTCAGATGACTCTGAAGTCACGCCCAACATAAATTTACCAACCTCATAGAGACGTGCGAAGTCATTAGAACCTACTCTTAAAAATCTCTCAACAAGTCTCTCCTTGCAGACTTCCTTCTGATCCTCATCCATTTGAGTCCAGAATGCTTCAATTAACCCAGGTGTTATCCAGAAAGTATGCTCAAAAATCGCGTCGGCAACAATTTCTGGCGAACGGGCGTATTGAGCCGCAAGAGCCTGATTGGCTTCCTGAGAAACATCTCCCACAAATGTTTGAGTTAATGTCGCGCGAATCACATCATTGATTTTAAATGAATCAATACCCTCAATCTGTTCGCGAAGAATTGTCAAGTGATCGATAAATTCGGCTTTACCCTCTACCGACATCCTGTTTGCGATGTCCACAACATAATTTCCATCAATTCCATCTGGACATTCCCGAACACCACCGGAAACCCATGCCGCTAATGCTGTTGGACATGTTGCGATTGCATTCGCAACAACCTCGCTGACCATCGAAGAGGCAAAAAGTAAGAATTGTGCGTAAGCCGGAAGCACTGACACCTCACGAATGACTGCTGCAGCGCTCTCCGGAGAGAGCTTGCCTAGTAAAGTGATTTGCGTTCCCGCAGCCAAATTCACAAAGTTATCAGCGCTGAGTGCGGCGCGGGTGGCAGACTCGCTAACCCCTTCAGTCGTTGCAAGGTGTAAAATCAGCTCTCGGCGTAAATCACCCATCCATTTAATAGCCTGGCTTGCCGCTTCATAAGAAGCTCCATCTAGGATCGCTGTGCGCTGTTCAATAGATAAGCTGATTCGAGTCGTTTCTTCCTCTTCTCCCTCTGCTTGCTGAACCTCCTCTACAGCTGTAAACTTTGCATCGCGAGCTAAGCAATCGAGAACGAGCTTTTTTTGCTCAGAATCGACTTGTTCAAGAGCCAACTCAACAAGTTGGAGATATCTCTGCAAATCCATAAAATCAATAGCAGCTATGATCTGCTCGCGGGTCGCCCCTTCTCTTAGCATGGCATCTAAAATGCCGTTAGTTTCAATAGTAGTCGCATTTAAATCATTGAGAACCTGATTGTTGTGTCGTCTGCCAGACCCAATCAGAAAAGCTGTATACATTACAAGTGGAACGGCGGTTGAAACGAGTCCTAAACCTGTATAAAACAAAGCGCCCGGACTTCCGCTAGTAGCAATTAAGGCCGCTCCGGCACCAATCGCTAGAGCCGCTAGAAGAGCGACCACAACAACTGAAACCTTCGTTGCAGTATTATTATCTTTGATATTAGCGTGAACAGCATCCACTCTCTCTTGAAATTTGGATAAACCTGTTCTTTGAGCTAGGTCAGTTAAGCAAATCCCACTCATTGTAAATGCCTTTTTTTTAAAATTATTATAAAGATTGTATTATTTTAATATAAAATACAGATTATTGAAATAGTAAAAATTATTTTACAAACTACCTCGTTATATTTTTCGAAAAATTAAATATTTGATAAATTTATACTATTAATGATTTAGTTTAAAGCGATTTCTGCTATGATAGTCCCATATGCGTACTAAAAAATCTGAAATAGCGACCGGTACCCTTCGGGTTCACCCAAAGGGCTTTGGTTTTCTGATCCCTGACGAAAGAGACCGTTTTCCTCTCGATATCTTCATCCCTCGACGTTTCACGAAAGGAGCTGTCGATGGAGATTACGTCGAGGTACAAGTCAATACCCGTTTCGTCTCAGAAAAGGGGCCTGAGGGAAAAGTCGCAAAAATTCTCCGAAGAGGGCGCTCACACGTGGCAGGAACGATCACATATATGAGCAAAAAAAATATTTACGCCCATGTCCCTCTTTTAGGAGAAGAACAGGAGATGCGCATCCTCCCTTCTGAAGAGCGCACATTGCAGATCGGCGACCGCATTATCATCCATGTGCTCGATTGGGGCTCGGCTAAACGTGAGAGTCAGGGGGAAATGAGCGCCTATATCGGCCATATCACTGACCCCGCGTGCGACGTGACGGCTGCGGTGGAGGAGTATGAATTAGAAGATTCTTTTTCGGACAAAACCTTGAGAGAGGCGAAAAAATTCGGCGCAGAAGTGCGCAAAAAAGATCTACAAAAGCGCGAAGATTTGCGGAAACTCCCCTGCATAACCATCGATCCGGAGACCGCGAAAGATTTCGACGATGCCCTCTCGATTCGAAAAGATCGGCAAGGCAACTTCTATCTCGGAGTCCATATCGCCGATGTCTCTCACTACGTCACCCCCGGCTCTTTACTCGACCGCGAAGCGCGAACCCGCTGTAACTCAGTCTATTTTCCCGGAACCGTCTTGCCAATGCTTCCGCATGAGCTCTCTAGTCATTTATGCAGCTTAAAACCTGAGGTCGACAGACTTGCTATCTCTGTCATGATGGTATTGGATAAGAACGGGATATTAAAAAGCTATGAGATCAAGAGAAGCGTGATTCAGAGCCGTAAAAGATTCTCGTACGAAGAGGCAAAAGAGGTTTTGGACGGGAAGCAAAAAAGCCCATTTCTAAAGGATTTGAAACTGATGGTGGAGTTGTGCCATCGGTTAAAAGAACAACGCGCTGAAAGGGGAAGCATCGAGTTTGCTCTTCCCGACACATTGATCCATGTTGACTCTGCCGGATTTCCGAAAGAGATTGCGATTGTAGAATACGACATCACCCATCAGTTGGTTGAAGAATTTATGCTCAAAGCCAATGAAGTCGTGGCCACACATTTAAGCAAGGAGGGCAAACCCCTCACCTATCGCGTCCATGAGGAGCCCAACCCGGAGAACATTAAGGAGTTTGCTGCGCTTGCCTCAACGCTTGGATTTAAGATATCCAACGCTCCCTCTGCAGAAGAGTTGCAACGCCTCTTCGATGAGGCGCGTGAGAGTCCTTTTGGTCAGTTTCTCGCAACGCAATTTATCCGAAGCATGAAACTTGCGAGCTATTCAACAGACAATGTAGGCCACTATGGGCTTGGGCTTGAGTACTACACCCATTTTACCAGCCCAATCCGCCGCTACATCGACCTCATCGTACACCGCCTTCTTTTCGAAGATGTAGACCCAAAAGAGAACATGGAAAAGATCGCTCAATTGTGCTCTGAAAAGGAGCGACTCTCTAGCCGAGCTGAAAATTCCGTGATCTTGCTAAAAAAACTCCGCCTTCTGCATGCCGCCCAATTAAAAGAGGCTGACCGCACCTACAAGGCTGTTGTCACGCAAGTTAAACCTTTTGGATTTGCTTTTGAGGTTTCCGAGCTCCTGCTAGACGGATTTCTCCCCTTTTCCGATTTAAAGAGAAGAGGGCGAAAATATCAAACTGGTGATAAAATCGGTGTTAAACTTGTCCATATCGATCTTATTACACGAGAAGTAGAATGGGAACTCGCTTAAAGTTAGATTTTTATTTGCGCGATGATGTGGTCCAAATCAGCCAAGATCTGCTAGGATGTATCCTCTATTCCGCGATCGATGGACATATGACGGCTGGCAGGATTACTGAAACAGAAGCTTATCGCGGCGCGGAAGATAGGGCGTGCCACGCCTACCGGAACCGCAGGACAAATCGGACAGAGGTAATGTATCAACAGGGTGGAATCAGCTACGTATTTCTCTGCTATGGGATGCACAACATGCTCAATGTTGTCACAAACAAAGCAGGAACTCCGCATGCGATATTGATCCGTGCAATCGAGCCTGTTGAGGGCATTGAAGTCATGCAAATAAGGCGAAAAAAAGAAAAAGTTGATAAAACATTCACAAATGGTCCCGGAACGGTCGCAAAAGCGCTAGGGATCGATCGCAGAGCGAACGGCATTTCCTTTTTTGGGAATACACTTTGGATCGAAGAAGGCGCAAGACCTGACGAGGTAATCGCAGGGCCCCGTATTGGGGTTGAGTATGCCGGCGAGGATGCCAAACTTCCTTGGAGATTTATTGCTAAATGAAAAAATACTTTATTACAGGACTCGTCATTCTTCTCCCGCTGGCGGTAACGATCGTCCTATTGGGTTTCATAGTAAACCTTCTCACTCGCCCTTTTCTCGGATTTATCGAGCAATTTTTAGTCGGCATCCCTGCTTTTGACAAGTACCAGATCGCGATTCGCGTTATCCTGCAGATACTTCTACTCTTCGGGCTCTTCTTCTTTACAGTTCTTCTCGGCTTTTTAGCCCGAGTCGTTGTTTTTAAATCGCTGCTCTCTGTTTACGACTATGTGCTCCACCGTATTCCGATCATCAAAACGATCTATAAAGCAACACAGCAAGTCATTAAAACAATTTTTGGCACAGCTTCCCGCTCATTTAAACAAGTTGTGATGGTCCCTTTCCCAACGGAAGGGTCTTACTGCATCGGGCTTGTAAGCAGCCCGGCCCCCTCCCTTTGCGAGAAAACGATTGGGGATCCCCTTATTACTGTCTTTGTTCCTACAACCCCAAACCCCACATCAGGGTTTCTGATGATGTATAAGGAGAGTGAGGTGATTTATCTCGATATGAAAATCGAGGATGCCTTTAAATATATTATATCATGCGGAGTGATCACTTCTGATGGCATCGACCTGCCTCCCGAAATTTCAGCTTGAACATTTTTTTGCGAAAAAGTATTATGCTCCCCAATTACTGAGGTATAAACAATGACACGAATTGGTAAAAAAGCAGAGCGTCGGGCCATATCGCCTCGCAAACACAAAAATCCATCGGTTAAAACAGGATCAAAAAAAGACAATCTTTCCAAAGGGTTCAAAGAGCATGCAAATGCTCACTCAAGCGAAGCTAATGTCTTTATTCCTAAAATCAAATAGGTTCTATCATGTCTCGTCATAAAAGTTATGGAAAAGCCACAAAAGGCGCCAAGAAGCGCAACGTATTGAAGCGTTTTGAGCGCGTCGAAGTTTTAAAAAAACTTGGACGTTGGGATAGCGAGAAAAAGAGTGTCACAGGTCTTCCTAAGACACCTATCATTTCCCAATAATTTAAGTTCTTAAATAGAAATTGCTGGTCAATGTCTTTGAAGGCTACCGCAAACGCAAAATGTTGCTTGTGGGCCTTCAATTTCTTCCAAGAAGATGGAGCATTTTGAAAAAATTTTCTATAGAACCGCTCCACTTTAAATCAAATACAGAGTAAGGAATTAATCAAGTACATCAAAGCATCCTGTGCTTCGGGATATTGACGTAGTTCCAGCACCATTTTGTTCCAAGAAGCCAAAATCTCGAAGATCTCTCTAATGAATAAGAGAGCTCGAGCTTCTTCATTGTGTCTCGCGTGGACTGATACCCGTTCCTTAGTCTCTGCCAGACTAACTTCGTGGATTAAAGTGGCAATTTTTAGAAACGCTTCAATCCTCTCCTAAAAATTGATTTGCGGATGTTCCTTTGACAAAACTCGCTTGGTATCTTCTCCGATGGAGTTATTCCAAAAGTCTAATCGCTTGATCTTGGTTTGTGGCAGCACTTGCGCTAGCCCCCATTTCTCACAAGATCTCTGAGCAAATCGCTCCCCTGTTGCCACAGATTGGCTCCCAGCAGGGCGGGGACAGTGTTCATGCGACACGGACCCGCCCTACTGGGGGACAAGATGTGGTGACAGGGTGTGCGAGTTGTCAGAGAGATGGTGAGAAATGGGGCTAGTGCCTGAGCTACTAACCTGAACTTTGGGTTTTTCTCGCTCAGATTCAGAAGAGTTTGCGCTGCAAATCTTGGGATTTTCGGCCGAAGTGAATGGCCAAAGGCCCTTTACAAGGTCGAAAAGCACAAGAGGTGCAAGCAAACTCCCTGAAGATGAGCGAGAAAAACCCAAAGTTCAGGTTACTACATCTCTTAAGGAGTCAATCCCAAGGTCTAATTGTGAGAGATTTTGAGAACTGTTTTTCCAACTGAATTTACTCCGCCTAATAATGCTGACATCTTAGTTCTCTCAAAATTTTAAATCTAGAATGAATAGTTTAGACGAATTAAGAATTAAATGGGGGGGGGTTGTGGAATAACCCCATTCAATGGCTCAAAGATTCAGATCTTGCACAAAGAGTGCAGGGGGTTGAAGATGGGCTGGTTCTACCTCAAGCTCAACCTAAAAGCGAGGCAAAGCTTGACTGCGGTTATAGTTTACTACGAAAGAAACTCTTCTCTTGCTTCAAATCCCACTCCTGATCAAAATTAAAAAAATCTAAATTCAAAAATAACATGAAAGTTCTCGTATTCAACCAACAGAATGACCTGCCGATCGCACTTGATTCAGTTAAACCCGTTGTGAAATATGTCCTCGATGCCGAAAAGCGGAAAACCGATGAAATGGCAGTCTATTTCGTTACTACAGAAGAAATTTCAAGGTTGCATGAAGAATTTTTTGACGACCCTTCCACTACTGACTGTATTTCCTTTCCTATGGATGACGAGCAAGTGACTGGATACCATATTCTTGGAGAGGTCTTCATCTGCCCCAAAACAGCGCTCGACTATGTCCTGAAAGGAGGAGAGGAGATCAATGAAGAGTGTTACCGAGAACTCACCCTCTATTTAGTACATGGAATATTACATCTATTTGGATATGATGATATTAAGGAAGAAGATCGTAAAAAAATGCGCGCAGCAGAGGTCCGTATCATGACACCTTTGATTCGACAAAAACTCATCTTGAGTGGATAATAAAAAAAAATGTTGACGCTTTGCATACTCCTCGCCCTTTTCTTCCTTTTTTGGGTATTTTTCCTCACTACGGCAACCCATTCTCTCACAAAGCTTGGTGAGACCCGGTCGCTTGAGATTATTAAGGAGTCCCCTCACCGCTTTTTTTATTACCCTTTTCATCGTTTTCTCTTTAAGAATAAATCATTTGAACTAATCATTTTTTCCTCTACCCTCGGAGAAAACCAAGCGCGCCTTGGCTATACGGCAACAGTTCTTTTTGGACTCTTTTTTGTCCTCTCGCTTCCCGTTATTCACTATCTTATCATTTTGATTCTCCTACTCTTCTTTGTGCTATTAATCGGCGATTTTTTTCCTCGCCTTATGGCGATCCGTTCTCCCGAATATGCGCTCTCTTTCTCATTAGGTTTTGCCTCATTTTTTCTCTTTCTCTCATTCCCTGTCTCTTTTGTCTTCTTGAAATTTGCTGATTACGCGACACTTGCGCATGAAAAAGATAGAGGAGGCGATCAGCTAGAAGAGATCAAAGAGACGGTTGTCCATATCCTCCAGGCTGCAGATGTGAAGGGTAAGCTCAATCATGCGGACAAAAAGTTAATCGAGTCCGTGGTGAAGTTCAAGGATCGGATTGTGAGAGAAGTAATGGTTCCTCGTGTCGATCTTTTTAGTTTGGAAGTGGGAACTTCTATTCGCGAAGCAGCGAAAGAGCTGGTCAAGGAGGGCTATAGCCGCATCCCCGTTTATCGAGAGACAATCGATAATATTATCGGCGTGTTGATGTTCAAAGATATATTAGAGCTCTACATGGACTGCCTTGAAGGAAAAAAGGACCCCACTCTTATCGATTCTTCTATCGAAACGATTGCAAAAAGCGTCTTCTACACTCCTGAAACAAAAAAGGTCTCTCACCTATTACAGGAATTTCGCTCCAAACAGATGCATATGGCTATCGTCGTGGATGAATATGGAGGAACTGAGGGTGTCGTCACAATGGAAGACATCCTAGAAGAAATTGTCGGAGAGATCGCTGATGAATACGATGTGGATGAAGAGCTTCTCTATACCGCACAACCAGGCGGCGGCAGTTGGATCGTTGATGCGCGTATGAGCATTCTCGATGCTGAAGATGCGTTCAACATCCACATCCCACAAGAGGGCGATTACGATACCATCGGAGGCTATATCTTCCACAAGGTTGGCTCGATTCCTCAAAAAGGGCTTCGTATCCATCATGAAGACTTCGACCTTGAAATCTTGAGCTCCTCTGAAAGGAGCGTCGATAAAGTGCGCATTACCTCAAGAAAAAGTGAGTGAGCTATGACAATGCATCTTGCTGCGTTCTTCTTAGGCCTTCTGGTTTTTTACATCGTTCATAAGATTAAAACGGGAGGCTTTGATAAGCTTGCTCAAGAAATCATCTCAAAAGCTCAACAAGAAGCTGAAGCTAAGGAAGCAGCACTTCTTCTAGACCTAAAAGAGCGCGAATTCGTTTTTCAACAAAAAATGGAGCAAAAGACCCTCAAAGAGAGGGAAAAAATCGAACGGCGGGAGGAAAAACTTGACCGTCAACTAGAGCTAGTTGAAAAGAAGCTTACAGAGATCGATAAAAAAGAGAGATTACTCAAAACAGTTGAGGAGCAACACAAAATCCTTGAAGCTGAATTAGAGCGCATTTCGGCCTTTACCTGTGAAGAGGCTAGGTCGGAACTCAAGAAAAAAATTGCCGCAGAAATGCAGCAAGAGAACGCAAAATTGATCCTCCGCATGAGAAAAGAGGCCGAAGAAGAAGCGGAGACAGAAGCTGCGCATATTATTTCAACTGCAATTAATCGTTTAGCCATTCCGACCATTTCCGAGGTTTCAGTCATCACAGTAGCTCTTCCAAATCAGGAGATGAAGGGGCGCGTAATCGGCCGAGAGGGGCGCAACATCCGTGCTCTAGAACAAGCAACAGGCGTCACATTTACAGTCGATGACACGCCGAATGCGATTGTAATCTCAGGATTTGATCCTGTGCGCAAGGAGATCGCTAAGAAAGCGCTCAAAGAACTTATCCAAGAAGGGCGGATCCATCCGACACGGATTGAAGAGGTCGTCGCAAAAATGGAAAAGCGGGTGCAAAATGATATCAAGAGATATGGCGAAGATGCCGCGCTGCGCGCCTCAGTTATAGGACTTCACCCCGAACTCTTAAAATTGCTTGGACAACTTAAATTTAGGTTTAGTCACGGTCAAAATGTCTTAGAGCACTCTCTAGAAGTAAGCTATCTAATGGGTATTATGGCGGCGGAATTAGGGATCGATTCTGCGTTAGCTAAAAGAATTGGGCTCCTCCATGATATAGGTAAGGCCGTTTCGATGGAAATTGATGGCTCGCATGCACTGATAGGACGTGATTTTGCTTTACGTTTCGGAGAAAGTGAAGAGGTTGCAAACGGTATCGGATGTCACCATAACGAAATAAGCCCCATAACAATTGAGGGAAGCTTATGCAGCGCAGCTGATACGCTCTCCGCTGGCCGGCCAGGAGCTCGTGTAGAAGCCCTACAACAATATTTAAAAAGGATTGAGCGGCTTGAACAGATTTCCACTCTTTTTGAAGGGGTCGAACACGCATACGCCCTTCAAGCAGGCCGGGAGATCCGCGTGATCGTAGAACCAAACCATTTTGATGATGCCTCAATGGTTCTCCTCGCTCGCGATATCGCCAAAAAAATTGAAGATGAACTGATTTATCCAGGGAAAATCAAGGTGACGGTGATCCGAGAAAAACGTGCAGTAGAGTATGCAACTTGACACAGCTTTTAATTTCCGCTATGTGAAGTGATAAGAAACTTTGAGGGAGTCTATGGAAATTAATGAAGAGCAAAAGGGAAACGCCACCGTTTTTACACTAAAAGGGCGGCTGGATAGCGCAACATCTACCGAAGTGGATAAAAAAATTATCCACTCAATCGAAAGTGGTTCTAAAAATGTGATATTAGATTTCTCAGCCCTTGACTATATTTCCAGCGCCGGCATACGCGTTCTTGTCCATTGCCATAAAGAAATTGAAAAAAAACATGGACGTATTTTCCTCGCAGGTGTGCCGAAACCAATAGAAAATGTTCTCTATATAACAGGCTTCCTCCCCTACTTTAAAGTTTACGATCGATTAACCCATGCAATTGAAGATCTGAATAAAGATTGAGAAAAAACGATTCGCCAGATATGATCCGGCTTTCGATCACGTAAACCATGTAGAAAATATATGCGCCGATCTATCTGCTATTGCGAGCCTCAAGTAGCTCGCGCAGGACAAACCTCCACTTGGAAATTTCATTATACCACAGCCACGGCTCTCCCAAAAGGAGCTCGTTTAAAATTTGACTTGTTAAGTCAAGGCCGTGACATTGACTGGGAAATCCCTTCGGTAAATCTTGAAGATGACGCCAATGTCATCTTTGTTGAGCTCCCAAATGGTGAGGCTCTTGAGCTAAAAGAGGTGGAAACTCCTGACTCCCTTATTCCTCAATATGAATTCACGCTCCCTTCTCAGGTGAAAGCAGGAGAGACTATTGCAATCATTATGGGTGTTCCTCCCTCACACGAAGGCAGTCCTGCCGAATTTGGGAACGAATGCCAATTGACGATTCAAAGGCGTCGTCCTTTTTACCTCTATATCGACCCCAAAGGAAAGGGAAACTATGAAGACCCGGAGATCTTTACTCTCGATATCCGAGGAAATAAACTCCACTCTATTCGGATTTTAGTCCCCTCATTTGTAGCTAAAAACAAACGTTTTGATATCACTGTCCGATTTGAGGATGAATTTGGAAATGTCACGAATTATGCCCCTGAAGAGACATTAATAGAACTCTCGTATGAGCACATCAGGGAAAATCTGAATTGGAAGCTCTTTGTCCCAGAAACGGGATTTGTGACACTTCCCAACCTCTACTTCAACGAAGCCGGGATCTATAGAATTCAGCTCAAAAACCTTCACACTCAAGAAACCTATCTCTCTCCACCGATCAAATGCTTCCAAGAGAACAACCGAAATCTATTTTGGGGGCTTCTCCATGGAGAATCAGAACGGGTTGACTCAACAGAAAATATCGAAAACTGCATCCGCCATTTCAGAGATGAAAAAGCATTTAATTTCTTTGCGATATCGAGTTTTGAAAATGCAGAAGAGACTTCAAATGAGATTTGGAAATCTATTTCTCAAAACATAGCTGACTTCAATGAAGAAGATCGCTTTGTTACAATGCTTGGGTTTCAGTATAAAGGCGAGCCCGGAAAAGAGGGAGTGCGCCACATTCTCTATTATAAAGACTCAAAGCCTATACTGCGGCAAAAAGACACAAAAAACTCTTCTCTAGAAAAAATTTACAAAACACACACTCCCAAAGATATCATTTCTATCCCAACCTTTACGATGGGGAAAGGGTCGCATTTCGACTTTAAAGATTTCAATCCCGAATTTGAACGTGTCGTTGAAATCTATAATGCTTGGGGAAGTTCGGAACAGGTTAATTCGACGCATCCAATTACCGGAGGAATCGAAGGGGTACAAGCGGGTTCGATTGTCGAAGCGTTAAAGAAGAACTTACGCTTTGGATTTGTTGGCGGCGGTCTTGATGATCGTGGGATATACAGCGAATTCTATGATAGCGATCAAGTGCAATACGCTCCCGGTTACACAGGGATCATTTGCGAAAAATATACCCGCGAATCAATGCTGGACGCGCTTGCCAAACGCAGTTGCTATGCAACGAGTGGGGCTCGGATTATCGTCGGCTTTCATATTGCCGGCCACCCGATGGGATCGGAACTCTCGACTGGTCTTAAGCCAGGTCTAATGGTCAACCGCCACCTCTCGGGTTATATCGCCGGAACGACAAACCTCAAGAGCATCGAAGTGATCCGCAATGGAGAGATAATTCACACATTTCAACCCACGGAATATCATTATGATTATTATTATGATGATATGGAGCCGCTAGATAAAGTCGTGTTAGATGGAGGAAAGGACAAATCTCCATTTGTCTTCTATTACTTAAGAGTCACCCAAGAAGATGGTCACGTTGCGTGGAGTTCGCCCATTTGGGTCGACCTTGCCCCCGCTAAGGGAAAGAAAAATGGATAGCCTTGTCCTCACAATCATTGCAGCTGTCATTTTGATGCTACTCGTGATTTCAGGGCTGGGAATAGGTTTAATCTTAACCGGTAAGTCGCGTCTCAAACGAGGATGCGGGCTTACGCCTAAACAGAAAAAAAAGGGAGACTCCGGCTGTCCCCTCTGTGGAGATAAAAAAGATGAGTGTGACAAACGATAATGCTTTAGAATCAATAGCGGAAAAAGTTCAAGCAGGAGAGCGGCTTACAGCTGAAGATGGCCTTAGGCTTCTCAATACAACTGAACCTGATGAACTCGAACTGATCCGCTCTCTTGCTGATTCTGCCAGGCAGAAGAAGGTAGGTGATGTCGTACATTTTGCTTCCACTCTCTATATTCACCCAACCAATCTTTGCGAGCTCAACTGCCCAATGTGTTCATTTTATGCAAAACCGGGATGGGATAAAGCTTGGTTTCTAACACCTGAGCAAGTTGAAGAAAAAGTGCGCCGGAATATGGGCAATGGTTTGACTGAAATTCATGTAGTGGGAGGGCTATGGCGCGACTGCAATCTCGACTACTACCAAGAGACATTCACACGCATCAAAAACCTCAATCCCGATCTGCATATCAAAGCTTTAACGCCTGTTGAGTATGACTTCCTCGCTAAACTGCACAATATCCCGATCGAAGAGGTATTCAAGCGGATGATCGGCTGGGGACTTGGCTCACTTCCCGGCGGCGGCGCTGAGATCTTAGTCGAAGAAATTCGAAAGAAAATCGCGCCGGGTAAAATTACATCTGATGAATATTTAGCTATCCATGAGCTTGCCCACACGATCGGGCTCCGCTCGAATATCACGATGCTATTCGGCCACATCGAATCCTACGAAGACATTATCTCTCACCTCATTCAGGTGCGCGACTTACAAGATAAGACCGGTGGCTTCCGCGCCTTCATTCCATTGAAGTTCGGCGAAGAGAACAACGCCCTTGGAAAACGAAAAAAACAACTAAAGGGAAAAAATGTCCCTCTCGTTTACGCCGTCTCACGCTTAATGCTCGATAATTTCCCTCATCTCAAAGTGCTCTGGAATTATGTCGGTGTACAAGAAGCGCTCGAACTTCTCCGTTGGGGAGGAAATGATCTCTCTTCAACAAATACGGAAGAGAAAATCATCTCCATGGCCGGAGGTGCGCGCGTTGTGATGAACCTAGAGACAATCGCCACTCTTATCCGCAGTGCCGGCCGCGTGCCCCGTCTGACACATACAGGTGCTATGTAAAATGACCAATATCGGCATCGTAGAGTATATCAATGCGCTCCCCTTCCATCTTCCTTTCTCCCTTGGAGAGCTGAAAACCGATGCGGCATTCACCTTTGATGTCCCTAGTGCACTTAATAGAAGCTTGCGTAATGGAGAGATCGATATGGCCCTCTCAAGTTCTGCGGAAGGGCTAGATGGCGCCTATCAACGCCTTTCAAACTTTTGCATTGCTGCGCAGAAAGAAATCAGAAGCGTAAATCTCTACCTTAAAGGCCCTATAGAAAAAGCGCGCATTGCCCTCACGCCCCATAGTGCCACATCTGTTTCCTTGCTTAAAGTGATCTGCCATCATTTTTGGAACGTCCATCCGCAATTTGTTTCCATGTCGGAGGAATGTGATGGCTTTCTTTTGATCGGAGATGAAGCGCTTAAAAAATCATCTATTCCCGGTTATCAAACATTCGATTTAGCTAAAATTTGGTATGAAGCGACAGGGCTCCCCTTTGTCTTTGCTGTTTTCTCAGTACGAGAAGGCGTTGAGATGCAAACGGAGATGTTTGAAAAGGCTCTTAACTGGAGCGAAGTGCATCGCGAAAAGCTCATCTCCGAAGCCCATAAGAGGAGCGGACTGCCAAACCATATTATTGACCAGTATTACGACCTTTGCTTCTACAGGATGGGTGAAAAGGAGCAAGAAGGGCTCAAACATTTTCAACAGTTGAGGCAGTGTGTATCAGAAATCTGTGCCTGAAACGATTCAAGCGATGTTTGCAAGCATTGCGCCAAACTATGATCGAGCGAATACAACCTTTTCCTTCGGCCTCCATAAAAAGTGGAATCAAAAACTCATTAAGAGTATCGGAAACCCAAAACTCTTGCTCGACTTATGCGCTGGAACAGGCGAGATCGCTTTTGGCTATTTAGCCCGCCAACCGGAGGCGAAAGCGATTTTACTCGACTTTTGCCCTGAGATGTTAGCTGTGGCTAAGAGCAAAGGATCTGCATATGAAGGACGTTTTTCTGTTGTAGAAGCCGATGCTCAAATTCTGCCGATTGAGAGCGACTCAGTCGATGCCGTAACCATCTCTTATGGAATTCGAAATGTTCAAGACCCCTTAAAATGCTTTAAAGAAGTGAAAAGGGTGCTGAAAGAGGGTGGAAAATTTGCCATTTTAGAGCTCACGCGTCCCTCTTCGCCGTTACTCCGTTTTTCTCATCGCGTTTATCTACGCACACTGCTGCCCCTGCTAGGACGACTTGCAGCAAAAAATATCGAGGCTTATCGCTACCTTTCCAAAAGTGTGGAAGGGTTTGCTTCCCCTTCTGAATTGGAAAAAAAAATAATCGAATCGGGATTAAAGCCTGTTAAAAAAACTTCTTTGATGGGTGGACTGGCAACTATTCTGGTAGCTGAGCGCGATTAAATTCACGCCTGTCTTTACACTTTTGTATGATGTTTTTGATCGAAAGAGCTGTGAGTAAAAGTCCAAGCGTCCCAAATCCCCCGCTGACAGCATAGATAGGAACGGCATTGGTGGTCCATCCCATCTGGTTATGCGCAGCAAAAATGATATACGCCGCAAGAGCCGCTAGAACAAACCCCGTCACAGCGATAATCACACTGTGAAGATGTCCTTCCAAAGGGGGGCGAAACTGCGCATTAAAACTCCCCAGGCGAGTAGACATGGTAGGATCGGTATTACTGAAGTTTGTTGTAGAACTCATAGTTGCATTATAATATTGCGAAAATATTAACACAATATTAAGATTATTTTGCCTTGAAAGGAGAAAACTATGCCTGCTGCTATTCATACCCTGGAAGGTTATGTCGTAGAAAACAACCATTTATTTTTTGAAGACAAAGATCGAAATCAGCAACTCGAGGCTCAGCGAGCTCAAGCTGTTGTTCTTGCAATGCTCGACCAAAATGAGCAGGTAAGAGTCCGAATAGCTAGCGAACAGAGAGTTATCGACGACGATCCTGTAAGATATAGCCTCATCACAGACCCTTGGTTTTGGGTCACTCTTCATTTAGCCTCTAGACCCACGCATTTCCAGTATCATGGAGGATATAATGAAGGATGCTATGGCCCCCAAGACCTTAGAGGAGAATCACAGAGTGAAGCTGCAGTTCTTGTTATAGCTATCGCTGTATTGGTGTGTGCCTTTGTTGTCTCCTGTATCTTCACAGCAAAACATGGAAAAGAAGCAGAAAAAGCCCATCAACGAGCCAGAGAAATTGAAAACTATTACAATAGTGCCCAAGATGAAGCGGTCAAAAATATATTTGAGAGAGCGCTCAAAATCCAAACGCGTGAATGGAAAAGCCAGGCATTAAAAACAACTTTTACAGCAACCGCAACAATTGGTGTTGTATGCCTGACTATCGCAGCGATCTTCGCCCTCCATGCAACTCTTGGAGCTGCCCCTGTCTCTCCGCATGCCGCTCCCCTCCTGCTAGCCGGCACCACCTTATTTGCTAGCGCCATGGTCGCCCATGGAGTGCGCTCGGCTCTCCGAGAAAATGCTATCGATCGGGACTATACTGAACTGAACGCTTTGTTTGAAGAAGCTATACGATTACACGTGGCTAATCCATTCCATATTTTGCAAGAATGCCACTCTGATAGAGCCTTTATAGAAATCGGCCAGTACCGTTATGTCAAAGAAATAGGTTCCTTTGCTCCATATAGAAGAGAGAACCTCGACAGCCAACCTTTAGGTGATTGGGAACACGTCGAAATTACCGATCCTTTTCAAGTATTACGCGATAGCGAAGAAGAAAGAGCCTATATAGACATGGGACAATACCGCTATGTCAAGGAAATGGGTTCTGAAGAACCCTATAGAAGAGAGAGTAGAGCCGCTGAACTTTGCGGAGAATGGAGGGAAATCGAATTGATCCCCTATACATATTCCTCTACTTCATCTGAAGCCTCAGACTCTTCGTTTATTTAAATTGTGTTACTCTTCCACTTTATCTTTTGGGGGAATATAGTGGGTGACTATGCGTTTAATTTTAGGCTCCCAGTCCCCTAGAAGAAAAGAGATCTTGGGCTTTTTTTCGATCCCATTCGAACAAATCTCTTCTCATTTCGCTGAAGAACTTGTTCCCTTTGAAGGAGATCCTGTCGCCTACGCTAAAATTCTAGCGAAAGGCAAAGCAGCTTCGTTGAAGTCGCGCTTCCCCAAAGCAGTCATTCTGACAGCGGACACCATCGTATATCATGAAGGAAAAATACTGGGAAAACCCAAAGACGATCAGGAGAGCTTTTCTATGCTCTCGTCTCTCAACGGTTCGTGGCACACAGTCTACACAGCAGTCACCGCTCAATGCGATGGAAAGGAAGCCACTGCATGTGCGGAAACACGCGTCTTATTCCACAAAGTCTCAGAAAATGCTCTTAAACAATACCACCTCGCCTTTAAAGGAAGCGACAAAGCTGGAGGCTATGGAATTCAAATGGGCGGAAGTGTCATTGTGAACAGAATGGAAGGATGTTTTTATAATGTGATGGGCTTGCCTATCTCAGAAACATGCACTGTACTGAGTGAAATGGGAATCGATTTATGGCATTATCTCGTTTAATTTTAGGTTCTTTTCTTTTTTCGGCTTCACTTTTTGCTGATTTTCCAACAGAAGTTAGCGGCCAAATGCTTTATTTACTGCATAGAGGAGAAACAGCCCAAGCCTTTAAGGCGTATCTCGACCATGCACACGAAAGTGGTTCGCACGACTTTACCCTTTTGCAGCAGGCAGGCATTCGAATTCTCGAAACCGGTATTGAAAGCGATGATACGGAAACGCAGCTGATGTGCATGTTCGGCGCGGGTGTCGCAAACTCTCCCGATCTCCTTCCAATTTTGGAAAAGGGAATCCATGCAAAAGATCAAAGGACACAACTGATCGCAATGAATTATTTAGGGCGGCAGCATGACGATGAAGCAGATAAGCTCGTCATTGAAGCGCTCTCTTCCCCTTTTCTGCTCACTCGCTTAGAGGGATGTTTGCAACTTGCACAAAAAAACCATCCGGCTGTTCTCAACCATCTACAATCGCTCATGGTAAAAGTCCCCGACCTTGTCCGCGCCCTTTTTCCACAAATTGTCGTTTTGTTAGAAGGCAATAGCGCGCATAACTATCTTAGGCAACTGTTGACAGATACAAATATCGATGTGCGTATCGAAGCCATTTTGTCAGTCGCTAAAGAGCAGAGGGACGACTTTCTCCCCCAAATCCGCATGCTCGCTTCACAAGCACATCATGCCCAACAAGAATGTTGCGCCTTAGCACTTGGAGAACTCAAGGACAGCGCATCACTCCCCTTGTTAAAAGAGCTTGCCAAAAGCCAGCGAAATGAAGTGAAGCTCGCTGCTGCGATCGCTCTGATAGAGCTTGGGTTTAATGATTATCTCGATACAGTTAAACAGCAAGCTAAAGACGGAAACTTATTTGCAATAAATGCTTTAGGAAGACTTAAGGAGGGAAAAGAAATTTTGCGCCCCCTCTCTACTCATCCTGATCGGGACATCCGTCTCAATGCCACCCTCTCTCTTTTACAACTCGGAAAGGTGGTCCCTTGTAATGAAATTTTGATTCCCGGCAAGGGAGATCTCGGTTTTATGCGGATCTCATCGCCTGGCCGCGGCCTTAAAGCGTGGAAAATGGTCCCTTCTGCACACCATAACACGAAAGGCTATCCGGCTCTTGTCGAACAAACCATCGCTCTGCGTGAAAAAGTGCTGATCCAATGTTTAGAGCTCCCAGAAGAGCATTTTTTGGCAACGGCGCGTCTCATTATGAAAGAAAAGCAGATTGAATTGATCCCGCTTTTGGTAACACTTTTAGAAAACGCGGCTACTGATGGAGCATTAGCTTTGTTGAAAGAGGGGCAACAACGGGCGGGAGAACCGCTCATCCGCACCTACTGCACACTCGCTCTTTTCCGGCTGCACGAAGAGGGGCCTTATGAAGAGCAACTGATCAGTTGGGCCCGTTCTGCTAGCGATCAGGACATGATCCAATTTAAGGAGGAAGAGGAGCGCACCTCACTCTCTTCTCGTCATGAACTCACTCCTGAAGAGAGCTCTCGCTTACTCGTCGAAACATTTGAAACGCTTGCTCAAACGCAAAATCAGAGCGGAGTAGAAGCGCTCGTGCACGCAATGGCTTACGGAAATCCCAAAAACAGGTATGCTCTTGCCGGACTTTTGATCAGAACAACCGAGTAAATGAGATTTTTCCTCTTTCTATTTTTGTGCACTCCTCTCCTTGCGGAGGAACTTTTCACCGATCCTCCTGAGATCTGGAAAGCTCAGTGCTATGCCTGCCGCCCATTCGAGTTGCCTTTACAGGAAATCGAAGAGAATGTTTGTGTCGATTTACGCAACCCCTGCTATGAGGAGGGAGTCCTGTCAACCGAGGAAGGAGGCATCCTTACCGCTCCATTTTTTCGCGTACAAGCGCAAAAATTTGTTTACACCCGAAATCTAGAATGCGACCCACCAGTTTTTACCGTTGAGTGCGAAGGTAACCTGATCATCGACTATCGCGATTGGGTGCTTGTCGGCGACTATCTTTACTACGATTTCATTACGCATACCGGTTTTTTGATCAATGGCCGCACAGCTCAGCCTCCTTGGTATGTAGGCGGTGACGAAATTTTGCTGTTAAATTCCGGCAACCTAATGGCGATGGGAAGTTATCTGACTACCTCAGAAGGTGGAAAGCCCGATGTGGTTTTACGATCGCCAAGCATTACACTTACTCCTAATCGCATCGTGACCGCCCGTAACATTAACTTCTGGGTAAAAAAAGTTCCGCTCTTCTGGTTTCCTAAAGTCAAGCTTGATTTAGAAAACCGTGGACGCTCCCCATTTGCTGTAAAATTTGGATGGGGCGGTTTTATGGGCTCTCACTTAAGCCTTCTCTATAAATTTCTATCATGGGGGGATTTTAAAGGAATTGCCCGTCTCGATGCATTTTTTGGCCATGGCCCTGGAGGAGGAGTTGAAACGCGCTATAATCCCAAGTTTAAAGCCACGGAATGGTACACACGCAATTATTATGCTCATGATATCTCTATCGACGATCCCCAAAAGCGAGACCGCTACCGTGTACAAGGTACTTTCTACGACTGCATACGAGGAATAAGCGTCGATGGAAAGTATGATTTCGTCAGCGACGCGGAGATGGCATCAGATTTCTATATTCGCGACTTTGACCTTCCTACAGCCGGCAGAACCCAGATCGAGTTTCGCCGTCAGGAGACGACGTGGATTGCAAATCTCTTTACCCGTGTAAGGGTCAATGACTTCCAGTCTGTCAACCAAGAACTCCCCTCTTTTGCCTTTCACTGGCACCCTTTTGAGATTCCCTATACAGGAATTCTATTTGAAAATACCTTCACAGCAGGTTATCTCAACTACGTTTTTAGCGATGACATCAAAGATGCTCAAGATTTCCATTCCGGGCGCGTCTTTACCTATCCTCGCTTTTACCGCCCTTTCTGCTTCGGTCCATTTACAACGACACCTGAAGTGGGTTTTATCGGGATTGGATATTCTAACAGTCCGGATGGGAGTTCTGCAGGGCAAGCGATCGGTGAATTTGGCTTTAGATTCAACACTTCGGCCTCTAGATGCGGCCTCAGTGTTAAACATGTGGTGGAGCCTTATATCCATTAC
Source organism: uncultured Chlamydiales bacterium (assembly GCA_963748195.1). Taxonomy (GTDB): domain Bacteria; phylum Chlamydiota; class Chlamydiia; order Chlamydiales; family JAAKFR01; genus JAJACP01. Next base: position 44,695 of record CAVVHU010000009.1, on the reverse strand, counting down.
CACTACCTCACCCAGCCAAGTGTCTCAACGAACAACCACTATATTTTCACCATCAATGATGGATACGACCGCCTCAATCTTATGCGATTTGGGGTTGAAAACAGTTTCTTTGTAAAGGTGCCATGCGGAATTGAGCGCCCTTTATGGATCGATCTCTGGGCAAACGCATTTTTCGATGAAAGAACCATTCCCCAAGCCATCCCTAAAGCCTATCTAGACATCGAATATCAACCCTATAGGCGTGTTTTTATCGGCGTTGACAGCGGCTGGAACTTTCGAGATAAGCAGCTCGATTTTTGCAACGGACGTCTTGATGTGACCGTCAACGAGGACTTGGCATTTGGTATAGAATACCGGCATCGAAGCCGCTACGATTGGCGCAAAGCCGATTTCTACAACTTCATCTTAGAGACTGTGCGGACGCAAACTGAACTGTTAGCTTCTCCCCTATCCGATCGGCGGGATACGGCGTTGTTTCGTATTTTTACAAGGCCGACGCCTGATTGGACTGCAAAGTTTGATCTCCGCTATGGGTGGAACCGAGAGGAGCAGAAAAACTATTTAGAATATCAAGCAGAGCTGGGAACACTTTTATTTAACCATTGGCGGTTTCTGTTTATTTATGAGAAGCGAGAAGCCGATAACAGATTTTCCGTCTCTCTCAAAGTCGATCCAGGTCCTCCCCCAAAAAGACGTTGTTAGCCTGGTTTTTTCACTCACCATTATCTACATTAGCCTGCAGAAAGCTAAAGTACCGCCATCGTTTTGCGTTGGTAGTAGAAGCGATAGAGAGTGACATTTGTCCCGTAATTATATGCACCCAGAAGTGCAGACATTGCGAAACATCTTTAAACTTTTAAAAAACCAAATCTTTCAAATATTCCAACATACTCAGCAGCCTCTTCAAATAATCGTGCATCAGGATTGAGTTGTCTAACCATCTGAACAATTTGAATGCCAACGCTATGCATACAGTTTTGATCTAAAAAGCAATAGAAATCGCCAAATTTCATCGTTTTGGAATTAAAATCAAAACTTAAGCTTTGCGGAACCCAGTAATCATCTAAAGCCCCCCTTTCCTCTTCAGCCAAGTTGCCATAATATTCCGCAAAACGGTCGAGAGCTCCTTGAGCATTAGGAACGGGCGCAGAGGGCATATGATCGCTTTCAGCGCGATTCAAACACCCCTCAGCTAAGACAACCAGTTCTCTTACTGTCTCCTCTGAAATTTTAGATGCATTATCAGCTTGCTGTTGCCTAAGTTCTTGCCAGCACCGGGCAATTTGCGGAACCTCCAATAAGCGATCCCTATCTGCATCGCTTAGCCTCACTTGTGTATAGGGATTATAAAAGCAGAACTGATTGCGTAAAAGCTGTGCTACCTCTTCTACAATAAGACAATAATTATCTTCGGTCACAAAAAGGTGATTTCCCGGATATTCAGAAAAAGGCCTAAGTTCAAGAGAAGCCTCATTTCTATAGGAAGTCACGTCATTTCCGGATGGCCTGAAATAATTTTTCAAGAAGGTAAAACCTAAAAGAGCTATTGCTGCACCCATCAAACCCCAACTCATCACGTAGCCACCAGCACCGAATGAACTGATTGTATTAATCCCTGATGGAAAGATCTGGTGAGCAGCTAAAACGAGAAAAAACGAAGCAATAATGGTTAATGCGCACATGCTTATCTGATAGTACCTTTTAATCCCATTCAGCCATTGTGTAGGATGGCTATTGTATATATGAACATATGAATCGAACGATCTTCTCCCCAGAGAAGGTGTGTCTGGAAATGACATAGTTCAAATCCTTAAGATAATTGGTTTATTGTTTAATTGAATTCAAGGTAACACACAAGCTGCTTAAAAGCATCGCTGAAACTGCATAGAGAGGGCTTAAGACACCTCCACAAGCAAGTCCAAGCCCAATCGCATTATAAAAGAACGCCCAAAAGAGATTCTGACGAATGATCCTCTGCCCCCTCTTTGCAAGAGATACGAGTTCCGGCAGCTCTTTTAAGCTCGCTCTGGTGAGCAAAATATCTGAAACCTCGATAGAGAGATCTGTCGCAGAGACAACAGAAATCCCCACGTCAGCTGCAGCCAAGGCAGGAGCGTCGTTTACACCATCGCCTACCATCGCAACAGGTTTTGGAAGTTTTTCGATCTCTATACGTTTTTGGAGCGGATCGCACGCTCCCTTTCCCCACAGAAAGCCGCACTGTTTTGCGATTTGTTCTACAAGCTCCGGAGTATCTCCCGATAGGACAACACCTTTCACTTTTGGAATATGTGCGCGTAATAGATCACCGAGCTCTATTGTTGTGAGCAGTCTCTTTTCTTCAGCGAAATAGAGTGTTGTGGTGGGGGAAGAGGGAACAGAAATCCCATGTTCTTGGAGAAAGGAGGCAGACCCGAGGAGGTAACGCTTCTTTTGATAGCAGGCTTCCATTCCCCGGCCGATATGCTCTTGTACATTTTCTAGAGGAACTGATACTGAACACAGTTCTGCTATCGGTGCCACAACAGGGTGAGTCGTATGTTCGGAAAATCCTTTTAGGATCGCGAGATAGCTCTCGGATAGGTTGATCGTATTTAAAACCCTAAATTTCCCTTCGGTGAGGGTGCCCGTTTTATCGAAGGCGAAGAGCGGGTTTTTTGCCAAAATAGCAAGAGCGCGCCGGTTGCGGACAAGAGCCCCTTTTTCCGCAAAGCGAAACAATAGCCGTGATTCTGCAAGCGGTGCTGCAATCCCTATCGCACACGGACAGGAAATGAGCAGCACTGTAAGCGAACGCAAGATGCCGCCAAATGGATAGACGCATGCCGCTAGGACAATGACAAAAGGAACAAAAAATGGAATCAATCGGTCCACGAGGCGTTGTTGCTTCTGTTTACGCCCTAAATCGTGTTCGAGTACTGATGAAATCTTTGTCAGAACGGACTGAGTACAATCGGCGCTTACCTCAATCAGCAGCGATCCATGCTTGATGATGCTCCCTCCAACAACTTTGGAACCGGGCATCATGCGCAAAGGCATCGCTTCACCCGTCATTAAAGAAGCATCGACAAGCCCCTCCCCTTCAACTACAACTCCATCGAGAACGATTTTTTCCCCTGTGCGCGCTAAAATCCGATCCCCTTTTTGAATTTCTTTGATAGGGACAGAAGCATACTCTCCTGATGTGAGTTGCTTGAGCCCCTTTTTCGGTAAGCTCCGGGTGATCCGAAAGAGGCTCTCTTTTGCTGAAAACTTGGCGCGCCTTTCCAAGATTTTTCCAAGAAGCACAAAGGTCAATAACATCCCCATCGAATCATAGTAGAGGCGTGAAAAATCCCCGTGAAAAAGATGATATGTGGAATAGGCAAATGCGGTAAAAACGGCGAGTAGAACGAGTGTCTCCATGCCAAAAAAACCTGTCTGCAAACCGACATAAAAGCGGCGAAGCAAGGGCCAAGCACCGTACGTCACAAGCGGCAAGGCAAGTCCTAAAGAGAGGTAGCCAATCGCTTCGCTATACCCCTCAGTCGGAAGCAAGAAGAAATGGGATGTGTAAAGAGGAAAGGCAAGCATCATAAGATTCAGCGCGCAAAATGCGCTAACTGCAAAACGCACCCACAGGGCGCGTGCAGGCTTTCGTTCTTCTGCTAAAAGAGGCTGAGGAAAATATCCAATCCGTTTGATCAGCGCGATCAGTGCCTCTTTAGATACGAAGCGAGGGGCAAACTCGATGAGAGCAAGATCTGTTGCATAGTCAACATAACACCGTTTCACTCCTTTCCGTCGCTCGAGAATTAGTCGAATCGCATCTGCACACGAAGGACACCACATCTCTTGAATTTCTAAGTGAAGTGTCTCTGTCTCCCCTTCTACAGCCGATTGATAATGCTCAGCATTTGATATCACACCGCTTGCAAGAGCTTCTGTAAAAAGGGGATGGTTGTGATAATCCCCAAAATAGTTTTTTGCTTGCAAAATCCGGTAAACTGTCAGACAACCGCTGCAGCAAAAAGGCTTTTCATCTTCTCGAATGGGATTGTCAGGACATTTTAAGGCACATAAATGACAGTCACTCAACGTCGATTTGCTCCGGCATAAGATGCCGTTTAGCATACTCTAAATAGACTTTTTTCTTCAGAAAAACCTTGAAAAGCTCAGGATCGATATGTCCTTCCTCAACCATTTCCTGCATGATACTGAGAACCTTTGATAGAGGAGCTGCCTTGCGATAAGGACGGTCGGGAGCGGAGAGCGCCTCAAAAACATCAGCTATGATTAAAATCCGCGACTGAATGAGCATATCCTCCCCTTTTAGCCTCCGTGGATACCCTTTGCCATCCATGCGCTCATGGTGTGAGGCTGCGATTTCTGGAACGTTTGCCAGCTCTTTTGGAAAAGGGAGCTGTGAAAGCATCCTGTAGGTCATCACCACGTGATTTTGAATGATCTCACGCTCTTCTTGCGTCAAATTTCCCTTGGGAACCAGAAGATTATTTACTTCATCGCTTGTGAGAAGAGGTTTATGTACCCCCCAGGTTAAATCAGCAATTCTTTTGATCCGCTCCATCGCCTCTTCTGTAATCGGCTCTTTTTGTTCATTACAACGGTGAATAAAATCCCGGTCGTCTTCCCATTGCTTCTTCTGATTTAATAATATATTCGCCTCATATGAATAAGCATCTTCAACTGCTATATAGGCTTGGGGATAATGCGTTTCAAGCCAGCGAAGTTTATTTCTTAAAAGAGCATTCTCTTCCTTGAATTCCATCGATTCGAACCGCGTATCGACCATTTCGATGCGATCAAAAATCGTTTCGAGTTTTGTTTTCTTTTCTACAACGTGCACAGGTGTTGTAATCTTCCCACAGTCATGCAAAAGAGAAGCGATCTGCAGTTCATAAATCTGATCTTCATTAAAAGCGAGATCTGCAAACACCCCCTCTTCCGTCTCGTTTACTGCTTGAGCTAAAAGAAAAGAAAGGATCGGCACCCGTTTTCCATGGTTGCCTGTTGAAGGAGACTTTTCATCGACCGCCTCAGTGATGACCCGAATCAAAGACTCGAATAAATGCCGCAGGTTCTGAATTAATAATCGGTTAGTTAAAGCAATGCCTGCTTGGGAAGCAAGAGATTCTGTCAGCTGCACATCTTCTTCTGAAAATGAGCCTTTTGAGTCGCCAGGGTTAATCAACTGTATCACGGCAATTACTTCCCCTTCATGGTTTCTCATAGGTACTGTCAAAACCGCTTTTGTTCGATAGCCCGTTTTCTTATCAAATTCCTTGGTCCCACTAAAATCAAAACCCTGTTCAAAATAGGCATCTTTGACATTGATTGTCGTGTTATGATTAACAACATACGCCACCATCAATGTGTTGTTCGGGTCACCATTCTCTAAAAAAAGAGGCAGATCCTCAAAGGGGATCAGTTTTGAAGAAGTCCCGCCAAGGTGAAAATGTAGAGAGTCGGACATCATCACTTCAAAATGGAGCTTCTTTCGACGATCGACAACCGTGTAAATCGATCCACCATCAGCTTTTGTAAGCTCTTTTGCTATTGAAAGAATCTTCTCAAAAAGCAAAGGGATGCGCCGCTCTTTAGAAAGTGCTATTCCAATTTCATTCAGACGTTGTAGAATATTGTCATCGAATGCCATAAATATTATTTTAATGCTTTTACCAACAAATCTCCACTCTTCGATTGAAGAAATCTTAAAAAACATTAAATCAGAAGAGCTTAGATATTCGTCTACTCACATTTCCGAATGTTACCGGGAAGGAGGGTCTCTCCACAAAGAAGAGGACCTTCTGACATATTTAACCGTCAGACTACCTGCTACTTATGCAGCAATATCTACTGTACTTCAGCAAATCCCCTTTCCAATTGCCTCTCTTTTGGATCTAGGGGCTGGTCCCGGAACGGGATGGTGGGCAGCTCGCACCCTTTGGGGTGAGATCGAGGCGACATGCATAGAGCGAGAGTTAGGCTTTGTGGAGCTAGGGAAAAAGTTGGGATGTCCGCATTATGTGTTAGGAGACATCGAGTCGATACCTTCCTATCGCCCTCATGATTTGGCTCTTTTTGGATACAGTCTAGGCGAATTGTCTGAAGTCAATTTAGAGGCGGTCTGGAATAGCGTACAAACGGTTGTGATCGTAGAGCCTGGAACCCCTACAGGGTTTCAGAATATGCTAAAAGCTCGCGATCAGCTCATTAAACTAGGTGGACATGTGCTTGCGCCTTGCCCTCACTCTAAAGCGTGCCCACATCCTAAGTGGTGTCATTTTTCCGTACGTGTGGAGCGTTCCTTTCTACATCGACAGGCGAAGCAAGCGACTCTTCCTTATGAAGACGAAAAGTATAGTTATGTGATTGTAACGAAAGTGCTTTTAAACGAAGGCATCCCCCGTATTTTATCCCATCCGCAAAAGCACACAGGGCATGTTATTTTAGAACTCTGCACGCTTGATGGGATAGAAAAAAGAACGATCTCCAAAAAGCAGAAAGAGATCTATAAAAAAGTGCGTAAAGCTAAATGGGGAGAACAATTATTCTGAAGGTTCTGCTTTTGAATAGAAATATTTTTTAGCTTCATTAGGTGTTAATTCGACAAAGCCATCTTTGTTTGGGGAAGGAAGACCGTCATCTGGTAACAACTCAATCATTCCACGCGGATTTGGACCAGGCAATCCCTCCACTACTTTGTGAAAGATATAGCGAGGCATAAAATGAGACTCCTTTCCAAGCACTAATACATACTGGACCTTTGTGAGAATATGAAATCTAAAACCATCATTTGTACTAACTGAAATGTGAGAATCGGTTTTCTGATGAATCCCTTTTTGAATCGTCACTCTGCCGCTTCTACGGGCATGATCTGCAAAGTTGGTTGTCCGATTAATCGCTTCATCTACTATTTGCATAATCGTCTCGAGAGAAGCGCCGCTGTCATTGTTATTATAAGTATGACCATTGATAACTGAATCTTGATTCCAAGAAGAAGAAATTATAATTGTTATCGCCAAAGCCAGACCTCATTTTTTTATAAGATTATATAAAAAAACACAATTAAATCAACAAAAATAACCCAGCCGCGCGCAAACTTAATATTTTAACATGAGACATAAATTTATAATTCCTTCCATCCAACAATACAGCAGGCTGACAAAAGCAAAGCATTGTTTCAGTTGCTCAAATTTTCATTAGTTTATTGTTTCTTGTTATTTTTTTAATTAAACTTTGATTACATATAGATTGATTTTTAATAAATTAAATTATATAATATTTTCAACTAAATAATTAAAGTTAATTAATAAATGACGATTTCTAATCCTAGATTCCAAACGCCTATAAAAAACCAGCGTTTAACAAGCTGTCAGTCCCCTCTTCCCATTGCGAAATGGGACGTCGTGAGCACTCCTCGAGGAAGCATCAAGGTTAATCCCCCTGCAAGAATTAAAAAGGAGCTCATAGAACGGGGAATCAGGGGTAATGTGATTTATCGATGGAAACACAAAGTTACAGGCAGGCGCTACTATGGAAGCGCCCTGGAAACAGAGAGCGGTAACACAGTTTTCAAGAGATTTTCTCATTATGAGCAAAAACTCAAGGAGGGTAAAAAGCGTACGCATATAGAGAATGCTATCCACCGTTCCCCTTCAAAGTTTACAGGCGCAATCGTAGAACATCTTCCCGATAGCGATGAAAATGACCTTCTTGTCGCCGAGGAAAAATGGCAAGACCGTTTTGACACGCGAACGCGCCTCAATGGTTATAACCACTCACGTCCCACACAAGAGCAACTTCGCTCTAAAAATGGGAAAATCATACAGAAAAGGAGATTGGCCAAACCTCGAACCCGGCATGTGCCTTTGAGAAAAAGCGCGCAAGTCGCACTCGAGAAGATCTTTCAACAATCTTTTGATTAACTTTTCTTATAAAACTCTTGCTTGATGCGGCGCAGCTCAGGCTCAAGTGCGGTGCGACGCTTTCCCTTGATCCGATCGATAAATAAGACGCCGTTTAGATGGTCATTCTCGTGCATAAGACAACGCGCAAGATAACCATAACACTCTTTTCTAAACATTTTCCCTTTAAGGTCCATCGCTTCAATCTCAATAGATAACGGACGGACTACAGGAGCGTGAAGTCCAGGTAGGGAGAGACATCCCTCGCTACGCTCGACTAAAGTATCACTATGATTTGATAATATGGGATTGATATAGATAATCGGTTCACCTAGATGGATTTCCCCCTCTTCATCCTCATGATCGATATTTGATATGAAAATGCGTACCATCTTTCCAACTTGCGTTGCAGCAAGACCGATCCCATTCTTATCCAACATGGTCTCGATCATATCTTCTGCAAGCTGGCGGATCTCCTCAGTAATTTCCGCTACAGACGCTGCTTTCTGGCGCAAAGCAGCGTCCCCATAGTAACATAGGGGTAGCTTCATCTTTCGATGATCTCAGTGGTAACACTATTTTTTGATTTTGCACGGCCCATCGCGCCCGTCCAAATAGAAAGAATGATGCACCCCCCTAAAAAAACCACCGCCAGCCATGCCGTGATCTTTTTTAAAATTTCGGGAGTCGATGTCCCAAACAGGGAATCTCCTGTATCTCCTCCAAACGAAGCGCCAAGCCCCGAACTTTTACTCTCTTGAATCAAAATTACGAAACAGAGAATGATCGAGATCAAAAGAAAAAGAAACAAAAACAAATAATAGACTGCTGTCATGCTATTCAACCATTAATAATTTCACTAAATTCCTCTGCTGAAAGAGAAGCTCCCCCAACTAATAACCCATCAACGTCGGGCTGTGCAAGCAGATCAGATGCGTTATCGGGTTTGACCGATCCTCCGTATTGAATGACGAGTTGATCTGCAACATCTTGTGTCCATGCTTCAGCAATTACCCCACGTATGTGCGCATGGGCTTTTTGAGCATCGTCGGGATGAGCGACTTTTCCGGTTCCGATTGCCCATACAGGCTCATAGGCGAGAATCATGGTAGAAAGTTCCTCGCTTGAAACTCCCTCTAAGGAACCGAGTATCTGCTTCTTTAGGAGATCTTCTGTCTCACCCTTCTCGCGCTGTTCCAATGTCTCCCCGACGCATAGAATAGGCTGAAGCCCTTCCTTAATCGCCCTTTTTACTTTTTTATTGATAAATGAGTTGGATTCGCCGAAAAGATGCCGTCTTTCCGAATGGCCAAGGATCACAAAATGCGCCCCTGCATCCTTTAACATCCGTGCAGCAATTTCTCCGGTAAAGGCCCCTTCAGATGCGTCATTCATGTTCTGAGCTCCAATGACAATCGGCGCCCCCAACTTCTCAACACGCTCTTCTGCAGGACGAATCGCTGTATATGGGACAGCCAAATAAACCCTCGCTTGACTCTCTCCAATGAGAGGTGTTAAAGTCTCCACAAAAGCGGTAGCTTCGTCGATGGTTTTATACATCTTCCAATTGCCGGCAATGACGGGGGAATTTGAATCTCGAGGCATAACCCTTCCCAAAACTAAAAAATTACCAGTATTGATACCATACTAATGAGCACACCGTCAACTGTTATCACCGTTACCCAGCTTACAGCAGCAATCAAAAACCAACTTGAATCGCGCTTTCCGAACTTCACTGTCCAGGGGGAGATCAGCAATTGTAAGCTCCACTCGAGCGGCCACCTCTACTTCGACCTAAAAGATGCAGGCGCCAAAGTCCCAGCTGTCCTATTCCGCTCGAAAAGCAGCCAACCCTCCCGCGTCCCAAAGGAGGGCGACCATGTGATTGTCAAAGGGGCGCTCTCTGTCTACCCCCCTCATGGGAAATACCAGATTATCGCCCGTTCAATCGAATTTCAAGGGGTTGGTGAACTGCTCCTTCGTCTTGAAGCGCTCAAGAAAAAATTGCAGGAGCGCGGCTGGTTTGACCGAGATAAAAAAAAATCTTTACCTAAATTTCCTAGGCGGATTGGAGTGGTCACAAGCCCAACGGGCGCCGTCATCCAGGACATCATTCACGTCCTATCACGCCGCTATTCGGGTTTTCAATTAATACTCAACCCTGTCCGTGTACAGGGAAATGAAGCTGCCTATGAAATCGCGGAAGCAATCGACCAGATGAATAGGCATAATCTGTGCGATGTGCTGATTGTTGGACGCGGGGGAGGAAGCCTAGAGGATTTATGGGCATTCAACGAAGAGATTGTCGCAAGAGCGATCTTTGAAAGCCGCATTCCCATCGTCTCTGCGGTCGGTCACGAGACAGACACCACAATTGCAGACTTTGTGGCAGATGTGCGTGCCCCAACCCCTTCTGCAGCAGCGGAAATCGTAAGCGCACAAACAGAAGAGCATATCTCTTTTCTCACAAAGATGAAGGGACATATGGCTAGCGCGCTTCTCCATCAAGTCAACCGGTACCGCGCGCAGCTTGACGGCTACCGCCGCCACCCGCTTTTTTCGACCTCCTATGCCCTGATTGCTCAGCCGCTGCAACATCTCGATGAGATCAAGACACGTTTGGACGGGCTCATGCGTCAGGAAATTTTAAAAAAGCGTTACCTACTTGCCGGACGAGAGAGACAAACCCATGCCCTCAAACCCACAACGCAACTCTCCCTTTTTCGCAATAAACTGGATCATCAAGTAAAACGGCTCGATCAAACGATGCAGAATACGCTAATCTTGCATAAACAGAAGCTAAAAGAGGTGGTGCAGCAGCTTGCATCGTTGGATCCAAAAAATGTCTTAAAAAGGGGATACTCCATCCTCTTTGCCTTAAATGACGGTTCAGTTATAGTATCGAGAGAAGATTTGACCCCCGGACAAAAAATAGAAGCGTTGCTCAGCGACGGAAAAGCAACCCTAAGTGTAGATAATGAGTGAATTTAATTTTGAAAATGCCTTTGCGCGATTAGAGGCAATCCTAGATAGGATGAACTCGGGAAATGTTTCTCTCGATGAATCTCTCAAATTATATGAAGAAGCCGACCAGCTAATTGGAAGCTGCAGCACGCGCTTAACTGCTGTCGAAGAACGTATTGAGACTTTGATCAAGAAACGCAATGGCGAACTTGAACTCGATAGCGAGGCGGCACCAAAACGGCAAGCCTTCGAACCACAAGAGGTACTGTGACCTATCTTGAAAAAATCCATTCCCCGGCTTACTTAAAACAACTTTCACTAAATGAACTAGAGGAATTAGCACAAGAAATTCGCGATAGGATAATCGATGTGCTCTCAGTAACGGGCGGCCATCTCGCATCGAATTTAGGAACAGTGGAACTCACACTTGCCCTCCACTATGTTTTTCACTCCCCAGACGACACATTCATCTTTGATGTCAGCCACCAAACTTACACGCATAAACTACTTACCGGAAGAAACGATGGGCGTTTCGATAAAATACGCGGGTCAGGTGGGCTGAACGGCTTTGCGCACCCAAAAGAGTCCGAACACGATCATTTCTATGCAGGACATGCAGGAACGGCTCTCTCGCTTGCGCTTGGTATGGCCCGAGCGCGCGATCTGGTAGGCAATCGCGAACATGTCATTCCGATTATTGGCGATGCGACTTTAACCTGCGGACTTTCACTGGAAGCGCTTAACAACATTACTCGAGATTTATCCCGTTTTATCGTCATTCTCAACGATAATGAGATGTCCATCTCAAAAAACGTAGGCGGGATCACCAATATCTTAAGCCGTCTCCTTAGCAACCCGACAACGAGTAAATGGAAACACGATTTAGAGTCGCTTGTATCAAAAATCCCTGTTTACGGCTCCTCGCTTGCAAAAAAAGGGGTAAAACTAACCGAATCTGTAAAAAACCTTGTCAGCTCCGCACCTTTCTTTGAACAATTTGGACTCTCATACATCGGACCCATTGACGGCCATGATATTAAAAAGCTTGTAGCCATTTTGCAAGCGGCCAAAGACTTTCCTATGCCGCTCATTATCCACACTTACACGAAAAAGGGGCAGGGAGTTAAACGGGCGGAGAGAGATCCTATTTCTTATCATGGCGCTAAGCCTTTCGACCCCGTCACATGCGAATTCCATCCTTCTACTTCCAACAAACCGACATTCCCTAAGATATTTGGAAAACACATCGTGGAGATGGGAGAAAAGAATCGGCGCTTATCGGTCATCACGCCGGCCATGTCGCTTGGATCGTGCTTAGATCCCTTCCATGCCAAGTTTCCCCATCGTTTCTTCGATGTAGGGATTGCAGAAGGGCATGCTGTAACTTTTGCCGGCGGTCTTGCAAAATCAGGCGAGCTCGATGTTGTCTGCTCAATCTATGCGACTTTTTTCCAACGCGCTCTTGATAACCTTTTCCAAGATGTCTGCCTGCAGGAGATCCCGGTTGTCTTTGCGGTTGATCGTGCGGGCCTTTCTCCTGGGGATGGCGCCACTCATCACGGAATTTACGAGATTGCCTTTTATAGAACGATGCCCAACATGGTCGTCTGTCAGCCTAGAAATGGCCATCTGCTAAAAGAGTTGATGGAATCGGCATTTAGCTGGAAAAAGCCTACTGCCATTCGCTACCCGAACCTCCCAACAGAGGAAGGGAATGAACCGATTCAATTTCGCCCGCTTGGAAAAGGGGAGATCTTAGCCGAAGGAGAAGACTTACTGATCATCGCATTAGGGCATCAGTGTAATGCTGCGCTTAAACTTCGTGAAGATCTAAAAAAACAGGGCGTTGAAGCCACTGTTGTCGATCCTATATTTGTAAAGCCCCTTGATACGGAATTACTAGGAAAGCTGCTGTTGAAGCACAATCGCATCGTAACGATCGAAGAACACTCGCTAAAAGGAGGCCTTGGATCTGAGATCAACGACTTTTTGATGTCGCATGATTTTGGCCAAGTTGAAGTCTTGAATTTTGGAATACCCGAGATGTATATTGAACAAGGCGGGTATGAGGACTTGTTAAATGAGATAGGGTTAACACCTGAAAAAATGGCGTTGCGCATTTTGGCCCACTTCTCGTTTCTCACATTTGCGGAGAACTAAATTGATCATCGCTCTTTTTGCAAATCTGAAGAAAAAGCTCTCCTTTAAAGTAGCAAAAGAGGTGGCTTCTTATTTGCAAGAAAAGGGCGTAAATGTCGTTGCCCGCGATGAAGAAGCCGCAGATCTTGATGTGCCTCCCCTCTCCTCGATTGATCCCGATAAGGTCGATTTTATCATTTCACTTGGTGGAGACGGAACGATTTTACGCGTTGTCCACCACTTTCCCCAGTTAGATGCCCCGATTCTGGGGATCAATCTTGGACATTTGGGTTTTATGACCGAAGTGCCGCAAACGGCGCTTTACTCTAGTTTAGATGAACTATTGTCCGGCGCCTATACAGTTGAAGAGCGGCTGATGATGGAAGGCATAACGCCTTCGCAAGAGCGCTGTTTTGCTGTAAACGACATGGTGATTCACCGCTCACGCAACCCTTCTTTGATCGATCTGTCGATTCATGTCGATGGGAAGTATCTAAATACTTTTTCAGCGGACGGCATCATTCTCTCGACACCTAACGGCTCGACTGCCTATTCATTAGCGGCGGGTGGGCCAATTCTAACACCCGAAATTATCGCTTTTGTCATCACTCCGATCAGTCCGCATACGATTTCAAATAGACCGATCGTCTTAATGCCTAAGGAGAAAATTGAGGTGCAGTATTTAAGCCCGTATGATCCTGTAGAAATGACATACGATGGTTTTTCGCGATATGCGCTCTCAACAAATGAAGTCTTTACTGTTACGCCTTCAAAGAGAACCTTCAAGATCGTCAGCTTAGAGCGCAGGGATTACTTTGCAACCTTAAGGACGAAGTTGGGATGGACAGGGCAGATTCGCTACGGAGAGCTCAACCACCCCGCAGAGAAGCGCGATTAGCTGGATTTTTTCCATCTCTTGAAAGATGTCAGACATAATTATTTATGGGTTTTCTATGAAAGAAATACACCATTATGGTATATTGAAAACACAGTAAACCACCAAATCTTGGTTCTTTCAAGGGTTTCAATATACCATGCAAAAAATCAAAGGATTAGGATCTAAATCTCGATTACAGCTTGCTAAAGTCCTTTCATCAGCGAAAGGAATTGTGTCTTCCAAGGATGTGGCTAGCGCGCTAAATCTTCCGAGGAAAAAGGCTACAAAACTTCTACTCGAGTGGGAAAAAAGAGGATGGTTAAAGCGAGTGCGTCAAGGAGGATACATCTCTATTCCTCTGGAATCTATGACAGGAGATGTGCCGATCGAAGATCCCTGGATAGTCGCTTCTCAAATATTTTCCCCCTGCTATCTAGGAGGTTGGTCAGCCGCTGAATACTGGGGTTTTACCGAACAAATTTTCCAATCAGTTGTTGTGATTACATGCAAACGATTCAATAATAAAACTCAAAAAATTGGGGAAGTTGAATTTTTGTTAAAAAAGATTAGCAATGACATGATCTTCGGTACCAAAACTCTTTGGAGGGAGGGAATACGAGTGCTCATATCAGATCCATCACGCACGATTATCGATGTCCTAAGTGACCCTGTTCTAGCAGGTGGGATAAGATCAGCCGAAGACATATTGGTTTCATATCTTTCATCGGAGCATTTTAACAGAGATGCCCTTCTAGAATATGCTGAAAAACTGAATAATCGTACTGTATTTAAACGATTGGGATTTTTGTTAGAACGTCGAGATCCGACTCAAAAACGTCTTATTTCAGACTGTTTGGTACGAATAAGTAAGGGATATTCTCAGCTGGATCCTTCTGTGAAAGGAAAACATGTTAAAAGACGTTGGGGATTATTTCTCCCTGAAACATATGTAGGATAGCCAAAATGATTTCTAAACAGGAGATTCTTACTACTGCCAGAAAACTCAATTTACTTCCTTCAACTATTGAAAAAGATTATGTGTTAGGCTGGTTTCTAAAAGGAATCACTAATCAAAAAGAAATTGGAAACACCTGGATATTCAAAGGGGGCACATGTCTAAAAAAGTGCTATTTTGACAACTATCGCTTCTCAGAGGATCTAGACTTTACTGTTCAAGATGTCTCTCAGCTTGAGGTTGGACATTTGAAACGTAGTTTCGAGGAAATAGCTGAAAAAATCTATGAGGAATCAGGTATTGAAACAATCCAAGACACTATCCGATTTGAAACATACCGCAATTTGAACAAAGGTATCTCAGTTCGGGGATGCTTAAATTATCGCGGGCCTCTAATGCAAAGAACAAATTTCCCACGACTTAAAATTGATCTAACTGCTGATGAATTAGTTGTTTTACCTCCTGATAAAAGAATGATCTTCCAGAACTACTCAGATTTCCCTAAGAATATAAAGATATTTTGCTATGCATTAGAAGAAGTATTTGCAGAAAAGATACGGGCTCTTTTAGAAAGAGCGAGACCAAGAGATCTTTATGATGTGATTCATCTATATAAGCACAAATCACAGTCAGCTAATAAAAATAAATTGGTAGAGGTTCTAAAAAAGAAATGTGATTACAAAAAAATTGATTATCCTAGCCTGTCATTCATGAAAGAACATCCAGATAAATCGATTTTACAATCAGAATGGAGCAACATGCTCAAGCATCAGCTTCCTTCTTTAGAACCGATAGAAAACTACTGGAATCAACTTCCCAAGATTTTTGGATGGTTGTTTGATGATGTTTAATACAGTGATCGGATGAGGTATCTCGTTTAAACCATACATCACAACGACGGGGAACAGACAAGGGGTTTTTTCAGAGGGAATGGCTGTTCAAGAGCCTTCGACGCCTAAGTGCATAATTACCATTCATAAAAAAATGGTGAAAAGCTCGAGTAATAGCCGCATTGAGAAGGTTTGGTTTTCGAGTTGCCCACCACTTTCCAAAGTTAGATGCCTCGATTCTGGGGATCAACCTTGGACATTTGGGTTTTATGACTGAAGTGCCACAAACGATGCTTTACCCCAGTTTATTGTCTGGCGGCTGATGATGGAAGGCGTGACACCCTTGCAAGGGCGTTGTTTTGCTGTAAACGACATGGTGATTCACCGCTCACGCAACCCTTCTTTGATCGATCTGTCGATTCATTATGATCCTGTAGAAATGACATACGATGGTTTTTCGCGATATGCGCTCTCAACAAATGAAGTCTTTACTGTTACGCCTTCAAAGAGAACCTTCAAGATCGTCAGCTTAGAGCGCAGGGATTACTTTGCAACCTTAAGGACGAAGTTGGGATGGACAGGGCAGATTCGCTACGGAGAGCTCAACCACCCCGCAGAGAAGCGCGATTAACCCAATCTCTCTTCAATAGCTCTTCGCAACAATTTTACTCTTTTACTCGCTTGTAGCTTTTGCTGCAGAATAGCTAAACTCTCTGAGCGCGTTTCATTATCACGAGCAAGCTCTCTCTGTAACGCTTCTCCCAGACTTTCTTCTTCTATTTCCGCAGCACGTAGTTGATTGAATAGCGAGGTTATAGAGCAAGAATCTAGCGATGGCTCGCGCATCTCCCCTAACGAAATCTGAGCTAGATCTTGAAGAACTTCAGAAATAGCAACTTCTTGGTCTTTAGGTGAACTTTGAATATAAGCCATCCAGCTCTTTAATCTTTTCCTAAACGTTACAACCGTTTCCTCTAGCCGTTGAGCAGAGATTTCCTGCTCACTACCTGGGAAACGGCGTACCAAATAGTTGCGGACTATCTTTTTCAAACCCTCGGTATTTAAAATCTCAATGACTCGATTAAACGTGTGTTCTCCGGCAATTTTAGGCAATTCTCCGTGAGCAATAGCTTTATGATCATGGTCGTATTGCTCAAGGAGCCTAAAAAGATCTTCTTGATCAAGTTCATCTATGCAGGTGTTCACGGCTTCGCATACCATCTTCTCTTTGTCGCATTCAGAACTCTCTTTCATTTGAGCTGAAAAAAGAGACTCTATGCTCATAAGCGCTTGCGAAAATGTCCGTGAAACAAAAGCTAGAAGACTGCTATACGAAACGGATAATTCCTTCTCAAAACTAGCCTTTAGTTCAGAGTTCACAACGAGGAGATACTTCCCCTCTTCCAACTTCTCTGGTGGAGTAAAAGTGATATTGGCTTCTTCGCATCCAAATATTTGAGCTTTCAGCGTTAAATTCTGAATTTGTTCTGCCCGAAGACTCAGTTGCTTCGGAAAACTTATACTATCATTCCTTTTGATACAAAAGGGTAGCTTTTGACCCGAACAAACATTGCGAGGTATAGACACAGAAACTTGAGACTGCGCATTTTTAAAAACTAATTGCACAACTCCTTCTTCGTCTGAAGATGCCGCACCGCTATTTCTCCACTCAAAGGAGACGGGATATTTTAACTCTGAAATTGCTGCCATTTTAAACCTCTTCTAATCTATTGACATCCTCTGCTCCGTAAACGGAGGAGATTCCTAATCCTTACGAATCAGGTTCCTGCTTCTCAGCCCATTGCCTTCCTTGCACGAAAGGTCTTACACAAGCTCCACAGGCTTTAAATCCCGTGTGCCCCACGGTACTGAAAGTTTTTTTAATCCCTCTTGAAGAATGTTTTGCGCAGCATTCTTATCACGATTATGCTCTTCTCCACAGTAGGTACATCTCCAATGTCGGTCTCCTAACTTTAACTGATCATAAACATTGCCGCAATTCGAGCATTGCTTGCTGCTAGGAAAATGCTTATCTACACGAACAAAACTTCTCCCATACCACAAACTTTTATACTCTAAAAGACGGTGAAAGAGCGACCATCCTACATCTCCTATTTGCCGAGATAAACGACTTTTCTGCATCTTTTTACACTTAATGTCTCAACGGCGATAATTTGGTTCTCATCTACCACCTTTTTGGAGACTTTATGCAAAAAGTCAAGACGCTTTTCCTTGATTCTTCTATGAAGACTTGCAAGCAACTTTTTAGCCTGCTTGCGATTATTCGACCCCTTTACTTTACGACTTAACGCTTTTTGAAGACGTCTTTGCCTTTTATAGCTCTTCTCTAAAAAACGAGGGTTGGCAATCGTATTGCCTTCCTGATCCGTAAGCATTTGAGAGAGGCCAACATCTAAACCTATTTCTTTTTTTACAAAAGCTAAGGGGGCAATGGGCTCTTCTACGAGAAAGCAAATATAATAACGTCCGGTTGTATCTGTTGAAAGGGTGACAGACTTTGGTATCCCTGAAAAATGACGGCTCCACCGAACATCCAATGGACCTAATTTTGCTATGTAGACCTTCCCCTCTTTGTATTGAAAGGCATTTTGCATAAAGCTTGCCCCCTGTCTCCCAAGCTTAGTCTTGTATTTGGGATAGCGTGCCCTTTTGTTAAAAAAATTCTCAAAAGCAGCAAGCAAATGACGTAAAGATTGCTGCAAACAAACCGAAGAAACCTCTTTGAGCCAAGGAAAATCTCGTTTTAACTCTGTGAGAAGCTTGCAGCAACCGGCATAAGAAAGAGAGGCACCACACTCTTTCCAAGAAATTGTTTTTGCTTTGAGAAAGTGGTTAAAAACAAATCGGCAGCATCCGAAAGTCTTGCTAAGCAAGACCTCTTGCTCTTTTGTTGGATAAAAACGATATCGATAAGCTCGCAAAAACATATCATTCCTGAAAAATGAAAGATTTGATAGTATTCTTTGGTCTATGAAAAAATCAAGAACTTTTAGATCAGGCCGCCACTGTGTTTTCTTATTGCATGCGCATTTGGTCTTTGTCACAAAGTACAGAAGAGCCGTTTTCTCTAAGAAGATGTTTACTGAGCTTCAAGAGATCTTTGAGGAGATTTGCAACAACTTTGAAGCTCGACTTGTAGAATTTGACGGTGAGAAAGATCATGTGCACCTCCTTGTGGAGTATCCACCTAAATGCGCCCTGTCTAAACTTGTGAACAGCTTAAAAGGAGTTTCTTCGAGACTGTTAAGGAAAAAGCACAAAAAAATTAGGAGCTATTGTCTCAAAGATATGCTTTGGTCTCCGAGCTACTTTGCCGGGTCTTGCGGAGGCGCTCCTATAACCATAATCAGGCAATACATTGAAAATCAAAAGACTCCCGTTTAAAAAGAAAATGCCCTAAATGACTCTTCGAGTCATAAAGGGCATTTGCGCCTTATATCCCCCTCCTAAAGGAGGAGGCCTTACGGCGCAAAAGGTAATATCTAGGTCGCAGATGAGTTTGGTATTGCGATTTATTTTTTCAATATCCCAATCCCACCAAGCGATCGTTAATAGCCGTTCGATGGCTTCATCATCAAAGCGCATCTTCACAACTTTTGCCGGATTGCCTGCTGCAATCGCATAAGGCGGCACATCTTTTGCCACAACTGAGCTAGAAGCGATGATCGCTCCATGCCCAATCTTTACGCCTGGCATAATGAGCGAATTATAGCCAAACCATACATCATTGCCGACAATGATATCCCCGCTGAAAGGGAAAGCGTCAAAGCTGAAGACCTCTTCCCATCCCTCTCCAAATATCGGAAAAGGATAGGTGCTAATCCCATCCAATTTGTGATTCCCACTCATGATAAATTTCGTTTTCGCTGCTAATGCACAGAATGATCCGATAATGAGTTTTTCTTTTGTGAACTCAAAGTTATAGAGGATGTTCGTCTCCTCAAATTTCTCCGGCTCTCCTAGGTTGTCATCGTAATAGGTGTAATCACCGATAGAGATATTCGGCGCTTTAATAAAGTTTTTGAGAAAAATGAGTTTATCATATCCCTTTATGGGATAGCGGGTTTTAGGATTAGGCGCCATCTCGATTGACCTCTTGATATAGGGCTAAAAAATCTTCAAGTGATAGCTCTTCCGGTCGCGCTTTGGGATTAAATCCAAGCTTTTCAAGCGCACTAGCTGCATGCGGCATTGTTTTGCGAATCATTTTCCGTCTCTGTCCAAACGGTGTGCGCACAAATTCAAAAAACCTCTCCGCATCGACATCCGGAGGCTCTTTTAACCTGAAGGTAACAACTGCAGAATCCACATTCGGCGCAGGATAAAAACAGTTGCGGCTGACGCGAAAAGCATAATGGGGGTCAGAATAAAAATTTAGAAATATCGTGAGGGATCCGTAATCAGAGGTTTTGGGTTTCGCTGTCAAACGGCGGGCAACTTCCTCTTGCACCATCACTGTAACCGTCGAAAAAAGGTCGCTGCGCGGCATAATCCGCGTGAGGATGGGAGCTGTGATGTGATAGGGCAAATTTGCGACAACTTTCCCCTTCCGAGCCAATTTATCGAGTGAAAAGGAGAGAAAATCTTCATTGAATACTGTGACGGGAAACCTTTTGAGTGCCTCTGCAAAGACTCTGTCGAGTTCTACAGCCACAACTTCAGCCCCCTTCTCCACAAGCGCTTCAGTCAAAGCTCCCGGACCCGGGCCGATCTCAAGGATATAATCCTCAGGGTCCACCTCTGCCTCTTTTACGATTTTCGCTACAATGTTTTGATCGATTAAAAAATTCTGTGAGAGACCTTTTTTAGGACGGACTCCCAAAGAGGAGAGAAATGTTTTAAGTTCATTTAGGTTCATCGAAGCGTAAAAGGCTGGAAACCTTCAGGAATTAACTTCTTGAGGTAGTTAGCAGATAGTCCGTATTGATCGCGCAGCTTAAGGCGATAGGCCTCATCATGCTTTGCAGCAATTTCTTGGATCAACTGCGCTTTAATTTCATTTGCCATGTCATTGAAAGGTATAGGTGCGCCTGAATGAAACTCTTTGAGGCAAAAAATGCGGCTTACTGCACCCTGTGTAACAGGGTCGCTTACCCCTCCTGCAGAAAGTGTTTGTAAAATCGCTTTGTGTGCAAGCGAGAGTTCGCCATCTTCCCGCTCATAATCCTGGGACAAGGTAATTTCGACTTCATCATCTGCTAGAGCAGCTACCACATCTTCAAAGGGTAGGTTTTGCTCGTTTAGAATACGATGCGCTTCTTGGGCTATCGCTTCATGATTTTCCCCGCGAACCGAAAGGACTCGGTAGACCCATCGATCTTGAGGAGGATTCTCTTTCAATAGCTGGTCATACCGCTGACGCACTTGTTTCGGGTGAACTTCCGTCATCGCTTTTGAGCGCACCATCATCATATTCATGCGCTGTACGGTTAAATCTGTTTTGAGCATTTCCATAGCTTCTTCTAAAGTCATGCCCACCTTATCAAGGTTGAGCACAACATCAGGACCGAAGAGTTGTTCAAGCTCCTCCCGCACATCCCCTTCTGAAACTTCTACTTTTTTCTCCTGCGCATCTGCATAGATGAGTTGATCATCAATCACTGCAGCAAGAATCGACTCCCAAGCAGATGAAAAAAATTGATAGCGTGCAACCGCAGAAGAGGCAAGCTCAGGAAATTGACGGTAGAAAATCAAATCCATTTTACGTACCACATCCATAACTGTGAGAGGTTTTCCTTTAATCTTGAGAAGAATACGGTTATTGATCACAAGTTCTTGCTCACTTTCCATTAAGCCTGGAGAAACTGGCGAAAGGGGCGCTGCACAAAGAGGAGCTGTGGACAGTGACAAAAGTAAAAGGATTTTTTTCATACGTTTCACCTAAGGTTAGCGCTAGATGATAGCATGATTACTCCACTTTGTACATTCTTTAGATGTGAATTTGGCAAATTTCAGTCAGGTTAAAGCTTCTCTATTGCTTGCCACATTTTGGGGATTTCGTGGATAGGCTCCAAACAACGGTCGTGATAGCAAATGTAGAGCGTTGTTTTATCTTGAAAAGGGGGCTTATTCCGCGTTGCGGGCACCAAATCCCTAAGCTCCTCATCAGAACCCCGCAGCCAGATGACAACTTTATGCGGAATAAAATGCCCCGCTAAGATCTTTGCGATCTCTTCTCGATAACTCTCTTCACTATTGAGTGATACCACAATTGTGGGAACTTGTTTGTCAAAATAACGCTCTAACACCATCAAATGATAGCAAGCCCCTGGGGGATAAAGGTCTATGTGTTCCTTTGCAGCCCTTAAAATATCTTCTACTTCCTTGAGGTAGACCTCAGAACCCGTAATCTGGTAAAGGCGGAACAAATTCTCTGCATGTACAGCATTACCAGAAGGTTCCGCTCCATCGTAAAACTCGCAACGGCGCAAAATGAGGTTAGGGTCCCGACCATTTGTTAAATAGTAAGCTCCATCTTCCGCTTTGAATTCCCTATTTAATTCGTGTGTAAGAGTTAAAGCAAATTCTAACCATTGCGTACCACGGTCAGCCTCAAAGAGCGTCAAGAGGCCTTGTATCAAGAAAGCATAGTCATCCAAACACCCATTATAGCGAGATTCATCTTCTCTCCACCGCCGTAGCAGAGTTCCCTCTTTCCATAGATTGTCCCGAATAAAGTTAGCAGCTTTTTCCGCGACATCGAGGTATTGTGGCTGATTTAATACGCGGCCAGCTTCTGCAAAGGCGTGGATCATCAACCCATTCCATGCTGTAATGACCTTATCATCTTTCGGTGGATGCTCTCTTGTTTTTCGTTCCTCAAAGAGTTTTTGTTGACACTCCTTTAAAACACTCTTGAGCATACTCGGTTCAACGCGATGTTGAGCAGCATATTCTTCGATGCTCGCCCCCATATGAAGAACGTTTCGCCCTTCAAAGTTTCCACCCGGAGTTGCACCATAGACGCTGCAAAAAAGCGGGGCATCAACTCCTAATATAGAATGAATTTGATCCCAAGTCCATGTGTAAAACCAGCCCTCATGTCCCTCAGAATCGGCATCTTCAGCAGAATAGAAACCACCGAGTGGATGCGTCATCTCCCGCATCACATATTCAAGAATATGCTCAGCGACTTCGCGGTAAAAAGTGTGCCGCGTGAACTCCCAAGTCTCCAAATAGACGCGGGCGAGAATTGCATTATCATACAGCATTTTCTCAAAGTGAGGAATGAGCCAATGTTCATCAATCGTATAACGGGAAAAACCTCCCCCTACATGATCATAAATCCCTCCGCGATACATCATCTCAAGAGTGCGCTCAACATAAAAAAGAGCACGGCTATCGGCATTCTCCTTTACAAGATGGAGTAAAAAGCTAGCTTGGATGCCAATCGGAAACTTTGGCGCCCCCTTTGTCCCTCCATAGACAGGGTCAGCGCTCTTAAAAATGAGCTCTGCTGCCTCTTTGATCTTCTCTTGCTCAGGGAGAGACTCACCTTTAAAACGGACATGGTTTGAAAAAACATCGACAATCTTGCCCGCTTGTGCAATCACATTTTCCCGCTCATCAGCATCTTCCCAGATCTGCCGAATCCGCAACACAAGCTGTTTCATACCAAGAAATCCCCGCATTGAATCTGCAGGTAAATATGTTGCAGCAAAGAAGGGCATCAAACCTGGAGTTAAAATCACATTGAGCGGCCACCCAGCTCCACCGGACATCATCGCCTGCGCAAATTCCATGTAAAGGCTGTCAATCTCCGGCATCTCCTCTCGATCGACTTGGATGTTGATAAAAGTCTCATTCATCAACTTCGCTATCTCTTCATTCTGAAAAGACTCTTTCTCCATCACATGACACCAGTGACATGTTGCATAGCCAATTGAAAGAAAGATCGGGCGGTCGAGCTCTTTTGCAGCATTAAATGCCTCCTCGCCCCATGGATACCAATCTACAGGGTTGTGAGCATGCTGCAATAAATAGGGCGACTTTTCATTAACTAGGCGGTTTGAATATAGGGGTCGTGACATATCATTATAAATATACTATCTATTTATTATTTTATCGAAAAAAATGATAAGATTAAAGTGCGGGGACACTTTCCTTTTTTTTCATTCTCATTTCCAGTAAGATAACTAGAAAAAAACCTACCAAAGTGAAAAAAAGAGGGATTAACCATCCTGCCCCCCTCTCAAATGGCCATATAGAACGTATTCCACCAAGCATAAAACCGACAAGCGCAGCATAAGTCCATGTGGACAAATACCTTAAAAGAGCGCTGACTAGACGTGAAAAAAGCATTAAGCCAAAAGAAACACCTAATGCAACGGCCATCAGCATCTTTGCTGAACCCGGAGCTGCAGGCGCATTGAGTGCCGCTAAAAGAAAAGGATAGATGCCGAAAAGTTGTAAAAGATAACTTCCCGAGATACCGGGTAGAAGCATCGCGAAAGAGGCGACCATTCCCGCAAGCCCAAGGCCTATAAAATTCAATCCAAAAAGATGCATTTCCTGCATTCCGGCAATGATGAAAGCAGCAAATGCTGCGGGTATCAGGATGCCCCAATGTCTGATTTTATTGAGTCCGGCTTTCTTAGAGCAAAAAAGGGCTGAAGCGAGGATAACTCCAAGAAAGAAAGCAAAAAGCGGAGCAGGGAAGTGCATGAGAAGATAGTAAAACAGACGCGAAACCAAAAAAACAGCGATTAGAATCCCTCCTCCAAGAGGAAGGATAAAAGACCAAGCGATTTTCTTTATCGAATGGAGCTGTAGAGTTTTAATGCTTTCAAGCAGCCGCTCATAAATGCCTGTGATAAAGGCAATAGTACCGCCTGAGACACCCGGAATCAAGTCAGCGATGCCCATGGCGATACCGATTAAAAATAAGCGGATCAAAATAGCCCCAGATAACGCGCTACAAACCAAAAAGTCAGGATACCGGCTGCGGAAAGGCCGACCCACATGAGATTTGGAAGCCATTTCACTTCGCCTCCGGGTGAGCCTCGCACCTCAAGCGATCCTATTCCAAAGAGATAGTCTTCAGTCTGAGAAGAGCTTCTTTCCGTTAAGAGTTTCATGACAAAAGGGTGTTCGCGGATGAGCTTATCGGCATCCATTTCTAAAAATGTAGCGTACTTGCTGATAAATCCGTGCGCATAAATGGGAGAGATGAGCTTTCCGAGGTGCCCCTCTTCTATTGCTTGCAGATAACTCATGCGGATTGAGATGGCATTCTCCACCTCTTTCAGAGAGACACCCCTCTCTTCACGCCTGTTTTTAAAAATTTGTCCTAAATGCGCTATTTCATTTTGCATAATGCTCCTCCAAGAAGAGTGCATTATGATGAATCGTCCAAACTTTTACAAGCAGGGATCGTTGAATAACACAGTCTAAGCCTTTCTTTTGGATGATTTTGTTCTATTTTTCCGATCTCTCACTCGGCGTATCGCCTATACAGCCCACGTTCGAGATCGAAAAACTATAAGCAAAATCCCCAAAAGTGCTCTTTTCCCTACCCAAGAGCAGCAGAGAAAGCTAAACTGCAAAGCATTTTTTGCTAGATTTCGATATCTTACGCGCCCATAACCGTAATGTCTTTTAGAACTCCAAACACCGTCTCCACCTGAGATCTGATGCCGCTAACATGAAAATTAAATCCCCTAAAAATGGGGTGCCTTTTTTCATTTTTGAAAAGAATCCCGTCTTTGATCCCATTCTCCTTAAGGAAAAGACGATTATCTTTTGAAGGATATCCCTTATCCCTTATCTCCGAGGACAAAGTAATCAATACTACGATTTAGACAGTTAACCTTGAGCGGCATGCACTTTTGCCGCTTTAGGCGAACGAAAACAGAAAATCAATAGTAATAGAAACAAAAATCCCCACCCTGTCAGGTAACAAATTTCAAGAAAAGTCTCCGTATAAGCTTGATTTTGCACCATCTGGTAGACAAAAGCATTCGCCCTATCCCCTGTAAGCCCTAGCTGACTCTTTAGAGCGGCATAGTAAGAAGCGAATTGCGGATTTGATGGGATCACAAGCTCTGCGTAGCGGCTTTGAAAAAAGTTCTCCCTCAAGGAGTAATAGGCCGTTACCAGAGAGACGCCAGAACTAATGAAGAGCATCCGTATAAAACTAAACATCCCTGCAGCACTAGGCATCTTATGCTCCGGAATGCCTGCGAGAGAAATGGTCGTAAGTGGGACAAAAAACATCGCAAAGCCTATTCCCTGAAAAAAACGAGGCCAAGCGAGGTTGAAAAAAGGTGTATGTATGCTGAGATAGGCAAGATAGAAAAAGGAAGGGGCTAGAAATGCAAAAGCGATCACCACCCATAGTCGTGCATCCATGCGAGGTAAATAAATCCCCACAAGAGGGAAAACAAAAATGGCGGATAACCCCAAAGGGGCAATCGCAAGTCCGGCCCAAAGGGGCGTGTAACCAAGCTGGGCTTGAACCCAAATCGGCCCAACAATCAAGCTTCCAAAGATCAACATCACGGCAAAGCCAATGATAATGGAGCCAATCACGAAATTTCGGCTCTTAAAAACTGAGAGATCGAGTACAGGATGTTGATGAAAAATCTCCCAAACGACCAAAAATGTGAATCCTATGAGGGAAATCACAGCCAGCGACACGATAAAGCTCGAACGAAACCAGTCGTCATCAGTCCCTCTATCGAGCATCACCTGGTAGCTCCCTACAGCGAGCACTAAAAGGCATATACCCAGCAAATCGATTGGCAATTTCTTTCTTTCGCTCTCGAACGGATGGAGAATCACATAAGCGGCAGCACCAGCTAAAATGCCGAGAGGCACGTTAATATAAAAAATCCAATTCCAGCTGTAATTATCTGTAATCCAACCTCCAACGACAGGACCAATTGCCGGACCTACCATCACGACAAGTCCCCACATCCCCATTGCAAACCCCTTCTTTTTGGGATAAAGCATGAGAAGAAGCGCTTGTGAAAGCGGAATCAAAGATCCTGACACGAGCCCTTGAAGTACTCTGAAAGATAAAAGCATCGGATAGTTAACAGATAGGCCACATATCAGAGAAATCAAAGCAAAAAGAACCGCTGAAAGAGTGAAAAGACGGATTCGACCAAATACACCTGTCAACCAACCTGTCAGGGGAACTGTAATCGCATTGGCAACAGTATATGTTGTGATCACCCATGTTCCGTCATCTACACTCACACCGAGATCCCCTGAAATGGTAGGAATAGAGACATTGGCAATGAATTGATCAAGGGAGATCAGCAATGTTCCAATAGCCACTGCTAATGTTGCGATGACTAATTGTATCCCGTGTAAAGGGCTCCCGCTATTCATTTATTTTACTGTTAAGTTGAATGATATCTTCGATAATCGGATCGATACGGACCATCTGTTCCATCTGTTTGGAATAAATCACAGTCGAATAAATCGGCTTGCATGTAGGAACTTGTGAAAGCATTTTGCCATCAGTATCATGAATGTCGACATAGGTGCGCATCGATAACCCCAATACAAGAGGATGCTCTCTTATCTCGTCAGGATCAACACTGATGCGCACAGGAACCCGCTGGATAATCTTGATCCAGTTACCTGATGCATTTTCAGGGGGAAGCAAGGCAAAAGCGTTTCCGCTTCCAGGTTGAAAACCCACAACTTTTCCATGAAATTTAACATCTCCCCCATAGAGGTCGGCAGTATACTCAACAGGCTGTCCTATCCGTACTTTGCTTAAATGGGTCTCTTTATAGTTTGCTTCAATCCAGATATCATCAAGTGGGACAATATAGAGAAGAGTTTCTCCCTCTTGTACTTGATCGCCAACCTGAACAGAACGCTTTGCCACATACCCTGTCGCAGGTGCCCAAACCTGACACCGAATCAGGTTCAGATAGCTCTCTCGCAAAGACCAAACTCTCTCTTGAACAAGGGGATGTGTTTCCACTGTTGTCCCCTCGACTAAAGCTTGTGCAATTTCTAACTCTTTTTCAGCATAGACTAGGTTTGCAGCTGCGACGAGAACATCTGTTTGGTAGATCTCAAACTCTTCAACAGAAACAGCCCCCGTCTTGACAAGGGGCTCACGATGCTTAAAATCGAGCTCTGCTTGCCGCAGTTCAGCTGCACGCAATTGGACAGCGGCCTCTTTTGCTCCAACGTCTTGAAACATGCCCACCACATCGCGGACAGTTGAAGCGAGCATTTTCTTTTGCTCTTCAAACTGAATGAGAAAATTAGATTCGTCCAATTCAACAACAAGCTGCCCCTGTTCAACTAAGTCCGTCTCATCGGCGTAAATCGCCTTCACACCGGCTGTCACTTGAGGTGTTAACATGACCTCATTGCCATGCACATAAGCATCTTCTGTATAAACATAAAAGCGTCCGATAAAAATCCAATAGAGAAACCATCCGAGCCCTGCTAAAAGGAAAATAATTGCGATAACGATCAGCCAGAAGTTTCTTTTCCTATTATTGCCCTTTTTATTATTTGGCTTTTCGTCGGGCTTTTCATTCGCAGGAGCAGTCATAATACCCTCCTCCAATAGCCCGGATTAAGGCAACAGCTGCCTGAAAACGGTCGAGTTGCACAACTGTTTCCAACTCTTCTTGAACTAAAACATTCTCAAGCCCATTCAAAACAGAGATCTGATTATCCACTCCATTTTGAAACCGTTGATCTGTTAAATTATAGAGCGCTACGGCATCTTCAACGGATTGAGAAAGAGCTGAAAGCCGTTTATCCGCCGTCACTAACTCCGTTAAGGCATCGCTCACTTGTTGGATCGCATTGAGCACTGTTTGATTGTACTCCTCGATTGCAATCTCTAAATCTTCACGAGCAATCCCTAACTTAGCCTCGAGCTGTTGTCCTGTGTAGAGAGGCAAAAGCCCAACCGCATCCCCTATCCATTCTAAAGCACGCTTGGTAAAAAATTCGGCTAGTTTAAAGGATGTGAAGCCGATATAACCCAAAAGATCGATCTTAGGAAAAAAGTTGGCACGCGCCACCTTTACATCAAAACAAGAGGCTTCTACGCGCAGCTTGGCAGCTGTCACATCGGGACGGCGGGCTAATAGGTCGATCGGAAGAGCAGGCGGAAGAGGCAGTGGCGTCTTGAAAAGCGCGGAGGGTTCCTTGCACAACTCGCCGAAGCCGCATGTCACGTTCCCTATAAGGGCAGCTAGCGCATGACGGTCTACTTCGATCATCCCCTCTTGCTGAAAGATCAAGTCTTTGATCGCTTGCACTTCAGTATCTGTCTCATAGAGATGGAATTGAGAGATCACACCATTATCAAAACGTTGGCGCAAAAGAGCATAAAGCTCTTCCCGTGCTTGTAAACGCCGCTTCGCGATTTTTAAAAGCTCTAAATTATATTGCAGATCGAAGTAGACAGAGGCAATTGTTGTGCTTAACAAGAGCTTTGCCTCTTCATAGTCTGCAATCTGTGCACACACCTCATCGAGAGAGGCGTAAAAACGATTGCGATTTTTATTCCAAATATCGAGTTCATAAGAAGCCGACGTTAAGTAGCTTGTTGCTTCTGTGATGTATTGTAAGCCAGTCGCACCTAGAGTACGGGAAGCAAATTGACTCAATTTCTCCCTGGTCAAATCGCCATAAAGAAAGAAGTGCGGCAAGAGCGCTGACCGTGTTTCAATTGCCTCCTCTTGGGCACGCAGGATCCGCGCTTCTGCCAATTTGATATCCGGATGATTCGCAAGGCTGAGCTCGATCAGATTATTGAGCTGGGGATCTTGAAAAAAGGTCCACCACGCCTCATTTGGATAATACCCTTCGCAAACCGAAGTAGTTTCAAATGCGTCGCAGACATTTTCCTGAAGATCTGTGCAGCATAGCTCAATCGGTTTTGATCGATAGCAGCATGGCGTACAACCAGTTATCAACAAAATCAGTGATATAAAACCGTATTTCTTCATTGTTAATTTACTTGTGTTAATGCAAGATTGATGCCATGTCTTATGTGATTCAATTTGATTTAAAATTATCAGAAACGCTGCGGCAGGGACTAGAAAGGCAAGAATTTAGCCTTTCCCAACCTCCCTATACGCTCTTTCAGGGGAAAAAAAAAGGGCTGAGCGTGACCCTTTATGCTTCAGGTAAGCTCGTCGTGCAAGGGAAGGAGACGAAAGAGTTTATCGAATTTTACCTCGAACCCGAAGTATTAGGTACGTTCTCGCTTGGGTATGCGGAATTGGATCAAGATCTTTCACCTCATATTGGAGTCGATGAGTCGGGAAAGGGGGATTTCTTCGGACCTCTTTGCATTGCCGGTGTTTATGGAGATGAAGAGACGATTCCTGAGCTTGAAAAAATAGGGGTAAAGGACTCAAAGCGACTAAAAGACGACGCCATTTTGAAACTCGCTGAAAAAATTCGAAAAAAATGTCCTTACCATCTTGTAAGGATTGGACCGAAACGGTACAACGAACTGTATGAAAAATTTGGCAACCTCAACTTGCTGCTTGGGTGGGGGCATGCGACTGTAATCGAAAACATGATGGCTAAAACGGGGTGTTCGCGCATTATCATCGACCAATTTGCAGCAGAACATGTGGTCGAAACGGCGCTTCGCCGTAAGGGACAGACTGCGGAGTTAATTCAACGCACCCAAGGGGAGCGTGATCTTGTTGTGGCAGCCGCTTCGATTTTAGCGCGCGCAGCTTTTGTTGAGGGACTTAGCCAACTAGAAAAAGAAATGAAACTGAAGCTTCCTAAGGGAGCGAGTGCAATGACGATTGAATCTGGGCGGAAGCTTGTCGCACAATACGGGAGCCAGATCTTGAGCCACGTCGGGAAACTGCACTTTAAAACCGCTCAAACCATTTTGGAATGAAACGCTTTATCTTATTCCTTGCTGTCCTTGTTTTTGTGCTGCTCGGAAGCGCTGCTATCTATTTAGCGCTTCTCGAACAAAAGCCCGAGAATTTGCTTATCGCTCCAGGGAATGTCGAAGGAAGCGCCGTCGTCGTTGATGGAAAGCATTACACTTTAAACTATCAACAGCAGACTGAACTTTTAAAGATATTGAACGACGGAAAGCGTACTAAACCGGTCGCCTCGCGCTATTCAGGGAAGATCCAAAACCTCCTGGTTTATCCTTTCAACCAGAAGCGCCCTTTGCAACTCACTCAGCTAGATGCATCTATTTTTAAAGTGGAAGACGATGGCAAAATAGATTATATAGAAATTTATCAACCCGATGAAATGCAAAATATTTTGGAGCTGACCTACGATACATGAGACGACTATTCTTCATTCTATCCCTTTTTCCGATAGCGCTTTTTGCTTTGGATGAATGGGAAAACTTGGACTATCCTCTCTTTGAACTACAAAACACACCACCTCCTCACTACCCTTTTTCGCTCAGCGGCCAGTATATCGATGTCCAAAAAGCCGGCTTTCGTACGCGGGGCCTAGGAGATCGAGAGATCAAATATAGACAATGGGATGCCGCTTATGCCTATACACACCCCTGCAACCAGGTATGGGGTTTTATCTTTGGCGCAGGCTGGGTTGGCACCGAAGTCGATATGACAGATAATCCCGAGTTCCACGAGACGATTTTTAATTATGTTAATCTCTCGTTTGGAGGTTATACCCGGTCGTTTCCCAATTGGACGTGGACTTTAACCGCTGCTGCCTTCTTTGACGTGGAAGAATTTTCCCTTTCAGATTATACCCTCTACCAGGGGGTGTTATGGGGAAAGTATGATTTTTGCAAATATCTAGAGCTAGACTTTGGAATGATACTTGAAGCCGGCTTGAGAAAGGAAAAAATTTGGCCCATCTTAGGATTTGTCTACTCTCCTTTTAACTGTCTACGTATCAATGCTGTTTACCCTATAAATATCGCAATAGAATATGAATGGTCCCGCTTCTGGACTGTTGAAGGCTCTATACGGTTTCTCAGAAATCGACACAGAGTGCAGAGTGAGGAGCCGAACCCTCAAGGAATTTTTGAATACCATACCAATGGAGCGGAGTTGGATCTCATTTTCTCTCCTCTTGAGCGCGCTTCCATTAAAGGATTTGCGGGTTCAACCTTTGACGGTGATCTAAAAATATCAAACCGTAACGACAAAAACTCTACCCACTACAAATTTGAGGGCTCATTTTATGCAGGGGCGAGTGCCATCTTAAGTTTTTAGTCGTCAATCTCTATTGCCCTATCCTCATATTTTAAATTAAATATAATTTTAATTAATTTGTTATTGACATTATCTTTACACAATCATTATAATTATGTTTATTCATTAACATTTTAAGGAGGGAATTATGTGTATATTACCAGTTAACGGAGGGGGTTCAAATCCACCGGTAGCAGAAAATAAGCAATTACACAACCTCACGCTTCTTGTAGGAGGAGTATTAGTGGCTTTTGGAATCGCCCTGATATCGACAGCTCAGTATAATCCAAAGTTTTTTGCAGCTTCAATGCTCGCAGGCGATGTTGCTATGACACTCGGAACACCCATCTTAGCTTTTGGAGTCATCTTATCAATCTACAGATGCGCAAATAACGCGTCGCAACCTCAATCTAACGTTCAAGAGCGACAAAGAAGCCGATCTCCATCATCAGATGGGCTACTTTCAAGGTTACGCCGTCAACGAAGTACAAATTCTGAAGAGGCTAGGCAACAGCATGCTGAGGCAGCGGAAGCTAGAGCAGCATTGGCAGAAGCTACCCTACACGTTAACACACCTACTCAAACAAGTGACGGAGAAGAATAAAAAAACATTGTCGTTTTCATGACAAAGTTGGGGGGTGCTCGAAACACCCCCTTTTTTTTTGCTATTTTCGTTTAAGGTCGCACATCGCGATAACCTTGAACAGCGAAAAGCACCAAATACCTGCTAACCCAACAAAGGCATAGATGATCCGGCTAATCGCTGTGCTCGTCCCTCCAAAGAAAAGACTGATGACATTGATCTGAAAAAAACCGATCATTCCCCAATTCAATGCTCCGATAATGACTAATATCAAAGCGAACCAATGTATTACTCTCATGTATCCTCCTATTCAAATGAATAGTATCTCTAAATCTTTAAGAATTTATGTGCAAATATTTTTTTAGCGTCTCTTCTAAATTGGGGTATTGAAACTGAAATCCGCTTTTCAGCAAGCGCTCAGGATGAACATGCGCACTGGCTAAAAACACTTCTCCCCCTGACCCAAATAGCATTGAAATCGCAAACTTCGGAATGGGCATAGGGGCTGGCTTTTGAAGCACACTTGCTAAAGTCTTGGTAAACTCTAGATTCGAAACGGCCCCCGGGGAAACAAAATTAATTGGACCTGAAAGCTCTTCATGCTCAATCACAAAGTCTATCCCCCTTACAAGATCGTCGACTGCAATCCAACTCATTATCTGCGTTCCTTTGCCAAGCGACCCGCCCATCCCCATTTTAAACGGTTTTTCCATGAGCTTTAAGGCGCCTCCCTCTTCCCCGAGGACAAGTCCAAACCGCGTTAATACAACGCGCACTCCCTTTTCGGCTAATACGTCAGGGATCCTTTCCCAATGGCGGCACACTTCTGCCAGATAGCCGTGTCCTGATTGACTCTCCTCTGTTAAAACCTCTTCGCCTCTGTCGCCGTAAAATCCAATCGCCGAAGCATTGATATAGATACGGGGCAACTGCTCGAGTTTTAAAAGAGTATCACAGAGAAATTGCGTCGAAGTGAAGCGGCTCTCGCGAATTTTTGCCATCTTCTCTTGATTCCATCTCCCTAAGATGCTTTCACCTGCGAGGTTAATCACCACATCGGCCCCTTCCAAAATCGAGGGTTCGATCTGCTGAGAACTCGGATCCCAGAAATGCTCTCCCTCTTTTGGATTGCGGGAGAGTAATATAAGTGTATCGCCTCTATCTTTGAATAAAGAGACGAGTTTTTTTCCAATAAATCCGCTACTTCCTGTAATGACTATTTTCATTTTTGTTTTACCTTCTCAAATGCTTTTAGAGCGCGTTTACGCGCCTCACTATGAATGACAATCGGCTTGGGATAGCTTTTGACCCCTTGAGGTCCATGAATTTTATCAGTAGGAACATCTTTTAGTTCAGGAACGAACCGCCGCACATATTCCCCATCGGGATCGAACTGTTTCCCCTGCGCGACAGGATTGAAAATGCGAAAATAAGGCGCAGCATCGGCACCACAGCCAGCGGTCCACTGCCACCCTAGTGTGTTATTCGCCAAATCAGCATCGACAAGGCGCTCCCAAAACCATTTGGCGCCTTCCTGCCAGGGAATCAATAGGTCTTTTGTTAAAAATGAGGCGACTGCCATCCGCTGTCTATTGGGCAACCAACCCGTTTGCAAGAGCTGACGCATCGCAGCGTCTATATAAGGATACCCTGTCTTCCCCTCTTTCCACGCTTTAAGCGCCCTTTTATCTTCAGCCCAAGGAAACGCCTTAAATTCCTCGCGAAGCGGCTCATCGGAAGTATGAGGAAAGTGAAAGAGAAGATGGTAGGCAAATTCGCGCCAAAATAGTTGCCGAACAAATTCAGTCAAATGCTGTGCTTTCGCCCATACCTGACGCGGGCCAATTTCACCAAAATGGAGGTAAGGCGAAAGAAATGATGAGCCGGTGTGTGGGTTCTTTAAAAAATGCGCGAGTTTTTTTTGGGCTGCTTTTTCCCCCACTTCCCACTGAATCGGTTCATCGGGCAGGGCGAGTCTCTCCGAGCGAGGTAAGCGCTTCGATATACTGAATTTAGGTCTTGCAACAGGAGTAAAAGGAGCTATTTTAAGAGCTGTTTTCCAAAATGGCGTAAATACGCGATAGGGCTTTATCTCCCATGGTTCTATAAGCAATGCGCTATTAAAAGTTTTAACCTCTATTCCAAGAGAGTCTACCAAATCACTATCCCTCTCAAAAGCAGCAGGCTCATAGCGGCGGTTAAAGTAGAGTGCAGTCGCACCTGTTTCTTGAACCAACTCTTTTAGCACACTGACTGTAGGACCTTTGCGTAAAACAAGTGGGGTAGAAAAAGTTTTTAATGAGTGGTTCAGCCAAACCCGGCTCATATGCCCCGGTTTCCATCGCCCTTCCTCTTCAGGGGCCCAGATATAAATGGGGATCACCTCCCCTCTTTTAGCAGCCTCTGATAAAGCAGGGTTATCGCTCAAGCGTAAGTCTTGTCGAAACCATACAAGAATTTTCATTGCACTTTATCCTAATCAAGAGCATGATTTTTGCCTATGTCGGACTTGTCTAAAGAGAGCCTAGTAGCGCTTAGCAAACTTTGTCGGATTGAACTTTCTGAAGATGAACTCGTCGAGTTGTCTGAGAAACTCAAAAACGTCTTAGACTATGCTGAGTTGCTGCAAGAAGTTGATGTCAGCGACCTTGCGCCTTATAGCCATGTTGATGAACAAGGAATCTCTTCTTTACGCGAAGATAAAGCGGGTGAGCATCTCCCACGTGACACTTTTTTAAGCAACGCTCCCGATCAAGTTGGCGGCATGATCCGCGTCCCCCCTGTTATGAAACAAAGCCCCTGATTATGTACAATTTAACAGCACAACAACTCCATCAAAAGTTTTGCGACAAAACGCTTTCAGCAGAAGAAATTGTCAGCTATTTTCTCAAACGCATCGACACATTCGACAGCCAAGTAGGAGCGTTTCTAACGGTTTTTCATGAGCGAGCTCTTGAAAAAGCGCGCGCCCTCGATCAAAAGCGGGCTAAGGGAGAGCCTGTCGGCAAGCTCGCGGGCATCCCTGTCGGCTTAAAAGATAACATCCATTTGAAAGGTGAGCTCACGACCTGCGCTTCCAAATTTTTGACGAATTACCGGGCCGTTTTCGATGCCACAGTCACTGAATTAATCGAAAAGGAAGATGGAATCATACTCGGCAAGTTAAATATGGACGAATTTGCGATGGGCTCGTCCAACGAAAATTCCGCTCTCCAAGAGACATGCAATCCATGGAACCTCTCCTGTGTCGCAGGGGGGTCATCCGGAGGCTCTGCTGCCGCTGTTGCCGCCCGCCTCTGTCCTATCACGCTAGGCAGCGACACCGGTGGATCTGTGAGACAGCCGGCTGCTTTTTGCGGAGTTGTCGGCTTTAAGCCATCTTATGGCCGTGTCTCGCGCTATGGCCTTGTTGCGTTTGGCTCCTCTCTCGATCAGATCGGTCCGATCGCCTCTTCAACTGAAGATATCGGGACGATTATGGAAGTGATCGGACGGCACGACCCGCGCGATGCGACCACCTCTCCGATGCATGCGCAAGACTATCTCGCGCTTTTGCAAGCCGATGTCAAAGGAAAAAAAATAGGCGTGCCTTGGGCCTTTTTAGAAGATTTAAGCGAAGAGCCAAAGCGCGCCTTTAACGATGCGCTTGAGATCATGAAAGGATTGGGGTGTGAAATTGTCGATGTCGACCTCAATGTTTTAAAATACTCGGTTGCAACCTACTATATCGTCGCTACAGCAGAAGCTTCGACAAACTTAGCCCGTTTTGACGGAGTGCGCTATGGGGTCCGCTCCTCGCGTGCAGAGACGCTCGATCAAGTGTATGACTACTCCCGAACTGAAGGCTTTGGATCTGAGGTAAAAAAACGTATTATCTTAGGAACGTATGTACTTTCCTCGGGCTATCAAGATGCATTCTATAAGCAGGCGACCAAGGTGCGTGTCAAAATGGTGGACAGCTTCAACCGCGCTTTTGAGAAGTGCGACATCATCGCCACCCCTGTTTCTCCTACCACAGCTTTTAAGAAAGGAGCGATACACGATCCGCTGGAAATGTATCTTCAAGATATCTATACAATCGGGGTCAATCTCGCCCGTCTTCCCGGTATCTCTGTTCCCTGCGGCTTTAACACTGAGAAAAAGCCTTTCGGATTACAGTTTATCGGCGCCAAGCATGAAGATGCCCTTGTCTGCCGCATGGCCCATGCGTATGAGAGAGCAGCCCCTTTTGCAAGTGAAATCCCATCCCAATTTGATCGTGAGGTGTAGAAATGGATCCATCGGCATTTAATGAATGGGAAGCTGTCATCGGCCTTGAAATCCACGTTGAGCTGAATACCGAATCGAAACTCTTCAGCTCAGCAGCCAACCGATTTGGCGATGAACCGAATACCAACATCACCGATGTCTGCACAGGGCAGCCGGGCACTCTGCCTGTTTTAAACAAAGAGGCTGTTCACAAGGCCGTTCGTTTCGGCTGCGCTGTCAATGCGGAGGTCGCGAAATATAGTCGTTTTGATCGAAAATCGTACTTCTATCCCGACAGCCCGCGCAATTTTCAGATCACCCAGTTCGACATGCCAATCATCAAAGGCGGTGCACTGATAGCAGATGTCAATGGCGAACCTAAAACCTTTTTGCTAGACCGGGCGCATCTCGAAGACGATGCCGGCATGCTGAAACACTTCTCCCAATTTGCCGGAGTCGATTACAACCGTGCGGGCGTGCCGCTCATCGAAATCGTCTCCCAACCCTGCATCTTCTCCTCTGAAGAGGCTGTCGCCTATGCGACAGGGATCAAAGCTGTCTTGCAGTATATCGATGCCTCAGACTGTAATATGGAAGAGGGGTCATTCCGAATGGATGCCAATATTTCTGTCCGTCCAAAAGGATCGAAGGAGCTCCGCAACAAGATCGAGATCAAGAATCTCAACTCATTTGCATTTATGGCGATGGCGCTGGATTCGGAGTTCAAGCGGCAAGTACGCACATATGTGATGAATCCCCATGCAAATCCCGATGAGTTGATCCAGCAAGCGACCTATCGATGGGATCCGGAGAGGAAAGAGACTGTGTTGATGCGGCGCAAAGAGAGCGCTGAGGATTACCGCTATTTTCTAGAACCTGATCTTCCCCCTCTCATTCTTGAGCAAGATTATATCGATAGTGTATGCCAATCGCTCCCTGAACTGCCCTATGAAAGAGAGAAGAGATACATCACCGATTTTGGACTGCCACGCGATGCCGCATTGATCATCGTCAATGAAAAAGCGCTAGCCGATTATTTTGAAAAAGGGCTGAAGGTGTGTGACGATCCAAAAAGCTTGTGCAATTGGATGATCGTTGAGTTTGCAGGACGGTTTAAGGATACAGGTGAGACTCTCTGGAAGAGTAACATTCCGGCAACACATATTGGTAAGCTGGTCAATATGATTAAAGAGGGTGTCATCACTGGGAAGATGGCCAAGCAGGTGGCTGATTTGATGCTTAAAACACCTGAAAAGGATCCAGAAAAAATCGTTGAAGAGAATCCGGCATTCAAACCGATGACTGATGAATCGGAGCTGGAAGCCATTGTCGATAAGATCTTAGCGGAAAACCCCCAATCGGTCGCCGATTATAAAAGTGGAAGAGAGAGAGCCTTTGGCTTTTTAGTCGGCCAAGTGATGAAAGAGACAAAAGGTCAGGCGCCCCCGCCTATTGTCAACAAAATGCTCAAAGATAAAATAGGATAAGTGCGTTTTATACGCTGTTCCGAAGCTCACTTGCTCGTCTTACTGCGGCACGCCCTTCTCTTATGACTTCACGTCGACGGTGTGCTGCTTGTCTCTCAGCCAGGCGCGTCTGGTCTCCACGCTCTGCTTCTACTCTATCTACTTGGCTCCTTTGTGATGCATTCATTTCTTGCATCTCAACATAGTGTTTACTTTTCCGAGTCATTTGACTATAAGCGCGTTCAGCAGCGACGAAAATAAGGGGACTTAAAAGAACCCCTGCAAGAAATGTCTTAGTTGCCGCTGCATCACCGAAGTTAAAGTGAAGACCGCTTGATCCATGAGATACCCCTCCAACTGTCATCAACAAAGCGCATGCCCCAAACAATAAAATAGGCGTAAGAACAGTCGCAATCTTCTTTGCAGTCGCATGATTTTTAGGGCCAAGGATATCTGATACTAGCCACGAAAGCCCAAACCCTGCCGCTGTAAATGCAATAGGCATCGCCATGAGCGCGGAAGAGCTAGGATTTAAAAGAAATTGGGGAGAAAGGCCAAACTTAGACATAGAGACAAGTGCAAAAAACATCCCAACGCCTGCTAGGATGATAAGAAGGTCAAAAGCGATATAGCAAATTTTTCTTTCTAAGGGATCTTTAAACGTATCCGGATAGGAAAGAAATTTGTTGACCCCATCTCCCACGCCGCTTTTTAGCTTTCCCAGGGCTTCACTTATACCCACCATATTAACAACCTTTATAATTTTTTCTTAGATTATAACAAATAAATTATTAAGATTCAATATTATATATATTAATAATTTATTTATTCAGGATCTTTCATCATCTCTCGAACATGAAAGATGATACTTAGAGCGCAGAGTGAGACGACGAGTGCTGTTGAAGCGATCAGGGGCAAGAAATAGGCTGTTGTGAGCATAAAGGCTGTTGCACCTATTAGGGTTAAAAAACAGACCCTCCAAGCCTTGAAATACCCTTTAGCTCCCTCGCTATCGCCTTTGCAAACCCGTATACATGCCAGAATAGGCATCACAACGGTGCCGATAGCTGCGATTATTGGGGCTAAGAAAGGCTTGAGAAAGCCTGTGACAGTCGCAATAGAGCCTAGGCCAACCCTAGAAGCAAAGGGGTATTGGGCATAAGCTTCACCTAAATTTCTGTGAGCG
Organism: uncultured Chlamydiales bacterium; assembly: GCA_963748195.1. GTDB lineage: Bacteria > Chlamydiota > Chlamydiia > Chlamydiales > JAAKFR01 > JAJACP01. The sequence continues at coordinate 5,365 of CAVVHU010000009.1, read as the reverse complement.
ATTCTCTCGGGAATAAAAAAATCTGCTGCTGAAGTTACCATAAGAACCAGAGTATAAACAGTTAGATAATTTTAGTCCCAAGCATTTTGATTAATAACCTGAACTTTGGGTTTTTCTCCCTCAGATTCAGAAGAGTTTGCGCTGCAAATCTTGGGATTTTCGGCCGAAGTGAATGGCCAAAGGCCCTTTACAAGGTCGAAAAGCACAAGAGGTGCAAGCAAACTCCCTGAAGATGAGCGAGAAAAACCCAAAGTTCAGGTTAATAAGTAATCTCGAAAATCATTGTGGCAAGGGGGGCTAGAGTTAGGTTGATGCCTGTAGAGTTGCCCTCTGCGTCGCGAGTAATTTCCACCTCAAGATTTTTCTTACCGGAACCGCCAAATCTCTCCTCATCAGTGTTAAATATCTCTTTGATCGACATGATATTTGGAAGGGAGAAGAAATAATTGGTGTGACACTCAGGGGTAAAGTTATGCACACATAGAAGCTGATAGTTACTGGTCTTTCCCTTTCTCCGATAGCTGATTACGCTGTTTTCCGTATCGGCAAAATCCACCCACTCAAACCCTGTAAAATCAAAGTCACATTCCCATAAAGGATTGTGTTTGAGATAGAAATGGTTAATTTCTTTGACCATTTGTTGAATTCCACTGTGACTTGGGAATTGTAGCAAATGCCAATGAATCTCCTCTTTTACCCACCATTCGCTAAATTGCGCCAGTTCTCCTCCCATAAAGAGCATTTTTTTTCCGGGCTGGCAGATCATGTAACTCAATAAAAGCCGCAAATTGGCAAATTTTTGCCAATAATCACCTGGCATTTTTGAGAGTAAACTCCCCTTCCCATGCACGACCTCATCGTGTGACAGAACGAGGATAAACCGTTCAGAAAAGGCATATAATAGCCCAAAAGTAAGGTCATTGTGATGGTAGCGCCGGTAGAGCGGATCGCGATGAAAATACCTCAGCGTATCATTCATCCACCCCATATTCCACTTATAATCAAAGCCCAGCCCATCCCATTCTACAGGGCGCGTGACGCCGGCAAAAGAGGTGGACTCTTCAGCAACCGTGATCACACCGGGACACTGTTTATGCACGATCGCATTCATATGCTTGATAAATTCAATCGCCTCAAGGTTTTCCCGTCCCCCGCTTTCATTTGGGATCCACTCCCCTGCTTCACGCCCATAATCGAGATAAAGCATTGAAGCGACGGCATCTACTCTCAAACCGTCTAAGTGGAATTTTTCGATCCAAAAAAGGGCGTTTGCGATTAAAAAATTCGATACTTCGTGGCGTCCATAATTGAAAATCAAGGTATTCCAGTGAGGATGGTACCCTTTTCTAGGGTCTTCGTGTTCATATAGGGCTGTGCCATCAAAATTAGCCAAAGAGAATCCGTCAGATGGAAAATGACCTGGTACCCAATCGAGAATCACGCCAATACCGTTTTGATGCATAATATCGACAAAAGCTTGAAAATCAGCAGGAGAACCGTAACGGCTGGTGACGGCATAAAAACCTGTCACCTGATAACCCCATGATTCATCGAGTGGATGTTCTTCAATAGGCATGAGCTCGACATGGGTATACCCCATCTCCTTGCAATACTCTACAAGCTCTTCTGCAAGAGCTAAATAGCTGAGATGATGTCCATGCGGCACTCTCCAGGATCCTAAATGCACCTCATAAATATTGAGCGGTTTAGGATCGTTACACTCTACTATCCTTTTGTTTATCCAGAGGTCGTCTTTCCAATCGTGCGAATCCAAATCTGCGACTACTGAGGCAGTCAAAGGACGAATTTCAGAGGCATTTGCATAAGGGTCGGATTTCGTGAGAATTTCCCCTTGATGTGTTTTGATCTCGTACTTGTATCTCTCCCCAAAGGTAAGCCCTGGAATAAACAGCTCCCAAACTCCTGAACTTCCCATGCTCCGCATAGGGTTGACCCTTCCATCCCAGAAGTTAAAATCCCCAACAACAGAAACGCGCATTGCATTCGGAGCCCAAACGGTAAAACGCACGCCCATGACGTCTTGATGCTTCATCACATGTGCTCCCATCACCTCATAGAGTTGATAGTGTGTCCCTTGGCTAAAAAGATAGGAATCCATTTCACCCCATGAAGGTGTAAAAGCATAAGGGTCATTAGCTAACAATCCATTTTGATGATAAATTCGATAATCGTAATGAGTAATCGAATCGGGAACAGAGTATTCAAAAACACCTGCATCGTGCACCTTATTTGCAGGGACGATGCTGCCTTTGACTTCTAAAAAGAGCTCTTTCGCTCCCGGTCTATAAAGGCGTATGGCTTTCTCTTTATCTGAAACGGTGTGAATCCCTAAAAAACTATGGGGATCCCAATGCTCTCCGAAAAGGATGCGTGCAGAATCACTAAGGGTCATGGCAAATCTCTATTTTTGGAACTGATCCAATAAATATAGAGATCCTGAATTTATTTCTAGTGGCGATCCGCATTGAACCCTCTTGCCGCGATCTTTCAGCGACTGACGGAGGCGAAAACTGCGCAGATTTGGATGGAAATGAAAGAAAATCTCACCCTCTTGTTTTGCCCTAAAAACCATGCGTCGAATCGTTTTCTTAGTCCACTCAAGATCGAGTTCTCCAAATGTAGAGCAGGCAAGGTTCAACATCCGTCCTGCAAAAAACTCTGGAGGAAGATTAGGAAGAATTGCATGTTCATTTTCTGAAGAGAGGAGAAAAAGAGAACGAATCAAAACAGCACCTTCTTCTAAGAGATAGAGTGGCGAACTTTTAGCAAGAGGTGCATTAGAGGGCAAAATACCCTGAAAGTCCTCATCTTTCAATCGAGGAACGAATAGATCGCGAAAACCAGCTAAAAAAAGCCGGCGAAAGGCAGGAATAATGGTTTCCGGGCGGTGCGAAAAGACAGCTTCCTTGCATGCGTTGAGCAATGAAAAGATCCCTATATCCGACTCCTCGCGCGGGGGCAAGTCTAAAAGCGACCCTAGCCGATACCAAAGTGGAAAAATTTCGCGGAAGTCGCCTCTTTTTCGGATCGCTTCCCACTCCTGCTTTTTGTGGCTCCCCAGGGACAGACGTTCGTTTATAGGAAGTGGAGAGAGATGAGGTTTTTTGGTATAGACAATCTCTAAATTTGGAAGAATATGAAAGCTAAACTGCTCGCTGAAAACAGTGACACACCCGCGTTCAAGATCTTGCATCACAGTAAACTGCTTCAACGGACCTTCAATTTCGAGAGTCATCTCCTTGAGGATCTTCCCTTCGAAATTTTTAAGTAAAATCAGGGCTGGATAGGCCTCTACAAGAACAGAGGTGCTTGGGATTAAACAGCGCGTTCCGGGAAGGTGAGAAAAAGGGCGGAGCCTTTCTGCGATTTTAATCATAGACTCCCACTAACCCTTCCGGTGTATTGACAACAAGGCGCACATCGATCAGCTCATTTGGCTCTATCTCTTTCCCCTGAATGAGCACTGTCAAGAAGTTTTCGGTATGGCCACTTTGGTTGTTTTCGGTTAATACCTGCATTGTCCGGCCGACATACCTTTCACGTAAGCGATAGGCCTCCTGCTCTGCCAAGGCAAGCACTTTGGCTTTACGCGCATCGATCAGCTCTTGAGGCACTTGGTTCGGATAGAGCGCTGCACGGGTCCGCTCCCTTCTACTGTAGGGGAACATATGGACTTTCGCAAACTGCACATCCCGCATGACAGCGAGGGTTTCTTCAAAATCTTCCTCAGTCTCTCCCGGAAATCCTACAATCACATCTGTTGTGAAAGTAAAATCAGACGAGGCGTTGCGCAACTTCTCGACTGAGTCTAGAAAGATTTGCCGGGTGTATTTGCGGTTCATCTTTTTAAGCATCACATTTGATCCCGATTGCAGTACAATATGGAGGCTATGACAGGTATTCTGACCGTTTAAGATCGCATCCATGAGATGATCATCCACCTCATCAGGGTCGATCGAAGATAGACGAAGCCTTTTGACACCTTTTACCTGATCGACTGCCCGAATCAGATCGGCTAACCCAGCTACCCCATCTTGAAAGTCGCCTACATTGATCCCTGTGATGACGATATCCTTATAGCCGCTCTCTACAAGCCCCTCTACTTCACGTACAACTTCCTCAACCGTGCGAGAGCGAGAACGGCCCCGCACATACGGAATGATGCAATAGGTACAAAACGAATTACAACCATCCTGGACTTTCACAAATGCACGGGTATGAGCATCAAAATGTTTGATTGAAAATTCGGGGACATCTTCCTCCGGGAAAATAGAGGCGATTAAAGATTCTTTTTCTTTATTGGGAATAACTGTCGAGACACCGCCAATATTTTGGATAAGATCGGGGCGTCTTTCTGCGAGACAGCCGGTAACGACAACCTTTGCCCCTTTATTCTGACGGATCAGCTGACGGATCTGATGGCGGCTTGTGCGGTCGGCAGACTCAGTTACTGTGCATGTATTGACGATGCAGAGATCCGCCTCTTCTCCTTCAACAGCCTCGCGATAGCCCATTTGGAGGAGTTGATCGCGATAGGCTTGTGTTTCGTATTGATTGGTGCGGCACCCTAAAGTCGCCAGTCGAAATATTTTCTTACTTTTACCCATAAGTTGGGTGGATATGATCTCAAATTTATCTCCTTCTGTCAACGATAAGCGCCTTTATTCCCAAGTGATCGCAATTGGAGCTCACGTTCTGCTTCAAAATTCTTGTTATAATGAAATGTTAACTCTCGCTGCGGCGGGCGTCTTGCACACTTTTTTCGTCGCAAATAGCTCAAGGCTATTCGCCTCCTCAAAAATTGCACAATTTGCACCACCTCGCATGACTCCAAATTTTCAGACAAGCCGGGACACTATCATTTATTTCGACTTCTCTTTTGAGGCGGCTCAGCATTTTGATCCTGACAACAGCCACCTCGCTTGCGCTCATGTGCTTTAAAAGCCTGAACAATTTCTTGATGCCCTGTCGTTTCTGCATAAAACAAAGGCGTTTTCTGATCCCCATCCAAGGCTTCAGGATTTGCTCCTCTATCGAGGAGAACATTGACTATTGCTAAGTGGCCTGCTTTGGCAGCCCAATGAAGAGGAGTTTGACCTTTTTTACACTGAGCTTCAAGGTTAGCCCCTCTATCAATAAGAGCATTTAGTACAGGAGCTTTTCCATTTTCTGCAGCTAGGTGAAGAGGAGTTCCCCCATAAATGCACCGAGCTTCAAGACTAGCGCCCTTATCGATAAGAATATTCAATACTTCGATAGAATTTCCAAGAGCTGCAGCAAAATGCAGGGCCGTTTCTCCATTGACATCGAGCAATACGCTGAATCAGTGGAAAATAACAATAAA
>CAVVHU010000008.1:0-119250 GCA_963748195.1 uncultured Chlamydiales bacterium | reverse complement strand
ATTGAGCCTGCGTTTGAGTCGCTTGAATCGCTGAAACGATTCGTAAAATCGTGCCTCACTGATTTTGCCTCGCCCACCCACTGCCCGATTAAGGCGACACTCCGTCCGAGAATCTCCTCATCATATTCTAATTGATTGGCAATGGCAATGATGTCTATGCCGGCCTCGATCGCAGCCCCCGCAGAGCCGTTTCGTAGCCATCGTTTTCGGCGATGACCACCATCTGCATATCATCGGAGATGATTAGCGCCAGTCGTAACCCAATTCGCCACGCAAGATACCGGTGAGGACCGGTTTGGACAGGGTAGCCGGAAACTCAGAAATATCCGAGGTCGCGTTGAACACGTGGGCCGTCGTCGATCGCATCTGGCTTCTCCGGTGTGGATGGTTTTTTCCTCGTAAGGCTTGAGTTCGCTGCGTAACCAGGTATCTGTGGCCCCTCGACCAACCCCAGGTGTGAATCTCCGCCAGAGTTGCCGTGTCCCGGAAAATGTTTCAGGGTACACACGATGCCCTGTTTGAAGGTGTCGCCTGAATGAATTCCAGGGCATGTCGGGTGACGACATCCGGGTCCGCAGAAAAACTGCGCTCCCACCGGCCGATGACAGGATTATTGGGATTGGCGTTCCAGGTCCACCACCGGCGCCAGGCTCTGAATTTGATGTCCATACTCAGACAGCGTTGCAGCCATCGCGCTGGCATACCCGTGAGTCCATTGGCACGTCGTCCATGACCCCAAGGTACTCATGTGAAACCGTCGGAGGAAAGCCGAACCTCTCCTTGAGGCGGCTGATTTTTCCTCCTTCCTGATCGGTAGCAACCAATAGGGGAATGGAGGCGAACGTCTGCAGCGAACTCACCAGCGCTCTGAGCTGCTCGGGCAACTCAATGTTCCGCACCGGAGAATGCGAGGGCGACGTCGTAGTCAAAGAGCACCACCCCACCAGGTGGCGCTCCCGGATGTCTTGCGCAATGCGGTGGGTATCATCCACCTCGAGTCCGCGGAAGCCGACCATGAACATCTGGCCAATTTTGACCTCAAGGCTGATCTCCGGCGGTATTTCCTCAGATGCGGACGACCACCGAACTCCTGCAAAGGGCCAAGTCAAGGCCATCGCTCCCAGACAGGCCGAACGCAAAAATTCCCTTCGAGAGAGCTTCCTCCGCTTGAGATTACGATACGCCATGCAACTCGCCCTCAGAGAGAAGCGTTGGGCAGATAATGGATCTCCAAAGGTTTGTTGGTGATGAACAGCGGTGACGTCGCTCTGCTCAGTGGCCCCATGTTCCATCTCCATACCTTCGGGGAACCAGACAAAACTACCCGTCCGTAGCTGCCGTCATGGGTCACGAGCGTTCCTTCAAGCACGTACATACCATGCGCGCAGGGGTGGGTATGCCACGGGTTCATGACACCGGCCGGATAACGTCCGCCGGAACTGCATGCCCGTGTCCGGGTCTTCTAGCAGAAACTTGCGGAATAATGTGAGGCCGAGTTCCTCTTTGTATCTCTCCTCCCAAGGCATTGCATTGGTGTCCATCACATTCAATTCATTCTCGCCCATATCGTGTCCTCTTGCCTCCGCCATAAAATATTTTCGCATTGCATCCCTGTTTCTGCCGGCATCAAATCGCCGATAGGATGTGATCTAGGTGAATTTACTTATTGTATCACAAGGTTCGATGTGATCAAAAGGGAGTTCACTAATCCGAGATCAGGTGCCGGACGCTTTCGAGAGGATTCCAATGTCTCTGCTCGCTGAGTTCGCAAGACGGCTGCAACAGCCAGCTATTCGTTTACAGTTTGGAGAGTAGGTGCTAGAATATGCTGCTGCATTGAACAGCATGTGACAGCGACTTGGTGTTCGTCAAGAGAAGCTCGTAACATGAGAACAGTTGTGTTATCAACCTCAAAGCACATACCAACAACGGGAGAGCGTTAGATGAATTCGTTACACCGCATGCGCCATCGTTTGCGCGGAAGCTGGTAGACCGCCCGCCGAACTTCGATATTATGATGAACTTCGCGACGCACTTTATCGGACAACCGCTCTCGGCCTACTACCTCGATTATCGCGTTCTGTGTGCGGCGAATCTGGCAATGCTGGAACCGTTCGGCCTGGACATCGTGCAGACGATATCCGATCCTTACCGAGAAGCCTATGATCTGGGACTGGAAGTCGAATTCCCTCACGACGGGTTGTGCTTATCCAAGAAACCGCTGATCGTCGAACCGCACGACGTCGATAAGCTCCATCCTATCGCCCCGGAGCAAGGGCAGCGTATGAACGACCGGCTGGAAGCGGTCCGTTACTTGCACGATCAAGTGGGAGGCGAAGTGCCTGTCATGGGCTGGGTCGAAGGCCCGATGGCGCTGGTAGCGGATATCCGCGGCGTAAGCAATGTCCTGATCGATGTGTACGATCGCCCGGAATGGCTCATCGATTTGCTCGATTTTTGTGTCGAGAACGTCACCATTCCCTTCGCACGCCGGCAGATCGAATTGGGAGCCGACCTGATCGGTCTTGGAGACGCCATTTGTTCGCAGATGTCACCCAAGATGTACCGCCAGTTCGGGTTGCCATATGAGCAACGCGTTTTCGCTGCCGTGCACGAGAGGGACGCGCTGACCCGGCTGCACATCTGCGGTAATATCACCCAACTCATGACGGACATCCTGCACGTTGCGCGCAGACATTGTTGATGTGGACTGGATGGTGGATTTCGGGGAAGCGGCGGAGGTGCTCGGCGACGGGCCGGCACTCTGCGGGAACTTCGATCCGGTCTCCGTCGTGCTGGAGGGCTCGCCCGCAGACGTGAAACACGCGGTAGTGGAATGTCTGGACATAGGCGGTTCACGCTGCTTCAGCGGGGCGGGGTGCGAGATCCCGGACGAGACACCCACAGAGAATCTAATTGCCCAGCGCGACGCATTGAGAGAGTATCGGCCTGCAAATTAGCGCGCAGGCTTTGTTCACACAAAGGACGCAAGCACGACTTGCGCAGTCCAAGGGCACCAACCTGCAAGTTAGCGCGTAGACCTTGTTCACACCTTACCCACCGGTGCCAGATAGATGGCGAACTCTTCCTCGCCATCTACACCAATTAGGTGGTCCACTGCGTCCTGGTCATAAGCTGCAACAGCGCAGGTCCCGGCAACGATCGCTTCGCAGGCCAGATACAGATTCTGGCAGACATGCCCGGCATCTATGGCGATGACCTTGTGGGCGGCCAAGCCGTAACGCCACTCCATGCGGTACGGTATGGCCGTCCAGATAAAAGTCACAGCCGATCTCCCCGCGAAAGACTGTCTCAGGGCGGCCCTGACGAGTTTTTCGGGCAGGCCCTCCACAGACGATTCAAAAAGCAACCGGTGCGAAAGCGGCAAGTAGCGGTAGATACCCGGGTCGAGACCTTCCACATTGAGCACAGCCAGGTAGGTTTCGAACGAATGGCGGCATCCGGCCGACGGCACGGTGCGAAATAGCAAATCGACCGTTCTGCTGACACCTTGCTTCGGTTCAGTTCCTGCTGATGCAATCGAGTATGCCATTAAAAATGGGGGAAAACGTTTTCGCCCAGCGATCGTCTATCTGGTGGCTGATGCGATCGGAAAGAATCAAGATGTCTCCGATGTTGCCCTCGCGGTTGAGTATTTTCATACAGCTTCCCTTATCGCTGATGATTTGCCCTGCATGGATGATGACGATGTGCGGCGCGATCAACCTTCTGTTCATAAGGTGTATCCCGAGTCAACTGCGATCCTTGCCTCCTACGCCCTGATCTCTGCTGCCTATGATAGAATCCGGCTCAATGGCCAAAAGTTGAACCTGGAGCCTTTAATCCCCATTGCGATTGAAAATGCAGCGCTTAATGCGGGCAGTTTAGGTGCCTGCGGTGGGCAATATCTCGATTTATTTCCCGGGGAGTTAAATGAAGAGATTATTTTAGAGGTGATGGACAAGAAAACCGGAACATTTTTCGAACTCTCTTTTGTCTTAGGATGGCTATTTGGTGGAGGCGAGAGTGCTGCGCTCGAACTTGTCAAAAAAACAGCGCGTCATTTTGGGCGCGCCTTTCAGATTAGCGACGACTTTCTCGATCTTCAACAAGATGAGGGAAAGGTAAATTTTCCCGCTCTCGTTGGGGTGGAAAAGGCTGCTCGCGTTCTTTCTGATGAGCTTTTTGCTTTAAAAGAGGCATTAAAAAAGCTCCGGCTTGCAACTCCGGAGCTTTTAACGCTTGTCGCATTGATTGAAAAGAGAGTCGCTTTAGACGCCCGCTAACTCTTTTTCTTGAGTTTCTTTTTTCTCTGCTGCGGCTTTAACTGCCTCTTGAGGAGGGAGCATGCCGTAAGAGGCGAGAACTTTTCTCTCAATTTCAGCACACAACTTCGGATTATTCTTCAGTTCTGCGCGCGCCGCATCGCGTCCTTGGCTTAAGCGATTGCCCTCATAGCTAAACCAGGCACCTTTCTTATCAACAATTCCTTTATCTGTTGCTAAGTCAAGGACTGTACCTTCATAAGAGATCCCTTCTTTGAAGATAATGTCGAACTCGGCTGTTCGGAAAGGAGCAGCCAATTTGTTTTTGGCAACTTTCACCTTTACGCGGTTTCCTACATCATCCGAATCAACCCCTTTAATCCCCCCAATGCGTCGGATATCTAGACGAATGGAAGAGTAGAATTTAAGGGCGCGTCCACCGGTAGTTGTTTCCGGATTTCCAAACATAACGCCGATTTTCTCGCGGATCTGGTTGATGAAGATTGCGCATGTTTTAGATTTAGAAAGAGTTGCGGTTAGCTTTCTAAGCGCTTGCGACATCATGCGTGCCTGAAGGCCGACATGCGTGTCGCCCATCTCGCCTTCGAGTTCGCTCTTAGGCACGAGGGCTGCGACTGAGTCAATTACGATGAGGTCGACCGCTCCGGAGCGAGCGAGCATCTCAGCGATATTGAGCGCATCTTCTCCGCAGTCGGGCTGTGAGATCATCAATTCATTGATGTTCACGCCGATATTTGAGGCATATGTCGGGTCGAGTGCGTGTTCGGCGTCGATGTAGGCGCAAAGCCCTCCCGCTTTTTGTGCATTGGCGACGATGTGGGTAGCCAAAGTCGATTTACCGGAAGATTCCGGACCATAGATTTCCACAACTCTCCCACGTGGAACGCCGCCGATGCCAAGGGCGATATCGAGCGTGAGGGCTCCGGTTCTAATAACTGAGATTTCTCGTGTTGACGAGTGTTTGCCAAGGCTCATAATTGAGCCCTCGCCAAACTGCTTTTCGATATGTGCGACAGCAGCTTCAAGTGCTTTTTTCCGATCGGAAGAATCCATGCTCCACTCCTTTTTTCAGCGGATCATATCAGAATGGAGAAATAGCCTTAAGTGGAAAGTCGTATTTAGTCAAATCTACGAATCGCACCGACTCCTATGTGATCTATGCCGGAGGTGCTTCTTAGTAAGATCTGATGAGAACTAATGCTATGGTTAAGGTAAAGGTCCACAAAGTACCTCCATTCTATAGGAGTGGGAGACAAGCTTATATATGTTTCACAGAAAGTAGAACTGAGTAGGGTCTCGGAGTCAGCATATGCAGCCGCCATACTCACTATGACCTCAGAATAATTAGGAACCGTGTATCCAGCTGCTTGACCGACCAGTTCTTGTTGTTCGTTATAAGACTTTCTTGAGCTGTTAGGGACGGCCTGTTTCGTGATCAACCCCCAGTATGGGCGTCCTGCACTATTTTGCATCGATAAAGATTTTCCCATTGCAATTCTGAGTGGTGGATTGCCCTCATTTGGAGAAGCTACAAAGGCATCAAGATCATATTGAGAAGAGAGTCCCGAAGAATTCAAAAAAGAAAAGTTGGTAATAGGAGCTCCGTTGATTGAATCCGGGAACAGAACGAGATTTTGTGTTTCATACACTTTTTTTCCCTCCCAAAAAGGACAAGGAGCGTGAAGAATTTCATAAATATTAGAGGGTAAAGGAGGGATTTCTCCCACTTCTCCAAAGTTTTTGTTTGCCCACTTTTCTTTTCCAAAGATATATGTATCAAAAAAGTTTTGTCGCATTCTTTCAGCAGTTGCCTCATTCCATGAACGCGAGACTTGATTACAGCGTGAAATGGCGTCAGGTTCCAAGTAAGAAAAAACCTGTTGAGCAACCTCTGGCGGTAAAACAATTTCTTCGGAAAATGTGAGTGGGACGCGTTGTCGAGGTGCTTCAGGGTCCATCACAGCAGGAACTACACCACCTGGTTTTTTTTTGCACATCATGATGATCAATACAAGGTCTAATGCAAATAGCACCCCCGCCCCTCCAAACAAGATTCCATCCGCAACCACTCCGATGAAACCAGCTTGTGTCGGTAATAAGGCAATAGCTGCTAAAGCAATTGCCGTGATCGTAAGAGCAGCGACAACCTTCTTAGCTTCTTTAACAGAACCCGATTGGTGTAAAAAAATATTTTGTATACAACTCATTTTAGAAGAGGGTAATAGAAGTTAATGGAAAATCTGTCTCCTCTACAGGAAGCTTTTCTACCTCCTGCTCCTTAAAGCCGATGCCAATCGTGGGACAGTTCGGTATAGAGGCTAAAAAGCGATCATAATACCCTTTGCCAAAGCCTAAACGATGGCCGGTTTTATCAAATCCAAGTGCCGGAACAAGAACAATATCAACTTCTTCTTTAGAAACCTCTTGGCACTGGGAAGGGATCGGTTCAAAAAGGCCAAAGTGGTTTTGTCTCAACTGGGCGTCGAGATCAGAGACGCGGTAAATTTTTAGGGTATCGTCTGCAATTTTAGGAAGCAAAAGACGTCCAGTGAATGCTAGAGCTGTGTTGAGCTTTAAGGTATCGATTTCTTCAGGAAGACTCGCAAATGAGAGAATAGAGCGATGGGAGAGGATTGCCAAAGAGGAATAGAGCGCATGGGCAGCCTCTTGGCGGCGCTTAAGTGAAAGTGCTTGCCGTTTTTTTCGTAAAGCTAGGCGAAAAGCCTCTTTATTCAGCCGGTTTTCCCTCTTGATAATATACCTTCCTTGAAAAGTTTCCTTCTGGGGTGAAAAGAGTTGCAATCCCTTTCCCTTTCTCAATTTTAGAAGCCGCTACCTTCTCGCCGATTCGGTAATATTCGCCTTTTTGCAGTTTGTCGTTATCGTACTCTTCGAGGAGCATGAGCGCCCCATTTCGATACCAAGCGGTTAGAAGGCCATTTTTCTTATTGTCGCTCATCTCTCGTTGGCTTTCAAGTGTTCCGTTTTCATACCACGTTTTAACGCTCCCTTGCAAAACACCATCATTCCAAGAGAGCAGTAATTTTGGTTGCGTTGTATTGGGAAAGTAGTCGATCTCCTCGCCGTGCTTGACGCTGTTTTTTACGTTGTAAAGCCGAACAAGGTGCTCGGTTTCGTCGAAAACCCGTACTTGTCCCTCTTGAACACCTTTTTTATATTCTTGCAGCTCCTGCAGCTCTTTTTTTCCGAAAATAGCCCGTTTTCCGCTGCCGTTTTGAATCTCCGCAACTTTATTTCCAAAAAGATCATAGTAGAGCCCCTCCATGAGTAAGCCACCTTCATATCTTTCTTGGTAAGCGATTCGCATTTCGCTCCAGTTGCGCGTTGAAAATCCTTCCTTTAGGCCTTCGCGATATTCAACAGTTTGGAAAAGAGTCCCATCATCCAGATAAATTTTTTGAGCCCCGTGAATCTCTCCTTTCACAAAGGGAGTCGTTTTCCAGATTTGGCCGTTATCATGAAAATAGGTAGCCTCGCCCTCTAACTCCCCTTTGTTGTATAGAATCTGCGCAATCAATCCGCCATCTTCATTCCATGCCCTATTCCATCCGTCAAAAAGCCAACTCTGTTCTGCATTTGTGTTTAAGTCAGCGCTTCCGCCGATGACCTGAGCGTCGATTTTTATCCGCCCATTCGGATACCACTCCCGGTAAACCCCAAAGGCGCGGTTGTTGACCGCTTCAAGATATTGCTTTGGTTGGCCGTTGGGATGGTAGCTTGTAATGCAGGAGCGGACATCCCCATTTTTCTCCCGCCCATAGACGCGCATCACTTTCTGATAGGGTTGCGGAGCGAGAAAGTTTGTCCCCTCGAAGGCGCTTAAACGTTCTTTTGAGCTAATGGTTTCAGAGAGCCCGTTTCGGTCGATAATGTTGATGCTTGTGATTTTTCCCGGATCGATTTGCTCAGGAGAAAACCCGCACCCTGTCAGCAACAGACTTAGGCAGGCAATCCGAATGAGAATAATAGCTGAAAAGAGTTTTTGTTTCATTGCGTAAACTCTCGTTTTAAAAGTTTTAGGTTTATCTCAAAAACCTCGTTTCCATTGGAATGCGCTTTTCGTTTTAACCAAAAATCTGTGACAAGTAGTTGAGGTTTTCCGGGTCTTTCGCCCTCGATACGGGCTAATAGCTCCTTGAGGTCTGAGGCATTTGCTTCAACTGGATGTGCTAAAATCTCAGCCGTTTCTTGCACCCCCCCCTCACCTGTATGGACGCTTCCTTGAGTAAATTGTATGCGATTTGCTTCACCTGCGAGGAAAGTGTAGCGTTTCTCTGCTGCTTCATTTCCCGTAAAGGAGGGATTTTGAATCAAGTTCTCCAGAGCTTCGCGCTCTTTTCTTAATAATGTGAGTGATTCAACTTGATTATCGAGAAAAAAATCATCGGCTTGGGAGTATTTCGCACGCACAGCCATATTCAAAGCTTGCTTCCTCGCTTTGTGCTCAGAAAAACTATGAACGGCTGCAATCTTATTAAGCACCTCATCCCATTCACTTTGCTGCTTGATATAGAAATAGCCGATGAAAAAGAGCGGAAGCAGGCAAAGTGCTATGATATAAGCCACTAATCGTGAGATCGGTATGTTGTTTACGTGTTTTTTCATTAGCTATACCGTGTTTTGTCCTTCAAGTAAAATGTTGCGCGATATTTTCCTTTACCTGCTGTCCATTGCACCTCTTCTTTTGAGTCGAGAAAGCTGTTAGGGGAGACAAGCAGGTCATGGAAAGCGTTTGCATCTTTAGGGTGTGTAGCCGAAAACTCCAGCTCCACTTTCACTTTATAGTGATCCTTTGTGTGGGAAAAATCGGGACGTTTTACCATCGCATAGTGGAGAGAGTCGACATTAATTGCTGCTTGGGTTGAGAGCCAGGCCAAAAATTCCCGCACCTTAGGAATAGCCGGATGGAGAGGGAAGGTGTCGGGGCGGGCGCGTACCTCGTTTTCAAGGTTGTTTAAGGCGTTTTTATACTCCTCTGAGGTTGTGAGAGATGCCGCTTCTTCTAAAGAGCGCCTCTCGGCTTTGAGCAGAGAGAAATAAGCGTGGGCTGCTGCCTGCTTTTTATGCTGCAAGGCGATTTGTCCGAATCCCGCAACTGTTCCGATTAAGAGAAGAGCTAGTGCAATCGTTGCGATTAAAGGCTTTTTGATCTGCCGCCATTTGTGCGGGTAAGCAAAGCTTTTTTGGCGGAAGTCGATCCCCTCGGCTGCAAGTGCGATTCCTATTGCGAGCCCGTAACGGACGAGGTCTTCTTGAGAGACTGCAATCGCAGAAGTAGAGGGAAGCAAGACTGTCTTGCCTGTTGCCCCTTGGATTGCTTCAGACTCCTTTCCAAGCAACAAAATCGTTTCAAAAGTTTTTGTTTTGTGTGTTGAGGCAAAACTGAGAATGGTTTTTTGCACCTCTTTTGCAAAATTAGGGCCGCTGTCAAAAGCGCGTGCAGCTAGGAGTTTTCCTTTTTCTACGAGGACGCATGTGATTTCATCATCTCCCTCGTGCACAATAAATTGTGAAGAAGTTCTTTGAGGAAAAAGCGTTGAAAGCGCCGCTAAGGCGTATGGGACGCAGGTGATCTTTTCCGGTTCTAAACCTTCATTTTGAAGGCGTTCTAAATAAGATTTTAAATGGTCTTCACGAACAGCAAAGGCTGTGATCAGTGTACCGTTAAGTTTTTTTTCTATCGGCTGCGCTTGAATCACGGCTTTTTCGGCCGGATAGGGAAGGAGAGGTTCAATCTGGAAGTCAAGAGCCGCTTTGAGATCTCTCTCCTTTTTAACCCGAATCTCGCACGAGCGGACAAGAGTCTTTTGTGAAGGCAAAGCTGATATAGTCGTGCTCGTGTCAAGCAGCTTGACAGGCTCTCCTTGGGCAAAGCTTTCAAGCCGCACGATCTCCCACCCTTTGCGCGTTTTGCGCAAGTAGGCGACATGGGCAGAGGTGTGCTTCAGGTCTATTCCGGCATAGATCGGTGGTGTAGGAAAAAAAGACATAACTAGTAAATAAATTAAAATGTGCTGTTTGTGGGGCTATTATAATCAAACAAATATGTTTTTTCAACTGGAAAAGAATGCTGAGATCGGTATAATAGTAGTGAATTCTTTGAGAAAGGCTATGTTTTTGTATATTTTAAGCGTCCTTTTCACCACATACACATTTATGTTGCTTGTCCGTGTGTTTGGCTCTTGGTTTCCTCGGTTTGCCCAGAGCCGTTTTATGCGGTTTGTAGCTTTTTATACCGATCCCTACTTAAATATTTTTAGAAAAATCATACCTCCTCTTGGGATGCTTGATTTAAGCCCCATGGCGGCTTTCTTCTCATTGGAAATCTTCAGGAGGCTTCTTTTCTCAATTTTACAATGAAAGAGTTTCCAAAAATTATTTACGCCCCTTTAGCAGGGTGCTCTGACTACCCTTTTCGCAAGATGTCTGCGCTTTATCGCCCTGGTTTGATGTTTTGCGAGATGGTGAAGATGGAAGCCTTGATGCGCAATGTGCCTGCCACCTACAAAATGCTCGACTATTCCGAAGAAATGCGTCCAATTGGAGGGCAGATTTGCGGGAGCAATCCTCAACTGGCGGGGCCGTGCGCGAAAATAATTGAGGATTTAGGTTTTGATGTTGTCGACCTTAATTGTGGATGTCCTGTTGATAAGGTGACCAAAGACGGGAGCGGTTCTGCCATGCTCAAAGATCCTGATCGGATTGGCGAAGTGATTGCCAACATGGTGGCTGCGGTGAAGATTCCTGTGACGATCAAAGTGCGTGCAGGCTGGGATGACGAGAGTATCATTGCGGCCCAGATCACTGAAATAGCGGAAAAAGCAGGAGCAAAGGCGATTTTTGTACATGGCCGTACTCGAAAACAAGCTTACAAGGGGCCGGCAAACTGGGCACATATTAAAGCCTGTAAGGATGTTGCAAAAGAGATCAAAGTGGTCGGGAACGGAGATGTGTTTAGCCCCGAAGCGGCCTTGCGGATGTTCAAAGAGACAGGATGTGATGCTGTTTTAGTTTCGCGAGGGACGATGGGCCAGCCGTGGATCGCTGATGATATCCGGCGGGCGCTTGCAGGCGAATCTCCAATTGAACGCTCGGTCGAGGAGCGGAGACAGGCACTCCATGATCATTTTACCCATTCAGCGGCCTATAAATCAGAACATGGGGCTCTTATCGATATGCGCAAGGTATGTTGCTGGTATTTAAAAGATGTTCCTTGCGCGCGCGATTTGCGTAAAAAGGCGAGTCATGCAACTTCATTAGACGAAGTTTATAAACTCATTCAGCAATTCTAATGGAAGAACTACACGTAATTTTTTCAGGACGCGTTCAAGGCGTTGGATTTCGGTGGACGGTAGTCGATGAAGCAGAGACTTTTGGTTTGAAGGGAACGGTGTGTAACCTTATGAATGGGGGTGTGGAAGTCTTTGCACAAGGAGAGCGTGCTTCCCTTGAGGCTTTCCTAGAGGCTGTGCATCACCATGCTGGGGCGGCACGGATCGAATCTGTAAAAAAAGAATTTCGAAAGCCTCGCCAACCCTATGAGGGATTTACTATTATCTATAGTCGTTGACATCCTCTCCTCCGTAAACGGAGGAGATTCCTAATCCTTACGAATCAGGTTCCTGCTTCTCAGCCCATTGCCTTCCTTGCACGAAAGGTCTTACACAAGCTCCACAGGCTTTAAATCCCGTGTGCCCCACGGTACTGAAAGTTTTTTTAATCCCTCTTGAAGAATGTTTTGCGCAGCATTCTTATCACGATTATGCTCTTCTCCACAGTAGGTACATCTCCAATGTCGGTCTCCTAACTTTAACTGATCATAAACATTGCCGCAATTCGAGCATTGCTTGCTGCTAGGAAAATGCTTATCTACACGAACAAAACTTCTCCCATACCACAAACTTTTATACTCTAAAAGACGGTGAAAGAGCGACCATCCTACATCTCCTATTTGCCGAGATAAACGACTTTTCTGCATTTTTTTACACTTAATGTCTCAACGGTGATAATTTGGTTCTCATCTACCACCTTTTTGGAGACTTTATGCAAAAAGTCAAGACGCTTTTCCTTGATTCTTCTATGAAGACTTGCAAGCAACTTTTTAGCCTGCTTGCGATTATTCGACCCCTTTACTTTACGACTTAACGCTTTTTGAAGACGTCTTTGCCTTTTATAGCTCTTCTCTAAAAAACGAGGGTTGGCAATCGTATTGCCTTCCTGATCCGTAAGCATTTGAGAGAGACCAACATCTAAACCTATTTCTTTTTTTACAAAAGCTAAGGGGGCAATGGGCTCTTCTACGAGAAAGCAAATATAATAACGTCCGGTTGTATCTGTTGAAAGGGTGACAGACTTTGGTATCCCTGAAAAATGACGACTCCACCGAACATCCAATGAACCTAATTTTGCTATGTAGACCTTCCCCTCTTTGTATTGAAAGGCATTTTGCATAAAGCTTGCCCCCTGTCTCCCAAGCTTAGTCTTGTATTTGGGATAGCGTGCCCTTTTGTTAAAAAAATTCTCAAAAGCAGCAAGCAAATGACGTAAAGATTGCTGCAAACAAACCGAAGAAACCTCTTTGAGCCAAGGAAAATCTCGTTTTAACTCTGTGAGAAGCTTGCAGCAACCGGCATAAGAAAGAGAGGCACCACACTCTTTCCAAGAAATTGTTTTTGCTTTGAGAAAGTGGTTAAAAACAAATCGGCAGCATCCGAAAGTCTTGCTAAGCAAGACCTCTTGCTCTTTTGTTGGATAAAAACGATATCGATAAGCTCGCAAAAACATATCATTCCTGAAAAATGAAAGATTTGATAGTATTCCTTGGTCTATGAAAAAATCAAGAACTTTTAGATCAGGCCGCCACTGTGTTTTCTTATTGCACGCGCATTTGGTCTTTGTCACAAAGTACAAAAGAGCCGTTTTCTCTAAGAAGATGTTTACTGAGCTTCAAGAGATCTTTGAGGAGATTTGCAACAACTTTGAAGCTCGACTTGTAGAATTTGACGGTGAGAAAGATCATGTGCACCTCCTTGTGGAGTATCCACCTAAATGCGCCCTGTCTAAACTTGTGAACAGCTTAAAAGGAGTTTCTTCGAGACTGTTAAGGAAAAAGTACAAAAAAATTAGGAGCTATTGTCTCAAAGATATGCTTTGGTCTCCGAGCTACTTTGCCGGGTCTTGCGGAGGCGCTCCTATAACCATAATCAGGCAATACATTGAAAACCAAAAGACTCCCGTTTAAAAAGAAAATGCCCTAAATGACTCTTCGAGTCATAAAGGGCATTTGCGCCTTATATCCCCCTCCTAAAGGAAGAGGCCTTACGGCGCAAAAGGTAAAAA
The DNA here is from genome assembly GCA_963748195.1 of uncultured Chlamydiales bacterium. Classification (GTDB taxonomy): domain Bacteria; phylum Chlamydiota; class Chlamydiia; order Chlamydiales; family JAAKFR01; genus JAJACP01. The sequence goes on along the minus strand of CAVVHU010000008.1, from coordinate 105,604 downwards.
ATTTGGCATTAGCTTTGCCAAGTAATTTTTTCCAGAAGGGGAATTTTGAAGCTTTTGTCGGATTCCCTGCATTTTTTAGTGCACTCTCATAGCTTTCAGAATTTTCATGCTCAATCGACACGTAGGTGAGTTGGTTATTCTCAAGCATGACATTATCTATTGAACCGTGAGAATAAGGTAACCATCCGATACTCCAGGCACTATACTCACGAAAATCAAGTCGAATTTTCAAATTTTCTGCAGTGAAAGGGTGTTGTTTCAGGTAAGGTCGGAGAACTTCACTTTCATTGATGAGATTCATTAATGTTTCTGCTGCATAAATTTGGATTTTTCGAGCTTTATTTTGATCTGCGCGTTGAAAGACAGTGAAAACAGCTTCGATTTTTTCAAGAGAGTCGGAGTTTAAAGCTGCAATTTTTTCACAGCTGCAGCGGTATTTTTTATACATATGACCGGTAAAGGCAGCTAAAACTATATCGATAGCTTTTTCAAATTCAGTATCCTGGTGTTTATAGGAAGCATTTGTCATTTTTACAATTTTTTCTGCCTCATCATAAGTCTCTTCATGCACAACATATGGTAGATTTGAAAAAACTTCTGCAGCTCGATAGGTAAGCCAACCGTTTTGTTTGACTTGACCTAAATGACTGACTAAAACAATGTTTCCATCACATCGGGATGTATTTGCCAAATTGTAAAATTCGACATTAATTTGAGCACACCGTGCTGGAAAGGGATATTCTTTAAGATAAGGACGTATTTTTTCATTAGAGTTAATAGATTTTAGAAATCTCTCAGTTAACATGATAATCATCGATCTTGCTTCTTCAATTGAAGCGCGTTGATAAGATTTAAAATAAACAGAAAACTTTTCAGTATCATTAGGCAAACTATACGAATTACAGTCTAAACTATAATCTTTTTGCACTTGTTGTATAAAGCTTAAAAAGAAGTCAGTAGCGCATTTTTTTTCTTCTTCATTTGCAAAAACTGAGAGCGTTAAAACTAAGAAAAGGAAAATAAACTTGCTATTCATGAATAAACTCTTTTTTCAAGCTTGTCATATATCTCTAATAAATATGTAGATAAGGCCTTTTGGTAAGTATTACTAGCGAACGCATGGTCATGAAGCAAATAGTCGATTCCCTCTGTTATGCCAGCCCCTAAGCTAATGCAGCCTATTCCTGTAAAAATTTCTGAAAAAACCGTTCTTTCCTTTGGGACAGTTAAAAGATTGTATGTGTAAGATCCTGAATTATTGTTGAATTTTTTTCTGTAACCTTTGACAAGATAATCACCTTCAGAATAGATGTTGTAACTATCTAAAGTCCACTCCTTGGCAATTGGCATAATAGGTCCTAAAGCTACTGTAATCAGATTTTTCTTAAAAAGCTCTATACCTCCTCTTTTTGCTATTTCAGAAAGAGCCAAATGGCTGATAGCACCAGCCTCGCTATGTACAATGTGAATCCAAATAAGCTTGGGATTGATGGCTTGGATTTTTTTCATAAGTTGCTTAAAGAAAACATACATTCTAGCAACAACGCGCGTTTGCCCCTCTTCAAAATAGCTTTTGAAATGATCGTCCAGCCTGCTCTTATGATTAAGCAAACCTTGCAATTTGTTACTTTCAAATAAAATAGGGTTATAAAGTCCAATGCAAAGAGGGTGGTTTTGTGGAAAATGCTGGAGTGCCAGTTCTCCCATTTTTTGAAAATTGGCGACAGTATTCATTATGCCATTCTGGTATGTGATAAGACCAATTTGTCTTTCAACTGTAGGAATAAGTCGGGAAAGATGATCTAACAGATTATCATATTGGGTTAAAGGTATGGAGGCCTTTCCACAAGCAGCTGTGCAAGCAACTTCTTCTGTATCAAAACAGGCTTTAAAAGGTGTCAAAATAGAGTTTTGTCGGCTTTTTTGCTCTTCAGCGTGGATAGAGAGTTTTACATGTTCGTATTCAGAAATATTGATATGCTTTTTTTCGGACCAAAGATTGAACAACTCTTTAATCCTTTCAAGCCTTTCTTGCTTTGAAACAAAGGTATCCATAATGTTTCCCTAGTTGCAAATGTGATAGCCCAGATTCTATTCAAGTTACTGATTTATTGTTATTGCTTTTTTGATGGATAATGTTCGCATTCTTAAAATGCAATTGCCCTGCGCTCATAGATCTAAAGCTTGCAAAGTTACCTCTAAACTGATACTTTTTTCTGTTATGAAGACACAATCTTGCTTTTATTCTTTCTCTTGTTTTTGGTGCATTTAAGTACAAAATTCATTAATCTTTTCTTCAAATCTAAATTTTTGGGAATAATAAAAGATGAGCGTATCTATTAAGTCACAGTTTAAAGAGGGAAGCGTTTTAGGGGGCGTCTTGCTGATTGCAGGAAGCTGTATCGGCGCCGGCATGCTCGCCCTTCCTGTCATTACAGGTATTGGAGGGTTTGTCCCTTCGGTTTTCATGTTTGTTCTTGCGTGGCTTTTTATGACTTCTACCGGCCTGCTTTTGCTCGAAGCCAATCTCGCGATCGGACACAAATTGAGCCTCATCTCCATCGCTGAGCAAACGCTTGGAAGAGTCGGCAAGCTCTTTTGCTGGGTCCTCTTTATTTTTCTCTTTTATTCGCTGAGTATTGCCTATATCTCCGCTAGCGGTTCGATTTTACAATCGATCTCAGCTGATTTGTTTGGAATAGAGTTTCCTGTTTGGGGCGGCAGTCTTCTGTTTACCCTCCTTTTTGCTTTTGTGATTTACATCGGAACTCGGCATGTCGATTATGTGAATCGCGTGTTGATGGTGGGACTTATCATTACGTATTTCATCCTGGTTGTCCTTGGGAGCCAGCATATCAATGCTGAATACTTAACTGTCAAACAGTGGAAATACGCCTTTGCCGCTCTTCCTGTAATCATTATTTCATTTGGGTTTCATAACATGATCCCTTCGATTGCGATGTACATGAAAGGAGATGTAAAAAGACTTCGACTAACCGTCTTAGCCGGCAGCGTGATTCCATTGCTAATCTATCTTGTATGGGAAGCGGTGATGCTGGGCATCATTCCTGTCCAAGGGCGTGAAGGGCTTTTGCATGCGCTTGATCAGGGAGAGGCCGCTACGCAAGCGTTGCGCGCGGTTGTGGGGCGCACGTGGATCAATATGGTCGCTCAAGCTTTTGCCCTTTTTGCAATTATTACATCTTTTTTAGCGCAGTCTCTCAGTTTAGTTGATTTTTTGGCTGACGGGCTTAAGATTCCAAAAGTGGGGGTTGGCAGGGTAACTCTTGTTTTACTCACTCTAATCCCTCCTTTTGCTTTTGCGTTCGTCTATCCCGGTATTTTTCTTAAAGCGCTTAACCTGGCCGGCGGCTTTTCAGCGGTGATTCTTTTTGGGGTCATGCCTGTGATGATGGTGTGGGTATTGCGCTATCGTCGAAAAGAAAAAACGACACATATGGTTCCTTTAGGGCGTTTTCTTCTTACCTGCATCATGGTGGTTGCGCTCGGGATTTTCTTACTCGAAACAGTGCAAGAACTCGGGTTTTCATTGATCCCTGAAAACGTTGAGGCGATTCCATGATAAGCAAAAAGAATCGCCTTATCGGAGCGATTTTACTTGTCTCAGGTACGACAATCGGAGCGGGAATGCTCGCTTTGCCCGTCACAACAGGCCTTGCAGGTTTTATCCCTTCGTTGCTCATCATGGCTGCCGTTTGGCTCTTTATGATGCTGACAGCTTACTATCTTCTTGAAGTAAACTTGCGTGTCAAAGGGGAGAGCAACCTGATTTCCATGATGCACAGAACACTCGGAAGGCCCGGAGAGGTGATTTCGTGGATCGTCTACTTGCTCCTTTTGTATTCTTTGATGGCAGCTTACATGGTAGGGTGCAGCCAAATTTTGGAGAATGCGCTGGGAGGATTCTTCCCTTCTGCAACTCCAGATTGGATGTGGCCTGTTGCAGTTTTTGTGATTTTTGGAATCTTTGTCTACTTAGGGACACAGGTTGTCGACTTTCTCAACCGTATATTGATGGCATGCCTTGTGCTTGCTTACCTCAGCATTGCAGGATTTGGTTGTTGTAGTGTCCAGCCGGCCATGCTCACCTATTTCAATTGGGATTATTTACTCCCTTCAGCCGCGGTTGTGCTGACGACTTTCGGCTATCATATTATTATTCCCACCCTCTCAACCTACCTAGAGCATGATAGCCGTCTCTTGAAGCGGGCAATTTTTATTGGAAGTTTGATCCCGTTTCTTATCTACATATTTTGGCTCTTTCTCGTCATGGGCGTGGTTCCTGTTTTTGGGGAATATAGCCTTTCAGAAGCAGCTCAGGAAGGGATGCAGGTGACTTTTTTTCTCACCGCCCTGCTTGCAAACCCCTGGATTGGGGTTGCGGTGAGGGCCTTTGCCTTTTTTGCCATCGTAACCTCGCTGCTCGGCGTATCGCTTAGCTTAACCGACTTTTTGGCAGACGGTTTTAAAATCGAAAAAACCCATAGAGGAAAGTTTGGATTGATTTTGCTCGCATTCTTTCCACCACTTATTTTTGCCCTTTTTTACCCTAAAGGGTTTGTGACTGCGCTCAAGTATGCAGGTATTTGGGTGGTGATTTTACTCGCGCTTCTCCCCTGTTTAATGGCGTGGTTTGAACGGTATAAGCATAAAAAAGAATTGATCCCTTCGGACTTTAAAGTTTGGGGAGGAAAACCTCTATTGATTTTTGCGATTCTTTTTTCCATTCTACTCTTATGTATTGAGGTGATTTACACATGAGAAAACGGATTTTAACAGGCGATCGTCCAACAGGAAAACTCCATTTGGGGCACTGGGTCGGCTCTATTCGCAATCGCGTTGCCTTGCAAGATGATTACGAGTGTTATTTTATTCTTGCGGATTTGCATACGCTGACGACAAAACCCCAAAAGAACGACATACTCGAAATGCGTTCCCATATCCGCGAGGTTGTACTCGACTGGCTTGCCTGTGGAATCGATCCGGAGCGGTCAACCATCTACTTGCAATCAGCGGTTCCTGAAATCTATGAGCTCAATTTGATTTTTGAGATGCTCGTTTCGATCAACCGTCTATCCGGTTTGCCGAGCATTAAGGAGATGGCGCGCAATGCTCAAATCGCAGAGGAGAGCATCCCTTTTGGCCTCATCGGTTACCCGGTTTTACAAACGGCCGATATCTTGATGCCTAGGGCGCATGTTGTCCCCGTTGGAAAAGATAATGAGGCTCATGTCGAGCTTGCGCGTGATATCGCACGCCGTTTTAACCAATACTATGGAGAGGTATTTCCACAGCCAGAAGCGCTTTTAAGCGAAACGCCTACACTCATTGGGATTGATGGAAAGGGTAAGATGAGCAAATCAGCAGGCAATGCCATTTACCTCTCGGATGATGCAAAAACAGTTGAGAAGAAGGTGCGCGGCATGTTTACAGATCCTAATCGCGTTCATGCTAATGTTCCCGGAAAAGTCGAAGGAAACCCCTTATTCATGTTTCACGAGGAGTTCAATTCCGATAAAGAGGAAGTGGAAGACTTTAAAAAACGTTATCGGGAAGGAGCCGTTGGGGATGTCGAAGTGAAAGGACGTCTTATTGAAGAGCTCAACCGTTTTCTCGATCCCTTAAGAGAGCGGCGCAAAGAGTATGAGAGCAAAAAAGGAGCCGTTGAGAAGATCATCTATGATGGGACGCATAAGATGCGTGAGGTGGCAGGCGAGACCATAAAAGAGATGCGCGGCGCGATGGGGCTTGTGGGAAGTTGGAACAAAATCTCAAGAATTGCACGTGATGTTTAAACTACGGACAGATTTTGCACCCTGCGGGGATCAGCCTTATGCGATAGAGGCGCTTGCTCAGGGGATTTCGGAGGGGAAAAAATCACAGGTTCTGCTTGGCATTACAGGTTCCGGAAAAACCTTCACGATGGCCAACATCATCGAAAAGGTGCAAAAGCCCACACTTGTGATGGCGCATAACAAAACACTTGCAGCCCAGCTTTACCAAGAGTTCAAAAACTTTTTTCCGGATAATGCAGTCGAGTACTTTGTCTCCTACTACGACTACTACCAGCCTGAGGCCTATCTCCCCCGTACAGACACCTATATTGAAAAGGATCTTGCGATCAATGATGAGATCGACAAAATGCGCCTTTCGGCAACCCGCTCTCTTTTAGAGCGTGACGATGTGCTGATCGTCGCATCCGTTTCGTGCATCTATGGCCTTGGGATGCCCGAGCACTATGCCCAGATGAACCTCACTTTGCGGATGGGCGAAATGCGCCGGCGCGATGAAATTTTGATGCATCTTGTCGAAATGCATTACAAGCGCAACGATGTCGACTTTTTCCGGGGCATTTTCCGCGTAAGAGGCGATATTTTAGAGATCTATCCAGCTTATGAAGAAGATCTCGCCTACAGGATTGAATTTTTTGATGAAGAAGTAGAGCGGATCAGTGAGATCGATCCTCTGACCGGCAAAGTGCGCGAGCGGCTCAATCAAGTCACGATTTATCCCGGATCGCACCACGTCACGCCTCAAGCCGTCCGTCTGCATGCCATCGAAACAATCAAGGAAGAACTTGCGGAGCGAATTGCTTATTTCGAAGCGGAAGGAAAGCTTCTCGAGCGCGAGCGGATACATCAAAGGACGATTTACGATCTCGAGATGATCAAAGAGATCGGGTTTTGCAAGGGAATTGAAAACTATTCCCTCCATTTTTCAGGCAGAAAGCCGGGAGATCCTCCCTCCTGTTTGCTCAACTATTTTCCAGACGACTACCTTCTTTTTATCGATGAGTCGCACCAGACGATTCCCCAGCTCCATGCGATGTATAACGGAGATCGAGCGAGGAAAAAGGCGCTTGTCGATTTTGGATTTCGCCTTCCCTCTGCATACGATAACCGCCCTTTAAGGTTTGAAGAGACCTACGCGCGGATGAACCAAGTGGTTTACGTTTCTGCCACGCCGGGGAAATGGGAGCTCGATGAAGCAGAAGGCGATTATGTTGAGCAAATCATTCGTCCAACCGGCCTACTCGATCCTGTGATCGAAGTGCGCCCCGCTACCGGACAAGTGGATGATGTTTTAGAAGAGATTCGCTCCCACACCGAGAAAGGAGGGCGCGTGCTTGTGACAACCCTCACTAAAAAGCTCTCTGAGGATCTCACCAATTACCTGCTCGACCTTGGCGTGAAAGCGAAGTATTTGCACTCCGATATCGATACACTCGAAAGGGTGCAAATCTTGCGTGATTTGCGCGTCGGTACTTTTGATGTTCTTGTGGGAATCAACCTGCTTAGAGAGGGGCTCGATTTGCCTGAAGTATCGCTTGTTGCGATATTGGATGCCGATAAGCAAGGCTTTTTACGCAGCGAGACATCGCTTGTGCAGACCTGCGGGCGCGCTGCGCGTAATAGCGAAGGGCGGGTAATCATGTATGCCGATGTAGAGACGGTGGCGATCCGCAACACTCTTGCCGTCACCGAAGCGCGTCGAGCCCGCCAAATGGCCTATAATAAGGAACATGGGATCACGCCACGCACCATCAAGCGCGATTTAGGCGTGGAGATGGGGCTTCCTAAAGATGCGCTTGAGGCGCATGAAGGGGAACCGGTGCGCACGGTGCACGAGAAGCGTCACGAGTATCTCACTCCGAAAGATCTCGAGAAGAAAATCAAAGAGTATGAGCGGTTGATGCGTCAAGCTGCTAAAGAATTTCGGTTTGAGGATGCTGCTAAATACCGCGATCTGATGCGCAAATATAAAAATATGGAAGTGAGAGTTGGATAGATCTATTCAGCCCACTCGTAGCGATGGATGAATTGGAAACGATTCACATCAAAAAGCCCTTGATCGCTTAGTTTGATTTCCGGGATAACAAGTAGCGCCATAAACGAGAGTGTCATGAAAGGGGCGTGCAGTTTAGAGCCGAGCTGCTTGGCATGCAGATCGATCGCCTCATATTCTTTTGCAATTTGATACCCCTCCTCGTTGCTCATGATCCCGCCCACTGGAAGAGGGAGAACAGAGTGGTCTTTCCCGTCGACAACAGCGATCCCTCCTTTACAGCTGATTAAGAGGTTGATTGCAGTGCTGATCTCTTCGTCGCTGCATCCTACTGCAATGAGATTATGAGAGTCGTGTGCAATGCTCGACGCAATAGCGCCTCTTTTTAATCCAAAATTTTGAGCGAACGCAACAGCTGGAGGGGCATTTTTGTAGCGGTTTACAACTGTGAGTTTCAAAATATCGCGTTGAATATCCGGGAGGCTATGGGAGTTTTCAACTAGGTCATGTGTGATGAGCTGTCCTTCTATAGCTTGAATCACATGTGTATCTGCATGATTGTTATTAAAGATAAAATCGTGCGGCTTTTTGGGTTCTATGTTAAAGTTGTTGATCGTATCAACTTTAAGATGAGGAATTAATGTCTTTCCGTCTTGGGCGATCAACTCCCCTTTAACAAAGACTTCCCTAACCTTAAATTCTTTCAAATCATCGACGATGATAAAATCAGCCGAATCGCCTTTTCTAAGGAGTCCAACTTCCAGGTTATAGTGTTTTACAGGATTTAAGCTGGCGATGCGCAACACATCGAATAAATCATATTGGTGGTGGTTAATCGAACGTTTGACGAGTGCATTGATATGGCCCTCGATTAACTCGTTTGGGTGTTTATCATCACTGCACAACATGACCTTGTCTGGAAATTGTTTGATCAAGGGATGGAGTGCTTCGTAGTTTTTGGCTGCCGAGCCTTCGCGAATAAGGATATGCATGCCAAGATCGATTTTTTCTCTCGCTTCTTCAAGAGAGACACATTCATGGTCGGTGGTGATCCCTGCCTTGACATAGTCTGCAAGAGCTTTCCCTGTCAAGCCAGGGGCGTGTCCATCAACCGGTTTTCTAAAGGCACGCGCTTCTCGGATTTTGTCTATCACGAGGGGATCTTGGGCAATGACACCAGGGAAATTCATCATTTCTGCTAAGAATTTCAAACCCTCTTCCCGAAAAAGATTTTCCACATCTTGTGTGTTGATGGTAGCTCCACTTGTTTCGAATGGAGTTGCCGGAACACATGAGGGCACGCCAAAGTAAAAGTAGAAGGGTACCTTTTTTCCATTTTCGATCATGTAGCGGATGCCGGGGACACCACATACGTTCGCGATTTCGTGCGGGTCGCTGATGGTAGCGACAGTTCCATGGACAGAGGCCAGGCGAGCAAATTCGGACGGCACGAGCATGGAGCTTTCAATGTGGATATGCGCGTCGATAAATCCCGGTAAGATAAAGGAGGAAGAATTAACTTGCGGCTCCCTTTTAATTTTCACGATCACCCCATTTTGAACATATACTGTCCCTGGAAATAGTGTTTTTCTGTGAATATCTACAATCGTTCCTGATCGAGTGAATTCATTCATAGCCACCTTCTTTTTATGAACGAATTGAAATTCAGATTTCATTATTAATCAAGGACAATCAAAATGTAGGATTGGGGAGAAGTTGTTCCATTTTAAACGTGTGAAACATTGCTTTCTGGTCTTTGGCGAAAAAGGCTAGGATTTTTCCATTAGGGTACTTAGTCGAAGGGTAGAGAATCCCATCACCTCCTTGAGCCCGAAAGAAGGCTCCTAAAACTTGACTCACTTTCGGCACTTTCTGGTAGACCCATACTGCATCGAGAGGTGTTGCGTTAATGGTTGCTCGCAAATCAGGATAGGAAAAACTGTTCAAAAGTGTGTCGAGATCCCATAAGTGAAGTGTACGTTGAGGGAATAGGCTGAATAAACTATGAGCGCCTAAAAAATCCCCCGTCTCTTCATAAGCGCATGTCCGCGAAGAGGCTGCATAGAGCATTCCTTGCATAGAATAAGCAGGAAAATGGCGGTTTACCTGAGCTCCTCCCACATTGAAACGCCCACCAGAACCTAAACTTCCTTCAATCGAAAGAGGGTCGAATGTGCCCATGACGATCCGATAACTCGGTTGTTCCCACTGAACAGTAGGTTCCCCAACATCTGGTGCACTATGGTCGAGCCACTCAATGAAACGAAGTGTTTCTTCAATATCGAGAGAAAAGCGTTGATATTCTTTTTGTAATTTCACTAGAACGCTTGCCCGGGCTTAAATCCTGCCCGCTGCAAAAGCCATGTGATTAAACACTCGCCCTCTCCATTAAGAATGGCTGCAAAGGGCGCGTCTCCAAAAAGTCTGATGTTAGGTGTGCTCAGCCATTTCAATGTTTTTTCGCGATCTCTTCCCAGGAGAAGATAGGCGATATCAGAAACAGTAGCGAGTTGAAATAAATGTTTGCGTAATTTGGAGTTTTTGCGGATGGGTGCGCGGTCAAGGTAGAGTTGTGTTCTTTGAATTCCAAGTGATTGGGCGAGATCAGAAACGTTAGGATAGATTTCTCGTAAGACATGTGGATGAAAATAGTGAAAGTCGTCGCTTAAAAATCCGAGATAATTTTTTATCTCCCATAGATCAGCAGGTCTGAAAGAGTCAGGATTAGGTAATATTGCCATCTTCAACCTTCTTTTTTGTTTTAATGTGTAATTTTATGTCATTTTTTGTCAAATTTCTGTTGAGAGAACAATAAACACATTCTTCGTGGGAGATCATTAAAAAGATTGCACTTGTTGCATTACAAGCTCCCCCTTTACCGGGAGAACTTGTTTCCTCTTTTCCCGATAATTTCGCTCATCATGTGCATTCAGGTGCATTGAGTATTGGGCGGCATGGATGTTCACTGATAGATGAAATCCAACAGTTAGGGATTTTGGTTCGCGATCGAGAGATCGATCCCATTGTGACGGCTGCAAGAGTTCATGAAGAAATAGGCCGTATCCATCCTTTTTTAGATGCAAATGGGCGGTTTGCTAGAGCATAGATGAAAGTTTTTTTAATGATAGGAGGTTATCGGCCTGTCTATTTCACCAATATTGATCAATAACTCGAACATTTTGAGGATTTTTTGAGAGAAAACCGGGAATTTTCGAGAGACTACACCAATATTTTGGTACGTTCTAATTTTCCTTTTCGTTGAGATTTGATGTTTAGGTAAATTAGACGCTCAATTTTTGTCTTCTTTTAGTTCTTTTACCCATCGGTTATAGAACGGACGCCAGATCAATTTTTTTGCCAGACTTCTAAAGGGTTGAGGATAATCGAGGCTTTGTTCATGCACGATTTTTACAAAGAGAGAAATGCGGTTTTTAAATCGGTCAAGAAGGGTTGTTTGTTCAGCTTTTTCTGCATAGGTAATGTTATTGATATAGCAGACGTTCTTAAAAAAGGGCGATTTAAATACTTCGTTATGCACAAGTTCTCTCACACCCGCGCCTCCGATCCCAAACGAATCGTGAAACGCGACGATGCCTCCTACTGCAATTTTAGGTATCCACGCTTCGAAATCTTTTTTCACTGACTCATAGTCTGTGGCGCCATCGATAAAGACCAGTCCGATCCTGCCGGGGACATCATAGATCCCTTCTAGCGATGTCTTGATGATCGGAACAACATATTTTGCCACGTCTGCATGTGAGATGTTTTGCTGAAAAGCATCAAAGGTCCATACTGCTTTTCCATCTCCCCTCTCTTCTTCTGATCCGGTATGAGGGTCGATTGCATAGACTTTCTGTCGACTGCCCGCTTCAGAACCCTTTGCAAGCCAGATTGTGGATTTTCCTTTCCATGAACCGATTTCAACGATCTTTCCTTTAGATTTAAGAGCAAGATGGTAAAGCACTTCCCCTTCTATGAGGTTTTTGCCATTTTGACTTAAGAAACCTTCCATTGGTTTAGTAAGTTCTTGTATTTCTGATAACTTCATCATAAAAAATAAAGGTGCTGCTTGCTTCTTCCACATAGTATTCAAAGTATTGATTTCTGATAAATGTTTTCGTTGACAGATTCTTAATATTTTTCTTAACCTGCTCTTTCTTAAAATTGGAGGGTTTATGATAAGAAAGTCAGCGCTTACTTTATTTTTAGTTTTGGCGAGCAATTTATTTGCGCAATCTCCGCAAATGTCCCAAGCAATGGCGATTCATGAGCACTTAAAGGACTACGAACCTGCGGAACTTGAGTCCAATTTTCAATTTAGTTGTAGAGGTCTTGCTTCAGAAGAAATGGCGGCAAATGTTTCTAACTGGAAGTTGTATACAACATCAGTAGGGAAAGACAGGATTGTGGTTTGCTTTCCTAACCCCCCTGACATAGAAGTAGACAGAATCTCTATTCATTTGTCTGCATTTGATGAGAATGACATTTTATACTCTTATCTTGGGTTCACTCGTGTTTACAGGCGCGATGCTGGTGAATTTTTCGATGGTGTAATTTCTTTTGCAAACACTTACCCTCGGAGTGAAATTGGTCATGATATCTATGAAAGCTCTGAGGGATATCAAGTGATGGAATTGCATTATCTTTGTCAAGATGACCACATGATTGTCAAGGCGCTCTATATTGTAACTCCTTCAAACCTACATTGTTTGTCAAACTATTTGTATCCATACGAAGAGCCGTTTGATCAATTCAATTTCTTTAAAAGCAGCTTTAGTATTAAGCGCTAATGATTGCCCAAGCAATAAGCGAAATGGCGATCCCAATCGCAAGAGAGATAAGCGAGATCAAGAGCTTGGTCCACATCTCTCTTGCTGTTACTTTTGGCTCTGTATGGTGATGATGTTCAGGCGGCATCGGCATGCTGTTGCTTTTGCGCACAGTGGTCATGCCGTGCTTTAATCCGGAGCGCACAAGCCATCGATTCATACTATAGGCTGTGATCCCCGCAATAATTGTCGCTAAACTCATCTTTCCCCAAAAATGAATCGAAGCCGGTGTTTTCGCAGAAGGCTCGATTAGATTCCAAATCACCATCGTGGGAATCATCCCTGTCATGATCATATTCATCGAAACAAGTTCAGGATAAAATGAGATCTTAAGCGCTTTGAAATAGGAGCCTCCCATCATTCCTCTCATAAAAAGCGATTGAAAGATCAATAAGCCGAATAAAAAACCGGCAAAATACTCAATTGTAATTTCCCATCCCATCGAAATTTCGAAAAAGGCAATGATGAAAGCGGCGATGATAATTCCCGTCACATCCCCCGCTAGACAATGCACCATCGACCCGAGTGACTGTTTCCAAAGAGGCGCGATAAACGCTTCATGCGTTCCGGGCATCGGTTCTTTACAAGAGAGCAGATAGAAAAAAAGACCGATAGGACCCGAATAAAGCGTGACGAGCCACCAACCTACTTTCATGACCGGTGCTTCTGGGGTGACTTTGATCAGATCATAGGTGATATAAGCTAAAGAGAGCCCCGTTAAGACAAACCAAAAGATAAGAATGCCGTTTATCATTTTTTCCCTTCAAATTCAAATTTTGCTATCCTCTTGAAGCATGAGCGATGCCAAACGTGCTTACAGGGAATTGTATGATGTCGTAATCCCTGATCTTAACTACTTTATCCGTCAAATCGATTGCCGAGATGGTTGTCCCGTCAACACAGATGGACGCGGGTATATGCTTGCGATTCATTCGGGAAATCTGCTCGAGGGTTATAAAATTGCCCGTGGTCCCAATCCATTTGCCTCTATTTGCGGGGTTATTTGCGGCGCGCCTTGCGAAATGGCCTGCCGCAGAGACCGTGTCGATAAAACGCTCACAATCCGCGCACAAAAAAGGTATCTGGATGAGTGGTTTGGGATGGATAAAGAGGCTCATATTAAATCTCTTGAGTTTAGTTTTGCACGTGGAACAACACAGGCTCAATTTAATGGAAAGCGCATTGCCTGTGTCGGAGCCGGTGTTGCCTCATTAACGTGTGCCCACGACCTACTCCGCCTTGGCTATCAAGTCGATGTCTATGAGCAGATGCCCCTTCCCGGGGGGATGTTGATGTATGGTGTTCCTGCATATCGTTTAAAACGAGAGGTCACGCGCAACGAGTGTGCTGCGATTGAGTTTTTGGGGGCTAAAGTTTTCTACAGCACAAAAGTGGGGCGCGACATCACTCTTAACGAATTGCAAGAGCGTTATGATGCCGTCTTTATCGGAAATGGGCTTTGGAAGTCGCGTGATTTGCCGGTCAAAGGTTTTGAAGCCCCCGATATCATCCGCGGCGTGGAATATTTACGGCTTTTGTGTGTCAAAGAGCGCTGGAAAATCGGAAAACACCTTGTTGTCGTAGGAGGCGGGAATGTCGCTTTCGATGTTGCCCGCACCTCTGTACGCAATGGGGCTGAAACGGTTACTATGGTCTGCTTAGAATCGCGCGATGAACAGACGGCGGATGAATTTGAGATTGAAGATGGGCAGGAAGAGGGGGTTAAAATCATCAACCGTGTCGCTCCCATCGGTGTTGAAAGAAATGCTCAAGGGAAAGTTGCAGGTATCAAAGTGCAGAGGATCTCTTCTCTAATCGATGCGGATGGCAGATTTTCCCCTGAGTTCATCCCTGATACTGAATTTGTGATACCATGCGACACGATTGCGCTTGCCATCGGTCAGACAATGGATATGAGTATTTTTGATGGATGGGATAAGCGGGAAGAGCTGCAATTCGATCGAGGTGTCATCAAAACGGAAAGGGAAACAGGGCGCACATCGGTAGAAGGAGTGTATGCTGGCGGGGATGCAGCATTTGGAGCAGCGCTTTTTATCACAGCGATTCGTCATGGGCAGAACGCGGCACGTACGATAGATAGCGATTTGCGCGGCACAAAGCCCTATCAAGAGTTTGTGGGAATGTTTATGACGATCCCTCCGATGCGCGATAAAACCTATTTGCGCACCGAGTGGGCTCTTCCGACCCTTCAGCCTGCAAATCTACGGGTCAATAATTTCAATATGGTCGAGAACAACTATACACCTGAAGAGGTGCATCAACAGGCGAACCGCTGTTTGCAGTGCCACGTTTCGCCGGTTTTTGACGGCTCGCTTTGCATTAAGTGCAATGGATGTGTCGATGTCTGTCCGACTAACTGTTTAAAGCAGGTGCCGCTTTCTATGTTGAATCTCGATTTAGGTGAAGGAAACTTGCGTCGAGCGGTTGACAACTACTATGGCATTGATTCGGGATCGGTTGCTGCGGATGATCTAGATCTTTTAGGAACCGCGATGATTAAAAACGAAGATCTTTGCATTCGTTGTGGTCTTTGTGCCGAGAAATGTCCCACTCAAGCTGTGACCATGGATGTGATGAACTATTCATTCAGATGGATAGGGTAAAATGGCAGCTTCCGCTTCTCCAATTCATCCTGATTTAAAGACCCTTTCAGAAGAATATCGTAATCTGCCTGTTGAGAAGTCATATGTCCTCGTGATCATAGCTGATATTCAAGTTCAGTATATCGATTCTTAAATCTTGTCTAGCAAGAGAGCCTTTGCTATTGTAGCTTCTTTATGGAAATTTTTTACTTTCTTTTGGTAGCATTACTCGGTGGTTTAACAGGTCTCTCTGTCTTTATCTATCATCTGAAAAAAGGGCAGTTCGATGATCCCGAAGACCCAAAATACCAAATGTTTAGAGATGAGGAGTGATGCCAAAGTACCGCAACAGCTTAAAAGATGTGAAAAAAAACAAAGATCCTCACATCTCGCGGCGCCGTTTTTTAGCGCTTGTAGGATGGGGTGCCGTTGCAGGCGTCGGAGGGGTTTTAAGCGCTGCAATGCTAGGTTATCTCTACCCTAATGCTTTGAAAATTCCCCCAAGTGTTTTTTCCTTGGGACGTCCTGAAGATGTTCTCGCATCGGAAGGAAGAGTCTTTCTCCCCAAACAAAAAGTGTTTGTCGAGGTTTCACGAGGACGCGTTCGGTGCATGACAGCGATCTGTACGCATTTAGGATGTACTGTAAATGCTGTCGAAACGGGGTATAAATGTCCGTGCCATGGCTCTACTTATGATCTGCAGGGATTGAATACCGGCGGGCCTGCACCAAGCCCCCTTGTCTATTACAACATCTATAAAGGCGCTTCAGGAGAACTTCTCGTCGACAAAAGTCAGCTCATTCAAATTCCATCAGAGGGGTGGTACTCGCCAACAGTATAATGACAGCATTTAAGGGTAAGAAAAAACAGAGCTTTTTGGAAACGATCGAGATTTTGCCGGCGAGCTTTATCAGGTCGATTTTTCGACACAACTATCCTGACAACGATGTCGATCGCTCCGAAGTCGTCTTTAAGAACTTCTTTTTGCATATCCACCCTGTAAAATGCCACAAATCAGTTGTCGACCCATTCCAAACGCTTGGTCTTGGAACGATCACCGCTTCACTCTTTTTCCTTCTCGTCATGACAGGCGTCGTCCTGATGTTTTTCTATATCCCCGCAGTCGACCGCGCCTATCAAATTCTTGTCGACTGGCTCGATACAACACCTTTTGCGATGATGTGGCGCAATATGCACAGATGGGCCGCTCAGCTCATGGTCCTCTTTGTCTTTTTGCATATGAGCCGTGTCTTTTATATGGGAGCCTATAAAGGGGAGCGCAAATTCAATTGGGTGATCGGCGTGATGCTGATGGTCGTGACCCTATTTCTTTCCTTTACAGGCTATCTTCTCCCGTGGGATCAGCTCGCCTTTTGGGCGATTACCGTCGGCTCGGAAATCGCAGGCTATGTGCCGAGTATTCCGGGAATGCAGCACAACATCAATAAACTGATGCTATTAGGATCGACAACCGTAGGGCAGGATGCTTTGATTCGCTTTTATGTCTTACACGTAATGGTACTACCCCTTCTTGCGGGCACATTGCTTGGCGTTCACTTTTGGCGGATCCGCAAAGATGGGGGGCTAGCGCGCGCGCCCGATAAGTGGCGTCCCGATCCCTACCGCGTCGTGCAGCGTTCCGATACTAAAGAGTCGTTTTCTCCCGGCGTTCCCCGCACCTATGGCTTGATGGAACTGGTACGCGGCTCTTCCCCAACGGTGCATCGCGGCCCTGAAAACTACATTTTCACTTGGCCGCATTTACTGCGGGCCGAGCTTATGGTCTTCTTAGGAACGGCTGCCCTTGTTTTGCTCCTCTCCATTTTTATCGACGCTCCCCTTGAGGAGATCGCGAATCCTTCCAAGCCCACAAACCCTGCAAAAGCGCCTTGGTATTTTTTGGGTTTGCAAGAAATGGTAGCGTACAATGCATTCTGGGGTGGGGTGGCGATCCCGACCCTCATAGTCCTTGGTTTAGCGATGATCCCTTATCTCGACCGCAACCCTTACGGCGAAGGAGTCTGGTTTCATAGAAGCCGCTATTTAGCGGTCTTTCTATATACGGCTTTTATGTCTTTCCAAGGGATATTGGTCATTGTCGGTGTCTTTTTCCGCGGGCCTAACTGGGGATGGATTTGGCCGTGGACCGAAAACTTTGCGAGGCACTAGTTGAAGTATCAAAATTTTTATCAGTTTTCGCTTCTTTTCTTCGCCGGTCTGGTGCTTTTGGGTGTGGGTTCTTTTGTTTATAAAGAGCTTTTTCCTGAGTATAAAACATACCAATATGTCTATAAGGACCTGGAAAAATTTCGCTCCACATACACTGGCGAGAAACCGGCTCCTTTTTCTGTAGGAATTAAGCAGATTCTCATCCCTGACGAGAGATGCGGTCCTGAGATTATCGACCGCTGCATTTCGTGCCATGTTGCGATGGATTTGCCCCATTTCTCGCCCGTTCGGGTTGCACATGATGTCAACAATAATCCGATTTTCGACGCGGAAGGACATCCTCTTTTGGAAGAGAATCCCGATTATGTGTGGGAGCGCCTTGATTTAAAAGTGGCAGAGCTGCGCGCGACAGGGTATGAAAAAGAGGCGGCATCTCTCGAGAAGTTGAAAACGGGCACGGTTGATGGGCGTGAAGTCGACATGACAAAAGTGATTCAGATGCACCCGCTGATCGGTTCCGAAACCCGTCCTTTTGATTATCATCCCATGGAAGAGTACGGATGCACCTCATGCCATAGCGGAAATGGACAGGCGCTTGTAGCAAAACGTGCGCATGGGCCCGTTTATGATGGAGAGTATGAACCGGCATATGAGATTGTAAAGCCGCAGTTTACTGAGAAAGATGAAGAGAATGACCCACCTTTTGCGAGAATGTACAACAGCAAACCGGGGCATGGTCTTGTCTTTCAAACAACGCCCATTTTAGCCGGCGATCTACTCGTTGCGAAATGCGTACAGTGCCATCAATCCTCCTCTAAAGAAGTGAAGGGCGCTGTAAGCAAACTCTCTTACTTCGTCGATCAGAAAAAAGAGCAGATCGCGAGAATTCAAGAAGGGATTCAAAACGATAGAACCGCTCTTGTCAGTCTGCTCGCCTTGACAAAACGCATCGATAAGATGGGAAGAGACGACACGATCGATTGGCTAAAGCAAGCCTTAAGCAATTATCGCCTTACTTCAACAGAGATCGATGCGCTTACAGGGCAGCTTATCTTTCTCGAGCAACAAGAAGAACCATTGGTGGCGATTCACGAGCGGCTCATCCGTATCGTTGGGTCTGAAGAGGTAGCTGAAAAGCTGATGCGCGAGGCTCTCAACTCGGATAACATTCCCTCCCTCGCTGAAAAGTACGAAGGCGGCTCGATCGGGGCAAAACATGCTGCCTATGTGCAAGAAGAGGAAACGCTGAAGCGGTTTGAACATGCATCTCAGGCTATTGAAATGACAAGCCTAGACCGAACGCTTGTGAAGAAGATGGGAACCCAAGTCGACACCCTCATTCAGAACTACAACCGCGGAAAAGAGCTTTTTATCTCTCAAGCGTGCTATGCCTGCCACCGGATTGCCGGTTTTTCACGCGCAAGTGTAGGCCCTGAACTGACACGAGCAGGTTTAAGCTACCCATGGTATATAAAAGAGTCAATTGTCTGGCCCCAAGCTGATCTGCCTTCCTCTACGATGCCCAACTTCCGCCTCGATCATCAGGAGCTTTCCGACTTGATGACATTCCTGATGGCGCAAACAGGCGGGACAAAAGCTGTTTCTGAAGTGGATTATCAAATTTCACTCAATGAATGGGAGGCAGGTGCGAAAATGCCGTGGGAAAAACCGGTTGCCCCCACTGCAATCCGCAATGTCCGTGATGGAATGCACGTCTTTGTTTCAGAAGGGTGTGCTGCATGTCACAAACTCGAAGGTTTTGAATCGAATACCGGACTTGCAAAAGGGAATACCATTGAAGAGCGTGAATGGTTCTATCGACTGGTTCCCGAGCAGATTTTGGGCTCTCGTTTGGCAGAGGTGGTGAAAAAGAATGGCAAAGAGATCGATGCACGCATTGTAGAGGGCGTGCGCAAAGATGGGATCATAGAAGAGATCGAAGCGGCTTATCCCGGCCTTGTGGAAGGGTTTTATACCAATTTCAAATTCGCTTCCCGCCAACTCAGCCCAGAGGATCAGAAACGGCTTAGAAAGGTGTTGATGGTCTATATACAGCTCTATGGTATGGGGCGTGATATCGCACCCCATCTCAACTGGTCTGGTGTGTATCGAGATGAAAAGTGGCTGATCGGCCATTTTCAGAATCCAAGCGCCTACACGGCCCGTTCGATCATGCCGACGATGCCTTTTGATGAGACGAAATTCTACATGCTCACCAACATGCTGCAGGAACTTGGGAAGAAAAATCGCGACTCGCTTCATGAGCTCTGGACGCAGGAGGGTTTTAATCCGCCTCTCGCTTACGCCCTTTTGTGCAGCTCTTGCCATGGGACACAGAGGCAAGGTAATGGGGTTATTTCTGATTGGATCTATCCTATCCCTAAAAACCTGCGAAACCCTGTTTTCTTACGCAACCTAACAAAAGAGCGGGCAATCGAATCGATTGCACATGGCGTACAAGGTTCACCCATGCCTCCATGGGGTGAAGCGACTCCAAAGGTGGGCGAGGAACCTGTTTTGACTCATTCCGAGATTGTTCAGCTCGTCGATTGGCTCTATCAAGGGTTGCCGCAAGAGGCGCGCAGTCTGAAAGCTGAGGATTTTGAAAAGTGGAGCTATTCGCCAGATGATGTCGTGAAAGAGATGCAAAAGCAGAAAAACTTTTTGCAGCCTGCACCTCCCAAAGGAGAAACAACCCTTGAGCTTGCACACGACTATTTCGAAGCACGCCCTAACCCCATTCCCGGTCCCGATAAGGAGCTTTATTACATCCGTGAAAAATACTACACTGATCAAAACCTCGCAGAGGCAAAGCACTATTTTGAGATGAATTGCGCCACTTGCCATGGAAAAGAGGGGGGAGGAACCGGATTACGTGCTACCTCTATGGAAGAGGCAAAACCACGGATGCTCACCAATCTTCCTTGGCTTAACACACGCGATGATCTCCGCCTGCTCCGCTCGATTAAATATGGCGTCCCGGGAACATCGATGATCCCATGGGGTGATCAGACAACCTCTGCACAGAGGATGCAGCTTGTGATGTTTATTCGCGAGCTGACACGCGCACAAGTTTTAAGCGATGCTCTTCAAGATGTTTTGTTCTCTGTTTTTGGGGAAAACATCTTAAGCATTGAAAAGGCGCGCGTATCTGAATACACACAACTAGAAAAAGAAGAAAAAGAACTGAAGAGCGGGCTGGAGCGGCTTTATCAAGGGCTTGATGTCTCTGCAGAAGAATATGCACGCATCCAAAGCCTGCAAAAAGATGTCGCAAAACAAAAAGAAATAGATGGATACTATCTCCGATTGATCGCGTTGATCGAAGAGGAGAGAGACCTCATGCAGAGCACAGGAGAGCAGATGATCGGCACAGCCGTGCCTGATAAGCTTGTGCATCAGTTTTTTGACCTGATCAGGGAAGAGGCTCTTGCGTTTAGCTTTGAGCATGGAGAGCTTGAAATACAAGAAAATCCAGAGTCCCCTGCCCTCAAATCATTGATCGCAGCGCTTGATCATGAGATCGCTGCTTATGAGGAAAAAATTAAAAATAGCCGCTCTCCGGAGATGGGAAAGGCAGTTCAAAGCTTGCTGGAAGAGCAGGGAACCTATATCAATTTAAGAACAAAACTCGTCGTGCAGCTCGCTGATGCGAAAAGCTTAAGTAATAAAGAACGGGAAATTTATGACAAACTCTACACCAATCATCTATGACGACAAGCCCGTCAAGCAGATGCTTTACCCCGCCCTTATTTTCCTAGTTGTTGGGGTCTTTATCGGCGTTTTTATCTCCTTTAACGGTTTTCTATTTCCCGATTACTTCAAGGGGGCGTATATCCACTTCGGCAGAGTCCGTCCTGTCCATGTCGCCACAGTAACCCTTCTATGGCTTTTATCCGCCAACATGGGGTTGATGTACTACTTTGTCCCCAGGTTGTGCGGGACACCTCTGTGGAGCGTGAAGCTAGCTACGTTCACTAACTATCTGTGGTGGATCAGCCTCATTTTTGGCGCCTTCTCCTTTCCATTAGGAACAAATTTTGGGTGGGAGTATGCCGAGCTTCCTATGACACTGGGAGGCGGTTTTATTCCGATCAAGCTTCTTGTCGCGATTGCTTGGGTTTTGTTCGCAACCAATCTATTCTTTACTGTCATCACACGCCGCTACAAAAAAATGTACGTCTCGCTTTGGTATGTGATGGGAACGCTCATTTGGACCACTTTTACATTTGTTGTCGGCAATTTTGCGATCGAATGGGTTCCGCAAGGGATCTCACGCGTGAACACCAACTTCTTTTACGTGCATAATCTCGTAGGGCTTATTTTTACTCCCATGGGACTTGCGATTGCCTATTACTTTATCCCCAAAATTTCCAATACGCCTATTTTCAGCCACCGCCTCTCCATGGTTGGGTTTTGGTCGATCGCGTTTGTATATGCCTGGATTGGAGCGCACCATATGCTTCATGGCCCCGAATCGCAATGGCTGCAAACAACAAGTATTGTTTTTTCCATGTGGCTCATCATTCCTGTTTGGACAGTCGTCACCAATCTGCTCGGCACTGTTAAGTCGCAGTGGAATATGTATTCTAAAAGTGCCCCTTTGCGCTTTTTAACCATGGGTGTTGTTTTTTATTTAGTCGTCTGTTTGCAAGGGTCGCTGCAATCGCTTCGCAATGTCAACGAAGTGATTTCCAAAACCGATTGGATTATTGGGCACGCCCATATGGCTCTTCTCGGCACATTTACATTTTTTGTGATCGGAGGAATCTACTACGTCGTTCCCAAATTAGCGAAAAAACCGCTCTGGTCTGAAAGGGTAGCTGACTGGCACTTTACACTCGCCCTTTTTGGCTCGCTTCTGATGTTTGCGGCCCTCTGGCTAGGAGGCTTTAAGCAGGGGCTTATGTGGGCTAACTGGGGAACGGGCGATTCCTATGCCCAATTTCAAGAGAACTTAAGCCGTACGCCATTTTTAACAACGCTCGAACAGATGTGGTGGTATTGGTTTGCCAGGACCGTTTCCGGCGTGATGATCCTAGTCGGATCTTTACTGTTTTTAGTGAACGTCTTTAATACCGTCATCTTGAGAAAAGAGGAGGAGGCGACAGCAACGGTATGAGCGAAAAAAAAACTGGATTGCATCGTTTGGAATGGTCGGCGGTTTTAACCGTTATCGGGGTTATCATACTTTTCTCCTCAGCTGTTGGAATCACCTTGATTGCTCCACAATTTATCGATCCGAGCTGGAAACAAGCATCAAGTACCTATCAGGTGCAAATGTATGAAGTCTCCGATCCCAATGTCTATGTCAGCACTTCTAACCCAGGCGGCTGGGGCCATCAGTATGTCTATCATGTAAAGCAGAATTACACTCTTCTTTCATTTGAAGAGAGCCCTCTTGTGCGTATTGTGGCGTCTGATGATCTCAAAAAGTATGTCACACGCCTTGGGGATCCAACACGTATTTTAACAACGCGCGTCTTGCTCCTTCGTCCCTCTTCAAACACAAATGCATATCAAAAAGAGCTCCAGGCGGAGTGGGGAGCGAGCCATCCAGAGTCGGATAGCGTGCCGCATTTTGAGGTATTAGAACTCTTCGATCCAGGAAAGGAAGAGGCTTTTGCGATCACTGAAACAGATGGGATTGTCGAGAACTGGGTGGATAAGAATTTTACGATCGTTGGGGCGCTTCCCCCTTATGTAACTGAGCAAGGGGTGATCTATGTCAATAACCCAAAAGAGTATCGTATCTCGGAAGTCAATCATTTAGGATCAAATTATTGGCTTTACGATGAAAACGGAGAGCCTGTTAAAGACTTAACCGAGTTAAAAGAGGGAAAACTACGCTTTTTATCGCGCCAAGCCTTGGTGAAAATGGGCGAAGATATTTACCGAATTGAAGGGTGTTGGTATTGCCATACCGATCAAACCCGTACGCTTGTGCAAGATACCGTATTAAACGGTTCAGCTGAGTATCCAGCTCCCCCTTCTTCAGCAAATGAGTACATCTTTCAGCGCGTTACATTTCCCGGGACGCGGCGCATTGGCCCGGATCTCTCTCGCGTCGGGATCAAACGGCCCCATCGCGATTGGCACATGTCTCATTTCAAATCTCCTACTTCAGAAAGCAAGGGAAGCATCATGCCTTCATTTGAACATTTCTTCGACAATGATCCGGCAGGTACATTTGCAAACCCCTATACCGTTCCTAACTACAAATTTGAAGCGATCTTTCAATATTTGATGACAAAAGGGACGCGCATCACTCCTCCCAATCAGGCATGGTGGCTAGGGCGCGATCCAATTCAAACGATCGATATCATCGAGGGGAAAAAATGATCGATGGCGACGGGATCTATGGTTTTTGCTTGCATTATTCGCTCTTGTTTGCTTTGTTTGGTAGTGCCTTAATCATTTTTTTATATCTTTGGCGTACAAAACGGCTCGGTATGGATGAAGAGGCAAAATACTTTATGTTTGATGAGGAGGAATGATCATGGACGAAGAGATACCTGAATCAGAAGATCATAAGATCCCTAAATTTCTCTATATCACCTACCTATTTGTATTTGTTTGGGGGATTTGGGGATTTATTGCATATTGGAATGGCTCGCATGGCTGGCTTGACAGAGGGTATTGGAAACAGCTACAGCGCGCTGCCCAGACGACCTATCCTTTTGAAGAGAGCGAGGATTACCTCGAAAAAAAAGAAGCCACATAATCGGCTATTTCCTTATTGTATAAAAAGCAGGCTTACCTTTACGCTTAGGAATCTTATCAATTGAAAGATTCAATTCGTGAAGTTTCTTCTCGCTCTATTAATTTGCTGTACAACACTTTGTGCTAAGGAAGATAAGGTTGTTGCAGCCTACTTCATTGAATGGGGCATCTATAAGCGTAACTACCAAGTCAAAGACGTCCCTGCTGAGAGTTTAACCCATCTTATTTACGCCTTCGCAAAAGTGACTCCTAAAGGGAGCGTGACCCCTTTCGACTCTTATGCCGCTTTAGAAAAAAAATTTCCCGGCGATAAAAAAGAAGAAGCTTTGTGCGGCAATTTCAAGCAGCTGAAACTGCTCAAAAAGAAACATCCTCATCTTAAGACACTAATAGCAATTGGTGGAGGAACGCTTTCAGGGCCATTTTCTGCAATTGCAGCGAGTCCTGCTTTACGGAAAACTTTTGTCGCTTCAGCTGTAGACTTTATGAAGAAATATGGCTTTGATGGAATTGATATCGATTGGGAATATCCCGTTTCCGGCGGCACATGCGGAGGGCGACCTGAGGATAAGCAAAACTGCACGCTACTCATGCGTGATCTGCGTTTAGCACTCGATCGATTAGAAAAAGTTGAGAGGCGCCACTATTATTTGACTATGGCATCTCCTGCAGGGGGGATGATGAAAAATATTGAGCTTGCCAAGTTAAGTACGCATATCGACTGGTTCAATTTGATGGCATATGATTATCATAATGGAAATGAAAATCAAACCCATCATCAAGCTGCTTTATATGCGAATCCAAAGGATCAACACAAAGTAGCTGCGAAGTTGTACAATGTTGATTATTCAGTAACCGCTTATCTGAAATCGGGTGTTTCTCCAGATAAAATTGTGTTGGGATTGCCTCTTTTTTCACATATCTGGTCAGGAGTTCCTCCCAAATATAACGGCTTATTCCAACAGGCGACAGCAAAAGGAAAATCCGAGAAGATCATGGGTTATAACGAGCTTTGGACAATAATTCATGCGGCTCCAGACAAGTTCATGGTTTATAAGGATCCTCATGCAAAAAGTGTTTGGGTTTACAATCCTTCTCTCGATGGCGGGACCTTTATTACCTATGAGAGTAAGAACACGATGAAGAATAAGGTAAAATACATCAAAAAGAAGGATTTGCGAGGTGTCATGTTTTGGGAGTTATCAGGTGATTTAAAGAAAGGACCTGATTGCCTTGTCCCCTGCATCTCAAAATGCTTTCTGCCAATTAATTAACAGTAATTTTTGCACTCCTCAATGTGGCATAGACTACAGTAGTCTCATAGAGAATCAGCATGGGTGCTGCGAGCAATAGCTGCGATAGCAGATCGGGCGGTGTAAGGAGCGCAGCTAGCACAAGAATAAGTACAATAACAGGCCTGCGCGCTCGTTTCAGCTGATACGCTGTAATAAGATTAAATCGAATCAAAAAGAGCAGGCCTACGTAGAGTTCAAATACAATTCCATGAGCCAAAACTAGGGTGAGGGTAAAGTCAAGCGCCTGCCCTAAACCCCATAGATTCTCCCCTATACTTTCATTAAACTTCATAAAAAAGCGCGAGACAATGGGCAGAGTTACTGTATAGGCAAAAAGAAGCCCTACACTGATAAAGAGAACCGAGAGCCCTAAAAAGGGGAAAATCAGGCCTCTCTCCTTTTTGCGCAAAGCAGGTTGGATGAAATGGAGAATGAAAAGGAGCCAAACAGGTGAAGAGAGGAGAAGCCCCGCCCAAAAAGAGACCTTTAAAACTGAAATGAAACCCTCCGTCGGGCTGAAAAGATAAAATCCTTTTTTTGGAACCTCGATATCGATGCTCTCGCCAGCTTGCAAATGCACCTCGCCCTCTGGAAGAGAGAGCGTGGTGGCTTTACGAGCTGTGATTCGCTCTTTGATCAGGACTTGTTTTTCGAGGTTTGGTTTTTCAAGGGGAGCTAAGAGAAGTTGAAAGAGAGGTTTATGGAAAACAAAAGAGAGAAGGGCAGCGAGAAGAATCGCAAGCCCCGCTCGGAGGAGTGTTTGACGCAGCTCCTCAATATGTTCCCAAAAGGTCATGATTTCTCATCATCCTCATCGATTCCTCTTGAGGCTTTTTTAAATTCGCGCATTCCCTTGCCTAAGTTACGGGCAAATTCAGGCAGGCGCTTGCCTCCAAATAGGATCAGGACAACGAAAAGAATGACGATCAGTTCCCAGCCGCCAATCATAAACTTAACTGCTTTAAGCGCTCAGAAAGAATTCCAAGCTCTTTTTTATATTTTTGAAGCTCTTCTTTTGCTTTTGGGTTGCTGTCTAACTCATAGAGACGTCCAACAAAGTGCTGTACAAGGTGCAGCGTGTTTTGTGCATCGGACATGAAGATAAATTCTTCTCCATCGATACGGCGTATGCGGTTTAAAAAGGCGAACTGATCCTGCTGGGAGACGAGGTCTGAGGTGATAATATTCACAAACTCACCACGTTCAAAGACTTCTTTTGCAAGACGTGCCGGGATGGTGAAATTTTTGATCACATCTTCGAGAATTTCCCTTTGCTTCTCATTAGGAATCGTTGCGTTGATTTGTCCTGTTAGGAGCGTTTCAAACAAAAAATTTGCGATCTCTTTGTTTTGGTTTGCGCAATTTAAGATCACATTTTGAATCTCGCGGAATGTAGATCTGGTGATCTTCATCGCAAAAATGCGTTTCATGTTTCCTTCGAAAAGCATAAGAATACGGTCATCTAATGCAACTTTGTTTCTTGTTTGTTCTGGCATAGTTGTTAAACCTCTGTTTCACATTTGTCGACGAGCGAACCGAGCTGCTTCAAAAGAACGCGCATCGCTTGTTTTTGATCACGGGTAAGTTTAAAAGAAGAGTTTTCGAAAATGTCTGTTAAGCGTTGCAACACTTTCAAGGATGACTCTCCAATATTTTCCCGTCTTTTATCCTTATCGTTTAGGGGGAAATGGGAACGAATCAACGAGATCATTTCTTGCTTTGTCTCGCCCTGATAGTTCCGGACAATTTCTTCTTTTTTTGAGAAAGCTCCCTCTCGGCTAGCCAAGGTGTAGACCGCTTGGCGAGGCATCGATTCTACCTGTTCATGCAGGGTTTTAGGGATCTTAGAGTAGAATTCGAAATACTGTAAAAAGTTATAAGGCGTTTGCCGGTTTCCATATGTTGCAAGCAACCAGGCGGTAAAAGCACCATCGCGGTATCTCTTTAATATCGTTTGCGCTTGCTTGATCCTCTCACCATGCAAAATGGCCGCTTGGTTATTAATCGCCTTAACTTCAGATGTGATGGCAATGAGTGATCGAAGATCATTTGTGACATCGGGGTTTTCATCTGGAGAAAATTTCTTGAGGAGATCAGAGAGCTCCTCTTGCTCTTTTTCTCCTAATTTTTTCATCCCGAAAACACCGGCAAACACTGTTAGTTGCCCCTCTGTTGTCTTTTGGGCAAGCTCAGTCATCTTTGGCTTCTCTTTTTTTCGAAACCGCTGTTGTAATATCGATGAGATTTTAGCCATGAATGGGTACCCCTAGTTTACTTAACACTTCTTCGGTGAGAGCGAGGTAATCTTCTGCTCCCCGGGAGGAGGGATTGACTTCAAAAACGGGTTGGCCATGGATTGCCGCTTCAGAAACAGCGATATCCCTGCGAATTTTTGTTTCAAATAATTTTCCTGGGAAAGTGCGATCGATTAGATCGAGAAAAGCTTGGTTGTTTTTCCCGCGAGCATTCCAAAATGAGAGCACAACGCCTAAGATATCCAAAGGGTGCCTTTCGCTGATTGTTTCGATGAATTGTGAAAGGCGTTCCAATCCCTTAATGCTGTAAAATTCAGGAGTTGCAGAGATTAGTGTATGGTCGGCCGCGATCAAAGCCGACTCTGTCAGCCAGCAAAGAGAGGGTGGTGTGTCGATCAGAACATAGTCGTAGTTCAGGTTTTGCAAAATTGTTTTCAGCCTTTCGTGTGAGTAGCGGTCTGCCGCGAGGGCGCCTGAAACTTCAACTCGCTCTAGCCATGTATCGGCAGGAATGAGATCGAGGCGATGGTTGTCTGTTTTTTGAATAACCTCCTCGATGGATTTGCTCCCTTGAAGGACGGACGCTAAGCTATCATACTCATCGGGATCGAAACCAAGTCCTGCTGTGAGGTTGGCTTGCGCATCAAAATCGATGAGTAACACTGAGGCTTCCCAATAACGCGCAAGAGCCGCTCCTAAATGCAATGTTGTAGATGTTTTGGCCGTTCCGCCTTTAAAGCTACTGACCGCTATCTTTTTCATCTTTACTCCATGGTGATTGGATTGCGCGTGTTAATTTCTCTTCGCGTATCTTATCTAAAAACACTTCAAATGGCATCTCTCCATGACGGATATTGTCGCGTGTGCGGAGTGAAACGGTTCGATTCTCAACTTCGTTGTCTCCGACAGTGAGCATATAGTTTACTTGCTCGATTTGGGCAAGGCGAATCTTTTTGCTGACAGATTCATGTGAATCATCGACTTCGCAATGAAATCCTGCATCTAGAAATTGCTTCTTAAGCGTATAGGCATAGTCTGCATGCCGGTCTGCGACAGGAATAATCCGTACCTGGCGCGGGCTCATCCAGAGAGGAAATTTCCCCGCAAAGTGTTCGATAAGAATACCGAAAAACCGCTCGATGGAGCCGAATATGGCACGGTGAATCATGACCGGACGGCTTGTGCCTCCCTCAGAATCATCGTATTCCAATTCGAAACGTTCCGGGAGGGACATATCGAGTTGGATCGTTCCGCATTGCCAGGTTCTGCCAAGCGCATCGCGGATATGCAAGTCGATTTTAGGCCCGTAAAAAGCGCCGTCGCCTTCGTTGATGACATATTTTTTGCCGCTGCGGTCAAGCGCATTTTTTAAAGCTGAGGTAGCGTGTTCCCACTGCGCATCAGTGCCGATCGTTCCCGATTCAGGGCGGGTTGAGAGTTCTAAGTGGTAGTCGAGAGCAAAAGTAGAGTAGATCTCTTCAACAAGGTGAAGTACATTAAGAATTTCGCCTTCGATCTGATTCGGCTCCATGAAAATATGGGCATCATCTTGATGGAAACAGCGCACACGCATCAATCCGGAAAGGGCTCCCGAAGCTTCATGGCGGTGCACAAGTCCGACCTCGCCGATTCTGAGAGGAAATTCCCGATAGCTATGCACATCGTTTTTGTAGTAAAGCATGCATCCGGGGCAATTCATCGGTTTGATGGCAAAAACGCGCTCATCGACTTCCGATGTGTACATATTTTCCCAATAATTTTCCCAATGCCCTGAACGGACCCATAGCTCTTTTCCCATCATAATAGGTGTTTTGATCTCTACGTAGCCCGCTTTTTCTTGGCAGCTGCGCATATAATCGAGCAAGGCATTCCAAACCAACATCCCTTTTGGGTGGATAAAAGGCATTCCTGGGGCTTCTTCGCGCAAGCTAAAAAGGCCGAGTTTAGGACCGATCACCTTATGGTCGCGTTTCTTCGCCTCTTCCTGTTGATGGAGATAGTCTCGCAGCATCTTTCGGTCGGGATAGGTAATGGCGTAAATGCGTGTTAACATCTCTCGGGAAGAATCGCCTCGCCAGTAAGCTCCAGAAGTTTTTAGAACTTTGAGCGCTTTGACTTTTCCTAGATTAGGGAGATGCGGGCCGCGGCAAAGATCGTAAAACTCTCCTTGCCTGTATGCGGTCAGCTCTGCATCTTCAAAACCTTCAATTAACTCCACTTTGTATTTGTTATCAGCAAAAGCTTTTATCGCAGCCTCTTTACTAGAGAGGACTTCACGCTCGATTTTGTGATTTTCTTTGATGATTTTTTCCATCTCCTTTTCGATTTTTTCAAAATCTTCCTCAGAGATGTGCAGGTCAGCAAAATCGTAGTAAAAACCGTTTTCGATTGGGGGGCCGATGGTGAGTTTTGCTTCCGGGTAGAGGCGCAGTATAGCTTGTGCAAGAATGTGGGCTGAGCTATGCCAGTAGATCTCTTTGCCTTTAGGGTCAGCAAAGCTCCATAAAATGACCTCATCTCCCTCATTTAGAGGCGTGAAAAGATCGACGGTCGTCCCGTTGATGCAGGCAGCCAGCCCCTGATCAGGAGCTGTTTGATTCACTTTTTTTGCAAGGTCTTCAGCGGTGCTTCCTTTTGGCAGCTCCACAAATTTATCTTTATATTTAACTTGAATTGTGGCCATAGTAATCCTCTAACTCTCGGGGGGGATTCTACACAAGAAGAGTTGAAAAGAAAAGAGCAAATGTACACTATCGCGAGTCAAAATGAGCAAAAAAGCATTTATTACTGGAGTAACTGGGCAAGACGGCGCCTATCTATCTGAGCTTTTATTAGATAAAGGTTATGAAGTGCATGGCTTATGGCACCACTGTTCTATGGATAATACCCGCCGTGTGCAGGGATTGGAAGGGTTAAATCTCCACATGGGAGATTTAACGGATTTAGGCAGCATTTGCCGTATTTTAGATAAAATCCAACCAGATGAGATTTACAATTTGGGGGCTCAAAGCGATGTTGCTGTCTCTTTTGAGAGTCCCGAGTTTTCAGCTAACGTCAATGCGCTTGGCACACTCCGCGTTCTTGAAGCTATGCGGCTATTAGGTTTGAAAGCCCGTTTTTATCAAGCGTCAACTTCTGAACTTTTTGGTAAGGTAATGGAAGTACCCCAAAAGGAGACAACTCCCTTTTATCCCCGCTCTCCTTATGCTGTTTCAAAGCTTTATGCGTATTGGATCACAGTAAATTATCGAGAGTCATACCAAATGTTTGCTTGTAATGGCATTCTGTTTAACCACGAATCTCCCTTGCGTGGAGAGAAGTTTGTAACGCGGAAGATTACACGTGCCTTAGGGCGGATCATGGCCGGAACACAAAAGGAACTTCGTCTTGGAAATTTAAATGCAAAACGGGATTGGGGGCATGCGCGTGATTTTGTCGAGATGCAGTGGCGCGTACTACAGCAGGATTCACCAGACGATTATGTGATTGCAA
Source organism: uncultured Chlamydiales bacterium (assembly GCA_963748195.1). Lineage (GTDB taxonomy): Bacteria > Chlamydiota > Chlamydiia > Chlamydiales > JAAKFR01 > JAJACP01. The sequence goes on along the minus strand of CAVVHU010000008.1, from coordinate 74,431 downwards.
CAGGAGAGCAGCACTCAGTGCGCGAATTTGTCGATTTAGCGGCAAAAGAGCTTGGAATTACATTTGTCTGGGAAGGGGAAGGGGTTGATGAACGGGGCGTGATCGCAGCGATCGACAACTCACATACCCATAGTTTGCAGCCAGGGATGACTACTTGTGCGTGTCGATCCAAAATTTTTCCGTCCGGCAGAGGTAGAAACTCTTCTTGGAGACTCATCAAAAGCCTTTAAAAACCTGGGGTGGAAACCGAGAAACCTCGTTTGAAGAGCTTGTTAAGGAGATGGCGCGTGAAGATTATCTTCTTGCCAGAGAGGAGATCCAACAGCATGCAACACCTGTGTGTTGATGCGCGCCTCTATCACGGGGCAGGAATAGGCACACACATCAAAGCAATACTCCCCTATCTCAAAGATTTTGAGTTAACTTTGCTTGTAAACGACCCGATTGATTTTCCAGCCAGGCAAATTCATATGAAGAGCAGGATCTACTCCATAGGTGAACAACTTGAATTGCCTAGAAAAATTCCTTCATGCGATATTTTTTGGTCTCCTCACTTCAACATCCCTCTTCTCCCTATCACGGGCAAAGAAAAGAATTGTGACCGTTCACGATGTGTTTCATTTAGCTCATTTCTCCTCTCTCTCATTGCAAAAAAAAGTTTATGCAAAGGTTGTCATCAATGCTGCGCTTCGCTTTTCAGATTATTTGATGACTGACTCTAACTTTTCTGCCCGGGAAATTGAGCGTTACTGTTTTAAGCCAAATCATATTGAAATTGTGCCTAGCTGCCCTCTATTAATTCCTCAGGAACGCCAGGAGCAAGAGTATCTGCTATATGTAGGGAGTCTAAAGCCCCATAAAAACCTTAAACGGTTATTTGAAGCATATGCTCTATTAAATGAACCACCACCATTGGTCGTTGTCGGGAAAGATTTTGGGGAGATAGAACTTCCAGCATATGTCCGGTATGCAGGATATGTTCCTGACGAGGAATTGCCAAAACTGTATGCAGGTGCAAAGCTTTTTATCTTTCCCTCAACATACGAAGGCTTTGGGATCCCTCCTTTAGAGGCTATGGCTTGTGGGTGTCCCGTTGTAACAGCGAGGGCTGGCTCATTGCCGGAAGTGTGCGGTGAAGCAGTCGAATATGTAGACCCTTTCTCGGTATCGTCGATTAAAGAGGGGATCGAACGCCTCCTAAATGACGAAAAAAGACGAGAAGAGCTCGTCAAAAAGGGATTAGAACATGTAAAACAATATACGCCTGACAAAACGGCAGAGAAATTTCTAAAGGTAGTGCATGCGTGTTGCAGTTGTACATGATTGGTTAACAGTCTATGCAGGAGGCGAAAGAGCACTGGAGCAAATTCTCATCCTCTATCCGGAAGCGGATCTTTTCTCAGTAATTGATCATTTTCCTGAGGATCTGCGGCCTCATATCCAAAATAAACGTGCCGGCACAACGTTTATTCAGAAGCTTCCTTTTTCCCGCACTCTTTACCGCTACTATTTGCCCCTTATGCCTCTTGCAATAGAACAATTGGATTTATCGGATTATGAGCTCATTATATCGTCGAGCCATGCCGTTGCTAAAGGAGTTTTGACCGGGCCTGATCAACTCCATATCTGCTATTGTTATTCTCCAATGCGCTATGGGTGGGACCTGCAACACCAATACCTTGGAAAAAAACGGAGGCTTTTGGAGCGGTACTTTTTACACAAACTTCGCTTGTGGGATGCACGGAGCGCCAATGGCGTCGATGCTTTTGCCTGTATCTCTCACTTTATCGCCCGAAGAATTGAAAAGTGTTATCGTAGAGAGGCTGAAGTCATTTACCCACCTGTTTCTATCGAAAACTTCCCTCTGCGAGAAAAAAAAGAGTCATTTTATGTCACGGCTTCGAGGCTTGTTCCCTACAAAAAAGTGGATGTGATCACAGAAGCTTTTCGTTTAATGCCTGAGCGCCGTCTTGTGGTGATCGGTGAAGGGCCTGAGAAAAATAAAATTCAAAAAATCGCCCCCCCTAATGTCACCATTTTAGGTCATGTTCCACGCGAAACGCTTAGCAACTATTTAGGTAAAGCTCGGGCATTTATCTACGCAGCTGTTGAAGATTTTGGCATTTCTCCCTTAGAGGCACAAGCGTGTGGCACGCCCGTCATTGCGTATGCAAAAGGAGCTGTCTGCGAAACAATCCAAGAGACAGGGTGTTTTTTCCAAGAACAAACCCCAGTATCGATAGCAGAAGCAGTCTCTTCTTATGAAGGGCAGGAGCCGATTTCTCCTCAAGCTTGTCGAGAAAATGCCAAAAAGTATACTGTCGAGCACTTTAGGCAGCGGTTTTCAGACTTTGTTCAGAGGATGCAAAAATCATGAAAGGTTTAATATTAGCAGGCGGAAGCGGAACAAGACTCTGGCCCCTGTCACGGGGTAATTTTCCAAAACAGTTTCTGCGGTTGCAGGGAAAAGAGTCTTTCCTTCAGAAAACTGTACACCGCAACTTAGAGATTCTCGATGAGCTCTATGTGCTTACCAACGAAATCTATTATCATGAAGTCGCTCGCCAATTAAGAGAGATCGATCCGGCGCTGGAATCAAATATTCTTATAGAGCCCGAGAGAAAAAATACAGCCCCCGCGATTGCTTATGCTTTTCAACAGATTGAAGGGGACGATGTCTTTCTGATCATGCCTGCCGATCACATGATTGCCCCTCTTGAAAAATATTGGGAAGCTGTCCGTAAAGCTGAAGTCTTGGCTTTAAAAGGCGATCTTGTCACATTTGGCGTACGTCCCACACGCCCAGAGACTGGTTATGGTTACATTAAAGCAAGCGGTGAACAGGTTGAACAGTTCATTGAAAAACCTGACATAAAAAAAGCGCAAAGCTATCTCGAGAGCGGAAAGTATTTTTGGAATTCTGGGATGTTTGCCTTTACTAAAGAAGCCTTTGAACGAGAAGCGGCTGCTCATTGTCCTGAAATCATTGAAAAACCGTTTGCCGAAATGCCCGATATCTCTCTTGACTATGCGATTATGGAAAAAAGCGCACGGGTGAAGATGATCCCTCTCGAGCTCACTTGGTCTGATATCGGTTCCTGGGAAAATGTTTACGAACTCCTCGATAAAGATGCCGATCAAAACGCAACGCAAGGGGATGTCATCACAGTGGATACAACAAACTCCCTCATTTTCGCAGAAAAGCGGCTTGTCTCGACAATAGGACTTGATAATATGCTCATCATTGAGACGGATGATGTCGTGCTTGTAGCGCAAAAAGAGGCTTCCCAACGTGTGAAAGAGGTCGTCGCAACACTCAAAGATTTGGGAAAAAAAGAGGCCCATGAGCATTTGACTATCCACCGCCCTTGGGGCTTGTATACCGTCCTTATGGAGGGAGAGAGGTATAAGATCAAGCGGATCGAAGTGAAGCCTCAGCAGAAATTAAGCCTTCAAATGCACTACCACAGAAGCGAGCACTGGGTGATTGTCAGTGGAACTGCCAAAGTCACGATTGGGGATTCTGAGACGGTTGTTCATGAGGGGGAGAGCATATTTGTACCCAAATCTTCCATTCATCGCGTCGAGAACCCAGGAAAAGTTCCCCTAGAAATCATTGAGGTGCAAGTGGGTGAATACCTCAGAGAGGATGATATTGTCCGCTTTGAAGATGTCTATGGAAGACTTAAAGATGACGAGGTTTTTTCGCTATTAAAGACAAAATTTTCATAATGTTTTAAATCATCATTTCCTGTATCCTAAATAGACTCGGATTTCAGGTTGTCAAATCTCAAGGATCGAAAAATGCCTCTATTCCTAGTCTTTCTCACTTTCTTTATCTGGTCTACAATGTTTACCTTGGGTAAAACAGCCCTTGAATTCAGTCCTCCCGTTTTTCTCACAGGAGTGAGGATGTTCCTCGGTGGGCTTGTGATTTTGATCTTTTTAGCTATTGCTAGGAGACAAGATCTGAAAATCAAAAAACACCAAATATTTCCTTTAATTTTGCTCGCGATTTCCGCCGTTTATTTGACAAATGTATTTGAATTTTGGGGGCTGAAGTATCTCACTGCCGCCAAGGCGTGCTTTATCTATAGCCTCTCTCCATTTTTGTCGGCTCTATTTTCCTATTTCCAGTTTAAAGAAAAGATTTCTTCTCGGAAGTTCCTGGGGCTTTTAGTCGGTTTTATCGGCTTTATCCCCGTCTTGCTGCATCAGTCGAGTAGCGAAGAGGGAGTAGGGGGATTTAGCTTTCTCTCCTGGCCAGAGATTGCATTGATTGTCGCAACGATTACCTCAGTGTATGGCTGGATCTTGCTGCGCAAACTGGGGAAAGACGACGGCATGTCACCTTTAATGGCTAATGGAACATCGATGTGTCTGGGAGGGCTTTTTGCTCTTGTCCACTCGCTATTTGCAGATACCTGGAACCCCACTCCCGTTACGAATTATTTCGGGTTTTTCCAAGGGGTGGTCATGATGATCATCATCTCAAATTTGATCTGTTCCAACCTTTATGGTTTTCTGCTAAAACGTTTTACGGCGACGTTTCTCTCTTTTGCAGGTCTCATGACGCCACTCTTTGCTGCCTTTTTTGGATGGCTTGTTCTTGGCGAGACCGTTTCGTGGACTTTCTTCTTATCTTTGGGGATTATCTCTTTAGGTTTGTGGCTAGTTTATGCAGAAGAGCTCCGCCTTGGCTACATCGTCAAGCGAAAAGCAGCAGCAGCAGCTAATGCGGCTGAAAAAGCACCCTAAAAGGAGCTCTCCTCTTAACTCGATCTTTGGAGGCTTTCCCAAGAGATTGATAAAACCCCCTCTAAAGGGGGTCTTATTTGTGAGTGATTAACCTTGCAACATCGATATACTTGTTTGAGTGACTTGTTGAACCGCACCATTCATCAAGTCCAAAGCATTTTTAAAGGATTGTTCTGCACTTTGAGTCAATTCGTTTGAACGAGAGAAGCTTTGACCATAGAACTGTGCATACTGCTCTAACTCCTTCTCTTGGGCTTGAAATACACCTTGCTTACCTTGAGCATTAGCTTCGATTGTTCTCTGAGGCGATGTAACTGTGAGGCTAACGACCGCACCACTCGCTTGCTGTATCGATAAAGCTCGCGTAAAAGCTTCACCAAGTGTCTTTCCTCCATATTTAGGAACTTTCTGCATGACGTCCTTACCCTTATCAAAAGCAGCGGAAGCACGTTTTTGATAAGCACTTCCAGAGCTTTCATCATTACCGTCTCGGTTCTCTATCTCGCGTGCATCTCTACGTTCTCCTTCAGCTGTCTCTCGTGCGCTAGTACTTTCATCGGCTTGTGCTTGATCTGCATCTTGGCTTGTGGCATCGGCTATGGTATTATCATCGCTTGCGGCTGCTGCTGCTTGAGTGTCTGTTTCAGCTGCGTCTACAGGCGCAACTGTCGCCTCTTCATCTGTGTTGCTTACAAACTTCTTAGACGCCTGACCGGCTTCCTCGTCTGCAGCCTTATAGCCTGAAACGCCACCAACTAGCATTCCTCCGGCAAATGCTGTGATATTAATCCAACCACTCGCCTCGGCTTCGTCTGCTTGCGCCATTGTAGCGGTTTTCTGTTCGTTAAAAGCGTTGATGGTAGCGTCTGCAATAATAGGGGCGAGGTTTATTTGTGCCCTCATTTCTGAAGAAGCGTTGTTCCATAGAGTACTCCAGAAGTTCGATGAACACTTGGCCTGCGAGATCATTACTTCAGCGATGATCGCAATCAAGCCCAATTGTTTGTTATCATAGGCATTTTTTCCACTCGATAAGCCTGAAAAGCCTGTCGTCGGTTGGGGGAGAGTAGTTTTAAGTAGAGACCCTTTTTCCTGTTTTTCTTTTGCCTTTTCATTTGATGGGGCGATATAATCTTTAACCGGCTTATGCTCAACTTTTCCAAGTCGTCCTTGCTCACTTCTCTTTGTTTGCTTGACTCCACTGATGAAATTGACGTCAGCTGTTTTGTTAAATATTTTTGTCATATATTGTTATCCTTTTATGTGTTTTATTAAAAATTCTTAATTATTATAACAAATAATTTATTTTAATTCAAATATTTTAATAAAAAAATGGCCCCCTTGAAAGGGGGCTTTATAATCTCTTTATACTGCTCTAGCCAAGCCATATGTGATCTGTCGGTAGGCGTTCATGATATCGCCGTATTTCTGTACGATTTCGGTCGCTTCACTCGTTTGTCCTGAGATCACGCTGCTTTTACGTTGTAGGATTTTTTGAAAGAACTCGTTAAAAGAGTTGTTCATCTGCATGACCGCAAATGCTGATCCCACTGCCGCCTGCTCACTGGCTAACTGTTTTAAAATAGGAGCAATTTGATTTTTACTTTCGATCCCTTGCACTAGCTGAGGAGTTCCAAAAGCAGCACTTAAGGCCATGTTGAGGAGCATTTTTTTCACTCGTGCACCTGTAGTAGGCTTATCTGTTTTGGCTTCCTCTCTGCCTAATTCATTGGTATTTTCTGTTTCATTATCGAGCGTCATATCTTCGGTTGTCGACATAACTTCTTCTGTCTCAGAGATTCCTGTTGCTCCAGCATCCCCTAATTCTTCGGATGAAGACATAGCGGTCATTTCCACAGCCTCTCCGCCTTCTTCTGCACCAAGCCCACCATCTAAAGCAAGTTCTTCCGGAACTGCACCTAAAGAGAGCCCTCCGTCAAATGCTGCACTTGCGATAGTTGCAACTAATAGTACGGCCATAAGAGCATACGTGCCATAAGTTAAATCTTGATTGATTTTAGCATCAGATTTAACTTCTTCTTCCTGGGTTTGTACAAGTTGAGCCATTTTATTTTCTTGTACAACAGTTGTCTGTGTGTCTTTAAGAATATCTGATGATATAGCCAAGCTGATTGTCTGTGTGCGGTCATAGTCTTTGTCTTCAACAATGGTTCCCTCGCTTAGCGCATCGTAACTCTTGCTAAATGCCTCAGCCAATAGGGTCATATAGTCAGAACTTTTTGAAGGCTGCGGTTTTGGAAGTAAAGGACGGTTTATAATTTCAACCTGTTTTATCTTTTCCGTACGCTCAGTTGTCGAAATCGTGTCTTGCATTCTCTTGATCTGCTTTTGAACAGATGCTGTCTCTAGAAGAACTGTGGAAAGAGAGATATTTCTGGTAGAATCAATATTATTTTGCAATACAGTCATATTAAGCCTTGTTTTATTAAAAATTCTTAATTATTATAACAAATAATTTATTTAAAAGTAAAGTGATTTCTGGAAAAATTGTTGATTTATTAAGATCTTAATTTTTTCTTAATAAGCTCACATTTTGTTTTGAGCTCTTGAAATTCAGGCTTATCGCCACAAATAGCGATTGTCACATCTGCCAATTCTTCTGCTTCTTCATTGCGATTAAGCTTTAAAAAGCAATCTGTGGCGAAATAGGTCGGAATAGGATCGTCTGGATCTAAGTTAAAAGCGTAGCAAAAGCCGATAGCTGCTTCCTCGTAGGACTGGAGTTGATGAAGGGAGGAAGCGAGTCCTAGGATATACTTATAGGTCGTAGGCGAAGCTGATGAAAGAAATTGGAACAGGCTGAGAGACTCGGTGAATTTTCCCTGGTTATAAAAGCCGTATGCCAGGCTGTAGATTTCCTCCATACTCTCATCGCTTAATCCAACAGCTTGCTGCAGCGGCATTCCTTTTTCTAAATTTTCGAGTACATGGTCTGCCAGGGCGCGTATTTGTTTTTTATCGTTGATATCGATTTTGTCGTATGTGAGCTTTTTGGGCATTTTTTGCTCCTATTCCTTTATTTTAAAAAATAATTTGGTTAAATGTCAATAATATTTTATCTATTTTTAATAGATCTTAATAATTGTTAGTTTAATTATTAATTTGTAAAATAAAAATATGAAAAAACGCTTCCTGTTCTTGTTCCGTCGTTATTCAACTGGCTTTATGGACGTCAAGGAAGTCAGGCGGAATATACGCATTCTTATGCAATTATCAGAGGATAAAGGGCTAGATGCTTCGAGTTCTGGTAAGCTGCGGATCCTCTCTTCAAGGCGGGATAAAATTCTCTTTTCGTTGAGGAACATGTTAACGTTTGGCGCTTATCAGTATCGCGTAGAGCGTGTCGTCTACTATTCTCTTGCTGCCTTGACGATAGAGATCTTCAATCCTTTTGATAAGCAAGTATTAATGGATTTTCTTTGGAGGAAAAAGGAATTGATAGTGCGGCTTTTAAGTCGCAATGAACTCTTGAATAATAAAAAATGGGATCAAAGTAATATTAACATTCACCTTGATGCTTTTCATCGCGCCTCCCTGGTTCAATTTCAGGTAATAAGTAATATGCAGAAGGCAGTCAAAAAGCAGGGGGTTCCTCAGATTATCAAGGAAGTGCAAGAGGCTGTTGAAAAAGGGCTTATGCCGATATTGATTACTGAAGGAAGCTCGGGTTCGTATTGGATGCGTAGTAAGAAAAGTGAAGTGGCTGGGCTTTTCAAGCCGTTTGATGAGGAACTTTTTGCTCCTAATAATCCAGTGGGTCCGATCTATCAAGGCGCTTTAGGGGGGCGAATGACGCGCCTTGGATGTCGCGTTGGGGAGGCGCCCCATCACGAAGTGGCCGCCTATTTAGTCGATGCATTTTTTGGATTCGGTATCATTCCACGAACGTATTATGCTGAGTTTACCCACAGAACTTTTTTTCTCGCTCGGGAGGATCGTCTATCCTCCTTTCGTCCGAAGAAGACTAAAATAGGCTCTTTTCAAGAGTTTATTGGCGGTTATGTCACTCTTTCCAAGATTCTTGAAGAAAGAGACGCTCTCCCTTTAGTAGACTTTCAACTGTTAATCGTTTTGGATGTGATCATAGGAAATACGGACAGAAACTCGAACAATATTTTGATTGGGGCTGAAAATATTGCAGCAATCGATCATGGTTTGTGTTTTCCTGATAAAAACTACAATTTGAGTTATTGGTATTGGATTTTTGAGATGGGTAAAAAGCCTTTGATTTCTTCTCTTATGGATTTGCTTACGAACTTTCCATTTGAGGAATTATCCTGGAAGTTGAGGAAAAATTGCTTTATTTCTGTCCCTAGCTTAGCCCGTTTACGTGAGAGGGTTATTCTCTTTAGAGAGGGGCTCATGGCAGGGCTTGTGCCAAGTGAAATGATCGAATTGATGGATCCTCAATATCTCGAGCCTCTTGAAAACTACAGTGAAACCTTGCAAGAACGCTCGCAAATCCAAGTCGGTCTCTACAAAAAAGAGAAAAAGCTGATTATTGACTGATTTTTCTGCCCACTGACAGCATCGCTTGATTCAAGGTCGAAAGGGCTGTCGTAATCACGCTCCATTCTTGCTGCATCTCTGTTGTATTGAGCTGCAACATCATTTGTGCGTTTTGGCCAAGGTCAGCAAATTTCTGTTGAAATGTATTTGCATCGGAACTGAGCTTGTTAAGCCCTCCTCCTACTGGAAGGCCGTTTGTTTTTGCCTCCTGTGCCGTGTTTCCGTTAATCGTGACATTTTCAAAAGTTGTGAATTTAGTGACATCAGCGGTAGTGAAGGCTTTTCCATCATACCACATGTCATACTTTCCTGCTCCAGCGGATGAAACGGTGACCTTACTTAACCACTTGTTAAAATCTGTCAATTGTGACTTGGCTTGTTCAAAGCCTTTTTGCATTTGCTCGAGACCTTCTTTTATCGCTCCGGTCGCTTGGGGAATTTCACTTTTTATGTATTGCAATACAGCTTCTATCGATTCTAATCTACTCTGTAGAGTAGACTTTTCGCGGCTTAAGGCAGCTTGAGCACTTGCAAAGGATCCCTCATAAGTAGAAGAAGAACCACTAACACCGCGTTGTAAGAATGAACTGGAAAAGTTAAAATCTGTAGCACAAGAGCCAAACCCGGTAATCTTATTCATTATCGCGTTGCCAATGGTAGCACCGTTGTTGTCGTACATCAATAGATCCGATAGGGCCATCATTTGTTCTTCTTGCCTTTGGATATATCCCCCCTTACCTCCTTTTCCAAACATCGCATCTCTGAATTTTGCTTGAAGTGAGCTTCCTGAAGAATCTCCAACACTACCGCCGGATCCTCTTCCGGCTGTCGCTCCTAATCCTGTTTTTCTAGTCGCTCCTACTTCAGGCTGTCCTCCAGATAGTGCAGCTTTCACATGGGCACCGACCGCGCCTCTTGGAAATAGCTCCATAAAGCGAGAAAGCTGGCTTTGAGCATCTTTAGCTCCCCCTAAGGATGAGCTTCTCGGTTCTTTTGCTTCTAGTTCATCGATGACTGACGCGTTTTTTTCTAGGAACTGTTGATGATTGAGGCTCATCTTTTGATACATTCTGCTCACTTCATCCCAGTATGTGGCTTGTGTATCTGGATCGCCATTATCTGCAAGTTTGTTGAGATTGTTAGTCACAGAATTGAGAACATTAGCTTGGTTTTCCGAGAGATTAGGAAAGCTCTTGGCGACTTCTTCTACCTGCTTTTCTAGAATAGATGCTTCTCTTGGGTTTACACTCTTTAAGATTTGAATTTGATTCATCAAGGATTGAATCTCTTCAGCTACATGGCCTTGAAGAACATTAAAGGATGTTTTATTTCCCTGCTCCTCAGCTGTCCCTGTCACTGAAACAGATTGGGGATTTACAGTAACCTCTTTGGTTCTCTTTCTGCTCTCTTGAAGCTTTTGCTTGGTTATATCCTGAGCAATTTGAAGAACAATCTCTAGCTGCCTGCTCTCTTCTTGAATCTTGACAAATTGTTGTACGTCCTTTGGATTTACCTGTTGGGCTTCCTTGCCTCCGGATGGTGGTTGTATTGGTTGTGGACCTGTTACGCCTTCTGTCATATTTAAAACCTTTTGAAGCTGTTTTGTTTGCCTACATAGTTGTTTTTAATTATATCAAGTTTTATTTTTAATTTAAAGAGAAAAAAGAAGTGTGCGCGCCTAAAATCCTTTGCAACTTCCCTAGCCATTTATTATAGTCGTTTCTTTCATGTAACATTTTTTTAATATGTCCGCACAAAAAATTCATCTTCTTGACGAACAAACCATTAACCAGATTGCTGCTGGCGAGGTAATCGAAAACTCCGCCTCAGTCGTTAAAGAGCTGTTGGAAAATGCGTTAGATGCGAGTGCTTCAATGGTTAAAGTGGAGACAAAAGGAGGAGGACGGGGGCTCATCCGCATGATTGATGATGGATGCGGCATGCGCGAAGATGATCTTGTACTTTCACTTGAACGACACGCCACATCGAAACTCTCTGATATTGAAGACCTCAACTCTCTTATGACATTGGGATTTCGTGGAGAGGCGCTTTCCTCCATTGCTGCTGTCTCCAAACTTTCAATTCATACGGCGATTTCGGATGATGAAGGACGTCAGCTCCTCTCAGAAGGAGGGAAAATTCTCAAATTAGGCACTCTTCCGCGCTGCCGGGGGACGACGATCGAGGTTAAAGGGCTCTTTTTCAATGTTCCGGCGCGGAGAAAGTTTCAAAAAAGTGTGGGATGGGATACAGCAGAAATTCATAAGGTTCTGACGAAAATGGCTTTGTGCTACCAAAACGTTGGGTTTTCCTGGGTCTCAGATGATATGCCCCAATTTTCTATCTTACCTGAAGCCTCTCTAAAGGAACGCATAGAGACTCTCTTAGGCACCGCATTTGGAAAGTCTTTGATCCCCGTGGAACATCACGACAGTTCTCTTTCATTAACAGGTTTTTGTGGAAATCCCGCTGCCCACCGCCCTAACCGTACTGGTCAATACCTATTTATGAATGGTCGGGCGGTTGTCTCTCCATTTGTCTCACGCAAAGTGCTAGAAGGATATGGCACACGCCTTTCAACACACCGGTATCCTCTTTTTGTCCTTCACCTTTCGCTCCCTCCTTCGGAAATCGATGTGAATGTCCATCCGCAGAAGAAAGAGGTACGACTCCGTAATGAACACCTGTTAGGGCCTTTTCTGACTGAAGCGATAGAAAAGAGTTTTGCCTCGCAAAAAGTACATGTTCATGGGGTATCCAGCTTTGACAACGAACCGCAAAAGAGGCCAACCTTCTCTTTTCCCCAACTTTCAGTTTCTGAACCCACTACACCCTACACGCCCACTTTTTTGGGCGAGGAAGAGAAACCCTCCCAACTACTTTCGATCCCTCGCCGCGTTGTTGCGAAAACAGGTAATTACCTTTTTGTCGAGGATGATGAGGGAGTGCGTGTGGTGGATGGGGCTTCAGCTCGCATGCGAGTGGCTTATGAACAGTTGGTGGGAGAGAAAACGCGAGCCATTCAACATTTATTGCTTCCTATCCAGATCGAGGTAACAGGTGCGGAAAAAGTACTTTTAATGGAGGTGCTTCCTGTTTTTGAGGAGGCGGGGATTTCGATTCGCCATTTTGGGGAAAATACCTTCGTTGTAGATGCTATCCCTTCTCTTTTTGAGGGTGAGGAAGTAGCAGCATTCGTGCATGCTTTTTTAGATGAAGGGCAATTGCCTAAAGAGAAAAAGATCGCGCGTGCGCTGCGCAAAACACTTAAGCTCAATTCAAGAACGGAGGGAGAAGTGTTGGTGGAGCAACTTTTTCAGTGTCAAGAATATGACTATACGCCAGAAGGAAAACCGACACACATATTACTAACAGATAAAGAATTGGGGCATCTATTTAAATGATGATGAACAGAATCAAGAAAGTGCAGAAGCGGTTGAAGAGTTGGGAGGTCGATCTTTTGGTCGTCGATAACCCGATCGACCTCTATTATTTAACTGGTTTAGATCTCTCTCTTGGGCGTTTAGTGATTTTGGAAACTACAGCAGAGTTATTTGTAGATGGACGGTATTACGAAGCATGCAAAGAGAGCGTGCCGATTACAGTGCATCTTCTGGCAAGAGAGAGTCCCATGCCCGCATTTCCAGGAATGCGGATCGGATTCGATGCTGGTTTTACGACATTTGAGGCATATGAGAAGTTAGCTGCTTTAAAGGGAGAGCGGATTCCTCTTGCTAGCCCTATGTTGGCGATTCGCGAGATCAAAGAGGAAGGTGAGATTGATCTTTTGCGTAAAGCTGCTGATTTGGGATCTTTGGGATTTGATTTTGCAGTTTCTCTGCTCAAAGAAGGGATTACCGAAGAAGAAGTGGCAGTTGAGCTCGAACTTTTTTGGCGAAAAAGAGGAGGTGAGCGCCTCGCTTTTGCGCCTCATATTGCCTTTGGCGAGAACGGAGCGTATCCGCATTATCATGTGGGTAAGCGGCGGTTAAAGCAAGGTGATAGCGTTTTAATCGATATCGGTGTTGTGCTTGGGCACTATCATTCTGACATGACACGTGTTGTCTTTTTCGGCAAGCCTGATAAACGTCTTGAAAAAATCTACCAGATTGTGCGCAAGGCACAGGCGGAAGCTCTATCGCTTTGTCGACCGGGCACACCGATTGGGGCATTAGACAGCGCTGCCCGCGATTTAATTGATGCAGAGGGATTTGGAGATCAGTTTTTGCATAGTTTAGGACATGGAGTAGGATTGGAAATACACGAAGCTCCCTGGGTACGCAAAGGGAGTGAAGGGTGTTTAGAACCGGGAATGGTCTTGACAATCGAACCGGGGATTTATTTGCCGGGCATTGGTGGTGTTAGATTAGAAGATACCGTGGTGATCACGGAGCTAGGTTTTGAAAACTTAACTAACCTTCCGATTTTAGCTTCCCTTCCACTTATATAATTGCTACATTACTCATATGAAATTACGGACCAAACTGCTTTTGGGAGTTGGGATTCTCTTACTTGCGATGGTGATCGCAATGTATCTTCTTCCAACTTATCTAGTACACAAGGATATCTATAAAGCAGCCGATCAGATTCATGGCCTCTTAATCGAAGATCAAAATCAGCTTGTAAAAAGCCAGCAGCTCTGGTTAGAGGATGCTTTGGGCGGCATCGTTCAAAACATCAATTCCATCCTCTTCATGCTCTATGAAGAGGGGGTATATCTTTCGAAACTCGTCTTTACAAAGGATAATCCAGCTGTAAACGTTTGGGATGGAATTGCCAGGATGGCTGGCTATGACCCTCAAATCGGCTTTATCCAAGCACACTCCCCGGAAGAGAAAAAAACAGCCGTCGTTTCCCCTCATGCAACCGATTTTTACCCCGTATCGCATTATCATAAGGGAGGTGAATTGGATCTCTTCGCGATTCGTCTTCCCGATAAGACAACGGAGATCTACACGGGGATCCCTATGCCAAAAGAGTTGCAAACTGAAGCGGGGTATACCTTATATGCTGTTGTAGCCTTAAAACATGCAGCATTTGAAACAAAAGAAGTCGAAGAAGAAATTGCGAAAATAACCCCAGGCCTAATTGAGCAGCACCTCGAAAAGTCAAAACAGATTCTCTTTAACCAAGTCGAAGGAAAAGAATCGGCTTATTATTGGGCAATTAAAATCGACATGATACGCGATTTGACTCCGCTTTTTGTAGAGGGTTTAAAAATCAATCCGGAAAGCGCAAAGTTTACCCCTGATGGAATTGCCCGTGTTGATTCAAGCGGCAGTGGCGTTGCAATCCTGACAAATGACGTTTTTCAGACGGCTCCATTTTTTGATGATAGCCTTCACTATGAAACACACCCGCCAAAACCTGGCATGCCTCCTCTAGCCCAAGGATCTGTTTTGGTGACAAGAAAAGAGGGAGACCATGTCTTTATTGGAAATACGCTTCTATATAAAAACACTTTTTTGACGATTGGCGTTCCTTTAAGAAATTTGCTTCAAGAACTGGCGCTCTCTTCTAACAAAACGATTGTACTGCAAGTCAAAAACGATTTTTGGATAGGTTTTGATGGTCTGGGAAATAAGTTGTCCACTACTCAGATCGAAGCAATTGTTAAAGCCGGTGTATTTGAGAGTAAGCAAGGGAAGGTGAATCTTGATGGAAAGCCATTCTATTACGACCGGTTGCTTTCTATTGAGAACGGGGATCTTGTTTTCTATGAACTGCATTCAACGGGTCGCGAGCAATCGATTATCAGCACGCTGTTCACTCTAGAAGATAATCTCACTTCAAGGATTACCCTTCAGCTTTCACTTATATCTGTCGCGACGATGATTCTCATCCTGTTGTTTATTTGGCGTATGGGACTGGGTGTCATCAGGCCGATCACGAAATTGGCTTTGGCGACTGAACAGGTTGCTGCGGGGCATTATGAAGAAGTGGTTATTCCCGACCTAGGGAAAAGGAGGGATGAGGTTGCTGTCCTTTCGAACGCCTTTAAAGACATGGTTCATGGAATACAGGACAAAGAGCGGATTCGAGGCGTCTTGGATAAAGTGGTCTCAAAAGATGTCGCTGACGAGATTTTACGCACTCAGATTCACCTCGGCGGTGAAGATCGTATTGTGACGATGTTGTTCAGCGATATCCGTGGATTTACAGAACTTACAGAGAAGGAAACGCCGCAAAATACAATTCACATGCTCAACGCATGCATGACGAAAATCTCTCGTGTGATTGAAGGAGAGGGCGGCGTGATCGATAAGTATGTAGGCGATGAAGTGATGGCAATTTTTGGAGCCCCCACATTACACTCCGATCACGCTCTTCGCGCTGTTTCAAGTGGTATGCTGATGATTGAAACGTTAAAGCATTGGAACGAAGAGAGAGTGAAAGAGGGACAGCCTCCCATTGAAATGGGTATTGGAGTCAATACTGGACTTGTGGTTGCAGGGAATATGGGAGCAGAAGATCGTTTGAATTACACAGTTCTTGGAGCCAATGTGAATTTGGCTGCCCGTCTTTGTCAAGTTGCCAACGCTAATCAACTGATTATTTCTGAAGCGACTTTAAACGAGCCTGACATTAGAGAATCTTTTTATGTAAAACTCCTAGAACCAATCGAACTTAAAGGATTTAAAGAACCTGTTTCTGTCTATGAAGTGACAGGTTTTAAATGGGAAGAGTCATAAACGATGCGGTTTAGACAAAAAATACTTTTAAGCTTTCTAGTCATCTTTTTAATTTTTACGCTCTTCAT
This sequence comes from uncultured Chlamydiales bacterium, assembly GCA_963748195.1. Classification (GTDB taxonomy): domain Bacteria; phylum Chlamydiota; class Chlamydiia; order Chlamydiales; family JAAKFR01; genus JAJACP01. The sequence goes on along the minus strand of CAVVHU010000008.1, from coordinate 58,383 downwards.
GTATCCCATTTCGACATGGATCATTCGGGTGATTCAAGAACGGAACTTGCGCAACCGCACTGTGGAGTTAATCAACAGCCTCAATTCTGCGCCTAGTCTTCATGATTTGATCCAACGCCTTCGCCAACAAGAGAAATTTCTATTTTTTCGTGTGACGCTTTTGGATCCCTCTGTTGGGTATATCTACGATTCACATAGCGATGTCAAAGGCTTTAAGGGTGAAAGGTTGCTCACCAATAATGAAGTAAAGGATGCGCTGAGAGACGGGACGGGATATGACATTCATTTTTCGCCTCTTTTTGGACAAGAGATGGCATACATGGCTGTTCGATTTGAGTTCCATGATAAAGAATATGTGATCCGCACCGCCTTTCCTTATGGACAGATTGCAGCACTCACACATGATCTTACGATTACATTTCTAATACTAGGAATTGGTGTGTTGCTTCTTTTCAGCTTTTTGGCTTGGTCGATGATCCACATTCTCACCCGCCCTGTTCAGCAGATCATTGAAGCGATCAAACCCTATCAACAAGGAAAAGTTGAGCATCTTCCTGAAATTAAGCTAAGCAAACATATTCAGCCGGGCGATGAGCTGGCAAATCTAGCAGAGACCTTTAACTCATTGTCACGCCACATTGATCATCAGATTTCCTCACTAACGCATGAGAAAAATGAGAAGAGTGCGATTTTAGAGTCTTTAGTGGAAGGGGTTGTGGCAGTTGATAAGACCATGACGGTGATTTATATGAACCGGATGGCAGAGGTTTTTCTTGGGATCAAAGATCAAGAGCTTGTTGGCAAGAAGTTTTCTGTTGCGAGGCAGGAGCCTTGTGAAACGTTGATCAAACAGGCGCAAGCAGAGGGGCACCCGGTGGTTTTAGTGATCAAACCGGAGCGCAAGCAGAAACGTTATCTCGATGCTGTGGCCGTTCCCCGTGGGAAAGGAGGAGCGATTTTGGTTTTACAGGACAAGACCAGTTTACATAAAGTAATTGAGCTGGGGCGCGATTTCATTGCAAATGCATCCCACGAATTAAAGACGCCGATTACGATCATCCGCGGCTTTGCTGAGACATTACACGACCATCCCGAGCTGACGCGCGAAGTGTACAAGGAGATCACTCATAAAATCGTGAGCAATTGTCAAAGAATGGACACGCTTGTGAAGAATCTATTGACACTTGCAGCGGTTGACGAAGGGTTGCCCCGTTCTCGTCTTCAGGAGTGCGACTTATATGATTTAGCTGAGCAGGCTAAGTTAACGATATTATCCGTTCATCCTGATGCTTTGATTAACGTGGAGACTAAAGGAGAGGAGCCTTTTAGTTTACTTGCGGATAGCGATCTATTTTATCAAGCGCTTCTCAATCTTCTTGAAAATGCTGTGAAATATTCTCCACACCCTGCAGAGGTGTTGGTTACGATTGAAAAGCGTCCTACGGAATTTTTGGTGCGTGTAGCTGATAAGGGTGTGGGGATTCCTGCTGAGGATGTCGATCGTATTTTTGAGCGGTTTTATGCTGTAGACAAGAGTCATTCTCGCAGTTTAGGCGGCTCAGGTTTAGGGCTGTCTATTGTTGAGAGGATTGTAGAGAAGCATCAAGGAAAAATCGAGGTAGAGTCCGAAGTGGGAAAAGGAACAACCTTTACGATTACCCTTCCTATTCTCGATGATTAAAGCATTTTTCCATGTCAAGAAACAGATATAAATTCATATAATAGATGAAAGCATTTTGAAATAAAGAGGAAAAGCTATGGTGTATGAAAGTGATCGCTCTATTCCGCGTATTCATGTGCAAAATCAAAATGGACAAGTCGTCTGCATTCTGGATAAAAAACTTCAACAACGCTACGGCCCAGTTCTCTTGTGTAATAATAAACAAGGAAGACATCTTTTCAGTATCAGTTATTGCCTAGCCTCGATGGCAGCTAACTTTTGCTATCGATCAGAACAAGATGTTGTGCAGGATATCGTCTCAAAGTTTCACCACGACTTTTTAACCAAACTGATCATCAACTCCAAATTTCTGGGTCCCTCGACGCATTTTTTAAATAATTGGGAGCTAAATTTTAGCGAAATGGTAACGGAGTATGAGGAGCTAAAGTCAGGCAGAACTCTCGATAACGATGTATTGGAAAACTACCTCAATCAGGTGGGTGCGCTGCTTCATGTCCTTCCTTGCAACGTCGCCTATTCAGACAATGCAAGCGATCCGGAAGGGGGGATGAAAGCCAGAGAAGCCATTGAGGGAATTCGTAAGATCTGCAGCTCTTTCAATTCTGCAAGATTAAATCAATATATTGCGCTCACGATCGATGGTGGCGTGATTGAAGAGTTGTTTAGAGCTGGCTTTGATTCAAATAACACACATGCTCTCGCTTTTATTATGATGCAGATGTGGGAACTGCAATCGCTTCAAAATCGAGAAAGACCGAGTTTTGTTTCATCTGAAATAGAAGCGAATAATCTTAGAAGGGATATCTCTAGAATCGTATTTGAGCCTCATGCCCAAGTGAATTCTTCGGCTTATACAATTGCGTTTAGGGAGGCTCTACAATCGATTCGAAAAACAAGAGATGAGGTTGTAAAAAGAGTCTCTGAAAATAATCATCAGGCGGTCAAGAGTCTTATTCGGAGAGGAATCGATTCTGCACTATCCTGCAGCTGACTTTTTTGGCACGTATTTTTCGCGCCGTACAAAGCCGGTGACAGGGTCTTCGATAAAGAGAATATTCCCTAGCTTTCCAAGGCTAATGTCTAGAGCAGAGTTGTACTGATTGCTGTCTAGCCCTGCTTCTGACAAAATCCTCTCATACCCCTCTTTCAACTCCTTCTTGAACTCAAGCCTTCCTTTGCACTCCTCTTTCGTTCGTTCTAATCGGTGTGTCTCTTGATCGAGAATCTCCTCCCACTGGGCATCGCGTAAGGCGATAAGCTGCGCACTGATTTTTGGGTCTTCGAAAAGCGCTTCGATCACACAAGGGGCTGCAAACATGAGGTTCACTTTTTTCATATTGGAAGTGCGCTCTTTATCAAAAGTGATAAAGTTGAGAAGCGAGGGGCGTCCTTCTGCTCCCTTCAGCATAGCGTAGAAGACTTTCTGCACACTCTCATTTTCAAACTCCAACGTGCCAAACTCGTCAGGGTATTTAAAATTCATTGTTTCCTGATCTTTTAATGCCTCGAGAATGTGGTATTCGATTTGCGGCACGGCATCGAAAAACTTTGCCCCTTTGTAAAGCGAGCGCATGAGCCGTGCAACTGCCTCGCGCATCGAAAATGGACCGTCAGGTTTCTCATGCAGTAGTGCATAGAAATTGAGCCGCGCATTGTTAGGGGGGCGGGCAAGATTGATCCCTAAAGGGGCTGAACGACGGATGGATGTGGAAGGCTTTGGCTCCTTACTCTGTTCTCTGATCTCTTTATCTTTCTCAGCCTCGCTCATTTCTTTTCTGAAATCGTCGAGAGCTGCCTGAGCCTTTACCTCTTCAGATGCCAGTAAGCTTTCCTGAAAATGGGAATGCGTTTGATTCCCTAGGTTGTTTTGGGCAAAACGGGCCACCTCGCTTGAGGTAAGAACAGTCATCAACATTAGAAACGTGAGTGTTAGGAGATAAGGATTCATGCATCCTCCAATGGATAGATTATCGGTTGGCCCAGATCAAAGCACATCATTTGCTTTTTCTCCCCTCGAGTTAGATAAATCCTAATCATGGCAGGAAGCGAATCATAGATCCATTGTCCCTGCCAGCCATCTGGAGGGCGGAGCTTCCCGACTTCCTCAGGATCTACCATATTTTGAAAGGGGTCGGGCGGTGAATAAAACTCAAATCCAACGTCATCGACATTCTCAAGCAGGGTAAAGGTTTGAAAGGGGGTTTTCTCCTCATGTGTCTTAGGATCGGGCCAAATTCCGAGGTAGAGGGTGCGGGCTGACTTATCGTGATAGAGTTTAGCGAGGACTTTTTCGGAGAGATTGGGTTCTTTGTAAAGCCCACGGTCAAACCGGAAAATTAGACACCCTTCTGTAAATAAAGGTGTTTCGGCTTTTGGCAGTATGTTGCCTAACCGTTGATAGAGGTAACGCTCCTCTGCCAGTGGGCGCTTCAACGCTTCAAGCTCCCCTTTTTGCATGGTCAAATGACGATACCAGAAAAAGAGACTGCTCAATAGAAGCGAAAGCAGTGTCATCGCGATGATTACTTCAATGAGCGTTACGTGTCGTCTTCTCAAGATAAACCATCCGTGTATGGTTTTTTTTGTCTAATTTAAAGGTTACCTTTACGATCATGCCGCTTCTCGATGAGTGTTTTGTTGATTGTTCGACTTTTTTAATCGTAAAGCCTTCTTCTTTTACACCTTCCATTAGCTGTTTCCAGCTATAGTGATGTTCAAAGAGTCTTCTTTTAATCTCTTCACAAAAGAAATTCTCCGCCTCTTGCTCTTCTCGGAGTTCTCGCAGCTGCTTCATTTCTTCTTGTGCGATGCCCGCATGGGTTTTAATCATAGGGAAAAGGCAGAGCATAAGCAGCGCCATGGCGAGCAGAAGCTCAAATAAGAGAAAGGACCGTTTCCGGATAGTCCGCGCTGGCTTCTTCCGTGACATGGTCGCCCCTTATGATAAGAGAGGGATACCCTTTTAAGGTTAAAGTCGCCTCTCTGTTCTTTTCTTTCAAAATCAATTTCCCCTTTGGTGTTGCCCCTATTGTCCCGTCAAATTCTAAAGTCTCAATAGAGTGGCCATTAAAATCTGCCCTATCGATCCCTTTTATCAACGCATGTCGATTCACGCTTTTTGCAAGCTTCTCTGAAATCGGCTTGGCTGGGATGATTGTGCAGAGAAGTCCCTCGTCTTGGGGTTCAAAATAGAGCACAACATCGGTTTGGTAGTTGAGCATCAACTCCTGAGCTAATGCTATTCTGCTTTTCACCTGATCGACTCCCCGTTCAAATCTCTCTCCTTTTAAAGCTTTAGGTGCTTGAGTCGAAATGACGCCAAGAGTCAAAGCGATCAAAGCTAACACCAGAAGGATTTCGATCAGTGTAAACGCTCTCATCGCTTTTCTAGTTTTGGCGAGGTGATTTTAAGATCGTCATCGTCTGTAATCGTAATTATGAGGTCATTTCCCCACCCATCTTTTAGTAGTTTTGCACCCTCTTTGATGAAGGGGCAGTCTTCTAAAACAAGCTCAGGATCAGCAACGATCTCTTCTAGATTCTTCTCGCCTTTTGCATATTCCATCATCAATGCGTCATAGACGCGTGAGATGTTTTGTTCTGTCTTAAACGAACGTCCTTTGTCCATGCTGCCGCGCATATTGAATGCAAGCGCTCCACCGATGAGGCCGATGAGCATGATCACGATCATAATCTCGATCAATGTGACGGGACGTTTCCTTCTTTTTTCTTTCATATTTTTCTCCTATAAAAATGCACTCACGTCGGTTAATGGAAGGAGCACTGCAATCATGATTAATCCTACAATGCCTCCCATAATCACCAAAATAACAGGCTGAGCTAAAGCTGTGAGGCGGTTTAAACTTTTTTCAACTTCATCTTCATAGAGGTCGGCAATTTTTTGAAGCATCGCAGCTGTGTTGCCTCCCTCCTCCCCAATCGCCAGCATGCGGGTCACTAAACTGGGGATAAGCGGTGATTTTTTGAGCTCGATGCTCAAAAGACTGCCTTCAATAATTTTTGTCTCAGCCTCTTCAATAACCTCTTCAAAAAATGGATTGCGCATCACTTTGCGCGCAATTTGCAGGGCTTGGATTAGTGAGACGCCCCCTTGAAGGAGTGTTCCCATTGTCCGTGCAAAGCGAGCGATTGCTGTCTGTGTAATCAGAGTTTTCAAAAGAGGAAGACGGAGAAGTTGCTTCTGGATCCAACGTTTCCCCCTGGCTGAGGTAAGTCCGTAATAAGCACCCGTAATCCCCACGCCGATAAGAGGGAGGTAGTACATCCATTTATGGGTAAGAAAGTTGCTGAATAGCATAACAAGCTTTGTAAAGCGGTTGACATCTCGGTCTTCAAACAGCGTTTCGAGTGAAGGGATGACAAATGTGAGGAGGAGGAAAAGGACAACTAAAGTGAAGGAGAAAAGAAGGGCTGGATAGAGAAGTGCTGTGACAATCTGTTTTTTCAGTTTGTCTTGTCGATTGAGGAGTAGAGAGAGCTTTTCGAGGGTTTGGTCGAGCGCCCCAATCGATTCTCCTGCTGCTACCATGCTGCAGTAGAGGCGATTAAAGATGTCAGGGTAGCCGCTCATCGCGTCAGAAAGAGAAGAGCCTCTTTTAATCTGGTCTCCAATGCTAAGCAGTATTGGGTGGAAAGCTTCTTGTTGGTATTGTTCTTGTAGCGAGAGTATGCTTTCATATAGAGGCATGCCGGCCTGTAGAAGGCTTGCAAGCTGCGTTGTAAAGGTGATCAGCGCCTCTTTTCCCTGTCGGTTGGAATGTGCTTTCTTGCCAAAAGTCTCTTTTAGAGTTGTCACAACGATTTTTTGGGCACGCAGCTTTTCCTTGGCTTCACCGGCATGCATTGCTTCGATAAGCCCTTTTCTCTTGCGTCCTTTTCCGTCGATATAGCGGTATTGAAACAACATAATTAGCAGGTTAATCAAATTTTCTTGAGACACGCAGCACTTCTGCTACTGTCGTTACCCCTGCGCGAACCAGGTGGGAGCCATGGGCACGCAAACTTAGCATCTGTTTTGAAAAGGCTGCTTTTCTGATTGCAGAGATATCCGCATTAGAGGCAATGAGGGATTGGAGCGTTGAGTCGATAGAGAGAAGTTCATAAATGCCATGCCGCCCTTTATATCCTGATCCGAAGCAGTGGCTGCACCCTTTTCCATGATAAAGTACACCACCATTTAGCTGATCACGGGAGAGACCCATTTCGTTTAGTTCTCGGTCATTAGGTGTATAATGCTCGCGACAGTTAGGGCAGACACACCTTACAAGCCGCTGAGCCAAGACGCCAACAACTGTTGAGGAGAGCAAGTAGGGCTCGATGCCCATATCGATCAACCTAGGGATTGCGGAAGCTGCATCATTTGTATGAAGCGTGCTAAAGACGAGGTGGCCGGTTAGGGCAGCTTGAATGGCGATCTCCGCAGTCTCTGTGTCCCGAATCTCCCCGATCATGACGACATCGGGATCTTGTCTGAGAATGTGGCGCAAGCCAGTTGCAAAATTCAGTCCAATTTTTGGGTGTACAGCGATTTGGGCGATTCCCCGCAGCTTATATTCCACGGGATCCTCGATTGTCATGATATTGCTCTCTTCGTTGTAAATCTCCCAAAGAGCGCTGTAGAGTGTTGTGGTTTTTCCGCTTCCTGTCGGCCCTGTCACGAGTACAATCCCCTCTGAGAGGGTAATGAGACGTTGGAATTCATCTAAAACGGAGGGAAGCATGCCGAGCTGATCAAGCCCTAGCACAACGTTACCCTTGTCTAAAATCCGTAAAACGATCCGCTCGCCATGCAGCGCAGGAACGGTGCTGACGCGGAAGTCGATTTCCCTTCCACCCATTTTCAGCTTGATTCTGCCATCCTGAGGAAGGCGGTGTTCGGCAATGTCTAGTTTGGCGAGAACTTTGATTCGCGTAAGGAGCTGTGTTTGATATTCACGAGGCGGGGAGTGACGCGACTGGAGAACGCCATCGATGCGGTAACGCACCTTGAGGTCATCTTCAAATGGCTCGAAGTGGATATCGGATGCACCTTGGCTGATCGCCTCGCTTAAGATCAGGTTGAGAAGCCTGACAATAGGAGCCTCTTCTTTTATCTCAAGCAGGTCGTAGACATCGAGCTCATCTTCTTTTTCCGCCTTCTCCCGCGTGTCGGAAAGATCTGCAAGAAATTTTGATGCGGCTCCTTCTTGGGTGTTATAGCATGTGTTGATCGCGCTAAGAAGGGTCTCTTCCGGGGTATAGACCGCCTTGATATCTTTGTCGAGCATGAGTCTCAACTCATCGAGTGCATCGAGGTTGAGAGGATCAGCCGATGCAGCGATGATATTTTTGTCACTCTCCTCGATGGGAAGGATGCGATTTTTACGGACAAAGGAGTAGGGAACTCTTTCAGGAAGGTCTTTGGGTAACTTTTCCAAAGAGATTTTTTCGCGTATTTCAATTCCGAGTTTAGTGGCTAGCTGCGAAGGCGTATCAACGGCCATCATACTCTCCTGCTCGTTTGCGGTAGTTGATATTTGCAGTTGGGTTGTGTCCTCTTCCAAAAAGAGCCGTTAAGCTTCCCTCAAAGAGCCGCTTTTTCTCACGGCTTTGCGCTTCAACAACCTCGTGAAGAAACTCAGGGACATCGCCTGGCCGTCTTTTAAGCTCCTCGCGACGCAGCTTTTCAGCGTCCTCAACAGGATCGGCGATGATCTTTGGTGTGATGAAGACAAACATTTCCGTACTGCTATCTTGCATCTCGGTATGGCTAAATAACTTTCCGATACCGGGAATTTCCCCTAAGAAAGGGATGCTATCCTTGCTGTCTTGAGAGCTTTTTCTGCGCAGTCCTCCGAGAATCACTGTTTGCCCGTCTGCAATGCGCACGTGGTTTTTGATATGGCGGCGTGTTACATCAGGCCTGTCATGGGCATTGTTTTTTGTCGTATCAAACGTGATGTCTGTATCGAGAGTGATAAAATCATCTCCTTGCTCGCCTTCATCCATGTTGATGGTAGGCGTGATCTGCATCGTAATACCGTATTGGGCTCGATTGAAGATTTGGTTGTTTTTATCGGTGGCGCCTGCATTGATCGAGATCTCTTCTACAATCGCAATCGTAGCCGGTGTTTGGTTGATGGTCGTGACAGAGGGGCTTGCATTGATCTGCACATCCTCTTGGCCAAGCATAAACTGGTAGGCAAGATCATAAGCAGGGATGCCGCTCCCTTTGTTGCGAGAGATTAAAAACTCAAGAATTCCTGTGCCTGCTCCAGCGCCGCCCCAGCTCAATCCATTTGAGATTTGTTTAGTCGCTTCAGAACCTAGCCTTAAAAGGTTTAGGCCAAATTTGTTTGAGTTAGAAACTTTCTTTTCCAAAAGAAGAACTTCGATTTGCACCATTTTTTTAGGCACATCGAGCTTTTTCAAAAGCTCTTTGATTTTAGGAAGCGCCTCTTGTTCTACAACCATGATGATTGCCCCTGTTTTAGGGTCTACGATGAAGTTGTTCTGTCCATCGGCTGTTTTGTGCGAGGTGCGCTTCTCACCACTTGGCCCGACACTGATCGCCGGGACCACCATCTTGTCATCTTTTGCTTTCTCGCTTTTCTCTTTGCCGTTTTTGATGCCAGCTGCCTTTTCGCTGCCAACAAGCAGATCGTATACTTGAGCTAAAACAGTTGCGAGTTCTTCAGCGTCGGAGTGTTTCGTAGTGTACCAAAAGACGGTCTTCTCCTGCGGGTCTTCGATTTGCGACTCGACATCCTTAATAAGCCTCTGCGCCTTTTTTACATCCTCTTTGCTCCCTGTTAAAAAGAGCGACTGAGAGAGGTTATGCAGGGGGATCACGCGCAAAGATGAACTCTCATCAGTGATATTTCCGCTGTGAAATGCCGAGTTTAAAATCGTTTCCATTTCGCATGCATCGATCTTGGAAAGGGAGACAAGCTGGAAGTCTTGTCCGCGATTCCCTGATTTAGCAAATTCATAGAGCTTGATGAGCTCCTGAATTGTCTCAACAGAACCTGTGATGAAAATTTTCCCGCCTAGAATCTCGACTTTTGTTGTCGCAGGGCTAGAAAATTTTTGTAAAAAATGCAAATCACCACGCGGATCGGCTGCATCGGGAGTTAGAAGCAAGCAGAGCCGGGAATGGGGTGGGTAAAAATCGAGTTGCTCAGGCTGATCAACAATCGCTTTAATCCCCGAAGGATCATTGCGCAGGATATAAAGTTCCCTTAAGAAAGGATTGAGTTCTCGTACACCGATGCCATACTGAGATAAAATCAGCTCGAGGCATTCCCCCCAAGATTCACGCGGAATGGGGAGGCTTGAATTAAGGCTCATACGGATTCCGCCCACTTCTGGGGGGACAAGATAGATAAAATCGGGAGAGCCGTAGTCCATTACAAGCTGTTGTAAAGTCGTCTCTGGCTGGTGCCATAGGGCATATTCATCGTTTTGGATAAACGATGAGGTCTCTAAGCGCCACATCCGCTGCATTTCGGCGATTTCATCTTTGATCACGCGGATTTGATTCAAGAGGGGTTGATAAGACTCTTCTGAAGAGCGTGTATGGTAAAGTTGGAGCGCATGGTCGTAGAGCTCTTTTAGCTCAAAGCGTCTCTCATCGAGCTCATGGTTCACAGAGCGAAGCTGGGTCAATGTTTGCGGATCCATCTCGCTATCAGTACGATGGAAGCTCTCTTTTTTCTCAGCGATTGACTGCGCAGTCGCATTCGCCGTTAAAAATAACGCTATAAATAGCGATAGTATACGTCTCATTCCTCATCACCTTCTATGTGTGTTTTGAGGGGTGGTTCTATTGGAATGGTACGGCAATAGTTAGCGAGAGAGGTGTTGGATGCAGCTTCAAGTTCGACCGCTTCAACTTCTGTGCGAGAGGAGTTGAAAAGGTGTCCGACAAGAACTTGTCGCCCATTTTGCTTTGTCATTTTGTCGAGGATAAAGAGAGGTCCGGTGAGTTTGCCATCGACATATTTGTCGATTTCATCAGCGGAGTCGAGTTTTTTCCACCCTTCTTGGGTTAAAACAAGCCAATCATTGGGCTTAAGCGTCAACCTGCCGCCGTTGCGGCATTCGACAATGAATTGCGCCCATGTTTTGGCTCCGACAAATTTAAATTCTTGTGCAAGATTTGGGGTTTTATTGAGATCTCTTGCGCGAATAAGGCTTAAAACCGTTTTAGCGCGTCCCTCAGGATCCCAGAGTTCCAGGGATAGGATTTTTTCATCGATTTTTCGAATCGAAAGGAGAGGAAAGCCTTCTGTTTCTTCTCCGGGAAGTGGCGTCATCCATCGGTTATCCTTCCAGATAAGAAAATTATTTGGACCGATAAAGCAAGAGTAGTGGTTCTCTGCATCGAGGAAGTCGATTCTCTCCATCCCGGCAATATGGGCGAACTCATCGCCTCCATGCATCTCTAAGAAGCGGTCAGAACCGATCCAGCGAGCTTTCTGGCGGACAAGTAGAGTTGAGTCGACGCGGTAGCCGCCAAGCTCCCAGCCTGCCAATTGGCTTTTGGGAAATTCTCTCTCGGTTAAGGAGATTTGGCGGCATGCTTCAGGAGCTTTGACAAGAGCCCCTTTTTCATCAAGCATATTGACAATCACTGAAAGCGCATCTTCTTCAGTTGCATGTGTTTCAATCCATAAAGGGGTGGGTTGATTATCCGGGCTAAAGAAGTAATTTCCCTTTTCGACAGTGGATACCTCTCCCCACAGAGGGCGCGCGCTTACTGCAATAGGTTCTCGAGCGGGAAGTTTATCGATGAGATGCGATCCATAATGTCCTTCATACACAAGATAAATGCGTTCGTTTTCTCGAATTGAGCGCGTTTCTCCTGAACTTTGCAAGCCGATATGGAAGGCAGCTCTACCTTGCGAGGCATCGGGGCGTCCGTTTTGTCCGAAAAATAGGAGCTCTTCGCGTAAATCAGGCAGTTGCATCAAAGGAGGCACCCAAGTTAATGCGAGCGGTCCCTCGTCGACATTAGTTTCTTCACACATAGCGAATGGACTTTTCGGAAGCTCTGAGAGCGTTGTGCGCTGAGGAAACTCCGGAAGAGTATTTTCTTCAGGTGAACGCATAAGAAAAAGCGTCCCTGAAGAAATCAGGGCGATAACTAGAGCGACATTAAGATAAGGAATCCAACGCATAGTATTTTTACATTTCGATTGAATGAGGAGTGAGAATAGCGTAATACTAAAAAAAAAGCAATTGAGACGGTTTATTTTTCTATAATTGCAACCAATATTAAACTTGGCTTAATACAATTTTTTTATATCATTTTCACAATTTCTTGATTCATATCGACTTGGATACATCAGAAGAGACTTAATTTATGCCTACCATCAACCTGAATCAACACCTTGTAAAACTCAAACCGAGTTAAATCTTTGTTTATCAGCGTATTAACAGGCCGATAAATAAATTATTGAAAAGAGGGTCGAGAAGAGAGTAAAATACTTTATTAGTACTGGAGAGACAAGGATGCCAAAAGAGCCTGGAGAGAAGCGAAAGTTAAAAGAAAGACTTCAAGCAGCAGAGGGTCTTTGGGATTTTCGTAGAGAGATTTTTTCCGGCGTTTTAATGATTGTTGGGTTAATCCTGGCATTTTTTTATCATTACGTTGGCGGCATTCTGGTAGGATTGAGTTTTGGAGTTTATTTTTTTGAGGAGATACACGGTTATTTTTCTCAACTTGTCAATGTTATTACCGAGCATGGATTTTTCAAAACTTTAATGATAATTGGAATTGTGATCTTTTTTTTAATCACACTTCCACTATTTATTATCGCGACAGCAGTCGGTTATGGAGCGATGTATCTCATTCGTTTGGTTGTAAAAAAGGAGTAAGAATTTGAATGGTGCAAGGATTGCAACTTCCCAACGTAAAATGATGAAACAGCTCGGATGCCCTTATCACGTTTAAATCGGCTTAAGCGCAGCAGGTGGCCTTTTCAAGCCTCATTATTTTTCCCCAAGGGACTGTTTGGTTTTGAGTCATTGACTCGCTTTACCTTGATCGGGCAAGAGCACGAGGCGCCTTATTTATGGCTTGATTCGGCTGAGAATGCCGCAATTACGTTTAGAGTCGTCGACCCTTTTCAGTTTCATCCTCAATACAATCCTGTGATTTCAAAGAAGGATCTCGAAGATTTGGAAGTTAAGGGTGAGGCTGAGTTGATCTTATTTACGATTGTGAACACAGCAGACCGCCATTACCGGATGAATCTTGAGGCACCGCTGCTGATTCATTGGGAGCGTAAGCTTGGAAAGCAGCTGCTATTTCCGTTGAGCTCGACTATACAATAATTTTTAAGAAATCGAACTTAGAATTCATGGGCGAGATCGGAATAAGTCTTAAGCCAAGAAAGGGCTTGAGCATCCAGCTGTTTGATCACAAGCCACCAGGCGAGAAATAGCATAGCAATGCCAACAAATGCCTTAAACGACCACAAGAGAAACGAAATCTGAACCTGCGGAGCCATCCGATTCGAAATCCCTAGAAAAAGATCCGATAACAACATTCCAATCACCGAAGGTGCGCTCAGCTGTAAAGCAATCTTCACAAGTACTGTGATCATGCCCGTTATGGTGACCCAAAAGGGATGGTGCAAGTCAAAAAAACGGTCGGGAAAAAAGCTTTCGATTGGGATCAAAGAAAAAGAGGTAAACATGCCATCAAAAAAGAATAATGGGCCGCTTATGGAAAAGAAAATAATGAGCATCATATTATTATAAAGCGTCCCGGTCGGAGAGGTCTGCATCTGTGTAGTCGGATCCATTACCTGCAAGCTTTGGCTGCCGCGTTGATGGTCGATCAAGGCTCCAGCACCCTGTGAGTAATAAAACGGTAGCGAAACAAGAAACCCAAGAAGCGAACCAATCACAACCTCCTTGACCATGAGCAAGATAAAAGTGATGTTCAAAGGGATGTGAGGCGGATTAGAGGCGATTAGAAAGGGAAGAAAGATAAATGTGATCGCAATACCAAGACCGAGCTTGATCACATCCCCTACCATTTTGCCGCCAAAAAAGGGAGCAATCGCTATTGCAGGAACGATGCGTGCTAATCCAAGAAGAAAAATATTCCAGACATCGTTTAAAGGGCGGCTCAATATATAGGAAACATAGGTGTCAGAAGGCGCCACCACCTCTATACCGTCCATTTATAAAAGTTTCTAAATATCTGAGAAGCAAATTGATAAATCAAGCTTCCTAGCCAGCCTCCCATCATAAGGATGGTTCCCATGACAGCAACCATTTTAATAGCAAAGGAAAGGGTTTGTTCTTGAATTTGAGTGGCCGCCTGAAAAATCGCGACAAAAATCCCGATGATGGAAGCGAAGAGAATGGGCGGGCCGGAAATAATCAAAATGAGCAAAAGAGCTTGGTAGGTGTATTCAAAAATTATCGACTTAAAGGCAGCTGCTAAAAACATGAACCATTCCCTTTAGTTGAAGCTTAAAACGAGTCCTTGCACCAGGATCGTCCATCCATCAATCATCACCACAAGTAAAAGTTTCAAAGGCAGAGAGATCGACAGCGGTGAAAGCATCATCATTTGCATCGCGAGCAAGACATTTGATGTGACAAGGTCGATCACAAAAAAGGGTAAATAAATCAAAACACCTATTTCAAATGCAGCGCGTATCTGACTTGTGATAAACGCGGGAACTGCTACGATAAAATCCGTTTGTTTGAGCGTCTCAGCGGCTTGTTTAGGAAAAGTCTTTTCAGCGATTTTGTAAAAACCTTCGAGGTGATTTTTGGTTGTATTGCGAATCAAAAATTCGCGTAGGGGCTCTTTGGCTTCATCGATCACTGCGATTGTCACGGCAGCAGAATTTGCTGAGAAAAGTTCTTTAGGTAGCTCCTTATCGAGAATATATTTCGCCCTATTGTACATCTCAAGTCCCGTCGGATACATGACATAAAAGCTCAAAATAAGCGCAATGCCATTGATCACCTGGTTCGGGGGTGTTTGCTGCACACCAAGCGCACTTCTTAAGAGCGCTAAAGTAATCACCATTTTTAAAAAGGAAGTAAGCAGCATTACGATAAACGGGAGAAGAGCCAGAAAAATAAGGACAGCTGCTTGGGACGAAATGTCAGGATAGCCAAAGCCCATGCCTCCTTCTGGAGGGGTGAGCTCAGGTTGACTCCCTTGGGCCGTATTTTTCGTCTGATTTTGAGCGAGATATTTTTCGAGTAGTTGAGACTCGCCTTCTTGTGCACAAAGAGAGGGACTGCCATAAAAAAGGGAGGATAAGATTATCAGTGGCAAAAGAAGAAAGCGCACAAGACTCTAGCCTCCCTGTTTTTGATGATTTTTAACAAAGACTTGGAAAGCGGCTTCCAGAGCTTTAAGCTGGCTTTCGAGTTGCGCATTGATGATCCCTGCTTCAGTTTCGATGATACAGCCTCCTTCCACAACGTCCTCTCGCGGCTGGATTGTTAAACTCTCAAGGTGTTCGAAGAGTTCTCGCAAGCGAGGTCTTGCGTTTTCAACGTTTTCATGGTCGCCAGGATTCACATAAATCTTCACTTTCCTGTGTTGTGTCACGGCTTTTAGGGCTGTAGAGATGATGTCCACGATCGTTTCCGGATGGGTTTCTAGCTCTTTTCCGATAATTTTTTTCACCGCGGTCAAAGCTAGGGGAACCATGGTATTTTCCATCTCTTTCCTAACTGCTTTGATTTCTCGATCGAGATGCGCGAATTGCGCGTTTAGTTGTTTCAGCCCTTCATTAAAACCGGCTAATTCAGCCGCTTCTTTCAATTGCTCACACTCACTTGAGACTTGTTTCCGGTACTGTATTTCCTCTTTTTTTGTCTGCCGCAAAATAGCATCGGCTTTTACAAGCTTGGAAAACTCCCTTGAGGGAATAACTTTATTTTCCGGGGCGATATGGACATCTTCTGTTTCGATTAAGCTAAAAAACTTCATGTTTTGTACCGCTTTACTATATGGATCACTTGGTCTTTAAAATATGGTATGAGAGCTAAATCTTGTTTTTGCCTCATGACTCTATCAACAATAGCTGCTCGCCCAATATCGAGCCTATGTAAGACATGCCATTTCAGGCTTTCATTCTCATCGGAAAGGGCATGTCCTAATCGAGCAAGCCCTCTTCCATGAAGAAGACGTTGAAGTTTTTCTTTTGATCCATCCCATGCGTTTAAGCCTAGCTTGGGAGAAATCCACTTCATTGGCTGCCTGGAGCTGTAGTGCAAGAAACGCAATTGGTTTTCTGTGAGAGCTTCGTAGATTTTTTTGATCAGCTCCTTATCCACAATTTGGCGCAGGTCGGTAGAAAGATCATGTACGCCAAGAAGGTCGATAAGATTTAACAAATAGTTTCTTGTCAAAGAGATGAGGGCGTTTAGAGTGGAGTGAGGGAGATTTTCAACGCTGACAACCTCCACTCCCTGATAGATCTTGTGCTTGAGCTCGTCCATTAAAAAGGGACCCATAAACGGGGAAAATGTGACGCGAGCGTAAGGAATTTGTAGCATCTGGCAAACTTGGCTAGCCTGCTTTTTATCTAAAAGAGAGAGGAAGAGTTTCTGAGTATTTTGAGGAAACGATTTAATCGGATTTGAAAACCACGAGAAATGAATAGGTTTAAACGCCTCTTTCTGAGAAAGGAGTTTTGGAAAATCGAGCATGCTTGGCGCAGGCCAACGTTGCATATCGTCAGCTAAATGAGAGGGAAGATAGGGAAGCAAATGTTCCCCTCCCGAAGCGCGTGCAAGCAGTGCTCGAAGCATTGCTTTTTCTTGGAGCTTCACTCCTCACTTTCTCCTTCTTCTTGGGCCTTTTCAACACCTTTTTCTAAACGGTAGGGATGGAGGTAGAAAAGAGAGCGTATTCCTCCTTTACTCGAGAAAATAGGCCAGCACTTCCACAAGAGCCACGCCAAAGCGCAGGCAAGAAGGAAAATGATGATGATAAAGGCATAAAAAATTAGACGAAAATTAGTTACTGAGTCTTTTGCTACAGTCACGGACCAAATCGAAACAAATGAGTGTTCTTCTTCAAATTGCTGCAAAGGTTCGAGCGAGATATCCGCATAGAGAGCTCGATCGGTTACTACTGAGACATTTTCTGGTGTCAAACCTGGTATAGCACTAGAGACTAGACGTTTGATTTTAGTGATCGTCAGACTATTAGGATTAT
Organism: uncultured Chlamydiales bacterium; assembly: GCA_963748195.1. Classification (GTDB taxonomy): domain Bacteria; phylum Chlamydiota; class Chlamydiia; order Chlamydiales; family JAAKFR01; genus JAJACP01. Next base: position 41,491 of record CAVVHU010000008.1, on the reverse strand, counting down.
CCAAAATCCCACGGTGTTTTACATATACTGAAGCGGTAAGAGGCTGTTTTTCTTCTCCTTCCTGAGGAAAAGTGATCTGTACGTTTGCATCGATGATACCGTCCATTTTACGGATTGTCATGGCGAGTTGTTCAGATAAGCCTTCTTGGTAACGAATCTTATTCTGAATATCTGATGGCACAAGTGTTTGAGCACCAAAAAGATCAAGTAAGCTTGTCCCTTTTACGCGTGGGAGTCCAGCTTGATTGAGGATTGCAATAGCATCTGTAATTTGGTTTGAAGGGACTATGATATCCCATTTTTGCTCACCTGTTGCTCCAACCGCGGCAGTCGCAGGCATTTTTTCAGTGGGGATACCTTTGCTCGCGAGTAGAACGATAATTTCATTTGCTTCTCTTTCAGACAGCCCATTTGCAATAGTCGTTTGTGTTTGGCATCCTGTTCCTAAAAAGAGAAGGGCAGTAAATAAAAAAAGAATGTGACGTTTCACGTTTGTAACCATTTAACTCTCCTAAAACGCGACGATATCACAAGGGAGCATTAGGGAAAAGCGGATTGTATAGACTAGCCCGGGTTTCTCACCAACACTCGAGCCGATTTGGGCAGACTGTATTTCCAGATGTCGAAGAGTCATCCGAAGGGAGGGTTAAATTAACCCTTCCGAGGATGGCTATGAAGACAGATGGGGATACAGATGCGCAAAGCGGCCGAATGGTTGGTGAGAAATCCGGGCTAGGTGTGTTGAAAAACTGAAGGTTCACACTATCTTTTGGAGGATTTTGTTCCTATTTGAACGATCTCTCTCTTAGCGTGTCACCTACTCAGCCCACGCTTGAGATCGTCCAACTAGCCCCCATTTCTCACCATCTCTCTGGCAACTCGCACACCTTGTCACCACATCTTGTCCCCCAGTAGGGCGGGTCCGTGTCGCATGAACACTGTCCCCGCCCTGCTGGGAGCCAATCTGTGGCAACAGGGGAGCGATTTGCTCAGAGATCTTGTGAGAAATGGGGGCTAGAAGCAAAATCACCAAAAGTGCTTTTGTCATCAGCCATAAATTCTTTTGAGAATGAAGTTCTTGAGTGAATCTCCTTCAAGGAGTCTCTTATTTAGAGGCTTTGTGGTCATGCTCTTAAGGTTGTTTCACCTTTTTCTGGTAAAAGAGAGAAGGATTTGTTAGAAGCATCAAGTATGTTGTTCATTAAAAGATCTCTCCTCGTTTGTTTTACATTCTTTTCCACATTTTGTTTGGCTTCAGAATGTTGTCCTATCAAATTTATTGTGTTCGATTTTGGCGGTGTGATTGCGGAATCAAACCTGCCGATGTTAGGCGACTTTGTCTCCACTACCCTCTGTCTTCCCAAAGAAGAAGCCTCTAAAGTGCTTTATGCTTGGTATAAAAGTGCAAAAGCAGATGTGGATATCGAAGAGTTTTGGACTTCGTTTGCGGAAGAAAAAAAGATCGAATTGCCTGCTAGTTGGATTGCACGCTTTAAGGTTGCACTTTCAGATAGTTATGAAGAGATCCCTGGCATGTTAAATTTAGTCTGCCAGCTTCAGAAGATGGGATATCGGACGCCTCTACTTTCAAATACGACAAGGTTGCATGCCGAAATCATTCGGTCGGACGGTCTTTATAACTATTTTTGCCCGGTCTTACTTTCGTATGCGATCGGCTATAAAAAGCCGGAGCTTGAGGCCTATCGCATCCTTCTTAAGACTTTAAATGCTTCACCTTCAGAGTGTCTCTTTGTCGATAATGATGAAGAAAACGTGGTCGCAGCTCAAAGCTTAGGAATCGATAGCATTCATTTTATTTCTCTTCCTCAACTAGAATCCGAGCTGTGCAGAAGAGGAATTTTCGATATTAACGCCACTCGCGTATCATCATCTCGATCTCTTGGCGAAAATCAGAAGCTAGCTCAGGATTTTTAGCCATTTTAATTAGAAGTTCTTGATAGGGTGTGCCCCTCAATCCTTCGCAATTGTATAGTAGATACGAGCGTAGCAGAGGCTTATTTTGCACCTCTGCATCTTGAAGCTGCTCAAAACAGCGGATTGCAACATCGGATTGGTTTGCGAACATAGTGAGGGCAAAAGCGGCGTTCACAGTATCTTTTGTGATCGGACGCCCTTGCACGACATCTAGCAAAAACTGCTTGGCAGGTTCCCCGATTCCTTTCAGCGCATCGAGAATCACATCTTCTTCGAACAAAATGTCGCGTCCTAATATTTCAAAAAGCGGCACAATGGAGGTAGGGTCTTTAATTCTCCCTAGACAAAGAATCGCAAGATAGGGAGCAAAGCCATAACCGGGGAAAAGGGGGCTATAGGCGTCGTCCGATTTAATGATTTGGAGCAGCTCAGGCACAATGCGTGTACCTTGAGCTACAATCGCATCAATTTCCTCTTCGGGCTCTTCACTTTCGGTTAGGATTAGGTCGGCAAGCAAACGTGGGAAAGGGCTTGTCTCTTCGTCCTCATCGACTTCGTAAATCTCCTTGAGGGTTTCGTAGGCTCGACGTGCCCTGGCTACTGCCTCTGCTTCCGCTCCTGACAAGATTAATGGGGAGAGATCCTGGCCCATTTGCCTTTCCACTTCCATGAGGTAAGCCACCCTTTCGATGTCAAAATCGGGGTTAACACCGATATTATCATCTTGGTAGTACTCAAGCATCACATTGAAATCCCCTCCAAAATGCGCATCTCGGTGCATCAGGATTTCGTGATCCAGCTCATCAGTTAATGAATACCCCTCATCCTCTTCTTCTGGTGGATAGGGATGTCCATTTCTCGTTTCATCAGAGGCTTGATTTTTTGAAAGCTCTTCAAAAATAGAGAGGAAAGATTTTCTTTTTTCTCGATCATTCATTGCTTTGTATCATCATTTTATTAAAGAGTGAGGCGGCATTATAGCTCGAACGGACAAATGGTCCAGAATAAATGTTTTTAACTCCGATGCTTGTTCCAAAAGCGGCATACGCTTCAAACTGCTTCGGGGTGATAAAACTCTTTACTCTAAGCTTGTGACGTGTGGGCTGGAGATAGTGGCCAATTGTAATGATATGGCACCCTGCTTCATGCAAATCGCTAATTGTTTCGAATACCTCTTCATCGCTCTCTCCAAGCCCTACCATCAATCCTGATTTGATAAAACAGCTTTGGGTAGATTCACGTGCCGTTTTAAGAATTGACAGGGTCCGCTCATACGTTGCTCGGTGGCGCACGCGTGGAGTCAGGCGGCGCACAGTTTCAATATTGTGGTTAAAAATCTCAGGCTTTTCTTCGAGAACACTTTGTAAAGCTGCATCATTGCCCGCAAAATCAGATGTAAGCACTTCAACAGTTACACCTTGATTTTCAGCCCGGACGGCACGGATAATTTCAGCCAAATGCTCTGCTCCGCCATCCGGTAGATCGTCGCGCGCGACCATCGTGATCACTACATGCTTAAGGCCAAGTTCTTTAACCGATTCAGCGAGACGCTTAGGTTCATCGGCCTCCAGGGGTTTTGGATTGGCTTGAAAGTCGATATCGCAGAATCCGCAATTGCGCGTACATGTGCTTCCCATAGCAAGGAAAGTAGCCGTCTTTTTTGACCAACACTCGAGAAGGTTAGGGCATTTTGCTTCTTCGCAAACAGTCGGAAGGCGGTTTTCTGATAGGACGCCCTGTGTTTGCCAAAGAGCATTGCCTTTTGGAAGCTTGCGATGGAGCCATTTAGGAAAACGACCTGGCCCAACAGCTTTTCCCTCCTCTTTTTCTTCAGGGTTATCGGGTAGGACATTGAGCTTTCTTTTGCTCACTTTCGGGTGTGTATCAAATTGAGTTGGTCGTTTCATCTTTTCACTCGAGGTGGCAAATGGATAGGAAGGTCGCTCGCTGAGAAAGCGGCTTCCATCCACGCTTCAGCAATCGTTGGATGGGCATGAATCGTTTCACTGATAGAGTGCACTGTTAACTCGTTGCTGATCGCAACGGCCATCTCAGCGATTAAGGTAGCGGCACCGTGGCCGACAACCTGCGCTCCTAATATCTGCCCAGTCGCTTTATCAGTAATGATTTGCGCAAACCCTTCGGTTTCGGTAGTCGCTTGTGATTTCCCTAGAGCTTGGAAAGGAAAGTTACCTATTGTAGCATCATAACCTGCATCGATGGCTCGCTCAAGAGAGAGGCCAATGGTGCCGATTTCGGGATCTGTAAAAATGACTGCCGGAACGGCATTGTAATTCATATGAGCTGGATGACCGGAGATATTATCTGCCGCCACCAAGCCTTGGTGCGACGCGACATGCGCTAAAATCCACTTTCCGGTGATATCTCCAATTGCATAAATATGGGGAACATTGGTGCGCATTAAGTCATTTGTGGGAATAGACCCATCTTTTTCTACAATCACTCCGGTTTTTTCAAGTCCAATTTTATCGGTGTTGTATTTTCTTCCTGTTGAAATCAGGACGCAATCGCCCTCTACCGTGCTCCCATCTCCCAGATGGACTTGAACACCCTTTTCGAGATGCTGGACGCTTTTTACAAGAGTGTTGGTCTGAATCTTTACCCCCCTATTCTTAAACGAGGCGGCCAATGTATCAGAAACATGTCTGCCCTCGGTGGGAAGAATCGTGGGGAGTAGCTCCAAGATGGTAACATCGACATCGAAAGCGCTATGAAGGCTGGCAAACTCACATCCGATTACACCCCCTCCAATGATCACAAGCTTTTTAGGCAATTCGGTGATATTTAAAAGGGAGGTTGAGTCATGGATTCGTTCATAGTCAAATGGAATGCCGGGGAGAGGGCGTGGCTCCGATCCAGTGGCAATGATAATATATTTTCCTTCTAGGATCCCTTCATCTTCTCCTGTGATCGCGACTTCATGGGGGGAAATAAATTTTCCATAGCCACGAAGAAGAGAAATTTTATTCTTAGCAATGAGTCCCTCAAGACTTTTCCGGATGCTGAAAACGACATCATCTTTCCGCTTTTTCATCTGAGCGTAGTCAAAGTGAATGTTGTCTACTGAGATGCCGAATTGCTTAGCTTCGCGTACTTTGCGTAGTACATCTGCATTAGCGATCAAGGCTTTTGAGGGGATGCACCCACGATTGAGGCATGTCCCGCCTGTTTCAGTTGCTTCAATAAGAGCCGTTTTTAGACCGCGTTGTGCAGCACGGATAGCCGCAACATATCCGCCAGGCCCGCTCCCAATCACAATGCAGTCAAATTGTTGTTTCTTCATTAGAACCTATCATAAAAATCCGAAGTCCAGGTTGTTGTATAATACCTATTCCTTATTTTTTTGTATGCTTTCACTGTTCGGCTTCATTTTAAGCAGAAGTGGGGCAGTTCCTGATGAAAAAACTTTGATTTTTCATGTCGCGACAGTTAAACTCAACTTTATACATTTTTTAGATGCGATTTTCACAATCTCTTGACCCATCTCGACTTGGATATTTCAGAGGTGGCTTGATTTAAGCCTTTCCCTAATGTGCTCAAGTCAGTCTGAATCAATGCCTTGTAAAACTCGCATCTAAAAAATGTATAAAGTCGAGTTAAATTTAAAATGACAATTGTGTACTATTTCTGGCCATTAAAGCCCGTTATGAAATAATGGAAGGGAGCGCGGCATGAGCAAAAAAAATGATAAAAGACTGTGTTGGAATTGTGATGGTAGTGTTTCACTTCACTTGACACAATGCCCTTACTGTGGCGTGGATTTAACCCGCGACTCTGGAGAAAAAGGGGAAAAAGCATCTTTTAGTAGTTTTGCAAGCCCCTTTCAAAGCGCTCCAACAGCTGTTGATGCCAGTATCCCCAAGCCACCTTTTTCTAACATTTCAGCAGTTAGCGAAGATGAGTGGAATCACGCCCTAGGAGAAGAAGGCGAAGCTGTAGAATCAGAAGAAGAAGTGGGATTTAGTACAACGAGGCGTGAGATGATCGCTCTTCTTCTATTGCTCCCCGGTGTCGTATTTTTTCTATTTGGGCTTGCCCTTTTCCTTTTTTCATCTGATGGTGTGCTCACTCTTAAGTGGAGCCAAAGCTTTGCATACTATTATTTTATAGGCGCAATTCCTCTTCTCTTCTTAGGCTGGCGAGCTTTGCGTTAATTGATAGCCGGACACTCGCAGGTATTTTTAGGGTTGAGCGGTCGTCTGCAATAGAAGCATCTTACGGAATCTTCATGAAAATAGATGCCTCCTTGGTCTACGTGCAACTTGTCTATTTCAACTGTGTTGCTATCCAAATGGACGAGAATGGTGAATTCGCTCAGCTCAACTTGCTCAGGAGAGCAATATCGTTTGTTTTGGTTTAATTCATCTGCAAAAACCGTAACACTTAATAAAGTGAGTAAAGATAGAAAAAGACATACTTTTTTCATTTGTCACTCCTTGTCATGGTGCGTTTTTCATTTATAAAATGTTTACAATGGGCAAACATTTATTTAAAGAAAAAATTAGGAAAGGAGCAAAAAAATTTTTTTACAAATTTTAAGTGATTTCGTGACAAGTAAATATGCCGTTAACTTCCCTCTGCAACTCCGCAGCAACGCTTATATTTTTTCCCGCTATTGCAAGGACAAGGGTCATTGCGTCCAACGCGCGGTTCTGCGTTAACAGGAATCGAAACCGGCTGTTTATCTGCTTGGGAAGGTGCCGGAGGGCTCATTTCTTGCAAATCATTTGGCATCTCGTCAAAAATCAGGCGATTTGTTTCGAGATTGATTTGGTTGAGAAGATCTTGGAATAGGCCTGGATGCATTGCCGTAATCTCAATCTTAAAGAGATTCCGGGCTGCTTCGATGTGCAGGCGGCTAGTTAAGTCATGGAAAAGTCGGAAAGCTTCATGCTTAAATTCAAGCAATGGATCGCGCTGTGCAACTGTGCGTAGGCTCACTTCTGTACGCAAATGATCCATTGTCAGTAAGTGCTCTTGCCAGAGCTGGTCGATCTTATGGAGTACGATAGCTCGAACAGCATCTTGGGCGAGTTGTTCCGCATCGATATTGGGATTAGCGGCGCTAGATTTTGTCTTTTCGCTTTCATACTTATGATCGAAAGCTTCAATGATTTTATCCGCTGCCATCTGGGTAAGCTCGTCTAACGTATAATGGTCATCATCGAAATAGCCTTCTTCAAAGGTGACCGGGAAGTGGTTTATCAACCACTGCCTATAACTTTCAGGATCCCAGCCCCCTTCTAATGAGCGCGACACGAAAAATTCTTCTGCCTTCATTTCGCAAACATTGAAGAGCAAGTCGTGTGCTCTTGGGATTAAATTATCGCTTTGTAAAACCTCATTGCGGAAATTGTAGATCTCCTGACGTTGCTTATTCATCACATCGTCATATTCGAGGGTATGTTTTCGGATCGTATAATTGCGCCCCTCGACCCGTTTTTGAGCTGTTTCAATAGAACGGTTTAAAATGCCAGCCGAAATAGCTTCTCCTTCCGGCGGACGGAATCGTTGAATCAAAGCATTTAATTTTGGAGAGGCGAATAAGCGCATCAACTGATCTTCAAATGAGATGAAGAATTTAGAGGAGCCCGGATCTCCTAAGCGCGCGCTTCGTCCGCGTAACTGCCGGTCGATTCGACGTGATTGGTGACGCGTCGTTCCGATCACATGCAGTCCACCGAGCTCGGAGACGTCGTTTTTGAGTTTAATATCTGTTCCGCGTCCTGCCATATTTGTGGAGACGGTAACAGCTCCCTTTTTTCCAGCTTCGGCAATAATTTCAGCCTCTTGCGCATGATGTTTTGCGTTTAACACTGTGTGCTCGATATGGTTTTGACGCAAAATACGGGAGAGTTTTTCTGAGACTTCAACCGTTTCGGTTCCGATCAAAATCGGGCGTCCCTTTTCATGAACCTCTTTGATTTCCTTTAGGATGGCGTTGTATTTCTCCCGCTCGGTCATGTAGATTTCATCATTGAAATCGTTTCTTTGGCACGCCTTATAGGTAGGGATTTGGAGAACATCGAGTTTATAAATCTCCTTAAATTCATGCGCCTCTGTAATCGCTGTGCCGGTCATTCCTGCGAGCTTGTCATACATGCGGAAGTAGTTTTGGAGTGTAATTGTCGCATAGGTTTGCGTCTCCCGCTGAATTTCAACACCCTCTTTTGCTTCGATCGCTTGATGGAGGCCATCTGAAAAACGGCGGCCCGGTTGTGGACGGCCGGTATGCTCATCGATGATGACAATTTTGTTTGCATCGACGATATAGTCTACATCTTTCTCCATCAATAGGTGGGCGCGCAGCAGCTGCCGGATGTTATGTGACCGCTCTTTTCTTTGGGCGTCTTCCTCGTTTAAGGCGAGTTTTTTCTCTAGTTTTTGCTCTTCGGTTAAGGAAGTATCTTCATCTATCAGCGCGTATTCATGCCCAAGATCGAGCATGACAAAGTCGCTCGCGTTGCCTCCTGTAATTTCAGACCATGAGGCGATCCCTTTGTCGGTTAATTCAAAATCACTACCCTTTTCATCTACAACCATGAAAAGCTCGGCTAGTGTTTCGAGCTTCTCCTCTTTGTTTTGGTCAGAGTGGTAGTGAATATCCCATTTGTCGATTTCAGCACGAAGATCAGGATTTTCCCTAGCTCTTCTTAAAACGCGGTTATGCGGCATCCCTTTGCTCACAAGCCAAAGACGGCGGCATGCCTCACGGATCTTTTCCAGCTCTTTTTTATCATTTGGCAGCTCATCGAGTTGGAAATAAGGGTCGAGAACTTTTCGTGCTTCAATGGCAATCCGCCCGCACAGATCGCGCTGCATTTTCACAAGGGTAGCGACCCCGTCTTTGAGCTTATCATACATTTGAAAGCTCTTTGGAGTAGGACCCGAAATGATGAGCGGGGTACGCGCTTCGTCGATCAAAATGGAATCGATTTCATCGACAATCGCGAAATAGTAGCCGCGCTGCACTTGTTCTGCTGCCGAGGAAGCCATGGAATTGTCGCGAAGGTAGTCAAAACCAAATTCAGAGGAGGTTCCATAGACCACATCGCATTGATAGATCTCTTTGCGCTGATGCTGCGGGGTTTCGTTTGTCAATACGCCTGTCGTCAGCCCGAGCCATCGTAAAACAGTTCCTACCCATTGACAGTCGCGGTTACAAAGATAATCGTTCACTGTGACCAGGTGGACCGGCTTGCCGGTAAGAGCATTTAGGTATAGGGGCATGGTGGCGGTGAGTGTTTTACCTTCACCGGTTTGCATCTCAGAGATATTTCCCATGTGGAGCGCGGTCGCTCCAATAACCTGAACATCATAGGGGATCATATCCCATTTCTGGTCATATCCAGAGACATGGACCTCTGTCCCGCAGAGCCGGCGACATGTGTTTTTAACAACCGCATAAGCTTCAGGAAGAAGCTTGTCGAGGGATTCACCCTCTTGATACCGTTTCTTAAATTCAGCTGTCTTGGCTTTGACTTGGTCGTCGGTAAGCTGCTGGTATTGCTCTTCCCACCGATTCACTTCAGTCGCGATTTTGTGGAATCGCTTAACGGTTCTCTCTTGAGATGTGCCAAATATTTTTTTTAATAATCCGAACATGCCGCCCCTAGTCTTCTACTAACTTTACCATTATACTATTTCTTATGTTAAGCTACAAGCATCCGTGCGACGTGCTGCCCTTCAAGAGGGCAGTGATTACGCAGCTTACGCAACGCTTGGCTCCTTCGACTGCGTGCCTCTTTTTCTTTATCCTGGGAGGCAAGCATCATCTGAATCTCGTATGCTTTCTCAAAATGTCCTACTCGTGCCTCGACAGCACTTAAGATCTCCCAGGAAACAAGGTCATTTTTCAATTTCAGAGCGACATGGGCATAACTGATTCCCTGATCTTGAGAGAGTGTGCGGGTTAGGCCAATGCCAAACATCCATGCGAGCCCTCGATAGCCTTGAGGTGAGGAGGGAAAGAGATGGATGAGGCGCAAATATGTTTGTTCAGCCTCTTGCCACTTCTCTTGGTTTTCGAGAGCAAAAGCGTAGGAGACATAAAGAGAGGCTTCGGGCTCTGATTTTCTAATTGCTTCTAAAAAATAGCACTCTGCATACGCGAATTTTTTAGTTTTCAGCGCGCATATCCCAGCCTCTTTCATCAGAGCGGGGGCTTTGGTTTGCCATGCACCGCTGGATTGATAAATTAAAAGGGCTTTTTGAAAGTGCCCTCTTTCTTGCATGCAAGCTCCGAGTCCTAATGTGGCTGATAAATCGCCGGGGTCTCTCTCTAATAATCTGCGAAAAACCTTTTCCGACTCAGAAAGATTTCCAAAGCGGCGATAGGCGTGGCCAAGCTGTGTGAAGAGGCGATAGGTTTGAACGCCCATCTCAATTGCACGCAAATAGTGATCGATCGCTTGGTTGAACTGTTTTGTCTCGAAAAAAGTATCCCCTATGAGTGAGATCAGTTCACCATTTTGTGTATTTTCAATCCATGGTTCTAATAGCTCAAAGGCTTGTGTTGGATAGCCCGAATGGCAAAGGGCCGTTGCAAGTACGATCGCATCGCTCTCGCCTCTCATGATTGGGGCACACACTCTAAAGGCTTTAAGAGCCTCTTCAGGCCGGTTCATTTCCAGTAAAACAAGTCCCTCTTCCATTCGAAAGAGAAGTTCTTCCGGATACGCTCTTGCTGCTTTTAAAACCTCTGGCAATGCTTGAGTTAGAGATTTTGTTCCCCGCAGAACTTGTATGTGAAGAAGAAGAGCGTCTTTACCGCCTCGGCCGCTTTCGATCAATGGAGCAAGCCGCTCTTTTGCCTCTTGCCAATTTCCCAAAGAGACGTATCGAGAGACTGCTTTTAGATGTTTTTGAATAGAGTGTTGAGAAATTCTAGGCGTCTTCATCCGATCACGAATTGTGAGATAGGCAACTAAAGCAAACGTGATGAGGACGATAATGATGAACACGTCTTAATTAATATCAAATTTAAAAATTCAAACGCAAGGCACAAAATTAACTTTCAACTGATTGGCCGTAAAGACATAGAGTCTCAATGAATTGAGTGGAATTGTTTAGGAGCCTTTTATCGATTTGGATTTTGCCTGATTGAAAAAGCATAATAATAGAAGAGCCTCCAAAAGAAAAGTACCCTTTTTCATCCCCTTTATTGTACTTCTCATTCGGTGTATATGTCTGATGTACAGAGCCTACCATGGTCGCTCCGACTTCGATAAAGAGAACATCCCCATAAATTTCTGTTTTCAGGCGGGTAAGTACTCTTTTATTTTCAGCAAAAATCTCGATGCGGCGTTTCGTCGCAACAGGGTTAACTGAATAGAGCGGGCCATTGATCAAGCGCGCTTCGCCAGGAATGCAGTCGCAGGGGAAGTGGAAACGGTGGTAATCCGTTGGACAGAGGCGGGCTAAGACGAGACTACCATCTCGGTATACTTTTGCGAGCTCTATATCTTGCAAGAGCTGGGGTAGAGAAAATTTCTTGCCCTTAACCAAAAAACCTTTGCATTCCTCTATATTTTGATAAAAAAGGTAGCGCCCGTCTGCCGGGAGAACCACCCCTTTTTCAATAGGGCGCACGCCAGGCTTCAGTTTGCGGATAAAAAAATCGTTGAATGAGCGGTAGGCAGAGATCGGTTCAGCAAATTCTGAGGTGTCAATCTCATACTTATTTACAAAAGGGATAATTTTTTTTCTAGTGAGCGGGAGTGTTTGCCACCATCCGTAGAGCTTAGATAATAGAGGGGCCGAAGCGATAAGACGAGAAATAGCACGCCCTAAAAAGGAGTTATATAAGAAGCTGATAGCCGATTCAAAATAGACTTTCTCTTCTTTGACTTCTCCTGTTTGCCTGACAATGTATTGAATGGGCCTTTTCAAGGTTTTTGCTGCTTGGCTACTTGGTTAAAAAAATGAATTTCAGTTAAAAAATCTGATGAAAAAAGATGTGTAAGGTTTTCATTTTCAATTTGTTTTTGAACAATTAGAGAGGCCTTTACAAGATCTGTTGCTAATTTACGGCTTGTGGGTTCACCGACAAACGCTTGGCGTGCTTTTTTGAATTTTACAAGAGATGTTAGTAATTCCTTTTGGGCTCTCAGGTTCTTTTGAGAGGCAAGGATCAGTTCCTGCATTACCTCGATCTCTTCATCAGCAAAAAGGGGCAAGGCACTGAAAACAAAAAAGATTGGGATTAGAAACTTCATTGATATAGAATATTACCAATATTAATAAAGGTTGTAAATGGAGTTTATTCATCGTCCTTTTGAGTCAGGTGAAACAATCGCTGCGATTGCGACGCCTCCCGGAGAAGGAGGAATCAGTATTATCCGCATCTCAGGAAATGAAGCGATTGCTGTAGCAGACCGAATTTTTTCTGGGCCCGTTGCGCAGTATCTGTCCCACACTGCGCATTTCGGTATTGTCACCGATTTAGAGGGAAACCGGCTGGATGAAGCACTTGTTTTAGTGATGCGCGGTCCTCGTTCCTACACCGGAGAAGATACCGTCGAGCTGCAGTGTCATGGAGGGATGATTGCTTCTCGAAAAGTATTAGAAGCCGCCTTGGCAGCCGGCGCGCGTGCTGCAGCCCCCGGAGAGTTTACATTTAAGGCCTTTATGAACGGGAAGCTAGACTTGAGCCAAGCAGAAGCCGTTCAGGAGTTAATCGCTGCCAAAAGCGAGCATTCTTTTGAGGCTGCCGGCAAACATCTCGAAGGGGGGCTCTCAAAAAAAGTCAGTGATTTTCAGTCAGAACTCACCCGGATTGCCGCTATTTTAGAGGCTTGGGTCGATTTTCCTGAAGAGGGGCTGGTTTTTGCCTCTCAAGAAGATGTTGTCGCCGATTTATCGCGTTTAAAGATTGAAATTGAGAATCTTGCGCAAACGTTCCACGACGGACAAAAATTAGCTCATGGGATCAAGCTGTGCATCGCAGGCGCTCCCAATGCGGGCAAATCTTCCTTGATGAATGCCCTATTAGATAAAGAGCGCGCCATCGTCACTCCTGTTGCAGGAACTACGCGCGATTTGCTGCATGAAGAATTGACTCTTAATGGCTTGCCATTTCGTTTGATCGATACGGCAGGTATTCGAGAGACCGATGAGGTAGTGGAGAAAGAGGGTATTCGGCGCTCTAGAGAGGCCGTTAATGAGGCAGATCTCGTTTTACTTGTGATTGATGGGGCTGAAGAGCTCAATTTGGAATCTAAAGCGCTTTTGTCCACGCTTCCAAAAGAGAAAACAATTGTCGTGTGGAACAAAGCCGATCTTCCTCACCAATCTAACTGCGCCTCCACATTTCCTCATGAAGTTACACTTTCTGCTAAAGAGCGGGTTGGCTTGGTCGAGCTCAAGGAGAAGATCGACAGCTTAATATGGAGTCACGGGGCACCTCCAAAAGAGGAGGTATTAATTACTAAGTCGCGCCATCTTGAGGCTTTAAAGGAATCAGCCCAGGGGTTAGATTCGGTGATTAATGGGTTAAAGGGAGGGGTTTCTCCTGAATTTCTCTCCTCAGATATGCGTTATGCTTTGCTGTCGCTTGGACGGATCATAGGAACAAATATCTCTGAGGATATTCTATCTTCTATCTTTTCTCAGTTCTGTATTGGTAAATAAATTTAAAAGCTTGCTTTGTTGTTTGTTTTTGTTAATTCAAAAAACATTTAAATATTAATCAGTTTTTTTATTGGTAATGCTGTATTTAGTAATCCTTTTGGAGGAAATTCAAGACTGGAGAGGTTGTTTGGGGACGGGTCGCTGAAAGATCAGACTTTAAAACGCTTACTAATTTAAGGCTCTGTAATAAGCAACTATTGAAGTGTAGCAGCGAATGGCTATGTAGATGCTTTGCTGAGAGGAGGAGCCCAAGTAGATGCGCAAGCTAAAAATGGAGGTACACCTCTCTTTGCTGTCACTTTGATGGATCATAGGAACAAAACCTCAGAAAATATTCTATCTTTTCCAGTTTAGTGTTGGTGAGCAAGTTAAAAGATTGATTCTATTTGTGTTTTTGTGGTAATCTAAACAGCTTAAAATATTAATAGATTTTTTTATGAGTAATACTATAGCTAATAATCCTTTTGGGGAAAATTCAAAGCTAGCATGGGTTGTATGGGCGCGGGTCGCTGAAAGATCAGACATTAAAACGCTTGCTAGTTTAAGGCTCTGTAGTTCGCAGCTATTGAAGTGGTGCGATGATCAATTTTGGACTCGTGTCTTTCGAAATAGATTTAATCAAGAGCCTTGTTTCCCTGAGTGTGTGAAGGTTCTTTTTTTCTCAACCCTTAAGATTATGAAAAATGCGGAAGTTCCATATGCACAAAAACTAACAAAAATGAAGCTATTATTGAGCACAAATCCTTGGGATCTTGAACGCTTTAAGGCAGAAGGTGGGGATCTTAATACAAGAGATGAAGATGGAAAGACCCTTCTTTTTTATTCAGTATCTCAACACAATTTAGAAAAAGTTCAAGCTCTTATTTCTATGGGAGTAGATGTTAATGTTTCTTCTTCCAATGGCATAACCCCTCTTCATTGGGCTACATTGAATAACTATGTAGACGCTTTGAGTGCTTTGCTAAGAGGTAAAGCTCAAGTAGATGCGCAAGATGCTAATGGTTTAACCCCTCTTCATTGTGCTGCGTTTAATGGCCATGAGGCAGCTTTGAGTGCTTTGCTAATAGCAGGAGCTCAAGTAGATGCGCAAGATGCTAATGGTAAAACTCCTCTTCATTTAGCTGCAGCGAATAACTATGTAGACGCTTTGAATGCTTTGCTAATAGCAGAAGCTCAAGTAGATGCGAAAAATGTTAATGGCTTAACCCCTCTTCATTATGCTGCTAAAGATGGCCAAGATGCTGCTTTGAATGTTTTGCTAATGGCAGGAGCTCCAGTAGATGCGCAAGATGCTAATGGTAAAACCCCTCTTCATTATGCTGCAGCGAATAACTATGTAGACGCTTTGAATGCTTTACTAATAGCAGAAGCTCAAGTAGATGCGAAAAATGTTAATGGTTTAACTCCTCTTCATTTTGCTGCGTTGAAAGGCAGTGTAGCAGCTTTGAATGCATTGCTAAGAGCTGGAGCTCCAGTAGATGCTCGAGTTAAAAATGGAGCTACTCCTCTTCATTTTGCTGCTAAAGATGGCAAAGATGCTGCTTTGAATGCTTTGCTAATAGCAGGAGCTCCAGTAGATGCGCAAGATACTAATGGCTTAACCCCTCTTCATTATGCTGCTAAAGATGGCAAAGATGCTGCTTTGAATGTTTTGCTAATGGCAGGAGCTCCAGTAGATGCGCAAGATGTTAATGGTTTAACTCCTCTTCATTATGCTGCAGCGAATAACTATGTAGACGCTTTGAATGCTTTGCTAATAGCAGAAGCTCAAGTAGATGCGAAAAATGTTAATGGTTTAACTCCTCTTCATTTTGCTGCGTTGAAAGGCAGTGTAGCTGCTTTGAATACATTGCTAATAGCAGGAGCTCAAGTAGATGCTCGAGTTAAAAATGGAGCTACTCCTCTTCATTTGGCTGCTAAAGATGGCAAAGATGCTGCTTTGAATGTTTTGCTAATAGCAGGAGCTCCAGTAGATGCGCAAGATGCTAATGGCTTAACCCCTCTTCATTATGCTGCTAAAGATGGCAAAGATGCTGCTTTGAATGTTTTGCTAATGGCAGGAGCTCCAGTAGATGCGCAAGATGTTAATGGTTTAACTCCTCTTCATTATGCTGCAGCGAATAACTATGTAGACGCTTTGAATGTTTTGCTAATAGCAGAAGCTCAAGTAGATGAGAAAAATATTAATGGTTTAACTCCTCTTCATTTTGCTGCGTTGAAAGGCAGTGTAGCAGCTTTGAATGCATTGCTAATGGCAGGAGCTCCAGTAGATGCTCGAGTTAAAAATGGAGCTACTCCTCTTCATTTGGCTGCTAAAGATGGCCAAGATGCTGCTTTGAATGCTTTGCTAATAGCAGGAGCTCAAGTGGATGCGCAAGATACTAATGGCTTAACCCCTCTTCATTATGCTGTTAAAGATGGCCAAGATGCTGCTTTGAATGTTTTGCTAATAGCAGGAGCTCAAGTGGATGCGCAAGATACTAATGGCTTAACCCCTCTTCATTATGCTGTTAAAGATGGCCAAGATGCTGCTTTGAATGCTTTGCTAATAGCAGGAGCTCCAGTAGATGCGCAAGATACTAATAGCTTAACCCCTCTTCATTATGCTGTATGGAAAGGCAATGTAGCAGCTTTGAATGCATTGCTAAGAGCAGGAGCTCAAGTAGATGTTCGAGCTAAAAATGGATCTACTCCTCTTCATCTATCTGCATTTAAAGGCAATGTCGCTGCTTTGAATGCATTGCTAAGAGCTGGAGCGAATGTTGAAGTATTTGATAAGGATGGGAAAACTCCTTTGTCATACGCAGAAGAAAATGGGCATCAAGAAATTGTTCAAGCGCTTAATGAACATTTGGAAGCCCTTAAACATAAAAGAGGGTTTAGTTCTATGCCTCAAAAACCTGAGCTGCCTCATAAGATGCAACGAACTAAATAACTTAACCATCTCCTGAATTTCTTTCCTCAGAGATGCGTTATGCTTTGCTGTCACTTTGACGGATCATAGGAACAAAACCTCAGAAAATATTCTATCTTTTCCAGTTTAGTGTTGGTGAGTATGTTAAAAGATTGATTCTGTTTGGGTTTTTATAGTAATCTAAATAGCTTAAAATGTTAATAGGTGTTTTTTTATGAGCAAGACTATAGCTACTAATCCTTTTGGGGAAAATTCAAATCTAGCAGAGGTTGTATGGGCGCAGGTCGCTGAAAGATCAGACATTAAAACGCTTGCTAGTTTAAGGCTCTGTAGTTCGCAGCTATTGAAGTGGTGCGATGATCAATTTTGGACTCGTGTCTTTCGAAATAGATTTAATCAAGAGCCTTGTTTTCCTGAGCGTGTGAAGGTTCTTTTTTTCTCAACCCTTAAGATTATAGAAAATGCGGAAGTTCCATATGCACAAAAACTAGCAAAAATGAAGCAGCTATTATCGAGCACAAATCCTTGGGATCTTGAACACTTTAAGGTAGAAGGTGGGGATCTTAATACAAGAGATGAAGATGGAAAGACCCTTCTTTTTCATTCAGTATTGCAATACAATTTAGGAAAAATTCAAGCTCTTATTTCTGAGGGAGTAGATGTTAATGTTCCTTCTTCCAATGGTTTAACTCCTCTTCATTTGGCTGCTAAAAAAGGCAATGTGCCATCTTTGAATGCTTTGCTAATGGCAGGGGCTCAAGTAGATGCGCAAGATGCTAATGGTTTAACCCCTCTTCATTGGGCTGCTCAAAAAGTCAATGTGTCAGTTTTGGATGCTTTGCTAATAGTTAAAGCTCAGTTATATGCTAATGGTAAAACTCCTCTTCATTTAGCTGCCCTAAATGCCCATGTAGCTGCTTTGAATGCATTGCTGAGCGAAGGAGCTCAAGTAGATGCGCAAGATGCTAATGGTTTAACTCCTCTTCATTATGCTGCAGCGAAAAACTATGTAGACGCTTTGAATGTGCTGCTGAGCGGAGGAGCTCAAGTAGATGCGCAAGCTAAAAATGGTTTAACCCCACTTCATTTGGCTGCTAAAAATGGCCATGTAAATGCTTTGAATGTGCTGCTGAGAAGCGGAGCTCAAGTAGGTGCGCAAGATGCTAATGGTTTAACTCCTCTTCATTATGCTGTATGGGAAAGCCGTGGTGCCGCTTTCTATGCATTGCTAAGAGCAGGAGCTCAAGTAGATGCGCAAGATGCTAATGGTAAAACTCCTCTTCATTATGCAACGATGAAAGGTGATGAAGATGCTTTGAATGCTTTGCTAATAGCAAGAGCTCAAGTAGATGCGCAAGATGCTAATGGTTTAACTCCTCTTCATTTGGCTGCTAAAAATGGCCATGATGCAACTTTGAATGCATTGCTAAGAGCAGGAGCTCAAGTAGGTGCGCAAGGTGCTAATGGTTTAACTCCTCTTCATTATGCTGCAGCGAAAAACTATGTAGACGCTTTGAATGTGCTGCTGAGCGGAGGAGCTCAAGTAGATGCGCAAGATGCTAATGGTTTAACCCCTCTTCATTATGCTGCGTTTAATGGCCATAATGCTGCTTTGAATGCATTGCTGAGCGAAGGAGCTCCATTAGATGCGCAAGATACTAATGGTTTAACTCCTCTTCATTATGCTGCAGCGAAAAACTATGTAGACACTTTGAATGCTTTGCTAATAGCAGGAGCTCAAGTAGGTGCGCAAGGTGCTAATGGTAAAACTCCTCTTCATTTAGCTGCCCTAAATGGCCATGAGGCAGCTTTGAGTGCTTTGCTAATAGCAGGAGCTCCATTAGATGCGCAAGATGCTAATGGCTTAACTCCTCTTCATTATGCTGTATGGAAAGGCCATGTAGATGCTTTGAATGCATTGCTAAGAGCAGGAGCTCAAGTAGATGCGCAAGATGCTAGTGGTTTAACCCCTCTTCATTATGCTGCTAAAAATGGCCATGAGGCAGCTTTGAGTGCTTTGCTAATAGCAGGAGCTCAAGTAGATGCGCAAGATGCTAATGGTTTAACCCCTCTTCATTGTGCTGCGTTTAATGGCCATGAAGCTGCTTTGAATGCATTGCTAAGAGCAGGAGCTCAAGTAGATGCGCAAGATGCTAATGGTAAAACTCCTCTTCATTATGCTGTGTTTAATGGCCATGTAGATGCTTTGAATGCCTTGCTGAGAGGAGGAGCTCCATTAGATGCGCAAGATGCTAGTGGTTTTACTCCTCTTCATTATGCTGCTAAAAATGGCCATGGGTTTGCTTTGAGTGCTTTGCTAATAGCAGGAGCTCAAGTAGATGCGCAAGATGCTAATGGTAAAACTCCTCTTCATTTAGCTGCTCTAAATGGCCATGAGGCAGCTTTGAGTGCTTTGCTAAGAGCAGGAGCTCCAGTAGATGCGCAAGATACTAATGGTAAAACTCCTCTTTATTGGGCTGCGTTTAATGGCCATGAGGCAGCTTTGAGTGCTTTGCTAATAGCAGGAGCACAAGTAGATGCGCAAGGTGCTAATGGTAAAACTCCTCTTCATTTAGCTGCTAAAAATGGCCATGAGGCAGCTTTGAGTGCATTGCTAAGAGCAGGAGCACAAGTAGATGCGCAAGATGCTAATGGTAAAACTCCTCTTCATTATGCTGCTAGAAATGGCCGTGAAGCTGCTTTGAATGCATTGCTAAGAGCAGGAGCTCAAGTAGATGCGCAAGATGCTAATGGTTTAACTCCTCTTCATTTAGCTGCCCTAAATGGCCATGATGCTGCTTTGAATGCATTGCTAAGAGCAGGAGCTCAAGTAGATGCGCAAGATGCTAATGGTTTAACTCCTCTTCATTTGGCTGCTAAAAATGGCAATGTAGCAATTTTGAATGCTTTGCTAAGAGCAGGAGCACAAGTAGATGCGCAAGCTAAAAATGGAGGTACACCTCTTCATGTAGCTGCCCTAAATGGCCATGATGCTGCTTTGAATGCTTTGCTAAGATCAGGAGCACAAGTAGATGCGCAAACTGAAAATGGAAAAACCCCTCTTCATGCAGCTGCCCTAAATGGCCATGATGCAACTTTGAATGCTTTGCTGAGAGGAGGAGCCCAAGTAGACGCGCAAGATACTCATGGATCTACTCCTCTTCATGCAGCTGCTAAAAATGGCAATGTAGCAACTTTGAATGCTTTGCTAAGAGCTGGAGCGAATGTTGAAGTATTTGATAAGGATGGGAAAACTCTTTTGTCATACGCAGAAGAAAATGGGCGTCAAGAAATTGTTCAGGCGCTTAATGAACATTTGGAAGCCCTTAAACATAAAAGAGGGTCTAGTTCTATGCCTCAGAAGTCTGAGTCGCCTCATAAGATACAACGAACTAAATAACTCAACCATCTCCTGAATTTCTTTCCTCAGAGATGCGTTATGCTTTGCTGTCACTTTGACGGATCATAGGAACAAAACCTCAGAAGATATTCTATCTTTTCAGTTAAGTGTTGGTGAGTAAGTTAAAAGATTGATTCTATTTTGTTTTTTATGGTAGTCTAAATAGCTTAAAATATTAATAGGTGTTTTTTTGTGAGCAATACTATGGCTACTAATCCTTTTGGGGAAAATTCAAATCTAGCAGGGGTTGTATGGGCGCGGGTCGCTGAAAGATTAGACATTGAAAAGCTTGCTAATTTAAGGCTCTGTAGTCCGCAGCTATTGAAGTGGTGCGATGATCAATTTTGGACTCGTGTCTTTCGAAATAGATTTAATCAAGACCCTTGTTTCCATGAGCGTGTGAAGTCCCTTTTTTTCTCAACCCTTAAGGTTATGAAAAATGCGGAAGTTCCATATGCACAAAAACTAGCAAAAATGAAGCGGCTATTATTGAGCACAAATCCTTGGGATCTTGAACGCTTTAAGGCAGAAGGTGGGGATCTTAATACAAGAGATGAAGATGGAAAGACCCTTCTTTTTCATTCAGTATCTCAACGCAATTTAGAAAAAGTTCAAGCTCTTATTTCTATGGGAGTAGATGTTAATGTTCCTTCTTCCAATGGCTTAACCCCTGTTCATTTGGCTGCTAAAGATGGTCAAGATGCTGCTTTGAATGCTTTGCTAGAATATAAAGCTCAAGTAGATGCGCAAGATGCTAATGGCAAAACTCCTCTTCATTTAGCTGCGTTTAATGGCCATGTAGATGCTTTGAATGCCTTGCTGAGAGGAGGAGCTCCATTAGATGCGCAAGATGCTTATGGTTTAACTCCTCTTCATTGGGCTGCGTTTAATGGCCATGAGGCAGCTTTGAGTGCTTTGCTAATAGCAGGAGCTCAAGTAGATGCGCAAGATGCTAATGGTTTAACCCCTCTTCATTATGCTGTATGGAATGGCCATGTAGATGCTTTGAATGCCTTGCTGAGAGGAGGAGCTCCATTAGATGCGCAAGATGCTAATGGTTTAACCCCTCTTCATTATGCTGCGTCGAAAGGTGATGAAGAAGCTTTGAATGCCTTGCTGAGAGGAGGAGCTCCATTAGATGCGCAAGATGCTAATGGTTTAACTCCTCTTCATTTGGCTGCGTTGAAAGGTAAAATAGATGCTTTGAATGCCTTGCTGAGAGGAGGAGCTCCATTAGATGCGCAAGATGCTAATGGTAAAACCCCTCTTCATTTAGCTGTTCAAAAAGGCAATGATGCCAGCTTTGAATGCATTGCTAATAGCAGGAGCTCCATTAGATGCGCAAGATGCTAATGGTTAACCCCTCTTCATTTTGCTGCCTAAATATGGCCAAGAGGCTGCTTTGAATGCTTTGCTAATAGCAGGAGCTCAAGTAGGTGCGCAAGGTGCTAATGGTTTAACCCCTCTTCATTATGCTGCTAAGATATGGCTATGTAGGCTGCTTTGAATGCTTCTGCTAATAGCAGGAGCTCCATTAGATGCGCAAGATGCTAGTGGTTTAACTCCTCTTCATTATGCTGCGTTTAAAGGCCATGTAAATGCTTTGGATGCTTTGCTAATAGCAGGAGCTCCAGTAGATGCTCGAGCTAAAAATGGAGTTACTCCTCTTCATTGTGCTGCAGCGAATAACTATTTAGATGCTTTGAATGCATTGCTAAGAGCAGGAGCTCCAGTAGATGCGCAAGATGCTAAAGATTTAACTCCTCTTCATCTATCTGCATTTAAAGGCAATGTCGCTGCTTTGAATGCATTGCTAAGAGCTGGAGCGAATGTTGAAGTATTTGATAAGGGTGGGAAAACTCCTTTGTCATACGCAGAAGAAAATGGGCGTCAAGAAATTGTTCAGGCGCTTAATGAACATTTGGAAGCCCTTAAACATAAAAGAGGGTCTAGTTCTATGCCTCAAAAACCTGAGCTGCCTCATAAGATGCGACGAACTAAATAACTCAACCATTTCCTGAATTTCTTTTCTCAGAGATACGTTATGCTTTGCTGTCACTTTGACGGATCATAGGAACAAAAACTCAGAAAATATTCTATCTTTTCCAGTTTAGTGTTGGTGAGCAACTTAAAAGGTTGATTCTATTTGGATTTTTATAGTAATCTAAATAGATTAAAATATTAATGGGTATTTTTTTATGAGCAATACTATAGCTACTAATCCTTTTGGGGAAAATTCAAATCTAGCAGGGGTTGTATGGGCGCGGGTCGCTGAAAGATTAGACATTGAAAAGCTTGCTAATTTAAGGCTCTGTAGTTCGCAGCTATTGAAGTGGTGCGATGATCAATTTTGGACTCGTGTCTTTCGAAATAGATTTAATCAAGAGCCTTGTTTCCATGAGCGTGTGAAGGCCCTTTTTTTCTCAACCCTTAAGATTATGAAAAATGCGGAAGTTCCGTATGCACAAAAACTAGCAAAAATGAAGCAGCTATTATCGAGCACAAATCCTTGGGATCTTGAACACTTTAAGGTAGAAGGTGGGGATCTTAATACAAGAGATGAAGATGGAAAGACCCTTCTTTTTCATTCAGTATTGCAACACAATTTAGGAAAAATTCAAGCTCTTATTTCTGAGGGAGTTGATGTTAATGTTCCTTCTTCCAATGGCACAACCCCTCTTCATTTGGCTGCAGCGAAAAACTATGTACTCGCTTTGGATGCTTTGCTAAGAGGTAAAGCTCAAGTAGATGCGCAAGATGCTAGTGGTTCAACTCCTCTTCATTATGCTGTATGGGAAGGCCATGTAATTGCTTTGAATGCCTTGCTGAGAGGAGGAGCTCCATTAGATGCGCAAGATGCTAATGGTTTAACCCCTCTTCATTATGCTGCGTCGAAAGGTGATGAAGAAGCTTTGAATGTGCTGCTGAAAAGCGGAGCTTCAGTTGATACTAAATCTAATAATGAGTCTACCCCTCTTCATTTGGCTGCTAAAAATGGCCATGAGGCATTTTTGAGTGCTTTGCTAATAGCAGGAGCTCAATTAGATGCGCAAGATGCTAATGGTTTAACTCCTCTTCATTATGCTGCGTTTAATGGCCATGATGCATCTTTGATTGCTTTGCTAATAGCAGGAGCTCAATTAGATGCGCAAGATGCTAATGATAAAACCCCTCTTCATTATGCTGCCTTTAATGGCCATGAGGCATCTTTGATTGCTTTGCTAATAGCAGGAGCTCAATTAGATGCGCAAGATGCTAATGATAAAACCCCTCTTCATTATGCTGCCTTTAATGGCCATGATGCAACTTTGAATGCATTGCTAAGAGCAGGAGCTCAAGTAGATGCGCAAGATGCTAATGGTAAAACCCCTCTTCATTATGTTGCCTTTAATGGCCATGATGCAACTTTGAATGCATTGCTGAGAGGAGGAGCCCAAGTAGACGCGCAAGATACTGATGGATCTACTCCTCTTCATTTGGCTGTCCTAAATGGCCATGAGGCAGCTTTGAGTGCTTTGCTAAGAGGTAAAGCTCAAGTAGATGCGCAAGCTAATAATGGAGGTACACCTCTTCATTATGCTGCGTTTAATGGCCATAATGCAACTTTGAATGCATTGCTGAGAGGAGGAGCCCAAGTAGACGCGCAAGATACTGATGGATTTACTCCTCTCCATTTGGCTGCTAAAAATGACCATGAGGCATCTTTGAGTGCTTTGCTAATAGCAGGAGCTCCAGTAGATGCGCAAGATGCTAATGGTTTTACTCCTCTTCATTATGCTGCCAAAAATGGCCATGATGCAACTTTGAATGCTTTGCTAATAGCAGGAGCTCCAGTAGATGCGCAAGATACTAATGGCTTAACCCCTCTTCATTATGCTGCCTTTAATGGCCATGAGGCAGCTTTGAGTGCATTGCTGAGAAGCGGAGCTTCAGTTGATACTAAATCTAATAATGAGTTTACCCCTCTTCATTTAGCTGTTCAAAAAGGCAATATGCCAGCTTTGAATGCATTGCTAAGAGCGGGAACTCAAGTAGATGCGCAAGATGCTAATGGTAAAACCCCTCTTCATTGGGCTGCGTTTAATGGCCATGAGGCAGCTTTGAGTGCTTTGCTAATGGCAGGGGCTCAAGTAGATGCGCAAGATGCTAATGGCAAAACTCCTCTTCATTTAGCTGCTCAAAAAGGCAATGTGCCAGCTTTGAATGCTTTGCTAATAGCAGGGGCTCAATTAGATGCGCAAGATGCTTATGGTAAAACCCCTCTTCATTGGGCTGCGTTTAATGGCCATGAGGCAGCTTTGAGTGCTTTGCCAAGAGCAGGAGCTCAAGTAGATGCGCAAGATGCTAATGGCAAAACTCCTCTTCATTATGCTGCGTTTAATGGCCATGAGGCAGCTTTGAGTGCTTTGCTAAGAGCAGGAGCTCAAGTAGATGCGCAAGATGCTAATGGCAAAACTCCTCTTCATTATGCTGTGTTGCGTGATGTTGCTGCGTTGAATGCCTTGCTGAGAGGAGGAGTTCCATTAGATGTGCAAGATGCTAATGGTTTAACTCCTCTTCATTTGGCAGCGTTGAAAGGTAAAATAGATGCTTTGAATGTGCTGCTGAGAAGCGGAGCTTCAGTTGATGCGCAAGATGTTCGAGCTAAAAATGGATCTACTCCTCTTCATACAGCTGCATTTAAAGGCGAAGTAGCAGTTTTGAATGCATTGCTAAGAGCTGGAGCGAATGTTGAAGTATTTGATAAGGATGGGAAAACTCCTTTGTCATACGCAGAAGAAAATGGGCGTCAAGAAATTGTTCAGGCGCTTAATGAACATTTGGAAGCCCTTAAACATAAAAGAGGGTCTAGTTCTATGCCTCAGAAGCCTGAGTCGCCTCATAAGATACAACGAACTAAATAACTCAACCATCTCCTGAATTTCTTTCCTCAGAGATGCGTTATGCTTTGCTGTCACTTTGACGGATCATAGGAACAAAACCTCAGAAAATATTCTATCTTTTCCAGTTTAGTGTTGGTGAGCAAGTTAAAAGATTGATTCTATTTGTGTTTTTGTGGTAATCTAAACAGCTTAAAATATTAATAGTTTTTTTTATGAGTAATGCTATAGCTAATAATCCTTTTGGGGAAAATTCAAAGCTAGCAGGGGTTGTATGGGCGCGGGTCGCTGAAAGATCAGACATTAAAACGCTTGCTAGTTTAAGGCTCTGTAGTTCGCAGCTATTGAAGTGGTGCGATGATCAATTTTGGATTCGTGTCTTTCGAAATAGATTTAATCAAGAGCCTTGTTTCCCTGAGCGTGTGAAGGCTCATTTTTTCTCAACCCTTAAGATTATGAAAAATGCGGAAGTTCCATATGCACAAAAACTAACAAAAATGAAGCGGCTATTATTGAGCACAAATCCTTGGGATCTTGAACGCTTTAAGGCAGAAGGTGGGGATCTTAATACAAGAGATGAAGATGGAAAGACCCTTCTTTTTCATTCAGTATCTCAACGCAATTTAGAAAAAGTTCAAGCTCTTATTTCTATGGGAGTAGATGTTAATGTTCCTTCTTCCAAGGGCTTAACCCCTGTTCATTTGGCTGCAGCGAAAAACTATGTAGACGCTTTGAATGCATTGCTGAGCGAAGGAGCTCAATTAGATGGGCAAGATGTTAATGGTTTAACTCCTCTTCATTATGCTGTATGTGCAGGCCATGTAAATGCTTTGGATGCTTTGCTAAGAGGTAAAGCTCAAGTAGATGCGCAAAATGCTGATGGTTTAACTCCTCTTCATTATGCTGTATGGGAAGGCCATGTAAATGCTTTGGATGCTTTGCTAATAGCAGGAGCTCAAATAGATGCGCAAGATGCAAATGGTTTAACTCCTCTTCATTATGCTGTATGGAAAGGCCAAGAAGCTGCTTTGAATGCCTTGCTGAGAGGAGGAGCTCCATTAGATGTGCAAGATGCTAATGGTTTAACTCCTCTTCATGTAGCTGCTAAAAATGGTAATGTAGCAGCTTTGAATGCATTGCTAAGAGCTGAAGCGAATGTTGAAGTATTTGATAAGGATGGGAAAACTCCTTTGTCATACGCAGAAGAAAATGGGCATCAAGAAATTGTTCAGGCGCTTAATGAACATTTGGAAGCCCTTAAACATAAAAGAGGGTCTAGTTCTATGCCTCAAAAGCCTGAGCTGCCTCATAAGATGCGACGAACTAAATAACCCAACCATTGGAATGAATATTGGAGAAGGTTTATTATCTCCATTCTTTAAACCTTTCTGTATTGGAATATGAGTGCTGCTACTGTTCGAGAGCTATTGAATACATACTTCCCCGATCCGGGGATCCCGCTTCAGCATAAAAGCCCCTATACCCTTTTGATCGCTGTTCTCTTGTCGGCTCAATCGACAGATGCGATGGTCAATAGGGTGACACCCGAGTTATTTGAAAAGGCTTCAACGCCTGAGCAAATGGTTAAACTCACTGTGGAGGAAATCCAGAAGATCATCAAGCCCGTTGGCCTCTCTCCAACAAAATCACGCGCGATTTGGGAGCTCTCCCGTCTTTTACTTGAGAGACATAAAGGAGAGGTGCCTGACACTTTGCAAGAACTGGAGGCACTTCCAGGCGTGGGACACAAAACGGCATCAGTCGTTCTCGTTCAGGCATTTCATAAACCTGCCTTTCCCGTTGATACACATATTTATCGCTGTGCCCATCGCTGGGGACTCTCAAAGGGAAAAAATGTGGTGGAAGTCGAAAAAGATTTAAAAGATATTTTCGATGAGAGCGAGTGGGGGCGTGTCCATCTTCAAATCATTCTTTATGCACGTAAATATTGCCCTGCACGGGGGCATAAAGTGGAAGAGTGTCCGATTTGTCATACCTTGCATCAAAAACTTACTGTTCTTAAAAAATGATTAGCATAAGATTCGAAATCTTCTTGATTCTAATCCCTTATGTGTATTATTCTTTTATACAAATGTTTCAGTTAGCAGCAATTTACCAGATTTGCATCCTCAATATTGTCCCTTAGGGGGCATATAATCTTTTTTTTGTAATCATTTTTTACTCGTAATAACAAAGAAACATTTAAATTAAGGAATGTAAGATGGAAACCACACTGGAATCCTCCCCACAGAAAGCAAGCATCTGGTCCACTGGGCTTGCGATGTTCTCCATGTTTTTTGGGGCGGGCAATATCGTTTTCCCTTTGGCCCTTGGCCAGTTCACACAAAGTAAAAACCTCTTCGGTATCTCAGGGCTTATTATCACAGCTGTCTTAGTTCCCCTTATGGGTCTTCTGGCGATGCTCCTTTATAATGGCGATTATATGGCATTTTTCCGCAGAATCGGAAAAGTTCCGGGCTTTCTCGTCGCTGTCATGATTCTTGGCCTCATTGGACCTTTCGGCGGGATCCCACGCTGTATTACTATTTCTTACTCGACACTCAATGCATTTGGACTAGAAAGCGTAAAAGGAATTAATTTAACGAGTTTTAGCCTTTTATCGTGCGCGCTCATCTTTTTATTCACGATCAAACCAAATCGCCTTTTAACCCTTTTAGGATACGTCCTTACGCCGATCCTTCTGCTCTCTCTTGCTTTGATCGGCATCAAGGGACTCTTTCAGATGCCCACTCCTGCTATATCATCTCATGGGAGCTGGGAAGTCTTTTCAAAAGGAGTTTTGGAAGGCTATAACACGATGGACCTATTGGCGACTTTTTTCTTTTCGTCAGTTGTTTTGCTTTGCCTAAGGAAAGGTCAAGAGGCAGAGAATGTCTCGGTTCATGAAAACCGAACATTTATCTCAGTTGCTCTGAAGGGAAGCGTGATCGCGGCTGTTTTGCTTACAGCTGTTTATCTTGTCTTTTCGTTTGTCTCAGCAGGTTTTAGCTCATCGCTGGAAACGGTTCCAAACCATCAAATGTTGGGAGCCTTGGCTTATCAAATTTTAGGTCCTTATGCCGGCATGATCGCATCGGTTGCGGTTTCGTTTGCATGTTTGACAACTGAAATTGCCCTTACTGTGGTATTTGCTGAGTTTCTGCATAAGACACTTTTTAAAGAAAAACTCTCTTACCCTGCGTGCTTGGTCGGGACGCTATTCTTGTCATTCTTGGTTTCAACACTTAAGTTTGAAGGGATCAGCTCTTTTATCGTTCCAATCTTACAGGCCTGCTATCCGGCTTTGATTGTTCTTTGTATTCTGAACATTTTATACAAGCTGTATAACTTTCGGCCTGTAAAAGGAATTTTTTACGGAACTGTCGGCATGACCTTCCTCCTTAGCTACTCAATTAAAAGCTTTTTTTGATAAGATGATGGGTTATGGAAGTCGATCCCTACAAAACGGAAGCTGAGGGTCTCCTTAAACAAGGATGCGTTCGGGATATCGTCTTTTCGGGATCGACTTATCAAATAGAAGTCTATGATCCAAAGCTTAGTGAAAGTTTTTGGCCTTTTCTACAATTCGATCATAGCGGTAAGGTAATCGACGCTTTTTGTTCATGCCCTTCAGAAGAGGAAAGCGGTTGTGTGCACCTAGCGGCTGCTTATCTTAAAATCCACAACGGGAAAGAGCGCCCGCTCCATCTTCGATTTGAACACTCCTTTTGGAATGCTATATGCGCTCTATCGGCACATCATGCAGGTTATGAGCAGGCTTTGCAGAAATCTGGTGAAGGGTATCTCTTCTCCGATGAAATAGAGTTTTCAATTCAACCACTCACAGAGCTTGGTCAGCAGCTTTTAATAAGTTGGATTGAGGAATATTTAAAGGAGACGCCTGAAAATTCGATCAAATTTTCAAACCTTTCGTCTGAGGAAGTCGGATGGTGGCGCGAAGGAAGGCCGAGTCCCTCTGTCCGCTACATCCTTTCCTTTTGGTCGGATCTTGCAAAATGGGCTCTTATCCATCAAGAGGAAGGAAAACTCGATTTTGAAGAGGATGCAGAGGGCTTTCCCACAAAAATTACCGCAACCTTTCCCGATTTCATTATGCGTTGGAGGCTTAAAAACACCGATTTGGTGAAGATCATTCCAACGCTTGGATCTCTAACAGCCCCTTTAAAGCTCTTCCAAGCGCCCCAGGAAAAAGTTGAGTCAATCCGCTATGATCCGAAAAATGTTTGCTTTTATCTCGAACACGGAAAACTTGTAGCAGAACAGCCGCAGACTGAAACGTGCACAATCGGAAAATGGAAGTATTTTCGGGGGATGGGGTTCTCTGCTCTTAATGGAGAATCGTTGATTACCCGTTCTATTATTGAAAGGGAAGAAATACCGCGCTTTTTGGAGACCTTTACCGATCAAATCCGCCTTTTTGTTCCTATTGCGGAACAACCGGTTAAACTTTCGTATGCGATGTTTTTTGATGCAGAGTGGAATTGGCATTTTGCCGCATACCTTTTGGAAAAGGGGGATTTGCAAAAGCCGGGCGCTAACCTATTAGATGGATGGGCCTATTTGCCTGAAAAAGGCTTTTTCCGAGTCGAAGAGATGCTATTCGAAGAGGATGAAGTCATACTCTCGCCGGCTGAAGTCTCTCGTTTTGTCAATCACCATCGCATTTGGTTAAATGGACAGGAAGGGTTTCAAACGCATCTTACCAGCATCGAATCGCAGTTAACCTATACTGTCACCGAGCATAATAACTTGCGGTTTCATACGAAAAATTATCCAGAAAGTTTTGACTCTCATGATTTTGGGGATTGGATTTACTATTCTAAACAGGGTTTCTTTTCAAAGAAACATGCGCGCCTAGGGTTAACGGTACGCCCCGGAGTGGAGGTTTGGGAAAAAGATATTTCCCGTTTCATTATGAAAAATCGGGAAGAATTGGAAAACATCCCACAATTTTTTTCCACGCGCCTCCCTGTAGAGGAGCGTGGATTAGAAGTTACCGTAAAGTCAGAAAGTTCGATTCATGTCAAACCGATTTACAGAGGTGAAGAGGGGATCCGGTTTTTTGGGGATTTTGTATTTGTCCAAGGAGAAGGTTTCACCGAACTACCCATCCAAATGCGTCTTCCGGAAGCCTATCAACAGGAAAAAACGATTTCTCACGATCGACTGCTCGCGTTTTTAACAGAAGATTTGCCTCAATTAAAAAAATACAATCTCAAGCTCGATAATCGCTTAAAAACGCCTATGAAGTCAGATCTTGAGGTGAGATATCTTGTGCGGACGACAGGAGGGAGGCTGAAAGCGCAGATTTTTGTGGTCACAGAGTTTGGTGCGGTCCCGGTTACAAAGATTACTGAAGGCTACGAAAAAAAGCGGCGTTTTCTTTTCACAGACGGTGGGCTGTTAGATCTTCATGACCTGAATTATCAGTGGATTCGGCAGTTATCACATCCCATTCATCCAGAATTGCAGACAATAGAACTCTCTACTTTGGAATTTATCCGTTTAGATGCGACCTATTCCCTTTTAGGACCATCTGAAGAAGGAATGACAAGCGAATTAACCCGCCAAATTTTACGTGAGCTAAGAGAGTTTAGCTCGCATGAGCAGCCGAATACGCGCGGCTTGCAAAGTGAACTTCGCCTCTATCAGCAGACGGGATTGCAGTGGCTTTGGTTTCTGTATAAAAACGGTTTATCTGCCCTTCTATGCGATGATATGGGGTTAGGGAAAACCCATCAGGCAATGGCGCTTATTGCGGCAACGTTGAATCAAAAAGAGAGTACAAAGAAGCGCTTTTTAGTGGTTTGCCCTACATCGGTAATCTACCATTGGCAAGATAAGCTCGAGACTTTTTTACCTAAGATAAACGTGCACACTTTTCATGGGTTGAAACGCTCGTTAGCCAAGCTTCCTAAAGAGGGGCTGATCCTGACAACATATGGAATTTTGCGCGTAGAAAAGAAAGAGATCGAGAAAATCCCATTTGAAGTGGCAGTTTTCGACGAAGTGCAGGTAGCAAAAAATGCGACCAGCCGTGTACATGAAGCCCTCACACATATTCAGGCGCGTATGCGCATCGGTTTGACAGGAACGCCGATCGAAAATAATTTGCGCGAACTGAAAGCGCTTTTTGACATTGTTTTGCCTGGCTATATGCCTTCTGAGGCGCGTTTTCGCGAGCTTTTTATCAATCCGATTGAAAAAGAGATGAACGAGGAGAAGAAAATCCTGCTGACGCAATTGATTCGTCCTTTTGTCTTGAGACGGCGAAAATCAGAAGTTTTGCAAGAGTTGCCTGAGAAAAGCGAAGATAAATCCTACTGTGATCTTTCCAAAGAACAGCTTGAGCTCTATCAAGGAACTCTCGAGAAGGATCGCGATGAATTGATCTTGCAATTACGCGATCGGGACACAAAAGTGAATTTTGTCCACGTCTTTGCCCTTCTTTCCCGGTTAAAGCAGATATGCAATCATCCAGCTCTTGTTGAGAAGGATCCTGCAAATTACAAGAAATATGCTTCGGGCAAATGGGATCTTTTTGTCGAGTTGATGGAAGAAGCGCGCGAAAGCCAGCAGAAGGTAGTTGTTTTCTCCCAATATCTTTACATGCTCGATATTATCGAGCACTTTCTCAAAGAGAGGGGCTGGGGTTATGCCCAAATTCGCGGGGATACGGTGAATCGGCGTGAAGAGCTGAAGCGTTTTCAAGAGGATCCCGATTGTCTTGTATTTATTGGCTCTTTGCAAGCAGCGGGCTTAGGAATCGACCTAACGGCTGCTAGCGTGGTGATTATGTATGATCGATGGTGGAATGCGGCGCGTGAAAATCAGGCGATCGACCGTGTGCATCGTATCGGACAGAAGTGGGGAGTTCAGGTTTACAAGTTGATCACTAAAGGGACGATAGAGGAGAAGATCGATGTGATGATCTCTAAAAAAGGGCAGCTTATGGAGGATATAGTCACAGCAGATGATCAGTCGGCGCTGAAAAAATTCTCCCGCTCCGACCTTATCGACCTCTTAAGCTACCACGAGCCCTCTGCAGAGGAGTAGGGGATATTGTTCGATTCGATTAGATGTCCTTGCTAATAGGTCGATATCCATTGTAGCGCGATGATCCATGGAGTTCCAGACCTTGAGCATCAACCCTCCCTTTAGAAAGAATTTCCCAGCATAGGGGCTAATGCTTAATCGGTATAAAAACCGTTCCATCGCATAGTAGCGAAGCACTTCATCAAAAGGCCTGCCTCTTTGCGCTGAAAGATTTTTTAATCGTTGCCTTACTGACTCACCAAGATTTTTCGTTGATTTTTTTAGGGCGCTATCCACTAACAATCGTCTCCATAATCGGTCTTAACGTCTTCTCTACTCTAAATATTTTGGCATATTTAAAAAGTTGGTCTAAGTCTGTTTTTCCACTTTTCCAGTACATTTTCAAAGCCTCAAGGACGACATCCATACCAATCTTATTTCTAAACTTGACGCAGTCAACCAGGGTTTTTTCTGCATTAAATATACGAATAGGACACCCATCAATTTGATGTTCTTCTACACCCGTTGCTAACAGTTTTTTGCTATACCAAAAAAATCGCATTGGGGGATAGGAAATCGCAGGCTTATGAGAATGACTTGGTATAGCAACATAGACAAAGTGAGGGATTTGTGTTGTAATTTCGTGATAAGCAAGAGCTGAAATCAGGCAGATAATCCCGCTAGGAATTTTTTTGGATACAGGGATAAAGTCTGGTAGTGAAGGGTCGGGCATATCGACTAATCGATAGAGCCCGCGACTGATGGCCTCTAAGTCACCCTGATCACGCAGCTGATAGAGTTCTCTTCTGTGAATACCTAGTTTAAGTGCTTCAGACATAGTAAGAATCCCTCCAGCCTTTCTAAAGACATCCATTGCCTGATTGATTTTGGGCTTCTTATCCACGGTACAATCTTTCTGTTTGTTTTGTATATGTCCGTAATTATGTACCAAATATGATGTGATTGTCAACTCGGTTTATGAGACTGCCGAAATATCATACGTATGGCCGACGGATAAACAAGCTTTTGGAGTGCATCCGGTTGTGGCAATTCTCGGTCCTCGGCAGTGTGGGAAAACAACTCTCGCTCAGCTCTTTCAAAAGCAGAAGAAAAGGGTCAAATTTCACCATTTTGATCTCGAAAACCCGACTGATCTAAATCGACTCGATAATCCAATGCTGATGTTAAAAGATTTGGAAGGTATCATCGTAATCAATGAGATTCAACTTCGCCCTGATCTCTTTTCAGTTTTGCATGTGCTTGTCGATCAAAATCCCAAACAACGCTTCTTGATTCTCGGTAGCGCTTCGGGAGAACTCGATCTACTTCTTATAAAACGGGGAAAACGCCTCGGATTTGAATTCAAATTCTCCGACGCTCCTAAAATGACGCGTTCTATGGAACTTGCTCTCGACATGCTCAACCTCGATTCACTTACCTTTTGCGCCGTAAGGCCTCCTCCTTTAGGAGGGGGATATAAGGCGCAAATGCCCTTTATGACTCGAAGAGTCATTTAGGGCATTTTCTTTTTAAACGGGAGTCTTTTGGTTTTCAATGTATTGCCTGATTATGGTTATAGGAGAGCCTCCGCAAGACCCGGCAAAGTAGCTCGGAGACCAAAGCATATCTTTGAGACAATAGCTCCTAATTTTTTTGTACTTTTTCCTTAACAGTCTCGAAGAAACTCCTTTTAAGCTGTTCACAAGTTTAGACAGGGCGCATTTAGGTGGATACTCCACAAGGAGGTGCACATGATCTTTCTCACCGTCAAATTCTACAAGTCGAGCTTCAAAGTTGTTGCAAATATCCTCAAAGATCTCTTGAAGCTCAGTAAACATCTTCTTAGAGAAAACGGCTCTTCTGTACTTTGTGACAAAGACCAAATGCGCATGCAATAAGAAAACACAGTGGCGGCCTGATCTAAAAGTTCTTGATTTTTTCATAGACCAAGGAATACTATCAAATCTTTCATTTTTCAGGAATGAT
The DNA here is from genome assembly GCA_963748195.1 of uncultured Chlamydiales bacterium. GTDB lineage: Bacteria > Chlamydiota > Chlamydiia > Chlamydiales > JAAKFR01 > JAJACP01. The sequence continues at coordinate 7,668 of CAVVHU010000008.1, read as the reverse complement.
ATGTTTTTGCGAGCTTATCGATATCGTTTTTATCCAACAAAAGAGCAAGAGGTCTTGCTTAGCAAGACTTTCGGATGCTGCCGATTTGTTTTTAACCACTTTCTCAAAGCAAAAACAATTTCTTGGAAAGAGTGTGGTGCCTCTCTTTCTTATGCCGGTTGCTGCAAGCTTCTCACAGAGTTAAAACAAGATTTTCCTTGGCTCAAAGAGGTTTCTTCGGTTTGTTTGCAGCAATCTTTACGTCATTTGCTTGCTGCTTTTGAGAATTTTTTTAACAAAAGGGCACGCTATCCCAAATACAAGACTAAGCTTGGGAGACAGGGGGCAAGCTTTATGCAAAATGCCTTTCAATACAAAGAGGGGAAGGTCTACATAGCAAAATTAGGTCCATTGGATGTTCGGTGGAGCCGTCATTTTTCAGGGATACCAAAGTCTGTCACCCTTTCAACAGATACAACCGGACGTTATTATATTTGCTTTCTCGTAGAAGAGCCCATTGCCCCCTTAGCTTTTGTAAAAAAAGAAATAGGTTTAGATGTTGGTCTCTCTCAAATGCTTACGGATCAGGAAGGCAATACGATTGCCAACCCTCGTTTTTTAGAGAAGAGCTATAAAAGGCAAAGACGTCTTCAAAAAGCGTTAAGTCGTAAAGTAAAGGGGTCGAATAATCGCAAGCAGGCTAAAAAGTTGCTTGCAAGTCTTCATAGAAGAATCAAGGAAAAGCGTCTTGACTTTTTGCATAAAGTCTCCAAAAAGGTGGTAGATGAGAACCAAATTATCACCGTTGAGACATTAAGTGTAAAAAAGATGCAGAAAAGTCGTTTATCTCGGCAAATAGGAGATGTAGGATGGTCGCTCTTTCACCGTCTTTTAGAGTATAAAAGTTTGTGGTATGGGAGAAGTTTTGTTCGTGTAGATAAGCATTTTCCTAGCAGCAAGCAATGCTCGAATTGCGGCAATGTTTATGATCAGTTAAAGTTAGGAGACCGACATTGGAGATGTACCTACTGTGGAGAAGAGCATAATCGTGATAAGAATGCTGCGCAAAACATTCTTCAAGAGGGATTAAAAAAACTTTCAGTACCGTGGGGCACACGGGATTTAAAGCCTGTGGAGCTTGTGTAAGACCTTTCGTGCAAGGAAGGCAATGGGCTGAGAAGCAGGAACCTGATTCGTAAGGATTAGGAATCTCCTCCGTTTACGGAGGAGAGGATGTCAAAGTGATCACCTCCGGAGAGCATGATTATCCGCTCAATGAAGCTGTACAAGTCATAGGGATCGAAAAATTTGAGCGATAAGGACTCAGATTTCACAGTTGTTTTATTTCTTTGCGGCAACTTTTTTGCCGCGCAAGTGGAGCTGCAGCGGTGTTCCTGAGAATGCGTACCGAGCTCTGAAGCTATTGATTAAATAACGCTTATAGGACTCGGACATCAGGCCTGGGTTATTCACAAAAAGAACAAACCGTGGCGGCTGAACATCGACTTGCGTCATATAGTACACCCGAAGACGCTTCCCGGTCAGCATCGGCGGATGATTGTTCATCATCGCCCGCTCAACAAAAGTATTAAGCTGATGCGTCGAGATCCGCATTTTAGAGGCATTATAGACATTTTGTACTTCTTCGAAGATCTTGTCGAGGTTCCTGCCGGTCTTAGCTGAGACAAAAATAACAGGGCAATGAGCAAGAAAAGGAGACTCTTGGTGAAGAGCCTGCAGGCAGTGCTCCATACGAAATCCCGTCACTAAGTCCCACTTGTTCATGATGACAACGCAGCTTTTACCCGCCTTCTCAATCTCTGCTGCAATCCTCTTTTCTTGTGTTGTGATTCCTTCTTGCACATCGAAAATGAGCAAACAGACATCTGAACGTTCGATTGCGCGCTCTGTCCGAATGGCAGCGAATTTTTCGACGACCTCATGCTCGGCATTTTTCCGCCTTATCCCCGCTGTATCGATCAAAGTATACTTCTGACCATCCACTTCGATAGGTATATCAACGCTATCACGCGTTGTCCCCGCAATAGGACTCACTACACACCGCTCTTCGTTAAGAAGGGTGTTCACAAGAGTCGATTTGCCTACATTGGCTCTTCCTATTACAGAAAGACGAATGCCGTGTTTTATGGCATGCTCTTCCTCCTTAGGAGTGAAGTTTTTCCAGGCTAATTCGAGCAGTTCGGCTATCTGATATCCTTGTGTTGCCGAGACAGTTACCATGTTGGAAATCCCTAAGCAATAAAATGCGTGTTTCAGCCCTTCATGAACTCTGTCGTCAATCTTATTGATCGCGAGCGTAAGTGGCTTTCCGGTTTTCAGCAGCAGCCGCGCGAGCTCTTCATCGAGTTCTGTGACGCCTACTTGCCCATCCACAACCATGACGAGAGTGTCGGCTTCTGTGATCGCAATCTCTGCTTGGCGGCGGATCTCTTCGCGAAACTGGTCAGCGGATCGAGGGTCTATTCCACCCGTATCGATCACTTCAAAAGGCATGCCGAAAATTTCCGCTTCGGCATATAAACGATCGCGCGTGATCCCTTCAGCTTCATCTACAATCGCAATCCGTTCATTACAGATGCGGTTAAAAAGCGCTGATTTTCCAACATTTGGTCTTCCAACAATAGCTAGCTTGTACATAGACAAAAATTATAATAAAAAACGAATTAATTGAAACTATTTAAAGATTTTGCTGATATGGACCTATGGCGTTTCATGTCGTGGATCCCTTTCCTTTTTGGGGAGATTTAAAAAAATATCAACTACGCACCTTTCGGGCAGACCTGCTCGCCGCAATCTCCGTTGCCCTCATGGCTCTTCCTCAAGCGATGGCCTATGCCTTTTTGGCAGACCTCCCCGCCTCAACAGGGATTTGGGCAGCCGTTTTTGGAACAATTTTTACAGCTGCTTTTGGGCAGTCGCGCTTTTTGGTCTCAGGTACGACAAATATGGTCGCCATTTTAATCCAGTCAGGGACTTCTGAAATTTTACATACCTACTATCGGGGAATGATAGGCCTTGAAAGAGAGGCTTTAGCATTAAAAATTGTTCTACAGATTGCGCTCTTGATCGGCATTTTTCAAATCCTTGCAGGGTTATTGCGCTTGGGTAGATTGACGCAATTTACTAGCCGATCTGTGGTCGTAGGATATGTTGCTGGAGCTGCAATTGTCATCGTTGTGACACAGCTTTTTCCCTTTTTTGGAGTGCGCGATTTAGATGGATATCATCCGATCTACCAGCAAGCTTGGTATTTTGCCGTTCAAATGAGTCATATACACGTGCCGACAACCCTGCTTTCTTTCGCTTGTTTAGCCCTTTTAATCATCTTTTCGACTATTTCCGACCGTATACCAAAAGCTGCCATTGTGATGGTCTTGGCTGCGGCTGTTGTGGCGATTTTTCATCTCGCTCCACCTAATGAGAAGAGCACTTTTGGGGTAATGGAGGGAGAGCCGATTCAACGGATCACACTTTTACAAGATATGGGACCTTTATCTTCGGAGCTTCCTAAGTTTTCTGCGCCTTCATATGATTTCCGCATTTTGACAAAAATTATCCCTCTAGCCTTTGCAATTACTCTTTTAAGCGTAGTGGAAGCAACGACGATAGGACGTACTTATACGAGTTCCAGAGAGCCTCCATACAACGATAACCAGGAGATCTTTGGATTAGGCGTTAGCAACTTTGTATCTGCTTTTTTTGGGGCGATGCCAAGTTCCGGAAGTTTCTCAAGAAGTGCGCTTAATAAAGTTTCAGGTGCCCAAACGCGCTTTTCAGCCATATATAGCGGCGTAATTGTCTTTCTATTAGTCGTTGCAGTTGGGTTCCTAGTAAATAAAATTCCGATCGCAGCATTAAGTGCACTTATGATTTTTACTGCCTATACGATGGTAAATTTTAAGCAGCTTTTTATCTGCTTGCGAGCTACTCGTACCGATGCTTCTGTTGTACTTGTAACAGTTGCATCGAGTATGGTTTTTACACTTGATGTTGCGCTTTATATCGGCATTTTGCTCTCAATCGTCCTCTATTTAAAGAGAGCTGCTGTGCCTAATCTGATTGAATATGCTTTTAACAACATAGGTAAGCTACGTCCTCTCGATTTGGAAGATGAAAGACCCGACCCGAGAATTTGCATCGTGCAGACAGAAGGAGAGCTATTTTTTGGAGCAGCCGATCTTTTGCAGATGAAATTGCGCAATATTTCAGAGGATGAAGCGCTTAAAATAGTGATTCTTCAGCTGCTTAATACCCGCACGATCGACGCTTCTATCTGTTTAGCCCTGACGCAGGTGCTGCGCTATTTAAAAGGAACGAAACGCATGCTCATGCTGACCGGGGTTTCACCAGAGGTATGGAAAGTGCTTTACGAATCGGGACTGTTGCATGAGCTTGGCGAAGAATATTGCTTTCCAGCCAATGAACAGCTACCTAGTGAACCGACGCGTAAAGCTTATGCGCTTGCCAAATCGTTGTGTTAACGTACAGGGTCGAGTTTGCGCTCTTCCCCACCTCTTGTGATTTTTTCGTAAACCCACGCTTCACCGTTTTCACGTAGCAATCGATCGCAGCCAAGAGTGATCCCTTTAAACACCCCGTACTTTCCAATAGCCTCAAGGGCATATTGTGAACTTGTCGGTGTGAAGCTACTACGTGGACCGTCGATCGGTGAAATGTATACCTGAAAAAATCGGATCATCGACTGACAAGCTGTTTGGCCAAAATGCTTTTTATTTTTTTCAGCTTGTCTCTTTTATTTGATATGGTAGCCTTTTCGCAGTCAACTCCCCATGGAGCAGTAATTGCTTCTCTATAATTTCGTTTAAAAGGAAAGGAAAATAAAGACAGTGTTAAGAGTAAAAATGTAAACTTCATAATTGGATGGACGATTATGTTCAAATGAACAAAAATAAATAATGAAGGTGTGAAGTTTTTGCAAGTATAAAATGATGCTTAAGCAGCTGGTAGAGCAATTGAAAACAGAAATGCAGTTGGATGAGGCACTTATCGCAAATGACAATGGTTCATATTCTTTGATACTTGAGCTGAACTACCTGTCACTCTTGATGAGAGCCAGGAAGCAGGGATTTCATTGTACGCCGTTTTAGCGCCTCTGCCTGAAAGCTGCGAAAAATTTTTGCTCAAAACAATGACTGCAAATCTTTTTGGACGAGAAACAGGAGGAGGGATACTCGGTCTCGATCGGGAAGGAAAGAAGGTAACGCTTCTGACATTTCTTTCGGAGGGATTGAGTTACAGAGATTTTCGAGATAACCTGGAAGATTTTTTGAACTACGCCGACGCATGGAAAGCTGAAACAACTGAATTTGTTGAATAATGAATAGATTGGGATTAAAGAATGAGTGCTGAGTTCATCGCCGAAGAAGGAGTTTTGAAAGGATTGATCCTTTCGCTTGAAAAAGGCGAGGAATGGTCAATTGGGCGTGACCCCGAACAATCTACGCTCGTGATCGAAGACCCTAAAGTTGCGCGCAAACATCTTATATGTCGCAAAACAGAAGAGGGTTATGTTGTTGAAAGTCTAGCGAGATCCATCCTGTTTTAGTCAATGATCAGCCCTTTACAGGACAGAAACTTTTAGCGAGGGCGATGAGTGACGATCGGTCAGACAGTTTTTCATTTTTATCCTGAAGGAGCTTACGCTTCCTATATTTATGCGCCAGAATGCTTTTGAAGGCGATGAATCCTATTTAGAGGGCGAGTCTGAGTCAGCTGAGGAGGCCTCAAGAGAAACCCGAAGAAGAGGCTTTGGAAGAAAAACCAGAGGAAGCGGTTCCGGAGGAAATGTCTGAAGAAGCGGCTTCCGAAGAGAAACCTGTTGAAGAGACTCCCGAGGAGGAGCCTGAAGAAATGACTTCCGAAGAAAAGCCTGAAGAGAAGATAGAAGAAGAACCCTCTGAAGAGGTGTTTGAGGAAGAGGAACCTTTTGAAACTGGTGAAGAGGAAGTGGAAGAAGACGAAGATCTCGTTAGAGAAGAGATCTTTCATGAAGCGAAACGCCCGAACTACCATCGACTTAAACCTGACAGCTCGCTTCTTGAAAGGTGATTGCCCGTCCTAATACTGGGCAGATTCGCCTTGGATATTGGCCGCTCCTGTCTGATTGGAACTGATTCTTCTCCCAGTGACCTTTGATCTAATGATTTCAGGTTTTAGATAGCATGTGCGTCTTTCCATCAGCGAGGAGGGAGATAAAATCGAAAACTGGATAGCCGTAATGGTGTAGTGGTCGAAAATAAGCGGATCTCGCAGAGCGAAACCTTAGTCCGAATTCAGTTGTATCTCGCGGAACAACAGCTTTTCTCCTTCTCCACCGTGAGCTCCTTCGAAACGATTGTGGACTTTTTCAATGTACGAAGAACGCCGGAAGAGGAAGAGGCAGTCCCCGCGGCGACGGAAGCAGAGGAAAAAGCAAAAGGGCTCAATGCAGTGAAAAAACCGGCCCGTCCAATCATCTCTCCAGGAGCGCTGATTCTCAGCTTATTTGTAATTTGTTTAGCAGTTCTTTTTGGTATCGGAATGGTCTCTCCGCTGCAAACAAAAGAAGTGGTGCAGGAAAAACAAGATTATGCAGCGGAAATACAAAATATTATAAACGATTTCCCCGCTGTCCGCTTCACCTATAATCCGACAAGCGGCAAGCTCTTTTTAGTAGGGCATGTCGAAACAGGCGTTCAACTCAACGAGTTGATGTATAAACTCAAGGGATTGCTTTTTATCAGGAATATCGAAAACAACATTGTCAATGACGAAGCTGTTTGGCAGGAGATGAATATCCTGCTTTCGAAATACCCTGAGTTCAAGGGGGTGAGCATGCACTCTCCCGAACCGGGCGTTTTTGCTATCTCTGGATATCTAAAAACTGAAAAACAAGCGTCAAACCTGATTGATTACTTGAATGTCAACTTCAACTATCTCAACCTTCTTCAAAATAGGGTGGTGGTAGATCAGCAAGTCGTCGATGAGGTGAGTTCGAGTTTGATGCAGCACGGTTTTGTAGCGGTATCCGTTGGGTTTGCGACAGGGGAATTGGTTTTAACAGGATATGTTAGCTCTACGCAAGTTTATGAATATGAAAACTTAGTTGAATCTTTTAAATCAATTCCCGGCATCCGCTCGATTAAGAATTATGTTGTGACGGTCTCTCCTGAACAGGGTGTGATTGATTTGAATAAACGTTATCCCGGCAAATACCGTGTGACAGGATTCTCTAAACACGGCGATGTCAATGTCAACGTAGTGATCAATGGAAAAATATTGACGCGGGGCGATCAAATCGATGATATGACGATTACAAGTATTCAACCACATACCATTTTCCTTGAAAGGGAAGGTTTGAAATATAAAGTTGAATACAATAAATAAAAGATTTTGGAAGGTAGAAAGAGGTTAGAATTATGTTTGGAATGGGAAGCGATAAAAAAAAGAATAAAGTCGCTGAAATCAATTTTGATTTAGAGGACGAGCTAAAGGATCCTGGAAAACTACGAGCATACAAAGAGAAAATAGAAGAGCGCGTTGTGCAGCTGAAAAGCATGCTCCGTCAAGGCGAGGATAAGAAAGTCTTTGATCAAACGCAGACACTGCTGCATGGGTATTTAGCCCTTCAGAAGGTCATTCAACGTGCTAATCGTAAAATGTATTAAG
>CAVVHU010000007.1:0-58925 GCA_963748195.1 uncultured Chlamydiales bacterium | reverse complement strand
ACCCTTATTTTTCCTCTCAGGCGATAGATTGCTTTTAGTAGCAGTAGAATGGGCGTTGCGAGAAATCTTGGTAATCGGTACATACGCTCTCCCAATTTCAGCAAGACCCTCTTCCCTATCAATCGATAGACTGTTTTTATGAGCAGCGGCGTTCTCGTTCAATTCATCCAATGAAAAGTCCAATTAGCATCTTTTTGCCCGCAGTCTTAATGCAGCAAAGGCGGTAGTTGCTAAACAAGTAACGCCCCCAACTACACCTATGAAAGGCCAGAGCCAGGAAGAAGAATCGGAAAGACCTGAAGGAGATGAACTATGCAGAGACTTGGGCTAATTCCAGCTGGGGCAGTCCCGCTGGTGGAATTAAAGAGCTCGCGGATGTGCTTGTGCCAGGCAACCCTGTTGTGCCCATTGAGCCGGGATTACCCGTAGATATCGAAATCCCAGAAGTACCAGATCCTCCTGCTGAACTTGATGTTGCGGAGTTGCCGGTGTTGGCTATCGGAACACCCGTCGTAGAGTACCCTGTGCTTGCTAAAGGAACGCCCGTCGTAGAGTACCCTGTGCTTGCTAAAGGAACGCCCGTCGTAGAGTACCCTGTGCTAGCTAACGGAACATCAGACACATTAAATATTTGCGCAAAGATTCCAGTACCGTTTCCATCAAGCTGGCTATCCTCCCATGTGACCACAAAATCACCATTGTTTAACGATGTTACCGATGGGGATTGTTGATTTCCAGTCGTGTATGTATTGACTTGAAATTGACCGCCGACCTTAGATCCCGTTGGATTGAATATTTGCGCAAAGACTCCATCACCGCTTCCATCTTCGCCGCTGTCGTCCTCCCATGCCACCAAAAAATTGCCATTGCTTAGCGATGTTGCCGAGGGGTATTGTTGATTTCCAGTTGTGTTGGTATTGACTTGAAATTGACTGCCTACTTTAGCTCCTGTTGTGTTGAATATTTGCCCATAGACTCCATCACCGTTTCCAGTTCCGATGCCGAAGCTCCCCCAAACGGCTACAAAATCGCCATTGCTTAAAGAGGAGACTGAAGAGGAAATCTGACTTCCAGTTCCGGATGTGCCGAGTTGAAATTGACTGCTGACTTTAGCACCCGTCGCATTGAATATTTGTCCAAAGACCCCGCTGACCTGGTCAAACCAAGTGATTACTAAATTGCCATTACTTAAAGAGGAGACGGAAGGTAAAATCTGATTCCCATTGGTGGATGTATCGACTTGAAATTGACTGCTGACTTTAGATCCCGTCGCATTGAATATTTGCCCAAAGACTACAGTATTGATTCCATAATGACCGCTTAGGTCATACCAAGCGACCACAAAACTACTATTACTTAGAGAAGAGACTGAAGGGGCATTAGACATGTAAGTATTGATTTGAAATTGACTGCCGATTTTAGCTCCTATTGGATTGAATATTTGCGCAAAAACATTACCACCATTTCCATAACCAAGGACATTACCGTTTACATCAAAAACAAGGCCGGTGCCGTCTTGCCATGCCACTACAAAATTCCCATTGCTTAAAGAGGAGACTGAAGGGGCATACTGATTTCCAGAGGTAAGAGTATTTATTTGAAATTGACTGCCGACCTTACTTCCTGTCGCATTGAATATTTGCCCAAAGACTCCCTCTCCGTTTCCGTCTTCGCCACTGCCATCAAACCAAGTGACCACAAAATCATTGTTGCTTAAAGAGGAGACTGAAGGGTACCATTGATTCCCAGCCGTGTATGTGTTGACTTGAAATTGACTGCCGACTTTTTGTTGGGCTGAAGCCCCAGGCAAACATGCGCTTATCCCCGCTAATAAGGGGAGAGGATTTTTAGTGATGAGTGAACCGGTTATGCCGGTAAACAGATCAGAAATGCAGGAAGGACTAAGAGCTCGCTGCCAAACGTGAGCAATTTTCTCATCTGTAGGAGAATTTATTTCGATCCTTTGTGGACCAAAAAATGAAATGGGAACTGAAAAGGTAGCGCCCGGCTGGAACAAGTGTGCAATAGACATATCATCTCCTTTGTGACAGGATTGTTTGAGTACAGTTTAAGGGGAATTGCAAAACTAAAAAAATGTGGAGCATTTTTTTAGTAAGCAGCTTCTCATTTGTATCCGATATACGTTCATCCTGATAACAATCAGAGCAAGGAGCAATTCTCAAAATCCGACAGGGAAGCATGTTATTACAGTATTAAAATAAAGGATAGGAATTTTAATGGGGTGTAAGCCCAAAATGATAATGTCACCTTTCTCCTAAATAGAAATGTCACCTTTGGTAGGCTGTCAAGCCCTGGAGGAGTGCTATGAAGGAGACATTAAAAATGAGTATAGAAGAAGCAGAACGCTTAGGAATAATGAAGCAAATAGACAAGAAAATTTTGACTATTAAGAAAGGAAGCGAAGAACTTGGGATCTCCTTAAGGCAGATGAAAAGGATACGAAAGCGCTATTTAGAAAAAGGCGAACAGGGTCTGATTTCGTTAAAACGGGGAGTGTCAAGTAATCGAAAAATCCCAGAAGAAACTCGCCAAAAGGTGTTGGACTTATTGAAGAGGGTTTATTTTGGATATGGACCTACATTGGCAAGTGAAACCCTAGCACTTAGAGACAACTTGGTATTTTCTCCGGAAACCCTAAGGTATTGGATGATAGAAGAAGGGCTTTGGCAACCGAAAAGGAAAAAAGAGTGTAGGGTATACCAGAGAAGAGCTAGAAGGAGTAGATTTGGAGAATTATTACAAGGAGACGGCTCACCGCATGACTGGTTTGAAGGGCGAGGAGAGAAATGTACTCTTTTGCAATTTGTTGACGATGCGACTAGTAAAATAACTACAGCACGATTTGAGCCTGTAGAAACAACAGAAGGATATTTAAAGCTTCTTGAATCACATTTACGCTGTTATGGAAGGCCTTTAGGGCTGTATGTGGATAAGCATAGTGTATTTAGAGTAAATAGAGAGGAACTCAAGAAGGGAACGGGTATTACTCATTTTGGTAGAGTGCTTAAGGAGCTCGATATTGAGTTGATATGCGCCCATAGCCCCCAGGCGAAAGGGCGAGTAGAGAGAAAAAACGGAGTATTACAGGATAGGTTAGTCAAAGCGATGAGACTGGAGAGCATCAGTAGCATAGAAGACGCAAATGCATTTTTACCGGGATTTCTGAATAAACTAAATGAACGCTTTGCAAAATCGCCGGCTAGCTCAGAAGATGCTCACAGAGCTTTAAGACCACAAGATGATCTGGAAAAAATTTATTATCGGAAAGAGCAGCGAAAGCTGTCAAAAGATCTAACTTTCCAATACTGTGGTGTTTTGTATTTCATAGAGACAGATAGTCCAAATCGTCTTAAGCATGCGGCTATAGAAGTGCTTTCGGATGGCAAGAATGATATAGAAGTTATGTACCAGGGAAAACAACTACAGTATAAGAAATGGAGCGAGACAGTCTATGAAAAGCCCAATATACTAGGCTGTAAGGAAATAGCTGCTAATACTTGGCTAACAAAGAAGAAGTCAAAACCCTCAATGAACCATCCTTGGAGGTAAGAATGGAAGAAAAGCTCCCGCCATCGACCTCGGGCCTTCGCCCTCGGTCTCAGTTGGGCTCAAAAAAACTTGATATATTGAGATATTCTTGAAGGGGGCTCCGCCCCCCCTCAAACTCCCCCCCAGGGGGGATATTTTAACTTTGGTTTGAAGGGAGAAGCAAGGACCATAATCAAAAACCCGTATTACCTTCCAGAAGGTGACATTTCTATTTTGGTTTGACAGGAAAATTTTTCGTAACGATTGTATCGCCCCCATTTCTTTGAACACAAATTTGCATTAAATTTGTAATACCGTTCGCGTCGTCTCCGCGAGCTACAAAAAGCTCGCTCGCGACGTCTTCTCTATTCTCCTACACCATTGGTTTGTGGCTGCCAGACTAGACCAAAGCTTGCCTCTATACCCGTGTAATTGATCTGCTTAAGAAAATATTCAGACGTATATTGGGTCCCATTGTCTATTCTAAGCTTTAGGCCTTTAGCAACCTTTTTGCCTATAGTACCAAACACATTTTTTACAGCATCGGTAACGGGGGCTAAAGCATTAAAGCGATCGCCGACTTTGCACACATGCCAACCAAGGCATTCAGCATTCCAGTGCTCCTCAACTATAAACAACCATACCCAGCCATCATTTTTTGTGAGAATCTTGGTTCCATCAGAGCATCGCATGATGTTAGGGGCGTGCCATCATGCTCTTTCGGAGAAGAAAAAGACTTCCTATGAGGAGAAAGAAGCTATGTTCCTTCATGATGCTCAAAATACGCCTACGACTCACATGAATCTTTTTCCTCTTAAGACGGGCATGCACCTCTCTAGATGATAAAGATTTTGTTAAGTTTTAAACATTCAAAGATTTTTAAGTTTTCAGTTTTTGCTTACCCAAGAAAAAGATGATGTTTAACATGTGAGCGTGAAAAGACGCCGCCTGAATAGTGACCTAATCCCCGAAAAAGCGAACCGTATCCTCAACGGTATCCTCGTCGTCCTTCTATTGATCCTCTTTAGGGTATGGCATGTCGCTGTTGTGCAGCATGATGAAAAAATCGAAGAGGCGCGCAAACCCCAGGAGCGTGTCGTCATTGAACGGGCAGAACGGGCTGCGATTTACGACCGTTTTAATATTCCTCTCGCAACCAATAAAGTACAATATAACGCCGCTGTTTCGTATGGCCGCATAAGAGAATTGCCTCGGTGGGTTTGGAAAAAAGATGAAGAGGGGAAACGGGTTAAATACTATTTGCGTAAGGAGTATATCACACAATTAGCTGAAAAATTGGGCAATGAGCTGCATCTTGAGCCGGATAGAATCGAAGACTTGATCCATTCTAGAGCGGCGATCTTAGGAAATGTACCATATGTTTTGAAAGAAGATATCCCTGAAGATGTCTATTTTAGGCTTAAAATGCTCGAGAAGGATTGGCCGGGCATCCACGCTGAGCTCGCTGCTAAAAGGTGCTATCCACTTGGACCTGTTGGAGGCGAAATCATTGGATATATCGGACCTATCAGCCGAAACGAGTATAACTCGATTACAGAAGAACTTCAAGAACTAAGAGAATGCATCACAAAATGGGAAGAGGGGGAAAGTTTTCCTTTTCCGGAAAAATATGGTTCGATTGAAGAGGTACGCGAACGACTTGCTGTCTTGGAGAGAAAGGCCTATACGATTAATGATTTTGTCGGAAAAGCGGGGGTGGAAGCTGCCTTTGATGAAGTGTTGAGAGGGATGCGAGGAAAGCAAATCTATCTAAGCGATATCCGAGGCAATTTTCAGCGTGAACTTCCCGGTTCTGAGCCTTCGCTTCCGGGAAAACGGCTGAATCTTTCGATCTCTTCAGAGCTCCAAGCTTATGCGGAACAGCTTTTAGTGGAGTATGACCAGGAATCGCCGAGCACACGTCCGGCAGCTGTCAAACTGCGCTCTTTAATTCCTGAAAACCAACCTTGGATTAAATGCGGTGCGATTGTCGCTTTAGATCCGAATACCGGTGAAGTGTATGCTATGGCATCGTTTCCACGGTTTAATCCCAATGATTTCATTCGTACCGGTGATCCGCAAGAGGTCGAAGAAAAAAATGCCCTAGTCAACCAATGGCTTGAAACAGAAAACTATTTGGCAAGCATCTGGGATCTGAAGCGCCCGCTTGTGCGTGAAAGATATAACTCCTCAAAGGCTCTCTATTATCAAGAGGAGAATGAATTGGATTGGGAGACTTTTTTAGGTTCAATCCTTCCCGCAAACTCTCCTGTGCGACAAAGTTTAAAACGGTGGGGAACGCTTGCTGATGCGATTTGGGTGCAAAGAAAAGCTGAACAACTCGTTTCTCTGTTTCAAACAGATGAATTCGAAATAACCCCGGCTAAGGTGTTTGACTGTGTTTACAGCGGAGGGGACGAAGTGCCTCTTGGCGTCACGATCACTTTGCAAGAGCGTGCCTTTTTCGAAGAGAGGATGGTGGCCCTAAAACCACAAATTGAAAGTATTTGCAACGAGCTTACACCTTATTTTCAGTTGCTTCCGCTTAATTACGAGAAGCTTCTTTTTATCGATTTGTATCGCACTGCAGTCGATGCGAGAAGGTTTTCTCCATTTCTGACTGAGCTGATTGGATCGCTCTCATTAGCTGATTACCGAGAGGCTTCTGCACGTATGGTTTCAGTTGATGAAGCGGTTCGTGAAATCGTGCAGTCTCTATTTAGGGAGCACGATTTCAAGCGATGGCGAGAAGAGGAATTTCCAGCTTTTCTTGCAGAAAAACGTCTTGAAGAGAAGGAAGCTGGCCGAAAATACCCGCGTCCTTATATTGAATACCTCGACCTTGCTGAAAAAGAGCAGTTTAATGACCTTTGGGGTCAGTATCGTTGGGAGTTTCTAACCCTCTTTTTAACAGGGGAGACGGAAACTTCCGATGAAGCGCTTGTCCCTTATGTAACGACTTTAAAAAACTGGGAAGAGGAACTCGCCCATGGTGCCCATCGGGCGCTTAGCTGGGTGAATCACTATCATCGATTAAAAGAGCTCGTTGATTCTTTTGATAGAAAGAGTGTGCTTCATCCTTTTCTCAAAAGCATACGCCGTTTTTCCGAACTGGATCGTCCTCTTTTGGGGCGGTATTTCGGTTTAAAAGGGTCGCTTGAAAAACACCTCGCAGCCGCTTTCTATCCTACATACGGCTATGGGTTTGCGCGCTCCCATGCTTTTCGGCAAGCGACGGTAATCGGGTCGATTTTTAAACTGATTCCTGCGTATGAATCGCTTAGGCAGCGGTATCAGGAAAATTCCTATGATCTAAACCCTCTAACGATCATCGATGACAAGCATCGAACATGGGGAAAGGATGAGGGGTGGAATGTGGGGTATACCCTTGAAGGAAGGAGGATTCCTCTCTACTATCGCGGAGGGCGTCTCCCTCGATCTGAGCATGCCGGAGTTGGACGTGTTGATCTCGTGCGCGCCTTGGAAACTTCAAGCAATCCCTATTTCGCACTATTAGCTGGCGATATTTTGGATGATGCCGAAGATATTTGTGCTGCTTCGAGGCTTTTTGGGTATGGAAGCCGGACAGGAATCGATTTACCGGGAGAATACTGCGGGAGTGTCCCGAAGGATGTAGCATACAATCGAACAGGACTCTATTCGATGGCGATTGGACAACATACGATGATTGGCACACCTTTACAAACAGCTGTCATGCTTGCGGCTTTGGCTAATGGGGGGGAAATGCTGAAGCCACAAGTTGTTCAGGCAAAAAAGGAGGTGAAATGGAAAGTGTTTTTGCCTTCTCAGATTCAAGATATTTTGTTGAAGGGTCTTAGACAAGTTGTAATGGGAGAAAAAGGGACTGCCCGATCGTTGAAAAATCTCTTCCCGCAAGAGTTAGTCGCTCAGATTATTGGTAAGACAAGCACAGCAGAAGTGGTTGAACGGTATAGCCTCGATAGCGTTTCTGGGAGACTGAAATCAAAAGATATCTGGTTTGGAGCGCTCACTTATGAGAGCGAGGATTTTTCCAAGCCGGAGCTTGTGATTGTCGTATACCTAAAGCATGGGGAGTTTGGAAAAGATGCAGCTCCCCTTGCTGCTAAGATTGCGCAGAAATGGCGCGAGATCAAATCAAAGCACGCCGAACAGTCTTGAAAGCAAGTTTTCTAAAAAAGGCGAACATTAATGGTAGGGTATAATTTGAGATGCAGGAGGAGCATTTTGTACTTGAGCCTGTTGTTGAGTATTCTGTTGGTTTGTTGTTGTACTCCCTTGCGAAGCAGGGGGATCGGAGGGCGGTGTGCCATGCCCACAAGAGCTGGTAAATCCAGTCTGAATTAAAATAAGAAAAAGAAATATTGATCTATTCATATGTTAAAATTGACCTGATAAATATAAAGTTACAGAATCGATTGTAATGGGCCCCTTTCTTTGTCTGTGCAAATAAGAGACTGCAAAATTCAGAGGGAGCTTCGAGATGAAGACTCCTCCTCCCACACTCCATTCAAAAGGTTTGCGAGGGATGCTTACTAAAGGCACAGGTCCAAGAGGAGGACTGATCGAATCTGCCGGCTTGCTAGTTTTGTTGATATCGCAAGAAATGCCGGCGTTTATAAATGGATCAAAAAGTTTCAAGGGACGAAAATATAACGCACCGTTTGCACTGCCTAAGCCTAAAGTTCCATTTGAGGGGGTAATCTGCTGGTTTCCAGCATTCACATCTATAGACCCGCCTGTTGAACTTGAGGTATAGAGATAATAGACGCTTCCCGCAAGTAAATAACGCAAGACCGGTATAGGTATTCCATAGAAAAGTCCGCTCGAGAGCTGCCACCGGTGTCCGTCAGAAGAGTGGTTTATGCTCGAATAAGTTGGGTGATTTGTTAATAGCGTACAGTTGTCTGTCCGTGTCCAAATATAGGAATAGTCGATATAAGCGGATAGGAAGGGAAAAACTTGATAGTAGATATTGCCTCCGCAGCCCCATCCTTCAGTGGATTGCAAGCCTTGCTGGAGTATATCAGATGATTGTACAATAATAGGGTTGGTTGTCTTCGATTTTTCGTATGTTCCGTAGGCCCCAAGTGTGATGCAATGATTCAGAGGGTAAACAATCGAATAAAGCGCATTTTGGCCATTGGAAGTCCCTATGCTTCCTACAGGACGATTATCATCTAAATAAAAATTTGTATAGCTGCTCCATGCATAGATGCACGGAGTGTGATCATCAGCTAAAATTTTAGCCGCCATAAACACAAGTAATGGTAAAAAAATATTTTTCAACGAATTAGTGAATTGAATATTTGTATCCTCTTTAATTTATTGAAGCAACGCTTCGGCTTGTTCTAAGATCGCCTTTGAAAAGGAGCGGTAGTTATTTTGTAGATCCTCCACCGTTAACTGATATGAGATATCTGGGAGAACACCGTTGTTTTCAATAGGACTTTCATCTGCGCGGATACCTAAGGAAGTGGTCAGTGTAAAGAAGTAGATGCCTGAGTAATTTGAAAAGTCGCGCAGCGATACAATACCGCCTGCTCCTGCCGTGCGCGTGCCCATGAGGGTTGCACGTTTATTATCTTGCAAAATCGCTGCAAAGAAGTCAGCACAGGAGAAGTCTTGTTCGTTGATGAGGCAGAGAATAGGTTTCGTATACCGGTGCTTTGGATTTGGTTTGATGGTATCTACTCCATATAAATGGATCTCATCAGTGTAGAAATTCCCAGAATTCCATTCGCTTATGATGAAGTTGCAATGCTCTTTGAGCTTCATTGCATACTCATAGTCTATAGGGTAGCCGGCTATGGTATCACCCAGCCTGTTGCGTGCGCTTGAATCACTGTAGATGCCTTCCAACCCGTCTAATTCATCAATAGCATCAAATACCTCTTCCTGCGTTAGGGTTAAATGATGTTTGGGGACCGAAAGAGGCTTGTTTGTTAACATGGAAGTCAGGGCATAGAGATGAATGACATAACCCCCGGGGTTATTAAGTTGGTCAATAATAAGTGCATCCGTTTCTCTCTGGAAACGATCCATAATCGCTCCAAAATGGCTGGCGGCTATTGACCATCCGCCAAAGTGTGGGATGCGAATATAGCCCAAACGTTTTCCCGATGGAGTTTTAAAGATGTAGGCATCAAAATAACTGCTGCTGGAAGTCCAAGTTTTTTTCCCTAGCGATGGAAGGAAGCTTTTATATGATCCCAAACCATGTGAGCTCTTGGCCATCCAGTCGGGCATAGGATGCTTTTTCCATCGATGGCATGTCATGGACTTCATAAAAAATGCGTTATTTGGTACCTCTAAATCCTCTTGGTTGAAAGTTTTTGCAAACAAATCTGAGGATCGGATGTGTGAGAGATCTTCTACTTCTTCAGGGTCGTAGTCCCACTCAAGTGTTGTCTTGATTTCTTGAGAGCTTCCTTTTTTTCTACCTGTGATCTCTATAGGACCTGAAGGAATGGGGTCTCCAAAAAAGCCGCTTCTAATCGTCAAACTCAACTCTGCCGAAGAGATATCAGTTGCGCATGTATTTATGCCGCCTTCGCTTACAACGATTTCATCGATCACCTGTTGGATGGGACGTCCACCAAAAGTTAGGATTTCATCTCCAATTCTAAATGGGGAAGAGGAGCTCCGATCGCAAACGAAGTAGCGGTCCTCTGCTCGCTTGACTAGAAAAGGTAGCGAGGCAAACTCTGTGGAGCAGAATTTGACTCCAACGTGATAGTCTCGAGTGCGGTTGAAGAAGTCTCGAATAATAAGCTGGCACTCTTTAAGCGAGGGGTTGGAAAGATTGATGATCCTATTTTTGGCGTATTGAATCTCTGTGTCCAAATCCCATCCTGCATAAACGTTTTTCCACATCCGCGGCGCATAATGGACCGCAAAACTGTTTCGGATGAGTTCTAAATCAGAGAGCGCCGATTGCTGAACAAATGTTTCTCTAGCAAAGCAAGTTACGGTAAGTAAAAGACTTGAAAAAATCAGGCGGAAAAGATGCATTGTTCCTCAGAAGTTCTATAAAGAATTTGCTAATAGTATTTGCAAAACAATATTTTAAGCACAGCATTTTTTGAAATTTGTTGGCATTGATCTTGCATTGGAGAAATCGTGTTAATAAACGTCTAGGTGCTATTTTATGGGAAATTCATTGCCGGCAAGAGAGCCAAATCTTGCTAAAGAGTATTTTTGTTCTGGTGTGGGGAAATTTTTAGATGGGAAATATGAAGAAGCGCAAACGGAGTTTCAGGAGGCAATTCGTCATGATCCCACTCTGCCGCTCGCCTATTGCTACCTAGGGATCATTTCTTTGGAACTAGGGGACATCGATGTTGGGATGACCTGGTGCGAACAGGGCCTTGAGGTCGACCCGGAAAATGGCTATTTGCATTATTGCTTAGGCGCTGCCTTCGAAAGACAAGGAAATCCTGAAGAGGCGATTGAACAGTATCAAATTTACTTAAAAGACCACCCACGTGATGCAGAATGCCTCTTTAGCTTGGGATGCGCATTCGATCAAGCGGGTAAATTTCAAGAGGCTGTCACCCATTATAATGAAGCGCTTATTCATGATCCGACGCACTATAAAGCCTCTTACAACTTAGCTCTTGTACTGGGTGAAAAAGGGGAAACGAATCAAGCGATCGAATTTCTCGATAAAACGGTTTCAATCAATCCCTCTTATTGGAAGGGATGGATTAAGTTGGGGCTTTTTCACTCCTATGAAAAAAAGTGGAAGGAGGCGATTACTGCCTACGAAAGGGCGACAGAGATCCGCCCCGAAGTATCTGATAGTTTTTACAACTTAGGGCTATGCTATCTCACTGCGGGTAAACCCAAAAAAGCCGTTAAAGTCTTTAAAAAAGCACTCAGTCTTAATTCTGAAGATGTTGAATCGTCATTTTATCTTGCCATCAGCTATATCGATATGAAAGAGGATTCACAGGCAATTGATACATTGCATGAAACGTTGATGATCGACTTGGAGCATGAAAAAACACACTATTTGCTTGGAAGATTATATTACATGAGAGGGGAGAAAAGAAAAGGGGATAAGGAGCTTAGGTATCTGAAAAAGCGTCATTCTGAGTTTGTGCAGGCTCTTGAGTCTTCGGTTTCTGAGAGCCGTCCCAAAAAGAAGTAACGCGCTCCAAAAAGGGGACGATTTGTTCAAAGGAGAGAGCTGACTCTTCATAGCTTTCAGATATATAGAGGAATTTTTCTGAAAAAGTGGGCAAGTCCGCCCATCGTTCATTTCGCATGCAGATTAAAGCGTAATCTGCCAAGTCAGTTAAGAGCTGGCTTTCTAAGCTGTTGAGAGGGGCGTCTGAATAGAGCACAACGTGGTCAACATCCTTCTTCTGTTTTTCAAGCAATTCTGCAAACTGTTTACTCGCTAAATACACCTCTTTCATACTGTCCTGTTTGCTTATAATAAGCTCTTGTCCAAAGGAAGTATCGATAAATTTTTGTTCCTCAGCGCACCTTGTCAGGTCAATTAACAACACTTTTTCCTTGGCTTTGGCGAATAGAGTGGCTAAATCGTGCGCAAAGGATGGGTTTTTTCCGATGATTGAAAGCACCTTGCCTCGGTTTTTGAGATGGTAGTGAATTTTTTTGAGGTCGTCGAGTGAATGGTTATAAGCAATCACAGGCCAACCTTCGCTTTTGAGATTGGTGTAAGAGGCTGTAGGCCCTTTCCATACTTCGCGTAGCACAACAAATACGGAGACCAAAACAGCCCCTAATAACCCGCCGACGAGGAAGGCTAAAGTAAGGCGGGGAGGATCAGGAAAGACAGGTGTAAAAGCGCTCATCAGCGGGGTTGCTGTCAGGCAGTTGAGATGGTATCCGATGTTCTTTGCTTCGATCAGATTTGTGATCGATTCAATCATCTCGGTTTGCATTTTTTGGTTGAGTTCGATTTTTTGATGTCTAAGCCATTTTTGAGGGAAGTTGGCTGCTTGGAGGGCCAGCTCTCGTAGGCTTTCTTCCTTGTCTTCATACTGGTCGAGCAGAAGATAGAGCAGCTCTTCTTGAAGATGGGCAAGGCGGCTTTTAAGAACATTACTTTTAAGTTCGGCACCCTCTTTCAAATCATGAATGTGCTTTGTGAGGAAGAGGCGTTCGGTTTCAAGTTGTTCTGTTAGCTGCGCGCGCTCTTTTGCTGTCCAATTCTTTGCATCGATGATGTTGCGATGCAAAGAGTGGATGGTGTTAAAGCGCTCTTGGAGCAGGGGATCGCCCACAACTTTTGAAAGGGAAGAGAAGTCAAAGGCGGGTTCGGAGAGTTTAGACAAGCAGAAATCGTATTGCGCTTGTTCCATACACATCGTATCGAGAGCTTGGGCTTGGTTGTGGATAAGCGAGCGCGCACTTTCAACAGTTAATGTCTTAACTTGAAAAGGGTTTTGCTGGCGCAAGCTTGTCAGCATCCCGTCGAAAGAAAGTCTATCATCGCTATGGATAAGTTGATAAAGCCTCTGCATCTCGCTTGCTAGGACGTCCAGATGATGCCGAACTTCTCCCTGTTTTTTGGACATGAATTGCAACTCATTTTCTAACAAAAACATTTCTCCGTCACTGAGTTGCGATTCGAGGTATGCTTTGTGCTCTTTCATCACGTTTTCCAATCCGCCAAAGGTCTCTTCCTGCCTATGTTGCAAATAGTCGAGTTGTTTGGAGATTTTGCGCTCTCCTTCACTTTGCAGATATTTCTGGAATGCCGTCATAGTGCTATTGACTATGGAAGTTGCCATGTGGCGGTTGGAATGAGTATAGGAGATAACGATGAGAGAGGAATTCTCTTTGCTTTTTTTCACCTCTAGCGAGTTTTTCAAACTTAAGGCCGCTGCGTGGAGGGGGACAAATGTAAGTAAGAAGGTATTTCCCGCGATTATAGGTGCAGCCGATGCAAGGGTAAAGCTGCCACCATCCCAATGAAACGGCTTCCTAAGTTCACCCTCGCCAATCAAGCGCTTCTTGTGTTTCACTTGAAAGTGGTTTTCGTCAGTAAAAAATAGCGAGAGGTTGCAGCTCATCTCGCCGGGATAAGCGAGCTCTTTGCATTCGAGGAAGGCTTTTCGATCGGGAAAAACGATCTGTGAAGCAACAGGAAGGTTTAGAATTTGCGAGCTGGGACGTTTGCTTTTTGCAAAACGTTGTGCCCTTTCCGCTTTTAGTGTATGCCACACTTGGCGGAAGATACCTCCTCTTGGACCTTTCTCCCCAATGTTCAGTTGCAAATGCAACTCTCGAACAACCTCTTCCATAACAGGATAGCTGTGCAAAAAAACATTTGGGTCGTCAACTGCGATATAAGAATCACTGGCGCCTAGGAATTCTAATGCTCTTGAAAAATTCGATGCGCTCGTTTGCGTACTTCCTTTAAATATACCTTCAGCTGTAAATCGTGGTGGTTTTAATAGGAAATAGCAGAAAAGAAGGACTGCAAAAATCGCTGCTGAAAGGAGAATCATCCATCTTGCAGCTTTAAGCGCTTGTTTGTAATCGGAAAAAGAGAGGATGATCAAATTCTCTTTCATTAGTTGAAAACACCCCGTGTTTTGATCCCTAGGTCGATCAAGAGAGAACTTGGGAGGAGCTGTTCGATAAAGCGGTTCCACTTTGTGATCGGTTTTTCGGAGATATACACTGTATCACCGGGCATAAGCAAGAGGCTGTTATTGGGAAGATAGGTGATGTGGTTCCAAGAAAGGCGGTAAATTTTTGGGTTTACGATGTTTCCTCGGATCACTTGGATACAACGCTTATCACCTGTAAAGGGAATTCCCCCTGCAGCAGCAATGGCTTCCCTTAATGAGATCGAGCCGCTAGGAACGGGGATCACCTGTGCAAGTCCGACCTCTCCAAGCACTGTAATTGTTGAGGCCATAGGGTTTGCAATAAAGATCTTATCTTGCGGACGCATCACAATATTTTGACTCATATCGCCTTCATGGATCAGCTTAAAGAGATCAACCGGCAGAATTTCACCATGACGCACTACGTAGCTTTTAAACAGGTTCGCTTCAGGAGCAACCCCCGCGATTGAAAGCACTTCATAAAGCCTAATCCGGCCATTAATTGGGATTTCTGGCACCCTGACAGCCCCCGTGAGCTCAACTTTGCTGTGCAGGCGCTCTGCGTATTCCAAAAAGACATTCACATTTGAGATTTCTTGAGAGTACTCGGACTGGATCTTAGCCCTGGCCTCATCGAGAGTGAGTCCTTTTACGTAAACCGTATCGAGTCCCGGCAGATGAATGACTCCATTGACAACCCTATAACCGATTGAGTTTCCAATGGAATTGATCGATTCGACCAAATCCTTGCGGCTAGGGTGGAAAATCGCGATTTTTAGCACATCATCTTCGTTGATTTGATCCTCGTACTCCTGCATATAAATTGGGGACAAGCAGTCCACGCACTCTCCCTCAAGCTCGAGAATAGAGAATTTCCCTTGGGCGATCTGATAGGAATCGAGTACAAATTCCTGAGCACCTTCCATACAATAATTATAGGTGCAGGGAGAGCAGGCAGAAATGAAGATAATTAAAGGTAAGATCCAACGCATAGGTAAATTTTTCTATCACCAAACTCCTTTTTTGTCTTACAAAAACGCATATGTTGCCACTTATTTTATATTTTAGCCTTTCGCATATCGTTTCTTTCCTTTGCTCAGTTTTTGAATCCGTACTCCTCTCTTGTACGCCCAACTATGTCGCACTTCTAAAAAAAAGAAGGGTCCCTACCGCTCCAGTGCTAGAAGAGTTGAAAGGAAAAATCGACCGGCCGCTTGCGGCAATTCTTACCCTCAACACGATTTCACATACGATCGGTGCTGCCGGTGTAGGAGCAAGCGTAGTTGAGCTTTACGGAAATCAATGGCTCATGCTCGGTTCCATTGTTTTGACTTTGACAATGCTTTATTGGACCGAAATGCTTCCTAAGACAGTCGGAGCAATTTATTGGAAAAAACTTGCCCCCATTTGTGCCCGGCCGATAAAGTGGCTGATTTTTGTGACATATCCTTTTGTGATCACCTTCGATATATTTGCACGTTTTTTATCCCGCGGGAAGAAGTTTGATAGAGTGACAGAAGAGGATATTTTGGTCGCTCTTGAATCAGGAGCGAAGGAGGGAGTCATCGAAGAGGCCGAACAAGACATGGTGGAAAATATCTTCCGCCTGGGAAATCGGCATGTCGGAGTTTTGATGCGTCCACGTGTCGATATTGAATGGCTGGATATTCATGATCCTCCAGAGGAGATTCGTGAAAAGATTATAGCCTCATCTCATCACCGTTTTCCAGTTTGTGATAAAGATATCGAAGCAGTGAAAGGGATTGTGCATTCGGCTGATTTACCTTTTGCGCCGTAAGGCCTCCTCCTTTAGGAGGGGGATATAAGGCGCAAATGCCCTTTATGACTCGAAGAGTCATTTAGGGCATTTTCTTTTTAAACGGAAGTCTTTTGGTTTTCAATGTATTGCCTGATTATGGTTATAGGAGCGCCTCCGCAAGACCCGGCAAAGTAGCTCGGAGACCAAAGCATATCTTTGAGACAATAGCTCCTAATTTTTTTGTACTTTTTCCTTAACAGTCTCGAAGAAACTCCTTTTAAGCTGTTCACAAGTTTAGACAGGGCGCATTTAGGTGGATACTCCACAAGGAGGTGCACATGATCTTTCTCACCGTCAAATTCTACAAGTCGAGCTTCAAAGTTGTTGCAAATCTCCTCAAAGATCTCTTGAAGCTCAGTAAACATCTTCTTAGAGAAAACGGCTCTTCTGTACTTTGTGACAAAGACCAAATGCGCATGCAATAAGAAAACACAGTGGCGGCCTGATCTAAAAGTTCTTGATTTTTTCATAGACCAAGGAATACTATCAAATCTTTCATTTTTCAGGAATGATATGTTTTTGCGAGCTTATCGATATCGTTTTTATCCAACAAAAGAGCAAGAGGTCTTGCTTAGCAAGACTTTCGGATGCTGCCGATTTGTTTTTAACCACTTTCTCAAAGCAAAAACAATTTCTTGGAAAGAGTGTGGTGCCTCTCTTTCTTATGCCGGTTGCTGCAAGCTTCTCACAGAGTTAAAACGAGATTTTCCTTGGCTCAAAGAGGTTTCTTCGGTTTGTTTGCAGCAATCTTTACGTCATTTGCTTGCTGCTTTTGAGAATTTTTTTAACAAAAGGGCACGCTATCCCAAATACAAGACTAAGCTTGGGAGACAGGGGGCAAGCTTTATGCAAAATGCCTTTCAATACAAAGAGGGGAAGGTCTACATAGCAAAATTAGGTCCATTGGATGTTCGGTGGAGCCGTCATTTTTCAGGGATACCAAAGTCTGTCACCCTTTCAACAGATACAGCCGGACGTTATTATATTTGCTTTCTAGTAGAAGAGCCCATTGCCCCCTTAGCTTTTGTAAAAAAAGAAATAGGTTTAGATGTTGGCCTCTCTCAAATGCTTACGGATCAGGAAGGCAATACGATTGCCAACCCTCGTTTTTTAGAGAAGAGCTATAAAAGGCAAAGACGTCTTCAAAAAGCGTTAAGTCGTAAAGTAAAGGGGTCGAATAATCGCAAGCAGGCTAAAAAGTTGCTTGCAAGTCTTCATAGAAGAATCAAGGAAAAGCGTCTTGACTTTTTGCATAAAGTCTCCAAAAAGGTGGTAGATGAGAACCAAATTATCGCCGTTGAGACATTAAGTGTAAAAAAGATGCAGAAAAGTCGTTTATCTCGGCAAATAGGAGATGTAGGATGGTCGCTCTTTCACCGTCTTTTAGAGTATAAAAGTTTGTGGTATGGGAGAAGTTTTGTTCGTGTAGATAAGCATTTTCCTAGCAGCAAGCAATGCTCGAATTGCGGCAATGTTTATGATCAGTTAAAGTTAGGAGACCGACATTGGAGATGTACCTACTGTGGAGAAGAGCATAATCGTGATAAGAATGCTGCGCAAAACATTCTTCAAGAGGGATTAAAAAAACTTTCAGTACCGTGGGGCACACGGGATTTAAAGCCTGTGGAGCTTGTGTAAGACCTTTCGTGCAAGGAAGGCAATGGGCTGAGAAGTAGGAACCTGATTCGTAAGGATTAGGAATCTCCTCCGTTTACGGAGGAGAGGATGTCAATCGAGAAGGTCTGGCTAGGAGAAGAGGTTGATTTAGAAAAGCTCGCACTGGCTCCTCTTTTTGTGTATGAGAATCAGCAGGTATTTGAACTACTTGATTTATTTCGCGAGCATCATGTTACGTTTGCGCTTGTTACAGATGAATACGGGTTGATCCAAGGGTTGATTACGACAGGCGATATTATGAATGCGATCGTGCGTGATATTGAAGAAAAGACGCATGCAGGCATGGTGAAGGTCGATTCACATACGTGGGTATTAGATGGAGGCTACCCGATCGATGAGTTTAAAGAACACTTTCATTTTGAGCACTTGCCTGACGAAGAACGAGCCCGTTACCGAACCCTGTCGGGATTGTGCATGCATCAATTGGGTGCCATTCCTCAGAAAGGAGATTCATTTACTATCGGCGCATATAAATTTGAAATCCTTAAGGTGCTTAAACAACGGGTGGAGAAGGTTTTGTTGATTTCAAAACAAAAATATCAATAATGAACTTATGAGACTTTTTTTCTATGCAGCTATTGCGTGCTTGGTTATGCCAAAAATTATGGCCGATGATAACAGAGAAAATAAACCTTCTCGTTTCACTTCTTGGGGAACATATACGTATTTTTACTTAGATGACGGGCGCCCAGTTGGCAGCATTGGAACGTCGCATGGACAGAACGCCATTTATACAGTAAGTATGTTTTTAAATCGCTGTACCTCTTTCGCAGCGTATGGGACGTATGAGAGGACGAAGACGATCAACCCGATCAACCAAGTGCTGGTCGATGTCACACAGCAAGGATTTATCCATTCTGAGGGATGGGGAGCTGGAGGTACGCTTGTCTACAATATTTTAAATCGTATCTCTACATATGTCGACTATTCCTATGTTTGGGTGAGGCAAAATCAGGAAACAATCGTGACAAATCCTCCAAATGTTCACCACACTATTGACGGTACGCGTTGGAAGCTTAGCAGTGGGGTCAACACAGTTATCCCTATACGTCGCTACACTTTAGGAGCGGGAGCAAACTATAACTATATTGCTTCAAGCAAAGGGGCCTCAACAGATGACATCTCTGGGCAGCAAATCACCGCGGAAAGCGGGCGGCTTGGCATTGGGAATGTGAATGGAGCTTTGTTTTTACGTCCTGAGAAAAATATCAATCCTTTTATCAATGCGGGAATCTCGTATGATATTAACAGAAGCCAAAGCCCTGCTACTTTAACAAATACCGGGGCTATTCCAGTTATTTTGACAGGGACGCCACGAGCGCGTTTTGAGTGGAATGCGGGAGCTGGAATGAACTTGACAACAGGAAGCTTTTCTTTGGCGGCTTCCTATTTGCATCGGCAGCGTTCAGGGCCCATTAAAACCGATGGTGTAACAGTTTATTTATCCTCAACCTTTTAGTGACAATATGAGCAGAGTGAAAATATTTCTATTGTTAGGTTTTGTGGCAGTTTTCCCTAGTCTTATGCGAGGTGATGAGGAGAATTCTGGGAATTCCATTCAACAATCGGATGTTACTCCTCAGAAGTTTCAGGAATTACAGAAAGGTGCTCAAGGACAACAATTAGAGCTCACGCCGGAAAGTTCTGAGAAAGGCTTTTATTCTCTTCAACCTCCTGGTAAATCTTGGGGCCCCTCAACGCCTGGAGGCCCCTCAACACCTGGAGGACCCTCAACACCTGGAGGCCCCTCAACAACACCTGGAGGCCCCTCAACGCCGGGAGGCCCCTCAACGCCGGGAGGCCCCTCAACGCCTGGAGGCCCCTCAACACCTGGAGGCCCCTCAACACGCCTGGGAGGCCCCTCAACGCCTGGAGGCCCCTCAACACCTGGAGGCCCCTCAACACCTGGAGGCCCCTCAACACCTGGAGGCCCCTCAACACCTGGAGGCCCCTCAACACCTGGAGGCCCCTCAACACCTGGAGGACCCTCAACACCTGGAGGACCCTCAACGCCGGGAGGACCCTCAACACCTGGAGGCCCCTCAACACCTGGAGGCCCCTCAACACCCTGGAGGCCCCTCAACACACCTGGAGGCCCCTCAACACCGGGAGGCCCCTCAACAACACCTGGAGGACACTCAACACCGGGAGGACTCTTAATACCTGAAGTCCCCTCAACACCTGGAGGCCCCTCAACACCGGGAGCACCCTCAACACCGGGAGCACCCTCAACACCTGGAGGCCCCTCAACACCGGGAGGCCCCTCAACAACACCTGGAGGACCCTCAACGCCGGGAGGACTCTTAACACCTGAAGGCCCCTCAACACCTGGAGGACCCTCAAAGACCAACACCTGGAGGACCCTCAACACCGGGAGGCACCCTTAAATCACCTGGAGGTCCCCTGAGGCTCAACACCTGGAGGACCCTCAACACCGGGAGCACCCTCAACACCGGGAGGACCCTCAACACCGGGAGGCCCCTCAACACCGGGAGAAATCCCATTAGGAGGATCCCAGGTGCCAGCTTCAGAGGGGGGATTGAATGCAGGAACTACTAATGCTCCTGGTGGTGTAACCGTGACAGCTCCTAGTGGTGTAACCGTGACAGCTCCTGGTGCTGGAGGAGCGGGTGAAACCTCTGTACCAACGAAACAGACACCTAGTCAAACAAGTGCTGAACCTCAAACAGCTCAACGAAATAGAGGTGGATTTAGTTGGGTGCAATTAATTTTTAATTTGCTGCAAGCAAGTGATACTACAGGCTCCCAAACGTTAACTCAACAAGCCGGCGTTCTAACGTCTCCTTCAGCTTCTAATAATGCGCCTATTTAACCGCTTATTAACCTGAATTTTGGGTTTTTCTCGCTCATCTTTAGGGAGTTTGCTTGCACCTCTTGTGCTTTTCGACCTTGTAAAGGGCCTTTGGCCATTCACTTCGGCCAAAAATCCCAAGATTTGCAGCGCAAACTCCTCTGAATCTGAACAAGAAAAAAGCAAAGTTCAGGTTATTAAAAAAGTCGGGTACACCATTTTCGCTCTTCATCAAGAGCTCTTGGCTATTGATTCATCGCGAACCGCCGAACCTGACACTGAAGCACCCCATGAACGCATACTTCAAATCCCTGAATTTCGGATATTTTCCTAGAGATTTTCCTCTTTTCATAGTATCCTATTAGTTTATGTCCTCTACTACAGAAAAAATTTTAGAAGAACAATCCGAGTATAAGTATGGCTTTTCCACAAAGGTGGAATCCGAGTCCATTCCAAAAGGTCTTAATGAAGACACCATACGTCTCATCTCAGCGAAGAAAGAGGAACCTTCTTTCATGCTGGAGTTTCGACTAAAAGCTTATCGGAAATGGCTCGAATCAAAGGAACCAAATTGGGCGAATGTAAATTATCCTCCAATTGATTATCAAAATATTACCTATTATTCTGCCCCTAAGAAAAAACAACAGCTTGGCAGTTTAGATGAAGTCGATCCCGAAGTGCTCAAGACTTTTGAACGGCTTGGCATCCCTCTCGATGAGCAAAAAAGGCTTGCGAATGTAGCGGTTGATCTCGTCTTCGACTCAGTATCTATCGGAACGACGTTTAAAAAGAAGCTCGAGGAAGCAGGAGTTGTCTTATGCCCAATTTCGGAAGCTGTCCATCTCTATCCCGAGCTGGTGGAAAAGTATTTAGGCTCGGTCGTTCCTATTGGCGATAACTATTTCGCAACGCTTAATTCGGCTGTCTTTACTGACGGTTCTTTTGTCTATGTGCCAAAGGGGGTGCGCTGCCCCATGGAGCTATCTACCTATTTCCGTATTAACGATCAGGAGTCAGGCCAGTTTGAGCGTACCTTGATCATTGCAGAAGAGGGCTCCCATGTAAGCTATCTTGAAGGATGCACAGCGCCGGCTTATTCAACCAATCAACTTCATGCTGCTGTCGTTGAACTGATTGCTCACAAAAATGCAGAGATCAAATACTCAACTGTTCAAAACTGGTACGCAGGCGACCGAAAAACCGGGAAAGGCGGCATCTACAATTTTGTGACAAAGCGGGGACGGTGCAAAGAGCGGGCTAAAATCTCTTGGACACAAGTAGAAGTGGGCGCTGCAATCACGTGGAAATACCCAAGCTGTATTTTGGAAGGTGATGACTCTGTAGGAGAGTTTTACTCGATTGCCCTCACAAATGGAAAAATGCAGGCCGATACAGGCACCAAGATGATTCACCTCGGTAAAAATACCCGTTCAACTATCATTTCCAAGGGAATTTCTGCAGATGAATCGCATAATAGCTACCGCGGCCTTGTGAAAATCGCGCCGCGGGCTGAAGGAGCTCGTAACTACACTCAATGTGATTCAATGCTTGTGGGTGACCGCTGCTCAGCTAATACGTTCCCCTACATCGAAGTAGGCAATGAAACCGGCCACGTGGAACATGAAGCCTCCACCTCGAAGATGAATGAAGAGCAACTCTTTTATCTTCAGTCACGCGGTATTGAGCGGGAAGAGGCGATTAATCTAGTGGTCAATGGATTTGGAAAAGAGGTGATTCAAGAATTGCCTTTTGAGTTCGCTGAAGAGGCGAAAAAATTATTAACCTTAAAACTCGAAAATTCTGTGGGTTAAAATGTTAAAAATTATAAATTTACATGCTACTGTTGAAGGGACGCCCATCTTAAAAGGGGTCGATCTCGAAATCAAGGCCGGAGAGATTCACGCGATTATGGGGCCAAACGGTGCAGGCAAATCGACTTTAGCAAAAATCATTTCTGGCCATCCTGCATATGAAGTGACAGAAGGTGATATTTTGTTTGAAGGGGAGAGCATTTTAGAGCTTGAGCCTGAAGAACGGGCGAAGCTTGGGCTTTTTATGAGCTTCCAGTATCCACCGGAAATTCCTGGGGTTTCCAATTTTCAGTTTTTACATCACGCGTTGAATGCTAAACGGGGCGAACCGCTTTCTGATGAAGAGTTTACAGCTCTGCTCTCAGAAAAAATGGATGCTGTTAAGATGCGTTCAGAATTTAAAGACCGGCATGTGAATGAAGGCTTTTCCGGTGGGGAGAAGAAGCGTAACGAGATTCTGCAGATGGCTGTCTTAGAGCCGAAGCTCTCTATTTTAGATGAAACAGACTCAGGATTGGATATCGATGCGATGCGTATTGTTGCTGAGGGTGTGAACCAGATTATGAGCTCCGAGCGCGCCCTTTTGCTGATCACACACTATCAACGTCTTCTTGATTATATCAAACCCCACTTTGTGCATGTGCTGAGCGATGGAAAGATTATCCGTTCAGGAGATGCCTCTTTAGCTTTAGAATTGGAAGCACAAGGGTATGCTGATGCTTGAGACGCTTGAGAAACAGGTCGTCGATCTAAACGCATGGGAGCGTTTACTTGCACTAGGCCTTCCGACAAAGGAGTGGGAAGTTTTTCGTTATGTGCGTTTAAATGACCTATATTCTCGCACCTATGCACTAGCGGAACCGGCTACAGTTTCTCTCAGCCCTCAAGAGAATCGACTTGTTTTTGTGAATGGGCGTTATTCAGAGGCTCTCTCATCTCCTCCAAAGGAAATCGTTGTCGCCCCGCTTTCAAAGGCGCTCAAAACATATGGAAGTTTTCTCAAACACCGGTTAGCAAGAGAAGAGAGCGATCCTTTTGCCCTTTTAAATAGTGCGCTTGCAAAAGAGGGACTCTTTATCTATCTTCCTCCAAAGTCTGTAAGCCGTTTTGAGATTCTCCATGTGATGACGGAGCAGAAAAGTCCGACAGTTGCAATGCCTCGGATGCATATTTATGCCGGTATCGAAGCTGAAGCCAAATGCTGTATTATGCATGATTCTTCTAATCTTTGGGTGAATAGCTTTGTCGATATCGCACTTGATGAACGGGCTAATCTAACTCTCACAACGATCTTAAATGAAAATGAGGAGCACTGGCATCTTGACGCTTTGCGTGCGACGCTTAAAAGAGCGAGCTGTTTCACGAGCTATGCAGTTGCACAGGGTGGAGCTACGACTAGACAAGATTATGCTGTCCAGCTCCTGGAAGAGGGAGCGGAAGCCTCTCTTTATGGCGTATGCCGTCTAGCTGAAAGACGCCACCATCATGTCAATGTGTTGATGGAGCACAAAGCCCCCCATTGCCGTTCGCTTCAGAACTTTAAGAATGTGCTAAGCGGCATGGCGCGCACCAGTTTCGAGGGGAAGATTTACGTCCACCAAGCCGCCCAAAAGACAGAAGCCTACCAGATGAATCACAATCTCATAATGAGTCGGCATGCGTTTGCAAATAGCAAACCAAATCTGGAGATATTTGCTGATGACGTAAAAGCTTCGCACGGCTCGACTGTGGGTCAGATCGATGAAGAGCAGCTCTTTTACCTTCAGACTCGCGGGATTCCGTACGCAAAGGCAAAAGAGCTTTTAGTCGAGGGTTTTTGCCAGGAAATACTCTCAAAAATAGAGTGGCCTCATGCAAACATGCGTTGATCACCGTCAAGATTTCCCAATGATTTGCGACACGCAAATCTATTTCGACACAGCCGCAACTGCCCATAAACCCCGCCAGGTGATAGAAGCCCTGACCGACTTCTATTCCTCTCATTACGGGACGGTGAATAGAGGTGTCTATAAAGGAGCGCGCGAAGCCACTGAGCGGTATCAAAATGCGCGTCAAAAAGTGCAGCACTTTCTCAATGCCGCTCATTTTGAAGAGATCATTTTTACACGTGGAACAACAGCGTCGTTGAATTTGCTTGCGCGTTCATATGGAATGGCATTTTTGCGTCCCGGCGATGCGATAATGATTTCTGAAATCGAACATCATAGCAACATTGTACCCTGGCAGATGCTGTGTGAAGAAAGGGGAGCTGTTTTACGGATTATCCCCGTAAATGATTCCGGGGAATTAATTTTCGAAGAGTTTCTTGCATTACTCGATGAAAAGGTAAAGCTTGTAAGTATTGCCCATCTTTCCAATATTTTTGGGACGCTGCATCCGGTGCGCAAGATCATTGAGGCTGCGCATCAAGTTGGGGCGCATGTTTGCCTGGATGGAGCGCAAGCTGCGGCGCATCTTCCTGTAAATGTACAGGAATTGGATGTCGATTTCTATGCTTTTTCGGGGCATAAACTCTATGGTCCGACGGGAGTAGGCGTGCTCTATGGGAAGCGGGAATTGCTCGAAAAGATGCCTCCAATTGAAGGTGGAGGCGATATGATTAACGAAGTGACTCTCCTTCGGAGTACATATAATCAACTTCCGACTAAGTTTGAGGCTGGCACGCCGATGATTGCCGAAGTAATCGGCTTAGGGGCGGCGATCGATTATCTGAGAGGAATTGGACTCGATGCGATTGCTGCGTGGGAGCAGGAACTGCTTGCCTATGCGACCAAAAAATTACAGCAGATTGAGGGACTGAAAGTTCTCGGCACCTCAAGCAAAAAGGGAGCGATTATCAGCTTTGTGATTGAAGGAATTCATCCATTAGATCTCGCGACACTTCTCGATTGCCGTGGGATTGCAATTCGCACAGGGCATCACTGTAGCCAGCCGGGGATGGAGCGTTTTGGGGTGACGAGCACAGCGCGCATTTCGTTTGGCCTGTACAACACCTTCGAAGAAATCGATCAATTTATAGCAGCTCTTCAGAGCATCCTGAACTTTTTAATCTAATCATAACCTGAACTTTGGGTTTTTCTCGCTCATCTTCAAGGAGTTTGCTTGCACCTCTTGTGCTTTTCGACCTTGTAAAGGGCCTTTGGCCATTCACTTCGGCCGAAAATCCCAAGATTTGCAGCGCAAACTCTTCTGAATCTGAGCGAGAAAAACCCAAAGTTCAGGTTAATCATGTGTTTTTAGAAACCAGTCAAAATGTAAGAAATTCCGTTTTGAAATCCAATTGCATGAACCCACAAGCTTTGTCGCCACTTTATTGAGGCGAAACTCTGGCTTCACAAAAAGATGCTCTATAACCAAAGCTCACCTTTTTGTAGCACAGAGGCAAAGCCAATGATTTGCGAGTCCGATTCAGCATAAAGAACACATCCACGATCAAAAAGCTTTTGCATATCTTCTTTCCTTCAGGAGCAGCTTCATGATGAATTTTATCTAATTCACATAAAAGAGGCACCAATCGATCAATATCCGCTTCGTTGTATTCATCGGCGATTTTGATCATCCAAGCGGAAATATTTCAAAAGCTATCAGTCTTCAAGGTTGTCGATTCGTGTAAAATCAGTTCCTCCACAAGTACCGCAACTTGCCGGAGGACTCCTGTAACATCTCCCACACCCATCACACATGTAGTAATCATACAATCCCAACGTGTACACTCCGGTATCGTCTTGCATAATATTGGACAATGGAACTAAGCCAAAAAAATCTGAATTTAGGAATATCCCTGTCTCACAAACGCAAATTCTCTCAAGATCTAAATAATACTTCTCCCCATGAACCCCTGTAATACAGGAATCTCCATAAGAGCATAATTGCCCTAAAATGCCTTTTTTTAGACAATCTTTGACATAAGATTGATCAGCATAGGATTGAGAGAGTAAACAAACACAAAAGTGTAGCAATGAATAACAAATACCTTTTCATAACGCCCCTATTTCTTTGGAAAAAATCATTTCCTTTCCAAGAGAAGCTAGTCTTTACATTTTTTTTACTCAATATGTTTCTGATCCTTCCTTCTTTTGCCGAGACCGAAATTTCTCGAAAAACAGCAAGATGAGATTACAATTTTCTTAGAAAATTTGATGATCCGAGACGGAGGGCTGTACACTCTCTTAGGGTCTAAACCTATGACAGAATTCGACATAACGGACACTCTCGATAAAACAGAGCAAGAAATAGCCCAAAGTTATGAAGAACTAAAAATCTCCCTCAAAGAACAAG
Source organism: uncultured Chlamydiales bacterium (assembly GCA_963748195.1). Classification (GTDB taxonomy): domain Bacteria; phylum Chlamydiota; class Chlamydiia; order Chlamydiales; family JAAKFR01; genus JAJACP01. The sequence goes on along the minus strand of CAVVHU010000007.1, from coordinate 32,384 downwards.
CACTTAAATCTGAAAAATCCTCTGATTGCCCAATCATTCCGACATTCGAAGAATATGTGAAGAAATGTCACTTGCAGCGAGAGGAATTAAAATTTGGTGATTGTAAAATACTATGGGATACATGGTCAAAGACTTATGGAACCATCTCGACACCTAATTACAAAGTGATAGCTTGGGAAGGAGATTTTACAGTAGGACTTTTCATTCACATTCCCTATCTCACACATATCTTAAAAAAATATTACAGAGAATTCTCACAAATAACAGAAACTCAGTTTGATGTTGATACGATTCTGGATTCAATCGAAAATAAAAATTCCGTATTTTGGAACAAGGTTCTCACCAATCACTATTTGCATGGACTCTTATTGGGCTATGGAGAAAGAAACGCATATCTTTTCAACTGGGTAAGGAAAGAAGCACTTCCACTCGAATCCGTTTCAATTCTTCGTTTTCCTGAATTATCCCGCTTAAATCAATACGCAAAACAAATACTAAAGAAAAAGGTCTCGATCGAGGACCTGCCTATCCCTTATTTCGTCTCTTTTGAGATTAATGATGAAGAAGTTGAGCGCTATTCGAAAGAACGAGAAAAAATCATCAGCTTTATGAAGGATAAAGATCTTACGTCCTTTGTTTTAAAATGCCTGTTAGCTGCTCCTAACTAAAAGTTCTGTTCTACAACGCTTCCGAAAACCTTTCAATCCAAAAAATTTCTCTATCTGCTAAACCGAAGTAGATTACAAAAAACTAAGGGATTAACGGTATGCGTCTGTTGTTACACGTTTTTAAAAAATTCTTGTCACTCATCTTTAGATATTTTATTCTTAGTGGCTAATATTTGGATGATGTCCAACATTGGAGAACTCCAAGCTCAAAACAGCCAGGAAATGTCTATGTCTACTACCCTTCCTAACAAAAACCCTCTCAGTTATGTGGGTGTGCGCGCAAAAAATCCACCAGATTTAATTCAGGAAACCCATGCTCCCCTTTCTTCTGACATAAGCGGCCCTAATGGACTATTGGTTGTGTCCAGAAAATTGTGCAAAAACTTTAGACGCGTGACCTTCACCTGTTAATATGCAGCATTTTCTATAGCTTCAAACTGCGGTTTCTTCTCTTCTTTGTAAAAATCCATATGTATAGCTAATCCTCTTGTTTAAAAAAAAATTGGATTTATACTGGTCCAGTTAAACAGGAGATATGATATGCTTAAAAAGCAAAAAATGACTGCAAAAGACCTCGCTGAGAAGCTCGCTTTTCAATGACTTACTGTTCTCCAGCTTGCGGAACATTTAGGAAGTGTTTCAGAAGCTTGTCGTCGTAAAGGCATGCACAGAAACAGCTTTTACGAATGGAAACGCCGCTTTCAAACACATGGTTTTGAGGGATTAAAGACCTGCCACCTATCCATAAAACCCACCCACAAACAACACCATTTTAAAAGGTGTAGGAAAAGTGTATTTGCAGGCTGTTGTAGACACATTCGGTTCTTATGCTTTTGGCTTTCTGCATACCTCTAAGCGTCCTGAATGCGCAGCAGCGATTTTGCATAATGATGTTTTGCCTTTCTACAGTGAGCGGGAAATTCCTGTGGATGCTGTTCTTACAGATAACGGCAGAGAATTTTGTGGAACTGAAAGCCATCCTTATGAGATCTATCTCGCCTTAAATGATATAGAGCACAGACGGACCAAAATACGAAGTCCTCAGACGAACGGCGGCTTTGGAGAAAGATTCAACCGCACAATTCTCGATGAATTTTTCCGAATATCTTTTCGGCAGAACTATTATGAGTCTGTTGAACAGCTTCAAAAAGACCTCAACATCTGGCTTAAACACTACAACGAAGAAAGGCCCCATAGAGGGTATCGAAATTTAGGCAAAAGGTCGATTAATACAATAAATGAATACATCAAGCACGCACAACAAGAAGGTTAGCTATACACTACATGATTTGGACTTGACAATTCACATAGCAGACAAGCCGGGACACTATCCAGATAAATGGATCAAAGGGATATTTCGCAATTTCAATATAGGATAAAGGAAGCATATGGAGCATTGTAGCTCTTCCTGCCAAAGTTTCGGCAATGTGCGGGTTATGAGGCCGGGAAGATCGAGAGTCTATCCAATTGCTATTCGACTCCCGGCTTTTGCAATGAGAAGCTGATGATCTATCTCGAGACTGACTTGAAGCATGTAGGGCAAAACCTCGATGAGACAGAGTAGATCGAGGTTGTACCCATGAAGCGCACAAAGGCGCTTGAGATGATTCGAAGCAGCGAGATCCGCGATGTTAAGACGATCGCAGCATTACTATTCAGGTGCGTCCCACAATTCAGTTAATTGCATCATCACGAAAGAGTTTGAGGAAGCGTAGGAGTTGTCGATTGCCACTCCAAGGACGCCTTCACCGGCATTATAGAATGTTGAGCACATCGTTTGCCCGTTGTTCACCTGCGGAAGAGCGATCATCCGTTGAACGAGTCCGCTTCTGTTGCCATCAACAACTCTTCGAAGGAAGTCTCTACCACAATCTAGAACTCGCTGTTCCCGCTCATCCCCATGACATACGTTCATATCTATTATCCCATTATCCGAATATGTTGGATTTGCGAAGACCATGAAATCGGAATCTTCTCCCTCTCCTAAAGTACGTGTTTTGGTACAGTAACTGATGTGGGGGAAGTCACCTTGCATATGAAAAGCCCTTGCCTTATTTGGATCCACAACTGTTAATGAATAACCCGAGAGGAGATCCGGAGATTCAAGAGAATCTACATCAGCATTTTGGGCATTTCTGAGGATCCAGTTGTTGTAAAAGAATGCCGGTATCCTGTCTAAGGATTGATTACCAACATTTTGAACCGCAACATTCATGCGCTCAAAAACGCCATCTGAGTTTACACCCCAAACACCGGCTGCATGTCCGGCAATTCTAAATTCGGCTAGGTTTTTCCCACGTCCATCTACATTCTTCTCTACAACCAGAAGGCCGTAGCGGGCAAAGATTCCCATTGTTTCCCAATCTGTATTACTCGCGTGTATGATTCCATTTTCTGTATCACGCGTTGTGATTGAGATGCATCCATTCGAACCTAAAGGTGTTCGGTTTATGTCTGTGGCAGGTCGGCTCTCCCCAGGCATATCCCATCCGCATCGCTCAGGAGGGAAGTGCATAAAATAGAGCTCTTCAAGGGTAATTCTGCTCTTATTTCCATTCTCTTCAGCCCATTTGTTATAGCCTTCAACCATACCTTCGAGCTTGCTATGCATGTAAGGATCTTCCCGCTGTAGGGTAGCGAGCAATCTGTTTGCATTATTAGGGTATTCTTCAGCATTTGGAATGCCAACAAGACCGCGCGCTTTTCGCACGAGGGGGAGAATCCCAGAGACCTGTTTTGCGATGATAAAGCCGTAGGCTCTACCCGCTTTTTTTGGATCACTCGCATCACTAATCGTGCAAACAGGAATAGCACGTCCCTTTTCATTTTCCAGATAGCGTATTTCAGCCGATACACCACTGTCGATCGTAATGATACGCTCATTAAACATGCGCTCATTATTTCCGATATGGGGTGGAGCTTCAATCAGGTAGTTAAAGACTCCATAAGGTAGATAGGAGAGCGCGATGTTGATTCCGGCTAGAGAGCTAACTCCAATGGCAACACCGCCAACAGCTTTAAGCATAGGAGCCCAAGCAAAATTCGCAACATGTGCGTTTAAGAAGGCAGTTACAGGAGAAAGAAATCCAACATGCGATCCGGCCAATATGGCAACAATACCGAGAGCTAGAAGAGCAGCTACGCCCACCTTTACAGCCGTTGGATGAGAGCGATGAAGCATCGAAAGGCTTTTAACCGCTCGTGCGCCTAAGCTCTCTTTTCCGTAATCCTGCTTAGGGATTTCCCTTACGAATTGGTCAAATGAAATTTTTGGCCTATTATCTCGATTGAGAAAACGAGCTGCCTGTCTTGCTGCGAGGTCTACCCCAGTATTACGCGTTAAAGCACTAGCTGCTGGTGTTGGTATAACCATGATTATTCCTTTTTATATATATGAAATAAAAATTAATATATTCTATTATAATGGGTTAGGTAAAACTAGTCAATTATTTCTTTGAGTTAAGGCTTGGTTAAAGGCTTACTAGAATGACTTGGAAAGAGGGGAGTTGGGGGTGAAGGACGGCTAGCAGGGCTGTGGGCGTTTGGGGGATGTTGACGGCCTTGGATTCAAAGAGGGGGGGGGTGGGGTTTTAATCAGAGTCGATAGTCTTAAGTGAGGAGTTGTTAACAAGAAGAATGATCAGGAATTTTATTTAGGTCAGGTAAATCAGTCATAGTTGTTATCTTGAATGTCTACATTGAAAAAAAAAGCTACAATATTAATCCTTTGCAACTGTATTTAAAGAGATTGAAATAGGAAAGGGGCGTTGATGGATTGTATACGACGCGGTTGAGCGGTCTTTTCCCATTTCCCCATCCTGTGTTTAATGCCGTTCCCATTCTAAATGCATAAGGATAATATTGGGCCACATACTCGTGCAAACCGACATTCTCCTTTCCAAACGGATAGATAAATGTATTGATCGGTTGACGTAAGTTTGTTTCGAGTATGTTTTTTGATTTCACAACCTCGCGGTCAAGATCGACAAAATTGAACGTGAGGTTGCAGTGCATATGGGATTGAGAAGCAACCTCCACAAAGCCCGATTGCACCATCTCTTTTAGCTCTTTCCACGTACAAAATGGAGCTTTTTGATCAAAAAAACCATCTTGCATGGCAAGGGTAGATGGAATGTTTAGCCTCTCTTCGGGAGGAAGATCGGTAGAATCAAGAATATACCGAGTAGGTACGCCAAGAACGGCACGGATTTCGAGCTTTTTTAAAACAGGAAAGATGAAATGGTAAAAATCATACCAAGCATTATCAAATGTCAAACAAAGCGACAATTTCCCCTTTGGTAGAGGATCTCCCGGAAGGACAATAGGATGATTTTTTTTGAGCGAGCAGAAATCTACATCGCGTACCCGATCGAACATAAAAGTTAAGAGCATTTATTCACCTCATAGAGTTTGAGATACTTATAAAATGCTGTGTGACCATTGTATGCAGAGATCAAAAAGCCTTCATATCCTCCCAAAAAGCCGCGTTTTAGAATATAGCTTTTTAAAAATGCAGATGCCCCATGCCCGATCGCAATGAGAGGAGAGGATTTCCGCTTCTTGCGATATTGCTTTGCAAAAAGAGAGGAGTAGCGTTCCATTTTGATCAGAAAATCCGAGAGAGACTCATAAGGATAATGACGCATCGGGTTTTTGAGGGTGATGACCTTGTGCCCTTCTTTGATCACGCCTTCATGCACCATCGCCTCCGAAAAGGAGGTTGTATTTCTGTTATAAAGGCGGATTGTCGTCTCAGGGTACCATCCGCACCATTTTATCTGTTTACCGTGATAGTAATTATGACGATGGATTGCATAGACGCAGCTGGGAGAAAGGGGAAGTGCTAGAATTTCTTCCACTAGTTCTTTCGAAAGGATTTCATCCGAATCGACAGATAAAATCCAGTCGTGTTTGGCAAGAGAAGAGGCGCTATTGTGTGCTGGTCCAAAACCATTAAACTCTTTTTGATAAATTGTGACATTAGGGTAGCCTGCGGCGATCTCTAAAGTGTGATCGCTTGAACCTGTGTCATATAGAACTACTTGATCAAAGGGAGCCAGCGCTTCGAGAACTTCTTTGAGTCTTTTTTCGCCATTTTTAACTAATATTGTGACACTTATCATTTGCTTTTATATTATAATTCCTGTTTTACAAGAGGTTAATTATGGCAGCAGCACCTTTGAGTCGTATTGTTTTAACACAACAAGAGTTTGGCAGAATTCCTGATATAAGGAAACAGCTTCAAAAAAGAGTTGTCGAAACTGTAAAAGAGATCGTCGCCTTTTCTAATGAAGCGCTTGCCCAAAACCGGGCTCCGGGTAAGGGGATTTTTTACCCTACAGACTATTTTGATAAATTGAAAGCCACAGGTAATGTAAAGCGGCTTGAATTTATGAAGGCAAAATATCATTTCGTGCACGGCTATCTTCCGCCTAAGCTTTTCGAGATAATGGATAATCAAACTGCTCCCTCGGGTAAGCAGCGGATCTATACCCTTAAAGAGGGTGTAAAGCCATCAGAAGCTTTGAGAGCCTTAAAAGGGGAGGAGCTATTTATATTAGGATGCGGTGAGGTATGTCAAATCGCTCAGTGGGATGCGATATGCCAACTATTAGGTGAAGAGAAGTTTGATACTCTTTTTTCTAGAGAGACAAAAACTCCGTTTAAACTGGGCAACACATCCCATTTACCCTCTCTTCTTTCATTAAAAGAGTGTCAAGAGGAGAGTTCAATCGGGCTGGGCGATCTTGTCTGTTTTTATTCAGTTACTGCTTACATAGAAAAACATCCCTTGGGGTTGAGTCGGGCATTCAATACTATCTGTATTGATGATATGAAATTTACATCTTTAGGGCTTCCCGCAGAGGGGTTGACCGCAGAGGAGATGGTGCAGAAGCTTCTAAATGATTATAACGCGCCGCAAAGCGATCGCCCCCATCTTCCAGATAATGTGCAAAAAGCTTACCCTCAACTATATAATAATTCTGTTCTTACCCTTGAAGCTTTTAAATTGCAAGGTGGCGGGAAAAGAGGGGAAATGGTTTGTGAAATCGATGCAAAAAAAATGGCCTTTCTTTCTTTTCGGGATGCGGCAACGGGAAGAGCTTATCTAGATAATTGGGCTTGAATAAACTCGTACATAAATAAAGCCCTCGCGCCGAGACGCGAGGGCTTAAGTAGTGATGGTTTACGGCGATACCGTAATGGTCCCTCTAATCACAACGACTTCGTCAGATGCATTCATCTCTTGCCCTGACGGCAATTCGTAATGATCACACTCAGATGTTGTTTCTAAGACCTCATACCCACCGCCTACTTCAATCGTGAGTAGGTGTGTTGGTGTTCCCAAGGTTTTTAACTCCTAAACTTCCAATCCCGCCACAGCCGGATTCCGCTCTGGCAGGCTCCAATTCTTAAGTAATTCCGGACTCATTCTTTGCGGCTTTAAGCACCAGTCGACAATTCACCTCCCTTTTTGCTCTTTCCATCCGCCTTGAACGAGTTATGCAAGCCTTTACAGGCCTAAAAAAATTTGCAGTTTTTCAGAACTACAATTAAAAAATTTAAATAGCAGTTCTTTCTTAATTATTCAAGCGAAGGGAATGCCAATCTTCTAATGAAAGTGCACCTTCTTGAAATATCGGGGAAAGGGAAGCAAAAGCTGGGTGTGAGTGGAGTTCGTTCCAAGCTTCTGATTGTTGTTTGCCCATTTCCATCTCAAGGCTCACTAAACGGAGAAGATTCATGACATATAGAGTGGAGTTCGCTTCGTTACTTTTTAGTTGAGCGTGGAGAGATTGTGCTGCCTCATATGCCTCTGGATATTTTTTTTCTGCTATTAAAAGAGAAGTATTAGCAAAACTTTTGTAGTGTGAGGGGAGCTCTTTAGTAACATGCTCAAGTGTTGATTTTGCATATGGAAGCCCTTTAGAAGGATTGCGTTGTGCAAAATAGGTCATCGCAAGCATCGGGTCGTATTTGGGGTGGAGCTCCGGATGGCGGGCCAAAATCTTTTCTGTCGTTTCGATTGATTCGACTGCAAGAGGCTCACCTTTTTGGAATCGCTCGAAGATTTGGTTGCCGATTAAAAAATCTTGTTGCGATTGGATGTGGTTAGCGGAGAAAAAGCGTTCGCTCCACGCAGCTATTGAGGCCACAGCCAAAAAACCGAGAAGGAGTTTTGACCAATGCTTTCTTAGAAACTCAAGATACTTGTGTTCTTCCATAATTTGCGCCATATTATACGGGTTATGAAAAAAATCGCAATAGTTAGACGCAATGGATTGGGCGATCTTCTCTGTGCCTTTCCACTTGTGCGCTATTTTCAAATAAATGAACCCGATTTCAAGATCACCCTTTTTCTCGATCGTCATAATGCTGCCTTGATTCCCTACTTGCCGCCGGTTGATCACACAGTGGTTTTTCCCGAGAAAGGAAACCGATATTGGAATGCGTGGCGTATCGCTGCACCGTTTAGAGGAAAGTTCGACTTAGCGATTTGTGCAAAGACATCGCCCATGAAGTTGATGAATGCCTTCTTGTATTTTTTGAGGGCAAAAGAACGCGTCGCTTATGTGGATCAAAGTTGGCATAGTCGATTGGTAAATGTCCCTCTCCACGTTGAGGAGAAACCAATGCATCAAGCTTTGAAAACTTTGCGCATGGTGGCGCCCGAATTAGAAGAGGTGCCTGAAGAATTGTATCCTGTTTTGCGGGTTCCTAAGCAGAAAACACTCGAACTTCCTGCTCCTGTAGTTCTTGTTTCGGCAACGACAACGCGTAAGGCAAGCCGTTATGCGATAGAAAGGTATGCCGATGTTCTCAACCAAGTACACGTCCAAACACCTATAAGTGTAATGATTATAGGCCGGCCGGAAGACATGCCGCGGGCAAATGGAATTGCCGCACGCCTAAACATGCCAAACAATGTGTATTTTCCTCGAAATTTTGATGAGTTTATGCTATGTCTTGATTCAGCAGATGTTTATTTTGTGGGAGATGGAGGCGTCGCACATATTGGAGCTGCTCTTGGCAAAAAAGGCATTGTCCTTTTTGGGGAGACAAATCCAATAGAATGGCATCCATTGAGTAAAAAGATGGAGACATTTTATCATCCCTCCCATGTCGATCAGTTAGACGACAGAATGATTTTAGAAGCGCTAACAAGGATAACAAACAGTGGCAGAGACAATTGAAATCATAGAATGGGAATCGATTCGGGTAAGTCCTTTTCAGCCCCGCAGGCATTTTTCAGAAGATGAACTCGAGGAGCTTGCGATCTCCATTCGAGCTGTTGGCTTAATTCATCCTCCTGTAGTGCGGAAAGTTGAAAGCAGTGGGAAAATATTGTATTACGAGTTGATTGCCGGCGAGCGACGTTGGAGGGCATCGAAGCGTGCAGGGCTTGAGAAAATCTCCGTTTTGGTGCGCGATTCGAGTGATGAACATGCGGCAAAATCGACGCTGATTGAGAACGTACAGCGAGTCAATCTCGATCCGATGGAAATGGCAGAGGCGTTTCAGAAATTGCTCACTGTATTTCGCATGACACAAGAAGAGCTGGCTGAAAAAGTGGGCAAGAAACGCTCAACAGTCGCGAACTATTTGCGCTTGCTTACTCTTCCTGAGTCGATTCAGCAAGCGCTTTCAAAAGGCGAAATTTCGATGGGGCATGCCAAAGCGATTCTCTCTTTGGATAGCAAAGATCTTCAGGGAGCCCTAACTGAGTTAATCAAAGAGAAGCAGTTGACTGTGCGCGATGCTGAAAAAGAGAGCCGGAAGCTCACGCAAAAAAAGCAGCCTAAAGCGCGCGATCCTCATATTGAAGAGCTTGAGGAGCACATGAAGCAGCAGCTCGGGACAAAAGTCGAGATCTCTCCCTCTCGACGCGGCGGAAAAATCACCCTCCACTATTATAGCTTAGAGGATCTCGAACGGCTTTCATCCCATTTTATTGACGCTTGATGCTATAAACTTGAGTGGATATTAATCTTCTTTTATTCCCTAGCCCCCATTTCTCACCAACACTCGAGCCGATTTGGGCAGACTGTATTTCCAGATGTCGAAGAGTCATCCGAAGGGAGGGTTAAATTAACCCTTCCGAGGATGGTTATGAAGACAGATGGGGATACAGATGCGCAAAGCGGCCGAATGGTTGGTGAGAAATCCGGGCTAGACCTCAAGATTGGCAAAAAGCATAAGAATCTATACTGCTAATACACGCAGTGATAACTGTGATCTTCTTCTCCTTTTACTGGAGGGAGATTGAGTTCGCAACCCGGTTTAGCGATAGGGCAGCGGTGAAAATAGGGACACCCTGAAAACTGCGTTTCGCGTTCTATTTTCTGAGGCAGCCGCAACTTTCTATCCCGAGGATGCTTTTTAGGCACAGATGCAAGCAACAGCTGTGTATATGGGTGTTTCGGGTTGTTAAATATCGCCTCAGTTTGCCCCTCTTCCACGATTTTTCCCCGATACATCACCAAGATGCGGTCGCAAAAATGCCGTACAACAGATAGGTCATGAGAGATAAATAGGTAACTCAACCGAAATTGCCGCTTCAAATCGAGTAATAAATTCAAAATCTGCGCCTGTACCGAGAGGTCCAAAGCTGACACTGCCTCATCGCAAATAATCAACTTCGGATTGAGTGCAAGTGCTCGACCGATCGAAAGGCGTTGTTGCTGCCCCCCAGAAAATTGATGAGGATAATGGTCTAGGATAGTTGTGTTAAGTCCAATTTTTGAGAGAATTTTTTCTACTTCAAAGACTTGCTCCTCATGAGATTTGACGAATTTGTGATAAAGAAGGGGCTCACCTAAGTTGTCTAAAATGGTCTTGCGCGGATTGAGAGAGGCAAGCGGGTCTTGAAAAACCATCTGCACCTTAAGCCGTAAAGCTCGCAATTGTTTAGGGGAAGCAGCCCTGAAATCAGCTCCCAAAAACTCGATCTCTCCTTCAGTCGGCTCGATCAAACGGATCATTGCCTTTCCTACCGTGCTTTTGCCCGAGCCTGATTCTCCTACAAGTCCGACGATCTCCCCTTGCTCAATAGAAAAAGAAACGCCATCCACAGCTTTTACATCCCCGACATGACGGCGTAAAATACCCTGACGAATGGGGTAATATTTCTTTAGATCTTTAACTTTCAAAAGCTTCTTCATCAGCGAGCTTCCATTTTAATTCTTCATCGAACAACCAGCAACGTGCTTTATGTCCATTCTCTTGCAAGGAGAAAAGAGGTGTTTTGTGGGTGTGGCATATTTCCATAGCATACTTGCAGCGCGGGTGAAAGGGGCACCCTTTTGGCATCTCCCCAACCCGAGGAACAGATCCCTCGATGATCGGTAGTTTTCCTTGATGCATGCCTTGATCGGGACGGGCGGCAAAAAGCCCTTGAGTATAGGGATGAGAGGGATTTTCAAAGAGCGATTCCACCCCACCCTCTTCGACCTGTTCCCCTCCATACATCACGATCACCTCATCTGCAACTTCCGCAACAACACCCATATCATGGGTGATCATCAAGGTCGCCATCCCCTTTTTTTCTTGTAACTCCTTCAAGAGGGCGAGGATTTGGGCTTGAATGGTGACATCTAGGGCTGTTGTCGGCTCGTCAGCGATCAAAATATCCGGTGAGCAGAGGAGCGCCATGGCGATCATTACCCTCTGTAGCATGCCGCCGGAGAATTGGTGGGGATAGGCATTGAGATGTTCTCTTGCATTTGGGAGATGGACATCCTCGAGTGTTTTTAAAACAAGCTCTTCTGCCGCCTCCTGTGGAAGTTTAAAATGGGTCAGCACTGTCTCAATTAGTTGGTCCCCAATCGTATATACCGGGTTCAGGGTGGATAAGGGGTCCTGGAAAATCATCGCAATCCGCCGGCCGCGAATTTTCCGCATCTCCGACTCAGATAGGGTGAGGAGGTTCACATCTTGGTAGAGCACCTTTCCCTTTGGGGGAAGGGCTGGAGGTTCAGGAAGAATGCGGAGCAAAGAGAGCGCTGTCAGCGACTTTCCACTCCCTGATTCTCCCACAAGCGCTAGAGTTTGCCCTTTTTTGAGATCAAAAGAAAGATTGTCAACTACGGTGTGGATTTTCCCCCCGAGCCTTAATCTAGTCGTCAAATTCCGAACTTGTAATACCATAGCGTTTACATTATCCGCGGAATACTTTATTATCACGTCAAAAAAACGGTATTTATGCAAACTTTAGCACGCCTTTTTGGACGTTCGCCCTTTTCCCCTCTCCAAACGCATATGGAAAAGGTGGCGATTTGCGTAAAACAAATCCTCCCTCTTTTTGATGCGCTTGCAAAAAAAGACTATAAACAGGTCGCCTCCATCGCAAAAGAAGTCTCAAGGCTAGAGCATGAAGCCGATCTTACCAAAAATGAAATTCGCAATAACCTCCCCACCGGCCTTTTTCTTCCGATTGCCCGAGGGAGCTTGCTTGAGATTCTTGCTCTTCAAGACAATATAGCCGACCAAATGGAGGATGTCGCTGTCCTATTGACATTCCGAGATCTAGAAATCCCACAAGCATTTGAGGTTGAGTTTCAAGAGTTTTTGAAAAAAAATCTCGAGACATTCGAGGGGGTCTACAGGATTATCCGTGAGATGGGGCAGCTGCTTGAAAGTTCATTTGGAGGACAAGAGGCAGAAAAAGTGAGAAAAATGGTTGAAGGTGTTGCGCTTAAAGAGCATGAATGTGATGTTCTTCAACGCACTTTATTGAAAAAATTGTTTCAAGAATGTGATTCCATGTCAGGGCCCTCCTTTTTTTTATGGATGAAAGTGATTCAGGAGTTGGCTTCTCTCTCCGATGAATCGGAAAAACTTGCTAACCGAGTGAGAATGACCCTAGAGGTTAAGTAACTGTAATGTCCGCAACATTTATCTTATTGGTTATCGCCGTTCTATGCGGTTTTTATGTGGCTTGGAACATTGGCGCGAACGATGTAGCAAATGCTGTTGGAACCTCAGTGGGCTCAGGCGCATTGACGCTTAAGCAAGCTGTGCTGATCGCAGCTATTTTTGAATTTGCAGGCGCCTTTTTTCTAGGAGGGAGTGTCTCTGAGACAGTCGAATCGGGGATCGTCAATCCTGGGATATTCTCTCAAGATAAAGCCGACTTTGTCTATGGAATGCTTGCCGCGCTTCTGGCTGCCGGCGTCTGGCTTCAAACAGCTTCGTTCTTTGGGTGGCCTGTTTCGACAACACACTCAATTGTCGGGGCTGTGATAGGATTTGGTCTTGTTCTCGGGGGAGTAGATGCGATTTTTTGGGGAAAGATCGGTTCAATTGTCGCGAGTTGGCTAGTCTCACCTCTTCTTGGAGGGGGTGTTGCCTATCTTATTTTTTCCATTGTACGACGTAAAATTCTCTACAACCAGCTTCCGCTTGCAGCTGCAAAAAGGTTGACGCCCTATCTTGTCTTTGCCATTTTTTTCGTTTTAAGCGTGATTATTCTTTTTGGCGGCCTCTCAAATCTCGAGTTGAGGCTTAATATTTTTGAAGTTCTCCTCATTGCGACAGGTGTAGGATTAGTGAGTGGGATTATTGCCTTTTTTCTCGTCCAGCGCATCAAAGAGGGCCATAGGTCGGAAAGGTTACATAACGTAGATGTAGAAATCGGCTTAAAGAAGGCTGAAAAGCACTTAAGGCGCGTTGAAGCGGCTTCTTTGGGTGTGATGCAAGATAAGGTGCATAACCTCCTCGATGAGGTGCACTCTCTTTCAGAGAAAGTCGAAGTGCCCGAGATCGATTCGGACTACATCCAGGTAGAGCGCATTTTCATTTATTTACAGATCATCGTCGCCTGTTTTATGGCATTTGCACATGGCTCAAACGATGTAGCAAATGCCATTGGTCCGCTTTCTGCTATTTTTAATATTCTCCAAGGAAAAGAGGTTTCTGGGACGAGCGTCCCCATCTGGCTTCTTCTTTTAGGAGGCGTGGGAATTGTGATCGGTTTAGCCACATGGGGGTGGCGGGTCATTGAGACTGTGGGGCGCAAAATCACAGAGTTGACGCCTTCGCGCGGCTTCGCTGCCGGTTTTGGCGCGGCGACAACGATTGTGCTTGCCTCTAAACTCGGCTTGCCTATTTCCACGACCCATGTTTTAGTCGGAGCAGTCTTAGGCGTTGGCTTTGCCCGAGGGATTGGAGCTATAAATTTAAATACGATTCGCGATATTGTGATCTCTTGGGTTGTGACAGTTCCCGCAGGAGCTGTTTTATCGGTGGTGTTCTTCTATGGACTCCGCGCGATCTTTTCTGCTTAGATCTAGTATATGGTTTAAATGCGTCTAATTTTATAAGGGGATTTTTCGTGCTTACACCGGAGCTTCCTTGGAGATTAGGGTATTATAATTCCTGGTGATATTTGTCATTAGACTATCTATAAAAAAACAAATTCATTATTTTAAAATTTTTTGCAGCAATGGGAGATGTGGAATGGCATGTATGCGTTTTTTTCTTATTACTTTAATGCTAATAGGGGTTTTTCCTCTGTATTCGTCCGATATGCATTTTCCTTGGGTTGTCTATTATAGCGATAAAGCACCTGATAGCGCCTTCAAACCGTATAATCCCATCGTGTTGGATAGTGAGTTCCATCCAGACATAAATCCTCTTCTAGCAGATAAAAAAGAGGTGCTGGGTTATCTCAATCTCACTGAAGCTGAAGAGTATCGTCTTTGGTTTAAGCAGCTTAAAGATATGGGTGTTCTGATTAGGAAAAATCCTGACTGGCCTGATAGCTGGCTAATCGATATCCGTAATCCTAAATGGAAAAAACTATTACTATCGGAAATCATTCCCAGTATCTTTGTGCAAGGGTTTAGCGGTCTTTGTTTCGACCAAATCGATAATGCCACCCTTTTAGAAGATGAGGATCCAAAAAAATATAAAGGAATGGTAGCTGCGGCAGTCGATTTGATCGCTACAATTCGATCCCATTTTCCGGGAAAACGTTTAATGATGAATCGTGGATTTGAAATTATCGAATATGTGGGTAATTCCATAGACTACATTATGGCAGAGACGCTTTACACAAATTATGATTTTAAGACCAAAAAATATATGATTAACCCTGATTACGAAGAACAACTTGCCTTGATCAATGCCGGTAGAAAAATGTTCCCGCATCTAGTTGTCTTTACATTAGAATATTGGGATCCTGCAGATGTCAAAATGTATCAAAAAATCTATGCTCTTGAACGCGCTCAATGCTTGCGACCCTATGTAACAACAATTGGCCTTAATAAGATTACGCCTGAACCATGAATCTTGATTTCTAAATGGTATAGGTATTGGCATGAGAATTTTATTTTTTAGTTTTTTATTGTTGGCTAGTTCTGTTTGTTGTGCCGATCCAATACCACGCAAGGTATTGACTTTTTATAACAGCAAAAAACAAAGGCCGAATGAGACAACAATGCATTATACATATGAAATGCCGTTTAATCATTTGGGCTTAGATGTTATTTACTTTGATATAAATGAACCTCTACCTGATGCCTCTACCTTAAAGGATTATCGAGGTGTTGTTACCTGTTTTGAGGGGGACGGCATGATAGCCGATACTCAAGGATATCTTGAGTGGGGAAAACAGGTGATTGATGCTGGCAAGCTTTTTGTCATTCTTGAAGATCCCGGATTTGAACATAACTCGAAGGGGGAGAAAACTCCGATTAACATACGCAACGATTTTTATAGTAAATTAGGTGTAATTGATAAAGACACTTGGATTGCGTATACGTATGATTTTCGAATCGCCTTTGAAGATCCTGAGTTTATGCCATTTGAAAGGAAGCTCCCTCAAAACCTTCCGAGATTTAACGTATTTCAGGTGATCGACCCGGCAGCCAAAGTTCTTTTAAGTGTAGAGAGAAAGGACCAAGAACATGAACAGTATCCTCTAATCGTTGTCTCTAAACATGGGGCTCTTGTTCCTTCTGGTTATTCGAGCGATTGCCTCGAAAATAAGAAAATAAACATTTCCTATTGTAGTTGGTATATAAACTTATTTCATTTTTTTGCTTTTGTTTTTGGATGTAATAACGGCCCAATACCTGATACAACAACCCTTGCGGGTAGGAGAATTTTTTATAGTCACATCGATGGAGATGCGTGGAATTCAGTCACTAAAGTTCCTGGTTTCCAAATAAAAGAGACAAAGTGTACTGAGATTCTTTATGAGGAAGTTTTAAAACCTAACCCAGATATTCCCGTCACAGTTGGCCCGATTGCAGCAGATATTAACCCTACCTGGGCAGGAAGTAAAAATAGTCAGGATATTCTCAGAAGAATATTCGCTTTGCCTCAGGTTGAGGGAGGGAGCCATACGTATAGCCACCCTTTTGAATGGGAGTTCTTTGAAAAACCTAATGTAAATAAAAGAGAAGTTAATTTTCTCGAGCTTTATCCCTATGGTAGCTGGCAAAGCAGCTTTGTCTCATGGGCAAACTCCGTGTATCAACAGCAATATGTGGAGAAAGGGAAGGTGATCGACAATATTATCCCTAGAGCTTATGCAAATGAACCATTTAACCTAAAAAGAGAGATCAGTGGTTCAATCGATTACATAAATGGATTTATGCCTGAGGGAAAAAAAGTTCAAATAATGCAGTGGTCAGGGGATTGTCATCCATGGGCTACACCGATAAAATTGAGTAGGGAAATGAAAGTGCGCAATATCAATGGAGGTTTTGTTCAGTTTGATGAAGATTGCCCATCATATGCTTGTGTGGGTCCCTTGGGTAGAAAAGTTGGAAATCAACAACAAATCTATGCGTCTGCAAATAATGAAAACATCTATACCTTTGATTGGACGAAACGCTTTTATGGATTTAAGTTTTATATCACAACGATTAAGAACACAGAAAGCCCTATAAGAGTTAAGCCGATTAATATCTATTATCACTGTTATTCAGGCGAGTTGATTGCATCTGTCAATGCAGTAAAGTCAAACATTGAATATGTGCGCTCGATAGAGTGCATCCCGGTATGGGCGAGTCGGTTTTGTGCAGCAGCAGATGGTTTTTTTACAGCCAAAATTGATCAACTTTCAGCCAATTCTTGGCAATTCTTTGATCGAGACGGACTCGATACAATACGGTTTGATGCTCCGTTGAGCAAAAATAAGGTTGATTTCAACAATTCTAAAGGAGTGCTTGGTTATCGCGAATATCAAAACTCTCTTTATGTTGCCCTTGATAAAGAGGATGAAAACCCAATTATCACCTTAACCACTACCTCACCTTCAATTCCATATTTACGAGACAGCAGTTGGGAAGTATGGGGCTTAAAGAGAGGTGAAAATTCATTCGAGTTTAAGGCTGAAGGGTTTGGTGATGGAGTGATCCGGTGGAAAATGCCTGAGAAAGGAATATATCACTACACATGGGATGGTGGAAAAGGGGAGTCAAAAACAGATGAGGATAATCTTTTAGAGCTCAAGATTCCATCCGATCAGCTAAAAAGAACCAAAGTGAATGTTGAAAAAGTTTAGGGCTAACATCGTAATTTCACTTTCAACATTTTTTCCATTGGAATTGGTGTAAGAATCTTGGCATTTAAATTGCATAGATTATGGCATGAGAATTTTATCATTAAGCCTCCTGTTACTGATTGGCTGCAGTTGTTACGCTGCACCAATACCACGCAAAGTGTTGACCTTCTACGATAGTAAAAGAGAAAAGCCGCATGAAACAATGATGCATTACATATATGAAATGCCGCTTAATCATTTGGGGTTGGATGTCAATTACTTTGATATTAATGAGCCCCTGCCAGATCCATCTACTTTAAAAGATTATCGAGGTGTTGTTACCTGTTTTGAGGGAGATGGCATGATAGCCGATACTCAAGGATACCTTGAGTGGGGAAAACAGATGATCGATGCGGGCAAGCTTTTTGTCATTCTAGAAGATCCTGGGTTTGAGTATAATACAAAAGGGGAAAAAACTCCTTTGAATTATCGCAACGATTTTTATCGTAAATTAGGTGTTATCGATAAGGACTTTTGGATAGCGTATACTTATGATTATCAAATTGCTTACCAAGATTCTGAGTATATGCCCTTTGAAAGAAATCTGCCTGAGCAGCTTCCCAAGTTTACCCTTTTTCAGGTGATCGATCCAACGGCTACGGTTCTTTTAAGTTTAAAGAAAAAAAATAAAGAGCCTGAACAGTTCCCTCTCATCATTGTCTCTAAACATGGAGCTCTTATTGCTCCCGGTTATTCAAATAGATGTTTGGAGAGTAAAAAATTAAATATTTCTTATTGTAATTGGTACCTGAATTTATTCCGTTTTTTTGCTTTAGTCTTTCAAACCGGTAAAGAACCTGTACCCGACACGACAACCCTTGCAGGGAGAAGAATTTTCTATAGCCATGTTGATGGAGATGCCTGGAATTCAGTTACTAAAATTCCTGATTATGATCTAAAGGGGACAAAGTGTGCTGAGATTCTATACGAGAAAATCTTTAAACCTAATCCCGATATTCCTGTAACTGTAGGTGCCGTTGCAGCAGATATTGATCCTAACTGGGTAGGGGGTAAAGATAGTCAAGACATTCTCAGAAGAATATTGGCTTTGCCACAGATTGAAGGAGGGAGTCATACATACAGCCATCCTTTTGAGTGGGAATTTTTTGAAAAGCCCAATGTAAACAAAAGGGAAATCAACTTTCTCGAACTTTATCCTTATGGTAGCTGGCAAAGTAGCTTCGTCGCGTGGGCGCACTCTGTTTACAAACAAGAGTATTTGGAAAAAGGAAAGGTGATCGACAACATCATCCCTCGGGCCTATGCAAATGAACCGTTTGACTTAAAGAAAGAGATAGGTGGTTCAATCGATTACATAAATGGATTTATGCCTGAAGGCAAAAAAGTTCAAGTGATGCAATGGTCGGGTGATTGCTTCCCTTGGGATACACCGATAAAGTTAAGCAGGGAAATAAAGGTGCGTAATATCAATGGCGGTTATATTCAGCTCGATCGAGAATGCCCTTCATATGCCTGTGTAGCTCCCTTAGGAAGGAAAGCTGGAAATCAGCAACAAATCTATGCTTCTGCAAATAATGAAAACCTCTATACCTATGATTGGACAAAACGCTTTTATGGCTTCAAGTTTTATGTCCAAACGATTAAGCACACTGAAAGCCCTCTGAGAATTAAACCGATCAATATCTACTATCACTGCTATTCAGGAGAGCGGCTTGCAGCAGTCGAAGCTGTGAATTCAAACATTGAATATGTGCGTACAACGGAATATATCCCTATATGGGCGAGTCGCTTTTGCGCAGCGGCGGACGGCTTTTTTACGCTCAAAATCGATCAGCTTTCAGAAAATTCATGGCAATTTTTTGATCGCGATGGGCTCGATACGATACGTTTTGATGTACCGTTGAGCAAAAATAAGGTTGATTTCAACAACTCTAAGGGCGTGCTTGGTTATCGTGAGCATCAAAACTCTCTTTATGTAGCTCTTGATAGAGAAGAAGAGAGCCCAATTATCACCCTAACCACTGCCTCTTCTTCTATTCCATATTTACGAGACAGCAGTTGGGAAGTATGGGGTTTGAAGAGAGAGAACGATTCGCTTGAATTTAAAACAGAAGGATTTGGTAACGGAGTTGTCAGATGGCAAATGCCGAAGAAAGGAGTCTATCATTATACCTGGGACGGAGGAGAAGGAGAGTCGAAAACAGATGAAGAGAATGTTTTAGAGCTCACGATACCATCCGACCAGTTAAAAAGAATGAATGTAAAAGTTGAAAAGGTTTGATGCGCTCATTTGTTATTACATCGATTTTAGTCTTTGCTATTGGGGTGACCTTTAGCCTTTATTTGATTTTATCAAAAGAAGACATTGCCTTGATGCTTCTTAAGGCGGGTAGGGTTGCCTACCCGGAAAAATATTATAAAGGCCAATATGCTGCAGGTAAAAAGGGAGTCTCAATTGTTGGTCCATTACAGCAGATTGAAATTGAGAAAGGCAATGTAAGTGAAGCGATCAAAATTTTAAAAAATTATGTAGACCATCATCCGCATGATATTGATGCCTTAGAATTATTGACACATCTCTACTTGATGGATCAAAGACGTGCGGAGTATTTAAATTCGCTTGCAAAACTGGCAAAAGAGACAAAAAATCCTGAAGAATTGAAAAAACTTTCTAATTGGTATCTTTATTTAGAAGAGACAAATAAAGCAAAAGAAACACTGGAAGAGTTGATTGATAAGGGAATCGCTACAGAAAAGGATTATTACTTTCTTGCCAGCTACTTAACAGACAAAGGAGATTTAGAAAACGCTCTCAAATACTTGGAAATGAGGCAAAAAAAGTTTCCTAAAGTCGATGATGTCGAAGCTGTAAATTTGCAGTTATATATCTACAACGCACTTGGGAAAAAGAATAATCGCAATTACGGCAACCAGATGGTCGAGACAATTGCCAACTATTTGACGCTCCAACCAAAGATCAAAGAAGTTATCCAAATTATTAACGCTCTTGAATATCTAGGACAAGAAGATGAAATTGCCTCTCTAAAAGAAGCGTTTCTGCCTTACGCACAACATTCTCCCACACTCCAGGCGCTTTTATGGAGAATCATGAAAAATTATGAGGGGCCAAGGGAGTTAATCAAAGAAATTCAAGACTATATGGCGACGAAACCTCTTACTCCTGAAATGGTTGATGAGTATATCGGCTTGCTAGTCGCGCAGCAAGATTGGAAGGATTTGGATGATTTCGCTTTGCAGGCAAAATTAGAAGAATTTCCCCAAGGAACACTGTTGGTTATTGCAGAAGGCATTATTAGGCAGCATGATCCAGAGTTAGCAGAGGAGCTTTTATCACGCTTTGATGCAAAATTTTTAGAGGAAAACCCACTCGTTAGGGTTGCATTTGATATTGCAACAGGAAAACCGGATAAGGCAAATCTTCTTCAGATTGCCTCTTCAAGCAATTTTACCATTGATGAGAAGTTGGCAATGCTCCGCTTAGTTGCGCACGCTAAATTAACAGATCTAACCCTTGCTATGAGCAAAGAGATAGGTCCTCCCACCCTATTCAGCCAATCTCAATTTATGCAACTTGCCTCCATATTCTCTCTTATTAATAAAGATAAAGAAGGATACGAATATTTTATCGGGATAAAGAAAGAAGTCGTTCCTGAGGTGGTTAACCCTGCGTTTTACTATCTTAAGCTTAAGGTTGGTGACACAGAAGGGGTTATGGAGTGGGTGAAAGAGCATGGCGACTTAAATCCTGATCTGTTAGTAGAGATATGGGATGCAGCATTTCTAGCAAAAGATTATCAGATTGCATATGTGATTGCAGAAAACTTGCACAACCATCTTGTGGGCCTCAAATATCAGGCTATTTATGCAGAATCGCTCTTAGATATTGGTAAAGTAGAGGAAGGTTATCAGATATTTAACGAGTTGATCAAAAAATATCAGTCTCCTTTAGTAGAAGATGGATATATAAAATCTCTTGTTTTGACTAGCAAAAGCCATCCTGAGAGAAAAGCTTTGGTAGAAGCAATCCTACAGAAATACCTTGCCAATCCTATTCAATCGAAGCTGCGCTTGCAGAGCATAGGCTTTCTCTTTCTTGAACAATTAAACGATGTGGCGATAGCAAAGGAAGTATTTTTTGCCATAGCGGAAAAAGAACCGTTTAAAAGTCCGCCTGTGCAAGCGCTACTATTTATCATGGGGCCTCGCCCTACCCTTAAGGAAGTTGCATGGATAAAACAGCGCACTTATGAGGCAGATTTTGCAGACCTCCATTTTTGGGTAGAACAGTTAAATTACATTGGTCAACATGAAACAGTTATTGAAATCGTCAACTGTATTCCCATTTACAAGAGGAATTTTGCTCTCCATGTTGCTTTGTTTCGTGCCTATTGGGATACTAAGCAAATTCATTTGGCCGCGGATGCTTTAACGGCAGGCATTCACTTTGCTCAAGAACCGGAAGAGTATTTTAAATACGCGAAGATTGCAGATGATGCCAACCTTTATGATGAAGAGCGTGAAGCGCGGATGATCATAGTAGCGATGCATCCGGATCAAGCAGAATACTGGCACAATCTAGCAAAAGTCGCCTATGAGCAGCATGACTATAACGGTGCAGCAGAATTTGTTTTCGTTTTTTTCGATACTCTCTGTCGGCCTATTTGTCCACGCGACTATCTAGATTATTTCTATCTTGCTGAGGTTTATTATCAAAAAGAGATGAAACGCTCTGCTCTCGAACGCTATTGGAAAGCCTATCAGCTGTTTCAAGAGATTCCGGCTCATGAGTTAACGATTCAAGATCAAACAACGTATGCCCAAATCCTTTTCCGATTGGGCTGCATTGACTTAGCTTATTCCTGGATGTCAAGCGCATTTGAGGCTTCTCACAATGATCCTGATGTTCGTGCCTCTTGGGCACAAATGATGATGGATAATGGAAACCTTAATTGGGCAGAGGAGTTTTTATTCTGGTATGATTAAAAAAGCCTCAATTCTATTGATCTGTCTATTTTCCGTACTGCACGCAACACCAATTAAAACTACGGTAAGGTCGCCTGCTGTTCATGGAGATTTTGGAATAAATGGAGGTACAATAGACATTTTTTGGGATGAGCCAGTTACGTTTGAGACTAGGAAAGAGCAGCGCGAACTCTATATCTTGACCGATCGTCCCTTTACCAACCCTGACTTTGATATAGTAGGTAAAGAAGGTGATTTTCTATTTAAAGAGATTTCATTTGGTTATAATGGTCTTCTTCTTACCACATTCCAGCCTGTCGAATTTTTTGTGCAGACAATAGGACCCCATAATAATGGGATTCGCATCACGGTAGTCATTTCAGGTCCCCCCGACTCGCGTCCATTAGATTATGCAAAGGGTCGTTTATTTCTTGAAGAGAAGCGGTTTAGTGAAGCTTTTTACTTTTTATATGAGTTACAGAAGCAGTTTCCTCGCTACGATCAGATAGAAGGGTTAATTGGGATTGCAGAATCAGGGGTTAAAAATTGGATGTGCGCGCTTGACCACCTTGCAGAGGCTAATTTTCTGGCTCCTTATGATGAAGAGTATATCGATTCTTTTAGTCAGATTTACTATCCACACTCCTCTTTCGTCGGTTTTGAGAGGGAGATGGAACGGATCGAAACAGTCTCGATAGAACACTATTGGCGTGTTCATGCAGAATACTTTTTTCTCCGTTCAGCTTGTCGCGCTTTCTATGCCGGTTTAGATTTAGAAATGAATCGAGCACATATTTCTCAATATATAAATAATGAAGGTTTTATCACGGGATTCTTAGGTGATCGGTATCGAGGGAGGGTATATCTTCGATCAGAATGCTGCTTGGGTTCTGTGTGGGAATTCAGCGCTTATGGCGGTGAGGGGGCCTTCGGCTTGGGGGGGCTTTATGAAATCAAATTTGATCAGGGGCAATTTCATGTTTTAGCTGAGTGGAATCGTCCCTATTGGGATTATTTAGAAACTCTTGTAAATCATGGGGTAAGACACAGGCTATTTGCGCGTGCAGACGCTGTATATAACTGGCGTTGGCGCGGTGGGCTAGGGGTAGGAATAAGCCAATTTGGGACAGAAAAGTATAAAGGGGCTGTACTCACTCTCCCTCTTCAAGCGGATCTTTATTATACTGTGCGCAGCATTTGTCCGATTGTCCTTTTGCATTATAATTTATTAGCAGAATATCAACTTAGAAATGAGTCAGAAATAAATAGTGCGGGCGATATTTTTCAACCTGTTCCATTTTTCCCGTATGAAAATCACGCCTTTCGAATAGATGTTGTTTATGATACAAAGTGGCTTAAAATGGAAAGTTTTGTGGGTGTTGTCGTAAACCCCATGGGTCAAACAGCTTATAGAGACTTTACTCTTGGGCTCAATGTAACAGCACGCTTAACGTGCAGTTTGGAACTGGATCTTAATGCATATGTATATCCGAGTACTTCTGTTCAGGGGCAGAGGCAGGAGGTCTTAGGTGGAGGACTTAAATGGCGATTTTGAGAAAAACAAATGATACGAAGAGTTGGTTTGACTTCATAAAAAAACAAAATTTCTTCCTAGGCTTACGTGTCAGCGCCTGGTTCGAGATGTTGTTGTTTTTTGTAATTGTCTTACTTATCAGCTTTCTAGCAGGAAGCTCTGATCGCTTCTTCTATGTCTCTCCCCAACCTTTTTGGATCATTGTACTTTTGATGTCCGTCCAGTATGGAACGAAAGAAGGTGTGGTTGCAGCTCTCTTATCTTCTTTTATATTATTGTTTTACAACTTGCCGCCTCAGTCGATTATAGAAGATCGGTTTCAGTATTTTATGGTTATTCTGAAAAATCCCATTCTTTGGTTCATCGCTGCTGTTGTGATTGGGGAGGTAAGAATGCGGCAATTGCGAGAGCGGAAGAGTCTTGTGGAGCGAGCAGTTGAGGCTGAAGATAGAGAGAAGACAGTCGCAAAATCCTATGACAGCTTAAAAGGGATAAAAGAGGCTCTTGAAGTACGGATTGCAGGTGAAATGCATACTGCTATCAAAGCTTATGAGGGATTTCGCCAACTCGAAGCAACAACAAAGGATAAATTGTTTGAAGCTTGTATGCAGCTAGTAGGAGATCTGACTTCGCCCAGTAAATTCTCTGTTTATGATCTTGATTCCGATTTAAAACTTGTAGGTTTTGAAGGATGGAGCAGCGAAGACAAGTTCTCACAAACATTTTCTTCAACATCTGACGTATTTTCAGAAATAGTTGGAAAACGGGCAACTCTTTCAGTTGTCAATAAAGAACATCGAAAGATTTTAGCTGGAGAGGGATATGTAGCTGCTCCAATCATTAACTTAGCAACTAATCAAGTGTTTGGGATGATTAAAATTGAGGAGATTTCCTTTATCTTACTAAAGGGGACAATCATTGAAACGCTTAAGTTAATTGGAGAGTGGACGGGAAGCTCTTTTGGGAGTAGGCTTTCACTCGAAAGAGCAAAAGAGACAAGCTATATCAATCCTGACAACATGCTCTTTTCTCCTTCCTATTTTGATTATCAAAAGCAATATATCGTTGCTCTGGGAAGAAGGTTGGGATTTGATGTCTCTTTATTAAGAATTTCTTTGCTCAATCCTGAAAAGGTACCGGAGAGCGAAAAAGCTGAGATTGCTGTATCGATTAAAAAAGCTGTAACAAACTCGTTAAGGAAAATAGACCAGCCTTTTGATTTTGAGGCAAAAGGAAGCGAATGGGGAATTCTGTTAGCCGGAACTTCCTCGGAAAACGCCAGAATTGTCCTAAAAAAGATTCAAGACCAGCTAGATGGAGCCCAGCTTACAACAGAATCTCTAGTTTATTCAATTATGGTGTTAAATGAAAAAAGCGCTTGAGTTTTTTCCAGATGACTTAAAAGAGGAGAAGCTGGCCAAAGAAACGTGGTCTTGGGAGTTTGCTCTGGCTGCTTTGCTATGGTTTATTGTAGAAATCGTTATTTTTATTTTTGCCAATCACACGCCATATTTTCTTCCTCTTTATCTTGTAAGCTATGTTTTGTTTTCACTTACCTTCATTGTGTGGTTTATCATACAAAAACGGAGGAACGAGGATTTAGCCATTCCAAGTTTAGCGATGATAGCAGTCCTTATTTTTGGTCCATTTGGGCCGCTTGGTATTTGTATTTTGGTTATAACGTATCGCATTATGCTACACTATGCGGTCTCCTTCGAAACGTGGTATTCGAATCTTTTCCCACAAATTCGAGGTTATGCAACGGAAGCCTTTGAACGTATCGAATTAGGGTGGGATCAATATGAGAGAGAATATTACGTCTTCCCCTTTAGAGATGTTTTTGACTTTGGCAGCCTATCCCAGAAACAGGCGGTTTTGGATACAATCGCGATGAATTTTAAGCCAAGGTTCATTTCTTTGCTGCGAGATGCTTTAAAAGATAAAAGTAATGCCATACGGATACAGGCAGCTGCGATTGCTGCAAAAGTGGATTTTGACTTTGAAAAACAATTAAAAGGACTGAGAATTCAGGTCAGAAAACAGCCAGGCGAGGCAGCTCCTTTATTAGAGCTCGCACAGCATTTAGATCAATATACATTTTCAGGGGTACTTGATAAAGTGCGTGAGGGGCAAAACCGACAAGAGGCAATAGATATCTATACGCAATATCTAAATCTCAAGCCGGATGATGAGTCTTCTTGGATGGCGCTTGGCCGACTTCTATTTAAATCACAAAATCCTGAGAAGGCTGCCCAGGTCTTTAAGAAGTACTTGGAAATAGGAAAAAAGCCGCATCCGAGTGCGGTGATTTGGTATCTGGAGTCTCTCTTTATTTTGCAAAAGTTTGATGAATTAGAAAATCAAATGCAGCATTACCAAGAACTGCTTTTTGAGAGCAAAGATATCCCAAAAGAGTTGAAAGAGGTTTTTCCATTATGGCTGTAGAGCAAGGCCCACTTAATATTGGAAACCCCGCAAAACAAGCAGATATTTGTTTAATTTTAGAGGGAACATACCCCTATGTTTCTGGAGGTGTGAGCTCCTGGACACATGAACTTCTGCAAGCGCATCCTGAAAGAATGTTCCATCTCATCTCTATTATTCCCCCTGGAGCGAAAACCATACCCTATTTTCAATTGCCTAATAATGTTGTTAGTTTGCAAACCCTTACCATTCAAGTGATTCCACAGGGGAAAAGGGTGGGAGAGGTAAAACAAAAGGAGCTCGTAGAGAAGTTAAAGCCCCTAATTATTGAAATGCTAACAGGAGATAATCCAGAACAATTTGACAAACTTATCAAGCTGTTTACTGCTAATCAAGATTGGGTTGGCTCGAGAAATCTTGTCCACTCATCAGCTGTTTGGAGTTTTATTTTAGAATTATATGATTTGCTTTTCAGTGGAGGGGGATTTCTTGACTTCTTTTGGTCTCTCACTGTTTTAATGAAGAGCCTCTACTCTGTCCTCCTTTTTCCTCTACCTAACGCAAAAGTCTTTCATTCTCTTAGCACCGGCTATGCAGGTCTTTTTCTTGCCAGAGCTAAAACTGAAAAGAAGAGTCCTTGTATCCTTACAGAGCACGGTTTATATACGAATGAACGAAGAATTGAGATTTCTGTGGCGGATTGGTTAAGTAATCCTGAATCGCTAGATTTAACATTTGATCAAAAAAATCTCACCTTAAGAGATTATTGGCTTAATGTTTTTTTGTATTTTTCAAAAGTATGTTATGTCCACTGCGATGAAATTGTTACGCTATTCGCTGCCAACCAAGATGTTCAGTTAGAAGGGGGAGCTTCTTATGAGCAGCTTTCGATTATTTCTAATGGTGTCGATGTTGAAAAATTTCAAAATCTTAAAAAAGAGAGAACTGATGAGAGGACGACAATTGCCCTAATTGGGCGCGTTGTTCCGATCAAAGACATTAAAACCTTTATCAGAGCAGCAAGCTTTATTAGACAACACATACCTAATGTGAATGTCCTAATATTAGGTCCTCAGGATGAAGACCCTGAATATGTAGAAGAGTGCATAGAACTCGTGAAAGAAATGGATCTTCAAGATAATGTGCATTTATTAGGCAAGGTTAACGTTGAAGAATATTACCCTTCAATTGATTTGCTTGTTCTAACGAGTGTGAGTGAATCTCAGCCATTAGTGATTCTTGAAGCAGGCGCTGCGGGAATTCCCGTTGTGGCCACGAATGTTGGTGCCTGCCAAGAGCTTATTTATGGCAAAAAAACCGAGCTTCCCCCTTTAGGAGAGGGAGGGAAATTGGTTTCTTTAGCAGATCCTGAATCTGTTGCAGATGGTTGCCTCTCGTTGCTTTTAAATCCAGATCGCTATTATGCCTGCAGTCAGGCGATCAAAGCGCGAATGGAACAGTATTATCGGAAAGAGGAGCAGCACCAAGGGTATTCAAATTTATATAAAAAGTACTTAGGAAAAGCGTAATGGCAGGGATTGGATTTGTATTAAGAAGATTAGTCAAAAAAGATGACTATTTAGGGGTTGTGCAAGCGTTTTATCACTCAGCAATGGTTTCGGCAGGTCCATGGATGCTGACTGTCCTTTCATTAAGTACCCTATACTATTTTGGGACTTTCCTACCTGATAGGGACAGTGTTGTTCTATTTCGGGATATTATTGTGTATAACTTTTCGTTTTCTCTTGTTCTTTCAGCTCCTTTTTTTATGGTCACTACGCGTGCGGTAGCTGATTTAGTTTATGAGAAAACAGTTGATCAAGTGCCTGGGTTGGTAGTTGCAAGTTTTTCTCTCATTTATGTTTGCACTCTTCCCGTTGTGATTTTTCTCTATTTCTTTTTTGCTGATCTCGATTTTGCACAGGCGCTTTATGCTTCAGTAAATTTCTTTTTAACTGAGACGATTTGGATGTTGTTGTTGTATTTAGGGGCTATCAAAAATTACAAAACAATTTCATTTTCTTTCATTGTCAGCGTTATAATCATTGTACTGGGTACGCTATATCTAGGATTTAAATTTAAGCTTGAGGGAATGTTGGTTGGGTTTAATCTCGGACTTACCTTAATTGCTTTTTTATTGCTTGGGAATATCTTAGCCGACTTCCCTTATCGTTTTGTGTGGCCTCAATGGTATTTAGGCAAGTTTAAACGCTATTACAAGCTTGGGTTAGCAGGTCTTTTATATAATGCGGGGGTATGGGTTGACAAGTGGATTATGTGGTCTGCTCCAGAAAGTGAGGTTGATACGAGTGGTCTACATACCTTTTCTTTATATGATTTTACAATGTTTCTTGCTTACTTATCGATTATTCCTTCGTTTGCGCTGTTTATATTTAGCGTCGAGACAAACTTCTTTGAATCATATAACAAAATGTATAAAAAAATCTTGTCCAATACCCCTTTTAAGTCGATAGAAGCAACAAGCAAAGAGCTTTTCAGTAGAATTTTAGAAAATGGCCGCAATATCTTAATTTTGCAGGGGACAGTAACGCTTGTGTTGCTTTTAACAGCAGCTCAAATTTTTGCTTATTTGGGGGTCAACTTTTTACAGTTAGGAATTTTTCGACTTGGACTATTAGGGAGTGCGTTTAATGCCTTTACACTATTTATTCTGATTATTCTCTATTATTTTGACCATAGAAATGCCGCCCTTCTCATCACTTCAACGATGTTTATTACAAATTTAAGTTTTACTTTTGTGTCAAAAGCAATGGGTTTTTTGTATTATGGTTATGGGTTTTTTCTAGCGATGGCGCTATCATTTTTAGTCGCATCGTTTGTCTTGGCTTTTAAAATGAGGCGGTTGCTATCTAATATATTTCTCCAACCAGAAAGTTAAATTGATAACCCTATGCTTTTGTTAGGTGCGCATTTTTGGATCGATTGCATCGCGTAAGGCATCTCCTACAAGTGCAATACAGACTAGAAGCAGCGTAAGCAAGATAGCCGGCGGCCAGAGCAGGTAGCTCTCACCAGGAAAGACTGAGCGCCCCTCATCCATAAGCACACCCCAAGAAGTAGAGCCCTCTTCTCCAAGACCTAAGAATGAAATGCCAGCTTCGCTTGTGATCGCGGCCATCATTGTAAAGGGGAGAAGGGTTAAAATAGGGGGGATGGCATTGGGCAAAATATGGGAGAACATAATCCTAGTTTCCCGATAACCGACGCCCTTGCAGGCCATGACATAAGGAAGGTTGCGCTGTTTAAATACCTCAGCCCGGATAAAACGGCCAAATCCCATCCATCCAAAAATACCCAAAACCGCGATGACCAAGAAGATCGACTTACTTTGTGTCATCGCGACAACGAGCAGAAGCATAAAAAAAGTAGGCATTGCTTCCCAGATTTCGATTAACCGACAGATGACAAGATCGGTTTTCCCTGCAAAATAACCCGCAATCAAACCGAGTGGGATGCCGATAAGAAGCGCGATGGCAATCGCGCTCACTCCGACTACAAGCGAGATGCGGATGCCGAAGATCAGGCTGGAAATGAGATCTTTTCGATTCACACGGGTCAGTTCCCACCATGGCAAAAAGGAGTTAAATGTTTGCGACCCTCCTGCATCCTCTTCCCAGTGGAAATCCCGGACGAGGGGAGGGATGATCACACGCAAATGCGTACTCTCTGTTTCGAACCATTTTTTCTTATCGCTCAGATACGCTAGAGAAGCGGCTGCTTTTCTGTACGTATCGACAAGCTGGCGTACTTGGACAAGCGGTGTGCGTGTTTTGCTCGATTCAGTTAAAACCTGTTGATAGCGTTGCTCAGCCTCCCTTTGGATTTCAGGTGTTGCATGTTCTAATTCATACTTTGCCATGATGTAGTTGTGCGAAAAAGGACGGTAGGCGTTCATGAGTTCCGGCAGCCTATCGAGATCTTGAAAGTAGCGTTCCCTATTGACTTGCACAGTTTTTTCCAGCTCGCTCTTAGCATTGAGTTCATGGCGTTTTTCAACAGCCCATAGTGTGGGAGCATCGCGCCCAGACGCCTCATTAAAGAGAGCTGCGTACGGGGCAAGCCGCATATGTTGAGCGTATATTTGTTTATACTTAAGCAGTTTATTCAACTTTTCATATTCAGACATATGTTTTAGGTCAAAGCTCCAGCTCTGTTGTGCAGGCAAAGGAGCGAGAAGAGGGTCTTCTCGAAATGTCTTCTGTGCCGCCAAAGCTGCATGCCTTGCCTCTTTGAGAGCAGGATTGCTTGCAGGGTCTTTCAGTACACCAGCTGCGGCAAACCCAAAAATCAGGCATTGAAGGACTGCCATTCCTATAAATGAGAGCTTTTTCCAACGTCTTGGGAGAACTAAAGCTCCTAAAAGAGCTGCCGAAAGGTAAACATGAGGATTTATAGAAAAGGTCGATCGGTTTTGTGTAAAAGCCTGGATAGAAAAGATAGCGCATCAAAGGGGAATAAAGTCTCCCGTTCCAGATAACAAGCAAGGGTTTGCTCGAAGCAAGCAGGGGAGCATAAGAGAGCGATTAAAAGAAAAAAGCCAAAATATAGAGTGCGATGAGGCCCGTTTTACTTCGTTTAAATTGCTTCCAAATCGAATTCTTGTAGCTGTACTGTGTCATTCTAAGCTAATCCTCGGATCTAAAAGTGTATACCCGATATTGGCGAGTAGGTAACCGATTAGAGTGAGAAATGAACCCGCAAAAGCTGAGAAAAGTACGACATTATAGCTGCGATTTAAAATGGCATCATAGAAAAAGCGGCCGAATCCGTTGATCTCAAAAATCGTTTCCACAATCAGCCAACCTCCTAAGATGACGCCGAGGGAAACAGCTAAGGAGGTGACGATCGTGATCGCGCCATTCCGCCCTACATGTTTTATCAAAATTTTTGACCATGAGAGCCCTTTTGCCCGTGCTGTTCGTACATAATGTTGCCTAGCACCTCTAAAAAGGCCGTTCTAGAGAGACGCGCTTGCACGGCAAGCGTTCCATACATAATGGCGATCAAAGGCAAAAAGAGATGGAGGGAGATGTCTGCAAGACCCCCTTAGAAGTCAATGTTTCATATACCTCAGAACTGCTGTGAAAGCCACTGAATGGAATCGGAATATTCGTAAAGGGGAATTCTTTATGAGGGCACGTTTCGATCAAAAAGGGAGCCACAACAAAAACAGGGATCGCATAGAGGATGAGAAAAGAGCAGTTGAGAGCATGGTCGGCCCATCGGCTTTGCCGGATCGCCATGATCATTCCAAATACTTGGCAGAGGACAAACGTGATGAGCATTGGAATCACGGCAAGTGTGAGGGAGTATTTAATCCGTTTTGCGACCTCACGAATCACTGTTTTATTGTTATCGTTGCGCAGCGTTCCAAAGTCGAGCGTCACGACTTTGCTTAAATAGCGGAAAAAACGGGTTTGAAAGAAAAAAATCTGCATTTTATTAAGATTCTTGGGCTCATTTTTTTCAAACCATTCAGCGAGCTTTGTTGTTTTTTCATCGAGTTCAGAGTCGTTATCCGAAATGCGCAGCCCGTTTAAGATAAGGTTATTATTTGAGATTTCTCGGTTCTCGGTTCGTTTTTCGGAAGAGAGAGTGGGGCCGAATATCCTTGCCGTATTCCTCCCCGAATAAATAGGTTGGCTGCCATTTGCCGAAAGGCAAAGCTATTGCTCGGGTCGCGCGCTTCTTTTAGAAGCAAAGGCATCACAAACTTCGCCCGGTCGCCCCATTTTGTGCGCAGCTCATGGTAACTCTGAACACTCATCTCATCTTTATTCTCTACAAGTTGTTTCAGCCCTGCATGTACATCATCAGCGGTAAGAGAAGGCCATGCATTGAAGAGAACCGGCAATGTCAAACCATAATGTTCGCGGAACATCAGATACTGGTTCTCACCTGTCACCCCTCCTTCATCAGTCTTGCGCGTCGCTTCGCCTGTTGCACTTACATTGGCTTGATTGACAGGATCGCCAGGAGCGAGATTGAGGATGACAAAGTTGACTAATATGATGGCAAACAATGTCAGAGGCAGCAATAGGATGCGACGAATAAGATACGAAATCATTTAATCCAAACAACTTCAGTGTTAGGTTCTGGAACATTTGCGCCGGGTATTAAATCCTGACGTTCCCGAGGAATGAATATATTCTGTACATAATTGCGATAAAGCAATCGGATTTTGGGCGTATAGAGAAAGGTGTAGGGAGTCTCAGTATGAATAATCTTATGGAAGAGG
>CAVVHU010000006.1:0-5409 GCA_963748195.1 uncultured Chlamydiales bacterium | reverse complement strand
GTAATTTTCGTCATAACTGTACAGAATATAGGGGTAATCCACATGTAATAGCCCCCTTTTGCTTAATTACCAAAAACTCTCTTCTCATTATGGTTTCTTAACAATTTTTTTAAATTATTTGCCAGCATCATAAATTTTATTCATCAAGATACTTGATCTTTGATTCGCTTCTGATTATGTTGAGTCAACAGTTATGAAAGGATCATCATTTTTCAAAATTCTTTTTGCTCTTGGGCTTATAGCCATCTTCGCTATGCTCTATTGGTCATCCTCCCTGCAAGAGGAAGATTTAAAATCTATACGCCTTGAAATGAAGCGCTTGAATTCTGAAATCTCTCGTCTTAACCAAAAAGTGCAAATGGTAAAAACCAGCACGCGCGAGATGCCGGCAAATCTGATCAGTGGGAATTTCCCTAATCTACTTGAAGTCGATCCTTATTTTACTCAAACTCTTCCTGATATTTTGGGTGATGATTTTCAACCGAAAGGAACTCTTAAACAAGCGACAATCGGCAGACCTGATAACCTTCACCCTTTTAATGGCTTCCGCGACGTTTCTAATATGTACCAAATGTGCGCGGGACGCGTCGGCGATTTAAAATTCGGCCAATATTAAATATTTGCCCCCGATATGGCAATCCGCCTTGAAGCTCGTCCTCGGGATGATATTCCTGAAGTAAATGAATATTGGGTCTACTTGAGACGCGATGTATATTGGCAGCCGCTCAACCCAGCTCATTTTCCCTCTTCCCTAGAACTGGCTCCGCATTTCTTGGAAAAACACCCCGTCACAGCCCATGATTTTAAGTTTTTCTATGATGCTGTGATGAACTCTTACGTTTCTGAGGCAAAAGCCGCTTCGTTAAGAACTTATTACCAAGATATGGAAGAATTTAAGGTAATTGATGACTATACTTCGTCATCCGCTGGAAGCCGCATGAAACACCTGATAGGACAAAAAATATCAAGTACGATGCGCTCAGCTTAACCGGATCGCTACAACCTCTTCCCTGTTTTGTTTACCAATATTTTGCTGACGGTCAAAAAATTGTGGAGGATGATTCCAATCCTGAAACTTATCGCGAAAACTCTATCTGGGCGCAAAATTTTTCCCTTCATTGGGCAAAAAATATTATTGTGAGCTGCGGAGCCTATATGTTTGACGGAATGGATGATGAAGGAATTAGTTTCAAGCGTAACCCTGATCACTTCCAACCTTATGCCGTTTTAGTGGATGGTGTGCACTATCGTTTCAAAGAGGGTGTTGATGCTGTTTGGCAAGACTTTAAGGCAGGAAAAATCGATTTATGTACACTTTTCCCAAACCAATTGCTTGAACTCGACACGTTTTTAGCAAGTGATGAATATGCAAGGCAGGAAGCAAATGGAAAGGGAATCAACCTGATCGATTATATCGACTTGAGCTTGTATTTTCGGCTGGAACAATGCCAAACCTTATTTCTCCAATCCCAACTTGCGCAAAGCAATGACTCTTGCCATCGATCGCCAGAGGATTATCGAGCAAAACCTCAATGATATGGCGATAGAAATTACAGGGCCTTTCTCTCCCTACTCCCCTTCATATGAC
Organism: uncultured Chlamydiales bacterium; assembly: GCA_963748195.1. Classification (GTDB taxonomy): domain Bacteria; phylum Chlamydiota; class Chlamydiia; order Chlamydiales; family JAAKFR01; genus JAJACP01. Next base: position 3,821 of record CAVVHU010000006.1, on the reverse strand, counting down.
GAGAACGTTCCTGAGTGGGCGTTTGACCCTAATGAAGCCCGGCTGCTGCTTGAACAGGAGGGATGGATCGATATGGATGGAGATGGTATTCGCGATAAGGTAATTGACGGTAAAAACATCCCCTTCCGTTTCAAGCTCTACTATTATGTAAAAAGCCTCTCTACTAAAGTGATTGCCGAGTATATCGCAACAGCCTTACGCGAGGTAGGGGTCGATTGTCAGATTACCGGCCTTGATATCGCCGATCTCTCCCGCCAATTCGATGATAAAAACTTCGACGCCATTTTTATGGGATGGAAGCTCGGCACGCCGCCTGAAGACCCCAGACAACTGTGGCACTCAGCAGGAGCTAAAGAGAAAGGCTCCTCAAATGCAATCGGATTTGCCAATCCTGAAATAGACCACATCATCGATGCGTTAAACTACGAATATAACCAAGAAGAACGGATCGCTTTATATCACCTCTTCCATAAGATTATTCATACTGAGGCTCCCTACACCTTTCTCTATACGCCCAAAATCCGATTGCTTTATCGCAATTATGTACAAAATATATTCATTCCTCGGGAACGTCAGGATTTAATACCCGGCGCAAATGTTCCAGAACCTAACACTGAAGTTGTTTGGATTAAATGATTTCGTATCTTATTCGTCGCATCCTATTGCTGCCTCTGACATTGTTTGCCATCATATTAGTCAACTTTGTCATCCTCAATCTCGCTCCTGGCGATCCTGTCAATCAAGCCAATGTAAGTGCAACAGGCGAAGCGACGCGCAAGACTGATGAAGGAGGGGTGACAGGTGAGAACCAGTATCTGATGTTCCGCGAACATTATGGTTTGACATTGCCGGTTCTCTTCAATGCATGGCCTTCTCTTACCGCTGATGATGTACATGCAGGGCTGAAACAACTTGTAGAGAATAAAGATGAGATGAGTGTTCAGAGTTACCATGAGCTGCGCACAAAATGGGGCGACCGGGCGAAGTTTGTGATGCCTTTGCTTCTAAAAGAAGCGCGCGACCCGAGCAATAGCTTTGCCTTTCGGCAAATGGCAGCCAACCTATTTATTCGGGGAGGAATACGGCAAGGATATATCGGCCCCACTCTCTCTTCCGAAAAACGAACCGAGAACCGAGAAATCTCAAATAATAACCTTATCTTAAACGGGCTGCGCATTTCGGATAACCATTCTGAACTCGATGAAAAAACAACAAAGCTCGCTGAATGGTTTGAAAAAAATGAGCCCGAGAATCTTAATAAAATGCAGATTTTTTTCTTTACAACCCGTTTTTTCCGCTATTTAAGCAAAGTCGTGACGCTCGACTTTGGAACGCTGCGCAACGATAACAATAAAACAGTGATTCGTGAGGTCGCAAAACGGATTAAATACTCCCTCACACTTGCCGTGATTCCAATGCTCATCACGTTTGTCCTCTGCCAAGTATTTGGAATGATCATGGCGATCCGGCAAAGCCGATGGGCTGACCATGCTCTCAACTGCTCTTTTCTCATCCTCTATGCGATCCCTGTTTTTGTTGTGGCTCCCTTTTTGATCGAAAAGGTCGCCCTCAATAAGACATTCCCCTTTACGAATATTCCGATTCCATTCAGTGGCTTTCACAGCAGTTCTGAGGTATATGAAACATTGACTTCTCAGGGGCGTCTTGCAGACATCTCCCTCCATCTCTTTTTGCCTTTGATCGCCATTATGTATGGAACGCTTGCCGTGCAAGCGCGTCTCTCTAGAACGGCCTTTTTAGAGGTGCTGAGGCAAGATTATGTACGAACAGCACGGGCAAAAGGGCTCTCATGGTCAAAAATTTTGATAAAACATGTAGGGCGGAATGGCGCGATCACGATCGTCACCTCCTTAGCTGCTTCCCTCGGCGTCATCTTAGGAGGTTCGCTGATTGTGGAAACGATTTTTGAGATCAACGGATTCGGCCGCTTTTTCTATGATGCCATTTTAAATCGCGACTATAATGTCGTACTTTTCTCAGCTTTTGCGGGTTCATTTCTCACTCTAATCGGTTACCTACTCGCCGATATTGCGTATACACTTTTAGATCCGAGGATTAGCTTAGAATGACACAGTACAGCTACAAGAATTTGATTTGGAAGCAATTTAAACGAAGTAAAACGGGCCTCATCGCACTCTATATTTTGGCTTTTTTCTTTCTAATCGCTCTCTATGCTCCCCTGCTTGCTTCGAGCAAACCCTTGCTTGTTATCTGGAACGGGAAACTCTATTCCCCTTTGATGCGCTATCTTTTCTATCCAGGCTTTTACACAAAACCGATCGACCTTTTCTATAACATCCTCATGTTTACCTTTCCGGCAGCTCTTTTAGGAGCTTTAGTTCTCCCAAGACGTTGGAAAAAGCTCTCATTTATAGGAATGGCAGTCCTTCAATGCCTGATTTTTGGGTTTGCCGCAGCTGGTGTACTGAAAGACCCTGCAAGCAATCCTGCTCTCAAAGAGGCAAGGCATGCAGCTTTGGCGGCACAGAAGACATTTCGAGAAGACCCTCTTCTCGCTCCTTTGCCTGCACAACAGAGCTGGAGCTTTGACCTAAAACATATGTCTGAATATGAAAAGTTGAATAAACTGCTTAAGTATAAACAAATATACGCTCAACATATGCGGCTTGCCCCGTACGCAGCTCTCTTTAATGAGGCGTCTGGGCGCGATGCTCCCACACTATGGGCTGTTGAAAAACGCCATGAACTCAATGCTAAAGCAGCTCCAAAAAACTGTGCAAGTCAATAGGGAACGCTACTTTCAAGATCTCGATAGGCTGCCGGAACTCATGAACGCCTACCGTCCTTTTTCGCACAACTACATCATGGCAAAGTATGAATTAGAACATGCAACACCTGAAATCCAAAGGGAGGCTGAGCAACGCTATCAACAGGTTTTAACTGAATCGAGCAAAACACGCACACCGCTTGTCCAAGTACGCCAGCTTGTCGATACGTACAGAAAAGCAGCCGCTTCTCTAGCGTATCTGAGCAATAAGAAATAGTTCGAACAGAGAGTGCGATATTCCGTGGTATCATCCCTCCCCTCGTCCGGGATTTCCACTGGGAAGAGGATGCAGGAGGGTCGCAAACATTTAACTCCTTTTTGCCATGGTGGGAACTGACCCGTGTGAATCGAAAAGACCTCATTTCCAGCCTGATCTTCGGCATCCGCATCTCGCTTGTAGTAGGAGTGAGCGCGATTGCCATCGCGCTTCTTATCGGCATTCCACTCGGTTTGATTGCGGGTTATTTTGCAGGGAAAACCGATCTTGTCATCTGTCGGTTAATCGAAATCTGGGAAGCAATGCCTACTTTTTTTATGCTTCTGCTCGTTGTCGCGATGACACAAAGTAAGTCGATCTTCTTGGTCATCGCGGTTTTGGGTATTTTTGGATGGATGGGATTTGGCCGTTTTATCCGGGCTGAGGTATTTAAACAGCGCAACCTTCCTTATGTCATGGCCTGCAAGGGCGTCGGTTATCGGGAAACTAGGATTATGTTCTCCCATATTTTGCCCAATGCCATCCCCCCTATTTTAACCCTTCTCCCCTTTACAATGAGTTCCGCCGATCACAAGCGAAGCTGGCATTTCATTCTTAGGTCTTGGAGAAGAGGGCTCTACTTCTTGGGGTGTGCTTATGGATGAGGGGCGCTCAGTCTTTCCTGGTGAGAGCTACCTGCTCTGGCCGCCGGCTATCTTGCTTACGCTGCTTCTAGTCTGTATTGCACTTGTAGGAGATGCCTTACGCGATGCAATCGATCCAAAAATGCGCACCTAACAAAAGCATAGGGTTATC
>CAVVHU010000005.1:0-109908 GCA_963748195.1 uncultured Chlamydiales bacterium | reverse complement strand
ATTAGGTTTTGCCTATCACTGCATAACTCCCGAAGAATGGTAACAACCTCATGTGGGTCAAATTTGGGTCACTTGGGGATTCTTAATTTCAAACTATTCTTTACACATTTTGCAAGGCTTCGTATGTGCGCTGTATGTTTTGCTGTACACCAATGCTGTATGCATGAGGGTATAGTTTAATATTATCCAAAGCCTCATATGCTGTATCTTTGACATTTAGTAAAAAATCTTGAAGAGCTTGTTTATCTAATTTTTCTCCGAGATGCTGGTTTTTTTTGATTCGTGCTACAATAGCTGTTATCGATAAAGCAATAACTACTGCAGCAGTGGTTGAAAAATAAGAGCTAATGATAACAGTAGGATTACTAGCGCAATTTAATGCTGCATTCGTGACTAGAAACCCTGCAAAAAGACCCACAACTGAAAACATAGAGACTGCTGCTGAAAAACTTAGAGCTTCTGTATTCCTCAAACAGTCAAATTTCTTATCTTCAAACAAGACATTTTTTTGACGAAAGAATTCAAAAACATCTTGCCTAGATATATTTTCCTGGTTTCTTAAAATTGTATCACAAGTAATAGACATTATTACCCCCATTTATTTAGGTGTTACTATTTTATAATCATTTAAATTGTTTGTCAATATATCGTTGATTATTAATGCCAGTATTCTGATTTATCAAATGAACTTATAGTAAAAAATTATTTATAATTTTAATAGATGCTCAATCAAAATTCTTAAAATTTTCCGTTGCAATTGCAATTATCCCAGACGCAATCTTCAACCATTTTGGAAACAAAATAGTTTGAATCCCATGCTTCATTTTCTTTGATATTTAAAAATATTTTTGAGTATTGCTGCTCTTCTTCTAAGCTAATTCTGATTGCTTCATCCCTCAAGCAGAAACAATTACTCTCCTTCTGGAAATCTAAACTCGGCTCTTACTATTTAAGCCATCTCTCACTCTCTCTCATTGCCCAAACACATGATGAGCTCTTCTCTCAACGCACCTGCTGAGGCTCACTCTGCTCTCCAGCCACAGTTAACCGTTACCTCGCAGCCCTCTCAAAAGCCTTCACTACTGCTATCAAAGAGTATGGCTGGCTCAAGGAGAACCCTGTCCTCTATATTCAACGTCCATCTGAGCCCAAAGGCCACGAGCGTTACTTAACCCTCGAAGAGATCAGCGCTCTCTTAGATGCTTGTCGTTATTGTCGCAGTGAAATGCTTTATCCCGTCGTCGTGTTTACTCTTGCAACTGGGGCGCGCCGTGGAGAGATTTTAAACCTCATGTGGAAAGACATCGATTTTGAGCAGGGCATTGCGCACTTTCGCTACACCAAAAATGGTGAGACCCGTTCTGTAGCCCTATCTCAACACCTTCTAGATATCCTCAACATCGAGAAAAGAAAACGTGTTGTGATAAGCCCCTACGTCTTTCCTTCAAGAGATGGTAGAGTCCCTGCTGATATTACCTCAGCATGGTTGCACACAGTAAAAAAAGCAGGTTTTGGAAATCTACGCTTTCATGACCTACGCCATACAGCGGCTTCTCACATGGCTATGAATGGAGCTTCTACCAGAAATAGCAGCTGTTCTTGGTCATAAAACACTAGCCATGGTGAAACGCAATAGCCATTTATCGAATTCAGCTACAGCAAAGGTGCTCAAACGGATGAACGAGGCGATTTTTGGGGCTGCTTGAGTTTAAGAATTCAGCCCTAGACGCAGAGCTCGGGCATCACCTCATGCGCGATCAGAAAGGAATAAGCTGTGGGGTTGTATAGAATGTTATTAAATGTTATCATATGATATATAAGGAGATGAGCATGGATATCGTCATTACCGATTGGGAACTGGAATCGAGAATAGATCTAATTCATAAGCATGTATTTACAGAAAAGGAGTATCATGATTTCCGGGAGGACATTGAACTTCTAAAAGACTATCCACATCATGAGAAGTTTAAAGTTATCTAAATTTTGGGGTCGAGCAACGGTGAATGGGAATTGGGTTAATGATGGCTACAAGATGAAATGGCACAACATTGGTAGTGGGAGGGTTCAGTTGCGGTTAGCGGTTGCTTTAATCGATAGGCGAGCATTTCTATGCAACTGGTATGTCAAGAGGGATAAAAAAGCGGTCCTTAAGCTTAAAGCTAAAATACAAAAGATCCGTGAAAATAATTTTGTGGAAAGAGGGATAATATGAGTACACAACCTACAGATAGAATTACTTTTAATGGTAAGCGCTTTGATCAATTGCTAGAGATTGCGCGTGCCATGTTATCTGCTGGTTTTAGTGATGAGTTTGTCTTTTCTATTCTCAGACTAGGGACTAGGAACGAAGGGATAGGCGATCTTATGATCATGTGGTTTGAAGAAGAAGATCATGAGCTAAAAGATGAGATCATTGCTGATTTACAAGCAGAAATTGATGAAGAGTCTGAAGCAATTTTTCCGGAGAGGTTTCAGAAACAGGATTATCTTCGTTTTGATAATCTTGAGGCGATTGCGAAAGATGTTATGAAGTTTAAAAATCAGCTCAAAACAGAGGTTGAAAGATGGGGGGGGATTAGTAAACTTGCAAAAGAAACAGGAATCCCTCAATCTTCTTTGAGTCGTTTTTTTGCTTCTCCCTCTATGCCTCGTAGGACAACCTTAGAGAAGATTGCCCAAGCTTTAAATTTATCCACTAGCACTTTGTTGGCGGATTGGATCTCTTTAAAATGAAATATCATTTCCAAATTCACAAAGAAAATAAAGGCTTTTGGGCTGAGTGTATTGAGTTGAAAGGGTGTGTTACTCAAGGAGATACCCTGGAAGAATTATGCGATAATATTGAAGAAGCTCTTACTCTCTATTTAGAAGAGCCAGATTGTCCTACATCATTGGCATTAGATATAAGATTCTCTGGGTCAATCTTAGAAGCTTCAGTAAAATAGTGTCTGGCTTTACCTCGCTTCTTCAAAGCTTAGGTTAGAGGTCAGGCAAAAAGGCACCAGCAGGCCGAGTCGGCTGCGAAGCTGTGCATGTATTGCTTTGCTCAGCTCAGAACATTAACAGAAATTCTAGCAACAATAATTCAACCTACTACCCTACTTTTTTTGCCTTTCTTTGGGAATATAATCAGAGCTTGCTGAAACGACTTTCGTGTTTCTAAAACTTTAAATGTCAATATTGTATGTTATCAATTATTTTGTTAACATGAAGATAGAGAAGCTTTTGGAGGTAATTATGGGAAGATTAATCATAGCTTTACTTCTTGCCTGCCTCTCATTGGGTGGTACATTACTAGCAGATGTATATGTGCATGGATACTATCGAAGTAATGGGACTTATGTTCAACCGTATTATCGTTCCGATCCAAATGGCACTACTTTGGACAATTGGTCTACAAAAGGGAACATGAATCCATACACTGGTGAACCCGGGTATAAGTCTCCATAAGTATTAATTGAGAGATAGAATAGATACCGTAAAAGATGTTTTTTGGGGGCGGCAGCCTGGTGCATCAGGTCGATACACAAGAATATAGATGATTCCCAGAAAAGGCATTTGGTAACTTGTTCTAACTCTTTTAACGAGTGTGAATGAGCCCAAAATTAACCCTTGACGGGGAATCAAGTACCTTATTCTTTGCTGTCCTCTTTTTTACCTGGATAAAAACCTACAGGAAGGGAATGAGCGTATATGGGCAGGCGAAGTGTACGGTGACTTGCTGCAAGCAGACAAAGACTAACCTTGAAAGAAGGGCGCTGGTGGTTTTGTTACTCATTTCCATGAGTCTTGGTGCACTTATTAATGCATATTATTTACAAGGTTCATTCATGTGAGTACATACTAATACATATATTCGATCAAGGGCTCTTAATTTCCCTATTATTTTTCCATATTCAATTAGTAAATTTTCATCAGAATCTTCATTTATTATAACAATAATTTTGTTTATTGTTTGTGATAAATTTTTTGTTTCAAGTTTAAGCTCTTCTTTGGAATTTATATAACGTCAACTATCTTTTCCTGTCAGCGACAACTATCTTTGCCGCTTTTGGCCTAAGATTAGGCTATAGTCGGAGTATTCTCCGCTGTCGACTTTAGGCGCTTAAGCGCGCTGTAGCCTCTCGTTTTCTAAAACTCTCTGCTTGGATGTCTAGTAAGGTTGCATGGTGCACCAGTCTATCCACTGCTGCTATTGCCATTTTTTTGTCTTCAAAGATCTGATCCCATTCTTGGAATGGTTGATTGCAAGTAATTAACAAAGACCGTCTTTCATATCTTTCGCAAATCAGCTCAAAAAGCAGGCGGGTTTCGCTTTCACTTTTTTGAACATACCCAAAATCGTCCAAAATCAGACAATCATACTTGTCCAGTCGATCCAATGCTTTGGGAAGAGAAAAATCCCTTTGAGCTACAGCAAGTTTTTGCAAAAGCTCTGTTGTTCGTATGAATAATACCCGATTACCTGCTTGCACTAGCTTTTCTCCTATACCAGCAGCAAGATGGGTTTTCCCAACACCTGAAGGGCCAAAAATAAGCACATTCATCGCATCTTTTATCCAAATCTCTCCGCTTCCAAGGCCGAGTATTTGATCTTTTTTGAGCGTGGGCACTGCTCTAAAATTAAAGCTTTCTAGACTTTTCCCTGATGGAAGCTGCGACTCTCGTAGAAGGCGGTGCAGCCTCCTTTTTTCCCGCTCTGCGATTTCATAGTCGCAGAGCGTGGATAAATATTCTACAGCGCTCCAGCCCTTATCTACCCCCTCCTTGTTGAGTGGGTCCCACATGCGGGCCATCGTTGGAAGCTTTAACTCTTTCAATAACAGTGGTAAAACAGCGGCATGTTTCATCTAATACCTCCTTGCATTAGTTGATCATAGACGCTGAGATCTATGCAGGTGCTTTGCAGTATGGGCAGCTCCGAAGAAACAGGCTTAAAAAGATGAGTAACTTCCACAGATTTGGGTATTCTTCCTTTGGTAAGCTCGTATTCTAAGTAGCGACTCACCTGACCTTCTCTACCTTCTTGAGCTGCTTCTTTGAGGATGAGGACGTATTCTCGGCATGCTTTTCTTTTTGAGTGAGCTTCCTGAAGCTTCTCCCATGTCTGTTTAAAAGCTAAAGTGGGGAAAAGCTCGTCGCGATACACGTAGTGAAATAGAGCTGTTGGTTTGTCCATAAGAGAATCGATCAAATGACGATAGTCGATTTGTTTCACATGTTTTTTGTTCTTACGTTTCCTCTCCAAAGTGAGTGTAAGATCTGAGTCTACATAGCATTCCAGACGATCATCATAGATGTGAATCTTCAAGGTCATGCCAATCAAGCGAGAAGGAACGGAATAAATGACCTCCTTAATGCGGATTGTACTCGAGCGAGTTACAACAGCTCTTTGTTCTGTGAAATCAGTAGTCCTGATTTCAGGAAGTGGTTGTAAATGGGATACTTCCTCAAGATATTCCTTATAAATACGCTGATTAGCTCTATGAACGAGTTTTCGGATGAATTGCCGATAGGAATCTAAAGAATCAAAATCTTTGGAATCCCGTATCATAAGCGCTTGTTCGATTCTAGTTTTAAGATGGCGATGAGAGGATTCAATGGTTCCATTTTCATGGCTCTTGCCTTTGTTGTTGCGCGTAGCTTCCATGCCATAATGGGCGCACAGCTCTTCATATCGGGCGGTAAGGTCTTCTTTCTCACAGTTCGATAAGTTTTTAAATGCAGCTGAAAGACTATCAGTACGATGAGTTTCAGGAGCCCCTCCGCTCAACCAAAGTGCTGTTTGCACACCTTCGGCAAGAGCAGAAAAGCTTTCTCCTCCGAGGATCACTTGAGCATATTCCCAGCCACTAAAAGCTAGGCGGTAGTGATATAGCATATGATCAAGTTTTTCTCCTCGAATAGTGATGCTCAACTTACCCATGTGTGTAAAGTCTGAAAGGCCTTGCCAACCAGGAGGTTGATTTTGCCGAAAGATCACTTCTTTTTCAGGTCCATGAAGGGCCTTCCATTTTCTCACCCTTCTTTGCAAGGTACGCAGAAGCTTATCCGGAAATTGCCCCTCATATTTATTTTGAATGTGCTCGAGAAGCGTGATGGCCTGTAGACCAGGACTTTGCTCCAGAAGAGGAACAAGATCTTTATTCCAGACAGACTCAAATGGATCAGGTCTTGTTCTCCAATGTCTTTCTCTTCTTGGTTGCCCATACTCTTTCTTTTCTATATTGCGAGCAGATCGCTCACTAAAGCCTGCTTGAGCAGCCGCTACTTTTTGTGTTTTTCCTCGTTGCTTTGATTCCATATATAATCTAACCTGTTGCTTCGTTATCATTTTGCCTGGCATCTTTAGCACCTTTTTTTTCTCAAAAATGTACTTTAGATTGCCGGGCTTTTTTTTAGGCAAAGATAGTTGTCGTTAACCGGCAAAGGTTATTGTCGCTGTATACCACTCCTCTCATAAAGGATTTTATTTGTGCGCTGTATTCCTTTGACAGATGCCAATCAATACATAAAATAGAGAGGGCATCTGCCGCGATGAAAGCTGAATTGGTATAGGATAAAAATTTTTCAACAAGTGTGCTGTATTCTTTCTCCACACCAGTGCGAATCCCTACAAAACGCAACGTTTGCAATAATAACCAAAGGTCATAGCCGGGAAAGGAATCCTCTTTGTCGAGATATGTCTGAAGCCGCTCCATCACTTCTGCGATTTCTTCAGGCGTGATTTTTGATTCGCAGCTTTTATCAAATAGGACTTTTACATCGGTTCTTTTAACCATTCCTTAACCATCCATAGTAATCATTATCGTACTCTTCTCAAGGCAGAGATATGAAGCCTCGAAGAAGTGTTGCCTAAGGCATGAAATCTTGCCTACTATCCGATTCTTTGGACTCCTCAGAAAAAGAGACTTATGCTAAATAAACATAAAGATATAATCAAGAACAAATAGCAAAAGTGTAAGCCCAAAATGATAATGTCACCTTTCTCCTAAATAGAAATGTCACCTTTGGTAGGCTGTCAAGCCCTGGAGGAGTGCTATGAAGGAGATATTAAAAATGAGTATAGAAGAAGCAGAACGCTTAAGATCCCAAAAATTTCACACCAAAAATGAATTATAGATTTTAGTGTGAATTCTTAGAAGCTGTGAGCAAAGAAACTCCTAATTTGGCCCCTCCGACCCTATGATTATTTACTCACAGGCCCTTTGTTTCAAGGTGCGCGTTCAGGGAGTATTCCTCTTGTAAAAAGAGTCGAGAGAATTGGATTCGATGCTTCTTTGTCGAATCAATAGACATGTATTTTGTTCGCTTTACGATGTGCGCCTTTTTCCGAAACTAAAAAAGCGTAATTAGGAAGCCACTTTAAGAAGCAGAGGCTTCGACCTCTTCGTCAGCCTCAACAGTTGCAAGCTCCCCTTCTCTTTTGCTGCTCTGAGCGCGAGCATTCCACATCGGTAGAAAGAGCAAAATGGTAACAATACCGCATGCTGAGAGAATCAGGAAGTAGCCTACCCAGCCAAAATCCTGAGCGACCTTTCCAAGAGGGTACCCAGCTGCCGCTGCGCCAAAATAGGCAAACCAGCCGGCAAATCCGCTCGCTGTTCCAGCAGCTTTCTTATGAGAAAGCTCGGCAGCAGCAAGCCCGATCAACATCTGAGGGCCAAATAAAAAGAATCCTATCATGAATAGGAGAGCAGAATCGATCCAGGCGCTGACCTCAGGGCAGAGCCAAAGACATAAAACAGAACCTAGCATCCCAAAGGAAAAGAGCACATTCATCGGCCCCCTGCGTCCAGAGTGGAGCTTATCAGACAGCCACCCTGCCACAAGCATCCCAAAAAGTCCGCCGATTTCAAAAAGCGAAACGCATGCGTTCGCTTTGACCATTGAGTAGCCTTTTGTCTCAATAAGATAGAGCGCGCTCCAGTCATTGATCGCCATGCGGATGATGTAGACGAAAAATGAGGCAATAGCGAGCATCCACACCCACTTATTCGTCAAAACGTAATCAAATAAAATTTCCTTAGTTGAGAGCTCTTTTTCTTTCTTTTCAGCATGCTTATGATTGTCAGGATAGTCGTTGCGGAATTTTTCAATGGAAGGAAGACCGAGGGATTGAGGAGTGTCGCGTAACCGGTTGATCAACACAAGCCCCATAATAATACAGAGCACTCCAGGAATGAACATCGCATAGCGCCAGCCAAAATACTGTGCACATATGCCTGCAATAAAAGGTATTAAAAAACCACCCACATTGTGGGAAGTGCTCCACACGCTCCACCATGTCCCCCTCTCAGACTGGGAGTACCAGTGCGTCAAAAGACGGGCACAAGGGGGCCATCCCCATCCCTGAAACCAGCCGTTAAGCCCCCAAAAAATCGCGAAAAGGAATAGCGAAGAGGACAAGCCGAAAAATATATTTGTGATACCTGTGATAATCAATCCAAAAGCCATAAAATAGCGCGGATTGGATTGGTCTGACATCACCCCGCTTGCAAATTTACTCAGTCCATAAGTAATATATAGAACACTGCCTAAGATCCCAAGCTGAGCTTTATCAAAGCCAAGCTCCGTCATCAGAGAGGGCATCGCAAAAGTAAAACTCTTCCTTGTGAAATAGTAGAAGATGTAGCCAGTGAACATCGCATAAAAAATTCTGAAACGCCAGTAACGATATTCTTTTTTGACGATCTTTTGATCTTCGATTTCTTGAATATGTTCGGCTGGCTTGAGAAAATTTAGGACCACATTCACCTCGACTCCTGATAAGCGGTTAAGGAATTTTACCCGGTCGGACAATTGAATCATAACAAAAATTGGAGTAAATGTCACGAAATGATTTCGATTTCTACATCCTTTTCAACAATACAACAATTTGTTTATAAATAACTCTTTACACCTAAAATAGTTTTTACAACAAATAGTAAGTTTGACACACGTCAACACATATGTTAAAAGTCGTATCAAAAAATGTATAAAGCCGAGTTAAAAAAATCATGGCGACATCGGAAAAAGAATTAGAAATTGAAGAGCTGCTTGAAGAAGTTGATAGTCTGTGCGAAACAAAAGTTCCTGAAAATGAATTTTCTATAGAAATCCTTTTAGATGAAATATTAGAGAGCACAGATGCTCCTTCACCCCCTCCTGCTTCGCCGGCCCTCCCAAAGCTTCCAAGAGAAGAGACAAAAAAAACACAATCATATTTCACGATCTGGCTCACATCAGCTCTTCTTTTCGGCCTGCTTGCAGGAAGTGCATTTGGCTATTTTTGGGCGCATAGCCGCGGTATCTTCGAAAAGCCGATTGTAGAACCTGAGAAAGAAATCGCCATTCAGATTTCCTCGTGGATAGAAGAGCTTAAGAAAGTTTACGACTCTTTGGAATCCATTCCGCCAGAAGAGATTATTGAACCGCTTGACCCTCCAGTTGAATTGGAGCAGCTCGCTCCCTCTAAATTGACTTGAACCTATCTGAAGATTGCTCTATGCTAAGCTCGACTTTATACATTTTTTTGATGCGATTTTCTCAATCCATGATCCATCTCGATTTGGAAGTATCACGATCTCTGATACTTCCAAATCAATCTGAATCAACATCTTGTAAAGCTTGTATCGAGTCGACCTAACAACTATTTATTATGCATTACCGAATCGCTAAAGGAGTCTTTGATATCTTGCCTAAAGATGCGGAAAGCTGGCGCGAATCGCATCTATGGCAATTCATTGAAACTCAAGCTCGCCAAATCTGTGACCTCTATGGATACCGGGAAATTCGCACTCCTCTTTTTGAGACGACGGAACTCTTTACCCGCAGTATCGGCACGACAACAGATATCGTCACAAAAGAGATGTACACCTTTGAAGATAAGGCGGGTCGCTCTTTGACTCTTAGGCCAGAAGGGACAGCGCCCGTTATGCGCGCCTTTATCGAAAAAAACCTCGATCAAAAAGCCCCTATTCACAAATTTTTCTACATCAAGCCGATGTTTCGCTACGAGAGACAACAAGCCGGAAGATACCGGCAACACCATCAGTTCGGAGTAGAGGCGATCGGTTCTCACTCCCCTTTCCAAGATGTTGAAGTGATCCACTTGTTATGGAGTTTCTATCAAAGGCTGGGGCTGAAAGGGTTAACTCTTCAAATCAACTCAATCGGCGATCTAGAAGCGAGGAAAGCTTTCCGTCATGCGCTGAAGCTCTATTTACGCCCCTATTTTGATGAGTTGAGCGAGGACAGCAAACAGAGGTACGAGACAAACCCTCTCCGCATTTTAGATTCAAAAAACCCTAAGGACCAAACACTATTAGTTGAAGCACCAAGTATTTTAGATTTCTTAAATGATGCCTCGCAAAAGTCTTTTGAGCAAGTGCTCGCCCTTTTACAAGCGGAGAATATCCCCTTCAAAGTGAATCAAAAGCTTGTACGCGGCTTGGACTATTACAATAATACCGTTTTTGAAATTACTTCCGACGAGTTAGGCGCGCAAAACAGTCTTGGTGGTGGTGGGCGTTACGACGGACTGATCCAGCAGCTAGGAGGTCCTGACCTTCCGGCATTTGGATTTGGCGCGGGGCTAGAGCGAATCATCCAAACACTGCTCGCGCAAAAATGTCCTCTTCCCTCATATCCCCACCCTCTGTTATTTATCATTCCGCTTGGTGAAGAGGCTCAAGTGCGCTGCTTTGAGCTTGCCTCTCTGTTGCGCAACCATAACCTCCCGGTGGAAATGGATCTGACCGGCAAAAAACTGAAAAATGCGATGCGCTATGCCGACCAAATAGGAGCGCGCTTTACTACTGTGATTGGGGAAAGCGAGCTCGAATCAGGAACAATCGAGCTCAAAGAGATGGCATCGGGAGAAAATAAATCTATTCCATTAAATAGGCTTTTAGATGAGTTACAAAAGAACACATAACTGTGGAACATTAACAGCCCAAAACATCGGCGAAAATGTCCTTTTAGCTGGCTGGGTCCATCGCAGAAGAGACCACGGCGGCTTGATTTTCATTGATTTACGCGATAGATTTGGCATCACGCAAGTCGTTTTTCATCCTGAAAAGGATCAAGCGATGCACGATGAAGCCGGACATTTGCGAGCTGAGTGGGTAATCGCTATTCAAGGAAAAGTCGTTCCGCGTGCGGAAGGGATGCGAAACCCAAAACTTAAAACCGGAGAGATCGAAATAGAAGTCTCTCACCTTGAGATTCTTTCGAAAGCGCAGACCCCTCCTTTCTCTATTTGTGATGAACACCTTAATGTACATGAAGAACTGCGTCTTAAATACCGCTATCTCGATATTCGGCGCGGTGAAATCGCCGACAGACTCATCTTAAGGCACAAGGCGATGCTTGCAGCCCGCAACTTCCTCGATAAAAGTGGATTTCTAGAGATTACGACCCCCATTCTAGGAAAATCAACTCCCGAGGGTGCCCGCGACTACCTCGTGCCCTCGCGTATCTACCCGGGAACTTTCTTTGCCCTACCTCAGTCACCTCAGATTTTTAAGCAGCTTCTGATGGTTGCGGGGATGGATCGTTATTTTCAGATTGCCAGCTGCTTTCGAGATGAAGATTTACGCTCTGATAGGCAGCCTGAATTCACCCAGATCGATATCGAAATGAGCTTTGGCACTCCAGATGAGCTCTTTTCCATTATTGAACAGATGACTGCTGAAATTTTCATGCAATGCCGCGGCATCGAACTGCAAACGCCTTTTAGACATCTTCCGTATAAAGAGGCTATCGAAAAGTATGGAACAGATAAGCCCGACTTGCGATTTGGTATGGAACTCATCCGAATCGACTCGATTGCCGAGAGATCGAGCTTTTCGGTTTTCAAAGAGCAATTGCAAGCAGGAGGCGTGATTAAAGGAATCTGTGTCAAAGGAGGGGCTGAGGCATCGCGTCGGGTTATAGACGCATACACAGATTTTGTCGGAAAATTTGGGGCAAAGGGACTCGCTTGGATGAAAATGCAAGAGGGCGCTCTAACCTCAAGTATTGTGAAGTTTTTCGAGCAAAATCTCCTTGAAGAACTAGCTCATACGATGGGTGCCGAAGAGGGCGACCTACTCCTTTTTGTCGCTTCAGATGAGCGAACAACTAATATGGCGCTCGACTTCTTAAGACGCCACATCGCAAAAGAACGCGGACTGATCGAACCAGACAGATTTGAATTTGCATGGATTACTGAATTCCCTCTATTGGCCTGGGATACCGAAACGCAAAACTATGCTTGCGAACACCATCCATTTACTGCACCGCATCCCGACGATATCCCGCTGCTCGATACCGACCCGTTAAAAGTGCGCTCTTCAAGCTACGACCTTGTTCTTAATGGGTATGAGCTCGGTTCGGGCTCTCAACGGATTCACAGCTCTGAGTTGCAAGAAAAAATCTTCCGTCTATTAAAACTTTCTGAAGAAGATATCAAAAATCGTTTTGGATTTTTTATTGAGGCGTTACAATACGGCACACCACCCCATTTAGGCATTGCCATTGGGGATAGAATTGTCATGTTACTCGCTGGAGCGGAAAGTTTGCGCGACGTGATTGCTTTTCCAAAGACGCAGCGCACCACAGATTTGATGATGGATGCACCGGCAGCTGTCTTGAAAGAGCAGTTAACGGAACTCAAAATTCACGTAGAGCCTCCCGAGATTTAAAAAAGGTATTTTTATGAAAAAACTCTTTCTTCTTTTTCTCTCGATTTGTGTACCTGCATTTGCAGAAGAAATCGATCATGATAAATTATCTGAAACTCTAGGCCACCTTCTGGTCCGCCATCTCGATCAACCCGGTTTTGAATGCAATTTTGACAAGGTGATCAAAGGAATTAAAGATGAGCGTAAAGGGAAAGCGGCTCCTTTAACAGAAGAGGAGTATGAACAAGCGATTTATGCGATTCAAGAGAACAACTTTCTAGAAGTTGCTGAGAAAAACCTCGCGCAAGCAGACGCCTTTTTAAAAGAGAATCTAGAAGATGATGAGGTATTAGAAGTTGATCCAAAGCTCCAATACCGCATTGCCAAGGCAGGCGAGGGTAATGAAGTAGGACCCGATTCTACTCCCCTTATCAATTTTAAAGGCTCCCTTATAGACGGAACCCTCTTTACAAGTTCAGACACTCCCCTTCCGCTCCCTATCAAGCAATCCATTCCTGGTTTTGCTAGAGGGCTTGTTGGAATGAAAGAGGGAGAAAAGCGTATCCTATATATCCATCCAGAACTCGCTTATGGGCTGAACGGGAATCTACCACCCAATTCTCTTTTAATCTTTGAAGTTGAGATTGT
This sequence comes from uncultured Chlamydiales bacterium, assembly GCA_963748195.1. GTDB lineage: Bacteria > Chlamydiota > Chlamydiia > Chlamydiales > JAAKFR01 > JAJACP01. The sequence continues at coordinate 96,613 of CAVVHU010000005.1, read as the reverse complement.
AAAAGCAGATGCACAACAACTCGATGAAGTAGCTCAAAAATAAAGCCTGCTATGGAAGTTGTTTTATTTCGACCTGAGATCCCCCAAAACGCGGGGAATATTGCGAGAACATGTGCCGTCACAGGAACTAAGCTCTCTTTTGTAAGGCCGCTTGGGTTTAACTTTAGCTCGAGACAGCTCAAACGAGCTGGGCTCGACTATTGGGATAATCTAGACTTTAGAATCTTGGATGAGTTAGAACTCATCGAACCCTTTTATTTTTTTTCGACAAAAGGAAAGCGCCCTTACACCGATATTGTTTTCGGTGAAAAGGCGCAATTGATATTTGGATCTGAGAGTGCAGGTTTGCCTCAGGAGCTACATGAACAGTGGTCAGATAAGTTTTACACCATTCCCATGAAGCAGGAAGTGCGCTCACTCAACCTCTCAAACTCTGTCGCAATTGTGCTCTATGAAGCTCTACGCCAACAAAACTTTAAAGGGCTTTATTTACCATCTTGCGAAGAGAATCCAGATCTTTAAGACCTACAACACGCTCGACCATTTGTCCATCTTTGAAGAGGATGATCGTTGGGATGGAGGTGACCTCGAATTTAGCAGCAACTTCCATAGATTGATCTGTATCGACTTTTGCGACCACAAGTTTTCCTGCCATTTCTTGGGCAAGCTCTTCAACAATAGGTGTTAACATTCTGCAAGGACCACACCATTCAGCATAGAAATCGACTAAAACAACACCATCGGAAATTCCATCCTGAAAGGTGTCATCTGAAAGGTGTTTAATTAAATCGGATGAAGCCATGATTTTTCTCCTAGAAAAGGGGATTAAAAAGCTTGATTTTACAGTGAATGCTGAAAAAATTCAATAGTTGGTGCAAAATGGGTACATGTTGACTCTTGTAGCTAATGGAGAATCACCCTCAAAGCGCCTTCTTTCCAGCCTGGTTAGGGAAAGCGATGGGCTTATCGCGGTCGATGGAGGCTTACAGGCATGCGATCATGCAGGCATGACACCTGACATCATTTTCGGCGATTTTGACTCCGCCTCTCCCTCTCTTCTAGAAAAATATGCGCACGTTCCACAGGTTGCCACACCCGACCAAGAGAAAAGCGACCTTGTCAAGGCAGTGGAATATCTTTTCAACTTCCCTTTTGATTTACTAACAGTCAGCGGAGCACTAGGGAAGCGGATCGACCATACGCTAGCTAATATTTGCCTCCTATCCTGTTTTCCGGGCCGGATGAAATTTGTGACAGATTCTGAAATCTGCTTTGCCATTCCAAAGGCATACACATTAACGTGTTATCCAGGACAAACACTCTCGCTCATCCCTATCAGTACGCTTGTAACAGGAATTACAACAGAGGGGCTAAAGTGGGAGCTAAAAAATGCAACTTTGAAAAAAGACTTTGTAGGCATTTCTAATATCTGCTGTGCAGAACAGGTTTCGATTTGCTTTGGAGAAGGAGATCTTCTGGTCTCAATTATCCGACCGCATAGCGTGGGTTAGGGATAAAAAACTCTCCCAGGATAACAACTATTTGCCTCCTTTCCCGACTGTCAGTAAGATAAAATTTAAACTCGACTTTATACATAACCTGAGTTTTGGGTTGTCTTCCTCAGATTCATAGAGGTTTACGATGCAAATCTTGGGGCTGAAGTGAGAGGTGCGAGTTAAAACCCAAAACTCAGGTTACATAAGGAGCGAATCTTAAGTGAAACGAGAGGGAAGTGTTCTCTCAGCAGCACTGCTTCTGGCAGGTTACTGTATTGGAATCGGGTATTATGCTATTCCAATTGTGGCAGGACCGGCAGGTTTTTTTCCCGCTGTTATCATGATCATACTTGTAGGGCTCTACCTTCTAGCAACGAGCCTCCTCTACCTGGAAGCCATCCTTATAAGCCCTGACGGCGCAAATCTCACATCCATTGCCTACAAAATCATTGGACCGGTTGGCATGGTCATTGGAGTTATTTCTTTTTCTATCCTCAACTACCTCTTTATCAGCAATTTCTACAATCTTTTTTCACACTTTTTTACTGAATTAGTACCGATACATGTTGCATGGGTCTACCTAGGAATCACTCTTGTTTTCGGGGGTGTTGTTTTTCTTGGGACTTATGCGTCAGACCGGCTTAATTTTATTCTCTTTACCGGATTTCTCGTCACATTTTGCGTGACAGTTATCCTCTCTTCAAAGGGGGTCAGAATCGGGAATTTGATGAATAGGCAATGGTATCTTGTAAGCTTTTCTGTGCCGGCAATTTTAGCAGCCTTAGACTATCATAGCATGCTTCCCACCCTTTCGACTTATCTCAAACGCAATCCTAAGCGTTTAGTAACCATGACATTTATCTCTATCTTTATATCCTACACAGTCTATATCTCCTGGACATGGTTAACTATAGGTTCCACCACACGAGGTATATTATGGGAAGCATTTGAGTCTTCTCATTTCGCGGTGGGTCAAGGTTTTCTTATCCTCGCAGAAAGCCATAAAATAAAGATGGTTTTTGAAACCATGACACTCTTTGCAATCGCAACATCCTTGATTGCAACAGGCCTAGCTATTGTCGACTTTTTGTCCGATGCGTTTAAGATCCCGCTCGAAAAAAGAGTGGGGCTCAACCGTTTCTATGCTTGTTTAGGAACCTTTATCCCCTGCCTCCTTATGAGCATTTTGATTCCAGGCCTTATTGCATCTGACTTTTTAATAGGTTGGGCTGAGGTCATTTTCAATGGAGTGATTCCGATTTGGCTGGCGACCCGTGCCAGGTATATACTTAAACTCGACATCAAGCACCTGCTTCCCGGGGGCAAAGCGATGATCGTTCTGCTCATTATTGCGAGTTTTTTCCTGGTCTACTTGGAAGGAGTGCACCTTCTGAAGCAGTAGATCCAAAACGGATGAGCATGATAGTGTGTGAAAAATGAAGCGACATGGAAATGTGCTCTCTGCTGCAGTCCTTCTAGCAGGGTATACGATTGGGACAGGATTCTACGCCATCCCGGTGGGAGCCGGGCCGGCCGGCTTTTTTCCGGCAGCTGTCACTCTCCTTGCAGTCTGGCTCTATCTTCTCTCGACCGGCTTGCTTTACATGGAAGCGATTTTGATCAGCCCTGATGGGGCCAATATGACGACGATCAGCCGCAATATCATCGGCCTGTCGGGAATGCTCATCGCATCAACTGCTTTTATTATTATTAATTACATCTACATCAGCAATTTTTATACTCTCTCCACTGAGGTGCTCTACTTCTTGTTGCCGATTCCTAAAGCGTGGTATTTCCTCGGTATCACTTTGATTTTTGGCGGCATTGTTTATTGTGGAACATACGCCTCGGATCGCCTCAACTTCATCTTATTTATTGGACTGCTTATCGCATTTATTGGGACAGCATACCTAGCTGCACATGGAATTAAACTAGAAAACTTAAAAAATAGAGAGTGGTACTTAGTGGTCTTTTCCGTTCCGATTATCATTACCGCTTTGGATTATCAAAGCATGCTCCCCACTCTGGCGACTTATCTCAAGAAGGATCCAAAACGTCTAGTGCGCATGATTATCTTCTCGATGCTTTTTCCACTTGCTGTCTATCTAACATGGATTTTGGTCACTATCGGCTCTACAACTCGAGGCGTTTTGTGGGCCGCCTTTGAGACGAGCTCAAGCCGTATCTATCAAGGATTTAAACTCCTCTCAGGAACTAAGGAATTCGAATTATTTTTTCACTTTACGTCGTTATTTGCCACTGCAACCTCACTCATAGCTACAGGGCTTGCACTTGTTGACTTTATCTCCGACGCCTTCAAAATTCCTCTTGAAAAAAGGGTGGGATTAAAGCGTTTCTACGCCTGCCTGGCAACCTATATCCCTAGCCTATGCGCCAGTGTTTTGATCCCAACTTTTGTCGCCTCGTTGGAGCCTCTGCTTGGATGGGCAGAGGTGATTTTCAATGGGGTGATTCCGATCTGGCTAGCCACGCGGGCTCGCTATATCCTTAAATTAGGTGTAAAACGGCTTCTTCCCGGAGGAAAAGCCATGATTATCATACTCATCGTTGCCAGTTTCTTCCTTGTCTATCTAGAAGGGGTGCACCTTCTCCACCGCTGAGTTAACCCGGATTTCTCACCAACCATTCGGCAGCTTTACGCATCTGTATCCCCATCTGTCTTCATAGCCATCCTCGGAAGGGTTAATTTAACCCTCCCTTCGGATGACTCTTCGACATCTGGAAATACAGTCTGCCCAAATCGGCTCGAGTGTTGATGAGAAACCTGGGTTAATACCTCTTGAGGAATAAAGCTCTTTTTATTATACTTCTCTTCATTAATATTGAATATTTGAGGAAAATATGGCCCTCTCAGCTGGTGTAAAAAAAGATCTTTTAGCATTCCTGGAAGAGCGGCGCTCACCCGAGCTGCTTGCAGCCTACCTGTTCTTTTTAGAGCGCAAATTCGGTCTTAACCCCGTTGCATTTGTTAAAGATAAAATCATCTACCAAAGCAGCGAAGAGGCAGTTAAAAAGCTCGAAGCAGAAGGGAAAGTATGGCGGGAAACGGAAATCAAAATCGGTTATGGCCCCCCTACTGTCAACGAACAAACTAAAAAAATCTATATCTGCCCCTTCACCGGAAAAGTCTTTGCCGACAACACACACCCCAATCCACAAGATGCTATTTATGATTGGGTCTCAAAATGTCCGGAGAATACAGAGCGCATCGGCGGAGTGCCGGCAAAACGTTTTTTTGTTTCCGAAGATCCGGAAGTTATCAAAAACTATATCAAACCGCGTAAAGAACCGATTTCAAAAACCGTTTACTCCTCAGCGATTACAGGAAAGCTCTTCAACAGCAAAGAAGCCGTGGTCCGCGACTTTAAAGAGCACTACCTAAAGCCTCTCACCCTTGTTGAGGTTCAAAACCAAAATCGCTTCCAACTCGAAGATTCATTCCTCAACTTCATCCAGGATTACCTCCAGGAAGAAAAAGTCGCCACATTCGTAGAGACCTTAGCTGAAGATGAAGCGTTTCACCCTTATGTGACGCAATGGGTCGAAACAGAAGAGTCATAACTCACTCTGCAGAAGAGACGATTGCTTTTGGGGCAGAGTTTGTTAAAACATTAAAACCGGGCAGCATCCTTGCCTTATGCGGGGAGCTTGGGGCAGGAAAAACAACTTTCGTAAAAGGTATTGTAGAGGGCGCCACTGGAATTGCTCCTGAAAAGGTCACAAGTCCAACATTTGTCTACCTCAATACCTACGGCCCTGTTAATCACTTCGATCTCTACCGCCTAAATGACTGCGATGAATTTTTAAGCTTAGGGTTTGAGGAATACTTATTTGCCGGGGGAATCTGCTGTATAGAGTGGAGTGAACGGATTGCCCCCTTACTCCCCGAAGGGGTGTTGACTGTCACACTTTCACATTTAACGGAAGAAGCGCGTGAAATTTCAATTTCAGAATGCTAAATTTTTGACTACGGCTGTGAAGCCAAGAACTTTTCCCACCTTCAGCTCTCTACCAGAGGTCGCTGTTGTAGGACGTTCCAATGTGGGCAAATCCACACTGCTCAATCATCTTTTCAAGTCAAAAAACCTTGTGAAAACCTCTTCTACTCCGGGAAAGACACAGGCAATCAATTTTTTTAGCGTCAACGAAACACTTATTTTTGCAGACCTCCCTGGCTATGGCTACGCTAAAGTTCCGTTGAATGAACGAAAGAAATGGGGTGAGTTAATCGAGAGCTATCTTTCTGAGCGTCCTAACATGATCCTCTTCCTCCTCGACATTCGCCGCACACCGAACGACGACGATCTTCAAATGCTAGATTGGATTGAGGCAAGCGGTATCCCAGCTGTTTTGGTGATCACAAAAGTCGATAAAGTGAAGCGCAGCGAGCGCGCCCGGCAAACAAAACAGATTCTCAGTAGGATTAATAACATTCCCCATGTACACTACTCAGCAGTAAAAAATGAAGGACGCAACCAATTGATCCATCAAATCTGCGAGGTTTTAAATTGACCCTTTTGAATAAAGCACGCTTCGTCTGCCTAGATTGCGAATTTACCGGTCTAGATATGGAAAATGACCGGATCATCGAAGTAGCAGCTGTCCGCTTCACCTTCTCTGAAAACCTCGCTGAATTTGATGCGCTCGTAAAACCCGACTGCCCTATTTCTAAGGAGGCCTTTTCCATTCACCACATTTCATCTGAAATGCTTGATGACAAACCGCCTATAGGAGAAATTCTACCCTCTTTACTCGAGTTTATCGGAAACGATCTGATTGTAGGGCATGCTGTTGGTTCTGATCTTGAAATGTTAGCGCGTGCAGCTGCAAGGGAAGATATCCCTTATAGCCTGCAAAAACGTCCCTATATCGACACTCTGCGTTTAGCAAGACTGTATGGAGATAGTCCCAATAACTCGCTAGAAAGGCTCGCACGCCACTTCAACATCGCTTATGACCCTGCTCATCGTGCGATGAATGATGTCCAAATGAACATTGAAGTCTTTAAACACTTGGTCAGTCGGTTTAAAACGGTGGAGCAAGTGATGGAAATTCTCTCCAGACCTATTAAAATGAAGTATATGCCTTTAGGCAAACATAAAGGGCGTCCTTTTTCAGAGGTTCCTCTGCAATACCTTAAGTGGGCTGCCCACATGGATTTCGACCAAGATCTGCTCTATTCAATACGGCTGGAGATAAAAAAACGGAACAAAGGGGGCGGATTTTCACAAGTCGCCAACCCATTCTCGGATTTGTAGGAGAGACGAAGCATGAACAAGCATGAACTTAAAATCGGCCTCGCCGAAATGTTAAAGGGTGGAGTGATCATGGATGTTGTCACTCCTGAACAAGCCAAAATTGCGGAAGCTTCAGGTGCAACTGCCGTGATGGCTCTCGAAAGAATCCCTGCGGATATACGTGCTGAAGGGGGAATTTCGAGGATGTCACGCCCCGATTTAATCCGCTCGATTCAAGAAGCTGTGACCATCCCGGTAATGGCAAAGTGCCGGATCGGCCACTTCGTTGAGGCGCAAATCCTCGAGGCCTTGGAAGTCGATTTCATAGACGAGAGCGAAGTGTTAACCCCTGCAGATGAAGAAAACCACATCGACAAAAACGGCTTTGAGATTCCATTTGTCTGTGGCGCGCGCGATTTAGGCGAGGCATTGCGTCGGATTGGCGAAGGCGCTGCGATGATTCGCACTAAAGGAGAGCCCGGAACAGGTAATATTGTGGAAGCCGTGCGGCATATGCGTGCGATCATGCGAGGCGTTCGCCGTCTCACAACGCTTGATTCTGCTGAACTCATGGCTGAAGCTAAGCAACTAGGCGCTCCTTACCATCTCGTTTGCCAAGTTGCAAAAGAAGGCAAGCTCCCTGTGCCCAATTTCTCTGCCGGAGGCATTGCAACCCCTGCCGATGCCGCCCTGATGATGCAGCTCGGAGCTGAGAGCGTTTTTGTAGGCTCCGGAATTTTCAAATCCGATGATCCCGAGAAAAGGGCTAGGGCAATCGTCCTTGCCACCACACACTACCGAGATCCCGCAGTTCTACTCAAAGCCTCAGAGGGACTTTTGGAAGGAATGGACGGTTTGGATATACGCAAATTGGCAAAAGAGGAGTTGATGGCAACTCGTGGATGGTAAAATCGGTGTACTCGCTTTACAAGGGGCGTTCGCAAAGCATCGGGAGATGCTCGAAGCGCTAGGCGTCGAATCCATTGAAGTGCGCACAAAAGAGGACTTAAGCCAAGTAGAGGGGCTGATCATTCCCGGAGGAGAGTCGACTGCGATGCTCTCTCTTAACGATCTTCCCCTTGCCGATTTTAAAAAACCCATTTTTGGCACTTGCGCCGGTATGATTTTGATGGCGCACTTGGGCTTTCTTGCGGTCACTGTTTCTCGTAATGCTTATGGACGGCAGAGCCACTCTTTTTCAACCGATCTTAGAGTGAATCTCGATAAACCGACGACTGTGCATGCGATTTTTATCCGCGCACCGCGCATCGAAGCAATTCACTCGCCTGATGTTCAAGTTCTTTCAGACAAACCGGTTATCATTCGCCAAGGTGATTATTTGGCCACAGCTTTTCATCCGGAGTTGACAAATGACACTGCAATCCATCACTATTTTGTACAGATATGCAAGGAAAAACAGTCGCCTCCACAGCCGTCGAAAACCACACCTACAAAATCTTTCCAAATGACCTAAACACCAACCAAACGGTCTTTGGCGGTCTTGTGATGTCAATCATTGACCGTATTTCACTTGTCGTAGCCGAGCGTCACAGCGAGCACATTTGTGCCACGGTCTCCGTTGATGCATTTCATTTTTTGGCCCCTGCCTATATGGGAGAAATCTTGATTTTCAAAGCGTCGCTCAACCGCGCTTGGAACACCTCTATGGAAGTAGGGATAAAGGTGTTAGCAGAAAATCCCATTACAGGAGAGCATAGACACGTTGTCTCAGCTTATTTCACGTTTGTTGCGCTCGATTCACATAACTGTCCAACGCAAGTGCCGCCAGTTGTTCCGGTAACCGAACAAGAAAAGCTGCGCTTTAAAGAGGCCGACCATCGTCGAGAAACACGTATCCGCCATGCAAAAGAGCGCAAAGAAAGAAGACCTGAGCTTTAATTTAGGGTGAAAGACGCGATAGCACCCATTCCCCATCTGTTTTAACATACACAAACCGATCGTGCAGACGGCTCGCCCGCCCTTGCCAAAACTCCATTCGATCCGGAATGAGGCGATACCCTCCCCACCCCTTTGGGCATGGAATCGGTTTGCCGCGATATTTTTTCTTCAAATATGCAAAGGCGGCCTCGATTTCAAGACGCGTTGCGAGAGGTTTGCTCTGATGTGATGCTAAGGCTGCCAGCTGAGCCCCACGCGGCCGCTTTTTGAAATACTCCACGCTCTCTTTGCGTGAAACTCTCTTCACAGCCCCTTCGATGTTGACTTGGCGATAGATCTCTTTCCACCAAAAAGTAAGGGAAGCAAAAGGATGCTCCGCGAGATGCTCCCCTTTTCGACTCTCATAGTTTGTAAAAAAAACAAACCCTTTTCGATCGAAGCCTTTTAACAACACTGTACGCGACGTGGGATAGCCCGTTCGCGTTATAGTCGCTAAAACCATGGCATTCGGTTCCATCACATCAGCATGCACAGCTTCCAGCAACCACTTTTCAAACTCACCGATCGGGTCAGCCTCAAGCGCCTCTTCCAAAAGAGGTGTGTTTCCATACTCATAACGTAATTTCTCGATGGACCCTTTCATTATTCTTTGGTATAGCTTGAAAAAGAGTTTAGGAGAAGTGCGATGACAAAATTAAGGATTGAAGATCTATCGATTGAAGGCAAAAAGGTGTTGATGCGTGTCGATTTTAATGTCCCTTTAGATGGAGATCTCGAGGTTGAAGATACGACCCGCATTGTAGCCGCCCTCCCCTCAATAGAACATGTCCTTAAATCTGGAGGAACGCTCATTCTGATGAGCCATCTCGGCCGACCTAATAATGCGCCAAGACCCGACTTATCTCTTAAACCAATTGTTCCCGTACTAGAAGCCTTGATCGACCATCCGGTCAAAATGGCCCCCGATTGCATTGGAGATGAAGTGCAGGAATTGGTCAAAAATCTCAGCTCCGGCGACGTCCTACTCCTAGAAAATCTCCGTTTTCACAGAGCCGAAACCCACCCGGAAGAAGATCCGGACTTTGCTAAAGAGTTAGCGAGCTTTGCCGATCTTTATGTCAATGATGCTTTTGGAACAGCACACCGTAAACACAGCTCTACCTATACAATCGCACAATACTTCCCACATTCCGCTGCAGCCGGTTTCTTGCTCGAAAAAGAAATCCATTTTTTAGGCGAAACTCTTACAAACCCCTCACGTCCTTTCTATGCGGTGCTAGGAGGCGCAAAAATCTCAACCAAGATCGGCGTTGTAAAAAATCTTTTGGAAAAGACCGATCGTCTATTGATAGGGGGAGGCATGGCGTATACCTTTCTAAAAGCACGCGGGATAGAGGTGGGCGACTCCCTAATTGAAGAGGATCTGGTACCACTAGCTAAAGAGTTGCTCGATGCCGCAAAAGATAAAATCGTGTTGCCACTCGATGCACTTGCGGCGACAGAATGCAGCGAAGAGGCGCCTTCCAAACTAATTGTATTCGAGGAAGGGGGCATTCCAAATGGATATCAAGGTCTCGATATCGGACCAAAGACAATCGAACATTTTAGTCAGCTTTTTGGGGAAGCCAAAACGCTCTTATGGAACGGGCCTGTTGGAGTTTATGAATTTGACCGATTTGCTCGGGGCACCCAAACGCTGGCAACCCGCCTTGCCGATCTCAATGTTGTGAGTATTGTAGGGGGAGGCGATTTAATTGCAGCGTTGAATCAAGCAGGCGTCGCAGAACAGATTACACATGTCTCAACAGGAGGCGGAGCGACACTCGAATATCTTGAATACGGCACCCTGCCTTGTATTGAGGCTCTATCTGAAAAAACCTAGCCCCCATTTCTCACCGGATCAGCACAAATCGACCAACCAATACAGGGGTCGAAAGATCGCCCTCATCGATAGAGAAGCCAAGCAATAAACAAGAGCTTGAAATTTGCGTTTATCCAGTTGGCCTGAACAGAAGCTGCCAAGCATCATGCCGCCACCCGAATAAATTGCTGATAACGACGCAGTCCATATTAGCATCAGACTACAAACAGTAAGAATACCCACAACTAATAATGTGAGCTGTGCAACCTAAATCGCACAATTACCGGCAAAGCAGTTAACTGACGGTTCTTGTCCTACGCCTTTCAAACAATCATCATCGTTAACTCAGTCAACAAACGACGTATTTACACCACTTCTTGTGAAGTTTGTTCAGTATTAAGCTCATTCTTGACCACCATTCCCCTCACAATTAAGCCAAAAAAAAGCAAATGTGCAGAGACAATTCCGATCATCGAATAGCCCACTACCGAACCTGTTAAAAAGCCTGCTCCACCAAGTGCGCCAATCGTCATGATCGCACCTGCAAAAACAGCTGTTGAAATTAAGTCAAAGAGCCGCTTTTTAAACTGACCCCCACTCAACTGCATGAGGATCACCCCTCCACCAATTCCTAATGTGCACCAGCCCATCGCGGGACTGGGAAGAGCGCCCGCAACGGCCACTATACTGATTACTGAAAGGGCAAACAAAGTAATGTTAACAGCTAAATTACCAACACCGGCTCTTGTTAAGTTGCCTTCTTCATCTTTGTAGCCCATCTTTTTGTCATAATGGTCTTGAAGTCTAGTGGGATTAAGTTGACTAGCCATAATTTTGCTGCTCTAGAATTTCTGAAAATGCTTCAGCCACCCCATTCGGGTCCGTAGATGCAACTACAGCTAAACATCCGGCCCCAACACAACCGATACAGCATACAAGTGTTAGCGCCGCAAGTGTTGGACCAATCATGCACCAACCTAAAACAGTAGGAGAAATTACCCCTGTGATTGCAAGCGATCCAAGAACAACTAGTGCGACTTGGGTAATTATATTAAATAAGTACGCACAGGACTTGGTACCATTGTCTGATTTTACAAGTTGAGCAAGCGATGCTAAAGCATATGGCACAGCAAACCCAATCGCACATCCACCTAATACTGTTCCAGATAAAACACCTGCAACACCTAAACTTCCGATAACCAAATATGCGATCCCTAAAATACTTTGAACACATGATGCCCCGCCAAACTCCGGATCACGCTTTACATTTTTAATCGGATAGGCAGATTCATAGCCCTGAGCCTGAATAGGCTGAGCATGTTGAAGTTGTTGACCAGGATGAATTGCAACTAAGCTAGCCATACGGCACTCCTTTTGAATATAATTAATATGAAGATCTCAATAAGACTACATTAATAGAAGTTTATAGTCAATAAATTAACTTCTGCCTAAGGCAGTACAACAGATAACGAGTGGAAGCACAATAACCCATCCAAGAGATTCCGAACCGATGATGCCGGCTCTTGTTAAGTTGCCTTCTTCATCTTTGTAGCCCATCTTTTTGTCATAATGGTCTTGAAGTCTAGTGGGATTAAGTTGACTAGCCATAATTTTGCTGCTCTAGAATTTCTGAAAATGCTTCAGCCACCCCATTCGGGTCCGTAGATGCAACTACAGCTAAACATCCGGCCCAAACACAACCGATACAGCATGCAAGTGTTAGCGCCGCAAGTGTTGGACCAATCATGCACCAACCTAAAACAGTAGGAGAAATTACCCCTGTGATTGCAAGCGATCCAAGGACAACTAGTGCGACTTGGGTAATTATATTAAATAAGTACACACAGGACTTGGTACCATTGTCTGATTTTACAAGTTTAGAAAGAGATGCTAAAGCATATGGCACAGCAAAAGCAATCGCACATCCACCTAATACTGTTCCAGATAAAACACCTGCAACACCTAAACTTCCGATAACCAAATATGCGATCCCTAAAATACTTTGAACACATGATGCCCCGCCAAACTCCGGATCACGCTTTACATTTTTAATCGGATAGGCAGATTCATAGCCCTGAGCCTGAATAGGCTGAGCATGTTGAAGTTGTTGACCAGGATGAATTGCAACTAAGCTAGCCATACGGCACTCCTTTTGAATATAATTAATATGAAGATCTCAATAAGATTACATTAATAGAAGTTTATAGTCAATAAATTAACTTCTGCCTAAGGCAGTACAACAGATAACGAGTGGAAGCACAATAACCCATCCAAGAGATTCCGAACCGATGATGCCGGCAATTGTTAGCGAACCTAGAACGATTAAAGTGAGCGATATAATAAGACACGCTCCACTGATTAGCCCCATCTCGGTGTCCCTGTTTCCTATAGTGATTCCACCGCTTAACAAGGCTAGAGGTATCGACAAACCGACAAAAGCCCCTCCCATAGGCACTCCGGGAATCTCTCCGAAAACCCCTAAAAGACTTATAGTCACAAGAGCAACAACGATAAGCGCGACAGATCCTCCGATTACCTCACCTTGACGTTGCCTATTCCCCATGGGCTGTGCAACCTCAAGAGGTTGATAAGCAGAACCGGGTCTATCAAAAAAGTTTGTTACAAAAGACACTGCTCAATCTCATTTGATTTAGCGCCAATGTCTCCTTCTCTTTAAAAAAAATCAACAAAAAAGGTGATTTTTTAAGTTCACAAGGCATTAAAAAAATATAACCAAATAAATGTGATGAAAACGTTACGCCTAGATTTTCAACAAAAAATTGGGGGTTGATTCAATATAACTTTGTAGTTTACAATGTCTTTCTTTACTCGGTATATAAAGACGAAGATGTATCTTCTAAATGTGCGCTTTTTCTATCCCGCGTCGTCTCAAAAATTCATTTTGGAGGCTTATGTCACAGGATAAAGCGAGTTTTTCCCGACTCCGCGCCTACTTGTGGCCTATCCACGCCTTCGAACTACGTAAATTCCTACCCCTGCTTATAATGGCCTTTTTCATAGGCTTTAATTATAACATTTTGCGTAACATGAAGGATGCACTCCTGATCACCGCCAAGTCTTCAGGTGCTGAGGTAATTCCTTTTATCAAGGTGTGGGGGATCGTGCCCGGCGCCTTTCTAATGACATTCATATACAGTCGATTAAACAATCGAATGCAGCGTGACAAAGTCTTTTATTCAATGGTCACGATCTTCCTTGTCTTTTTCGCACTCTTTACCTTTGTGATCTACCCTATCCGCGACCATCTCCACCCGCATGCAACAGCGGATCTTTTACAAACCATTCTCCCTCATGGATTTAAAGGTTTAATTGCAATGTTCCGCTACTGGACCTTCAGTAGCTTTTACATCATGTCAGAGCTATGGAGCTCAGCGATTCTTTCCATGCTTTTCTGGGGTTTTGCTAATGAAGTCACACGCCTTGGGGAGGCTAAGCGCTTTTATGGGTTGATCGCAATTGGCCTCAACCTTGCTGCTGTTTCCTCCGGCCAAGTCTCTGTCTTTTTGACTAGCGACTTTCTGCATAGCCATTTCTCCATTATAGAAAATCCTTGGCACCAGTCAGTTGTTCTTCTTACTCTCGTCGTGATGCTCTCAGGAGCTGCTATCCTAGGCGTTTATCGCTATCTCACTAAAGAAGTGATCCAAAGCGACAAATCCAGCGAACAGCTCGAACAACGTTCGCAAAAGATGAAGATGTCGATGCGCGAAAACTTTGCGCTCTTGGGCCGTTCAAAATATTTGCTTTACGTCGCGACTATTGTTTTAGCATATAACATTGTGATTAACTTGGTTGAGGTAATCTGGAAAGACCAGGTACGTGCGCTTTATCCCGAACCGGGGTCATTTAATGCCTATATGAGCCAGATCACTACAATAACGGGGATTATCTCCTTTTTCACCTCGCTCTTGATCTCAGGCCAGCTGTTGCGCCGCTTTGGGTGGACACCTGCTGCTTTAATCACTCCTATCATTCTGCTCGGTACAAGCGTTGCCTTCTTTTTCTTTTTCTTTGGCGGAGAGAAACTTATGGGGGCGCTCGCTCTAGTCGGAACCTCACCGCTTGCGCTTGTCGTATTCATTGGGTCGATGCAAAACTGCCTTTGCCGGGCCTCGAAGTTCACCCTATTTGACTCGACCAAAGAAATGGCGTTCATTCCTCTTAGTATGAGCGATAAACTGAAAGGTAAGGCGGCTATTGACGGAGTCGGTTCCCGACTTGGAAAATCTGGCGGTTCATTGATTCATCAGGGGCTTTTGATGGTTTTTGGGACAGTCGCAGCGAGTGCGCATCTCGTCGCTGGAGCTATTTTCCTGATCATCATATTTTGGATCGCTGCGGTTCTTGGACTTGGCAAGCGGTTTAATGCTTTGACCGGCGAGAAGGTGAAGCCTGCGCCCCAACCTGAATACGAAGCTGAGCAAGAACCTGAGCACGAGACAGCTTTAACCTAGTATAGGGTTTCCCTAAAAAGTCATTTGCAAGAAGAATTTAGGCTGGGGGGACAAGAGATCATTCAAATGGGACAAAATCATCCAAAAGATGGCGTGAAGCCTGAGATGTTTAACACTTCCAGATTAGTGATTGTTGACCTTGCGATAATAACGCGTTAAAAGCTCCAAGAAAGCCAAAAATGCCATGGCGACAAAGATCAGATAGACCCAGAAAGGAAAGACAAAATTTAAAGTTAAACAGATCAACACAACAAACTGTGCGACTGTTGTAATCTTTCCCCACCAAATCGCTTTTACCTCATACCCCTTCCAACCGCGTACTAATAATAGAAAGACCCCAAATAAACAGAGGGAAATATCACGAGATAGAAGAGCCGCTAGACCTAATAATGACAGTTTGTCCTCGAAAAAGAAAACCCCTCCGGCAAAAAGGACAAAAAATTTATCCATCACAGGATCGAGAATTGCCCCAAATTGAGTCGTTGTCCGTTGACGACGCGCTATATAGCCATCGAAAAAGTCTGTACACATCGCCAAGCCAATAGCAACCAACCGAATCCAAGGGTTGTGTTGAAGAAAGGCTAAAGCAAAACCAGCCCTTGAAAGGGAGAGAATATTGGAAAGATTCAGCATTAGTCAGTTGACGATATTCTTTTATACTTCTTATACCAAATAAATGCGATTAGTGCGATCAGAAAGATAGCAAAAATCGTAACATTGACATACCGAACAAAATAGGAGCAGTTTTTTCCGAAAAAGTATGAGATCGTAAATAGAGTGGTGTTGGAAATAAGACACGCAATACCGTCGGCAATCAAAAACTTCCAGAACCGCATCCGTCCCATCCCAGCTGTTGCAAACAGACAATTACGCACGCCAAAGGGAATAAAACGGCCGACAAATAGGGTTAATACGCCATACCGCTTGTAGTATTGCTCGATCTGCTCTAACCGCTTAGGCTTAAATAGCTGAGAAAACCATCGTAGCCGCCATAAATGCGCTCCCCAAAGGCGCCCAATCCAATAAACCATCCAATCAGAAAGATAGGCCCCTAAAAATACGGCCAAAAACAATTTCCAGGTATTCTCCGGAACAAAAGTACTCGCAAGCACACCGCTGACAATGATCAGTAGATCTTCGCTTACCGGAATGTTGAGACCAGCTAACATCAGTAAGCCAAACACAAACCAATGAGCATGAAAAGCATGGTCTTGAATGAAGAGCAATATAGATTCCATAAACCCTACTCATAATAATACATTTTCCAAAAATAACAAAACTAAATCTTCGTTTAACAAACGTTCTTTCCTATAAATTATTAATTTAATGAAATTGTTATCACAATTTTAAAAAGTTTATTAATCACATTTGCCGTGTTTGGTTTAGTTTCAGGTATAATAATGACGATAATTAGCTATCAATGCCCTTGAGAACCTCCGACACCTTTTCCATAACAACTCCTTGTTTGAAAAAGAGGGGTGGTTTAGTATGACTTCTCTATGAAAAAAATCCATGAGTCAATCCCTATGAGTTCCCTTCGCGCTTTTTTTACCGCTTTTTTTGGTGTTGTAGGAGCCGTTGTTGCCCTTGCCGCGCTCACCTTCCTCGGATATGCTATCTTTTCCACTGCCGATGAAAAGGTGTTCGCTTCCGACGTCAAAATCCTCCCCGACGCTGAAGGGAATCGCAAAAAGCTGAGCTCAAGCAAGCCAATCCTTCTGCAAATACCGATTTCTGGAGAGATTGGAAAAGATAAAATGACAGGAAAACATATCGAAGAGTACCTCCTAGATTCACGCGAAGATGCATTTGAAACCAATCGAGTAAAAGGGATCTTGCTCATGATCAACTCCCCAGGGGGAAGTGCGAATGACTCCGATCAGATCTACCGCCATCTCATCGAGTACAAAAAAAGATATAATGTCCCCGTTTATGCCTTTGTCGACGGGTTGTGCGCCTCGGGCGGCTACTATATTGCCTGTGCAAGCGACCGCATCTTTGCGAGCGAAGTGAGTCTGATAGGCTCTGTCGGGGTCCTCTCTTGGCCTCCCTTCTTTAATGTGACTGACACTTTAGAAAAAGTAGGCCTTCAAGCACTGACCGTTTCAGCAGGAATGGACAAGGATCAGATGAATCCTTTCCGCCCCTGGAAAGAGGGAGAACAAGCCCACTACCAAAAACTTCTCGACTTCTTCTACAATCAATTTGTGGCCCTTGTCGCAGAAAACCGTCCTGTTGACAAATCCGAGCTAAAAGAGAAGCTGGGAGCAAAAGTCTATCCGGCTCCTGAAGCAAAAGAATTTGGTTTGATCGATGTCAGTGGAGCAAGTCGAAGTGAAGCGCTCACTGCCCTTGCTGAAGCCGCAGGAATTGAGGGTAAGTACCAAGTTGTGGGCTTCGAAACCTCTTCATGGTGGAAAAAATTAACAGAAGAGGAAACACCATCCCCCTTATTCTCAGGAAAGTTGAAACACGAGTTTGCGCTTCCCAGTTTCAGGGAACACCTCTTTCAATACAGATGAAAAAACTATTTGTTCTCGATGTTTCGGGATATATCTTCCGCGCCTATTTTGCCCTTCCTCCCATGTCGAGCCCCGAAGGGGAATCAACTAACGGGCTCTATGGTTTTATTCGCTCTATCCTTAAATTGTTTAAAGAGTTCGGCCCAGACCATCTCGTTGCTGTATTCGACGGTCCCGACAATAAAAAGCAGCGGCAAGAGATCTACGAGAAATACAAAGCAAACCGTGTAAGAATTCATGAAGATTTGCCCGAGCAGATCGATCGTGCAAAGCAGTTTTGCGAGCTTGTCGGCATCCCCTACATCGAAGTGCCTGGAGTTGAAGCGGATGATACGATGGGAAGTATTGCACGCTGGGCAGCGCAACACGGCTCTGAAGTCTATTTATGCACGAGCGACAAAGATCTTTGCCAGCTTGTCGGCGACAGCATCTATATCCTTAATACCTGGAAAGATAATCTCATCGTCGACAGGGAAAAAGTTGAAGAGCTTTATGGCGTCCCTCCCGAGCAGATCATCGATCTGCTGGCGATTATGGGTGATACATCGGATAATATTCCGGGCTTGAAAGGCTTTGGCCCTAAAACAGCTGTTGCCCTTTTAAAAGAGTTTGGCTCGCTTGAATATATTCTCGAGCATCCGGAAGAAATAAAGGGAGCTAAGAAGCAAGAGACACTGCGTGAAGAGGCTGATATCGCCCGCTTGAGCAAACGGCTTGCGACGATTCATATAGACATTCCCTTCCCACAAGACAAAAGTTTTTTCACCAAAAGCGCTCCTGATCTTGCAAAACTTAAAGCCTTTTACATTAAGCTAGGATTCAACTCGCTCGCTAAAGAGCTCGACTCTGTCATACCTGAGAGCAAAAAAGAGGAGAAGATCGACTATCATCTCGTCGATGATGAAAAAAGCTTAGATGATCTCCTCGCTTATCTCAAAAAACATAAAGAGATCTCCTTCGACCTTGAAACGACAAGCTTACGCCCTTTGGAAGCGATTCCAGTCGGCATAGGATTTAGCGTCAAAGAGGGAGAAGGATTTTATGTTCCCTTTAATGGTACTTTAGGAAAAGAGCGTATAATAGAAGTTTTATCACCTCTTTTTGCTGATCCTCAACTCGGCTTTTTTGCCCACAACGCGAAGTACGACCTCCACATTCTGGCAAATATCGGTATTCGCGTTGAGAATTTATGTTTCGACACGATTTTGGCCTCTTTCCTTCTCAATTCAGCCAGCCGCCGCCATTCGCTCGACACCCTTTCGCTCCAATATTTTGGAAAAGTCAAAACGGCGATCAAGGAATTGATCGGAAGCGGGAAAAAAGAGATTACGATGGATCAAGTGCCCATCCCTCAGGTCGCAGACTATTGCTGTGAAGATGTCGATTATACGTTAAGGATCAAACACCTTCTCGCAAAACAGATCCACGAACGGAAACTCGAAGCGCTTCTATATGAGCTTGAGCTCCCCCTCACGCGCGTGCTGGCAAAAATGGAGCGCGCAGGTATGTACCTCGACAAAGAACGCCTGGCAGCCTTCTCAAAAGAGCTCGTCATCGAAATCGCCCAATTGCAAAAACAGATCTATGAAATTGCAGGCGAAGAATTCAACATCAGCTCTCCAAAACAACTGGCGCATATCCTCTTTGAGAAAATGGGAATCAAGCCTTTGAAAAAGACAGCTACAGGACATTCGACACGAGCAGAGGTGCTCGAAGTGCTCGCTCAAGACCACCCACTTGCCGAAAAGGTCATCTCCTTCCGCACACTTGAAAAACTCCGCTCAACCTATGCTGATGCGCTCCCTCTTGAAGTGAACCCTGAAACAGAACGGATCCATCCTACTTTTAGTCAGTTTGTTGCTGCTACCGGCAGGCTCGCCTGTCAAGATCCCAATTTACAGAACATCCCTGTCCGCACAGAGCAAGGGCGGCGCATCCGTGCTGCTTTCAAGCCGCAAAAACGGGGATGGAGCTACCTGGCGGCCGACTATTCGCAGGTAGAGCTCCGATTGTTAGCCCATTTGAGCGAAGACCCTTATCTCATCAAGGCATTCAAGCATGGGGAAGATATTCACGCTTTTACCGCCTCGCTTATGTTTGATACCCCTCTTGAAAATGTGAGCCGCAAGCAAAGGCACCAGGCTAAAGCGATTAACTTCGGGATTATTTACGGCCAACAAGCCTACGGGCTCTCTCAAGAACTTGGAATCGATGTGAGGGAAGCGGCAGCTTTTATTGAAGCATACTTTGAACGCTATCCTAAAGTCTTTGATTATGTAGAAAGCTGCATACAAAGCGCCCGCAAAAGCGGCAAATCTGTAACGATGATAGGGCGTGAACGAGAAATCCCTGAAATCCATAGCAATAACGCCCAGGTGCGCCTCGCTGCGGAACGGCTTGCCGTGAATACCCCCTTGCAGGGAAGCGCTGCGGATATGATCAAAATGGCGATGTTGGAGGTCGACCAAAAACTCACCCAGAACAATATGAAGAGTTTTATGGTCTTACAGATCCACGACGAATTAATTTTTGAGGCGCCGGATGAAGAACTGCCGACCCTTGAACCCCTGGTAAAAAAGGCTATGGAAAATGTTTTCTCTCTGAAAGTTCCCCTTATTGTTGATGTCGCCATTGGCAAAAATTGGGCGGAGTGTTAAAATTGAGGAAAGTCGCTGTCACCGGCTCAATAGCGTCAGGCAAATCAACCGTCTGCTCACTATTTGAAGAATTAGGTGCCTATGTAATCAGCGCGGATGCAATCGTTCATCAACTCCTCACAACCACAGCACCTGTTGGCCAAAAAGTGATACACTTATTAGGCCCTGAAATTGTTGTAAATGGTGAGATAGACAGAGGAGAGGTCGCCAAAAGAGTATTTAAAGACCCCTCCCTATTAGAAAAATTAGAAAAACAGATACATCCAGAAGTTCAAAAGGTAATAGAAACCAAATATCAAGAAATTTCCCATAAAAAATACCCTCTTTTTGTCGTTGAGATCCCCTTGCTATTCGAAGCCGGGCTTGAAACATTTTATGACACCGTGATCGTCCTCTGCGCCGATAAAAAGAGAACTCTGGAGAGATTTACGAAGACGACTTCGTATGATGAAAAAGAATTAGAAAGAAGAGAAAAGCGCCTCATGCCGATAGAAGAAAAGTGTCAGCGAGGCGACATTGTTTTTGAAAATAACGGGAGTTTATCCCAATTACGTGATTTTGTAGAAAAAACCTTTAACAGTTTGAAAGGCTAAGCTTTATGAACCAAGAAAATTCAACCACCGAAAAAAAACCTTCCACATTAACCCCTCCTGATAAAATGGTTTCAGAGGAGACAAGAGAGAGGGAAGAAGAACAAGAACCTAAAACCCCTCCTAAAATCACCAAGATCTCAGATCTTCAACAGATGAATATCGAAGAGCTGAATCACGTCGCTCGCGACTATGGTATCAAAAATATCGCCTCACTAACAAAGTCACAGATGGTTTTTGAGATCGTAAAGATTAAATCTTCTCGCCCCGATGAAATGTTAGTAGGCGAAGGAGTTTTGGAAGTTCTCCCGGATGGGTTTGGATTTTTACGCTCCCCTACTTATAACTACTGCCCTTCTGCGGAAGATATCTATGTTTCCCCTGCTCAAATACGACGGTTTGATCTGAAGAAAGGGGATACCGTTACTGGAACGATCCGTTCTCCGAAAGAAAAAGAGAAGTATTTCGCCATGCTCAAGGTGGAGACAGTAAACGGTTCGACGCCCGACAAAGCAAAAGAGCGTGTTCTATTTGAAAACCTCACTCCACTTTACCCTAATGAGCGTATTGTAATGGAAACCGGTAAGGAGCGCCTTTCAGAACGTGTGCTCGATCTCACAGCGCCAATTGGTAAGGGGCAGCGCGGCCTAATTGTAGCGCCCCCTAGATCGGGAAAAACGGTGATTCTTCAGAATATTGCGCACTCAATCGCTGTGAATCATCCTGAAGTCACACTGCTTGTCCTCTTAATTGACGAACGTCCGGAAGAGGTGACCGACATGAGTCGTCTCGTCAAAGGAGAGGTCATTGCCTCTACATTTGACGAGCAACCAGAGCGGCATATTCAAGTTGCTGAGATGGTGATTGAGAAAGCGCGCCGCCTTGTGGAGCATGGCCATGATGTTGTCATTCTACTCGACTCAATTACCCGCCTCGCCCGTGCTTACAATACCGTCCAACCTCACTCTGGTAAAATCCTTACTGGAGGTGTTGATGCAAGCGCTTTACATAAACCTAAGCGCTTTTTCGGAGCGGCACGCAATATCGAAGGGGGAGGTTCCTTAACGATTTTGGCCACAGCACTCATCGATACCGGATCTCGAATGGACGAGGTGATCTTCGAAGAGTTTAAGGGTACCGGTAACATGGAGCTTGTGCTCGATCGACGTCTTTCTGATAGACGTGTCTACCCATCCATCGACCTTATTAAGAGTGGAACGCGTAAAGAAGAGCTTCTCTATCATCCGACTGAGCTTGAAAAAATCTATCTCTTGCGTTCTGCTGTTGCCGATTTGACACCACTTGATGCGATGAACCTGCTCCTCGGCAGATTGAAGAAAACCGGCAGCAATGCTGAGTTTCTTCTCTCCTTGAAAGATTAAAGCAATCCAACCATTATACGTGCTTAAAAAGTCATGGCTTTTTGAGCACGTACCATTTTAGTCCGGATAACTTACTTTTGAGGTCACCCTTGAACCCACTTGCTAGCCCGGGTTTCTCACCAACACTCGAGCCGATTTGGGCAGACTGTATTTCCAGATGTCGAAGAGTCATCGGAAGGGAGGGTTAAATTAACCCTTCCAAGGATGGCTATGAAGACAGATGGGGATACAGATGCGCAAAGCGGCCGAATGGTTGGTGAGAAATGGGGGCTAGACTCACGCGGATTCTACAAGCGGTGACACTACTTGCTCTTCTCATTCTAGCTCCGGTTGTAGCTGCTGCATTCAATCCTTCAGAAAGGCCGCGAAATCGAGTATTAATTGTCCACTCATCCGGAAAGCCCTGGCCTACCTCTCTTATGACAAATCCCATTGCGCTACAGAGGGAGGCGCCTCCTTCCCCTAATACCTCCCCTGTTACAGAGACCGATACAACCTTGAAGCTATGGAACTCGATGAAAATGCTCTCTCTCAAAGAGCTGGAAAATCAATTGACATCCTCTCCTCCGTTTACGGAGGAGAGGATGTCAATTAGAGAGTATGAACAGGGAAAAATCTCTCTATCCACCCCTGCAAAAGTGAATTTAATGGCCTCATTTTTTAGTGGTCGAGCAGCAGCTTTTGCCCCAAATGAGACAGAAGGATGCTACTTACTTAAAGAAGGAAAGAGGCTTGCTGAAAAAGGGGCAGAAATCGATTCTTCAGAAAGCTACTATTTATTTGGTTCTGCAAAAGAGCTCCTTAATACATTTTCGGCGCTTGAAAAAGGGTGTCCCACACCTAACCAAGTGGTTAAACGGCAACCCCTCAAGATATGATTTCAAGCACTATTTCTTAGACCGTCACCTTATCATTTAAAAAATGATCTTAATGCAAAAAGAAGTAAATTTGTATAGTTCGATTAATGGCGAAAAAAACACGGAAGTTTGCGCGATACACCCTTTCTTTAGCATCCTACCTGATCCTTATATCTGCTATTTTGGCAGGCTTTATTTTATTTAATGCCTACCAGGATGCTCAGAGGGATAGGGCATTTTACCTCCTGTCGCAATTTCAAAAATCACTTATGCTCAGTCTCCGTAAAGTTGCCGATTTAAAGGAAGTTTGGGCTCTTCCAAAAGAGCGTCACAAGTTAAATACAATGCATTCTATGGGGACTTTTCAGCAGTTCAAAGAAGAATTCATTATTCTCAATAAAGCAAATTTGAAATCTAAAATGCATGAGTTGAATCCACTCTTTGCTCAGTTAGAAGAGGAAATCGATAAAGCAGACCGTCAGTTCGAACAAACGGGAGTATACCCTTCTAATAATGATCTTATGGAAATACTATCCAAGATCAGGGCGAAATTATGGAATATCAGCGGCACCTCTCAGTGGGCTTTTGATAATTTAATGCACAAAAGCTTTTCTTCCTTCTATCTGGAACAACTTGCCGTTCAGATGATCGAGGCGCTCAAAGATCAGCGGATACTTTTCCATAAGTCTCCGCATGAAAACATACAAAACCTTTATCATGAGAACGAAAAAATCCACGCTATAAGAGTAAAAAGCAAAGAGATCCTTTCTCAAGATATTCTTCCAGAACATTTTCATGCTCATTTTAATCATATGGAAAAGCATTTTGTTACCTATTCCAGCCTTTACCCCTCATTTTTAGAAAAACCTGATGAATACAAAGCCCCTTTACTGAATGTAATGGGGGTATTAGTAAAAGAGTTCGATGATTTTTTCTTCAACCTGTCTGAATATAATACAAACACTGCTAAAGAGCGTCAAAAGTTATATTTGTATAAAACAATTGGACTTTTATTACTCTTCCTCTTTCTTGCTGCCTCATTTCTTTATATTTTATATCTGATCATTTCCAAAATTAACCGCCCTATCAAGAAACTGCAAAAAGGAATCGATGCTCTCTCAAAAGGCAATGAAGATGCTCTTACAGCCTGCACACTTCAAGTGAATGAAATTGGCGAAATGGCCCGTTCACTAGAAAGCTATAGACAACAAGTGAACGAGCGCCTGCAAAACTATGAGAAAAGACGCCAGGCTAAAGCAAAATTTTTCTCAAAGATGAATCATGAATTGCGTACACCGGTTAACGCTATTGTAGGCTACAGTGAAATGTTAAAAGAAGTCAGTGTGGAATTAGGCGCTCCCGAAGTAAGTGAACTTGCCACAAAGATTTTGCATGCAGGTAATTACTTATTAAATTTATCCAATTCTTTATTGGATCTTACGTACTTAGAGTCTGAACAAATTGTCATTCATTATGATGAGATCAATATAGAGGATTTCCTTAAAGAAATTGAAATGCTTGTCTCACCAGTTGTTTTAGCGAACAACAATCGGTTTGTATTTGAATCAGGAGAAAATTTAGGGTGTATTATTTCCGATCGATTGAAGCTAAAGCAGATCTTTTTAAATTTACTTCACAATGCTGCCAAGTTTACGAAAAACGGCACGGTAACTTTTAAGACCACGAGAGATGAACAGGGAATTGAATTTTGTATAAGCGACACAGGAAGGGGGATCCCCTCTTCACAGCTAGAGAATATTTTTGAGTCGTTTTCGAAAGCACATATTGAAGGTGAGCAAGGGGCAGGGTTAGGGCTATCGATATCAAAGGAATTGTGTCACATATTGGAGGGGACAATTTCGATTGAGAGCGTCGAGGATAAAGGAACAACTGTCACGGTTCGTTTTCCTAATAGCAATCGACGTTGCATGATAACGATCTAACAAGGAGGCTATCGCTTCCTATGGATTTTTTAGTGAGAAGATTTGGACGATCGCGAGGAGGGCTGTACGAGTAGTACGGCCGACGAGCATGGGCTTCAAACTTTCGGACTTAAGTCGTTAGCTCCCTATGCGAAAGCTCGCCCGCTTCCACTTTTCTTTCCCAAAAAAAAAGGAAGCAATAGCTTCCCATGGATTTTTTAGTGAGAAGATTTGGACGATCGCGAGGAGGGCTGTACGAGTAGTACGGCCGACGAGCATGGGTTTCAAGATTTCGAACTTAAGTCGTTAGCTCCCTATGCGAAAGCTCGCCCGCTTCCACTTTTCTTTCCCAAAAAAAAAGGAAGCAATAGCTTCCCATGGATTTTTTAGTGAGAAGATTTGGACGATCGCGAGGAGGGCTGTACGAGTAGTACGGCCGACGAGCATGGGTTTCAAACTTTCGGACTTAAGTCGTTAGCTCCCTATGCGAAAGCTCTCCCGCTTCCACTTTTCTTTTCCAAAAAAAAAGGAAGCAATAGCTTCCCATGGATTTTTTAGTGAGAAGATTTGGACGATCGCGAGGAGGGCTGTACGAGTAGTATGGCCGACGACCATGGGCTTCAAACTTTCGGACTTAAGTCGTTAGCTCCCTATGCGAAAGCTCGCCCGCTTCCACTTTTCTTTCCCAAAAAAAAAGGAAGCAATAGCTTCCCATGGATTTTTTAGTGAGAAGATTTGGACGATCGCGAGGAGGGCAGTACGAGTAGTACGGCCGACGAGCATGGGTTTCAAACTTTCGGACTTAAGTCGTTAGCTCCCTATGCGAAAGCTCGCCCGCTTCCACTTTTCTTTCCCAAAAAAAAAGGAAGCAATAGCTTCCCATGGATTTTTTAGTGAGAAGATTTGGACGATCGCGAGGAGGGCAGTACGAGTAGTACGGCCGACGAGCGATCGTTCAAAGATTCCACTAAAAACGGAAAGAGAGGGATTCGAACCCTCGATACCCTTTGAGGGGTATGCGTCCTTAGCAGGGACGTGCTTTCGGCCACTCAGCCATCTTTCCAAGTGACGTGCAAGTTGTGCAAGCCAAGATAATAGGTTTCTAGACCTTTTATCTCAAGTGAAGTATTCTCCTTAGGTATGGCGGAAAAAAACAAAGTGCGCATCGCTCCTCACTCAAAGGAGTCGGAAATGATGGTTTTAGGCTGTATGCTGACAAGCATCAACAGCCTCAATATCGCGGCAGACTCCCTCGATGAACTCGATTTTTACTTCACTGAACATCAAACTATTTTTTCAACGCTAAAAGGAGCTTACAAACTCGATAAGCCAGCTGATGTCCACTTGGTTTGCGAGGAATTGAAGCGGCTCGAAAAACTCGATGCTGTTGGCGGTGCTAGCTATGTTACCACTCTAGCTCAGTATGCAGGCACCTCTGCTTATATCGAAGAATATGTCGAAATCGTTAAATCTAAAGCGATTTTGCGTAAAATGATCCAGACGGCACAGGTCGTAGAAAAAAATGCGCTGGAAGAACCCCAGGATGTGCACAACGCCCTAGATGAAGCCCAAGCGCTCTTCTTCAAAATCAGCCAAACAGCCAACAACGGTTCGGGCGTCTTAGTCAGCGACCTGCTAAGCGGTGTGAAAGCGAGCTCCCAAACACCCTTCCTAAAAGAGCTGCAACAGAGGCAAGAGGAATTTCGTACACGAGGGCATGAAGATGCCAAAATCACAGGGATTCAGACCCATTTCATCGATCTCGATAAGATGCTCAACGGCTTTAACGATTCTAACCTAATGATTTTGGCCGGCCGGCCGGCAATGGGAAAAACCGCACTAGCTCTCAATCTTGCAGAAAACATCTGCTTTAAAAATGACATGCCTGTTGGCATCTTCTCCCTTGAAATGACCGCTGAACAGTTGATGCATCGGATGATCTGTTCCCAAGCAGAAGTCGAATCGGACAAAATCCGTACGGGCGCCCTAAGTGGTGTTGAATTCCAACGTATTGTGGCTGCTGTTGGCGAAATGCAAAAGCAGACGATGCTCATCGATGATCAGCCTGGCCTCAAAATCACAGACCTGCGTGCCCGCGCCAGACGAATGAAAGAGAGTTATGGCATTCGTCTTCTCGTTATCGACTATCTGCAGTTAATCGCAGGTTCGGGATCTTCTCGAACCATGGAAAACCGCCAAATTGAAATCTCCGAGATCTCCCGCATGTTAAAAACACTAGCCCGAGAACTCAATATCCCCATCCTCTGCCTCTCGCAGCTTTCTCGGAGGGTAGAAGAGCGGGCCGGACACCGTCCGATGATGAGCGACTTGCGAGAGAGTGGATCATTAGAGCAAGATTCTGATATTGTAATGCTAATGCTTAGAAGGGATTACTACGATCCCAATGATAAGCCGGGAATGGCAGAGCTCATTGTCGCAAAAAACCGTCATGGCGGTGTGGGTAATATCAATCTCTCTTTTCTCAAAGAGATTGGCCAGTTCCGTAATTATACTCCTATTCAAGTCGATATGCCAGACGACTCGTTTGCCACTCTTTGATCGGGATTACGTATTTACCCCGCTTCAAGCTGAAACATTTAAGAACTCATCACATCATCCGCTAAAATTTTCAAATGGCACATTTGTTGCTTTACGACAAATATGCGAACGGAATCGATGTCTCCACAAAACTGGAGAGAAGTCATCACCGAAATAGAGAGAAATACTGCCTCATTTGAAGGTAGAAAGTATCTCTATATTAAACCCGGTGAAATTGAATGGTTTGATGATGAAAGGGAAGCTCTCAAACAAGGGTTTCATCCGGCAAAACTCGCTGAGATACACCAAATTGCCGCCAATACCCTAGAAACAAACGAGCTACAACAACTCGACACTACCTTTTCCACATTAATCGATATTTCCAAAGTAAAAAACCTATTGAGCAATCCCGATACACCTTCAAACACTTTGTATACGCATGGAATGTTAATGTTTGCCAAAGCGAAAAAGAGCGGAAATCGTATCTATAAAGAACACGGGAGAACATGCCTTCAAGCTGCGGCACTCAAATTCATCAATGAAGGAAACATTCCTAAAGCCAATATTTGCAAGAAACTATTGATACAGAATGTTGAAGTTGAAGAAGGGCACCCGTTATCTAACGTAAGAGCTTTGACAGATGTGGAGCGAACAAACCAATCAGTAGCAAAAGGGATTTTTGTATCCAACCTGAATGGCGGAAACTTAAAAAATGGAGTCGTTAAAGTCAGTAGACGGAATATGGGCAGAGAAGCTATCACTAAGCTCTCTTTTAAGGTCTCCTATCCTGCACGAAAAGAATTAAACCAACATCTCCAGGCTATTCAAGATAATTTAGATGATTTCAAATCCACGGTTTGCAGTCAGATATGTGAAGAAGTTATCATCTCTAAAACACAAGAGGGTTTTGCTCCTTTTCATGATAATAACTTTCATCCTGAGGAGGCACTAGAAATCGATGATGGGGAAACGATTGAGATCGACTTTGTTAATGTTGGCAAAGTCCGCATCGGCGCTAATCCTAGCATTGGTTGCTCATACAACCAGATCGAATTGGAATTTTCCAAGGAACCGGATGTCAATGATGTACAAAAAATATTGAACGCCATCGGATTAGGTATAGACCTAGGGACAAGCCTGCCTGAGGATATGGAACGGCGAAAAGTGATGGGTATGTTTCATAATCATTTTCCTAGACAAGCCTATGAGTTTGAAAACAGAGCAGAAACATATAATCTTGATATTGAAGCTTTAAAAAAAGCTGTCTGCGTACTTGAACCCAGAATGGAAGAGGTATTTTCTTACTATGAAGAGCATCCTGAAATGATCAGCGAGCAAGAAATTTTCCCGGGGATGAACGGGATGGCATTTTTAGATATCCCCGAAAAAGTGAGAGAGGCAGGAGGTGTAGGGTTAATACTAGGCGTGCCTTACGGTAATGTAGCTCCGAGGGTGGCTGCTATGCTTAAAACAGGCCCTCTAGCAACTCAATCCCGCTATGACGCCGGCTTGCTTGTAAATGGAGCTTCCTCTTCTTTCGACTATGCGAGCGGTGGAGGCGATAGTGTTTTCACCCGTATGGTGACAGAAACGAGCATTGAGGATGAAGTCTCCATAACGATGTATCCATTGAGTGGGCAAGCTCAAATCTTGATCGATCTGGATGTGCTCGCTAGAGGTGGGTATGCATTTACAGAAGATGTTTATGGCCAAAAAAACCGTTTTGACATGCATGAAGAGTATGCAAACAGAGATACTCTGTGGGAGTGCACAGCCCAAGTCAACGATTCTCTTAGAAATTTGTATCGAAATGAGTATATGATCAAACAGCGCATTCCTCCCTCCTATATTAGAGGTGTTGTTGTCTCTGAAGAGAGTACTAAGCAAAAGATCATAGAGGCTTTGGAAAGCGAAGGAATGACTACCGTTAATGGGAAGTCTCTAGAAGAATTCATCCATGTTGCTAAATTTTTTAATGAAAATATGTGGGGAAAATAAAATATGTCTTCGATGTCACCTATCACATTAGAAGGGGTCTACTATGTTGAAAGCCCTGACAGGCCTCTTGGCCATATCGCCATCCGCCCAAAGTTCATGGAACACGACGCAGAGTGGGATGATACTTCCATGGGAGTCGCCGTTCATCTAGATGATTCATCCCCCCATTGGGAACAGGTGCACACAACCTCGCCGGAGAATCTTATCGATAGAATCTCTTTGGTTTACAATAGAACCAAAAGAGCCATCACTTTCCAATATCTGACACTTGATATATATAATGAAAAGTTGAAGTCAAAAGTCGCAGGACATCCCTCCTTTTCGAGCACAAAAGATGTACAAGAGTATTATTTAAAAACAAATTTTTACCGCTCCGAATGATGGGTGCAATTAAAAGTGGAGCTCAGGCTACAAGCTTCTCCTCATCTGGACATTTAAGTCCCTTCCAATAGTCATCCCATTTGCCATTGCATCGAACGACTCTCAGAGCAAGCATGCAAGCCGCGTTGTCTTCTGTCCACCATGCCCCTGGTATTTTTAGTCGTTCTTGAATAACAAACCGGTGACCGCTTTCAATTTCTCCTGAACCTATCGGTAAGCCTGCTGCAAGGGCTCCTTTGTAATCCAGCTGGTCTTTTCTAAACGAGAGATAGCGATGGCATGCTCTTACAGGCGCTTGCTCGTCTGGGAGATTAGTCGCGTTAAACACATTCGCCCAATCTTGAAGAGTCTCTTGACCTAGTTTGCGCACTTCTTTGATAACCTGTTCTTCGGCCTCATCTGCTTTCACGCAATTTCCATGTGCATTCTCAGCAATATCCAGAATAGACTCAAATCGTTTTCTTAAGTTTGGATGTTTTTTAAACGTTCGTCCATCGATCCCATCGCTTTTCTCCTATTTTATGATTCAACATGCTGACAATATGACTAATGTTGCAAATTTATGGAAGATTTGCTCCACTTTTAATTGCACCCACCATCCGGGATTCGATTGACAATATCTTAATCCTTCTTTTATACACGGAGCATGAGCTTTATCAATTTCTCAAAAAGTAAAGACATTAAAGACATTGAGCAATTTTTGCGTCGAATAGAAGAAGAGCTTTACAAAGCTCCTTCTCCGGAAATGATGATTAATGTGTCAGTTCGGAGAATTAGAGAGGGAGTATATAGGCTTATTGAATGCGAGGCTTGTTTTGGATCTGTAAAAGTTCTTTGTCTTGTTGCATCCTCCAACCTTTCCCGATTATCGCCTCTTTTAAAAAATTTCCATGATGATCAAGTTGTGAATATCTTGGATTATCTACCTCAACTTTTGCCAGATAATTTTGGGAAAATCGGTCTTGTCACATTTCAAAATGGGATTCAAAATTCTGAGCGGCATTTTAAAGATAGGGCGAATTTGGTTTTCAAAAACCTTCCTGGCAAACCTCTTTTTATTGGTTTGTATAATCCGACGCAAGGGTTGAAGGATTTTGCTAGGCAGATGCCTCATGTCCGTTTTAGGTTCACCGAAACAGCGATTCGCACGCGTGTTTTTATCGAAACTCTTTCAGCAAAGCTTAGAGCAATTGTTCCGAAGATGTATTGGCTGCATGTGATGCATAGTGAAGCTGGAGCATTAGGTCATTTAGCGCTTGAAGCATTATCAAAAGAAAAGACAAAGCGGCCAACTATGATGACTGCTGCCTCAGGGCTGATGCTTCCCATCTCATCGAAGCTTGTCAATGACGCTTTCGAACGTCCCAAACCCGGTACTTTGTCAAAAGATGAGAGAGAACATTTAAAAAAGAAAATGATCACTACTGCTTATGGACCGATGTTTCCCATTTCATCAGAGTTTGTGCACCTAGCTCTCAATACATATTCAGAAAGGGATTATGTAACCGGCTTTTTTACAGCATTATTCACTGAAGAAAAGGGATATGAAGGGATTAAAATTGTTCCTTGCCTTGATGAAAAGATTCTTCGAGCATCTCACTCAATTAAAGTAACAAGTCTCCCTGATGATCCTTGGAAAAACTCTTATGACTTGATATATTATGATCATGATTTTGCAGGGATAAGGTATAGAACTGCTCTTTGGGAAGATATTGATGGGATTAATGATCAGTATGGTTTTTTATGAGGAAGCTTTGTTTTTTCTTTCTTTTATGGATGACTTCTGCGCTTTACAGTGCTGATTACTTACAACATGTAGCTGAAGTGCGTTCTATCTTTGCTGAGCAGATGTTTCGTGATTATGGCTTAATTTGTTATGGCACAATGGATCAGATGCCCGATGATATAGAAATGATTGGTTTGAAATTAAAAGCATACCGACGGGCAAACATAGAAGAAGCGCGAGCATTGGAAGTGATTGCGACGAATAAACTTCTCGGAATAATCAATGAACATGAAAAAATTCGTCCTTATTTAAGAGAATATCCTTTCCCCCCAGAAAGAGTCTGTCTTACTTTTTCTTTTGATCATCCTAAGACCAAAAGATCCCAATCAGATGGTTCTATCTCTTTTGTATCTCATATTGGATACACCGTTGACGCAAAAAATCCGAATCAAAATAAGCTCTTATATAAAAGACAAGACGCTTTTAATGATAAAATCATCAAGCTTTATTCGGAACCCTATGATGAGGCAGAAGCTCTTGTAGAAGCATCTGGGCTGGAACATCCTCCTGAGCATCACGACACTGAGCAAGAAAAAGCACTCGATGCTTTTTTTGAGATGGCTGAGAAAGAGTTGAAGAGAAAACATAGAATCCAAGTGTGGAGCTTAGGATGTGATCAGACTGATAAAATTGGAGAAATACACGCTATTTTTACCTCTCTTAATCCAGCTAACGAAGAGAAAGGGCGTCTATTAGGCGTCAGTGTCGTAGAATCTCTGCTAGAATTGATCAATAACGATGAGACCCTAAAACCTTATCTTAAACGGACACCTTTTACTTCTGAGTGTGTTAAGTTGCGCATTAACTTCAGAGATAGAAAAAACTATCTCTTCTATGACGGAGTTTTGGATAGCGTGATTTTTGAAGCTGGTCAGGTGACGTATCTCGAATGCCCACCAGAAAAAGAGATGTTTTCCGGCTCCACTGTGATTGCCCAAGAATCATACGAAGAGGCGCTGAAAAAAACTCTTATAAAGAAATAAGCTCAATATTCTATGTTTGTCGATCGTGAGAATGCTGTTTGGAGGGACTTCACGCATAACCCGGCGCTTTGTCAAAAGATGAGAGAGAACATTTAAAAAAGAAAATGATCACTGCTGCTTATGGACTGATGTTTCCCATTTCATCAGAGTTTGTAAAAGATGCTTTTAATACATATTCAGAAAGAGATTATGTAACCGGCTTTTTTACAGCGTTGTTTACTGAAGAAAAGGGATACGAAGGGATTAAAATTGTTCCCTTTCTTATCGATAGAATTTCTTTGGTTTACAATAGAACTAAAAGAGCCATCACTTTCCAATATCTGACACTCGATATATATAATGAAAAGTTGAAGTCAAAAGTCGCAGGACATCCCTCCTTTTCGAGCACAAAAGAAGTACAAGAGTATTATTTAAAAACAAATTTTTACCGCTCCGAATGATCGCACTCTTTACTTTTTAATAGGTTCCTTATATGCTAGCTCAGTCAATTTAGGAGATCTATGTCATCAGTAAAGAAAAAAAGAAAATGCAAAATCGCTAAGCATAAAAGGAAAAAACGCCGCCGTCGCGATCGCCATAAAAACAAATAATTTTTTATGCTCTATCCCGTCGAGTTTGATGTCATTGTAGTAGGCGCAGGGCACGCCGGCTGTGAGGCTGCTTTTGCCGCCGCACGTCAGGGTGCCTCTACTCTGCTTTTGACGATGAATCTCGACACCATCGCCAAAATGAGCTGCAACCCTGCCATCGGCGGGATCGGCAAAGGGCATATGGTCCGCGAGATCGATGCACTTGGCGGCGAGATGGGCAAGGTGATCGACCGAACCGGCATCCAATTCCGCATGCTCAATGCAACAAAGGGCCCAGCCGTCTGGGCTCCCCGCGCACAAGCAGATAAAGTCGCCTACCAAACCGAGATGAAACATCGGTTGGAAAAAGAGCCTAATCTTCACATATTACAGGGTACGATCGAGTCTTTTGTCGTTGAAGCGGGACGTGTTGTCGCCGTCACAACGCAAGAAGGCATCATCTATTCCGGAAAAACAGTTATCATCTCTTCGGGCACTTTTATGCGCGGTCTAATCCACATCGGAGAGACCCACTTTTCCGGTGGACGCGCGGGTGATAAGCCTTCTGTAGGTCTTTCAGCCTGTTTGGAAGCACACGGATTTGAGCTAGGCCGACTGAAAACAGGGACTCCCCCGCGCATCAACAAACGCTCAATCGACTTATCACAAACCGAAGAACAACCCCCAGAAGAAGGGATCTATTTCTCTTACGACCAAGAAGAATTTGAGCGGCTGCCGCAAATCTCCTGTTGGATCACCTATACTTCAAAACGGACAAAAGAGATTATCGAAGCCAATCTCCTCCGCTCGCCGATGTATTCAGGGAAAATCCAAAGCATCGGTCCTAGATATTGCCCCTCAATCGAAGACAAGATTGTCCGTTTTGCCGACAAAGAGCGGCATCAAATCTTTCTAGAGCCGGAAGGCAATCACACAGAAGAGGTGTATGTTAACGGGATCTCTTCCTCTCTTCCCTTCGATGTGCAACTCGAGATGATCCATTCGATTCCGGGATTAGAGCACGCCCAAATCATGCGCCCAGCTTATGCGATTGAGTATGATTATGTGCTTAGCGGACAGGTGCATGCAACACTCGAGACAAAAACTATTGAAGGTCTTTATTTTGCAGGGCAAATCAATGGGACAACCGGTTATGAAGAAGCCGCTGCGCAAGGAATGATCGCCGGCATCAACGCGGCAGGCAAGGTGCTTGGGAAACCACCTTTTGTTCTACAAAGGCATGAAGCCTATATAGGGGTAATGATCGACGATTTGATCACAAAGCCCCTTCAAGAACCCTATCGCATGTTCACTTCACGAGCAGAACACCGTTTGCTTCTTCGCCAAGATAACGCAGACATCCGCTTACGGCATTACGGATATGCGCTTGGCTTAGTCGACGAAGCGCGTTACCAAAAGACAGTGGCAAAACAAAAGCTGATCGAAAGCGAAACCGAGCGGCTCCATAAAGTATTCAAACAAGTGCGTGGCAAGGGCGCCTCACTGGCCCAACTGCTCTGCCGCCCAGAAAATACCTACTCATCGTTGATGGAAGAATACCCAGAAGTTCAAGATCACGGCCCTGAGGTGAACTTCCAGATCGAATTAAGTTTGAAATATGCGGGATACATCGAGCGACAAAAACATGATATTGAACGTTTTGCCCAAGTAGAAGAGGTTGCAATCCCAAAACATTTTGATTTTAAAACAATCGTCGGTTTGCGCAATGAAGCAAAGGAGAAGCTAGCGCATTTCACGCCGCAAACAGTGGGGCAGGCTTCGCGCATTTCAGGCGTTTCTCCCGCTGATATTCAAGTCTTAATGATCGCACTTAAAAATGTACCTTCTCAATCTTAAAGACCTTCCGATATTAGAGCAGCTCCACATGGAAGAGGCGCTTCTCAGAGCAGACAAAAATAACTGGTGCCTGATCAACACCGGCGCCCCCCCTGCAATCGTCATGGGCATCTCCGGAAAACCGCACGCCCTGCTCAACATCGACAAAATTCAACGCGACCAAATTCCTGTCATCAAACGATTTAGCGGAGGCGGCACTGTCTATATTGATCCAAAAACCGTCTTTGTTACCTTGATCTGCAACGTGGAGGACTTCTCGGTTCCTGCGCAGCCCAAGCCGATTCTTGAGTGGTCTGAAAAGCTCTACTCTCCCCTCTTTGAAGGATTTCGAGCGCGCGAAAACGACTATGTTTTCGGGGAGAGAAAGTTTGGGGGAAATGCGCAATATATTCAAAAAGGGCGATGGCTCCATCACACCTCATTTTTATGGGATTACGAGCCGGAGAAAATGGAGTATCTCCTAATGCCTGAACGCCGTCCTCACTACCGCCAAGACCGTTCGCATACAGACTTTCTATGCACGCTCCGCCCCCACTACGAGAGGAAAGAGAGCTTAGTGAATGCACTTTCTATGCATATGAGAGCCACTTTTGACGCTAAACTCGCTTTAGAGGAGCACGTTCAGGAAATTCTGACAAGGCCCCACCGGAGAGTTAGCACGTCTATTGATATCATTTAAACAACCACGACTTTCTTGAAAATGCTACCGGAAAGCAGCTCCAAATAAGAAATAATCTGGCAAAATCTGGCAAAATCTGGCAAAATCTGGCAATAGGAGCTTGTGTTATGATAGACATTCAAAATATTCTTAACCTTCCTGAAGGAAGATCCCTTGAATTTAAGAGAGATCTCTCTTCTCTAAAGCCAATTTTAAAAACCATCGTCGCCTTTGCGAATACAGCAGGGGGAATACTTATTATTGGGCGAGATGATGATGGGAGGACTCTCGGGGTAGATGACATAGCCAAAGCTGAAGAGAAGCTTGCAAATGCCATTTCAGATGGGATTTATCCACCACTGATTCCTGAAATTGAAACAACCTCTATCAAGGGTAAGCCTCTATTATTAATACGCGTTGTACATTGGAAAGGCCCTTTTTATCTAAAAGCTTTAGGAGAGGCCTCCGGCGTTTACATACGTCTAGGTTCTACAAACCGTGTAGCCGGGCCTGAAATTCTTGACGAATTAAAACGCTCTTTTTCTAAGACTTCATTCGATCAGTTACCCTGTCATGGGACAAATATAGATTCTCTCGAGATAGATATGCTTAAAGAAGTTTTTTCTCAAATTGGACAAAGGATTAATACAAGCAAACTCGAGACGCTGGGTTTACTGGTCTCTCATGGCGGCAAACTTGTCTGTTCAAACGGGGGGATAATCTTATTCGGCAAAAAAGAGTTAAGAGAGAAGTATTTTCCAAACACAACTGTACGTTGTGCCAGGTTTAAAGGTGTAGATAAAGTTGATTTTATTGATCAATATGACGTCGATGGTTCTATCATAGAAGCGATGGAAGAAGTTCCTAAGTTCATTAATCGTAATACGCGTTTAGCAGCGAAAATAGAAACAATGCGGCGACAGAATATTTCAGAATATCCTATTATTGCTGTGCGTGAGGTGCTTACAAATGCATTAGTTCATGCAGATTATTCAATTAAAGGAATGAATCCTAGAATAATGATTTATTCTGATCGCCTTGAAATAGAAAGCCCCGGCACACTTCCTTTTGGATATGTACTTGATGATTTTTTTGCCGGAGTGAGTCATACTCGAAATAAGGTGATTGCAAGGGTTTTCCGTGAGTTACATCTTATGGAAGAGTGGGGCACAGGTTATAGGCGTATTGTTAAGGTTTGTTCAGAAAAGGGTTATCCGGTACCAAAATGGGAAGAACTTGGCACAGTCATTCGAGTTGTATTTAATCCACATGGAATCACTGAAGAGGTATGCGAAAGTAAAGAGCTATCAGTTCGACAAGAAAAAATTTTGACATTGTTGCAAAAAGGAAACATTCTCTCAGCAAAGGATGTGACGGAACAGCTTACAGGATCGGTTTCAGAGAGAACAGTACGTCTCGACCTAAAGGAATTAAAAAATCGAGGCTTAATCGAAACAGTTGGAAAAGGGCCGAGCACAAAATGGAAAAAAAGAGAGATATAAGATGCGATGTTCGGCTGTATAACAGCTAGTAAACATCGGGATTTTCCGGGCTCAAGCCTAAGTAATCCTCGCCCCGAAAGATCAACGCGTACTTCACCGGCTCACCATTCACATAATAAAGCGGATAGGCCTCAATAAAAGTGACCGACTTGAAATAAGGCGCAAGCCGTTTGAGATAGTGCTGCTCATACCATGGAAGCGCCTCCTTCTTCGTTTTCTCAAATACCACAAAGTAGCCCGTCTTCCCCTTCTCACTCTCCAGCATTTGCGGCCAAAAGGAAAATTGATTCTTGCGCGTTCCGCTGATGTTGAAAAAATAGGCCCGCTTCTGCCCAGGACTATAGAAACTCAATATACTAGCCGCCTGATACTTATCCCCCATTAAAAAATCGGTATTAGGATCGTAGCCAGCTTTCTCAAGTGCGCGAGGGACCTGATTCCATCCTACCGATTGCCGAAAGGAGACCCACGGCATAAAAAATGCGACAACGATGATGCAGATCGAAACCCATGTTCCGATGTGGAGCCATATGCGATAACGGGGATAACCCGCCCACGCGATCAGTACCATCCCGGGAGGATAGAGATAGGCCGCCCAGTTTGGCTGTATTTTTTTGAAAAAAGCTGAGAAGAGGTAGATCAAAACAGCCAAGGGAAAGCCCGCGCAAAAATAAAGAGCCGGTTCGCGCTTTCTAAAAAGAAAGATAAAGGCCAGGATCAATAATCCCAAATATACGGGCGAGACAAGCCCGATCTGCGCCCCGAGAAAATCGAAAAAGTTTCCACTCGGCGCAGTCCCGAGAGCTCCTCCTACATGCTTAAAGGTCGCCCACTCATGCGATGCATTCCAGTAAAGAGGAGGGATTAATGCGGCAAGAGAGATCACGATCCCCCAAAACAGGCTTGCCTTGCGCATTTTGGGATAGAAGATAATGTAGAAAAACACAAACGGCCAAAGAGCAAAGGCAATCCATTTATAGAGGGCTCCAAAAAAGATCCAAACCCCTGCAAGAGGGTAGTTGGGTCCCGACTCTTCCTGCAAACCCTTAGCAACAACTGCGATCCCTAGGATAAGAAAGAAGATCGCCCCTCCATCTGTCGTCGCAGCAAGTGAGAGATAGACTCCAAACGGGGAAAAAGCCGTCACAACGCCTGCCCAAAAAGCCGTTTTTTCATTCAATCCGGATACGCGCGCTAAATAATAGACAGCAAGCGGAATGAGAAAACCGATCAGAAGCGCACCGGCGCGCACGCCAAACTCTGAATTCCCCAAAAGTGCAGTCGATCCCCAGATTTGCCACGCAATTCCGGGAGGTTTTGAATAATATCCCCAATCGAGCTGCTGGCTCCATGTCCAATACTGCGCCTCATCGGGAGAGAGGCCCACGTTGTAAAAAAGAATTAACAGCCCAAGCACAATTGCTTTGAGCAAAAGGAGCAGGATAAGTCTATTGATTCTCATATCGCCTGATTACTATCGGGCAAAGCGCTATTTTTTTCGACATTTCAATCTTCGCGATCTTCGAAACTAAAGAGATCGCGAAAGGACTGCAGAGAGACATCTCTTCCAATCACAGCAATGCTGTCGGTCAAAGGGATGTTTTTCGGACACACTTCAACGCAATTTTGCGCATTTCCACAATCGCTGATCCCCCCTTCTTCCATCATGGGACGGAGTCGTTTGCGTCGCTGCATCTTCCCTGTAGGATGCGCATTGAATAGACGTACCTGGGAGACCGCCGCAGGCCCAATGAATTTTGAGTGCTTGTTTACCTGGGGACACGCCTCCATGCAGCAGGCGCACGTCATACATGTCGAAAGCGCATACATCACTTCCTGTTTCCCCTGAGAAATGAGAGGACCAAATCCTATCTCATGCGATCCTTCTGTCTCAATCCAACCCTGCACTTTTTTGAGATTCTCAAACATAAAGCTCCGGTCGACAATTAAATCGCGCACAAGAGGGAATTTTGTAAATGGAGCCAAGGTAATCACCTTTTTTTTGGACTCACGCAAATAATTTTCAATCAATGCGGTACACGCCTGTCTTGGATAGCCGTTGATCAACATCGAACAGGAACCACAAACCTCTTCCAAGCACCCCTGTTCCCACACAACAGGGGTAACTTTTTCCCCTTTGCGATTGATGGGATTTTTTTGAATCTCCATCAATGCGCTGATCACATTTTCCCCCGGGCGCCTCTCTAACTCAAACTCCTCCCAATACTGCTTTCCGGGCGATCCTCGATAGATTTTTAAAATATATTTCATAAAGGTAACATGACGTTGGTTGGAACATTTTTCAATTCATGCCGTACTTTTTTGGCGACTGTATAATCGCGCCGCTCAGGTTCCACATGACGGATATCAACCGGTTCATAGGTTATCTCCGGCTCTTCTTTCGCATATGTCGCAATGGTTGTTTTTAACCAGTTCTCATCGTCTCGGTTTGGAAACTCCGGTTTAAAATGCGATCCGCGAAATTCATCTCTTAACAGAGCTCCCTTTGTTATCACAAGCGCTAGCTCAAGCATCGATTTAAACTGATGGGCAAACTGGAAGGTTTGATTGGCAAATTGCCCCTTGTCGTCGAGCGAAATGTTCTGGTAACGCTCTCTGAGCTCTTTTATTTTATCCATTGTCTTTGCAAGGTCTGCGTTATTCCGCTTTACAGTCACATTGCGCACCATGACATCAGACAGTTCCTCGTGGAGCTTGTGCACATTTTCAGGCCCATCCCGGCTTAAGAGATCATTTTTAAACGCTTCCTCTGCCTTAACCGCATCATCAAAAAGAGAAGCGTCAGGCGCAGAAACTTCAAAACTTTCGAGATAGCGGGGCACTTCGTCGCCTGTTACAAGGCCACTATAGATGCAGGAGAGAAGCGAATTCGCCCCTAACCTGTTCGCCCCATGGTACTGATAATCCGATTCCCCGCAGTTAAAACAGCCTGCAAGATTGGTCATCTGCCGAAAACGACTAGAACGATCGGGATCGTCCGCCGCCGGCCAGTCAACCCACGCCCCTCCCATAGAGTAGTGCACGGCAGGAAAAATTTTCATCGGCATCGTGCGAGGATCATCGCCGGTAAATTTCTGATAGATATCGAGAACGGCCTCGAGCTTATGCTTCGTCTCTTCAGGCAAGTGGCGGATATCGAGATAGACTTGATTATGCCCATCCACTCCAAGGCCGAGTTCGCATACCATAAGCACAGCACGAGCGCCTACATCGCGGCTCACTAAATTTCCGTAGCCAGGATACATCTCTTCGAGAAAATACCAGGGCTCTCCTGTTTTTCCGCACGGGATCGTCTTGCCATTCGGCGCTACAATTGATTTTGAAGAGTCGCCCGGCACCCACACGCGCCCTCCCTCCCCGCGCACTGATTCGGAGATAAGACGCAGTTTATCCTGCCCGGGGATCGCTGTAGGATGAATCTGAATGAATTCTCCATTGGCATACCACATCCCTTGCATATAAAGACGCGCATTGGCAGCACCTGTACAGAAGGTGGAGTTTGTCGACTTTTTAAAAATCAGTCCCGGTCCTCCTGTTGCGAAGACAACAGCATCCCCTTTGAGCACTTCGAGTTTTTGATTGAAAAGGTTCATCAAAACAACCCCGCGCGTCCGCTGATTTTCATCGAGTACAAGACGAACAAACTCGTGATTTTCAAATTTTTCGAGAACCCCTTTTGCCTCCCAACGGCGCACTTGCTCGTCGAGCGTATACAAAAGCTGCTGGCCCGTAGAGGCGCCGCAAAAAACAGTGCGGTTATAGAGCGTGCCGCCAAATCGACGCGCATCGAGATGGCCTGTTGGAGAGCGGTTAAACGGGCAGCCGAATCGGTCCATCATCTGGATAACGAAAGGTGCTGCAAGACACATCTCTAAAATTGGGGGCTGATTCGCGAGGAAATCCCCTCCCTTAATCGTGTCATACGCATGGATGTAGGGCGAGTCGCCCTCCCCTTTGAGATTAAGCGCAGCATTAATCCCTCCTTGCGCGCAGACAGAGTGGGAGCGCTTTACCTTTGTTACCGAAACGAGTTTGACATTGAACCCGTTTTCACTTAAGCGCATCGCAGCGCTTAAGCCTGCTAGGCCACCTCCCACAACAATTACATCTTGATTTTGTCTCTTCATCGTTGAAATAGCGTTGTCCAGTAGGTTCCCCAAGCAGATAGGAGACCTAAAAACATCACCACCCCCATTAAGGTTGTTGTAATAGCACGCACTCTTTTCTGAGAGCGCCGTGTCAAAGTGATTCCCCAAGTAATTAAAAACGTCCACAAGCCATTAAATGCATGATAGGCAGCTGCAATGACTAGCATCGAATAGAGAATGACAAGCAGTGGATTTGTAAACGCTTGGCGGACGATCAAAAAGAATGCAGCACCTGCGCTCGGCGCGACAGCGAGCACCTTATTTCCTGTCAGAGGCTTGTCATGAGCAGCATTGAGCCACTCCTCTTCCTCTTGCACCTGATTGAGCAAAACAAAATAAGGATCTTGAGAATCATCTGCGGGCTGCATCGTTTCTAGCAGCGCTTTCTCCTGCACCATTAACTGTTCTTTTTCTTTTAACTGGTCGGCATCATAGAGCTGCGCCCCCAATTTTTGCGCAACCAAGGAGAGAGCCGGGGTGTAGGGAAGTGCCGTCATATAGATTTTTTTGTTCCCCCATTGTGTGTGGGAGGGATATTCAAGAAAGCGCATATGCACGACATGAGCGATGATGCCCACGATTAAGAGCCAAGATGTGATGCGCTGCCATGAATAGGCGCGATTGCGCTTGAACTGCGCCAAGGCGGGAGTAGAGCCATTTGTTCGGTGCGCGTTGAGCTTACTCGTACGAAGATATAGGAACCCCCAAACGCCATGAATCGCAAAGGGAAGGCCTAAAAAGATGATTTCGATCGCTTTTAGAAAGGGAAGATTGTGGATCGAATTGACCATTCTAACAAAGCTAGAGCCATCATCATCGAAGTAGAGGGCCATCTGCGAGTTGACAAGCAAATGTTCCGAAAGATAGATCACGAGCCAAAGGCCAAGAAGCGAATGCAGCCGGCGCAAGATAAAGGGGCGGGGCAGCTTTGTCCGCTCATCGGAAGAAAATGCTTTCTCATGGACAGGTGTTGTCATCACCGGTCAAAGTATCACTGCCCACACTGCTTTGACAATAAAATTTTATTTTTCTGAATCTAGGTCTTCTAGTGCAAGTTCGCGAAATGCAGGATGACTCATCCTGTCAATTACCTTGCATGCTAAAGCATAATCCTTTTTGCCTACTTTGAGAGCAATCGCATGAAATGCATAATCACATTGAGGAGCTGATATTTTGCTCGCCATTTCAAGAGCTTCTTCAGCTGCATCAGGCTCTTGTTCAATAAAA
Organism: uncultured Chlamydiales bacterium; assembly: GCA_963748195.1. Taxonomy (GTDB): domain Bacteria; phylum Chlamydiota; class Chlamydiia; order Chlamydiales; family JAAKFR01; genus JAJACP01. Next base: position 54,026 of record CAVVHU010000005.1, on the reverse strand, counting down.
GCTTGAACAGCTTTCGACTGCACTTCAGCCCGCATAGTTAGACCGTCGTGGAGATAGGCGAGCTGAAAGTACTTGCGGGGATCTTTTATTTTCTCAACCTCCAGAAGAAGGGGCGCCTTTTTGCCTACTTTGAGAGCAATCGCATGAAATGCATAATCACAGTGAGGGGCTGATATTTTGCTAGCCATTTCAAGAGCTTCTTCAGCTACATCAGGCTCTTGTTCAATAAAAGCTTGAACAGCTTTCAACTGCACTTCAGCCCGCATAGTTAGATCGTCGTGGAGATAGGCGCGCTGAAAGTACTTGCGGGGATCTTTTATTTTCTCAACAACCAGAAGAGGGGGCGCCTTATAATAATTGGCCACCGCCTTGCAAGCAAAGAGTGCAAGCGTACCCAATAGAATTGTTCTTTCATATCCAACACATTTGATAGAGACAGCAAAACTAGCCGTGGCAATAGCTGCTGCTCCATAATAATATTTACTATTATAATTTGTACCTATAAACATATATATCCTCTATTAAAAACAAAGAGATAATACCACTAAATAAAGCTTTTAAACAATAGAAAAAAGAGATTTTGTATTTTGACGTGTGACGTTTGCTAATTCTTCGAGGCTAATCCCCCTAGCCTCTGCGAGGCACTTAGCCGTTTCGATAAGATAAGAGGGCTCGTTGCGCTTACCCCGGTAGGGCGTTGGTGCGAGATAGGGAGCATCCGTTTCGATCAAAAGGCGGTTGAGCGGCACGCGCCGGGCAACCTCACGCAAGGTTTCGCTTTTTTTAAATGTAGCGATGCCGCTTAAGGAGAGGTACCAATCGCGAGCGATCACCGCATCAGCTTCCTCAACTGTCCCCGTAAAGCAGTGAAGAACTCCCCGCACTTTCTTTTCTTCATCCAAAATGCGAAAAAAACCTTCAAATGCATCGCGGCAATGAATCACAACAGGCAAATCGCATTCATGAGCTAGGCGCAAATAGCGGCGCAAAAACGCCTGCTGTAAGGGAGCCGAATCCTTCCAATAGTAGTAATCAAGCCCTGTCTCTCCAACTGCAATAAGATCTCCTGCACGGGCATGGGTCGCAAATGCATCGAAGCAAGACTCTCCCTCTTTCTCAACATCATGGGGCGTGGTAGCCCCTACATTATGAATCCATGGATGTTGTTTAGAAAGGGCGAGTCCCTGCTCGAGCTCTTGAGGTGTGGTCGCGATATTTACAATAGCCTCGATACCAGAAGCCTGCGCCCTCTCGAGGATCGATTTAAGATCCTCAGCGAGCGCAGGACTACATAGATGGGCATGCGAATCAATCAGCAGCATAAAATATTTTACTGAGCCATAGAGCTTTTAAAGGATGAGTCTGTATGAGAAATGACATTTTATTTCTTAATATACTTCGGAGTCTCCCCTAATTCCATTCTTTCCCACTCTGTTAATAAGGCTCGTTGATTTGCATTAATCCATTTCAGAGCTAGTTTACGAGATCGAGGTGGGAGATAACCCTCCATAATTTTACCCGTTTTAATTTCTATGGAAGCTTCATACTCATTGTATTTTACATGTACATGTGGTGGGGGATGTTCCCCTCTAGTATGCATAATAAACAACAATCCATAGAACTGAGCAATTGTAGGCATGGATTATATCCTATTGTATTTAACGTTCAGGAATCTCATGGTTTATTCTTTGCAAAACTTCTTTTCTGAGTTCGGCAGGGTTAATATCAACCTCCGATCCATGCTCACCCCATGTAATCGTATGCGTAAAAGGATCTATACGCACTTGATTAAAGTCTTCTATCGTTTTCCATACTCGTTTAAAAGCTGGAACCTCTTTAAGATGACTCAAGTCAACTATCCCCTCAAGGCCATCATTAAATTGCACCCAAACCCGGTAGTTACTTTCGGGTTTGCATTTGATGATGCGCTTATTCATGCTTTTCATACGCTATCCTACTCAATTGGAGAAATGCATTTTAGTGGCTTGTGTTCTATAAGAAGCTCCCAATTTTGAAGTAAGTGCCTTTTGTGCAAATTCCACCAGTCTCCTATAATTTCTCTCCCATCTAAATCCAACTCTCCTGAAAGCATCTTACCTGACTGAATGGAAAACTTAGAGATTTTCCCCTCATAAAGAACATTAAAATGAGGTTGTGGAGTTGTGGGATCGAGAGACATTAAAATTGTCATGCCATAAAATTCAGAGACAACACTTGTCATTGGATGTGCCTTAATTAAAAAAGAATTCTTATTTATATAGCGTTTTTTGTCTAATAAAAACACCCCGAGAGTCGAGAGTTTTTGGGATGCTGATCAAATCAGCTCTTACCAGAAGCCTGCGCCTTCTCAAGAGGCGCAGGACTACATAGATGGGCATGCGAATCAATCAGCAGCATAAACTGTCGTTTTTGGCTTTTCGAGCTTATCGAGATATTCCATAACGACTTTTGCTGTCAATGTTTGTGGCAAAATTTTTGGCGGCTCATGCAAATCGCCTGAGTAGAGCACATACACCGGAACACCCGTGCGCCCTAACTTCTCAAGCTCCCTTGTGATCACAGGGTCTTTCTTTGTCCAATCAGCCGTCATTGTCACAACATTTTTATTTTCAAAAGCTTTTGTGATTTCAGCTGAACGAAGAGTCACCTTGTTTGCTTGACAAATGAGACACCATTTAGCTGTAAAGTCGATAAAAACAGGGATGCCTTGGGCACGCAGCTCCTGGACTCGGTCAGGATCGTACTTCTCCCAACCGCTATCAGAGACGAGCTGAGCGCCTCCTGTCTCAGAAGATTCGGCATACATGCGGTGCTGCTTGGCTGTCATAATCACAGCGCCGCCACCAACAAAGAGCATCACCCCGGCCATGATTGTCGATATGACGCGGGTAAGTCTGCGGCGTGTAGGCGCGCCCCATTTTCCAAAAATCCATCCACCGATAGCTAGGATCAGCAATCCGGCAAGAAGGATAAAGGTCGCCATATTATCTGTTTGCGCCCCAAAAACCCAGACGAGCCATACAACAGTCGCCATCATCAAGAAGCCCATCAGCTGCTTGAAAGTGATCATCCAGTTGCCCGGCTTTGGAAGGAAACGCACAAGCTTTGGAAATGCGGAGAACAGCAAATAAGGTGATGCCATTCCAAGCCCCATCATCGTGAAAATCATGAGCGCGCTTATAGGCGGCAAGGTCATCGCAAATCCAAGAGCCGGACCGAGCAGCGGCCCGGTACAAGGCGTCGCAACCAGAGTTGCCAAAACCCCGCTCATAAATGAGCTTTTCAACGGAGAACGGCCCGAAGAGGCAGAAGCCTTGCTTCCAAGCGCGATCATCGATGTTCCAAGCTCAAAAAGGCCGAAGAGACTTAAGCCTAGCAAGAACAGAATTCCTGCCAAAATCGCCACAAAAACTGGTTCTTGCAACTGGAAGCCCCAGCCGATCCCCTCGCCATAAGCACGCAATAGAAGCAGCGCTCCTGACAAGATCCAAAATGAGATCAAAACACCGATCGAAAAAACCGCACCATGTTTAATCACGACGCTGCGCTTCTGATCCGCCATCTTCACAAAGCTGAAGATTTTTAAGGCGATGACCGGCAATACGCACGGCATCACATTGAGAATCAAGCCTCCAAAAAAGGCAAAAACGAGGGCCATGCCAACACCGGAAACGCCTTCATGAAGCGTGATTGTTGCAGGCTTAGCTGAAGAAGTATCAACTTGAATAGCGCGTTTGATCGTGCTTCCCTTCTCTGAGACAAGCAACACACCTTTTACAACGCTCGCATCCGTGCCGGGATGCGCTTTTTTTACATTCAGGGTGACCCCCTCACTGCCCACCTGGAAAGGCTGTGGAGCCGCATAGTCGACCATTTCGCCCTCTTGAGGGATAAACTGCATCCCTTCAATCTCTCCAAAACTCCCAGGCACTGGCTTAAAGTTCATGACGATGTCATCCGCCTTAGACTGAACGGTCAGATCCCCCTCTCCAACGCCCAGCATCTGCGGAAGCGCATCGCGGGCCTCTGTAAAGAGGGCTGTCGTTTTTGCATCGCTCTTTGGCTCTATATCGCTCACAGGAAGAGAAAGCGTTAGGTGAGCATTACCCGGCACACAAGAGTCTTTGCAAGCCAGCCAATTGACATCGGCTTCAATTTGAATCGGCTGATCGGCTGCAAGATTCTTAGGGGGCGTGATTTTCGAAAGGAGCATAACGGAATCGGTATAGCCGAACGCAACGAGAGAATCTGTGATAAACATTTCAGGATAGGGCCACTCTAAGGGGCCGGCAGAAAAACCCTCGGGAAGCTGCCAATTCACTTGAGTCGGGAAACCGGAGTCTCCGGGATTCATCCAATATGTGTCCCATCCATCAGCCATTTTAAGCTCGACACCGACCCAAAAAGGACGGCCGGGCTGGATAGACTGCTCTTCAGCTAACAATTCAGCCTGTACAGGCTCATCTGAACCAGCAGCGTTAGCTTGAAGATTGAACGGTTGAAAAACAAGCAGATAGCAGACTGGAAGCATCCACTTGAGAAAACTTAACCTTTTCATATCCCCTCTATAATAAAAATTGGTTGTGTAAAAAATTATACATCATCATTATACCCTTAGTAAAGTCTTAAAAAATTACATATACTTAAAATTATGCAGATTTTGATCACTAATCCTATTATCGATGCCTACCGCACTTCCGATTTGTTCGGAAAAATGATTTTTTTATCGCTTGTTGTTCTTTCCATTACCACCTGGATCATATTTTTACAAAAATTCTTATTACAAAGGAACGCTAAACAGCTCGGGACGAAATTTCAAGAGCTTTTCCACAAAAAGCGCTTAAGCCCCCTTTCAATGGAAGTGAATAGCCTGCATCCTTTTGCGATGCTTTACCAGACTCTAAAACAGCATAGCCTTGAGCTTTTAGGTAAAAATAAAACTGTTGTTGCAAAAGAGAATGTGACCCTGTCCGCTTCCGATATCGATCTGATTGAAGCCCATTTGATGAGCGCAATCTCCGCAGAAGAGAAGAAAATGGAGCGCAATTTATTCATCCTATCAACCGTTGTAAGCTTAGCTCCCTTTTTGGGACTTCTCGGTACCGTTTGGGGTATCCTACTCACTTTTAATGAGCTTCAGGCGGGTGGTGCAGTGAACTCAAATGCGACGATTATGGGAGGTCTGGCGATGGCATTAGGGACAACTGTAGCGGGGCTGCTTGTCGCAATCCCGGCATTGATTGGATACAACTATTTACGATCCGCAATCACGCAATTTTCAGGCGAGATGGAAGATTTTTCCCACTTGCTTCTCGCGTCGGTAGAACTACAATATCGGCAGGTTGAAATTTCATGAAGCGAAAAGCGCGTCCCATGCTCGATGAGGCACCGATCAACTTAACGCCGTTGATCGATGTGGTGTTTGTGATTTTGATCATGTTTATTGTTGTGGCACCGCTCCTTGAAATGGATCAAGTGGATCTAGCTGAGGGCCCCCCTTTGAAACAGCCCGCAAAGCAGGAACAAACATTAGTGATCCATGTGCTCGCTGATGACAGCTTACGCTTTAATCAGCAACCCGTTACATTTGAACAACTAGAAAAATTGCTTGTACAAGCACGCGTTCGGTACCCAAAGGGACATCCCCAGCTTTTTCACGATAGGAATGCAAAGTTTGGCACCTATCAATCGGTTAAAAATGCCGTCGAAGCAGCGGGTTTTTCCGAACTCGATGTATTATTAAAACCTCAATAATCGAAGTGCACGGTTTGAAAATAGCATCTCTTGTCATCATTTTGCATGTAGTCATTTTAGCATCAATGATCTATCTTCAACCGCTGGCGCCCAAAACACCTCCCCACAAACCAGTGAGCATAAATACCTATGTAGTACAGGAACAAGAGATACCTAAGCCCATAGTTCAAGAAACCCCAAAACCTGTGGTGAAAGAGACTCCAAAACCCGAAGTCAAAGAAATACCTAAGCCTATCGTGAAAGAGACTCCAAAGCCCGAAGTCAAAGAAACGCCTAAGCCTATCGTGAAAGAGACTCCAAAGCCGAAAGCCAAAGAAGCGCCTAAGAAGCCTGTCGTGAAAGAGACTCCAAAACCCGAAGTCAAAGAAACGCCTAAGCCTATCGTAAAAGAGGCTCCAAAGCCGAAAGCCAAAGAAGCGCCTAAGCCTGTCGTGAAAACCACTCCCCAACCCAAGCCCATTATCAAAGAGGCGCCTAAAAAAGATCCGAATCGAGAAAAATTGGCTCAATTGATGCAGCAAAGCCTCACCTCTTTGGAAAGCACACCAACCAAGACAGCTCCACAACAGTCAAAGTCACCTAAACAAATCCAAACACTCGCCAGTGAAGCCATTACATTCGAAACGGCTTATCAAAATCAGCTCATAGCCTTTCTCGAAGCCGCCCTCACCCTGCCGGAAAAAGGCGACGTGAAAATCGCCCTTACCCTAAACCGCAACGGCGGAGTCAAGAATATTACAGTAAAAGCGGCTTCAAGCGAACGAAATCGCACCTATGTTGAATCGACCGTTCCAACTCTCCTGCTTCCATCATTCGAGCATCATTTTAAAAACGAGAGCAACCACACTTTCTCAATTACATTAACAAGTTCTTAGCTTGCCAATTTTTAAGTGTTTTGTTAAAAATTGAGACATGACTAAATTAGCGGAAAATCCCTTCAAGTTCGGCAATCCGGTACAAGGGGATTTTTATTTTCCCAGACCTGAATTAACCGACACCGTTCGACAATTTTTGACAAACCATATCCATGTCGTGTTAATGGGGCCCAGAAGGTTCGGAAAAACCTCATTTGTATTGGATCTGTTTAATCATTTAGAGCAAACCGGTTGCAGTTGCGTATTAGTCGATATATTTAACGTAACATCTCATCGAGACTTTCTTCATCAATTCATTAGAGCTTTAGGAACAAAACAGAGCTTTAGAAATAAGTTAAAGAGCTGGTGGAAAAAGATTGGACGTCTAAAACCCCATCTGAAATTAGACATCGACCTCCTCACAGCGAAACTCCGTCCTAGCTTAGGATTCACCTTAAGCCAGCTAACTGAAGAAGAGGTAAGAAATAGCATTCAAGATCTACTTGAGGAACTCTCAGGATTAGGAAAAAACGTTGTTATCGGGATCGATGAATTCCAGCAAATCTCTCAACTCGAAGATAAAGGCTGGCTTGAAGCGACAATCCGTACACACTTTCAAAAACTACCAAATGTTTCATTCCTTTTAACCGGCTCGAGAAAAGGTTTGATTTCGGAAATGATAAATGACCCCTCTCGCCCCTTATATCGCTCCTGCCAAGTGATTGAATTTCCTTCATTTGGATCCAATTTTTCCGATTGGATCATTGCGCGCTTCAAAATGGTTGGCATTAAATGCAAAAAAGAAGCTGTAGCCCATTTAAGAGAGTTGGTGCAAGACATACCAAACTACGTGCAAATGTCTTGCTTTCAACTTGTTGCACTTGCAAAAACGGAAGTCGATGTTCCGGACATAGAAGACGTTCTCGCAACAGTTGCGGGACAAAATGCATACGCTTATCAAACACTTCTTAATTCACTTTCACTTGCGCAGCAACGCTCTCTAAGACTCGCAGCTAATGAGAAACAATCTTTATTTCAAAAAGAGATCTTAGACAAGTACGAAATAACAAGTGCACCTGCTTTGCATAATTCCATCAAAGCTTTGAAAGTTAAAGGCATATTAGATGTAGAAGGAACGACAAAGGGAAAGGTATTATTCGACGATCCCCTCTTTGCTTATTGGCTAAGGATAACTTTTCCAATGTGAAAATAGCCTTCATTACATTGACAAGTTCATGGAATATTTGGTATCTAAATTGCCATATGTATAAGTGGCTGTTACTTTTTCTACTTTTTGCTCCTCTTTGTGCCGAAGAGGAAATTACGATCCACCTCTCAAACGAAGAGAGGCTCGCCCCTCTTTATCTCAATCCGATTCAAAACAGCCGCTCAGGCTTTGATGCAAACTACTTAGCGAGACTCGAAAAGGTGCTCGCATTTGACCTCAACCATAATGGCAGAACCGAAGTTGTCACAGCAAATGCACAGCGCAAAGAGCAAGCACGGCGAGAAAATGATCTCCTTTGCTTCGAACGGGAAAAATGGAAAGCGCTTGGTTGTGACTATGTACTAAAAACTACCGTCTCGGATAAAAAGCTCACAACCTCGCTTTTAGTCGTAAATACAGGAATCATTAAGGGTTTAGAAGGCATTCCTCTAACCGGAAGATTCGAAGAAGACCGCCGCATCATCCACTCGGTAGCAGACTCCTTGCATGAAGCGCTCTTTGGAACGCGAGGAATCTGCAACACACGGCTACTCTATACGGTGCGCACCCGCAAAGGCGCCTCGTCTTCTGACTGGGTGACAGAAGTTTGGGAATCCGATTACGATGGAGCAAATGCGCGTCAAGTAACCCGCCATGCAGGCCTATGTGTCACGCCTGCCTATATTCCTTCAGTCAATGGCGGGCCTTGCCATCACATTCTTTACGTATGCTATCAAGTTGGACAACCAAAAATTTATGCCACCTCGCTCGATAAAGACGAGCCGATCCGCCTCTCCTATATTCGAGGCAACCAGCTGATGCCTGTCGTTTCGCCACAAAAAAACATGATGGCCTTTATCAGCGACATCACCGGCAATCCCGATCTATTTGTCCAAGATTTCTCCCTCGATGAAGGGCTCCTAGGCAAACCGCGGCAGATTTTCTGTGCTCCCGGCGCGACGCAAGGAACCCCTACATTTAGTCCCGATGGGAAAAAAATCGCCTTTGTCTCTAATAAAGATGGAACAGCGCGCATCTACGCAATGGCTATTCCTTCAGCAGGCGCGTCGATCAAAGAGATCAAGCCACAGCTGATCTCTAAACAAAACCGAAACAACACTTCCCCTGCCTGGTCGCCAGATGGAAAAAAAATCGCCTATAGCGCAACGACGCAGGGAGTGAGGCAAATTTGGTTCTACGACTTTACAACAGGCAAAGAGACCCAACTCACTGATGGCTATGGTCACAAAGAAAATCCCGCCTGGGCTGCGGATAGCTTGCATTTGATTTTCAATTCATCGACACCCACCACATCTGAGCTTTATCTGATCAATTTGAATCAGAAGAAAGCAGAGAAAATCACAAGCGGCCCCGGAGAAAAACGTTTCCCTGCGTGGGAACACCAAAACTTGAGGAAAGTATGAAAAAATATCAAATCATCATGGCGTGCATCGCCACCGCAGCGCTTTTTAGCTCATGCAACCGCTCCCAGCATGAAGTATGGGAAGACACTAAAACATGTAAACGATACTTAAGCAAAGGGCTCCGCTCTCTTTTTGGCCAACATATCGATTCGCGGGAATATGCTTCCTACTATGAAGGGTGGAATGACGATGAGTTTGTCTCCCTTGCTGATACAGATACAGAAGAGTATCAGCCGATGCAGGATTTTGCCCCTATATCCAAAGAGTCGCCGGGCGATCCGGGCTCGCCAATCCCTGGGATTGATGGTTTTTCTTCTCCGATGGGAAGATTGGCACAGCTTTTTTCCAACGTCCACTTTGAAACAGATAAATATGTCGTTCAAGGGACAGAGAATCTCACAACCCTAAAAGCGATCGCAGACTATTTGGTAAAAAATCCGAGTGTTTATGTCTTTGTTGAAGGGCATGCAGACGAAAGAGGAGCCGCAGCCTATAACTTAGCGCTAGGATCTCGCAGAGCGAATTCCATACGCACCTTTTTGATCCAAAATGGTGTCAATCCCGACCAGCTCTTCACTATCTCCTACGGAAAGGAACACCCACTTGTGATGGGACATGACGAGCAATCTTGGCATGAAAATAGAAGGGCCCAGTTTAAGACATATGCTAGGTAGAAGTAGCTTTATTCTAAGTATTTTATGCAGTTGTGGAGCTCTTTTTGGAGCTCCACAGCGCGAGAGCCTTGCGATTCAAGAGATGCGACTTGCCCTTGATCAAATGGGTTATCAAGTGCATGGCCATCAATCCGAGATCGACCTATTTCAGGAGAGAATCCAGAAGCTTGAGCGCTCAGTCGAGGCCTTAGGCGGACAGGTCTCAGCGGGGCAAAGAGACAGGACGGTCGAGTCCAGGCTTGCACATCTTGAGAAAGCGCATGAGACGCTCATCGCCGACTTCAAAAGTCTTAAAAGCCATTTAAACGAGACCAATAACTCGCTTGCAGCCTGTCAAAACAAATTGTCAAAAATCGACCAACAGCTCTCCTCCGATATTAGCGGATTAAAACATTCTCTACAGTCTATGCTTGCCCTGCTCAAGGGAGAAGCGATCGATGAAGGGGTCTACGTTGTGAAGTCAGGAGACTCTCTCGGGCAGATCGCTCTAGACAACAAAACTGATATCAAGACAATCAAGCAGCTAAACAATCTCTCCTCTGACCGTATCTATATAGGTCAAAAATTAAATATCCCGCAAAATTAAATTTCATATCTTAATGCTTTATTAATAAAATTGTTTTATAATTAAAGCATGCTTATTAAAAAACTGGCAAATCAGTTTAAAAGCTTTAATAAATTCAATTCTTTTAAGGAGGATAATAATTATGTCAGTAGGAAGAGGTTATTGTTCAGACCCAGGTCGTATTCACGAAACAGGACCTTCAGCTCTTAGTCAACTAACACGACCTCAAGCATTACACAATGCTAGAGAGAATGAGGCAGCAGCAGAAGCTCCAGAAGGAGAAAGCTCAGGCAGAATATTTGCGTGGCTGAGAAATAAGGGCGAAGACATTCAAAATCGCGCAAGCGATGCAAAAGATGCTATCGCTGATTTTGGTAAAAATCACAAAGTTGGGCTGAAAAGAGCTGGTATGGCACTAGTTGGATTAGCTGTAGCAGCGGTAGCGGCAGCAGCTATTTATGCACTAGTTCAGCATTTTGGTGTAGATGCTTCTACACTTCAGAACTTAAGCAATAAGGCAATCACTACCGTCATCGGTTGGGGCAGTACAGCCGGAAGCTTCATCAAAGCTCATTGGGAGCTCTTAGCAGGAGCAGCTGGTCTTCTAGCGCTCGGTGCTGGTTTAGGTGCCGGAGCTACTGAGCTCGCTCATCGAAGCAGAGCAATAAAAGAAGTAGCTCCATCACAAGCTCCTCTTACTGAATCAGATGACACAGATACTAGTGAAGTAGATCCATCACAAGTTCCTCTTCCTGAATCAGATGACACAGATGGTTACGACTCTGAACTACCTGTTAATTCGGGAGATGAGGCATCACGAACTCAATCAGAAACGGCTTCACTATCTGATGCTAGGCTAGAAAGTTCGGATGACGATCGGGATAGCCCAGTAGCAGCAACTCCACTTGATTCGGGTAATGATGCTGCTGCAGAACCTGCAATGCAGGCTTCGCCTGAAGCACCTCGTAGTGCGGCATTATCTGAAGATGAGGCTCAACCTGCGACTGAACCTGCAACGCAGGCTGAGACAGCTCGACCTACTTCAAAATTTAAAATTTGGTTAAGCGGGGCTGAGGCTGATGTTAAAAAGTTCTTCCAGAGAAATGAATAAAATCACCATGTGATTCTCCTTGGGGAGGTCGAGCAATCGACCTCCCTTTTTTATTTAAAAATAATTACTGTCTTTATAATAATTTAAAATTATTATTGTATAATATAAGTAATTAAAAACAAGGAGAATAAAATGACAAACAAATTAGGAGCTGTAAGAGTAAAACCGCCTTACGCCGGATATACCCCTAACTCAACAAAAAATCATAGAACTACCAAATTAATCACAGGACTAGCGATTTTAACGATAATCGCTACAGCTCTACTTATAGGTCATTATACCTCTATAGGAAGAGTTCTAGAAACCAAGATAACGGCACTATCTAAAGCAGCACTCCCGTTTTTACAAGCACACTTGAAGGCAATCGCTGCATCTACTTTCGCAGTTGGAGTACTTAGCTTTGGACTTGGTCGTAGAATTAGTGATAAGTATCAACACAGCGATGATATCATTACTCATAATCTCACAAAAGGTAAACATCCAGTTGTAGAGGATCGCACAAAAGATGATGGTAGCGACGATGAAACCAATTTTGCAACTAAAGTAAATCTGCTTCTTTTCGTTGTCTGGAATGCAAGTAGACAACGTAAAGAGCCCTTACCCCGTCCGCATTCCTCTGATATGTATCAAGGCGATTGATCTCTAATGCTCTTTTAAGCCATGCTGATGCGGAGTCAAAGAAAATTGGTATTACATGGAGCAAAATGAAGGAATAGCTGAAACATTTCAAGGATTCTTGCAAAAAAGCAGTGAAGAGACATGGGTACTATGCGACGCACCTAATCTTAAAAGCTGCTGTCTTAAACAGCATACGATCGTCACCCTTGAAGGAAACTTTTCAGATTATCCAAAAGAAACAGTGGTTATGGTGCAGGGCATCTATGATGATACCACAAATACTTTGAGTCATGTTTCAGTGAAAGAAATGCACGGCTCCTTTCCTTTTTGGACAATTGGAGCCGTGATCTTTCTATTTGGCAGCTGGGCCTTTTTTAAACGGAAGCTAAAGCGTCCTCCTCTTCCTTGAAACGATACCCTACTCCTCGGACTGTCTCGATCCAATGAAAATTAGGTCCCAGTTTCTTTCGAAGAGAGGCTATATGCACATCGATATTGCGGTCCATAATGAACGCATCATCGTTTTGCACATCATCCAATAATTGATTCCGAGTTAATACCTTTCCCGATTGGCTAAAAAGCGCCGTAAAATCCCAAATTCAGAAAGCGTAATCGGAATATACTTATCCCCTTTACGCAAGAGATAACGGTCGACCTCTAATGTAAAATCTCCAAATGTCAACGTCTTCGCCAATTTTGCCGGCTCTCGACCACGTCTCAATACAGCCTTGATCCGTGAAAATAGAATTTTCGGAGAAAAGGGCTTGGCAACATAGTCATCCGCTCCAAGCTCCAATCCAAGTACGACATCTAATTCTTCATTCTTGGCAGAAATAATAATGACAGGGATATTTTTCAATTCTGGGCTGTGTTTCATTTTCCGGCAAATGTCGAGTCCATTTTGGCCCGGCAACATAATATCTAATATGACCAGATCAGGTTTTTCCCGCTCAACTGCGCGAAAACCATTGATCCCATCCGTCTCAACATGCAGCTTATAACCTGAAATATCGGCTTGCAACTTTATCAGTGCTGCAATGTCTTCTTCATCCTCTATCAACAAAATGCTCTTTTTCTGAGTCATCCTTAAACTCCTATAACTACTCTATACCTTGTTTTAACACGATATTTTTATAAATGTGAATCCTTTTTTGTTGGCAGCCAAAAAAATGTTCTTCTTAACACAATCTTATTTTTATCATTTTAATTTGCATGAAACAACCTCTAAATATAGTATATCAATTTAGACAAGGAGAAAAAGTTGATAAAACGTGTCATTTTAATCCTAACTGTTTTTGTGGTGTGCGCTGCGAGCTCATACTTTATTTTTAAACCGAACACGAAATCGCAAACAGAACTCGCTCTCGCCCACTTAAAGGATAATAATTACCCGGCAGCAGAAGGGGCGCTTCGCCCTCTCACAGCACAGCCCATGGCCTATCCGCTTGCCATTTATAAAGGGTATCTGGAACAGGTGCGGGGCCGTTATCTAGAGAGCAGCCTTTACTTCCACACGCTTTTGAAAGATCCTCCTAAAAATCTTAAAGAAGCAGCTATGACCGAAGTTTTGCTCGCTCAAGCGGCTAACCTCTATTTTGAACAGCGCGACCAGGAAATCGCTTCTCTGATTTATGCTGCACACTCTCTTGCTCCGCATAATCCCTTTGTTTTCTTCTTTGAGGGACTTCAAAACTATTTGCGTGCCGAATATGGAGACGCGCTGAAGGCATGGAACGCATTCGATCCTGTTGAAACATCCGAAGGAACAGGATGGATGAAAGCTGTTGTGGAAAAACTCTTTCCACTCTCTTGGCGCCAACTTCATATCGCACACTGTTTAACTGAGGAAGGGGATGTCCTAACAGGCCGGGAAATCCTGGAAAAAGAGAGTCATCAAATGGGAAGCCAGGACCTTACACAACTGGCAACTCTCTTTTTAGGGCTGACTTATTTGAAAGAGGCCGAACACATTCCTCTAGACCAGAGAGGAACCTACTACAAGCTCGCCCGTTTTTATTTCGAACGATCAGGCACTAAAGAACAATTTCAAAGGGAAAGAGGCTTGATCACACCGCATGTTCTGCGGGAGGCTGAAGGACTATTACTCACAGATCTCGATGAAGAGATGCAGAAATGGGGATTTGACTTTGTCCATACGCTTATCGATTGGAAAGCCGATCGTGCGATCGAATCGCTTGCTTCGAAACTTTCGCACCAAATGCTCCGCCAAAAATCACGCGAAGATGCGCTGCTTTGCCAAGCGATCAAGCAGGAGTTTCTTGGAAGTCCCTTCCATACACTTCTAACTCAAAAGCTAATTGACGCGATGGCAGATGGGCTAAAGCAGGGTGACACGGATGATCTGTATGCGATTTGGTCAATGGTAGAGCGGATCTCGCCTACGCCTAAGCTCCTCACAAAAGAGATCGCCTCGCTCACGTCTGAAGAGATTTTTAGAACTGTGAAGCGCGATACACAAACGCTTGTCAATACGAGACGCTACCTCGCCTTTTGGGAGAAATTAGGCCGCAGCTCAAGCGAAAGAGATCTCTTAGCAAAAGAGCTTTTCAAGCATGCCCAACTCTTCTGGCAACAGGAAAATCAGGAGAAGAAGGGTGGGCGTTTGATGGACATCGCTCTGAAATTATGCGAAAATAAAAGCGGCATGGAGACACAGATCGGCTATTTTTTGACTCAGCTTTATACAAGAGCCGAGGACAGCAATCTAATCGGTCGGCTCATGCTGATTTTCGATGCGATGGATCATTTCAAAATCAACAAGCAGGAACTCGCGACGCCGAGCAAACTCGCTAATCACCTTGCAGACTCGGAATACCTTTACCACGCACACCATTACGCTCTTGCAAAAGCGCATGCGCTTTGGGTGCTGAAACTCGATCCGGAAAATGAAACTGCGCAAAGGCTTGTCGGCCTCTCTTCTTTTCACTTAGGTGAATACAACTCAGCTCTTTGCTCGCTTAAAAAGCTCGGCAATCCTGATGAAGATGCCCGCAAAGCGTTAATGCTTGCCCAAGTTTTTGCTTCGCAAGAACAAGAAAAGCACTTAGCGCAAATCGATAATATTGACTCTTTTGAAGAGGACAAATAGCGCTTGAAATTATATGGCCACAGTTACTGAAATCACTTTTGATAAGCATCAGTATAACGCAGAAGTAACGCGTCTGTGGACACCTACTTTAACCCGTTTTAGCCGCCTGATTCGATTCTCCATATTTTTCAACGTCGTATTCCTACTGATCGCGATGGTTGAGGTCGCTCTTTTCCTCTCCTTTTTCGCCCTTTTGTCACAATCAGCTGTGTTGGCATTTACCCTCGCGATTTTTTTCCTAACGGTTTTCTCATATTTTGTGCTTCGTCTCTACATCCAGGCAAAACGCCCAGAGCAACTGCTTGATTTATGCGATGAATATCTCCACCGCTGCAAGGAGATGATTCACTATCAGGAGGGAATCCCGGAACATCATATTGCGCTTGCAAATGCCGCGCATAAATTTGCTTCTGCTTTGCATGAGAAAGAGTATCTCTTTTTTATGCCCCCCTCATTTTTGAAACCGCTGGCCCCAACACTCGAAAAATTTAGCTGTTTCTGCTACTGGAAAGAACTCCATAAACTTAAAGAGCTCTTACTCACGACTTCAGTCGAAGAGCATTTGAAAGTCGTGCAAACAGAGCCGACAAATCTTGAAGTGCATGCTGCGCTTGCTAATGCCTATGTCACTCTATCGAGCCTCTACGCTGACCCGCGGAAGTATCATGATTATGACGAGGAAAGATGGGTACCGCCAGAGCGGTATTCGGAGCTAATGCAAGAAAAATTCCGTGAAACAGCGCAGCGGGCGATCGAGGAGTTTAAAATTCTCCATGATTATGCTCCTGACGATCCTTGGGTGCATGTCCAGCTCGCCTACTCCTACCACGATCTCCAGATGCCTGAAGAGGAGATTCGGGAGTATGAGATCGTGCTCAAGCTCCGCCCCGGTGATAAAGATACTTTGTTCAAACTCGGCATGCTCTATTTTCAGCAAGGGATGAATGCTAAGGGTCTGCGCATCTATGAGCTGCTCAAGCAGACAAACTACAAACGGGCTGAGAACTTGATCAAGTTCTATGGCTCCTACGAAAGCTGACCAAATGCTACATGCATGTGAAAATAGTCGTGACTAATTTCACATGCACCTATAAAATGGTCAATAATGCAACAGCACCACTTTATAAGACGTCTTTACAAGCCCTTAATTGAGCAACATTTCAAAAAAAATAGGCAAATGCTCTTTCTAATGGGCCCAAGACAAGTTGGAAAAACCACTTTATCTCTCTCTTTGAAGGAGCATTTAAACTCTTCGTTTGCCTATCTCAACTGGGACAATCTTGATAATAGAGCGATTCTCATAGAAGGACCGGCAGCCATTGCTCGGTATGCTAAGCTCGATCTTGCGAGAAAGACTCCTCCGCTGATTATCTTTGATGAAATTCATAAATTCAAAGAGTGGAAGACCCTCCTTAAAGGTTTTTTTGATACATATTCTCATTCAGGTGAAGTGAGAATACTAGTGACAGGAAGTGCGCGGCTAGATGTATATAGTCATGGAGGAGATAGCCTCATGGGGCGCTACTTTCCTTACCGTATTCATCCTCTTACAATTGGAGAACTTCTGCATGAGAGGCCCGTTGCATCTTTAACCCGAAAACCATCACCTCTTCCTCAAAATGAATTTGACTCCCTTTATCATTTTGGTGGATTCCCTGAGCCATTTATAAAAGGGGAATCTGATTTTTATGAGAATTGGAAACGGCTGCGTTCTCAACAGCTTTTCTATGAAGATGTTCGAGACCTTGCCACAATCCAAGAGATCCAACAGATGGAACTTTTGGCCTTAAACTTGAGAGAAAATGCAGGCTCTCTTATAAGTTATACCTCACTTTCAAAAAAAGTACGCATCTCTAACGAAACTGTGAGAAGGTGGATAGAGATTTTAAAGCGTCTCTATTATTGCTTTCCTGTGCATCCATGGTCACAAAATATTCCCCGTTCCCTTTTAAAAGAGCCGAAATTTTACATGTGGGATTGGTCAATGATCGACAAACCGGGTCAGAAAGCTGAAAATTTTGTCGCTTCTCATCTGCTAAAGGCATGCCATTTTTGGACCGATCGTGGGCTAGGACTCTATCAACTTCATTTTTTGAGAGATAAAGAAAAACGAGAAGTAGATTTCATTGTAACCAAAAATGAGAAGCCATGGTTTCTAGTCGAGGTGAAACTTTCCTCTTCTCAGTTAAGTCCACATCTTGAACGCTATCAGAAACTCACCGGTGCAGAGCATGCTTTTCAAGTGGTTCTTGAGTTGGAATTTGAAGAGATCGACTGTTTCCGCTATCACAAGCCTATAATCGTTTCAGCCAAGACGTTTCTATCTCAACTCGTTTAATGCTTTACTCAGATGAGCCACCATAACTTAGGAGTATTTTTCATACCTCATTTAAAGCGACTGCCAGGCAACTGTTCCGATAATCAGCCCGATCACACATACACCATTGGCCCACCAATTGACACGCTCCTTGTAGATTGCCTGCGCCCATGCATTGCAAATCAAGATGATGCTGACCGAAAAGATAGGGAAGATCATGGCATTCTCCCAAGCGGTTGCGACTTGCGGTGCTAAAATCAAAAAGAAGGTACACGCACCATTTGTCACACCTCCCACAATACCGTAATAAAGCTCAGCACCCTTGGGAACATGATGCCGCTTGACGATGTAAACAACCCACTGAAAGAGCGCTCCTACAAAAACTACAGCTGGCATAAACCACTGAATATTCACCTCTTTCATATGAAATGGTATGAGAGAGGAGAAGGGAAGATCTGGTTTTAAAATCATCGCCCACCACTGCAAAAATACTAGAAAAATAGTGTGGGTAACAAAAATAAGAAGCGCATAGAAAGCCCATATCCTTTTGTTGGGATTCTTTTCAGAAGTCCAACCTGCCCAAAACAAGCCGATGACTACAAATGTAGAACCGATGGCATTCGAAAAGGTATAGGGGTGGCCAAATGCAAAACCAAAGAAAATCGCCAGCACAACTGCAGGAGCAACTGAGGAGGTATTCATCACAGCGAAGGAGAGGCCTGGAGGGCCTTTTTCAAGCGTTTTTCCTAACCCCCACATCAGCAAGCCAAAGATCAGCCCCCCAATAAGCCCTATTCCCACAGCAGCGCCACTCCAGCCGTAGTCCCCTGTACGGACAGGGTTCAACAGAATCATCACAAGAAAGGAAAATGTCAGCTGGACAACAAGATAGGCTTTACTCGACCCACCTGCATCGATGCTCCTTCGCATACAAAAATTACTGATCGACACCAACACGGCGGCTAAAATTGCAAAAAAGATCCCCATGATCACCTTGATTGAAAAAGAGAATAGGAGTGTAATAGATTCCTTAAATCGTGGGTAGTATTTCGTGAAAAAAATTTGCTTCGTATTGGCTCTTCTGTTCCAGACAGCTTTTGCCTATCCCCCTCTTCCTGAGGCACGTTCAGAGACAGAAGCTCTTTTTGTCCGCCGCATTATCGATTTTTGGCGCGATAAAGAATACCCGTTTGCAAAAAACCAAATCCGCGCCTATTTGGACGAATATAAAGACACTCCTTTTGCTGACCACTTTTATGCCATGCTTGGGGATATGGCGATGCATGAAAAGGCTTACCAAGAGGCGCTCAACTATTACAACCGCATAACCGATGAAGCCCTCACAGCTCATACACAATCCAAAAGATGGCAAACCCTCTATCACCTTCAGCAGTATACTCAATTATATCAAGAGCTTAGTCCAATCGCTATTCATGAAAATGAAGAGGGACGGTTCTACTTAGCTGAAGCTGCCTTTCGGCAGGCTCTCCCTTTGATCCGTATTGAAGACGGAAAAGAACAAGCTAAAGCCCTCTGTCAGGAGGCTCTCCCCCTCTATGATTCGTTGACCTTTAGCGAAGTGTTTGGAGCCCATGCACGATTAGCAATCGCGGAGATCTATCGCTTCCTCGACCAGCCTGAAGCAGCCGCAAAAATTTATCTAGAAATTGCTGAAAACCAAGAAGATAATGATGAGATATTGTTCCATGCAGCTGCCATGCTTGCAAAAAGTGATCAAGAGAGGGCATTGACACTTTTTGAAACAATTGCACGAGGCACATCTAGCCGGGCACCTGATGCCGCATACCAGTGGCTTCAGATGCTTGCCAATGCAGGAAAATGGGAAACAATTGAACACGAGAGAGACCTATGGCTTAAGGCAATTCCCGAAAAACAACAAGCGACTCCCTATTTCTACCTTGGGATGGTAGCTTTTGAGAAAAAGCGACACTATCAAGCGATTGCCGACCTCAAAAAGTCGCTTGATAGAGAGATTTCTCCTCCCCATGACCGGTCAGCCTTAGAAGCTCTTTTATCAAGCGCGAAAGAGATAAGCGATCTCACCCTTTGTGAAGCTAGTTATGCGAAGTTGATAGAACGGTATCCCGAAAGGCAGCCTGCTGCCCAACTTGTGCGCGCAACAGTGCACAAAAATGAGGGAGAAAACGCCCTCGCATTGGCACTGCTTGAAGAGTTGATTCAACGTTTTCCACATGACCCGGCTACTGAACATGCTGCTGTAGAAAAGGTACATCTCTTGATGCTTGAAAAAAGATGGGAAGATGCCCATGCAGCCGTGCATGAATTTCTCGCTCTTTTTCCCAAAGCAGGTAGAAAAATAGAAATGTATCGCCTTGCGGTGGATATTTCTCAAATGCAAGCTGTTGAACGTGACTTGTACGCCCAGCTGGTAGAAGATTTGGAAAGGGCTTTTGCCGCACGGGTTTACCAAGAGGAGGAGTTAACGGAAAAAAGGGAGCTCCTAGCTAAGGCCTATTTGAAACTCGATCGCGTAAATGCCGCTCTTGGCATTTTACATGAGATGGAAGCTCCCGATCCTCTTTTATTTGCGAACTGTTATGTCAAAGAGGGAAACTCTCCTGAAAAAGTAATCGCTTTTGGAGAAAAAGCTCAGGAAAAATATCCTGAAAACGACCGTCTGCACCTCCATCTTTTTAACGCCTACCTAGCGCTTTCAAAGGAGCAAAATGAGAACACAGCTCTTACAGAACGTGCAGCACAGCATCTCGAAGCGATCATCGATACTTATCCAGTCTCTCTTGAAAATCGGTTATGGCTCGCTTACTTTTTTGCTAAACAACAAAATGAGCGTGCGATCGCACTATTTGAATCGTTCTTGCAGACTGATAGCAACTGGAAGCGGTTTGACAAGGAGGCTCTTGTCCTCGCCCGCCTCTACCAACAGAGAGGAAACAATGAAAAAGCCCTCCCAATCTTGAAACGCTTAACTGAATTAAGCCAAGGGACAAAACAGGAAGCTGAGCTTCTCTTAGGAGAGGTCTATCTCGATTTTGGTAGAAATGAGGAAGCTGAAGCACTCTTTTCCTATCTTGAAGATGCGCCCGAACGGCCCATCGCCTCTGCTGCAACGCTCCATTTAGCCCGTTTGCGTTTTACAAGGGATCCTGAAAGGTATCTGAAGAAATTACACGACCTGCAAGTGCGCAAGGCGCTCGCAACGGAACCTATTCACTTAGAAGCCGCTCTCGATCGAGCTGAGTTAGAAGCCTCCCTATTTCCGGAGAAAGAGCGAAATGATAGATTGCTGAATGCGCTTCTCTCCGTTAAGGAGGAATTCACAACGACCCAAGACATTGTCTCTAAGGACTATCACGAAAGCAGAAAGATAATGCCTGAAAAAGATCAGATCTATCAAGCCTACATGCGCTATCTTGATGCCCGGATCTATCTTCTTCAGGCGAAAGTGACCAAAGATCCGAGAGAGGGAAAGGCAAAAGAACATGCAGCGCGTGCTCTTTTCTCCACATTGCGGCAGGGGAAATATGCTGTAAGCCGCTACATATTAGAGCGAGCAAGTACGGGAATGTATGAAGGATAATAAGCGTATATTACTTTTAAGTGTCATTGTACTGGGACTTTTTGTGCATGCAGCTGCGCTTTTTACTCTGCACATGATGCCCTTGCATTTACCTACCGCGACCTATCAAAATATGATTTCCCATGAGGAGTCGACCAAAGACTATTTCAATCGGCAAATGCGCTCGGAGGCTTTAGCTGAGATTTTCAATAATCTGCAAGAGGCGGAGCCAGAGGTGAAGCAACAGTTTCATGAGCTTAGCGCTGAATACGCCCCCGCGCTGGAAATAGCGCTCGGGGATCGCACACCCGTAGATCTCGAAATAGAACCTTTTGCATTAGATCCGGCTCTTCATCCAACGCTTTCAGAAGAGGGTGAACTCTCTCTTCAGGAAGGGAGCCGCCTAATATCGGATATGCCGCTTGTCACCTCTATTGAGCTGCCCCCTCTAGCTGAGGTCGATTATGAAGACGATCCCTATACAAGCTTCGGCACGCTCGCTGGAAGCGAACACTTCGATATCAATGTGGAATATGCGCCGAAACGCCATCGGCCGGGTTATGTATTTAAAATCACATTTTCTCCGAAAGAGGAGATCGATTTTAAAAGGATCCGGCAGAACATTTTCTTTTTGATCGACCGCTCAAACTCGATTCCCCGTGCCCGCTACGCATTAAACAAACAAGCCGTTTCCGCCTCACTTGACTATCTCAAGGAGGGAGACACATTTAATATTTTGATTTTCGATGGGCGGGTTGTCCGCATGGCTCTTGACCCTGTACCCTGGAGCGATGAGACAGTTGCTGAGGCGCGCGCCTTTTTGGACCGGCATGGGCATGGGGGGCATTTTGCCGCTACTGAACTGTACGCCTCTCTTGGCAAAATTATCCCTCAAGATGTCTCGGATCACGAGGTAAATACGGCAATCCTTCTTTCGGATGGGGATACCTATCTCTCACAAGAAAAGCAGCGGCAAATGATCGGTGGATGGACTAAGCTCAATGCAGGCAAGGTTTCGCTGTATTGCGTTGCCTCGGGAACTGGAAACAATCTCCCCTTGCTTGACTTGATCAGCTCTTTCAATCAAGGAAGATTGATTTATTCTCAAGATCACAATGAACTGACTCCCATGATGAAAAACTTGATAGAGACCATTCACGCGCCGATCGGCAAGGATATGGTTGCAACCGCTATCACAGCAGATAAGCAGACCAATATATTGCTTCAGCCCAAAGCGGTCCGTCTTCCCGACCTGTACCAATACCGCCCCTTTGTTGTTTATGGATCGACAAACCGCCTCACAGACTTTGTGCTCTTTTTGCAAGGGAAATATTACGACCAAAGGTTTGACATCAAAAAGAAGATCTCATTTGCAAACCTCCCAATTGGCTCTTTTTCAATCGAGCGGACATGGACACAGCTACTTGCGCATGAGTGCTATTCCAGCTATCTGGAAGATGGTAATCGAGAACACTTAGAAGTTGCTAAGCAGCTCCTCCTCCCACTAAATCTCCCTACCCCATGGGTTGAACGATGACCCTTTACATTGTCGGAGGTAAACATAAAAGGCGCAAACTCATGGCACCTAAGTCATCTCTTGTCCGCCCAACCGCCTCTCAAGTGCGCGAGGCTCTTTTTAATATCTGTCAGAATTGGATCCAAGGAGCGCACTTCCTCGATCTTTTTGCCGGATCGGGTGCGATGGGATTAGAAGCGCTTAGTCGAGGGGCTGCACATGCCACCTTTGTTGAAAAAGGCCGGCCCGCGCTTAACGCCATCAAACAAAATATCGCCACCCTAAACGAAGAAGATCACACGACTGTATTACAAGGAGATGTGCTTACCGTCCTCCCCTTTTTGAAGGGACCTTTTGAGCTAATCTTTGTCGACCCCCCTTATGGAAAGAATTTAGGGGCCGCGGCGCTTGACCTGATCGACTCCCATCGGTTATTAGCAGAGGATGGCACGCTTTTCATAGAAGACACATCTATGGAAGAGCCAAAGCTCAAAACATTGGAACTAAAACAAAAGCGCACATTTGGGCGCACAACACTTTTTGAATATGGCTATAGGACTACTTCCCGGAACGTTTGACCCACTCACGCTTGGACATCTCGATGTGATTGAGCGCGCTGCAAAAGTATGCAGCAAGCTCATCATCGGAGTGGCCCAAAATCGTCAGAAGGGGACAACTTGTTTTACGACAGAAGAGAGAATAGAGCTTCTGCAGAAGGCTTGCCCTGGTATAGAGATTGTGACCATCGGAGGGCTTGTGGTCGATTTTGCCAAAGAGCATGAAATCGATTTTTTAATTCGCGGTCTGCGTGCTTTTTCTGACATGGAACATGAATTTCAGATGGCCTTGGCAAATAAGAAGCTTGGGAATGTCGAAACCCTGTTTTTTATGGCTGATGGGCGGTATGCGCATATCAGCTCATCGCTTATTCGGGAAATTGCAGCAAATGGGCATCACTTGAGGGATTTCATCCCTGAAGCCATTGAACCGGAGGTCACTGCCCGCCTTCATCGTCTCCTCAATCAGAAGTAGCTTCTGGAGTCATGGCCTTGATCGGGATCTTGTTGTAGCGGGACAAAAAGCCTCCTGCAACTAGAACAGCAGCTAGCCACCCCCAACGAATCATCTCAGGTACACCAAATCCGTTGCGCACTTCTTGATAAAGCGCCCCAACCAAGCTCAATGTGAGGATAGGCAAGACAACATACTTCAAAGAGTAGTACGCATAAGAGCGTCGTTTGCCGGAAAACCAAAGCGGCTCATTGCCAATCACTTTTGAAATCATCAAAAAGAGGATTATCTCTGAGATACCGCCCAAAAGCATGGCATTGCCGAGCACCATCGGCGCAATCGCACCGATCACATGCTGGCCATTGCCAAAACAAAATGGAAGCGCCATCACAGTCACAAGGCCCATCGCCATCCCAACAGCAGCTTTTCGCCCTTTGTTAAACTCGATTTCAAAATTTCCTGCTATACTCTCAATAATGGAGAAAACCCCCCGTGATGCCGGCGATGAAGACACAGAAAAAGAAAAGCGGCCCGACAACACGCGCTACGATATCGCCAAACTGCTGAAGGATCATCGGGAAAATCACAAAGCCAATCTCAAATGCTGAGTCGGAAGGGACAAGATCTGAAAAAGCAATCCCGCTCTTTCCGCTCATAAAGCCGATGCAAGCAAAGATCGCAAATCCTGAAACAAAGGAGATCAAAAAGTCGCCGATCGCAACTTTTACCATGGCGCGGGGAATACTAAAGCTCTCGGGGTTATGGCGAGAATATCCGGTCACAATTCCAAGTCCTAAAGAGAGACTAAAGAAAACCTGGCCGAACACATCGCGCCAAATTGTCCAGTTCGCAAGGCGGGAAAAATCAGGAATTAAATAATTTTTTATACCATCAAACGCGCCGGGCAAAAAGAACGTCGTCAAACTGAAAATGACTACCAAAATTGCAAGCAGAGGCAAGAAAATCGAGCAGAGCTTCTCTACCCCTGAACGAATATTACGGGCAAGCACAGCCCATGCAAATGCGGCAACAAGAAGCGTCGCACCTAAAACTCCAATCGCAATACCGCCTATCTGACCCAAGCTGCCCGAGTCATGTAAAAAGGTGTGCTTAAAAAAATACGTAGTGTCCGCAGTGACGGCTCCGCTTGCTGTAAAGTAAGTATACGCGACAGAAAAGCCGGTCAAGACCATATAAAAACCGCCGATGGTCGCGCATGTTAAAACAGCTAGCCAACCGAGCATCTTACCTTTATTGCCAGCAACATTGCCCATTGCAGAAACAATTGGAAGCTTTGTGCGCTGTCCAATAATTCCTTCAAGAAAAAGAAGAGGGAGACCAATGATTAAATGAGCGATAATATAGGGGATAAGAAAAGCTCCCCCACCATTTTTGTAACATAGAGCACTGAAGCTCAATACATTTGCGAAACCAACAGCTGACCCGATCATCGACCAGATATAGCCGGCTTCTTTGCTCCAAGTATCTTGTGTTCTAACTTCTCCCATCACGCATCCTAATTAAAGTACGCGTTTACAGAGTTTGTCCCTCTCGTAGATGAGTTGAGCACACCATTTTCGATGTTCCTTTCCTCATCAATAGCTCTAGGACTATTGATTCGTCGCGAACCATCGAACCTGGCCCACCCGACACATCTACGAGAGGGAACACCAAGTAAACGCATACATTGAAAATTGCAATTATTATAGCATAATGAGAGTTTTTCAACCGTTCAAAATTTCTTTTTAGATCCTTTGAGCACATCTTTCTCGTACTGGCAGAGCAGCTTAGGCGACCCATCGTCAAAATATTTATTGAATTTACCGTGTTTCAAACCTTCGCTATATTCCCCTTCAAAAATCAGCACGCCTTCAGTAGTCCACTCTTTACAAAGGCCGTGCTGTTTGTCTTCAGCAAAGAGATAGACGCTTGCCAGTGTACCATTTTCATGATAGGTATTTGTTGGGCCATGCCTTAGATCGTTTACAAAGCTTACCTCGCGGTAGACCTTGCCATTGGGATAGTAGCTGATTGCCTTGCCTTCCCGCTTATCATCTTTAAAAGTCATCGTCATCATCAAGATGCCTTCAGGCGAGTAAAGAGTCGCAATCCCATTCCGTTTCCCGTTTTTATAAAATGTGCTTGATAGCTTAGACCCTGTCTCGCTGTATTCAGAGACTTCGCCTTCTAAAAGGTCATTCTCGAAGCATGCATCGAGTTTTTTCACCCGTCCTCGCTCAGGATCTTCGGGATAGTAGACTTGATGAATCCCGTTGCGCTGGTTGTTTTTATAGTGGAAAACAACCTCTTCCCCGCCCTGGCTCACTTGAAAATAGCGCCCTTCCAAACGTCCATCGACGTATTGAGCCTCTTCGATCGGTTTGCCTTCGGCATCCCACTGCATCTTCTTTCCATCGAGAACGCCCTCTTTATAGGAAATAGTGCCTGCAATTTGCCCATTTGGGTGATAGGAATCCTGCACACCGTCGAGTTTGCCCTTAGCATAATGAAAAATGCGCGCAAGCTGCTTCCCCTCTGGGTAATATTCGCGGTGTTCTCCCTCTGGCACGCCATGGCTATAGTGCATTGTAATGTGTTCTGCCCCATCTTCGTGCCAGCTTTTATACGGACCTTCTAAAAGATCATTCTCAAAGTGGGCTATGCTTTGGGTTGTACCATCTTCATAGAATTTCCGTTCTTCACCATGACGCCGCCCGTTTTCAAAATATGTGATTGCATTCAGCTTTCCGGTTGGAAAATAAAGCTTTAAGATTCCATGAAGTGCATCGTCTTTATAGTCTCCATCGAATAGCAAAACCCCTTCTCGCGACCACTCCTGATGCTTCCCATCCCGCTTTCCCGCGATAAACGACTCTTCAAGGCGTTTCTCTCCAGTTGCAAACCATTCGGTATGCTTCCCATCAAGCTCCCCATTCTTATAATGTTTTAATGAGCGCGGGCTGCCATTTGCATACCATTCTCGATAAGGGCCATTCCATCTTTTATTTTCAAAAAAAGCCCTGAGTTTCGGCTCTCCATTTTCATAATACTCGTTCTGCTCCCCATCGAGCGCTCCATGAACATAGGTGTAGTCGTTTTTAATCTGGCCGTTAGAATACCACTCCTTGAAGGCACCGTGATACGTATCCCCTTCCATAAAAAAGGTAAGGAGCATCTGTCCTGCTTCGTCGTACTCAACAGCCGGCTCAAGCATTTTTCCTTGGTCATCAAAAAGCGCTCTTTTGGCAAGTTGCCCATTTTCATGAACGAGGCGGTGCTCACCGACAGGTGTGCCGTGCACATAAGCACCCCCTCCGGCGCGGGCTCCAGTTTCATGGAAAAACTGTTCCTGCCCCTCGCGCATCCCATCGACATAATTCATACGATAAGCGACCTGCCCGCTCTCAAAATACTTCAGGTGAGGACCAACCGCCTTGCCCTGGCGAAAATCTTGCACCTCAACCAAAACAAGCTCAGGATCATAGATCATGACAGCAGGAGTTTTCCCATCACCATTCAGCAGACCATTTGTATAGAGACGCGAAGCTTTTAGTCCTCCTTCATCCTCATCACCTTGCGCATACCATTCCAGGGCATTGCCATGTGGAAGGCCGTTCACATAAGGGATTTGCGAGGAGCGGGAGCCGTCTTCATGAAAAGTAAGGAATGGACCCACTTTTTTCCCATTTTCAAAAGAACCCTCCTCCTTTTTCTTTCCATTTGCCCAAAACATCTCATAGGGGCCGTGGCGCACATCATGGATGTAGGTTTCCGAAGTCTCCACCTGCCCATTTGGATGAAATGTTTTCACTACGCCTTCGAGTTTTCCCTGCTCATAAAGGGCTGCTTTTGCGATCGAGCCGTTTAGGTGATAGGTGACAGAAGCGCCATGCAAGGTGTTTTCATCAGCAAGGTCGCTCTCTTCCTGGATGCGGCCATTAGGGAAAAAGGAGATGAGTTTTACGGCCTGTTCGGATTCGTCCTCAGGTTCAAAAAAAATGACGTGTGAGGGGTTGCCGTTCAGAAAGTTATCTACGACAAAGGGGCGCCAATTTGGCTGCCGTTGCTTGAGCGGCACTTGCTCAGCTGCATAAGCGACAGAACACGTAAGTAAAATAAAAAGTAGTAAACGGCGTAACATAGCTCACCTCTTGTAAAGAGGGAAGCATACAGGAAATTGAATTTCTCGTCAGGATTCTTGTAGTTGATTTGAGCTGATATAACTTTCCGCTTTTCTTGCATTCTCATGAAGCTCTAATCGTGTCAGTTCTTCGCGAATCGCGCTTATGATGTCTGGATGAATAAAAAATTGCTGTGGAATCCACCCTTGAATGTCTAATCCCTTTTGAAAAGCAATCGCTGTAGCAAAAGATCGGATCTGTTTCTCCAATTTCTGCGTTTGCGCTTTTCTATCAGGCCTCTGCTCTCGATCACTCCTGATGATCATATATCGACTCATTGCTGCTTGTTTCTCCGCTTCCTTTTGCTTTATCTCTTGTTGCACCCCATCTATAGTCTTACCTTTCACGGCTTTAAGTCGAGCTTCAGCATTCTTTCCTAATCGCACTTTCCAAGCATCAATCTGTTGAACCGCCAACTGTTGCTCTTCTGATGTCATTTCACTCTTCTGATCTTCCTTGTCTAAAATACTTTCTACCAAAGCGTTGGACAAATCTGAAAGCACCTCAAGAAGTGATTTTATTTCATCTTCTAATTGATTAGCATGTTCTAGTTGTCTCGTTTCTATTTGCCTAGAATCTTCTAAATCTAGGATATTTCTTTGTCTTTCTTCAAAACTATTCATCACTGCTTGACGAGTCTCGTCGACTCGCCTTTGCAGTTCCTCTCGGATTTCATTTTTTGTTCCGGGATCTGCTCTCTGAAACTTTGTAAACAAAGTCATATATGAATCTGGTTTTAACTCTTCTCCTAATCCTACTTCTTCAGCTATTTGTCGAGCTTGTTGTAATCCTTCTACCATTGCATTATTCGCTACTTTTTGTGCTCGTTGTAACACATCTTCGCTTACCTCTCGCCCTAAACCTCTCAGAGAATGCATTTTTTCTATTGCTTGCCTTGCTTCTGCTTTTGCTTTTTCATACTCCTCAAGCTCATTCTCTTCAGTTCGAAGTGGTAATTTCTCTTTTTTCATTTTTTTGTGTACATTTTCATAAGCTACTGCTTTTATTCTAGCATTCTTCGCTTTCTCAGCTGCTTTATCAGCTAGTCTCTTTAACTCTTGATCTTTTGTAGTTTTTCCTATCTCTTCGCATCTCTCTTGAACTAAACCCCATTCTTCATTGGTTTCAGCTTTGCTTGCATCCTCTTCAACAATTCCTATGAGATAACGATCTATATTTCGAATATTTTCTACAGCTTTCATTACGGCATTTTTCGCTGCATTATATTCATCTTGAGGAATTCTCCGTAATCCTGGAGCTGATTGCCTTCTTGATTCATCACGAGCCCGCTGTAATATTTCTGCCTTGTTACTAGCATCTTTTGCTTTCTCAGCTATAACTTTCCCCATTTCACCTAAGTTCTTATCTGTCGTTCTTTCACTTATCGACTCCCATCCCTTTTGTACTGATACCCATTCATCTTTTGTAGAAGCTCGGAGCGTGCGTTCTATCAGCTCATTTATTTCTCTCTTAGCAAGTTTAATTTGTGTGCTAGATGTGCTTTGCCCACTAATTATCTTTCCAAGAAAGTCTAGAATGCTAGACACAAAATCCCTCAGAGAACGACCAATTCCACCGACTTTATAAGTATGGCCTCTATGCCTGCTTGTTTCAGAAGAACTTACGGGCTGACTTTTACTTCCTTCACTTTCACCAGGAGGACGAACGCTTCCCATAATTAAAACCCTTTTATCGTTTTAGTTTTTATTTTACTAACAAAAAACTTAATTAACAAAAGTTAATCAAAAACCTAAACTAAATATTTAAATTAAAACTCTTTAAAAAATTGCCGTATTGGGAAGCGTATATGAATTTTTCTGTTTTTCAGAAAAATAAAATTAAAATTGACATAATATTAATTTAAGGTTAATTTTAAATAATGATATACGAAATAAAAATTGAATCCCGAGAATGCTACAGGTCAATGCTATGCCAAAGACCACAAACAAATGTTTTTTCTAAATTTTTAACATGCAGCAACATAAAACATTTACCTTCTTCTGTCTTTAAGAAGGTGCTGCAAAGGCTTTTTTATTATAACACACTGGGAATTCGTCTGATCACCTCAAGGGCATCATGTAATTCCCTTCTCATAAATCGATGGAAACCATAAAATGACGGATATGTTCTTGCAACGTAAAGCTCAGTATAATTTGCTTCAAATCAATCTCCCCCGCATCGAGTCGGGCGAACTTCAGGTTGCCGATCTTCAGCCATGGCAAACCGAAAACTATCGGGAGAAGTCGACAGACAAACTTCTCGAACAGTTAAGCCAGCTGGGGATTTCCTTTGGTAACGGAGATTTTAGCATCTATGCGAATCAGTTTGAAGAACCTGAGGAGCTGCTTGATGTTGTTGCAGCTGAACGAGATCCGCTTGAAAAGGACCGAATTTTTCTATTGGTCTTCGAACTTTGGCGCAGATATTTCCCTGAGAAGCGCACTATTTCGATTTTTTGCGATGAGCTGGATTATCAGATGACTCAGCACGATTTGGGACATGAGAGTGATATTGAAGATATATTGGACTACCTCCAGCAAATTTTAGAAGAGAATGCCGATAAGGGGCTCGATCCTCAAGAGGTCTTTCAAACTCTTCAAACATATTGTGCGAATGAAATCGACAGTTTCCTTTTCGATTATGCCTTAGCGCAAATCGAGGAAGGAGACCACGCCTATGCCTCTGAATTGATTGAAGGTTTTTATCCCTATATCAAAGATTCGATCTGGTTTGACTACTTGAAAGCCCGCATTGATTTTGTCGACGATCCTGAGGAAGGAAGCGCAGAGTTTGAGCATGTAGTCGATCAAGTAACTAACGAGACGCGAATCGATCTTGTTGAGGAGATGCTCTACTTTCTGGCAGATACTGGAAATCATTCGCTTTTTTACACCCTTGCGCTCAAGATGTTCGAATTGATGCAAGTAGAAGAAGATTTCCGCGAGTTTCTCGAGATTTGCTACATCCACTACGATCATTTAGAGCTCAAAGAGCCAGGCTTCCTTCTTTCCGAAATCTTTCATCGACGTAACGAGATTGAGCCTGATGCCTCTCTGGATCCATATGACGCAGATCTAAAAACAGTACGCGCTATCTTAGATCAAAAGCTGCATTTGTAATTTCTCTCAAAGATTAATTGCACCAATTGCACCATGCTAGAAACAATTGCACCAATGGTGCAATTTATCTCAGTAAATCTTGACCGGCTTGAAATCGAGATAGTCACAAGACGTGAGTATATAGCGTATATTATTGTGTGTGCCGAACATTGGAAGATCCCGTCTGACACTGTGCAAATGCCCAAAGACACAAACATCAGCATGATATTTTTCCAAAAGGGCTGCTGCAGGGGAAGGCTGCAGATCGGCACTGATCGGAGGATAGTGCGTCATCACAAGACGCTTCGTTGCTGATTGATCTAAGCTCTTTAAACTGAGTTCTAACCGCTCCAGTTCTCTTTTGAAAATTTTTTCCTGATCAGGCTTC
Organism: uncultured Chlamydiales bacterium; assembly: GCA_963748195.1. Classification (GTDB taxonomy): domain Bacteria; phylum Chlamydiota; class Chlamydiia; order Chlamydiales; family JAAKFR01; genus JAJACP01. The sequence continues at coordinate 22,640 of CAVVHU010000005.1, read as the reverse complement.
TCTTCTTTAGAAGCCGGCACGGCTCTCTCTCGAAACTCAATATAGGCATCGAAATCAAACTCATCGGTATCCCAGAGGCGGGCTCCGCCAATTGAATATTCCCCCCAGCGGAAGGCATCGTTTTGAATGATATGGATAGAAGGGGGAAGCAGCTTTTTGACTTTGGAGAGTGAGCTCCACCAATAGTCGTGGTTCCCTTTGATGAGTACTTTGGTGCCCGGCAGAGCATCGATCCAATCGAGGTCGACTTTTGCCTGCTCGGGACGCATCGCCCAAGAGATATCTCCAGCAATTAAAACTAGATCATCCGCTTGTATAACGGCTTCCCAATTAGATTTGATATTATCCCCATAATTGATCCACTCAGGACCAAATACTTCCATGGTTTTTTCCGGAACACCGTAGGATAAATGAAGATCTGCAATCGCCCACACTGACATGGGCTTAAGTGTACTAGAAAACGTAATTATCGGGAATGTGAGTACCGCGAGGAATCACGATAATCCCATCCCGGACGATGATACGCCCATCGGGAGTTTCGTAATTGTCATACCCTTTCTGATTGACTAGAGTCACGTTGTCACCAAGGGTGACGTTCTCATCGAGAATCGCTCGCTCAACATGACAATTTCTCCCGATGCCGGGACGATACGATTTTTGGGGATGTTCGTAATACTCATTACCTAAGAGAATCGATTCTCGAACGATGCTCCCCTGGCCAACAATGGATCGGATACCTAAAACACTCTTGAATATTTCGGCACCCTCTACGATACTCCCCTCACAGATCAAAGCCTCATGCACTTTGCATCCTGAAATCTGCACGCCAGGAAGATTATACCGCTTAGTGATGATATGGCTGCTCTCATCGTAACACTGCAACCCCTTCTTGGAATCTGTCTCCTGACGGGTCAGCGCAAGATTAGCATGATAATACGACTCAATCGTCCCAATGTCTTCCCAATATCCGTCGTATAAAAAGGCATGCACATCTTCTTTAACAAGCTGTGTCTGAATAAGATGCTTTCCGAAATCTTCTCGAGCATCTTCTTTCAGCAAATCGAACATGACATCGCGCTTGAAAAGATAGATCCCCATTGAACCGAGATAGTGTTTCCCACTATCATAGCCGAGCCGATTTAGGGTGAAGGTATCGGTATAATATTGCTCTAAGATCGCTTCTTCTTGCGGCTTTTCATAAAAATCAACAATCTTGCTGCTTCCATGTTCGATCTTCAAAAGCCCCATTCGCTTCGCATCTTTCTTGTTTACAGGCTGCGTTGCGATCAGCATGCCGGCATCGACCTCCAGTGCATAGTTGATCATCTTCCGAAAGTCGATGTTGTAGAGCTGATCTCCTGATAAAATCAAAAAGTAATCAGCTGAAGTTTCATTAAAGTACTGGAGGTTTTTCCGCACAGCATCTGCCGTTCCTTCATACCAAATCTTTTGTCCATTGCGTTCTTCAGGTACAAGTAGCTGAATCTGCCTTTGGCTAATTCCATGATACAAATAGGTTTGGTAGAGATGCTGCTGCAGTGTACAGGCAAGATATTGCCCGATCACGAAGATATTCGTGAGCCCCGAGGTTAAAGAATGCGAAATCGGAACATCGATGAGGCTATAGCGACCGCCAAATGAGATGGCGGGTTTACATCTTGATTTAGTAAGCGGAGATAGTCGGGATCCTTCCCCTCCGCCCAAAACAATAACTGCGACTCGGTCTAAAGAGATGGGTAATGGTTGATGATAGTATTCATTTTCTTCATAATTTGTTTCTGCCAAGAAATTAACTAACATTACTCAACTCTTGTTTTTTCGCTCGACCCTTGTAATTATTTTTATAAAAAATAATTTGACTGTCAATAAAAAAATTTGAGAATTGTTGATGAGTAATTTACGTTAATTTAGATAAAGAAACTTTAAAAGACGTTCTATGAAATTGTGCTTTGATAGGCTGTCCAGCCGGCTTCCCGGTACTTTTTGGCCTCAAGGATCGGATCTGCAGCACAATAGATGCCACGGCCTACAATGATCAGATCACTCTTGTTCTCACCGATCACTTTTTGTGGCGTTAAATACTGCTGACCAAGCGCATCGCCTCCCGGCACAAGTTTCACGCCAGGAGTCATATGGATAAAGCTCGGGTTATCGCTTAGCTTGTGCACACTGATAAAGCCAATCACAAAATCGGCATGCTCCTCAGCCCATTTCACAGCCTGAGTTGTGTAAGATCCTTTGGCAAGTGTGCCCCTCGGGCTCATCTCAGCGAGTAAAAGCAATCCTCTCCCTTTTGGAAGGCCTACTTCCTTTAATCCTTCAATTATCCCCGGCCCGGGCACGATATGTGCGTTTGTAATATCAGCCCAATCAGAAATGCGATAAATGCCATCTTGGTATTGCCATTTGACGGTGTTCCCAATATCAGCAAACTTCCGATCCTCAAAGATCATGAAATGATGCTTCTCAGCTAGTGCCTGCAACTTATGAGGTAATCCGGGAGTGAAATCTTCAAGAATATCGACATGTGTCTTCAGAACGCAAATTTCAGGTCCCAAATCTTCAGCGATATGCAACAGCTCTTCACTTGTTGTCACATCAGCGGCAATCGAGAGGTTAGTCTGCTTTTCATCCATCAGCCTGAGCAATTTCTGTCCGGTTGGGTTTAGGGAATAATCGGCTCTCTGAGAATAGGTTAACATTGATTTGCCTTCACAAAATTTTGCACATCCTGAACGGTTTGAGAGGTGATACACCCCTCTTTCTCTAAAGAAGCGAGAAGCTCGCTCATCGTAAAGAGAGAGTGGAGACGATACCCTTTTTCTTCAAGTCGCTTTCGACCACCCTGCTCGCGGTCGAGCAATACGATAATATCTAAAACTTTAAGCCCCTCGTTTTCTAACGGTTCTATCGTCTCAAAGATACTCATGCCGCTTGTGATCAAATCTTCAATCACAAGGCAGGTTTGGCCGGGTTGAAAAGCGCCTTCGATCAATTTTTTGGTACCATAGTTTTTTGCCTCCTTACGGCGCATTACCATCGGAACCTGATTGTTAATTGAAAAGGCGGTTGCAATGGGCAGAGCCGTGTAGGGCACGCCGCAGACGCAATCAAAGGGAAGGGCCGCGCCTTTTTCCCACAATCTTTTGGCTGTCTCCTGCAGTAATTTTGGGTAGGAGACAATCAGGCGAAGATCGATGTAGATCGGGGATTTGATCCCGCTTTTAAGTGTGAAATCGCCAAATTTTATTGCGCCGATCTTGTAAAGGTCTACTAACATGAATGATACCTCGCAGCTAAATAAGGATCCCATAGCATGCCAACGGCACTCATGGCAACGTCGGCCCCCGCATGGAAAAAATCATCAAAATGTTTGGGAAGGGTTGCTCCTCCGGTTGCCATAATGGCGAGTCCAAGCTTCTCTTCTTGATTAACAGTGTGAGCTTTACGAACAAAATCGAGTGCAGCTAAATGGATCGGTCCACCACACACGCCTGAACGGAGGCGCTTTTCACCAAGGGCCGGACTTCCATCCTCTTTTACAACTTTCATACTAACTGTATTGATGCCGCAAATAGCTTGTACACCCGCTTTTGCAGCTGCTTGCATCACCTGGCGCAGAACTTCTATCTCTTCGATGACGCCGACTTTGATCACAAGAGGCACAGTTCCCATCATACCTTTCATACGAGAGCAAATCTCAAAAACAGCGTCGGGATCTGTGAAAAGGCTTCCTTCGCAGGTTGTGACGTTAGGGCATGAGAGGTCTGCCTCAATAATTTTGGCGCCTCCATCGAGTGCGATGCGGGCGGCATGCACAAAATCTTCGTAAAAGTCTTCACCGGGACGAGGTGTTCCCACGACGGAAACGATCATCACTTGTCCTGGAGTTAACGAGGCATTCGCTCGTGCGATGTCTTGAACCAAAAACGCGCGGTCGCGCGAAGGGATGCCAAAGGAATTGGTCGCGGCAAGCATTTCCATGTTTAGCGGAGGGCGGTCTGCCTGAGAGAGGGTTTCCTGGTATCTCTCCTTGGTAAGGGGTCCTTTTGTGTCGACATAGATCATATTGGGAAGAGGATGCGCAGGATGGGGCTTGCTTCTGATTGTTTTATATGTGACGATATCAAAACCCATCTCGGCAGCAAAAGCGACCCAGCGGGAGTTAAGCAGTGGGCCGGCTGGGACACCAAGCGGACACGCTACTTTAAATCCTAGGAAATCGACCCACTCCTCTTCAGGGGGAAAAACCCTCTCGGGAATTGGGGCGTCGAAGAAAGGACCCTCCTCGAGATTTTCAAGATAGCTCTTTTCGATGTTGTAGATGGGTGGTTTTTCCGGCCACCATGTTGGTAAAATCTTAGACATAATTTACGCTTTTCTTTTAAAAAAAAGTTATGAAAACAAAACTATTTGTCGGCACCCGTCTCACTCCTGAGCTAAAAATGCATCTTGGGAGCGCTATTGAGGAACTGTCGTGTATCCCCTACGAAGGGAGGGAATATCTCGGCAGCTACCTCGAGTCGGATTCTCCGACGGTTCTTGAGGTACAAACCGCGTGCGACCAGCTTATCGAGACTCTACAGGCTCGCTGCACGGAGTTTCGGGTCGACACACTTCCGGTGGTTGTGTTTCCTCAACTTTTTGTCGGGTAACGGAGTAGGCTCTTCCATCGAGAATCACATACTCAGGCCACCCGCGTAATTTTCGCCCCCGGTAAGGCGTCCAGCCGCACTTAGACTTGATCATCGCATCGGTGACAGTCAGCTCTTTCTCTAAATCTACCAAAACGATGTCGTCATTGGGCGGAAGGTTAAATATCTTCATCGGATTTGTGCGTGTCAGTTCAATCAAACGCTCTAAGGTAAGTCTTCCCTGGTGCACCGCATCCAACATCAGGGGGAGAAGCGTCTCAACACCGGGTATCCCCGAAGGCGCTTGTCCAAAGGGAAGGTTTTTCTCCTCAATTGTATGCGGAGCGTGATCGGTTCCGATCGTATCGATTGTCCCGTCTACAATTCCCTCCCAAAGCGCTTCCTGGTCTTGCTTCGAGCGCAACGGGGGGTTCATCTGCACAAAGGTGCCAAACTCTGCATAATCCTCCACTGACAAGAAGAGGTGATGTGTTGTCGCTTCCGCATAAACTTTAAGCCCCTCTTGTTTGGCGGCACGCACTAATGCGACTTCTTCTTTTGTGCTCATGTGTAATATGTAGAGGCGGACAGAGTGCTTGCGGGCAAGCGCAATCGCCTTTGCCGTCGCTCGAATCGCCGCTTCTTTTGGGCGCATCAACGAGTGAACAGCAGGATCGGTTGCCCCTGCATACTCCTTGCGTTTCTCCACAAGCAGCGCTTCGTCTTCCGCATGGACAGCGACTAGCATATCGGCAGCACCTGCAATGCGGAATGCCTCATCTAAAGCCTCGTCGGTATCGATCACAAGCCCGCCTGTGCTGCATCCCATGAAAATTTTCAGTGCCACGCACTCTTTGCTTGCCGCTTGAATCTGGTCAAAATGCGCCTTATCAGCACCGAAATAGAGACCGTACCTCAAGGGAATATCGGCACTTTCCAGCTGAGCATCGATCAGTTTTTTCTTCTCTAAAAGGGCTTCGAGCGTTGTGCATGGAGGGGTATTGTTCGGCATGTCACACACAGTCGTCACACCGCCATGCAGAGCGGCAACTGCAGCTGTCTTCCAATCCTCTTTTTGCTCAGAGCCGGGAGCGCGAAAGTGGACATGGGGATCCACTAATGCAGGCAGTGCTGTCAAACCGCTAAAATCTTTCATGGGCAAAACTCTTCTCACAGTAATAACATGTTAACTTCCCTCTTCCCACTAGAAACCGGTTTTTCATTTCCTCATGATTCGTGATGCACCTTGCATTCGGGCAGGATAGAAAACCTTCTAGCTTCTCGGGAAGTGTCACAGCAAACTTTTTATGCAGAGACAAGTCACGGATGATGTTGATCGTTGCTTGCGGAGCAAAGACAGCGATCTGATTGGCCTCACTTTCGGTGATCTCTCTCCCCTCAACTTTAATCAAATCCTTGTAACCCATTGCCTTACTTGGCAAGTTAAGACCTAGAGTCACTTGATTGCGATGCCCTGCGAGTTTAAGAAGGCGTACGATACGCATTCCCTCTCCTGCAGGGATATGATCGATCACTGTCCCATTATTAATCGCTGCAACTGAAAGTGTTTTTTTCATCTTTTTCCTAATAACTTACACAATAGTGCTTGTCGCACATACAGTCCGTTCTCTGCCTGTGAAAAATAAAATGCCTGCTCCATCTCATCTACCGAACGACTGATCTCGTTCACCCGCGGCAGAGGGTGTAAAACTTTTAATTCTTTTTTTCCGCTTTCCAGAATCTTAGGTGTGAGAATTAAATGATCTTTTACGCGGAGATACTCTTCGGGATTGGTGAAACGCTCTTTTTGCACACGTGTCATATAGAGAATATCTGCGTGTTCGATTACTTCGTCGATCGAGGTATGAAATGAGTAGGGAACACCGGCTCTTTTCAGCTCTTCACACACATGTTCAGGCATGGAGAGTGAAGGAGGCGAGACAAAATAGAGGCGCGCATCAAAATGGGCGAAGGCAAGGCTAAGAGAATGTACTGTCCGCCCATAGAGCAAGTCTCCCACAAAAGCGATGCGTAAATTGTCGAGTCTCTTATGGCTCTCTTTAATCGTAAAAAGATCGAGAAGCGTTTGAGTGGGGTGTTCATTTGATCCATCTCCTGCATTAATAACAGGTTTATCGCTCGCCTCGGCCGCTTGGCGAGCAGATCCCTCGAGAGGATGCCGGATCACGATGAGGTCTGAATAGAGGCTTATCACCCGCATGGAATCATGAAGGGATTCGCCTTTTTCAGTTGAGGTGGCTGTCTCGGCAGTAAAGCCGATCACATCGCCGCCTAGTCGCTTCATCGCAGCTTCAAATGAAAGACGCGTACGGGTAGAGGGCTCAAAGAAGCAACTTGCCATCAACTTTCCTTTTAAAACGGGACCTGGAGGATTGGCTTTTATCTTCTCGCTTAAGGAGAGCAACTCTAAGATTTCATCTTTACTCAGATCTTTAATCGAAACTAGGTCGTCCTTCATTCGACTCCTATGAATTGGTTCCACGGTTTAACAGGGAGCGAGCTATCCAAATCAACAAGCGAGTGCAAGAAGACTTGCGCAATCTGAAGATTTGTAATCAAAGGGATATGGTAGTCGATAGCCAATCTACGGATACGGAACCCGTCCGTAGCAGCTTTGGAAGAGGCTACGCCGCTCGGAATATTGATGATCAAATCGATATTTTGCTCCGTAATCGCATCGACGACATTTGGACGGTATCCCTCGCTTGCTTTATAAAGGCAGCGGGTGGCAACGCCTTGCTTTGAAAGGTAGTCGTGGGTGCCGGGAGTTGTGTAAATCTGCCATCCACGCGCCTCTAAAATTCTCAGCTCTTCAAGCAATTTGCTCTTTTTATTACCGCCTATGCTAACGAGCAGTTTTTTTCCTCTAACTGATTGCTCGGTCGCTTCCCAAGAGCGGAAAAAGGCTTCGAGAAAATTTCCGCCGAGGCAGGCGACTTCTCCTGTGGAAGCCATCTCAACATGGGCGACTGGGTTCGCCCCTTTGAGGCGGCTATAAGAGAATTGCGGAGTTTTGATGCCGACATAGTCGAGATCGAGGGTGTTGTAATGCCGCGGCGTATTCTTCCCAAGCAGAACTTCGGTCGCTATTTCGATAAAATTGTGGCCTGTCACTTTAGATACAAAAGGGAAGGAGCGCGAAGCACGCACATTTAATTCGATCACCTTAATCGCGTTATCTTTTGCAATAAACTGGATGTTAAAAGGGCCCGTAATGTTAAGCGCTTTGACGATTTCACGCGTGATCGATTTGGTACGCCGAATTGTCTCTAAGTAGAGCTTTTGAGGAGGCAAGACAATCGTTGCATCTCCCGAGTGGACGCCGGCATTCTCAATATGTTCTGAGATCGCTTCAATAACAATTTTCCCATCTGAAGCGACACCGTCGATTTCCAGCTCTTTTGCGTTTAGAATAAACTGAGAGAGCACAACAGGATGTTCGCGCGATACAACAGCCGCCTCTTCTAAATAGTGGTCGAGTTCACCTGCGTTGTGGATCACGTTCATCGCAGCACCCGACAGCACATAGGAAGGGCGCACCAAAATCGGATAGCCGACCTCTTTGGCAAAAGTGCGCGCTTTTTCAATCGAACTCACTTCGACCCAAGCGGGCTGATCGATCTCTAACTCCCCAAGAAGTGAGGAGAATTTCTGTCTGTTTTCAGCCATATCGATCATCGAAGGCGGGGTTCCCATGATAGGGTAGCCTGCGTTGTAAAGTGGAAGAGCGAGATTATTTGCGATTTGCCCTCCAACAGAAATGACGATCCCTTTCGGCGACTCATAATCGGCAATATCGCACACTCTTTCTAAGGTTAGCTCTTCGAAATAGAGACGATCCGACTCATCATAGTCAGTCGATACTGTCTCAGGGTTTGAGTTGATCATGATCGCCTGCTCTCCGTGACGCCTCAGCGTTCTCACGGTGTTCACAGCGCACCAATCAAATTCCACAGACGAACCAATCGCGTAGGGACCCGACCCCATCACCATGATAGGCAAAACCTTAGAGGATTCAAGATCATTGTGGGTGCCATGGTAGGTGAGGTAGAGATAGTTAGTCTCTGCCTCAAACTCACCTGCTAGTGTATCGATTTGTTTGACAACCGGTTTTATACCCTGTGCAAGCCGTTTTGTCCGAATCGACCCCTCTGTTTCCTTTCGAAGAAGTGCGATTGCCTTATCGGAAAACCCTAAACGCTTTGCTTGAAGGAGAATCTCTTCAAGAGGCTTCTCTTCGATCTCCTTTTCCATTCCCACAACGTGAGCGAGATGGTGTAAAAACCAACGGTCGATTTTAGAAAGGGCGTGTATCTCTTCAACATCCATGCCCTCTCTCAACTCTTGCGCAATTGCATAGAGGCGACGGTCGGTAGCACAGGCGATTTCCTGTTTTGGATTAGGAATTGTGTAAGGGTAGTCAAAAAGCGAACAGCAGCCGATATTGAGCATCCGGACAGCCTTTTGGAGCGCTTCAGGGAAAGAGCGTCCAATCGCCATCACCTCTCCAACACTTTTCATCTCAGAACCAATTGTCCGTTCTGCGGCACGCAGCTTAGCGATATCCCAGCGAGGCATTTTCACAACAATGTAGTCGAGAGCCGGTTCAAAAAGGGCTGATGTTTCCTTGGTGACTGAGTTTTTGATCTCATGCAGCTTGTAACCTAATGCGAGCTTGGCTGCAACAAATGCGAGTGGATAGCCGGTTGCCTTCGAAGCAAGCGCACTTGAACGTGACAGACGCGCATTCACCTCGATTACCCGGTAATCTACCTTATTTGGATGAACTGCATATTGGATATTGCACTCCCCGACAACACCTAAATGGCGCACCGTTTTGATCGCCACTTCGCGTAAATAATGGTATTCTTCGTTATTCAAAGTCTGTGATGGGGCAACAACGATGCTCTCGCCGGTATGAATTCCCATCGGATCGAAGTTTTCCATATTGCAGACAGTGATCGTATTATCGTCGCTATCCCTTACAACTTCGTATTCAATCTCTTTCCAACCCGCTAAATACTCTTCGATCAAAATTTGCGGAGCCTTGCTCAGCGCTTCAGAAGCGCGGGTGATAAGCTCTTCTTCGTTAGCAACACGTCCGGAACCTAGGCCTCCAAGCGAAAATCCCGAGCGGAGCATCACCGGATAGCCTATTTTATTCGCGGCCTCTTTTGCCTCTGCAACGGTATGTGCGGTATAACTGATCGCCGTTTTTACATCGATCTCATCGAGAGCTTCTTTAAAAAGCTTGCGATCTTCAGTGATGCGGATCGTGTCAACAGGTGTACCAAGTACTTCGACACCATACTGAGCAAGCACGCCGCTTGCCTCGAGCTGCAAACCTAAATTAAGCGCTGTTTGCCCTCCGAAACTCAATAAGATGGCATCAGGACGTTCATTATCGATGATCTCAGTGACTGTTTTTTCGTTGAGGGGGAGCAGAAAAACCTTGTCCGCCATCCCTTTATCGGTCTGGACAGTCGCGATATTGGGATTCACGAGGATCGTCTCGTGCCCCTCCTCCTTAAGCGCTTTGATCGCCTGGGATCCGGAGTAGTCAAATTCACCCGCTTGACCGATCCTAAGACCGCCTGATCCAAGAATTAAGATCTTACGTTTGGAGGATATGCGATCCTTTTGGGGAATAACTGTTTTCTCACGTGCAGGAGCCCCGTCTAAACAAGCGTAAAACCTTTCAAAAAACCACCTTGTGTCAGTTGGGCCTGGCGACGCTTCTGGATGAAACTGTACAGCATAGAATGGAAGAGTTGCGTGGGCAATCCCCTCGACCGATGCGTCGTTTAAATTCCGAAAAACTACCTCCCAATCCTCCGGGAGGCTCTTTTCATCCACTGCGAAGCCGTGATTTTGACTTGTAATGTAACATTTCCCCGTATCGAGATCCATGCACGGCTGATTTTGACCGCGGTGACCGAAAGGGAGTTTGTATGTCTTAGCGCCTGCTGCATGGGCTAGCAATTGCGAACCGAGGCACACCCCAAAGATCGGCTTATTCTTCTTCATCGCCTTTTTCAAAATCGCAACTGTTTCGGCACACTGAATCGGATCGCCTGGACCGTTTGAGAGGAAGACCCCGTCAAACGGCTCTTCTGAGTAGTCATAGTTATAAGGAACACGTACGATTTCAATGGGAAATTTCTCCAACTGGCGGAACATGCTCTCTTTCATGCCGCAATCGACTGCGATCACCCGCTTCTTTCCCTCTCCAAATGTTTTCTTTTCTGAAATAGAGACTTTAGCAACCAAGTGCTCTAGATTGGGGTTTACGAAAGTGGGGGCCGCGTTTTTATCAGAGATTGCCCCTAAAAGAGCGCCTTTTGAGCGAAGGGTTTTTGTCAGAGCACGCGTATCGACACCTGTCAGCAGGGGAACGCCCTCTTTTTTGAGCCACTCTTGCAATGACTGCAGACCCGCATGGTGGCTCCAATTCTCACAAGACTCATTGACCACGACCCCAGCTGCATGAATTTTTTTAGATTCCCACGTAGAGGGATCGGCGACACCATAGTTTCCGATAAGAGGATAGGTAAAGACGAGAATCTGGTCTGCAAAGGAGGGGTCCGTTAAGCTCTCGTTGTAGCCGCACATCCCTGTAGTAAAGACAACTTCCCCGGGGAACACTCCCTCTTGCCAATCGGGGGCTTCGCCTTCAAATATTTCTCCACTTTCTAAAATAAGGTAGCTTTTCTTCATGAGTATAAAAAAAAAGCCATCCGTTAAAGGATGGCTATACAAACATTAAAATTTTAAAGTCTTTCGGCTTCATTGAAGGAAATGATATCGAAAATCAAGATTTCTTGCAAGGCTCAAAAGGATGATAGCAGAATGCTAAAAACTAAAAATAACTTTTTAGTTTTCAGCACCTCAACTGATTCTGAAATTTCACCACTACCCGGGTTTGAAAAAGAGCCCGATTGACCGGTTTCAGTAATCGCTTCTTATCAACATTGAAGTTGAAGTCGGTGTATAGTTTTCTAAAATTTGCTTGATTGCCTCGATCCAGTCGGGACGTCTGTTGAATGCCGGCAAACGGCGCGCTTCAACCCCTTGTTCTCTGATAACCGGCAAATATTCCTGCTCGATTTCATACAGCGTCTCGATATGATCGGATGTAAAACTGATCGGGACAAATAAAATCGTCTTCCGCCCTTTTCGATACGCCTCAATCTGCTCGCATACCTCTAGAGTATAAGGACGAAGCCACTCCCCAGGGCCGAATTTTGATTGAAAAGCTAAGAGCCCCTCGCTTTTTGGAAAGCCGCGCATCACATTCTCATAGGAGAGGCGGCATTCGTAAGCATAGAGGTCCCCTTGATCGATAAACTTTTGGGGAACACCATGAGCAGAGAAAAAGAGCAAGGTCTCTTCATCAGATAAATTCTCGCTCTCTAAATATTCTCGAATCATGGTTTGTGTTAAATGCACAAAAGCGGGATGAGAGGGATACGACTTTACCCACTTCAGTTTCTGAACTGTCTTCGGCGCAAGATGCTCGTTAAAGAAACGGGCGACACTCCCTGTCGTTGCATATGTAAATTGAGGAAACATCGGAAATACACGGATCTCTTCTGCATCGAGAGCCTCTATCTTAGCAAGAGAGGCGGCATGCGTCGCAGGAAGATAACGATGAAAGGTGATGACGGGACCGTCGACGCGTTTACGCAGCTCTTCTGCGACATATTCGGTATCGGCATAAATTGGGGAACAGCCTCCTATCGAGTCATAATCTTTAGCTACTTTTACTGCGCGCTTTTTCGCAATTCGCTTAAACAGGTAGGAATTAACAGGCCCAGGCAGCTTTGTACGCACAACGTCCCTGTCTGTTAAAAGAGCTGACAAAAAGGGTTCGATCTCGGATAAAGAGCGAGGGCCGCCGAAATTTACTATTAGATAAGCTGTCATGAAAGCATATTTAATGTATTATCGAAATTATGAAAAGAGTTCTTCTCTGTCTGTTGATTTTTTTAGCCGGATGCGGATCTTCTAACACCACGCTCGGCCCCTATTCCATCGGCCGCGATCCTTCGTGGTTTCCCTTAAGATTAGGCCAAATCGCGCCGAATATTAACGGCTTTGCAAATAGTCTGGTCCAAGAGCTCGCGCAAGTGGAAAAAAAGAACTTCATCTTAGTGGATGTGCGATGGAATCAGCTTTTTGAGGGTTTAGAGAAAGGCGATTATGCAGGTATCTTCTCTTCTCTTGCTCCTAATATAATCACAACCGAGAAGTATGATTTTTCTGATCCATTTCTGCTCGTTGGTCCAGTTTTAGTCGTTCCAATCCAATCAAAAGCAACTTCTTTAGATGATCTTGCCGGTTCAACTGTTGGAGCTTATCAATATGACGATTCTGTCTTGATCGTCCAAAAACATCCCTCAATTGTGATCGCCCTTTATGATAGCATACCTAAAGTCCTCGAGGATGTGGCCAATGGGAATATGAACGGAGCGCTCATTCCAAACCTCGAAGCGAAAGCATTGATCGACAACCTTTATCCTAACACGCTTAAGGTCGTTTCTCCTCCACTAAACGACAAAGGGCTTCGGCTGCTTACGCTTAAAGGGCAGCATAAAGACCTAATCAAAGACTTTAACGAGGGCCTCAAAAAGCTGAAAGAGGAGAGCGATTACAGCTATTTAAGGAATAAATTCAAGGTATTATAACTTTAGACCAACTGAGACAAAAATGTTTTAGCTGGCACTATGATCGGACTCGATAAATACGATCCATTGTACAACCTTATTTTATACGATATTCGTCGCAACACACGCCCATTTTAAGATCGACGCGAAAATAGTCGTAAAACAATGGTTTTGAGAAAACACAAAAAAGAAAATGCTTCAAGCTACGCTTTAAGCGTAGACTCCTCATAAACCCGCCGCACCCCTTTCAATATCTCAGGATCAATGGGACAAGGGTTTAAACCCCAAATATTTTGCGCATATTTTTGGATAGATGTATCTGTCGAGAAGGTGCCCATACCCGCAATATTATGTATGGCTACTTCCGCCCACTTTGCAGGATCGAGATAGTACTGCTCCACCAGTTTTTGCGTCTCATGATAGGCAGGGAGATCATACAAAACAAAATAACGGTCAGGTCGCTCATTTCCGTATCCAAGCATTATAATATCAAACAGATAAGAAAACGACGCCTCTTCACTCTCGCATTGGGTAAAAGTGCCGTCTTTCAATGCGTCGATAGCACGTTTGATTTTAGGATACTTGGAATAGATATCCCACGGATTGTATTGATTCTGTGAGTAGAGGGCTTGCAGTTCATCAGCTCTAGCACCAAAGGAAAAGGGCCACCATGGATCTTTAATCGCCTCCCGCATTTCGATATTAGCGCCATCTTCGGTCCCAATTGTGAGCGCACCATTGATGGCGAGCTTCATATTGCCTGTACCGGAAGCCTCCATTCCTGCTGTAGAGATCTGCTCAGAAAGATCGGCTGCCGGTATGATTTTTTCTGCACGAGTGACGCAGTAGTTTTCAACGAAGACAACTTTAAGCTTATCTTGAATCGCAGGATCAGCATTGATCTTGCGGGCTAAGCAGTAGAGTAGGTGAATAATATCTTTTGCTACCTGATAGCCGGCTGCTGCCTTCCCTGCAACAATCGCAACACGTTTAATTGAATGGCTATTGGGGTCTTCAAGCAGCTCTTGATACAACATGATCAAATGCAGAGCATTCATCATTTGCCTTTTATATTCATGCACACGTTTTACTTGGACCGTAAACATAGCATCTGTATCAAAATCATATGTCTCTGAGACAACCTTTCCAAAATGATCACGTATAGGATTATTTTCCCTAAGATACACGAGAAGCTGTTCTTTATTCTGTTTTTTGATTCTTAAGAAAGCTTTCTGAGATTCTGGATCGGATGCAAAATCACGTATTTTCTCGATTTCTGAGAAATCGGTAATCCAGCCCATCCCAATCCGATCGATAAGAAAATAGGATAACTTTGTATTGCAATGCCAAAGCCAATGACGTTGGGTTACCCCATTCGTGACATAGGTAAATTTATCAGGAAAAAAGGCATAAAAATCTTTAAATACACGTCTTTTAAGAATGTCTCCATGCAGACGCGCCACGCCATTGATTTTATGCGAACCGTAAATAGCTAAATTAGCCATCCGCACTTGATCGCCATGTAGTATCGTCATCCGCTCATATACATCTTGATCTTGCGGATTACCGCTTCTCACAAAGTCCATGAGCTGCTGATTGATCTGCTCAATGATTTTGTACTGCCTAGGAAGTAAGCTATAAAGACGATCCTGATTCCATTGCTCGAGAGACTCAGGTAGAATCGTGTGATTGGTAAACCCAACAATCTCCTGAGTCATTTCCCATGCTTTTGCCCAAGAAATCTCATGCACTTGTGTCAAGATGCGCATCAGCTCTGGAATGACAAGGGCAGGATGCGTGTCATTGATTTGAATACGCACGACATCAGCAAAGTTCTCAAGACTTGGATAATTTTCAAGATGGCGCTGTATGATATCTTGCAGCGATGCAGAAACGAGCAAAAATTCCTGTTTTAAACGGATCCGTTTTCCAATTTCATGGTTGTCATTTGGATAAAGCACATCGGTCAATGCTGTATTTTCTGCAGCAGGCCCTATTTGTCCGGCATTGTACCTTTGCAATAAAAAGTTGCGCGGCGACTCTTTTGTCGACCAAAGGCGAAGCGTCGCAACATTGAAATCAGATGCAAATGAATACCCAATAACTGGAAAATCAAAAGGGAGAGCGCGCACTTCCTCATAATCGGTTAAATCGTATACAAGTTCATCATTTCCATTCATACGCTTATGGACAATCCCGGAATATTTAACTGTTTTTGCGCTTCCGTCATGGCGTAAATTCCATGGGTTTTCATTGAGAAGCCAGCAGTCAGGTTTTTCAACTTGAACGCCCTCCCATAGCTGTTGCTCGAAAATCCCATATTGATACCGAAGTCCATAAGCAATGACGGGATATTTATGTGTTGCAAGAGAGTCAAGGAAACATGAGGCAAGACGCCCTAAACCTCCGTTGCCAAGTCCGGGATCAGGTTCCAGAGCTAAGATATCTTTATATTCATAACCCAATTTCTCCACCACGCGATGCATAAGAGGATGGATATGTAAATTTGAAATATTGTTTACGAGCATACGCCCCGGAAGATATTCCATCGACAGGTAATAGAGACGTCTCATCCCCTTTCGATTCACCGTCTGTATTGTCGCAGCCCAATTGACCATCACCTGTTCTCGCAGCACAAAAGAGACCGCCTGAAAAACTTCCCAAGGGAATGCTTGCTTAGGATGGCGCCCCATATTTGTTATGAGAAAGTGACGTGCCTTTTTCGCAAGGATTTCTGCTTGCTCATCGATGTCTATATCCATTAAACTCACACTACCCACAAAGTAAAATTATGAAAAGCTTTCATCTCACAGTTTTTGCAGTTATTATTTTTTTTCTTGGCATTATGGGATTTGTCGCAACAAAATCCTTTATGCGACCTTCTAACTCTACTGGAGTCGACCCTTCTCAGATCAATAAAGTGCGAGAAATGGCAAGCAAATGACGCTATTTTTTGCCCTCCTTCCTATCTATCTTTTTGGAAATTTACACTGCGCAGGAATGTGCGGGCCGCTGATGATGCTTCTGGCAAAAAATCGATATCGGTGGGCCTATTTTGTCGGAAGACTCCTTTCCTACACACTTGCCGGTCTTCTCTCTGCTGAAGTGGGAATGCTTTTCTTTCATGCCCTTGCACAAACCGGTCTCTCAGCCCTGTTTTCGATCGTGTTTGGCCTTGGAATTATAACCCTTGGTTTTTTCTCTCTCTTCCACCTCCCCTATCCGGGAGCAAAATGGCTCGCAGGCAAAACAGCACGCCTCTCAACACTTCTGGCCAATCTTTTAACCGTTTATGGCCCCTATCCCGTTTTTCTTTTTGGAGCGTGCACTCTTTTACTTCCATGCGGCCAAACATTGATTGTCTTTTCAGCATGTGCTTTGGAAGCAAAACCAATCGTTGGTCTTGTGAACGGGTTTGCATTCGCCTTGCTCACTTCGCCTTCTTTAATGATCAGCATGAGTGCGTTTAAAAAAATACGCACCTCATATCATCTGTGGATTGGTTGCGCAACGCTGCTTGTCGGATTATTTGCTGTGGCACGCGGGATAGCAGATTTCGAATTAATCCCTCATCTGATCATAAATCCAAATGCAGCATCTGAATACCACATCGTCCTGTTTTAAATTTATGTTGAAGAAATTGTGAAGATGGGTCTACTCTGGCTTCTTTCAAAAGTTCTCTAAGAGGTTAAATGACAATGAAAAAGTATTTATCGATTTTTTTAGTTTGCTTTACAGCATTTGTGTTTGCTGATGAGCACGAGGAGTGCAGCATCACATTTTCGCTCCCTTTTACATATGATTGTGAGGAGGGTGAATGCGAGGACGGAAAGTGTAAACCACACACTGATGGACTATTCATTGCAATCGGCGATGAAGAAGAAAAAGATGAAACAACCTCACGACCTGTTTTCGAAGAAACAGAAAGCGATAAAGATAAATTCTACGCAAACATCAGCCGCTGGACTCGAGATACATTTAATTTCGGAATGGAAAAAATTGTTGTCCGTTTCCCTCAAAAGGCGGCAATTAGTCAAAGTCATACGCTTTTAAGCGCCTATGCTTATGACCATGCTGTCATGTATCGTTTTTCAGGCTATTATCCACCGATGGGCAATATCGATCCGATCGCATGGTTTGATGAGATCCGCTACAATGCTTCTGACTATCCCTACAACCTCATCAGCAGCAAAATTATTCAAACCTCTAATGGATATTGGTTAATGGACTATATCGTCCATGACTATGTACAAAATCAAGTGATCAAAGCACGTGCGATTGTCACACCGTTTAACGGTTACATTTTGGAGTGTGTAAAACAAAATGGTGAAAAAGATCACTTCAATTACTTTCTAGATAATTTCTGGATTCACTGCGAATGTGATGATTAAACACCGATTTTCTGCGTTGTAATTCGTTACAACGCAGAAACTTCCTTGAGGCAAATTCATGAGAATGCTTTTTTCCATTTTTTTGATTTTCTGCGCAGCATGTGCCTTCGCAAATAATAAGCTCCCGATAGATGGAATAGATAAATGCCTCGGCATTTTTACTCCATGGAAGCTGCATTCCTATCCTTTTGGAAAGGAAACAGTCACTATCCGCTTTAAACAAGAAGTCATTGTTAAAAGAAACGATTCACTTTTCACCGCCTACGCTATAGACAGTAACGATTTAACAGATTATGTCTTAACAGGCTACCTCCCCCCTAAAAGCAATATTGATCCAGACGCCTGGTTTGATAAGATCCGCTCTCAAGTTTCTGAATATCCATACCAGCTTATAAATAGTAATGTCTCTCAAAATTCTCAGGGAGATTGGATAATGGATTATACCTTTCAGCACTATGTGCAAAATCTTACGATTCAGGCACGCGCATATGCAACGCCTTATAATGGCTATATCCTTAAATGCATTAAATCAAATGGATCAAAGGATGATTTCAGCTATTTTCTAGATAATTTCAAAATCAAAAGATAAAGATATTTCTTGATCTTGCTTAAGAAAATGTAGACACTCCCGAATTGAATCATACGATTGAGTGGGGAGTTTTTTATGGAGAAATACGATCTAGTTGTCATTGGAACAGGACCGGCGGGTGAAAAGGCGGCTGTTAAGGCTGCTTATTTTGGCCATAAGGTTGCTATCATTGAAAGAGAACCGATCTACGGAGGAGCCGGAGTCAATACGGGTACCCTCCCCTCAAAGACTCTCAAGGAGACCGCTTTATATCTATCAGGAAAGTATGACAAAGGATTGTATGGTGTAGATCGAGACATTGAACGGGATACGACAATTAAAGACTTTATGTACCGCAAAGATTTAGTAATCAAAACTGAATCCGAAGAGGTCCGGAAAAATCTCGTCCGTCACGGCGTCGATATTTATCATGGCATTGGCTCTTTTGTTGATGCCAACACTGTGCAAGTCAAAGGGCCTAAAGATGCCACGCTCAAAGCAGATTACATCATCATTGCAACCGGGTCCTATCCTTTTCATCCTTCAAATATTCCATTTGATAATCAGCGAGTGCACGACTCCGACACGATTTTAAACATTACACGCTATCCTCAATCTGTCGCTGTTTTAGGCGCTGGGGTTATCGGGTGTGAGTATGCGACGATTTTCTCAACGATGGGAACTAAAGTCTTTTTGATCAACCGAACAGATAAAATCCTCTCCTTTATCGATCAAGAAATTATTGAGCACTTCATTGAGCATATGCGTCATGATCAAATCGATCTTCTATTCAATCGATCAGTGGAGTCGGTCACTTCTCCATCATCAGAAGAAGATAAGGTGAAAGTTAAGCTCAATTCTGATGAAGTGCTGAATGTGGATATGTTTCTCTTTGCAGCAGGGAGAAACGGGAATACCAAAGACCTCAATCTTGACAAAGTTGGGATTCAAGTGACCAAGCGAGAAACAATTGAGGTAAATGAAAACTATCAGACATCTGTACCAAATATTTATGCTGTTGGGGATGTAATCGGATTTCCAGCTCTTGCAAGTACAGGAATGGATCAAGGGCGTGTTGCCGTCGCTCATATTTTTCAAACGAAAGATATCGAAGAGATTGCGCGTATTTTGCCCTACGGCATCTACACTGTTCCGGAAATTTCCACAGCAGGCATTTCCCAAGAAGAAGCTGAAGAACAGGGGCTCTCGTATTGCACGGGCATAGCCTATCATAAGGATATGCCACGGGGGAAAATCATGGGCGCTCAAGAGGGGCTTTTAAAGTTGGTATTTACACGTGATGACTTAATTATTCGCGGTGTACACATCATCGGCCACTTAGCTACAGAACTGATCCATCACGGAGTCAGTCTGATTGAAAGCAAAACGACGGTGATTGATGTGATTGGAAAGGTATACAATTTTCCAACGCTTCACGACCTCTATAAATATGCAGCTTACGATGGGCTGGGCAATCTCGCCGGCCACAAAGTGAAATAACCAGAAAGTCTTTCTTTCCTCTGTTTGCTAGTTGAGAAAGAATGCGTGGCAATTCAGAAACCAAATAAAAGGGAAGCGAGAGAATGTTGCGTTCAAAAGTAAGAGGCGCTTCAGAAATCTTGACACCTATTTTTGCTGGTTTATGTTCTAAAATTGCTTAAGAGAACGCAATTTTCCAATGGTTATCTTTTCATTGAACATGTATCTGATCGCTTCATACATAAACGTATATAATACAGGGTTCGTGAAGAAGGACACGGTAAATTTTTTCCCCTTGGGGGAAAAAGAAAATAAAAAATAAAGAAGACAATTTTTTTACTTTTTTAAAAGTTTTTTTTTTTTACCTTTTTTTTTTTTAGGGTTTTTGGAGCATTTTTTTAAAAGGGGGGGTAAAAGAAATAAACGGGGTAAGGAAGCCAAAAAACTTTTTATTATTTGGGGGGGTAAAAAACAAAAAGAGAAGGTGAAAAAGAAAAGAAAAAAAGAGAAAACTTTAAAATTAGAAAATTTTTTTACAATTTTAAGAGGTTTTAAGATATATTGGTGAATTGTCCTAATGCGCCTTAATTGTGAACGGCTTAAAAGGATTTTTGTAAAAAAAAAAAAATGTATTGGTCTCGGAGGGGTCTTGGGAGGGACATAAAAAAACATTCGCTTCCCCTAGGAGGAGGCCTTACGGCGCAAAAGGTAATTTTCGTCATAACTGTACAGAATATAGGGGTAATCCACATGTAATAGCCCCCTTTTGCTTAATTACCAAAAACTCTCTTCTCATTATGGTTTCTTAACAATTTTTTTAAATTATTTGCCAGCATCATAAATTTTATTCATCAAGATACTTGATCTTTGATTCGCTTCTGATTATGTTGAGTCAACAGTTATGAAAGGATCATCATTTTTCAAAATTCTTTTTGCTCTTGGGCTTATAGCCATCTTCGCTATGCTCTATTGGTCATCCTCCCTGCAAGAGGAAGATTTAAAATCTATACGCCTTGAAATGAAGCGCTTGAATTCTGAAATCTCTCGTCTTAACCAAAAAGTGCAAATGGTAAAAACCAGCACGCGCGAGATGCCGGCAAATCTGATCAGTGGGAATTTCCCTAATCTACTTGAAGTCGATCCTTATTTTACTCAAACTCTTCCTGATATTTTGGGTGATGATTTTCAACCGAAAGGAACTCTTAAACAAGCGACAATCGGCAGACCTGATAACCTTCACCCTTTTAATGGCTTCCGCGACGTTTCTAATATGTACCAAATGTGCGCGGGACGCGTCGGCGATTTAAAATTCGGCCAATATGAAACACTTGCCCCCGATATGGCAATCCGCCTTGAAGCTCGTCCTCGGGATGATATTCCTGAAGTAAATGAATATTGGGTCTACTTGAGACGCGATGTATATTGGCAGCCGCTCAACCCAGCTCATTTCCCCTCTTCCCTAGAACTGGCTCCGCATTTCTTGGAAAAACACCCCGTCACAGCCCATGATTTTAAGTTTTTCTATGATGCTGTGATGAACTCTTACGTTTCTGAGGCAAAAGCCGCTTCGTTAAGAACTTATTACCAAGATATCGAAGAGTTTAAGGTAATTGATGACTATACTTTCGTCATCCGCTGGAAGCCGCATGAAACACCTGATAGGACAAAAAATATCAAGTACGATGCGCTCAGCTTAACCGGATCGCTACAACCTCTTCCCTGTTTTGTTTACCAATATTTTGCTGACGGTCAAAAAATTGTGGAGGATGATTCCAATCCTGAAACTTATCGCGAAAACTCTATCTGGGCGCAAAATTTTTCCCTTCATTGGGCAAAAAATATTATTGTGAGCTGCGGAGCCTATCTGTTTGACGGAATGGATGATGAAGGAATTAGTTTCAAGCGTAACCCTGATCACTTCCAACCTTATGCCGTTTTAGTGGATGGTGTGCACTATCGTTTCAAAGAGGGTGTTGATGCTGTTTGGCAAGACTTTAAGGCAGGAAAAATCGATTTATGTACACTTTCCCCAAACCAATTGCTTGAACTCGACACGTTTTTAGCAAGTGATGAATATGCAAGGCAGGAAGCAAATGGAAAGGGAATCAACCTGATCGATTATATCGACTTGAGCTTTTATTATATCGGCTGGAACAATGCCAAACCTTATTTCTCCAATCCCAACTTGCGCAAAGCAATGACTCTTGCCATCGATCGCCAGAGGATTATCGAGCAAAACCTCAATGATATGGCGATAGAAATTACAGGGCCTTTCTCTCCCTACTCCCCTTCATATGACGAGAACGTTCCTGAGTGGGCGTTTGACCCTAATGAAGCCCGGCTGCTGCTTGAACAGGAGGGATGGATCGATATGGATGGAGATGGTATTCGCGATAAGGTAATTGACGGTAAAAACATCCCCTTCCGTTTCAAGCTCTACTATTATGTAAAAAGCCTCTCTACTAAAGTGATTGCCGAGTATATCGCAACAGCCTTACGCGAGGTAGGGGTCGATTGTCAGATTACCGGCCTTGATATCGCCGATCTCTCCCGCCAATTCGATGATAAAAACTTCGACGCCATTTTTATGGGATGGAAGCTCGGCACGCCGCCTGAAGACCCCAGACAACTGTGGCACTCAGCAGGAGCTAAAGAGAAAGGCTCCTCAAATGCAATCGGATTTGCCAATCCTGAAATAGACCACATCATCGATGCGTTAAACTACGAATATAACCAAGAAGAACGGATCGCTTTATATCACCTCTTCCATAAGATTATTCATACTGAGGCTCCCTACACCTTTCTCTATACGCCCAAAATCCGATTGCTTTATCGCAATTATGTACAAAATATATTCATTCCTCGGGAACGTCAGGATTTA
>CAVVHU010000004.1:0-642275 GCA_963748195.1 uncultured Chlamydiales bacterium | reverse complement strand
AAGTAATCGAAAAATCCCTGAAGAAACACGCCAAAAGGTATTAGACTTATTGAAGAGAGTTTATTTTGGATATGAGCCTACATTGGCAAGTGAAACCCTAGCACTTAGAGACAACTTGGTATTTTCTCCGGAGACCCTAAGGTATTGGATGATAGAAGAAGGGCTTTGGCAACCGAAAAGGAAAAAAGAGTGTAAGGTATACCAGAGAAGAGCTAGGAGAAGTAGATTTGGAGAATTATTACAAGGAGATGGCTCACCGCATGACTGGTTTGAGGGGCGAGGAGAGAAATGTACTCTTTTGCAATTTGTTGACCATGCGACAAGTAAAACAACTACCACGATTTGAGCCTGTAGAAACAACAGAAGAATATTTAAAGCTTCTTGAGTCCGATTTACGCCGTTATGGAAGACTTTTAGGTTTATATGTGGACAAGCATAGCATATTTAGAATGAGTAGAGAGGAACTCAAGAAGGGAACGGGAATTACCCATTTTGGTAGAGTGCTTAAGGAGCTCGATATTGAATTGATATGCGCCCACAGCCCCCAGGCGAAAGGACGAGTAGAGAGAAAAAACGGAGTATTACAGGATAGGTTAGTCAAAGCGATGAGACTGGAGAGCATCAGTAGCATAGAAGAAGCAAATGCATTTTTACCAGGATTTCTGGATGAACTAAATGAACGCTTTGCAAAATCGCCTGCTAGCTCAGAAGATGCTCACAGAGCTTTAAGACCACAAGATGATCTGGAAAAAATTTATTATCGAAAAGAGCAGCGAAAGCTATCAAAAGATCTAACTTTCCAATACTGTGGTATTTTATAGAGACAGAAAGTCCAAATCGTCTTAAGCATGCGGCTGTAGAGGTGCTCTCGGATGGCAAGAATGATATAGAAGTAATATACCACGGAAAACAACTACAGTATAAGAAATGAAGCGAGACAGTCTATGAAAAACCCGATATACTAGGCTGTAAGGAAATAGCTGCGAATGCTTGGCTAACAAATAAGAAGTCAAAACCCTCGATGAGCCATCCTTGGAGGTAAGAAGAATGAAAAAAAAACTCCCGCCATCGACCTCGGGGCTCCGCCCTTGGTCTCAGCTGGGCTCAAAAAACTTGATATTTAGAGATATTCTTGAAGGGGGCTCCCCCCCCCTCAAACTCCCCCCTTTTAACTTTGGTTTGAAAGGGAAAAGCAAGGACCATAATCAAAAACCCGTATTACCTTCCAGAAGGTGACATTTCTATTTTGGTTTGACAAATAGAATTTGAGCCAATCCGCTAAAAAAGATAAACAGCTTTTATCTTTAAATCAATTCAGTGGTGAATGGAGGAGATAACATTTGCCAAAGAGGCGGAAGTTAATAATACCTGATTTGCTTTTGAATCTGTACTTGACTCGTTGTCATCACTATCATCAGAATGTGTACTCAGTTGATCACGTTCAATATGATTAGGTTGACAACGAATTGGCAATGCTAATTGAAATTATCGCTAACGCAACTCCACCTCCAAGCAAAGCAGCCGATCCAATTTTTCCTAATTCACTTCCTATTATTATATTTAAGCTTGTATGAGGGAAATATACTCCAATCATTGCTAAAAGACCAATTACAGAGGCTGCTATCGCTATAATAGCCATTACAGTAGCTGTGGTTTTAATACATTTATGGTTAGTCGGTTGAAAAGATTGCGAGATGTTTGTAACGCATCTAGAGCATGATGAAATAGACATGGAATCCTCCTTGAATCGCAAATTCTATTCGAAGTGATTAATTTTAAGCAAGTGCTAAGGCGCTTACCCGCGTTCCGGAAGGGTTTGATGTGCATCCGTCATCCTCTCTGTGTGAGCACGCTTGAAGATCTCGCGAAATGGACATTTGCGGAGATTTTAGATGACTCTGTCAAGGCGCCCAAACGGCTGATATTATGTTCCGGACGGATCTATTACGATCTAGTGGAGGAGAGGGAGAAGCGCGGCAAGCAAGACGAGGTCGCCCTCGTCCGGATCGAGCAGCTGGCCGATGGTCTCTTTAGTTCAGATGGCGAAAATCTCCTATTCCAAGAAATCGCTCTTACCCTAGATGACATTGCAGACACCGAGGACTGCATATGCAAGAGGGTCTTGAGGTATTTCGGGAGAAAGGGTTGGTTCGACAAGGAAACGATAAAGAGAATAAACTCCAATAAAAATAATGGATTTTCCAAATGTACGAGTCCCATCCTGGGACCGAGAAGGATTAGAACGCCTGATAAGATATTGTGCCGTGCTTTAGCGAGAATCTACGATGGAATGGACCTTGGGTACACTATCGCCTTCCTAAACCAACACACACCGGCAAGACTTTCGTGCAATTGGAGCCCTTGGAGTTTATCGATAGAATATCCCGATTCATCCCCCACCCTAGGCACCATCGTAGACATTACCATGGTGTCTTTGCTCCCAATTCCTCATGCGAAAAGAAGCGGCTACTAATGCCCAAAGGCGTTCGAAATCAAGTATTCCACCAGATGTACAGGAAACTGCGGGGAAGGTTACTAAGGTTTCACTCGGTTGGGCGAAGCTGATCGCAAGAATTTACGAGGTCAATCCCCGCCTCTGCAACTGTGGCAAAGAGATGAAAATCATCGCCTTTGTCACACACTCCGTTGAGATAAGAAGAATCCTTAAGTGGGATCAGTTGGCCGGCAGAGATTCCTGAGTTCGATTCGCCTTATGAGCTTCCCGATTGGGACATCTGTCAGCTAGTGCCCCAGACAGAGGATGGGTTTTGGCCTGTTGAAGATGACCTTCAGAAACTAGGAGAATCGGATCCCGATCCTCTTTTAAAAAGTTATTCGGATCCCCCTCATTGGGAGGACTAACTAACTTTTGGAGGTTGTGTCCAGAAAATTGTGCAAAAACTTTAGACGCGTGACCTTCTCCTGTTAATTATGCAGCATTTTCTATAGCTTCAAGCTGCAGTTTCTTCTCTTCTTTGTAAAAATCCATATTCACGTACCTCTTGTCTTCGATCCAATCTTCATGTTGCTCAACACACATGGCTCTAATTAGCCTCAAACAACTCGTTTCATTTGGAAAAATTCTTACCACATAGGTTCTGCGACGAATTTCTTCATTCAGTCTTTCAAGCATATTAGTGCTTTTCAAATGACGATGATGTTGTCTTGGAAGCTCATAAAAGCTAAGCGTCTCTTCTATATTTTCTTCGACCCAATTACATAGCTTTGAATATTTTGTGCTCCAACGCTTATACCATTCTTCAAGCGCTTTTCTAGCATCTTTAAGGTCTTTGCGATCATAGATCCATCGCAACTCTTGCATGCAGTCTCCATCTCCTTTTCTAGGCAGATAATCAAGAGCATTTCTCAAAAAATGCACGTAGCAGCGTTGCCACGCTGCGGAGGGGATGATTTCTCGAATCGCTCTCTTAAGTCCTGCATGGTTATCACTTACAACAAAATCAACACCATAAAGTCCACGTTCTCTAAGCCCCTCCAAAAATGCTTTCCAGCTAGAAGTACTTTCACGGTTTGAAAGTTCCACGCTCAAAATATGTCTCTTCCCTTGCATGTCAATTCCAATTGCAATCAAAACAGCCTGAGACCTTACAACTCCATCTATTCTAACTTTTTCATAGCGTGCATCCAAAATTAAATATGGAAATGATTCATCTAACTTTCTAGTAGCAAAAGCTTTAAGTTGTTTATCAAGAGATGCGTTAATATTGCTGATTGTACTGGCTGAAAATTCGTGCCCACATAGCTCTTCTGTTACTGCCTTAACCTTTCTGGTAGAAACCCCTTGGATATACATTTCGGCTAGAGCTGAAACCAGAGCTTTTTCAGAACGTTGGTAACGCTCAAATAATTGTGTTGAAAATCGGCCATCTCGATCTCTTGGCACTCTCAATTCAATTTTTCCTATCCGGGTAATCAAAGTCCGATTATAAAAGCCTGCTCGATATCCTTTCCTTAAATTAGATCGCTCATGATGACTTGCTCCCAGAAGCTCTTCCATCTCAGCATCAAGTATTTCTTGGATTGCTTCGCTTAACTTGTGGAAAACGTCATCCCCTCTGTCCCTGTTCGCCAATGAGTGATCAGTTTCCCCCTACGGATCCGTCACTACCTTCAAACGCAGAAGATTCTACAAGCTGTTCTCACAATTGTCGTCGATGAAATTCTTCGACGGCTCCTCAACTGCGGTCCCGATTTACCTGATACCAAAATCGGAGCCGTAACCTTCATCCATCAGTTTGGAAAAGCGCTCAATTACCATCCCCATTTTCATATTCTTGTGGCCGATGGTCTCTTTAGTTCAGATGGCGAAAATCTCCTATTCCAAGAAATCGCTCTTAGCCCAGATGACATTGCAGACACCGAGGACTGCATATGCAAGAGGGTCTTGAGGTATTTCGGGAGAAAGGGTTGGTTCGACAAGGAAACGATAAAGAGAATAAACTCCAATAAAAATAATGGATTTTCCAAATGTACGAGTCCCATCCTGGGACCGAGAAGGATTAGAACGCCTGATAAGATATTGTGCCGTGCTTTAAAAGCGAGAATCTACGATGGAATGGACCTTGGGTACACTATTGCCTTCCTAAACCAACACACACCGGCAAGACTTTCGTGCAATTGGAGCCCTTGGAGTTTCTCGATAGAATATCCCGATTCATCCCCCACCCTAGGCGCTAGACATTACCATGGTGTCTTTGCTCCCAATTCCTCTATGCGAAAAGAAGCGGCTACTAATGCCCAAAGGCGTTCGAAATCAAGTATTCCACCAGATGTACAGGAAACTGCGGGGAAGGTTACTAAGGTTTCACTCGGTTGGGCGAAGCTGATCGCAAGAATTTACGAGGTCAATCCCCTCCTCTGCAACTGTGGCAAAGAGATGAAAATCATCGCCTTTGTCACACACTCCGTTGAGATAAGAAGAATCCTTAAGTGGGATCGGTTGGCCGTGTACCTGAGTTCGATTCGCCGATTGGGACATCTGTCAGCTAGTGCCCTGGACAGAGGATGGGTTTTGGCCTGTTGAAGATGACCTTCAGAAACTAGGAGAATCGGATCCCGATCCTCCTTTAATAGAAAGTTATTCGGATCCTCCTCATTGGGAGGACTAACTAACTTTTGGAAATGAAACTCAATGAAAGAAATAACCGCTTCCGTGAAGCTGAACGATCCCCTCTTGCCTCGTTCACCTACATTTCAAGGTCTTTTCATAGGAAATCGGACCAATTGATCAATTAGGACAAAAATCCGGGTCAGAAAACCCCATATTAACAAATGAATCGATGGGGTCTGGGTTCCTTTGCATAGGTGAAGAAACTCAGACCCCATTAAAATTCCTATCCTTAGTAGAGGGATTCGAACCCCCGACCTACTGCTCCCAAAGCAGCCGCGCTAGCCAAACTGCGCTATACTCCGTCAATATAGCTCCTAAGGGTGTTTTCGAGCAACAGCTTCCAGTTCCTTGTAAATTGCCTGGCCAGATAAGCGGGCAGCTTTCGCCACTTGATCGACCATTTCTCCTGTCATTCCCAAATAGATGAGCTGCTCTCGTGCCTTCCCGTCTAGTTTAATAAGCTTTGAATAATTTTTCATCATCATATCAAAATGTGTCTTTGCTCCATACTTGCCGGCCTGTCCGAATGCTATAGAGATAGGATCATAGCCTTGAAAAAGGCTCATCATGGGCTGGGTAGCATCGGTAACTTGAGGAGTGCTGAAATCGAGTCCGGCATAGATATTGTCTGCCCACTGTTTAGGAGTCGCATGTGTTTGAGAGATCGCACGCAGATTGCTTAGCCGTTGTTTCTGTTTGATCACCTTAGGTGTCAAAACAGTAACCTTGCTATTTTTTTGAGTGAACATCCTTGCGGGTGTTGTTGTACGAATCGAGACATCAGCCGAAAATACAGCTGTATCCTCAATTACTCTTTTCTTGCGCCCATTTTGGATCAAGCGACGCGACTCAAGCGCTTTCCCCTTTCCTAAAAAACTCAGTGAATAAAGATGGTTTTGACCTATTTGTTTTCTAAAGCGAACAAACAAAAAAGGTTCGGGCAAATAAGCTCCAAATGGGATCACAGAATTAATAGCTTGGCGCACTTTCATGTCGATCCTCACCCCCAGATCGATGAGGGGATAAGAGGTTTTGACATTATAGGCGCACGATACCACAGAGGGGGTGTTGTGCTTAGCAATTAGACCATCACAATGACTGAAAATACCATTCAATTCAAGCGTATCGGCATCCATCACTCCATAATAAAGGGGGGATTTGCTCGATTCAAAGCGTCTAGAGAAATTCTTCGTTGCATTTGAATGAAGAATTTTTTCGCGTATTTCTTTCAAAGGAATTGGAGGAAGAACATCTTTAGAAGTGTTAGGAGAAAGTGCTTTCAAAACGAGGTAGGCTCTTTGAGCTGAGAACACCGTTTTGTTTGCAGTTTCTTTTTTTTGCCAAGTCGGAGAGAGAAACATGCCCATAACTTTATATGCTATTCCACGCACATCAGTTAAACTTTTCAAATAGTTACGAAAATCTTCATCCAGGTCGTCTCTAAGAGAGATACGATTAATTCCAATCACAATGGCCAATCTCTTACATGCTTCTATTTCAGGCTTTTGGGGTGTGGATCCAAAGGAATGTTCTCGAAATAGCTCTAAAAGTCGGGTCACATCATTTGAGTCATCTGAAGAGTATGCCATCGGAATATTCACCAGATAACGTGGTCGTGTCTCATGATAACGTGGTCGTGTCTCATGAAGAAGTTCGTCCGTGAACTTTCCCGATTCTGTATAGGAGCCCCTTTTCACTTCAAGAGAAGAGCATTCATATGGAAATCGAGTAACACTTTTATCTTCAAAGCAGGAGAAAACCCATGAACTGTTTTGGATTTTTTCTTGTAAGTGTTTTTTTAACAGTGCTTTGTGTTTTGTGGTGGCTTTGGATTGAGGAGCTGCTTTGGGAGAAAGGGTTTTGGCTTTTAAAGAGGCCCTTGGGGGGTGGAGCTTTAAGACTACTTGCACAGGTTTTTTGATTGGTGGCTGAAGTAAAGGAGCTTGAGGTTGTGGACGATTGAGAAAGAAGAGAACATCCGCTTTTACTAGCGCTCGACCAATTGCATCTGTATTTTGGGGCCACCTATCCACTTCATTCGGAAATTTCTGAACAAAATTATTATAGAGCTTATTGACTGTTGGGCCTCTTAGAAAAGTACTAACGGTAGTTTGACCAACCTCTAGAATCCCAGCAATCGTCTTCTGAATGATTTTTGGAAGGCCTTCTTTATTAGAGAAGGTCAGGACTTGTTTTAAATAGTCTTGAACTTGTGTGGAGGGGTGTAGAATAACAGTCATTTCTAAGACTCCTTTCTTAAGAAGCTGTAAAGATATTCTAAATTTCGATTGAATGCAATTAATATATAGCTGGGAACAGCTCTCGGCCTTCAGTAATTCGAACTCGCCAATCTTTTGTGCTTGATCCCCGCCATAGATAAGCAACCATCTTCCGCTCTATCAGCGTAACTTATCCCATGGAGAAGCAGGCTTCATAAGCCCTTAAAAATAAATCTGTTATGAATTTTTTCAAAAACAAACAACCTGCTAAAATACAATGATTTAGAAAATTTCGTTTCTTTTTCGATAACATACTTGTAACTATAGAGCTTCTCTCGAAAATCCCACAGAAAAAAACAGTTTTGAAAAGATGAAAATCCCTCTTTCTTGGTTATACGCATCGACTCGCCCTTTAAGTGGGGTTATGCAACATACTGTAATCGCGCGCAAAGGAAAGGTGGGTTGCCCTCTGGTTTAAAACCTCGGAGTAGCCTAAGCTCTCCATGAGTCAACAAAAAAACTCAAAAAGGAGAGACAACCCATGAAACA
This sequence comes from uncultured Chlamydiales bacterium, assembly GCA_963748195.1. Classification (GTDB taxonomy): domain Bacteria; phylum Chlamydiota; class Chlamydiia; order Chlamydiales; family JAAKFR01; genus JAJACP01. The sequence goes on along the minus strand of CAVVHU010000004.1, from coordinate 634,376 downwards.
TTATATCGGACTTGACATATCGATGAAAGATACAGCTATTTGTGCAGTTGATGAGACTGGAAAAATCATCTTTAAGACGACAGAAAAAACTGATCCTAAACTTATTGCGAAAACAATCAAAGAGAAAGTTGGTTTTGTTGAGAAAATAGCACTTGAAAGTGGCAGTTTGAGTAACTGGTTGGTTTGTGAACTAGCCCCCCATTTCTCACCATCTCTCTGAGCAAATCGCTCCCCTGTCACCACATCTTGTCCCCCAGTAGGGCGGGTCCGTGTCGCATGAACACTGTCCCCGCCCTGCTGGGAGCCAATCTGTGGCAACAGGGGAGCGATTTGCTCAGAGAGATGGTGAGAAATGGGGGCTGAGAAAAAGAAAATCTCCCCACAGTTTGTGTTGATGCTCGCCATATGGCTGCTGTTTTGTCTACCAATCCAAATAAAAATGACCGCAACGATGCTCGTGGAATAGCTCAAGCCCTAAGAGCAGGTTATATTCGCCCTGTAACAATCAAATCTCAAGAAGATGTCGATATCAGTATGATGTTAACAGCCAGAAAAATGCTAGTGGGGCAACGAAGGAGTCAGAAAAATACCATGCAGGGTCTTTTGAAGTCTTATGGAATTAGAATTCAAACATCAGGCTCTCAATTGTTTATTAAACAGGTTAAAGAAAAAATATCAGAGCTGCCTGAGACGTGTCAATTAAGTATCACAGCATTGATAAAAACCTATGAAAGTGTGGATGAACAAATTGTTAGGCTAGAACAGCATCTCAAAATAATTGCCCGGAAAGATACAGCAGTTAAGCGACTCATGACAATTCCAGGTGTGGGAATCATAACAGCGTTGAGTTTTAAAATTGCACTCAGAGTACCCGAACGATTTAGTGATTCTCGAGATGTAGGGGCTTATTTGGGTATGACCCCTAGAGAATATTCATCAGGTGAAACTCAACGGAGAGGAAGAATTTCAAAATGCGGCCATAACCAAATGAGAAGTCTTTTGGTTGAAGCTGCAACAGTGATGTTGACTCGTACAAAATCATGGTGCAAGCCAAAAGCGTGGGCATTGAAGATAGCTAAGAAAAAAGGGATGAAAAAAGCGGCTGTAGCTCTAGGAAGGAAATTGTCGGTTATCATGCATAGGAACCTGAACTTTGGGTTTTTCTCGCTCATCTTCAGGGAGTTTGCTTGCACCTCTTGTGCTTTTCGACCTTGTAAAGGGCCTTTGGCCATTCACTTCGGCCGAAAATCCCAAGATTTGCAGCGCAAACTCTTCTGAATCTGAGCGAGAAAAACCCAAAGTTCAGGTTAGGATGTTAATCACAGAAGAGGAATTTAAATTCGGAGAAGAGCCGAAAGCTATCTAGATGATAAAAATTTAAACTAAACACCGAATGAGTAAGAGCTTAAGACGTGGCGTTTGTTTGAACTAAGAGTTCGTGTGCAACATGGTCTAGCTCTCATTCGCAAAGTATAGTGGGACGCAGAAAAAAGTCTGCATGTAGATCCCGGAGAGAACAAAGAGTGCGTTTAGTTTAAAGAAAAAAAAGTTGACTTATGCGCGATTAGAGAACAACCCCGCTAAGACTGGGTTGAAATCAATTCCACTCCATTAGCAGGCGCTGATAAAAAATCAATAGCTCTCCTCGAATCAAAAGGAGGCACTGACTCTTCAGCTTTAGCAATTAATGTTTTAGCGCCTCTACCTATTTTTTCTTCGCTCAGCTGACTAAGTATAACAAATTGTCTTTTGGCGAGCTCGAAAATCTCCTTCTCAGTTTCTTGTAAACTACTCCACTCCTTATAAAATTTTTCAATCTTTTCTGTAGCACTGCGAACAACTCTCTTAATACGCGCTTTCTCTTCTAGAAATCTTTCGTCTTCGATATTGAACTTCTGATCCAATGCTTGTTTTTGTTTCTCCAGAAAATCAATCTTGCCGCTATTGTATCCTTCATAGAAAAGCGCAAGACCATAAACCGCCATTGGTGCGAGAACACCTATCCCTAAATGTTCAAATAGAGGTATACCGGTGATGCCTTTGAGCCAGAAATAGATCCCAATGCCTGATAAAGCCAAAAAAGCCAAGCCACTAAAACTAATTAATTTGGATGTTTTTGTTCTTAAAAAAAGAGGGGCATTTTCTTCAAAAAGAGCAGCAAGCTTCTTTCCTAAGGAGGCGGCAATCTCTTTATTTTTCAGATTTCTATCGGTTGGATGGTCTGGTAGAGCAATAGTGAGTGCCTTGATTTCTGGTGTTTCAGTAAGATCAATTTGATCAAAACATTGCCTGATGATTTTGTCAGCTTCCTTAATCAAATTGATATCTTCAGGACTTAAAGTTGTAAGCAAATCGGAGTTTTGCGCGAGAATACTTCGATTCAAAATAGCTTGCTCATATTCCTCACGCAAAAGATTAAAAGTCACTCTACGCATTTCTCTTGCAGCTTCATAATAATTTTTTCCGATCGTAACTTCTCTCAAATATTGCTGTATTTCCCCACTGGCGTGTAAGTTATCTTCAATCTTTTCTTGTTTTAACTTCTCTATTTTCAATTCTATCTCATCTTTCTGTGCTGCGCGCCTGACCATATTAACAAGAAACACACCCTGGTAAACCAGCACAGCTGACACCTCTAGATTTAAAGGGATATCCGCTCCTAAAATATGGATTGATGTATGACCTAATGCAACAGCTGTAGTGAGCGCTACTGCAGAGATAATAAATAAGACCCCAGCAACCAAGCCACTAGTCAAAAGCGGATGATGCCGAATAAAATGTGTCAAGTTATTGCACGATTGAGCAAGGCTTTTCATTTTCTCTATGTTCTCGCTGTTCTGACTCTCGGGATCTAGATCAATACTGTTATGAGCAATCATCTTTTCTTGGAGATCCTTGGGAATGATTGCACGTAGTGTAGGAAGATCCACAAGAGGAAAGCCTTGATCACTAAACACCTTAGTATCTATTTCAATTTCCTGACTAGGGCGAGGGGGTTCTGCTCCTGGGCCGAGGGGTGGAATTGCCATGACAGTATTACCTCGATAGATGTCTCAGAATGCCCTGCGCTTTCTTCCGTATTGCTTCGTGCTCGGAACCCGCGCCGGAAACCTTGATGCATAATCTTAAATGCTTAATCGCCTGATCTTTGAACTCAAGCCCATAATAAACTTGAGCAAGTTGTAACTGAACTTCCGGATTTGAAGGTTCAATCGCCTCAGCTGCAGTATAACTGGCAAGCGCCTCTTCATAAAGACGGTCGCTTTGTTTGGCTAAACCTAGCCCAAGCCAAAACTGATATTCATAGGGATTAAGGGTAGTGAGATACGAAAAGACAGCAGCTGCATCTTTGTATTCAGCCTGCTGATATAGATCATAGCCCTTTTTGTATTGAGCCATCATTACTGAATCGCTGTAACCTAAAAGATCTTGCCATGTCCCGCCATTACCAAAATACTTGATCAGATCATCTTTGTGTTTATCAAACTTTTTGGGATCTAATAAATCAGAGACTTTAATTTTTTTAGTCATCTCTTTCTCTTCTCAGGATGCTCTTTGATGTACTTCTCGTAAGCGCGAAAAGCCGTATCAATCGTACTGGGACGTAAATTTGACACCTCAATTACCTTCCCGTTCTCTAAAACCAAAGCAAGTTTGTCATTGGAAAGACGCAATGTCTTCACATCTTGCCATGCTATCGATTCATTTGAACTGATTTCGAATTTATCGCTAGTAATCTTCATAATAATTATTCTAATTAATAGAAATTAATTATGCCACGATCTTTTAAAGAAACAAAACCTGAACTACTTATAATTAAATGATCGTTAATTGGAATACCAAGATGCCTACTGGCCTCGACTAAAAGGCGTGTAACCCTGATATCTTCATCAGAAGGCGTAGGATCTCCACTGGGATGGTTATGCACTAAGATAAGGCTCGCAGCCCTCTCTCTGATTGCGGGATAAAACACCTCGCGCGGATGGACAAGTGTCTGAGTGAGAGTGCCAACCGAAACTTCCTCCCATTTCAAGACCTGCCCCCGAACGTCCTGTAGGATTACCCCAAAGACTTCTCTCTTCAGATGAGCAATGAGCCCTTTTACAAAGACATACGCCTGGTCCGGGGTGGTAATGAGGAGCTTTTTCCCGCTACTCTCGCGAGCTAGCCGTAAGCCTAATCCTAGGGCCGCCTTGAGCTGAACGGCCTTTGCCTGTCCTAACCCCTTAAAACTGCATAGATCGGCTACACTGGCCTCTGCAAGAGCTGCCAGGGTGCCAAACCGAGCTAATAGCTCCTGGGCCAGCGCGAGCGCAGACTTACCCTTCGTCCCGCTGCCAAGGGTAACAGCGATTAACTCCGCATTAGAGAGAGCGGCCTCTCCGTGATACTCTAATCGCTCTCGAGGGCGTTCTTCTGATGGTAATGACTTAATCTTCATCGCAGTAATCATCGAAGCGATGCATGAGGGTAATTGGGACCTCTGCTCGGATCACTACATCATTCCCTTCATACTCTTCGTATAGAATGTTGCCCTCACGCCTCAATATGGCGACAAGAGCGTATTCGCTTTGAGGAATTTTCAGTTTAACCACTTTGCGCCGCTCAGCAAGCTCGCGTATCATCATCTCGGCAAGCTCATCGAAGCCGCTCTTTTCCGTTGCCGAGATCACAACAGTCTTGGGAAAACGGATGCGGAGGCGGTCGATCATTTGCCGATCAATGCACTGGTCGGCTTTATTGAGCACTGTAATAATCGAATCTTCTTGAGCATCAAGTTCTTTCAAAATCTGCCGTGTGGTATCAGCATGCTCTTCGGCAAGGGGGTGGGAGACATCGATGATGTGCAGTAAAACATCGTCATGGAGCGCGGCTTCTAAGGTACTGCGGAACGCTGCGACAAGGGTGTGAGGCAATTTGCGAATAAACCCTACCGTGTCAGTCAGTAAGACAACCTGATTGTTTGGAAGTGTGAATTTCCGTGTTGTCGGATCCAACGTTGCAAAAAGCTTATCCTCAACTAGGATATCTGAAGCAGTCAATGCATTAAGCAGAGTCGATTTCCCGGCGTTAGTATAGCCGACGATGGCAAATGTCGGGATGCCGGACCTGCGACGGGAGGCCGACTGCGTTTGGCGATACTGTTTCACTTCTTTGAGATCTTCGGTTAGGCGTTCTAAACGTCTTTTAAGTAGACGTCGATCGATCTCGATTTGCTTTTCCCCTTCTCCTTTCAAGTAGCCGCCGCTAGCGCGTTGACGGGAGAAGTGGCTCCAAAGTCTTTTTAAGCGGGGAAATTCATATTTTGTCCGAGCGAGCTCGATTTGCAAGCGGGCTTCTTTTGTCTGCGCCCTTTGCCCGAAAATTTCTAAAATCAGCTCGGTGCGATCCATCACCGCCGCCTTCAAAAGCTTTTCTAAATTCCGTTGCTGTGCAGGCGAGATCTCTTCATCAAAAATCACAAGGTTTGCCCGTTTCTCTTTAATCTCTAGAGCAATTTCCTCGAGCTTTCCGGAAGACAGGAATGTCGAAGCCTCAATCTTTCGAACCGGACAGGCGATTTTAGCTGCTACAGGCACACCAAAAGTGTCTGCAAGATTTTCTAATTCATCGAGATGCTCTTCACAAATGACGCGACCATCTCCCCCTTTATACACTCCTACTAAAACAGCTGTTGACTCTTCCCCTTCCCTTAAGTCAATTCCTTTTTCATCGCCGAACTCTTCTTCTTCATCGTCAATCATAGTTAAATCCCACTTTTAAACCGTCATAAGCAAGTTCCACTCCTGATGGAAGTGCTGCACTCGCTGTCTCATAATCGAGTTCATGGCCTAGATGTATTAGATAGGTCTGTTTTGCCCCTATCTTTTGAGAAAAGGCAACTGCCTCTTCTATACTGAGGTGCATATATGAGGTTTCCTGCCTCAAAGCACTTAAAACCAAAATCTCTACACCCTTTAAATCCTCAAATAGCGTATCAGGGTAGTTCTTAATATCGGAAATATAGGCAAAAGATCCGAAGCGAAAGCCGTTGACAGTCATTCCTCCCTGTTCATATGAGACATATTTGAGAGGCACACCCACAAAAGTTGTTTCGCCTCGCTCCTTTTCCAAAGTTTGAAAGTCGAGCTGCGCAGCTAGGCTCATGCCCCAGCTTTTTTCCCGAAACAGATAGTCATAACGCTTCTTTAGGTCCTGAAGTGACGCTTTTGAAACTAAAACGGGAAGATTTTTTCGATATAGCAGATAATAGACGCGCAATTCATCAAGTCCTGCTACATGATCAAAATGGGTATGTGTGATGAGGACACCATCGAGTCGGTTGATCCGATAAGCCAACGCCTGCTGTCGGAAATCCGGTCCCGAATCAATTAAAAGCTGCTTTTCGCCAATAGACAAAAGCGCAGAAGGGCGCAAACGCTTATTTCGAGGATTTTGCGAAGAGCACACCGGGCAGTTGCAGCCGATCATCGGAACTCCAGACGATCCTCCTGTCCCTAAAAATAGAAATTCTGCAGACATCAGTTAACTACTTAAGTTCGGGGCAAAAAGCCCCACAACAGTTTTATAGACCCCGGGAAATCGAAAATAGGCCCAACTCCCTTTTCCATCCTGTAGTTGTACACGAAATACATCTTCTTGATCAAGAAATTCTACCCGTTGAAAATAAACACTATCTTGCACAAGACGCTTATTCTCCCGTGCTTGGATAGTGATTGTCAATGTAGAGGGTGTCGTCAACTCGAATTGCCTTGCCAACTCGCTTGATGGTTCCGGAATGCTTTTTAGCTTGGAAACGATGCGATAAAATTCTCCGTATTTTTCTTGGCTCAACGTAACTCGCCCCCATCTTTTTCCCTGGAACTCTACTTTATTCACAACAAAAGGACCTCCATCCTCCGTTGGTGGAGAAACTAGAGTGTTGCGCAGTGTGCAGCTGCTTGATGGGCCGGCAAAATAAACAAACCCAACAACAGCTATAAATGCGATAAAAACAGCTCCTGAAAGCATCAAGATTAGGTTTTGCACCTCTTTTTTGGGTTTATGATTCATACAAGACCTGTTTCACCATTGACAAGGCATTTATTTTGTACAACAATAAGAGAGATAAGAATCTCTTTCAAACAAAAACAATGCGTATTGCGATCTTAGGTGCCGGTTTTGCCGGACTAGCTGTCTCATGGTATCTTCTCCACTATCGTATGGGAGTGGTTTCGATCGATCTCTTCGATCCCGAGCCAATCGGCGGCGGTGTCTCAGGCCTCTCTTCTGGGCTTCTTCACACCTACCCGGGAAAAGAGGCGCGCAAAAGTTGGCGCGCAGATTTTTGCATGAAGGAAACACACCGTCTGATCACTGAGGCGAGTCAGGGAATTAACCGCTCTGTGATTCTTTCAAAAGGGATCTTGCGCCCGGCGATCACAGAGCAACAGCTAAGCGCTTTTAAAGCCTGCGCTCTTCAGTATGACGACACTGAGTGGTGGGATTATCAACAGTGCATGCAGAAAATCCCCGGTCTTTTTCTTCCTGAATCACATGGCGGCCTCTATATCAAAAACGGTCTGACCATAGATGTAAAAGCCTACCTAGAAGGGCTTTGGCAAACAATTGCTAAAATGGGAGTTCAACATCACAAGACAATGGCGGTTAAAGAGGCCGATCTTAAAAAATATGACGCTATTCTTGTTGCAATTGGAGCCTTAACAAGGAATTTTCCCGGTCTACAATCACTTCCCATTACTCCAATTAAGGGACAAATCTTAAGATTAGAGTGGCCGGAAGGCATCACTCCCCCACCGATCAGCTTGATCTCAAATAAATACTTGGTTATGAGTGCCGATCAGAAAAGTTGCTCTGTCGGGGCCACTTTTGAACGTACATTCGACTCTCTTGAAGCAAACCAGGCAAAAGCTTCGAGCGATATCCTACCTCACATAACCTCCTATTTTCCAGCCTTGGAAAAAGCTAAAATCATCGATTGCCGTGCGGGTTTTCGCGCCTCAACACCAAATCATCTCCCCTTGGTCGGGAAACTATCTGATAAAATTTATTTTTTAACAGGCCTTGGGTCGAAAGGTTTGCTCTATCACGCATGGGTTGCCAAACGGATGGCACGAGCCATCATCTCCCAAGACCCAGACCATTTTCCAAGAGATATTTACCATACTATCTCAACCTGAAATTTTGATTCTCATTTAACAAAAATTAATGTAAAATAGCTCAAAATGACTCAAGTAACTGCATTTACATCTGCGCTTCCTTGTCTTAATTCATCCAATGAAAAGGAGACTCAACTCTCCAAAATTGCGCGAACAACTGCGCTTGCAATTGGGCTTATCTCGGTGATGGCCGGCCTATTAGCCATAGCAAATGTTGCAGGATTAAACCAAATTGGACACTTAGGAGTGCAAGCGCTTATTGCCGGAGGAGGCCTTACAGTCTTAATTGCAGCAGCGATTAAGAGGGTTGAGAAAGGGGATCGCAGGCATCTTGAGCTATGGAAGATTATCACAGATCATGCAACACAAGACGAAATCCAAGGATCTTGGATTTCCCACTGGAATGAGTTAATAGATGCAACTCGAGCAATCAACCATTCCGATTATGAGACCGCCTTTGCTGTCATTGCAAGTTACGAAACGGCACGTTATTCAACGTCCATCCTCCCATTATCTGTGCATCTGCTTCAAGCTGACGAAGAACCGCTTGAAGAGAGACAAATTCAACTCGCAGGAAAAGCCTTAGCCCACTTTTTTAAAAACTATCGTGCGGGTTTTTTGCCTGATCGAGATGATGATCGGTATTTAGCGACCTTACATGCAGAAACTGATCAGAGGGCAGCGTTAGGCAATGTTTTAAGGAGTCTTGAGGTCTCTTTTATAAGAGATTATTTGACCATTCTCAACCAACCTGTTGATCGTCTAGAGGAGTCTGCTACAGCTTTTGGAACCTCTGATGCAGAAAGAAGGGTGATAGAAATCGCTCTAGGAAATTTAAGGAATTAATACGATGACCCAATCGACTGCTTTTACATGTGCTCTCCCCTGTTTTCATCAAACTAGAGGAAGAGAAACAAACGATTCTAAAATTCTTAGAGTCGCATTATTCACTTTGGGAGCGGCCGCTCTAGTGCTTGGGATCCTCTCGTATACTGGAACAATTCAAGCTTTTAATGTTATTGGAACGCGTGGGCTTCTCTTAGGGGGGGTTGCTACAATCCTTATTGCAGGCGCCATTAAAAGAGTTATCGAAAATCGCAACGAACCTATCGGCCCTCTTCAGCCAGACCCGGATGCAAACACAAACGAAGACCGAAGGATCGTGGAACTAAGAGAAATAATTCTGGAGTCAGGTGATAACAGAGAGCGTGAAAATATATGGGACACATGTCGAGAGGAGTTTCCCGATAACACAACATTTTGCCAAAACGCAGGCTTTAGAATTGCTAGAGAGGGCGCAGCGATTTATCCTAATGCCTATATTGGCAGTAGTGATGGCGATATCCAAGACAGGATTAATACTTTAAGAGATCTGATCGAAGACCGAAATCGGATTCGATTTGCCGGCCGCACATTAGCTTATGTTTTCAGGAATAATCCACAAAGATATTCATCTTTGGAAGCATGTTTTGATGCATTATATCTCGCATATATCGAGAAGATAGTCGAACAGGGTATCCTCTCAAGAGAAGCAGTTGAAAGGAACCTCAGAGCCGCAAGTCAACTCGACAGTCCTCTAGGTGAAAGCTATGATTGCTTTTCAGAACGAGTTTTTGAGCAAATAATAAACGTTGCCCGTGAAGAGCTAGAACGTTATGAACAAATGGATGCCTTATGACACAATCCACTGCCTTTGTATGTTCTCTACCTTGTCGTAATCAAATTGAAGGTCAGGAGACAAAAAGCTCGAAGGCCTTGAGGATTACTGCCATCGTTCTGAGCATTCTCTCCATTATTGTTGGAGCTCTCGCTTTGAGCGGCCTTATTCAATCCATAGGAACCGGCATATCCCTGGGTATAATCGGCGCAGGAGCATGCCTTATGCTCACGACCTCTATTATCAGAAGGGTAGCGATATCTGTTCCGTATAGTCCTCCAGGCTCCTTTCGTTTGGAGTCAGGTGGTGATTTGAATGAAGATCCAAGAGTAATTGAGCTGAGGCAGATTATTTTAGAAACAGATAATATCATCTCTCTAAATGAAATTTGGGATTCCTTATGGGGTGACGTACTCGCTGATTACTCAGACTCAGATTCCTTCTGCTCAAAAATGGGAGTCAACACAGCTCTAGCCGCAGTCGGGATCCATCCTTATTTTACGGTTGCCTTTGAAGATCCACAAAAGATTCCAACCTGTATAGATGAAACATCTCACGCCCCTAATACAAACAACTTGATTCGGCTTGCCGGAAAAACTTTAGCTTATATTGTCAAAAATAATCCTGTATTCCACGGAAAGCAACCAGTTGAAGCATTATCAACTTTACTAGACATACAACTTGAAACGATCGCCGAAGATGCCCATCTGCCCCTTGAAACGGTTTATCTTAAGATTCAAAATGCAATGGATAATGAGGCATTTAGAAATTACTTAGATGAGGTTCAAGGGAATATTATCGATATCGCTACTCAAGAGCTCTGTTCGAGCGATTCTGAGATGAGCGCCGCCTCATGAGCAAAGTTGAAAAAAAATAGGGCTGCAGGCGTCATGATTGCTGCGATAGGCAAAAGGACAAAAATCGACTGCAAAGCTGTTTCTACTGCTCCTTCACCAACCGAAAAAAGCTGATAGGTCATGGTCGCTGCCTTCATCACAAACTTCCACACGATCCAAACGGGCAAATAGGCAATTCCAAGAAAGAGAAGGTTGATAAACAAATTCTCCCGTAGACGATGTGAGACACTGCTCAGCTCAATCTTCTCTCTTCTAGCTAAATGCGGCGCCACAAAAAAGAGGGCAAATAGAGAGAGCAAAAAGAGCAGTAGTGTCGCGAAATTGAGAAGGTAAGGAATAAACGCAAGCACAACTCCAAACAGGGTTCCTAAATAAGGAATCGCCTTTAAAAGTAAAAAGATGCCGACAACAACCCAAAAGAGAAGAAAGGCAAATAATAGAGGCAACGCGAGATAAGAAGCTTTAAACAGGGTATCCCATGCGTGCCACGCACTTTTACTCACAGAGGGCGTTTTCCCGTTTAATTCCTGATCATAGACTAGAATCATCAATGTTCCTGCTGCCATCACTAAACCAAAGATCACAAAAAGCGGTATGACTTTCAGCGGTAGCTGAAACCAAGGAGCGGCATAGGAAGCGATCCCCTGAAACACAAGAAAGACGAGTCCCGAAAGAAAAAGCGTTATAAAGAGAACAAAGAACTTGCCTTTTCCAAACGCGTGTGCAAAGGCGCGATTAAACATCTGAGCTACATCTTTTAGTGTCATTTCTACTTTCTTTTTTTGAATAAATATTTCGGTCGGATAATCGGCGTTCCTTTCCCGCTTCGCGCCTCGTTTCTCTCATATATAATCTGAATCGCAATCCCAACAGCTCGTGAAAGGCCAAAGAGCACTGTATAGTAATCCGGGTAGGGAAAACCGGCTGCTGTGAGTAAAGTTCCAGAGATCGCATCCACATTTGGATAGGGACATGCGACTTTTGGGTTCTCTTTAAGCACTTTAGTTCCTGCTGTGCGTATCAAAAAGGCCATTTTCACTAACGGATGGGTGGGATAAAGTTTCTTTGCTAGATCATATTGCACGGTTGCACGTGGATCTTCAACACGTAAAACGGCATGTCCAAAACCATAGATTAACTCTTTGCGCTCAAGAAGATCTCGTATTGCTTGTTCAACTTGGGCCTCAGTTGCCTCCTCGCCGCATAAGCTGATCATTCTCTCTACAAAATGTAAGCACTCTTGATTTGCCCTACCGTGGCGGGGACCCGCCAAAGCATTCATCGCAGATGAGATCGATCCATAAAGATCGGCTAAACCCGATGCGACCGCTTTCCCTACAAAAGCAGACAGATTGCCTCCTCCATGATCATAATGCAAAATATTAAAGAGCTTAAGCACATGCGTCAAAGCATCGCTTTTATTAGGCACCTGCAGCATATGGGAAAAATTTTCCATATAGCCGAGCTCAGGACGTGAAGGGGGTGTCTTTCCCCACCCTGCGTGGTAGTTGATTACTGTTGCAGTAAGCTGAGGCAGCTTTGCAATCAAATTCAAACAATCCTCGCGATAGTCATTCTTTAACTCTTCCATACCTAAAATTAAGAGCGCTGCGGAAAAAAGAGCCATTGGATGCCCTTTGCGTGGAAGCTTTGTAATCGCATCTAATGTCTCCTCGGAGCAGGTAGAACGACGGTCAAGGTCTTTTTTAAAGTCCTCTACCTGTTTATCTGTGCCCTCTTTTCCATGAAAGAGAAGGTAAATCACCTCTTCAGGCTCCCAATTAGCTAAGGTATCGATGGGATTGTTGATATAAAAAAGGCCTTTTTTCGGATCGACTGTCGAGGTGACGCAATACCCAACAGGAAACCCTCTCATGCCTGTCTCTAAATGGTCTTCTGTGATCTCAAAGAGAATTTTTTTATTCATAATAGCTCCTTTTCAACACACTCTCTTTCAGAAATTAGCTCTTTTTGGGTAACGGCTATTTTCTCTTTGATGAAAAAATCCCATTCCACTCCTTCAACAATCGAATAGGTGCCATCTCCTTTCGATCGGCATGGAAATCCAAAAACCAAGTTATCTTCAATTCCATACGGATTGCCATCGGAACAGACAGCTGATGAAAACCACTCCCCTTCAGGAGTAGGGGTATAAAGAGAGCGCACAGTCTCTATCGCTGCATTAGCAGCCGAAGCTGCAGAGGATTTACCGCGGGCTGCAATGATCGCCGCCCCTCTCTTTTGGACAGTCTCAATAAACTCTCCTTGTAGCCATGCGGGGTCGTGTATCACATCTGGAGCCGGCTGATTTTTTATTAAAGCATTCGTAAAGTCTGGAACTTGTGTCGCTGAATGATTTCCCCAAATCACCATCCGCTGTACATCTTTAACATCAACAGCTGCCTTTTTAGCTAAAAGCGCCTGCGCCCGATTCTGATCTAGTCGCATCATCGCATGAAAATTTGTTCGAGGAATACCAGGCGCATGATGCATTGCAATTAAGCAGTTGGTATTACAAGGGTTACCAACAACGATTACCTTCACGTTTTTGTCGGCAGAGGTTGTCAGCGCTCTTCCCTGTTCGATAAAGATACGGCCATTATCTAAAAGCAAATCAGCGCGTTCCATTCCGGGTCCTCGCGGTTTTGCCCCAATCAAAAGAGCGAGGTTCACCCCTTCAAACTGCCGCTCAAGATCGGACCCAAAACGGATTTCCTTTAGAAGAGGGAAAGCGCAATCCTCCAGTTCCATTGCCACCCCCTCCATCATCGCCTCTGTTCCAGGGAGATCATAGAGATGCAATGCAATAGGTTCAGGGTTAGGGAAGAGATCACCATGTGCAATTCTAAAGAGTAAACTATAGGCGATCTGACCTGTCGCTCCAGTAACAACAATCCGCTTCATTCGAACTCCTTCCTCCGTTAACTCGACCTTTAAAAACTCAAATAACTTAATTAAAGACGCTTACACTTTTTCAGCTCTATAAAGCATCTTTATCACTTTAAGTTATTAGACACTAGAACAAAAAAAAATTTACCTCAAGAGATTTGAAAAGCTATAATTATTCTTTCAATTTAAACCATCCATGACTATAATTAAGCTTATAATTATTACTTATTTATGAAAGAACAATTAGAAGAAATATCACAGATATCTATCTATTTAAAAGAAGAGCAAGAAAGGGTGAACGAGGTTGCGCTCTTTCAACCTCTCGCGCTTAAAACAGCTTTTGATGTAACGAGTAAACCGATCAATCAAAGGAAGTGGAGTTATACCCAAAACCTTCCCTTGTTGCGGCGTCTTTCTCTTAAAGTTCAGTCATTTTTATTCAAAAAAGCGCCATTTTTTGTGCCGAAAGAACGCCTAACAGAAGAGGCGAAATTTAAAACAGTGCTAGCGCTATTACTCGCTCAAGAATCATTGAGAGACTTTTTCTTTGCTACTGAAAAGAGGCGTGATAATTTTTTCGCCGCCATACGTCAAGCAGCTCGTGCCAGAAACTATCATGATTTTTCAGTTCCTGAAGGCAATACTCCGCTTACTATCAGTCAAAACCTCACTACACTAACAGGAAAGTCAAAAAGTTTAATCGACGATCTTTCTGAATTGAATCTCCAAATGGCAGCTCTCAATCACAATGAACGAAATGAAATCTTATTCAATATCCTAAACCATGTAGAACGGCCGCCTATTCATTCGATCGTAGAGGTGATGCATGGGGAGAAAATCAAAGAGATTGCCCTCACAACAAAGTATGCCCAATACAAGGTAAAAGATATCTATACCAATGGAAAAGTGGACTATCGCTATATCGAAGACTACGCAACTTCCAGCATCCGCACACGGACTAATATGCAACCCGGAGTAAAAGGGGTTGTCAATCAACGCTATTCCCTCGATGCTATGACCGGAGAGTGGATAGGTAGTTACTCCGGTGAATTGACGAGCAAACGGAATCTTTTAGAACAAATTCTTTTCATGCTCGATGTCAAAGGAGAAAAGGTCACGCTTGTAGACGATGCTCCAAATGCAGAGGAGAAAACGTTTCTCTTTACCTCTTTATTTTCTTGGCATGAGATCGGACTGATCACTGACCAGCACAAAGCGATACGTGAACTGAATAGAAAAGTTCTAAAGATTGGAGAGCGCTCTATTCGTTTGCATTTGATCCATTATAATATTTCATTCAATGCCTTTAACAAATACCCTACTCCAAGAGAAATAGGAGCAACTATCACAGATATCAACGATGAAGCGTTGATTCTACTCACACACGCAGTTTGGGAAAAGTTAGGCTTGCATTCTGAGGAACTTACAAAAATCAAACAAACCGTTGATGCTAATAACTCTGAAAGAGACTTTTTAAAACATCAAGAAAAGCTACTTAAGACAATAGACGCCTTTCGCTCATTGAAGAAAGAGCTGATTATACAGCTCGAAGATAAGGGAGCGCCAGCTCTTTTGACCATTTTAAAGGGCAAAATGCCCGATGGTAGAAAGCTACAAGGAATCGATTTACTCCTTCATCTCAATGAGGTAACGAAAGAATTAGGCTATTCGCACAACAAAAACTGCCAGAATGCAACCGATCGTTCCGGCGGAGGAAGTGCCGCCGATAAAGCACAACACGCTTTCCAGAAAATCTATTTCCGTTCATTTCTGCCCGGCTACGCCTCCAAACAAGAAGTCTCTCTTTTTAGTGTGCTTTATAGCATGTACTTAGTGTGGGAAGAGCCGGAAATCAACGCAGCCTTAAGCACCGGTTTCGTGGGGGAAAAATTTTACCAAAACTTCTTCCAGAAAAATCCGGAGACAACCCGCTATCTTATCCGTTGGTTGAAGAAACACCCTGAAATCTATTTGGGACTTTCAGACCAGAGATCTTGAACTAGCCCGGATTTCTCACTAACCATTCGGCCGCTTTGCGCATCTGTATCCCCATCTGTCTTCATAACCATCCTCGGAAGGGTTAATTTAACCCTCCCTTCGGATGACTCTTCGACATCTGGAAATACAGTCTGCCCAAATCGGCTCGAGTGTTGGTGAGAAACCCGGGCTAGCCCCCATTTCTCACAAGATCTCTGAGCAAATCGCTCCCCTGTTGCCACAGATTGGCTCCCAGCAGGGCGGGGACAGTGTTCATGCGACACGGACCCGCCCTACTGGGGGACAAGATGTGGTGACAGGGTGTGCGAGTTGTCAGAGATCTTGTGAGAAATGGGGGCTAGAGTTAAAACAAATTGAAACGGATGGGGCA
The DNA here is from genome assembly GCA_963748195.1 of uncultured Chlamydiales bacterium. Taxonomy (GTDB): domain Bacteria; phylum Chlamydiota; class Chlamydiia; order Chlamydiales; family JAAKFR01; genus JAJACP01. The sequence goes on along the minus strand of CAVVHU010000004.1, from coordinate 618,446 downwards.
ATCAACCAAAAAGGTCGTAAACCCAAATAACAGGTTATTGCGCCGTTTTGATTTCAACTGACTCTCTAAATCAAAATAACTAACAGTAGACTTATATACAGTAATTAACATGCACAAATTATAACAGATTAATGTTAATTTTTTATTAATAACTGTTCTAATATGTGATGCCAAAAAATCTCCCTTTTTTCCTCGAAAGAGGAGACAGAGAATTCGGGATGAGCCCCCGATAGGATAGCTTTTCCCTGCCCGATATGGCATTTTATGACGGCTGCTGGGGCCTCAGGGAGGTCTCGGTAGCGGGCTAAGACTTCCACCGCTGGGTACTTCTCAGGATGCTCAAAAAGACAGCCGCCATTATAGTATACAGGACACTCCCCCCCTTCCCAGATCAGCTGAGCCTCCCTCGCCCCCCTTTCGCTCTCATAGTCAAAGAGGCCATGCCCGTAAACAGGCCCGATCGCCCGTCCTGGAAAAAAGGCGAGCTCTCGACTCCCGCATACTTCCAGCTCTCCTCCCTTTTCAAACTCGATGTATGCAGCCCCATAGTAGCCTCCTGCACAGATTCCTAAGTAATTCCCCCCGTTAGAGACGTAGGATGCAATACGGTTATTTCCAACACCTTGAAGGTTAGCATGATAAGAAACATCTCGTCCTCCCGGGATAACTAGAAGAGCTGTTGTCTCCTCCCAAGCTTCAGAGATTAGGGTATATGGATTGACTGTTTGAACGGAAATCTGAGGGAGCGCTTCAGAAAGTGCACTCAGCAGCTGCTGAATCGCTGCGACTCCCTCATCCTGATAAACTAGAATATTGCGCATATGCTGGGACTGTTGAAAAACCATTCTTTGCACTGATTTTCAACATTCCCGTGCTATTGCTTTACCCACTTCCAGCCGGTAGGAATCAGAGCAGCCGCTGCAGCAATTTTTAGCACTCCATCGATCAAGAAAGGATAGAAGCCCATTGCAAGAGCATTTCCGCTCCCAACGTAGAAGCTAAGCCAGAGGGTACCGGTAGCAAGAACCAGAAGAGTTCCAGCAGTGAGAGTCAACAGCGTCAAAAAGTAACTCCGCTTCCCTCCTTTTTCAAGTGCATAGCCGACAAAGTAGGTACACAAAACGAAACCGATTAAGTAACCGCCTGTTGGTCCAATAAGGGCGGCAATTCCTCCATTAAATCCTGCGAAAACAGGAAGTCCGATCGCACCTTGAGCGAGATAAGTAAGAACTGAAAGAGCGCCTCGCTTGGAGCCTAAAAGAGCTCCCATCATCAATACTGCAAATGATTGCAAGGTGATGGGAACCGGGGTAAACCATAACCGAACGGAAAGTTGAGCCATAAGTGCTAGGAATAGAGATCCGGCAAGAACGCAAAGAAAATCGTATGTAAAAGCATACGACTTATTTGAAGGCCGAACTAAATCGACATAAGCTGACATAATAAACACCTCATGAGTTAAATTGCGGCATTATAAAAAATATGTAAATTTAATGGCGAGGATGAAATTTTGAAAAAGCTTCTTGAAGGCGCGCTTGACTGACGTGGGTATACCGGTCAGTCGTTGCAATCGACGCATGACCAAGCATATCTTGAATGACGCGTAAATCGGCGCCATGGTCGAGCAGATGGGTGGCAAAGCTGTGGCGCAAAGTATGGGGAGATACGGTCTTCTGGATCCCTGCAGCTTTAGCATAGTGCTTGATCATCTTCCACACTCCCACACGATCGATCGGCTTGCCTCTTTGAGTGACAAAAAGCGCATCTCCTTCGAATCGATCCCGAAAGCTCACTAAATAATGGTCGACCGCTTCAAGCGCCGCCCTCCCTATAGGGACTACCCTCTCCTTCCCCCCTTTTCCAAAGACCTTGACGGACGACTCGTCGATCGAATAGAGGGAGAGCGCACACAACTCAGAAACGCGCAAGCCGCTTGCATACAAAACCTCTAAAATCGCTCGATCGCGGGCGCCGGAAAAAGTCTCTCGGTTGGGCGTTTCCAGCAGCCGTAAGACTTCAGCCTGGCTCATCACCTCTGGAACGAGCTGCCAAAGCTTTGGTGTTTCGAGCATCAGAGAAAGGTTTTTCTCTAAAATGTTCTCCCGAAAAAGAAAACGAAAAAAAACTTTAATCGCGATCAGGGTACGCGCAATGGAAGAAGAGGCATAACCTCGCGCTTTCAAATCGGATAAATGAGCAATCACATCCTCAACAGAGTAGCTATAATGCTCTAAAAATAAACGCACATCGCGCTCATACGCTTCAATTGAATGGGGTGAAAGCCCTTTTTCAGAACGTAAATACGCAATAAAATCAGCTAGATGGTTCATCTAACAACCTAACCAGCTTCTCTCCTGCCTCTTTTCCTTGTTCAGGCGAGAGCGAGACCTTTGGAATCGCCACCGCTTCTCCTGTCTCCGGGATTTCATACACATCCATTTTTTTCTCTTCTCCCCTTCTGATAATCTGGCCACGTCTTTGCAAATAGAGAGCCAAAACAGCAAGCAGGTGCGGATCTTCTTCGGCAAGAAAGAGTTCTAAAGCTTTTTCATCAGGTGTCTGCCTCTTCTCCACTTTTTGGGGAATCTTTCCCTTCCAAAATTGTCCGGATTTATGAGTGATTTTTTCAAAACAGGCCAGGCAGTAATCTGCCCTCTCATACCCTTCTTCTGTAGAGGTGAGAACTGAAATATATTCAGATCCGGGGGCAAGAGGCTCGCCACCGGCGCAACAATGTGTGGAACGGCGCGGAATTTTTTCTTTCATTTTGATCTCCGCATCTAGTATATGGTTTAACATAAATAATACAATGGGAGACCACATGGTTCATACACCGACAAGCAGTAGCCAAGAACCTTCATTCCGCCACTTTAGGGCTTCGTATGTGCTTAAAGGCTTGGCATCTACTCCATATGATTTAACAATTGAGGGAAACCTCTCCCCTTCCCGCATCGAGCGATTTGCGGCTCAAGCAGGAGAATTTAAACTCCTCTATGGGACAGAACGGGTAAATGATGATGTGATGGTTGCTCTAAGGGAGCTAGCGCATGAGGCGCACCTTCTTGAAAAGATGGAAGCGATGCAGCGCGGTGATGTGATAAACAAAATCGAAGGATTTCCAAGCGAAAACCGAAGAGTGCTGCATACGGCAATGCGGGACTTCTTTATGCATCCTAATCAGGGCAAAGAAGCCATAAAGGCAACGGAAGCTGCCAAAAAAGAGTGCGACAAGCTTCGCGAATTTATGCTGAAGATCGATAAGCAGGGGAAGTTTACAGACATTATCCAAATTGGGATCGGCGGTTCTGATTTAGGTCCCAGAGCGCTTTATATGGCGCTTCAAGCGTTTAAAAGATCCGGAAGAGCGGCACATTTCATCTCAAACGTCGATCCAGACGATGCCGCCGCCGTGCTCAGAACGATAAATCCTGAAAAGACATTGGTTGTAGTGGTCTCGAAGTCGGGCAGTACCCTAGAGACGCTTACAAACGAGTCGCTTGTAAGAGAGTATTTTAGAAATGCAGGATGCAAGCCTGAAGAACATTTTATCGCAGTAACAGGCGAAGATAGCCCGATGGACAACCCCGATCAATATCTCGCCTCTTTCTATATTTGGGATTACATCGGCGGACGATATTCTGCTACCTCGATGGTCGGCGGTGTGATGCTGGCTTTTGCTCTTGGGTTTGACCAATATATGAATATCTTAAAGGGCGCCCACGAGATGGATCGGATTGCGCTTAATCCTGATTTCGACCAAAACCTCCCTTTGATCGGTGCAATGCTAGGGATTTGGAATCGCAACTTTCTCCATTACCCAACTGTGGCTATCCTCCCCTATTCTCAAGCGCTTCTCCGTTTTCCAGCCCACCTGCAGCAATGCAATATGGAATCAAATGGAAAACGGATCGATAAGTTCGGCAATCCGGTTGATTTTGAAACGGGTCCGATTGTATGGGGCGAGCCTGGGACAAATGGGCAACACTCCTTTTATCAATTGATCCACCAAGGGACAAATGTCGTTCCTGTTGAGTTTATTGGCTTTAGAGAGAGCCAATATCAGACAGATATGAATATCAAAGGATCGCATTCGCAAGAGAAATTGCTCTCAAACCTCTTTGCACAGTCAATTGCGCTGGCCAAGGGGCAAAAAAGCGATAATCCCAACAAGGTCTTCCCTGGCAACCGTCCGAACAGTATCCTAATCGCAAAACGGCTTGATCCCTTCACTTTGGGATCGCTTCTCTCCTATTATGAGAATAAGATCGCTTTTCAAGGGTTTTGCTGGAATATCAACTCCTTTGACCAAGAGGGCGTTCAACTCGGGAAAGTGCTAGCAAATAAAATTATCGACCATTTCTCTTCGAAACGTTTGGGCAAAAAGCCGGAAAAATTTCCAGAGGCTGAGGCGATGCTCCACCATCTGGAGAATCTGTAAACACTTGGGATCCAAAATTTCTGTCTCCGGAGCCAGCAAGCGCAAATTGACGTACGCAATTGAGGTTAAGCTGGTTCCGATTGATACGCCTCGAGACAGCCAAAATAGAGTGTTGCAAGTGACTCAATTCCGGCATGTGGGTCACGGAAGCATCATTCACTTTTGTGGCATAAAGAATTAAGCTATTTAAGCGAATGAGGTAGGTGTTTAACAATCGCATCTCCAACTTTAGTACCCTGTATGTGGAGTTCTATAAGGTTTGTCAAGCGAGCGAAGTGAGGTGCTGCTACATCTGTCACATTTGTTTCCCCAAGATAGAGCTCTTTGAGCGAAAGGGGTAGGTTTTCAACGGTCGAATTTCCAACACGAGTACCTTCTAAGTCGAGCCTTTCGAGGTTTGTTAAGCGAGCAAAGTGGGAGGCCGCTTCATCACTCACCAGTGTTTTCCCAAGGTAGAGCTCTTTGAGCGAAAGGGGTAGGTTTTCAACGGTCGCATCATCAACCTCAGCGCAGCTTAAGTCGAGCCTTTCGAGGCGTGTCAAATGAGCAAAGTCAAAAATCTCTGGAACTTCTGGATAATACCCTACTACTTTCGAAAGATTGAGCTCTTTGAGCAAAGGGGGTAGTTTTTCAACAGTCTTTACTCCAACCCAGGTTGCGCTTAAGTCAAGTACTTCGAGTTTTGTCAAACAAGCAAAGTGGGGAGCCGCCGCATCAGTCACTTGTGTTTGATACTTCCAATCGATATCCACAATATCGAGCTTTATAAACGCACGGTGATTGCTATTCCCAAGATTGAGCTTTTTAAGCGAACGAGGTAGGTGTTGAACGATCGCATCTCCAACATTAGTGCAGCTTAAGTCGAGTTCTTCGAGTTTTGTCAAACGGGCAAAGTGGGAAGCTGCTGCATCAGTCACTCCTGTCCCGGAAAGAGCGAGCTTTTTGAGCGAAGGAGGTAGGTGTTGAACAATCGCATCTCCAACACTCGCATCTTCAACTTCAACACTGCTTAAGTCGAGTTCTACGAGCTTTGTCAAACGGGCAAAGTGGGAGGCCGCTGCATCAGTCACTCCTGTCCCGGAAAGATCGAGCTTTATAAGCGACTGAGGTAGGTATTGAACAATCGCATCTCCAACATAATTGAAGCTTAAGTCGAGTTCTTCAAGGTTTGTCAAACGAGCAAAGTGGGGAGCCGCTGCGTCACTAACACAAAAAATGAGCTTTTTGAGCGAAGGAGGTAAGTGTTGAACAATCGCATCTCCAACTTCAGTTCCCCAACAGTGGAGTTCTTCGAGGTTTGTCAAACGAGCAAAATGGGGAGCCGCTGCATCTGTCAAGGCTGTACTCTGAAGATCAAGCATTTTGAGCGATTGAGGTAGGCATTCCACTACTTGATCTGTGACCCATTTATTGTTTGGTAAACTCACTTTTTGAAGCTGTGTAAACCTGGAAAGTGTAGAAATGCAATCTGAGGTTAAAGAAGAACAATGTCTAAGATGGAGCTCTTTTAAAGGAAGGTGTGCTAAGATGGCAATATCGAGGTCCGATACATCTGAGCCACTCAGATCTAACACATCTAGAGATTCGAGATTTTTTAGCGCATCGAGGATAGCGGGTAATTCAGGAAGGGAGCAATCTGAAAACACCTTGATCAAAAGAGAACTGATTTTTACCTCAAGCTGATTTTTAAGTTGAGGATAAGCTTGGAGATAGGATGAATTGAGAATGTTCACGATAGTAGTTGTTTGATCGAGACTATCAGAAGGCAGAGCATCGATTTTTTCGATGATCTTCTGAGCAGCACACTCCATCAATGGCTCCATCCTAAAGTAGTCAAAAAAAGCTAAGTGATGAATAAGGTCATCCACTAAATCGCTTCCCTCATACTTGCCTGGATCCGTAATAAAGGGTTTGATCTTTTCTTCGACTTCTTGAACCTTTATTTCATTTGGATACCACAGATCTAAACTAGAAGCATTCAATGGTGATTTCCATTTGGCTCTCGCTTGGTCAGAGTGCAAGATAAATTCCGGAGATAAGAATTCAATCTCATCTGTTTCACCTAGAAAGACTTTTACTATAGGATTATTTACGATCCTTGAAAAGAGCCGATATTCCGGAGTTAAATTTCCTTCCAGAGCTTGGACGATTCCTTTTAATTCTTTATGTTTTTCATCCTTTCGAAGCAAGCTTGGGTAAGAAGTGAGAATGTCTAAAGCTGTGTTAATAATTGCCTCATGACTGCTCAGTTTTACGACTGACTCTTCAGCGCGCAGTTTTTTTGTCGCATCGGCTGTATCTGCCGGACTTGTGAGTTCTTTAAAGGTTCTATCGATGTAGTTTCTTGCATTTCTAAGGCTTGAGGCAGGAATAGTAACGATCTCTTCAAACTCTCTTTTTTTTCCAGTAATAGAAGCGGTCATATAAATCCTTGAAAAAACAATTTCTCTTACCTCGATGACTAGGTAAAATAAAGCACCTTTTAAACTTCCACTAACTCTCCACCGGCAGCGCAGAAGCCATGCAGTTTGCGGCGGGCGCGGGCACTGATGCTAGAGGGGTCTAAGATTAGTTGATCAATACCATCCCATTCATGTGTCAAAAGTTGCTCTGGAATCACCCGAAAATCGCCTGGAGGGATAGGGAAGTTCCCCTCCTCTGGCAAATAAAGAGCCCGTGTGATCCGCTTTTCCTCTAATGGGAGAAGCGGCTCATTAGAAAGAGCTCCCAGCGGCGAATGGGCATGTCCCCACCCTAAAGCAGGTAAGGCAAATGGGAACTGCTCCGGCAAGGGCCCTTTTAAAATGGGAATGAGTGGCCCAAAGACAATTTGATTGACCGTGCGAAAGTAAGTCGCCGGATCGGTAATCGCTGTTGTGTCGATGAGAACAAATGGACGGACTGACTCGGGCAAGTGGGAGGCGAGCCATTTGATCGGATCGAGGTCGATGAGCGGTCCTCTATAAAGAACAACGCCGATTGTTCGCGCTTCTTCCTGTGGCCATACAGTCTTGGTAAAGTGGTCGACAGCAAGCTCTAAAGACAAGAAGCGCGCTTCATCCTCGATGTGAAGGGAATCAAGGGCAAAATCAAGCTCCCACAGAATGAGGGAATGAGGCAAGTTTAAGTCCCATTTCAAGGAGGCGTGTTCAGAAGCATCCAAAGTGACAAGGACCGCATTAAATCCATCGGGCACCTCTCCTTCCCCTGAATAAATTCTTGGGATAAAGGGCTTCCCCTCTCTTAAGAAATGCTGTTCAAAACCGGAAAAGTTAAGTTCCATTTGTGATAAATTGGAGGTAGTTGATTTGTTTTCCTTTACGCCGCCACAAAGTTTCAAACCACGAGGTGCCATATTCAGGAAAATCGGTTCTTTTACATTTCATGGAAAACCGCGGATGCTCCGAAAAAATTGTTTCTGTGCTCTCAAGATACATTGGATCGTCTGAAACAAAAATGACTTGTTTCTCAGGTTTTAGAATCCGTCCCAACTCATCTAAAAAAGGCTTTTTCATTAAGCGGTGTTTCTCATGCTTCTCTTTAGGCCAAGGATCCGGAAAGTTGATATATACCTCCTCAATCGAATGATCTGAGACATAATGCTTTGTAAAAGTAGCAGCCTCTCCGCACACGGCGATAAGGTTAGGAAGATTTTCATTTTTAATCTTGGACCAAATTTTTCGGATTCGATCGTAGCGGATCTCAACAGCGACCCAGTTAAGCTCCGGAAATCGCTTTGCCCGCTCAGTGATCCAAGCACCATTGCCTGTACAGTATTCAACGCAGATCGGGTTGCTGTTTCCAAACAGAGAGGGATCCTCCCAACCTGGAAATGGGAAGGCATCATGTTTGTCATAATAATGAGGTACATGAAAGATACGGTCGGCAATAAGCGGGCGCCGCTCTTCCCAAGAAAAGGCTGCTTTCAAATCTTTTGGTTTCATAAGCTAAGAAATTATAACGATTTCACCATTTTTAGGCTTGAAGATTACTCTTCACCTTCAGTAATCTTTATTTTCACTTCCTAAGGAGGAATAACGATGCCGTTTTTAGCAAATGGAACGACCCACTTAGACCTGGTTCAAGTCTTCAAAGCCGCTCCCCTTATATATACAATTTTATTGACCCTCTCTCTTTTTGCCTTCGTTGTATGGTTGTACAGTTTTCTTACAGTGCGTCAATCTCTTATGGCTCCAGCCGATTTTCTCACCCAAGTACGTGGCTTGCTTCTTGAAAAGAGGTATGATGCGGCTCTTTCTACCTGTCAAAAAGCGCGGAATTTTTCCGGAAGCATCGTAGCTTGTGGAATTATGGCCCGTGAGCATGGACATCAAGTGATGGTTGAAGCAATGCAGACCGAAGGGAAGCGATGCGGAGTCGAGCTCTGGCAAAGAATTTCTTTAATCAATGACGTTGCCATTATAGCCCCTATGCTAGGCCTTCTAGGTACTGTGTTAGGACTTTTTTATGCCTTTTACGACGTTAACCGCTCTCCTGACACCCTTGCCTCTATCTTTGATGGACTTGGAATCGCAGTTGGGACTACAGTGGCTGGATTAATTGTTGCGATTTTAGCGATGGTTTTTTATGCCACATTGAAATTTCGAGTGGTTAGATTGCTTAACACACTTGAAAACGAAACACTTGTGCTTGGAAATTTGATTGAAACATGACCTTTATCCCTGACGAAGAACTCAAAGAGCGTACGGGGCTTACCCTAGCTCCAATGATCGACTTTCTCTTTTTAATGTTGGCAGTTTTCGCTTCTTTGGCTGTCTCACGGATTGTCATGCGGGATACAGATGTCGAACTTGTCCGCTCAAAAGTAGAGTCTTCTTCCCATCTAACTAACGATCGGGAATATAAACTCATCCATATCACAATATCTGAGGATGGATCGTACAAGTGGGAGACAGAGATACGCGATTACCCAATGGAGACATCGCAGGCAATCGCACAGGAATTGCTACAGCAATATGAACACGGAATTCTGCCTGAAGATAAACTCAAGACGCAAATTTTACTCAAAATCGATCGGCAGGCACGCTGGGAGCCCATTCTGGAAGCGATTTTAGCGATCCGTGATGCCGGTTTTGAAGTGCGTCCCGTTTATGAACCTTCTTAAGAAAGAAGCGACTCAATTTTTTTTATTAGCAGCTTAAAATCAATTGGCTTTGTCAGATAATCATCACAACCTGCTTCGAGAGTTGATTGCAAATCCTCTACAGAAGCATAGGCTGTAAGCGCAATAATTGGTATCGACTTTGTTTTTTCGTTCGCTTTTAATCGCCTCGTTGTCTCCCATCCATCGAGGACTGGTAAGCTCATATCCATCAAGATAAGGTGAGGAGGGTCAGCGGCAACTTTGTTCAAAGCTTCTTGTCCATTTACTGCCCTTGTAATCGTATAACCTATTCGCTCAAGCCTGCGACATAGCATATCCCGGTTCATTTCATTGTCTTCAACTACCAGAATTTTTCTCATATCCACTGATCTCCTGCAGCATCTCTTCTATCAATTGGAATCCGTCATACTCCTTCTTGAAAAGAGAGTCGGTATAGTCTTGTATAAATGCTCGATCTTCCTCCGTTAATTCCTTTGAGGTAAGGACTACAAGCGGGATATCCGCCCAACTTTTGTGCTGCTTGAAATGTTCGATAAACTCAAAACCATTCATCTCAGGCATCATTAAATCGAGCAAAATGAGATCGGGAAGCATCTCCTCAAGTTTCTCTAGTGCATCTCTTCCGTTTACAGCTTCAATACAATGATAGCTCTGTTTAGCTGCCATTTTTACCATAAGTGAACGGACGTCAGGATCATCGTCTACAACCATCACCGAGAACTTTTCCTTATTTTCAGGGCGATAGTGTTCGATAATTTTGGCTAAAACCGATGGAGCAACAGGCTTGATTAAATAATCATCAACTTCAATAGCAAGTTTGGCTTTTGAAGTCGTCTCATCTACTGTGCTGACGATAACTGGGATCTCTTGTAATTGCGGATCATCTTTAATATGGCGTAAAATTTCCCATCCATCCATTTCGGGGATAACCATTTCCAAGATAATCGCTAGGGGATTAGTCTCTCTCGCTAGACGCAAGCCCTCTTCTCCATTCATTGCCGAAACGAGACAAAGTCCCTGCTTTTTTAAAATATGATACATTATGTCGTGTACTGCAGGATCGTCATCGATAACGAGAACAGTTTGACTGGCTCCATCACGCTTCACCCTTCTTTTCCGATAGACAAGAGGAAGCTTTAAAGTAAAAGTGGATCCGACCTCCTCCTGGCTTACGACAGAGAGAGAACCTTTCATCAACTCAGCAAGATACCGACATAGCATAAGCCCAAGCCCTGTCCCTTCGCTCTGCGAAGGCTTAAACTGCAAATAAGGTGAAAAAAGCATCTGAATTTCATCTGGGCTCATCCCCATGCCGGTATCAGAAACTTCAAATATCACAAAGCCGTTATCAATCCAACACCTCAACTCGACTTTTCCATCTTTTGTGAACTTCGCTGCATTACTGATCAGATTTAATAAGATTTCTCTTAATTTGGTATGATCCGCATACATGCTCCCAACTTCACATGAAGAAGAAACTTCCAATGTATTCCGGTTACGCTGCATTAAACTAAACGAAATAGATGCTATCTCATCTACAAGATCTTCAATTCTAAATTCTTCGTTGAAAAGCTCCATCTTCCCAGCTTCGATTTTTGAAAGATCGAGAATATTATTGATTAAGGAGAGAAGGTATGTTGCTGCGTTGCTGATCTTTTCGATATCCTGCTTAATTTCTTCAGGGTCATAAATATCAAAATCATCAATCAACATTTCGCTGTAGCCAATCACTGCATTTAAGGGGGTTCTTAACTCATGACTCGTTTGTGCGATAAAATCGCTTTTTGCTTTGCTGGCAGATTGTGCTTGGGCAACTTCACTTTTAAGTTGATAATATTGCTGCCGGCAATTTGTAACATCAAACCCCACAGCAACTTTTTCTTCCTCGCCTTCAATGCGCCAACAAAAATAGCGTTTCTTACCATCCGTTGTTTCCAAAATCTGCTCGACCGGTTCAGTTAAATCACCTAATCCAATTGCCTCACGAAGCTCTTTTCCAATCAAGCTCTCGGGAGAACAATTGATCATTGACCGCACTCTGTCGTTCACATAGGTGATTTTTCCACTCTGATCTATCTTGATCACCATCACAGGGATTTCATCAATACTTACTGGCATCCTTTCCATATTGTTCATTCCTTAACTAGATTTACTTGTTTATTTCATCCCTTTCAAAGTGGCGTGGGAGAGAGATACAAAATTCCGAGCCTTTTCCGTCAGTACTTGAAAATGAGATTTTACCCCCCAAAGCTATGCAAATTAGATTCGTAACAGCAAGCCCTATTCCCAAGCCACCGGCATCTGGATGGTCGTCGAAAACAGTTTTCGACTTGTAGAAAAACTCAAAAATATGCCCCTGTTGATCCGCAGGAATTCCGATCCCTGTATCTCTCACAGAAAAATAGACATTCTTCTCATCCCCCCAAATAGAGAGAGTTACTTCTCCATCGACAGTGAATTTTCCAGCATTTTTCAAAAGACTCTGAACCATCTGAATAAGCTTTAGTTCATCCGTTTCAAGAGAACCTGCTGTTTTAGAGAGATCCACTGTGAAGCGATTGTTTTTCAAACGCATGATTGGCTTAGCAATTTTTTTTATCTCCTTGGAAAATGAAGACAGATCGACAGGAGTGATATTGAAATGCTCTTTTCCCGTATCCAACCTCGTAAAATCTAAAACCATGTCAATTTGGCCTAAAAGTTCTTTTCCTGCATGTGTGATGTTTGCTAACTCTCGCACCTGAGTTTGGTGCTCCTCATTACCCTCTAACTCCTCAGCAATAAGTTCACTGTAGCCGATGATCGCGTTTAATGGCGTTCTAAGTTCGTGACTGACATGCGCTAAAAAATTACTTTTAATTCGGATCGCTTCTTCAGCTTTTTCTCGAGCCTCAATTAATGCGAATTCGTCTCTTTTTCTTTTCGTAACCTCTCTACAATAAACAGTTGCTCCGACAACATCTTCCCCTGCTTTGATTGGAGAGAAGACTGCTTCATAAAAACATATTTCACCATCAGGCGCATAGCTTAAATCGATATGGAAAGCATTTCCCTTCAGTACTTCGTTGAATAGTTTTTCAAATTGAAACCAATATTTAGGATCCCAACACTCCTCTAATTTCATAGCTTGTTTAGGGACAATGGTACCGATTAAATAAGGAAATGTTAAAAAACGCCTGTTAAAAGTCTCTAAACACATTTTCGCATCAACTGACCAAATAATATCTTCGGAGTTCTCAATCAGTGCGCGTAATTTTGCCTCTTCGAATGTCAGCTGTTCAGCAATAAGTCTTTTTTCTGCTAATTGCTCTTCAATGTAATTGGCTACGTCTAGAATGTCTCGTTGAGAAAGATCGGGAATCTTTTCTCCACTTATTTTTTTAACTAAGCCGATTAATTTTTTTAATACTTCGTGATATTGCTCACCGCTCTTCACCAATTTTTCATTTGCCTCAGAAAGCTCCTCTGAACTTAGCTCAAAAGAACGCTGGAGGCGGAGTCGATCTTCCTCATAGTGTGCATAAGCATCTTGCACAGCCTGCAAAAACTTTTCCATTTCAGGATTAAAACTCGGTTTCTCTCCAAAATAACGACGGATCTGACGTGCAAGAAGTTGATTCATACTTCGCGAAAAGTTGTAATTGTCATTGTTTGGTTATGCAATTCACTTTTGGCTTTCGGCGCTGAAGGCGCGATCTCGCCATATGAATAAAAGCCTGTTATAATTGGCTTTTTACCAATAATTTCCTGAATAGTTTCGAGCTCTTCTTCTACTCTCTGACCGAGCACCATGCGCCTTCCAACGCAGCTAATCAATATCGCAAGATCCGGCTCTTTGCGCTGCAGTGCCTCATGGCTCATTGTTGCAGCGGAGGCTGCACCGTGGATCAGCTTCTCAAAATTGGCTTGCATTAACTGCGCAGAACATCCCTCTGGAATGTTGCCTGCAAATGTCATCGTTTCCTCCTTTTCATCAACCCTTAAAACAGTGCGGACAAGAGGGACTTGATCGTGAGAAAGCTGGATACAAAGAGGAAAGAACAGGGATGATGCTGGTAAATCCTTTGCCTTATCCCCCAGATATTTTTTATATAATGTCAATGCGGGCTGGCTATCAAGCTCATAAAGGACATTTCCTTTGCTTTTGGTTACCTTTCTTCTCGGTCCAAAGGATTCCCATCCTCCAACTGAACCATATCCTATCTCAAGATTTTTCCCATAAAAACCAATTGCCGCTATCCGATCTTCTTGAGGAGGTTCGTCCAAACCCACAACAGTTTTTTCAAATCTCGCTCCATCTCCAGCTAATCCTCCGGTTATCTGAATCCCTTCTGGGAGAAGGGAAGAGATGCCTCTCACAAGATTAGTACCATTAATATGAACCCCCTCTGAGATGACAAATATATGCTGCAACTCTTCTGACTGTAGGGAAAGCCCGATTTTTTCTCCGCATTCAAAAAATGAAGCATAATCCTTTACCTTCAAGCCAACAGCCTTAATTTTTGTTTTTTCAAAATAAATGGCTGTTAAGATGATTTTTTCATCATGTATTTCTGTTCCCAAAATATCGCCTGCAGAACTCGCGGTGAGAATATGGGCGCTAGGATACATCGAGCGGATTTCTTCGAACCGTTTCGAATTTTCTAAAATAAAACGATCGCCAAAGGCAAGGACTAGTTGCACTTTGAACGAAATCCCATTTTCAACACCATCTACCCATCCGCTTGATTCAGACCATTTCTTCTGTTCTATTAGCACAACAAAAACCTCTTATTAAGTTAATTTTACTAAATTAATAACTTAACTAAAACAATTTGATTAAACAATTGATTGTTAGCTTTTTTTGATAAAAAAAAGCGGCTGATCCGAAGATCAGCCGCAATCTTGCTTAAAACACTAGACTCTAATCACACTGGTAAACGTATGTTCCATTTGTATAGAGCCAATAACAGGCCTGGCTGCTGCGGTGATACTCCGGACGTGGGTAATAATACTTATAATTATACGGGTAATAGAAGCTAAAAGGTCTATCCCGCCCGTATTGCACAGCTGCTTTATGCACTGTGTAGTCCGAAAAGTTCGCCACTAAAGGCAACATCCCCCCTATCAGCCCGAGGAACACGCTTAATATTATCCATTTCATAAGCTATTACCAACGTCCATATGGATAGTATGGATAGTAGTGGTAAGAGTTGTATGGATAATAGCGGTAATAAGGTTGATAGTAGTATGGTCTGCCGTAATAGACCCCAAAGTGGGCACGGCCAAAAGCTTTCTGGACGTGAGGTTGAGCTGTAGTGTTTTGTGGTTGTTCAGCTTGTGGTGGCTTTACCATCCCTTCGCCATTGGCTTCTCCCATGGCAAAAGCAGAAACTGGCAAAACAGCTAAACATGATAAGAGCAAGCTATGCAATAAAACACGTTTTATCTTAGACATTCTGTCCTCCTAAATTTGTGTTTTTTACCTTCTCT
Organism: uncultured Chlamydiales bacterium; assembly: GCA_963748195.1. Lineage (GTDB taxonomy): Bacteria > Chlamydiota > Chlamydiia > Chlamydiales > JAAKFR01 > JAJACP01. The sequence goes on along the minus strand of CAVVHU010000004.1, from coordinate 603,411 downwards.
TAACTTTCGCCCACACCTCCTTTGTTGTTTTTCCTAACATTCCTCATTATAGACTATTTTTTAATTTAAATTCCATACTTAAATTCTTAATCCACAATAAGTAAAAAATAAACGGCTGACATTATAATCAGCCGCCTTTTATACCCTACACAACTAAACTCTAATCATTGTTTTACCAATACCATCTATATGGATGGTAGTAACGGTAGTGGTATCTATATGGGTAATAGTGATTATAGTATGGTCGATAGTAATTTGGTCTGCCGTAGTAAACACCAAAGTTAACTCCGGTTTTTGTAACCTGAGGACTTTGTTGTTGCTCAGTTTTTGGGGCTTTCATCATTCCATTCTCGCCATTGGTAACTCCCATAGCAAAAGCAGAAACTGGTAATACAGCTAAACATGAAAAGAGCACGCCATGTAGGAGAACACGCTTGAATTTAGACATACTGCCCTCCTAATTTTGTGTTTATTCTCTTCTTCTTACTCTCGCTCACACCTCCTTTGTTACATTCCCCTACTCACTTATTATAGAACAATTTTTAATAAAATTTCTACCATCATATATTTTTAATAAAAAACACACTCTGAAAATTATAAACAAACTGTTAATTAACATAGTTTTTAATACATTTATATGGGATACGGAAAGAATCGAGCAGCTAGAAAAAATCTGGCAAAACATTCTCATTCAAGCGATGCAAGAAGATCCCTCTTAAATTGCTGTGGAAGCCCAGGAATGATTTCGACAATTTTCCCCTCTCTGTTTACCTTTTGCGCCTTATATCCCCCTCCTAAAGGAGGAGGCCTTACGGCGCAAAAGGTAAAGCCAACAGCAACGAACACTGCTGCTATAGGCAAAAAATATGTTAATATTGAGCGCATAAATCCTTTAACGTCTAAAAATCCAAATAATAAGATTCACGATAAATGTAAACAAGACACTCAAGACAAGGGAAGTCACCAACGGAAAATAAAGAGCAAATTTTTCCTTATGGATACGGATATCTCCGGGTAACTTTCCAATAGGTATCCCCGTTTTACCGACAGCCCAAAACAGGATGCCAAAAAGTACAATTCCTAATCCTAAGAAGATAATCCATTTTGCTATCGTTCCGGTATCCATGCTTTTTACAAGTGGTGTTTCATTAAAACAATCACTTTCTTTAAATAAATTTAATTTGTCAAGGAGTAGAAAGAGACTTTTCCACCTATGAGTATTTTTTAAATAGATTTATTTAAAACAATACACTAAAATAAAGATGAGAGAAACTATTAAAAGGAGGTGAATATATAAGAGTATAATGTTTAGCATTTTTAGTTAAGAGAAAAAAGTGGGAGGACATTATGTATAACATTAAACGTGTTCTCTTGCACAGTTTGCTCTTATCTAGCTTAGCATTAATGCCGATTTCAGTATTGGCTTCAGAATCAACGACTTCAAATTCTATCAACAAAGAACCTGCAAAAAAATCTGAAATGGTGACTAAGAAAGTTGTTCTCAACCAAAACAAATCTGATCAATCTGGGGTTACAAACCCAACTGTTAAAAAAGCCGACTGGGATGATATTGGCTTTGGAATATCAATAGGTCGCCCTTACTACTATCAACCATATTATTACTACCCATACAGACCATACTATTACCACGCTTATCCATACCGCTATTACTACGGTCGGTAGTTAAGGAGATAGAGCATTTAAGTGCTTGAGAAAAATAAATAGTAACGGCTGAGTGAATATTCAGCCGTTTTTTTTTGTATTGTGTCCTTTACCGTCCTTATAAGAAACCCACCCTAACAACAGATGAGGTGAGCTCAGCAGCTGTTTGAGGGAGAGCTTGTCATTGTCTTTTGTAGATTGCAAAAAGTTTGCTTGAAAATCTCTTAGAAAGACCTAATAACCTGAACTTTGGGTTTTTCTCGCTCATCTTCAGGGAGTTTGCTTGCACCTCTTGTGCTTTTCGACCTTGTAAAGGGCCTTTGGCCATTCACTTCGGCCGAAAATCCCAAGATTTGCAGCGCAAACTCTTCTGAATCTGAGCGAGAAAAACCCAAAGTTCAGGTTAATAATTTTAGGATAAGACTGGGAATTCTGCATTTTGTCTTGCAAAAACGGCAATTTAGAGGTCGACGTTAACTTCATGTTTAGAATTCCTTTGAGCGAGGTGATCAAAAAGCAATCTTGTAAGGTTGGTGGTCGTTAGAGTCAACCTATCGCTCTTCTCAATATACATGAACTAGGAGCAGGAAAATTAGCCGCCTAATTTGACCCTCATGCTTCACGTGATTTATTTGATGCTCATGAGTTGTTGACATACCCTGGAATTGACCTTAAGGTTTTAAAGCTATTTAGCATCATCTATTCTGCTATGAGTGGTAAGGATTGGCGTAAGGTTTCTCTAGATGCTATCCAATTTGAAAAAAAAGAAGTTTCATCAACTCATTCCAGTTCTTCGGAAAAATGCACTCAAAGAAAATACCAATATGACAGAGAATTTATTGCGGGGCTGCAAAAGGGATCTTGAGCACTTCTTTCCTCTTCAACCCCATGTAAGAGAATTTATTAGCCTTCTTTTCGATTATGGCAAGATCGATGCCTCGCTGCTGACACAAAAGAAAGATTTAAAAGAGAAAATTGAATCTCATCCCCTCTTAAAGTGGCGAGCTCAATTAGTTTTAAAAAATAAACGCTAAATATATCAATATTTTCTAGGGAAGAAAAGAAGCAGACTAAACGATTTTCACTCTGGTGAAGTGCCCAGGAGAGGACTCGAACCTCCATGCCCGGTTAGAGGCACCAAAACCTGAATCTGGCGTGTCTACCAATTCCACCACCTGGGCAAAGAAGAAGAATTGCCCAGGAGAGGACTCGAACCTCCACACCTTACGGCACCAGAACCTAAATCTGGCGTGTCTACCAATTCCACCACCTGGGCGATGAATGAAGCGCAAAGTTTAGCTATCCCCCTTCATTAAGTCAAGAAATATAGCAACCACCCTACACAGAACTTAAACAACGAAAACACAATGATATAGAAACAAGAAAGGAGTTTTGATGAATGGATACTCCAAAAAGGGTGTTCTTAAATCGAGTTCTTAGTTGCCTGAAATCAAGAATTAGAGTACGTTAAATCATGTTCATTCTAGGAGGGAATACGTTATGAACGATGTAAATGCAAGCTCGGTTGTACATGCAGATCAAGTTACCGAAGCTAAAACATCTAACACTTCCAACAACCAAGGCACCTTAAAAGCGCAAGGCGGCAAAGAACACACTGTCTACCCTTTTAGCGATACCGAGTCTGTATCTGAAGGAGTTGAAGAGTTCCTCACAAAAGCAAATGATCATGAGACGCCTGACTCTCTTTTAGATCGCTCCTTCACCGTGATCACTCAAGAGACAATCGATACAGAACATGAGATCGCACAACTACAAGAAGATCTTAAGGCAACTAAGGAAGAGACTCCCAACGACTCTAGGACAAAAGAGGGGCAAAAAAACAATCAGAAGCCACTCTCCCAACAAGGACAAGCCTCTGAAATGCCTCAATCATCACCCAAAGTCTACTCTTCGCTTTTTTCTCTCGCTCAGTCATTTAATAAATCACTGAGTGAAGGCCGCGTACAACAAGAACGTGCTAAACAACCCAATGATGAAACCCAACTAAAACAACCGATCGCCGCTTTTGCGAAGGCCGACCCTTTTAAAAATGAACTTCATATGGGCGACACCCGCAACGAACAGCACGAAAAAGATCAGGATGAGGAGCAAAAAGAGGGGTTTGGTGGACAGCAGCAAGAGCAGCAACAACAAAAACAGCCGCAAAAGCAGAAACCGAAAATGAATGTCAAGGCGAGCGCATCCGTCTCTTCTCCGCGCGCTTCGCATAACGCCTCAGCTCCTGCGCATAGCAGCGGCGGAGGTAGCTCGGCCAATCAATCTATAAGCAGCACAGGTGATATTTTCTTCCGCTTTATGACACTGATGGCGCGTATTTTAGGCCAAGCCGAGGCGGAAGCTCACTCTTTGTATCTCCGTATTAAGGAACGAACAGATTCCATCGACCACTTAACTCTTTTCATTTCAAAACTCAACTCTCAAAATGGGGCAATCGATTGGAGCAATGATGAGGAGATGAAAAAGATAGTCGACCGTGCACGCGAAATAGGAGTCGATATCCCTGAAGGGAAATACACATGGACTGAGGACGAAAAGAAGCTCTTAAAAGAGAACATTCAAATGCGAAAAGATAGCATGGAAAAGGTCACGCAGCTTGAGCGGACTGATATGCAGCGCTTTTTGCAAGAGTCCTCTCAATGTCATCAAGCGCGTTCGAATGTCTTGAAGCTCCTTAAAGAGGTAATGGATACGATCATCCACAATATGAGACCATAAGGATGAAACTAAAAACCTTACTAGAACGTATCGCACTTCAACGAAAAGAGGAATTTCCCTATCCGGACGACCTTGAAAGTTATTTGGAAGATTTTGTTCCCAACACACTTCTGAAAAGCGAAACCCTCCAAAAAGCCTTCGGTATCACAGACTATGAAATGGAGACTCTTTACGAAGAAGCTCATGAGGCTTATGAGATAAACCGCTATGTCGAAGCGGCTAACACATTCCGATGGCTTGTTTTTTTTAACTCCTATGAGCCGAAATATTGGATGGGCTACGGGGCTTGCCAACAAATGCTCAAAAGATATGAAAAAGCATTAGAAGCGTATGCGGTTGCTGCACTTCTAGATAGTGACAATCCGTACCCTCATTACTATGCATATGAGTGTAATAAGCTATTAAACAACATGGAAGATGCCGGGAAAGCGCTCACGCTCGCCTACCGGCGTTGCGAAGGCAAGGCTGCCTATGTACAACTGAAAAATACAATTAAGCAGCTTAAGGAGAGTGAAAATGGCATTTTGTGTACAGCAAGTAACCCCCATTCCTGAGGATTTTCCTGTTGAACCTGATCTTGGTGTTGATTCCGAGATGCCCGATGGTGGCCAACTAAAAACAGAAGGCAAAACATACCCTCTCGCCCGCACTCCTTCCTCCCCTGAAGCAGCAAAACTCCAACATGTGGCTCAAGGGTCTAAATCCCCATTCAAAGCAAAGGTTGGCACCTCTCCCATGCAGCTGGCAAAACAGACATACCAGACCCAGGGAAAACAGACTTCTCAATCTGTCCAAATGCCTCGCACTGCGACCACTCCTGCTCCACAGGCAGCCAAAAGCTCTATGCTTCACCAAACTCAGCAGGATCCGGTAAGGCAAACTCAAACTCCCAAAGCCTCTTTTACCCGAGGCGAAACGGCTAAACAAGCCTCAGAAGCTCGCACTGAAAAACCAAGCCGTCAATCTAAACAGCAAAACTCTCCTTTGCAAGCGCGCCAGTGGACAAAAGAGACCACAACTTCCTGGTGGCAGCAACGGCATGAACAAAAAGAACGCGAGGGACAAAGAGAGCAAAAGCAGGAACAGCAAGATCAACCCGATCAAGAGAATAAAAAGAATATCAAGGGAGTTCACGCCGCTGCCACGTCTTCCCGCTCATTTCCAACAAGAAGCGATCAGCAAACGGTCAAGAAACCTATTCTTGAAAGGCCTAAAACAGGGGTTTTTGCTCTTTACTACATTTTGACTAAGCTCGGCATCTACTCCGATGGGACATCCAACTTCTCTTACAAAAAAGAGATCGAATCGATTGATGTAGAAACGACTACAGCCCACAAAAAACGTCTGGAAGAGATACGGAAAGCGATCGATAAGGAACACTCTGCTGCCCGTTGGAGCACGGCAAACAAGGTTTTTTCCTGGATCGGTTCCTTAGTCGCCGTCGTTTCAGGTGTATTATTAATCGCGACAGGTGTCGGGGCGGTTGCCGGGGCGATGTTGATCGCTGGGGGGCTTATCCAAATTACCAACCAATTGTTAGATATGACAGGAGGATGGAAAAAAATTGCTGAATTGCTTCCCGGAGACAGTCCTGAAAAGAAACGGGCGGTAATCTCATGGATGCAAATTGGTATCGCTGTTCTCTGCCTTGTTCTCTCCGGCGCAGGAATCGTCTTCAATGGCTTTGCGAGTTTTGGCGAAGTCGCTTCAATTGCCCAAAAAGCGATGGGAGCTTTCGCCTACATCGGAGGAGGGGTTACGACGATTGGCGGAGGAGTCATGTCCTTTATGGCATCCGATCGAAGGGTAGAAGAGAGACGTTATGATAAAATTCTTACTGAATTGCGAGGGAAACGTCAGGATTTAATGGAGAGAGTCCAGTCAGGAACCGACCGTCTCGAACAACTTTTCGAAGATCTTGCCAATGCACTTGAATTCGAAGTAGAGTTATTCAGAGCAGACCAAATGGTTAACCGTTGAGGAAGAAAATATGACTGCAGCTGTACAACAAGCAACAAATATGGCGAGTGTAGAAGGTGCGGAAGAGCTCGCATTCCAAGCAGAAGAATCGGGCGAGATGCCCGAAAAGAGCGGCTTTCTTCCCGGCAGCACAGGAAAGCACTACGTCTTTGTCCCTCAAAATTCAACTCTCCTTTCTCAAAAATGCACCGAACAATTCTCTGAAAAGCTCCAGCCTAAAGAACAGAAAACTCAGGATTCCAAGCAGCCTCTAAAAGAGAGTAAGCAAGAGATTACCGAAAAGCACGACGTCAGAGTTATTAAAGAGGGAAAAAGCCTTTCAAAAGAGACAAAGCAGCCTACATACTCGCGTGCGAATCAGACTGCCCAACAAACGCTCGATCGTTTCAAACCCGCTGCGGCCCACACAACTCCTATGCAGCTCTACTCTGAGAAAAAAGGAGAAAAGCGAGCTGATCAAAGGAATACTCCATCGGAAAGAGGGGTGAAGCAGGATAAAAAGAACGGAGAGACGCGTCAACAAGAGAAGACAGCACCCCGCGAACAAAACCAGCAAACAGCTTTAAACCATCCGCGAGAGCAAGAAAAAGCCGATCGAAAACAGGAGGAGCAAACTCGTAGAGACGATCAAGAGGAGGGTTTTGCAGAAAATGAACACCGTGAACAAAACCATGAAAATCCTGATGGCAATGAAGAGCATACAGTGGGGGTCATAGAAAATATTGGTAATGATCTTAAAGCATGCGTTGAATATGCCAATTCAGATTCCAGCCTCAGCGAGATTTTTAACATGCGGATTTCGCAATTCGATGTCCTCCTCCTATTTTTTGAGGTTATGAAACTCTCGTTAAAGGGAAGAGAGCAAGAGCGTTTGGCACGCAACGAAGAGCGCTCCTATCAGCTTGAGCATATTCAAGAGATGATCGATAACATTAAACACCAAGGGAAATGGCAATTTTTCTCGAGTTTAGGAGCCGGCATTTTCACAATCGCAGCAGGTGTCATGCCCATCGTAGGGTATATGAAAGGAGACTGGATCGTCGATAAACTCGGAGGCATATTCAGCAGTATCCAAGGCATGAAAAAAGATGCGTTTACGGATTTTGCTAGGACTATGTTTGAAGGGTTTTCAGAAATGCAAAAAAGTACAGGACAAATTCAAAATACTTTTGCAGAAAGCTCACGTGTTTATCACGAAAAAATGAATGATATCCGCAGAACAGATGAAAGTGAACGGACGCGTACGATGGATGAGTTACGCGATGAGTGGAAAAGTATAGAACAGTTTCTTCACCAGTCGTTGCAGATGCACCATGATGCTATCCGGCAACTATATAGTTAAGCTTTTACATTGAGAAAGACCTCGGCTTTTCCCCAAGGGAAGCGGGCAGAAAAGCGCTTTATAAGCCTATAAGAATCTGAGTAATCGGTTAGAGAATAGCTTACTGTAATCACCTTTGTTCCGCTTTTTAGCCCTTCAAAGCTGTGGATTAACCTCTCTATCGTCTTATCATCCAAGCATGTGCCATAAAGATAGACGACTGTTGCCTTACGGAAATCACTTTGGAGCATATCCTGTAAAAGAAATGTCGTCCCATTCAGGTGCAACCATTCTTTTACACGGTTAGCTCTATGGATAAATGTCGGCTGATAATCAATCCCTACAGTTTGGCAACGAACAAAATGGTGGAGCCAAAAGAGGGTCCTGCCAGATCCGCATCCTACTTCGTAGACGATGTCTTTTGACAAGATCTGGCATTTTTGAGCAATACTGCTAAGCGTCGTCAGAGGAGTTTCTCCATACGTATAGACATTTTCCTCCCCTCTCTTTTGCATAAATGCTTTGCTTACCTCATGGGGAGTACGAAAAATGTATTGGCTGCTTAAGAGTAGGTCATTCAGCATAAAGGGGAGATTTCGATAATAACAGATTGCAACACGCACCCACTCGAATAAGCGAAAAAAAGTAGTGCGGATGTTCAAAAATAGCAGTTTCATGATAGTCTCCCAACTTGTGTCGCGATTTTTAAGGAAGCGAATAACCTTAAGCTATTTGTAGCGAAAAATGCGCACAAGATACCCGCCGCAGCGAGTCCAAATTTATAGGACACAATCAATTTCATAGCCAGTTAATCGTCTGCCCAGGTGTTAAGACGCGAAATTTCTCGTGTGAAAGCTTAAACTCTTCAAGCGCGCAATAGAGGTCGAAAGGGGGCCGTTCTCTCTCCTCGCTTGAGAGACGAAAGGTGCCAAAATGCCCACCTACGCTCAACTTTGACCCAACATCTAGGTGTATCTGCAACGATTCTTGAGGATTGACATGAACCCCTCTCATAAAGGCTCGGGGCATGTAGACTCCAATCGGGATCAAGCTCAACTCCACACCAGAAAACTTATCCCCTATTTCTTTAAAATCAAATGCATTATAACCTGTATCTCCAGCGATATATAACCGTCTCCCCTCATTAAATTCAACGACACACCCCATCCAGAGCGAACAGTCGCGATCGAAAATACCTCTTCCCGAAAAATGTTGGGCAGGAACGGCTGTAAAAGTCATGGAATCGTGAGCGTAACTCTCCCACCAATCGAGTTCTTGAACCACTACCTTAGGAAAAAAACGGTCAAACCATCTTTTCACCCCCCTAGGCACAACCCATAATGCTTTTGGGTGATATGAAGAGAGCTGATTGACAGTAAAATAATCGAGATGATCGTAATGATTATGGGTGATCACGACAACATCGAGTTGCGTAATCGTTTCAAGTTTAGGGCTAGGCGGATGCAGGCGCTTCGGCCCCAAAAATCGCAGCGGAGAACACCGCTTACCCCATATGGGATCGATAAGAAGACTTTTCCCTCCGGCGCGCACCCAAAAAGTAGAGTGATTCACCCAAGTCACAAGAGGTCTTTCTAAATCGACTTGTTCATTAGGATTGGGGTAGATAAAATCTTTCGGAACCGGCGAAGGAGGTGTCAGATCCCTATAATAGCCAAGTTGCCAGAGAAGAAAGTGGAACCATCCCCGCGAAACATTACGCTCATGTGGATTGACATATCGCATGACTTTTTTGCTATAGCACGATTGTTAGGTCGCTGCAAGTTGTTTTGGGATTTGAAAGACGACGTCTTCAACTGTAAAAACGACATCTTCAACTTCTTGAACCCCATACTCGATAAGGCGATCGATGCAGAGGCGCACGATATCCTCAGGCGTAGACGCTCCAGCGGTTAAACCAATTACTTTGACCCCATCTAACCACTTTGAATCGATTTCATCCGCTCCATTGATAAGATAAGATGAGATGCCTCTTGTAGCAGCAAGCTCGCGAAGGCGATTGGAGTTTGAGCTTGTGGGATCTCCAACAACTAAGACAAGATCCGTCTCATCAGTTATCTCGCGAAGAGCCATTTGCCTATTGGTAGTGGCATAACAGATCGAGGCGCTTGGGAGAGTCTCGATATGGGGATAGTGCGTTTTTAATGCCTCTGTAATATCAGACACATCATCTAAACTCAATGTCGTTTGGGTGACATAAAAGAGCTTATCCTGATGGGAAAAGGGGAGTTTTTCAACGTCCGCAACCGTTTCGACAATCGTTGTTTGATCGGGTGCTTCTCCTGCAGTCCCAATAATTTCAACATGATTGCGATGCCCGATCAAAATGATATGGTATCCTTTTGAAGCGAATCGCTTGGCAGCAGAATGCACTTTTGTGACAAGACCGCATGTCGCATCGATTTCAATTAAATCGCGCTTCTTTGCCTCTTCGCGAACAGCAGGAGAGACACCATGCGCCGAGTAAATCAGACGCGATCCGGGGGGAACCTCTGAAAGATCCTCGATGAAAACAGCCCCCTTTCTACGCAACCCATCCACAACATGCCGATTATGAACGATTTCATGTTTCACATAGATCGGCGCCCCCCACTTTTCGAGCGCCTTTTCAACGATCTCAATTGCACGCACTACACCTGCGCAAAAACCGCGTGGCTTAGACAAAAGTAACTTCATTCCAACCTATTGTGTTAATGCTTCGATATTTATAATAATCGCTTCCGCAAAGGGACGATACCCGTTCTGTAGATCTTCTACAGTAAGCGGATAATGGATATCTGGTGTCACACCCAAGTTTTCAATCGGTTTCTTATCAATGCGCTCGGCAAGCGATCCTGTTAAGTTAAAACCTTTTATCCCTGAATGATTAGGAAATGACGTCGTCAATACGTACCCTCCAGCACCTGCTGTGCGTGTTCCCATAATCGTTGCACGCTTGTTGTCTTGCATGATCGCCGGAAAAAAATCGCCTCCCGAAAAACAGAGACTGTTTACTAATAGGAGAACCGGTTTGGTATAGCGATAGTCAGGATGCGGTTTAATCTCATCGACGCCAAACAAATGCGTCGGCTCAGTATAGAGATGACCTTGCTCCCACTGGCCGATGATAAAGTGGCAAAACTTCTTCATCAAGCGGACAAACTCAAAGGAGACAGGATAGCCTCCAACTTCTTCGCCTAGTACCGCGCGAGCGGAAGCGTCGTCTTTTACCTGCTCCAAATAAGGGAGCATGAAAATTGCACTATGGACTTCTTCTTGGGTCAAAGCGATGTGATGTTTCGGTGCATAGAGGGGCTTATCTGTGAAAATAGAAGCGAGCGCATAGAGGTAAAAAACTGAGCCTCCAGGATTGTTGAGCTGATCAATGACGAGTGCATCGGTTTTCTCTTCGAAGAAGTTCATGATTTCTCCAAACTCGTCCAGCTCTTCTATTTCGCACATATAGTGAGGAATGCGGATATACCCAATCTGCTTTCCTGACTCAGTTTGGAAGATATAGGCATCGAAAATCCACTCTGAACCCGATCTCCAAACTCTCTTTCCAAGAGTTGGAAGATAAGTAGAACGAGAGCCAAGAGAGTGCTTGCTCAATTGAGTGCTCGCACCTACATAAGAACGATCCCATTGATGGAACACCATAAATTTATCAAAGAACTGACTCTTCTGAAGAGCGGTTTGAAAATTTTCTTTCCACTCAAAAGGGGTGATATCCGCAGTAATGTTCCCTCCAAGCTTTGAAAAGTCGCGGATTTTTTCCGGAATATACGACCAGTCCAATGTAGCAACAATCTCTTGTTGCTCATCACCCTGTTTTTTCCCGGAAATCACAAGTTTACCAGAGGGAACCACATGCCCCATGGCGCCATGACGATTGGTTAGCGACATTTCCGCCAGGCTCAAATCAGTCTCTTCAGTATTCGAACCGAACTCAGCTGTGCGAAGAGCCCTAATCACCTCATGGATAGGCTGTCCGTTATACGTGAGAATTTCGTCTCCGACCTCAAAAGGAAACTCACCAACTGATAGTTGTCCATAATCGACATCGCACACAAAATATCGGTTTTCAGCCCCTTTTATCAAAAATGGAAGAGAGGCACTTTCTGTAGAGTAGAATCGAACCCCCACATGATAGTCACGCGCTGAATTGAAAAAATCGCGCACTACAATCTGACACTCTTTAAGTGAGGGATTGTGCATGTTGGCAATCTTGTTTTTAGCATTCTGGATCTCCTGATCCAAACTCCAATTCGCATACTCGCCTTTCCACATCCTGGGTGCGTATTTCACATCAAACATCGTGTGAAGACAGTCTAAATCAGATAAGACGCGTCTTTTAGTCAATATTGGAGATGCAAAGCAACTCCCAGTAAGCAAAATTCCTACTAAACAGGCGGCTAAAAAACGACTTCCTTTCATAATTCACCTATAAACTAATCAATTGAAGAAGGAGAGAATGCCTTAGGAAGTCCTTAAAGTCAATGAGATAACTTTATATAGATAAAATTTTACTTTTCGAGTATAATGAAGCTATGAAAAAGCTATCTGAAAAGAAATGTATCGCATGCGAAGAAGGTGTGCCTCCTCTAGAGGGAGAAGCACTTGAGAAATTAAAGAGCGAACTGAACTCAAGTTGGCATGTGATCAATGAACACCATCTTGAAAGGGAATTTCCCTTTAAAGATTTTAAAGAGGCGCTTGATTTCACCAATAAATTGGGGCGCCTTGCAGAAGCTGAGCAACACCACCCGGATATCCACCTCTCTTGGGGCAAGGTGCGTATAATGCTTTGGACGCATAAGATTAATGGCTTAAGTGAAAGCGATTTTATCCTCGCTGCAAAAATAGATCGCATATAAATCTCATTCAGTGTCCCATTAAATTACTATTATTACTTCTCTACACAGTAATCCTAAAATAATGTAAGAAAAGAGTTATGCTCTTTTCTCGTCTCGCAACTTTTTTGGGGCTCGCTTTGCTTTTGAGCGGGTGTAGTTACTTTTTGCCCGATCCCCCCTGCCCTCCTCCACCCTCAGCCCGTCCTCCGACGACGCCTACTTTCTCCTGCACAAATCCAACAGTTCCTCCTGTTATCCCCGAAAGTTGCGAAATTTTGGCTCTTGCTGATCTCGTCGATCTTGGTCTGCAGAACAGTCCGACAACACGCATCTCTTGGTATCAGGCAAAACAGGCCGCAGCAGATTTGGGAACAGCACGGGGGGCCTATGTCCCTACGCTTAACCTCGAAGATCGATGGGAAAAAAATCAATTTCTGCTCTCATCGTTTGGTGTCGAACAACTTGTTCGCCAGAGCAATCTTACAGCAACCTTGAGCACTACCTATCTTTTGCTCGATTTTGGAGGGCGCAACGGAACGCTTATGGCGGCACGTTCAGCTCTTGAAAGCCTCAATTGGTACTATAATTGGGAAGTACAAACGGTCATGATCCAAGTGATCCAAAGCTACTACAATTATATCAATGCTCTTGGCGTTATTGCTGCAGATGAAGCGACCGTGGAAGATAACCGAACCACTCTGGAAGCAGCAGCGGCTAGAGCCACAACAGGTGTCACGAGCCTCTCTGATCAGCTGCAAGCGGAAACGAGCTTACTGCAATCAGAAATCGTACTGGAACAAGACCGCGGTATCCTCAATGTGGCTTATGCCACCTTAATACGTGCCCTGGGACTTCCCCCTGAAACGTGTCTCTCAATTGCTGCCCTTCCTGTAGAGATCGAAACAGAAGCTGTCTGCGCAAATATGGCAACTCTTCTCCAAATTGCAAAGGACAACCGTGCCGATTTAAAAGGACAGCGAGCCCGCGTTATGGAAAGACGATTCGACATCCGCACAACGCGCTCCGCCCTTCTGCCAACGGTAAATTCAAGCGCTTCAGGATCGTACAACTCGATCAACAATCTTCCCTTTAAAAAGACATACTCTATTGAATTTGATGTTAAAGTTCCCCTGCTCAATCAGTTTAAAAATATTAACGACCTTCGCAAAGCACAAGCCGCTCTTTTAGAATCACAAGCGATATTAGATGACGAAGAGCTTTCAGCTTATCTTGAAGTTCTTTCAGATTATTACGAACTGATTGCGAATACACAAATTTTAAAGTACAGTTACAAATATCTTGATGTTGCAACTAAAAATAGAGAAGTGGCATTTGCTAACTATAAAATGGGTGTCACCACTATTATCGATTTGATGACAGCCAATAACGCATTAAACATTGCGAGAGTGCAGCTGATCGATGCAAAAACCAATTTTCTCTCATCGCTTGCTAATCTTGCCTATCATACAGGTGAGTTGACAGTCGATGATTTTTTTGGATATTTTTCAGATGAGGATGCGATAGATGAACCGTGTGGTCCTTAGCCTCTGTGTTAGTGGATTTTTTCTTCTTGCCGGCTGTGAAAAACAGCAAACTCCCTCTACGAAGTATGCAGTAGAACTTGGGACTACAGAAGTGGATGATGTTCCGGTTTTTATCAAGGGGATCGGTCAATTAGTTGCTTCTATTGAAGTAGAAATCAAAGCACAGGTGGAAGGCTATTTAACAAGCGTCCTTTTTAACGATGGGCAACTTGTCGAAGAGGGCGACCTTCTGATGACAATCGACACGCGCATCTACGAAGCCAATCTAGCAGCAGCTCAAGCTCAACTTGCTGAAGACCAAGCAAAGCTGCGTTATGCTCTCGATTTTGCAGAGACATACGGTAAGCTCGTTGGTCAAGAATATGTCGCAAGACTTGAATACGAACAGGGTGTACAGAATGTCGATGTTTATAAAGCTGCGATTGAAAACGATCTCGCTGCGATAAAAAAAGCCGAAGTCGACTTGAGCTACACTCAGTTGCGCGCCCCTGCAAAAGGGTATGTCGGCCTAAGAAAATACGACCCTGGAAACGTGATCTACCCTATCATCAGTGAAACGCTTGTCGTCTTACGCAAAATAACTCCCCTATCTGTTTCTTTCTCTCTTGCCTCTGAATATCTTAACGACATTAGAGAGCGGCAAAAAATCCAACCTCTCTATTTAGAGGCAAGTCTTCCAGGGGCTTCTGAAGTCCCTATGGAAGGACTTCTCTACTTTATCGATAACACTGTTGATGAACAAACAGGGATGATTCACCTCAAGGGGAATATTCCCAATGAAGATGAACGGGGATGGCCTGGCGCCTTTGTGCGCGTCTCCTTACGTCTCAAAACATTAAAAGATGCTGTGATCGTCCCCGAAACTGCGGTTGTATTAGGCGAGGATGGCAACTTCGTTTTTGTAGTGGATAAAGAAAAGATGACTGTCTCAATGCGGATGATTGGGAAAGGAATCCCCTATAATGGATTCTTTGTAGCTGACTGGGGCTTGAAACCGGGAGAAACTGTTGTGATAGATGGACAACTGAACCTTTTCGAAGGCGCTGAGGTATTTGTCCCAGAAAAGGAGAAAAAGTGAATCTATCCGCACCTTTCATCAAACGCCCCGTTATGACAACATTGGTGATGGCCGGGATCATTATTTTCGGGATTTTTGCTTTCAGATCACTTCCTGTCAGCGATTTACCAAATATCGATTATCCAACAATTACTGTCTCGGCCTCGCAGCCAGGAGCAAGCCCCGAATACCAGGCAAACCTCGTGGCAACTCCCCTAGAACGCAACTTTGCCAATATTTCTGGGCTCCATACGATGACTTCGAATAATACTGTGGGCAACACTCAAATTGTACTAAATTTTGACCTGAAAACGAATTTAGATTCAAAAGAGGTTGAAGTCCAACAGGCTATTACAGAAGCAATGCCCAATTTGCCGCCGCTGCCAACAAGCCCCACCTACGAAAGAACTAACCCTTCTGATACCCCTATATTGTTTTTAGTGCTCACCTCTTTCTCTCAGACGTTGGCTAATCTCTATGAGATTGGCTATAACATCTTAGCCCAACCGATTTCGATGATCAACGGCGTCTCCCAAGTGCAGGTTTACGGCTCGCCGTATGCTGTAAGGGTTCAAGCAGATCCAATGAAGTTAGCCTCACATAATGTAGACTTTAATACACTTGCTGTTCGTCTCATAGAGAGCAACCCAAACCTTCCTTCAGGTGTAATTCAGGGTATTCATGAAGATGTGATTCTACAAACAAATGGGCAGATTTCGGTAGGAGAAGAGTATGATGATGTTGTGCTGAAAGAAAACAATGGGATCCCTCTCTTTATTGGGAATGTCGCAAAGGGGATCTCTGCCGTAGAAGAAAGAAATCCCTATTTTCGCTTTATCAATCAAGGGAAAGATAAGCATGCGGTTGTGCTCGCCGTTTCCCGTCTCCCCGGCTCTAATACTCTAGCTATTTCAGATGCCATTTCAAACGAACTTCCGAAATTGAGAAAAGGGATACCTGGATCGGTTAATTTGGAGATCTATTATGATAAAGCAAAAGACATCTTAGCTTCTGTTTTTGACGTTGAAGTCACGCTTGTGATCGCTCTTTTCATGGTTGTCTTGGTGATCTTCCTTTACTTAGGAAAGCTGCTAGAGACAATCATTCCAAGCCTTGTGCTTCCCATGTCCATTCTCGCTACTTTTATTATCATCTATCTCGCGGGCTTTAATCTCGACAACCTCTCTCTTCTCGCCTTAATTTTGTCAATTGGGTTTATCGTAGATGATTCGATTGTCGTCATGGAAAACATCGTGCGACACGTGGAGATGGGTAAACCACCCCATGACGCAGCTATGGATGGCTCAAAACAGATCAGCGTCACTGTCATGACGATGTCGCTTGCTCTATCTGCAGTTTTTATCCCCTTCATCTGGATGCCGGGCATTCTCGGGCGTGTTTTTCACGAGTTTTCTATCACAATTGTCGTGGCGATTTACTGCTCAGGCTTTATTTCATTAACGCTCAACCCGATGCTTTGCAGCCGCTATCTGGTCCCCACAAATCCGTTAAAGAAGCTTAATTTTTCTGAGCGCATGAATAAGAAATTGGTGAATTGGTATAGTGTAGCCCTTCATCACAGTATTCGGTATCGGAAAACCACTCTTCTTGTGGGGATTGCCTGCATCTTCTTGACAGGGGTAATGGTCTATATCCTCCCTTTTGACTTCATCCCAACAGGCAACATTGGGGTTATCGAAGGGTTAGCCCAATGCCAAGAGGGATCGAGCAAAGTAAACACCATTCAGCACCAACTCAAAGTGAACGAGCTGCTCAAAAACTCTCCCTATCAGGACGGATTTTTGGCAATCGCCGGCTACCCAACTGATGACCAAGGAGTCTTTTTCCTCCGCCTTGTCGAGGCTTCAAAAAGACCTGCAGCCCAAGAGATTGCGCATCAGCTATATAAGGAGTCTAAGAATATTGTGGGGGTAAATACTTACCTCAAGCCATTTCCTGTGATCAACTTACAAGTTGGCAGTACATCGAGTTTGGGCAATTACCAGTATACTCTTCTCGCTACAGATACGAAAACGCTCTATAAAACGGCAGAAAAAGTGATCAAAGAGATGCGCATGCTGCCCGAATTAGTGGGTGTAAACAGCGATATGCGGATTAAAACACCTCAGCTGAATATCGATATCGATCGAGGGCAGGCAGGTCTTTATAATGTGACGGCGCAAGAGATCGAATCGACATTGCAATATGCCTATTCAGGGGGACGAATCGCTACCTTCAACAAAGGGATTAACCTCTATGACCTTATCGTCGAAGCAGATCCCCGTTTTGACTTAACGACAAAAGACATAGATCTTCTTTATGTAAGGACTCCGTATGATCAGCTTGTTCCGCTGACATCGCTTGCAAGCTGGAAGAAGGTCGTCGCTCCCTCATCGGTTAACCACCTCAACACCTTTCCTTCAGTCACGATTTCATTTAATTTAGCTAGCGGCATTGCACTCGGTACGGCGCTTCATAAAATCGATGAGATTGCGCGTCGCTCCATCCCTGCAAATGTTGTGGGGAGCGTGGAGGGAACAGCGAAGGTATTTATTGAGACTTTTCAATCGATGGGATGGCTTTTCATCGTCTCCCTAATTGTGATTTATTTGTTGCTCGGAATTCTCTATGAGAGCTTCATTCATCCCCTTACGATTTTGTCTGCTCTCCCGGTAGCCCTTTTAGGCGGGTTACTCACCCTTTGGATATTTAATCTCCCCCTTTCGCTTTTCAGCCTTGTGGGAATGATTATCCTTATAGGTTTAGTGCAAAAAAACGGAATTATGATGATCGATTTTGCACTTGAATTTATGCAACGGAAGGAGGATTCTGCACTCGAAGCAATATTTGAAGCTTCTAGAGAGCGTTTTCGTCCGATTTTGATGACCACAATTGCCGCTATGATGGGGGCCTTGCCGATTGCAATAGGTTTTGGGGAAAATGGGACGACCAACCGGCCACTTGGACTTGTCGTCTTTGGAGGGTTGATGTTTTCTCAGCTGATCACCCTCTTTGTCACACCGGTGGTATTCCTTTATATGCAAGATTTCCAAAGCTTTATTAAAAGACGGAAAACAAATAAGCAAAAATTTACTACAACAAAGGGTGAAGGAGTAGAAAAGTGATGAGCCCGGCGAAATAACCGATAAGCGCGATCCAAGCAATTTTTTTCATATACCAGATGAAGTCGATCTTCTCGATCCCCATAAAAGCCACTCCGGCTGCCGACCCAATAATCAAAATGCTTCCCCCTGTTCCGGCTGCGTATGCGATGAGCTGCCAAAGTTGATCATTTGTTGGATACGTCTCCATACTATACATCCCCATAGTTGCCGCTACAAGAGGGACATTATCTACAACACTGGAGAGGAGGCCGATGAGAGTCGCCACATAGTTTTGATTTGGAATATGCTCCTGCAGAAAGTTCGCAAAACGCTGAAGAAGACCAGCCGTTGTGAGAGCATCAATCGCTAGTAGAATCCCTAAAAAGAAGAGGATCCCAGAGGTATCGATTTTAGTCATCACATGCACGACGCGTAAGTGCCACCGCTCCTCCCCATAACGGAAATGGATGATATCCGTGACGAGCCAAAGCAGCCCTAACCCGATCAGAGCCCCCATAAAAGGAGGCAGGCCAAGCGTAGCTTTCCAAACCGGAACCATAATCAGCGCCCCAATCCCCATAAATAAGACACGGCGGGCACCGGGTTCCATGGGAATCGATAAGTGGCCATGCCCTTGTTCATGCTCTCCTTTGATCAAAAAAGAGGCAATTGCTGTCGACACAAGGCAACAGACGACAGAAGGAATAAATAGAAATTTAATTGTCTCCCAAGTCGTAATTTTATCATTAATCCAGAGCATAGTGGTCGTCACATCCCCAATGGGCGTCCAGGCCCCCCCTGCATTGACTGCGATGATAATAATCGACCCAAACATCCACCTATCATGAGTATTTCTCACCATCTTCCTTAAGAGCGAGGCAACTACTATCATGGATGTGAGATTGTCGAGAGCAGCTGACATAAAAAATGACATTCCCACTAAAAACCAGAGCATCTTCCGCTTAGAAGAAGAATAGATAATATCGGTGATCAATTTGAATCCATGATGGGAGTCTATTAACTCCACGATGATCATGGCGGCAAGCAGGAAGAAGATAATTTGTGCCACATCCGAGATTTGCTCAGACATTCCGGTAGCAATCACGCCTTGTTGGTCAGCAAAAAATAAAATCCAGCACACGACCCCCATTACAAGGGCCACCGCGGCCTTATTCACATGAAGAAAATTTTCAAAAACAATTGCTAAATAGCCAATAGAAAAAAAGATGAGCAGTTCGATGTGAAGCATTGAATCCTTTAAAGTTTTGAACCAGCATAGACGAAGAGAGATTTTTCGTTAATGAGAAGGTTTCGATTGACAAGTCGCTGAAAAATAATAAGAATAATAGGCAGCGTTAATATCCAGACTTACAGATGTTTTCCAATACCGAAACGAAAAATTTTCTAGACATGTTGGTATCGAAGTTTTAAACATAATTTAATTGTAATGGCCAACCAAGCATCACGATCTCAACGGTTTAAAAATTTCGTACCCAAGTCATTTCAATGTCTTCGGGAAGGTTTATCATTTAACATTTTTCGCAAAGATCTTCTTGCGGGTATCTCTGTAGGGGTAATTGCCTTCCCGATTGCACTTGCTGTTGCGATTGGTTCGGATGTACCGCCTGAGCGAGGTCTCTTCACAGCAGTAATCGCTGGATTTTTAATCTCCTTTCTTGGAGGAAGCCGTGTCCAAATCGGCGGACCCAGCAGCACGTTTATCGTCATCCTCTACGGCATCATGATGCGCCATGGTTTTGAAGGAATGGCAGTTGCGACATTAATGGCTGGGGTCATTCTTGTATTTTTTGGTTTTGCCGGACTTGGAACCTATATCAAATATATCCCCTATCCTGTGGTCACAGGCCTGACTACCGGAATTGCTGTTGTGATCTTTTCCTCACAGATAAAAGATTTTTTAGGGCTCCAGATGGGAAATGTCCCTGTCGATTTTCTCGGCAAATGGAAGGCATATTGGGCTCATTTTATGTTATGGGACCCCAAGGCCTTCAGTTTGGGTCTAGGAACTTTAGTTGTAATTGTCTACTTCCGCCACTTCAAACCGCGTTTCCCGGGTGTGCTAGTGGCGCTCATCGCAGCAGGCTTTGTCACCTGGCTCTTTAAAATCGATGTTCCAACTGTCGGAAGCCGGTTTGGAGGGTTGCCGCGCCTTCTCCCCTCTCCTAGCTTGCCTGCCTTCAATTTCAATGAGATCTTAATTCTTGTACCTGATGCTTTGACAATCGCCATTTTAGCAGGGATTGAATCGCTCCTAGCAGCAGTTGTTGCAGAAGGGATGACAGGTTGGCGCCACCAGTCCAATTGCGAACTTGTTGCTCAAGGAATTGCGAATATTGGTTCATCTATTTTCGGAGGGATGCCCGCAACAGGTTCCCTAGCCCGTACGGCTGCAAACATCAAATCGGGCGCCTCCACACCACTCGCAGGCATGATCCATGCTTCCGTGATCTTCCTTATCATGTTCCTATTCGCCCCTCTTGCCTGTCAAATTCCCCTTGCAGCCCTCTCCGCCGTACTTTTAATGCTTGCCTGGAACATGAGTGAGATTCACCATTTTGTACATCTTTTCACAGCTCCTAAAAAAGACGTTGTTGTCCTGATCACCGTTTTTGTACTAACCGTCTTGATTAATATCACAGCCGCTGTACAAGTGGGAATGATTCTGGCCGCCTTTCTCTTTATGAAACAGATGAGCGACCTTTCTGATGTCGTTTCAACTGCTCAATATTTCGAAGATAGCGCGCAAACGATTGATATTTCAGCTGAGCCTGACTCGATCAGCCGCAAAGATGTTCCTGAAGGAGTAGAGGTATTTGAAATCAACGGCCCCTTCTTTTTTGGCGTTGCCGACCGGTTAAAAAACATCTTTAACGACCTCTCACGTCCCCCAAAAATATTCATTTTAAGAATGCGGCGGGTGCCAACAATCGATGCTTCGGGAATGCATGCCCTAGAGGAATTTTTTCTCGAATGCAAGCGTCAAGGAACTGTTTTGCTTCTATCGGGCGTGAAAAAAGGCCCGCTAAGGGATTTAAGACGTTATCATCTAGATGAGGTGATCGGAGAAGGCCATATCTTCTCACATGTCCACTCAGCTCTGGAATTTTCCCGAGAGCTGCTCCGCGTCGAGAAATTCAGAAAAGCGATGCATTAAAGAATTTTTCTTAACCTTGGTTTGTCTTTATATATTTAACGTAATCATCGAGGTCGCATTTCTCACCTAGTGGATGAAAAAGATAGTGTCCCAACTTGTTGTAATACTACCCGTTAAGCAAGTGAAATCTAAGAGAGTCAGCCCCTGATTTGGAAGATTTTCGGCTCCTCCGACTTTGACTGCAATCACTCCTCACCTATAATTTCCCTCCTATCAGGGGCATTTATATTAAAATGCTTCGATCCAATCACAAGCTCTTTATCGATTGCCGGTCGCAGGGTGTGCGGATGGTTAGAGAGGTGGTGAGAAATACGGGCTAGTGCCCTTGACATTGATATGGCCAGACAGTCAAATTTTTATTGCTTTCCAACCCCCTGCTTTATAAAGTCTTTACCATATAACTCAAGTCTAGGTGCGTGATGGTAAAGCTGCTGAGCGAGTATTGGATCGAAATCTTACGACGTGTTAAAAGGGAAAACCCCGGGTTAGATCCCCTCTCCCATAAATTTAAGATCGTCATTGCGGAGGCGTGTGAACTGGTAGACTTGCCTACTCGCCAGGTAAAGGAGATGATGCTCAATTTTGGGCACTATTTTTGTAGGACCCCCCCGGGCATTCCTGATCACTGGAATCTCGTGTGGTGCAAAAGTTTTCTATCCCCTAAATACTGCAATCCCGATGACCCTTACGAGTATGTCACCGTCGTCCCTGAAGTCAGAAGAGGACATCTCCCCTATGTGATACATCATTCGAGTCAAGGATTTGCAGATCGAAGATGGTTTCTCGAGATTATTCCCCAACTCGAAACGATTCTAAAGGATCCCACAATTGGCAAACCCTTTAGCTTTAAGTTCAATGAGGCTATCAATGCGTTATTTGGAGATAAAATGACTCCTGGTCAAGTCGCAGCTCTCAATATATTCTTTGGCAAGTTTGTCCCTGGGGTTGAGGGGATCTGTACAAAATGCTATTATGTCACCCTCCCTAGAAGTGGTAGTGGGGAGAGTTGGCGTAATAGAGAAAATCCTGATTTTGAGGTGCGCTTGAGCGCAGCTAAACCTAACGGACGTGAAGGCCAAAGGTACAAATACGTCTCACATACTGAAGTTGATCAGAGTGGAAATGAGTCTTATGCTACGTGGAATCCTATAACACTGCAAGCAGGATTTGACCCAGACATGGTCCAACGAAATACTCATATTCCTTGGGAAGTTTACGATTTTGAAAAATTTAGCTTTCGCATGCCTAGGTGTCGGTGTGATCGGAAACTTGGAGACTGAAATGCTTAGCCCACGTACAGCTATTTTAGGTCAGATAAAGACTATGCTGAGAAATTCGCTAAGGATCCTCAAGGATGAAGAGTATCAACGTCGGGTTTGGTTTCTTCAAGAGGGACCTGATGTCAGCACTTACTCTGATACTGTCGTACATTTTATTGGAAATTGTGAGTCGATATTCAGCCATTCTATTAGTGAAGAGTACCTTGGGCATGAAAACTACAAACTCATCAAACAACTATATGATCAAGTAATTGAGCACCTCAATCTAATTGAAGATCGTATCGACCCTGATCTGCTCGAAGAGAATGAACTACTGGATGACCCTGCCTGGCACGACATCCAACAACTAGCCGAGGAGCTGGACGAAAACTTGCGGCAATTCGTTAAAAAGGAGTCTGCTGATGGATAGAAAGGAAATGTATCGAAAAAATTTGATCAACTTTTTTAACGAAGAGATTTTGTTTCTCGGCAAGAAGGAGTGGCAAAAACAGCTCTGGAATAGTGGTGGACCGCATTTTCAGCAACGTATGGAGCGGTTTTTTATTGCTTGGGATCCGGTTGTGGAGTTTCGCTCTGATGCAAATCTCACCGATAGGCAGTTCGACATGCTAATCAAGCTGCGCGATCTATTGCGCGACTACTGCATTGAAGAGGTCTACCCAGAGCGGCCGCACGAGTATAGCGCTCTTTTCGCTAACCCGAAATGGAAAACGATTCAGCAACTCGCTAACACGATCTACACTACTATAAACCCAACAGTTTAGCCTATCTACTCCGGATGGTAAAGAAGCGGGCGATTAGTTCGAGAAATGCCAAGAGGCCGCCAATACTAACGATGATCAGTGAAACCACAGCTGGAAAGGCACAACCACAACCGGCGTTGGCTCTTCAAGCAGGCTAGTGTAAGGCGCGATCATCAACGCAATATATAGTGTGAACTTAGGATTTTTGAATCTGCTTCCAAATTCGCAATGAGTTTCAAGTTAATAACCTGAACTTTGGGTTTTTCTCGCTCAGATTCAGAAGAGTTTGCGCTGCAAATCTTGGGATTTTCGGCCGAAGTGAATGGCCAAAGGCCCTTTACAAGGTCGAAAAGCACAAGAGGTGCAAGCAAACTCCCTGAAGATGAGCGAGAAAAACCCAAAGTTCAGGTTAATACCTATACCATAGCAAACCAAGAAAACCCTTCAGTCTTTCACAGTCTTTGAATCAACACCACAATCTCTGGAATTTTCCCGAGAGCTGCTCCGCGTCGAGAAATTCAGAAAAGCGATGCATTAAAGAATTTTTCTTAACCTTGGTTTGTCTTTATATATTTAACGTAATTTTTTAAGAAGCTCATCTAAGTCACGAATTTTCTTTCGTGCACTTTCTTGCCACTCGATGTTTTCTAACAAAGCCTTGCGCAGTATTGCAGCTTTATCATGATCTCGAATTTCGATTAATAAGCTAAGCCCCTCTCGAATCTCGTCAACGCCGTCAGAATTACAAAGAGCGCCTGCTAAATCGACTTTTGCAATCAAGTACTCTTGAGCAGCAGCACGGCGCAGCCACTGAATTCTTTCACCCTTTGCCTCTCGGGGAAGAAAACGCGTGAGAAGATGCTGCGCACTGGGCAAGCCATTTTCAGCAGCTAAGCGGAGCCAATGCAGCCCAGCCGACTCCCCTTTCTCAACACCATATTCTCCGGAAATAAATAAAAGACCTAATAGCTCTTGAGCCTGGACATTTGATTGCGAGGCAGCACGACAGAGCCAATAGAGCGCCGTTTCCACATTCTGATCATACCCGATACCTTTAAGCAAATGCTCGCCAACTTGAAATTGAGAAAACGAATCTCCCCCTTCTGCTGCTTGGATGAGCCAGCACATCCCAATTGTGTCGTCTTTCTCCACTCCTTGCTCCCTGAAATGGCACTCTCCAACATACCTCTGAGAAAGATGATGCCCTCTCTCAGCAGCATAGTGAAAATGGGCATACGCTTTGTGATAATCTATCTCTTTGCCAATCCCATAGTAGAGGCATAATCCCAAGAAATAGCGTCCTTCAAGGTCATTTCGAGAAGCACGCTCTTCGATAAGGGATAAGTCGGAGGAAGAAAGTCTACCAGTCGGAAGTGGGCTTGCCCTTGAAAGGGCATCTAAAAGCTCGAGTCCCTCATCTGAGAGTTCCTCCCTCAATGTATTTAAATTGAGCCAATTTGATGAAAAAGCTCGCGTTAATGCATCTATAGAAATCATTTATTCTCCTTGAAACAATAGAGTATCAGATGCCTACAAAATAACGAAGCATGAATATTGCGCTTTTAAATTTAAATGAAATATAACAATCAATATTACAGGAGGTAATGATGAAAGAAGAATGTACACATAATGGAAACTGCAAAGAACACGATGAGAGCTGCTGTCATAAAGGACATCCTCATGAATTTTTAAAATTTCTTTTGGATATAGCGGATTCTGCCTGGAAAGAAGTGCTGAAAGAGAAGATTAAAGAACATATCCGAGAAACACAGGGCGAGAAAATGACGGAGCTGGCTAAGATCGTTTCTGAAACAAATAGCGCACGCTGGAAACACAAAATGATGAAAAAGAAAGGCGTGAAAGAGTTTAAAGAACGCCTTTCCTCGTTTTGGGGCGAGTGATCTTTCCTCCCAAGAATTTGGCACCTTAGTTGCTACAGTTATTCCCACTGAGGAGTAGGTTCAGTTTTCGACGAACGCATAGTTGAAGAGCGGGAATGGCTGTAGTTGCTAAGTTCCTTGGGGAGGTATCAAATGAAAGCGATGTGGACAGGTTTTCTCTCTTTTGGTTTGATCAATATTCCTACCAAGCTCTACAGCGGAACTGATGACCACTCTTTACATTTCGAACTTTTTCACACTAAGGATCATAGTTCTATCCGTTATGCCCGTATTTGCACCGAAGAAGAAAAAGAAGTTCCTTGGGACGAGATCGTAAAAGGATATGAAGTTAGAGAGGGAGAATTTGAAAAAATTGTCTCGAAGTTAATACCCAAAGAGAAAAAAAACACCATTCAATGGGTAAAACCTTTTAAAAGATGCCGAGTTGCATTTCTAGAGTGGACAAATTCAAAAAAACTCCGCCTCCCTCGATTTATACAGCTCGTTGAGGAGCCTTTTTCAAATTTAGAAAAAGTTTTTTGGCCAAAAGAAAACATTACTAAGGGAGATTTAATCGCCTACTACCGGAAAATCGCACCTATTATCCTCCCGCACCTAAAAGATCGTCCACAGGTTCTTCACCGTTATCCCGATGGAATTGAAGGAGAGGATTTTTATCAAAAAAAAGCAGGCAATTTGTCCAAAGAAATCCCAAGCGTCTATGTGAAGCCAGATAAGCGCTATCTCCTGGCACAAGATGAAAAGAGTTTATTGTATCTCATTAATTTAGGATGTATCGAGCTCAATCCATTTTGCGCGCGCATCGGCTCTTTGGAATTCCCGGATTATTTGGTTATCGATCTCGATCCAAGAGGAGTCTCTTTTATATCCGTTGTCAAAGTGGCGCGAGAATTTAAGAAGTTATGCGATCACATCGGCTTAAATAGCTTTCCTAAAACATCTGGAAAAGAAGGGCTGCACATCTATATTCCAACTGGTGGGAAATACAGTTATGAGACGATATGTACTTTTGCAGAGCTTTTATGCCACTCCGTTCTCTATCACATCACTATTGAGAAATCCGCGCAAAAGAGAGAATAAAGTCTATTTGGACTTCCTCCAAAATCGACCGCATGCTCCAATGGCAGCACCCTATAGCGTACGCCCCGTTCCAGGAGCTCTGGTTTCCACCCCTCTTGAATGGAGAGAAGTCAATACCCGCCTAACCCCTTTCCGCTTCAATCTTAACACAATATTTAAACGAATAGAAAAGAAAGGGGATCTTTTTAGAGGAGCACTGAGGTGTAAAAATAATTTTGAAAAAGCCCTTAATAAATTTAAGCTATTGAGCTATAATAGGTAAAAAGGAGGTTGTTTATGAAAAAAAGACCGACACCTAATAAATCCGAGAAATATGAGGAGCAGCAATATTTCTCCCAGGGTGAGCATAAAGATAAGGAACGGAGAGAAATAACCTCATCTTTGTATAAGGATCAGCATCTACCCAAAAGCCGTCACGAGAGACCTCGTCCTAAAAAGTAAATTGGACGATTTTTTTTGTCATGCCATTGATGCCATCAAAGGTTCTGTGCTTGAAACGCGCTTGCTGGTGTCATTTTTGATAATAAAAATGACTCCCGGTAATAATGGTTGAAGTTACGGCCAAACTTTCTCTTATACTGGACTAATCATCAACAGAACCGCTACCATCAACCACTCCTATGCTCTGTCAGATCGTTGCAAGCGCATCAGCAAAGCCTTGGATCAGACGGCTAGCCTCATCCATAATTTCAATGACAGTGATTTCATCTCTTCCCATTAGTTCGTTGAGTGAAGTAGCAATTGTCTGGCATTGCTCTCGGATGACAGGCTCAAGACGTGTTCTAAAAGGTGACGAACTCTTAATCACACCATCGCGTAGAGGTTCGAAAAGCGCCTCAACCGTAGTATGGACTAAAGGATCAAGCGCTTCACGATCTTCTCTGGTCATGAATGGAAAATAATCTTTTATTGCTGCCTCGCCTCTCTCTCTAAGGATTTTCTTTGCAAGAGGAGCAATATATGAAGCAAAAGATCTAATAGTCCCGCGCCAGTCTCTAAGCTTTTTAAATGGATGATCGGCAATAGTAGTAATTGGAACCGCTATGATTTCTACACCTAGCCGCTGAGCCAGCTCTTGAACATCTGCACGCGCTTCGATTTGCGCCAAATTCGCACGATTATCTGAATTTTCTTGGATGCATAGATCTAAAATTTCTGTTGAATGCTCCCCTCTCACAACTAGAGCAACTTTAGAATTATCGGATTGAGCGACATTAATCTCAGATTGAAGTTGTAACAGCTGTGCGCATCTACCGCGTTGAGTATTGTTGATGCAATGTCCACTCTCAGAAAGCAAGAGAATACGATCGACCTCGGCAAAGAACTCATTCTTTGGTAAATCTTCCTCAAGCAATCTTGGGAGAAGTTCAAAATTACGCGCGACAAGACCTAGGAAGGATTGAATATTCTCTTTGAATTGATTGTTGAGAATATGCTCGATGACTTGATTGCATAATTGATCTACTTCCTCTTCATCAAGTGTTGCTTTTTGCAAGGCAAGGCGTAAAAAGCCGTTCATTTTCTTTGAAAATTTTCCACTATCTCTTACTCTTTCTGCTTCAGCTTTAAGGGCATTTAGCGCATTTTGGATATCCTGATCTCCCTCTAAATTATGGCTTCCAAAAATAGCTTCTAGGAGCTGACGCCCCATTGCTTTGAGAACATCGTCATCGACTGAGAAAGTAGCATGTAATGTTTGAGGTAGCTGCGCCAAAATTGCCGGATTTTGATTTTCTGTGAGCAATGACATGATGTCACCTATATTGCGCCCCTGCTCAAGAGCGATAAAAGACTCATGTACTTGAACATATTTATCGTTTGCTGCGCTATTGTTCGCGGCGATCATGTTGCGAAGCCTCAAGTGGGAGTTTTGAAATCCCGGTCCGTATAAATCCAGAAGTTGATTGAAGTAGCTATTGCGATCAGACAAGTTGCTATGAATCAATTCGCGAACATCTAAAAAGCTAGTTGCTATCTCTGTATCTAGATTATGCCTTCTTCCTGTCACGCTTTGATGAGCTTCGACCAATCCTTTTACAGCATTCTCTCCTGCTTGCAGAAGAACTGGCACCGTTTCATGCACTTGATCGATTACCCTGCGCCCTTCCGGTGCTTCCGTTCCTGCGCGGTGAGCGCGGAGGTCAGCCTCTAGAGCATCCACTCGCTGTCGAAGGTTAACGTAGTTTAGATGGTTTAGCGCATCCCGGGCTGCCTCTTTATTCTTTTGCACAGTGATTACAGTGGTCAATACAAAAGCGGCAAGGGCTGCACCCCCAGCCTCTCCAACCGAGACTACGAAAAGAGTATTTCCTAAAAGAGGTGAATGGATGGCAAAAAGAACTCCGAGCGCTACAGCCGATACAACTGCAATGACTCCAGAGGCAACCATGCCTGAAAATGTCGGTATTTCGTGAAACTGTTGAGTCTGAGGAATTGCATTAGCCATAGAAACGTTCGCTCCTTAGAAATTTGTTTAAGATCACCGAGTATAGGGAGAGCGGTATTTTCTTTACAATTTCTTATTAACCTGAACTTTGGGTTTTTCTCGCTCAGATTCAGAAGAGTTTGCGCTGCAAATCTTGGGATTTTCGGCCGAAGTGAATGGCCAAAGGCCCTTTACAAGGTCGAAAAGCACAAGAGGTGCAAGCAAACTCCCTGAAGATGAGCGAGAAAAACCCAAAGTTCAGGTTATTAATAAACTTAAGCGTTTTGATCTGGCAGCATTTTTTCTGGCTGAACATATCGGTCGAAATCAGCTTCTGAGAGAAAACCGAGTTCAAGACAGGCTTCTTTTAGAGTAAGGTTGTCGTGAAAAGCCTTATGCGCCACCTGGCTGGCCCGATCGTATCCGATTACGGGACTCAAAGCGGTCACTAACATCAGCGATCGGCCCAGGTGTGTTTTAATCTGTTCTAAGTTGGGTTTCAACCCTTTCACAAAATGCTCACTGAAGGAATGCATCCCATCCGACAGTAAGATCAAGGAGTCGAGAAAATTATGAATGATCATCGGCTTGAACACATTGAGCTCAAAATTCCCCCGAGAACCTGCGATGCTGATCGCCTGATCATTTCCCATCACATGGCAGCAAATCATCGTCAAAGCCTCGCATTGCGTCGGATTCACCTTTCCGGGCATTATGGATGATCCAGGTTCATTCTGAGGAAAAAAAAGTTCGCCAAGACCACAGCGAGGACCCGAGCCTAAAAAACTTAAGTCTGTTGCAATTTTTATCAACGAAACAGCTAAACTTTTAAGCGCACTATGCGCCCAAACAAGAGGATCGTGTGTAGCTAACGCTGCAAATTTATTCGGCGCTGAAATAAACGGAAGACCGGTATATTCAGAAATTTTCTCACAAACCTTCTCTGAAAAACCTTTAGGAGCATTGAAACCTGTACCAACTGCAGTTCCCCCGATAGCCAACTCCAACACCCGAGGAAGGGCAGTTTCTATCCTCTCTATATTTTGACCGATTTGCTCTACATATCCCGAGAACTCTTGCCCTAAGGTAAGAGGTACAGCATCCATAAGATGCGTCCGTCCAATTTTGATAATCTCCTGAAACTCCTCAGCTTTTTCCTGAAGGACAGTATGCAACTTTCTCGCCATAGGCAAGAGACGAAAGTTAAGATTCTGGGCAGCTGCGATATGCATCGCTGTAGGAAATGTATCATTAGAAGATTGAGAGAGATTCACATCGTCATTAGGATGGATCTGAATCCCGCTAAGTTTCTTAGCATAATGCGCAATGACTTCATTGGCATTCATGTTCGTTTGCGTTCCGCTACCCGTCTGCCAAATACTCAACGGAAAATGTTCGTTGAGTTGTCCTTCAACAACCTCTTGCGCTGCTTGCACAATGGCTGTGCGTTTTTCCTCTGAAAGAATGCCAAGTTCATAATTTGTTTCTGCAGCAGCGCGCTTGATCAAACCAAAAGCTTTGATCACAGACTCGGGAATTTTGTCTTTACCGATGTTAAAATGGATCAAAGAACGCGCTGTCTGCGCTCCATAATATTTCGAAGCAGGAACCTCTATCTCCCCAAAGCTATCGCGTTCAATTCTTCTTTCCATCTTCCATTACTATAACATAATAATCGATTTTAACTTGACTGATCAAAGCTCAACTTTGTAAAATTTAGCCCATGATTAAAAGAATCTCTCTTTTTCTAATCTGCTTTTGTCTTATTTTTCTGATTTGGGAATTCGCTACCCGCTCAATCCCCCACCTCCTCTTCGTCCTCCCGGCTCCTACCGATATTTTCCGCACACTCTGGGAGATGCGCGACCGCTTCTACCTCCATACACTCTGTACTTTAAAGGAGATGATTGGCGGATTCGGCATCGCCCTAGCTGCCGCTTTCCCTCTTGCCTGGACCATGATGCGCTATCAAAGCTCGCGCACCCTTTTGCAACCTTTATTCATTGTAATTCAATGCCTTCCAATGTTCACCTTGGCTCCTATCATGGTAATCTGGTTTGGCTGGAGTTTCATCGCAATTGTTATCCCAACTGCATTAATGATTTTCTTCCCTCTCACACTGAATATCTACCAGGGGTTGCGCTCAACGCCTAAAGATCTTCTCGAATTTTTCCAGGCAAACCAGGCAACGACGTGGCAGACATTTTATAAACTCCGTCTCCCTTGGGCTGTGCCGCATATTTTTGCCGGTTTTCGCATCGCTTCAGCTATTGCAGGGGTAGGCGCGGTCGCCGGCGAGTGGGCGGGGGCGCAAAATGGACTAGGCATGCTCATGCTCGAAAGCCGCAGAAATACCGACCTTGAAATCACGTTTGGCGCTCTTATTTGTCTAACGTTTATCAGCACTTCCCTTTATGGCCTGATACTCTACTGTGAAAAAATTGCACTCCCGCCTCGTACATGGAAATTTCCATTTAAACAATTTATATACAAATCTTTACAACTCAAAAAAAGAAGGTTGGCTCTTCCTTTCTTCATAGCTGCCTTCCTGATTTTTGGACTCTTTGGTTGCCAAAAACAAGATCGCAACACAACAAGGCTCCTTCTTGACTGGCTTCCTAATCCCAATCATATCCCTCTCTATGTCGGACTAGAACATGGCTTTTTCCAAGAAGAAGGGATTCAGCTTGTCATACAAAAAATGCATGATAATGGCGGAGGCATTTCATATCTCACTTCTAACCAAGCAGATCTGTTAATCAATTACATGCCTGGAACCCTAAAAGCTTGCGCAAGAGGCGCTAAGATTAAAATTGTCGGCGTGCTCATCAAAGAGCCTCTCTCAGCTTTTATCTACCGCAATGAACCATCGATAAAAAAAGCCGAAGATCTTACAGGTTACAAGCTTGGGTATTGCATTGGGGGACCAGACACCTCATTTCTAGACTTCCTCCTCTCTCAAGGAAATATCGAACCGGGAGAGAGAAAAAACGTGAGTGTCGACCTCATCTCTGCAATGGGGACAAAAAGCGTCGATTTTATCTACGGAGGATTCTGGAATATCGAGCCCGCCCAACTTCGTTCCTTAGGCATTGAAACTAACTTCATTCCAATTCAAAACCTTGGAATACCTAAGTATTATGAAATGATTGTCTTAGCGAATAAAGACACTCCTGAAAGCTCTCCCGAATTTATAGCTGCTTTTCAACGCGCCCTGCAAAAAAGCATCGATTTCTGCATCGAAAATCCTGAGGAAGCTTTCCACTCATACCTCGTCCATAACCCAGATCGGAGAGAAAAAACTCTCAATTGGGAAAAAGAAGCATGGAAAATGACATATCCTGTGCTAGCAAGAAATCAAGAAATTGACCTACAATCACTTGAAGAATTTCATCATTGGCTCCAAGAGCAAAGCATCATCACAAAACCTATCGATCTTATTACTCTGATTGATTAACCTTTTGATTAGTGATAAAATAAAGTAATGCAAAACGGTTTTGTTATTCTAATAATAGAAAGTCATAACAATGATATATTTAAGATAGAAAACATATTTAAAAACTTTCTTTCTAAACGCATACACTATCAACTCACGATTGCCCATAGTCTTTCTGAAGCAAGGGAAATTTTAGAAAGCAATAAGTCCTTTGACTTGATTATAACAGACTTAAAGCTTCCGGATAAGAATGACTACGATGTCATTCGATCCCTTCAAGAGATCTCTTCCAATATTCCAATCATTACGATTTCCGACGCAGTAGATGAAGAGATGATACGACAGATTATTCGCCTTGGAGCACAAGATTTTTTACCCAAAAATGAGTTAGACCCATCACATTTACTCAGAGTGATTTACAATACAATCGAACGAAATCATCTTCGTAAAAGCTTGCGCGCCCTTTCCTTTACTGATGAAATGACTGGTTTGTATAATAGAAGAGGTTTTTATACATTATTAGAACAACAGATTTCTATTTCCAATCGAAGCAAAAAAGGGTTTTATCTTTTTATAATCGACCTTGATTATCTAAAACAGATAAACGATACGTACGGGCATTCGGCGGGTGATCAAGCCATCATGGACTTAGCCGACTGTTTGCTGATTGCAATGCGGCATCACGATATTATCGGTCGGTTAGGTGGTGATGAGTTTGGTGTGATAGCGATCAATGCGGCTGTTGATAGCGAGGCGCACATTAAAGAAAATATCGAGAGACGCATCCAGCAACGCAATGGAAATACAGCAGAGCCCTACCAGCTTCAAATGAGTATAGGAGCTGCCTATTATAGTGGGAACGAAGAACTAACGATTGGTGAGCTCATCCATCTTGCAGATATTAATCTCTATAAAGCCAAACGAGAAACGCATTCAAGACGGCCCATGGGCGAGTAAATGGGAAATACGCACCAAAACATCACGCATCACTTCTAACTTCCTCTGACTCCCATCAATCCGAGAAATTAAGTGCTTAGGATAGAAATCAAAAATTTTCTGCGTTTCTTGCTGATAAACCTTAAACCGATTCTCTAAAACACTGATATCTATCTCCTCTAGCTTCCCTTCCAGGCGCGCGCGGTATTGCATCCTACGGTACAGTTCTTCTCGGTTGGAGATTTCTAAGACAATGATATGCCTCACTTGTATAATATCCTGAAGGAGGACAGCTTGTGTTAAGGTTAGTGGCAATCCATCCAATAGGAGATCTTGAGTTTCTGGATCATAAGCATTCGTTGCGATAAGCCCCTGAACATAATACTTCCAAATCTCGACTGTCGCATCATCAGGGAGTAGCTCCCCCTTGCTTGCATAGGAGTAATAAAGCTGTCCCGCCGGGGATCTTACCGGCAAGCTACGCAAAATATCGGCCATAGCAAGATAATGTTGGGTGCCGGAGTGGGCAAGAAAAGTCCCAAGCGCCTTTTTCCCTGCTCCTGGCGGTCCAAAAAGCAAGATTGCAGAAAATTTTCCTTTATAAGGTTGTATCAGGGTTCCCATAATTTTATTTTATTGAATTTAGTTCCGTTTTTAAAGTAGAATCTGCAATGCTTATGAGAAGTTTTATAGGAATAACACTTACGCTTTTTTTTGTAATTGATGCCTTGGGAAATATCCCAACGTATCTCTCTTTGCTCAAGCCTTTTGGTAGAAAGACGCAAATAAAAATCGCCATTCGAGAGCTGATCATTTCGCTCGGAATTATGGTTATCTTCCATTATTTTGGACAAATCCTACTTACGCTCTTGAAGATATCGTTCAACACTGTTGAAATTTCAGGGGGGATCATCCTCTTTTTGATCGCCATTCGGTTGATTTTCTCAAATGAAGAACGCAAGACCCGTTGGGGAGAGCAAAAACCCTTTATTTTCCCGATTGCAACCCCCATCATCGCCGGGCCGTCCGTTCTGGCGGCGGTCATGATTTTCGCCCAAAAAGAGCCATCGGATCTTTTGGTTCTAGGAGCTATTTTTGTCGCCTGGTTTTTTTCGAGTCTTATATTCTTTTTTGCAAAGCCTATAAATAAACTTCTCACTGAAAAAGGGCTCTTAGCCTGTCAAAGGTTGATGGGATTAATCGTAGCAATCATCGCTGTCCAACTCTTTTTAGAGGGTATTGTAGGACTTGTGAAATGATATATGATCTTTTTAACATGGCCTTTCTCTTTTTCATCGTATTGGACCCGCCAGGAAATGTCCCTATCTTTGTCGGTGTATTAAAGCATTTTGATCCGATAACCCAGCGTAAAATCATCATCAGAGAACTTCTTATTTCTCTTGGATTTATGATTATCTTCCTTATTTTCGGAGAGGGGTTTTTCAAAATTCTTAATGTCTCTCAAGCCTCCCTGCAAGTGGCAGGAGGGATTATCCTCTTTATCATCGCCATTCCTATGATATTTGCCAGCCCAACTCATGACAATATCGGTAAGATTCCAAAAGACCCGCTTATTGTCCCTTTGGCCGTCCCTGCGATTGCAGGCCCAGGAATCTTAGCAAACATCACCCTCTATGCGGGAAGCGGGGAAAATAAATTTCTCGTTTTTCTCGCTATCTTCATTGCCTGGCTAACTTTAGTCCCTATTCTCTTGTTCTCGTCCTATCTTAAAAAACTATTGGGCGAAAACGGCCTAACGGCTGTAGAGCGGCTTTTCGGTTATCTCGTTGTCTTGCTCGGAGCTCAGATGTCGATCGAAGGTATACTGGCCTCTTTTGCATCATGAAAAATATTTGTCTAAAAATCGCGTATGACGGCACACCCTTTTACGGGTGGCAAAAAACTGATGCAGGCCCTTCAGTTGAAGGGACTTTGCAAAATATTTTAGAGCAAATCCTTCAGGAGCCGATCAAGCTGCAAGCGGCAAGCCGAACCGACAGAGGAGTGCATGCGATGAACCAGATGGTCAATTTTTTCACCACAAAAGAACCACCATCTCAGCTTAGCCTCAATAGATTGCTACCAAGCTCGATTCGCGTCTTAGAAGTCAAAACTATGCCAAACGAGTTCCATCCTTCACTGGATGCTAAAGGCAAACTGTATGTTTACTCTATCTGTTATGGTCCTCTGCAATCCCCTTTTCATCGTTTTTTTTCATGGCATGTCCCTAATGCCTTAGATATCGAAGCGATGCAGGAAGCTGCCAACTCATTTCTTGGAGAGCATGATTTTTCTGCTTTCTGCAACATGCATGAAAACATCCATTATCCCCATAAAAGGCGGAAAATCGACTCGATTACATTGACGCAATCACCTGACCGGCTTCAAATTGCAATAAAAGGAGATCATTTTTTATATAAAATGGTGCGCACAATCGTCGGCACCCTTGTATATATTGGGCAAGGGAAGCTAAAAGCCACTTCAATTCAAGAGATTATCGCATCTAAGCGACGTCCCCATGCAGGAATAACAGCGCCTGCTCACGGGTTATCGTTGAAAGAGATTTATTATTGATGTAGACTAACTGCATATGATTGGAAGAAATGACCCTTGTTGGTGCGGCAGTGGGAAGAAGTGGAAAAAATGCCACTTTCCAGAAGCAGCTCCTGAATCCGAGCAGCAACAACTTGCCGATTACTACTTTAAAAACTACCAAATTATTTTAAAAACCCCAGAGCAGGTCGAAGGAATCAAGAAAGCTTGCCATCTAGCAGCTTACATTCTCGATGAAACGTGCAAAAAAGCTCAAGCAGGTGTGACCACCAACGAGTTGGACGCTTTTGCCGTTGAGCTTCATAGACAAGCAAATGCCATCGCAGCGCCTTATCACTATGGATATCCCCCTTTCCCTAAGAGCATTTGCACTTCGCTCAATGAGGTGATTTGCCATGGCATTCCGAATGATGTCCCTTTAAAAGAGGGGGATATTATGAATATCGATGTCTCTGTGATTTTAGACGGCTATTACGGCGATTGCAGCAGAATGGTCAAGATTGGTGGGGTCTCGCCGGATCGGCAGCTCGTTTACGATGTTTCGTATGAATGTTTGATGAAGTCTATTAAAATCTTAAAGCCTGGCGTCATGTTATACGAGATTGGGGATGTGATTGAAGAAATCGCTGCAGCCAACAAATGTTCTGTCGTCAATCAGTTTGTCGGGCACGGAGTTGGCCTAGAGTTCCATGAACCGCCTCAGGTCCCCCATCATCGCAATCGGATCAAGATTCCCCTCGTAGCAGGCATGACCTTCACGATAGAACCCATGATTAATGCTGGCGTCCGGGAAGCAGTGATTGATCCAGTGACTCAATGGATTGCAACAACAAAAGATGGCAAGCCAAGCGCGCAGTGGGAGCATACCATTCTCATCACAGAGACAGGCCACGAGATTTTAACCAAGTACCCGAGTTAGCCCCCATTTCTCACCATCTCTCTGACAACTCGCACACCCTGTCGCCACATCTTGTCCCCCAGTAGGGCGGGCCCGTGTCGCATGAACACTGTCCCCGCCCTGCCGGGAGCCAATCTGTGGCAACAGGGGAGCGATTTGCTCAGAGATCTTGTGAGAAATGGGGGTTAGATTCGATACGCATACACGTTCACGGAGTGTTTCCTCTCGTGCTTATCAGTGCTAAAATCTGAAAACGTTCAAACCAATGATGTTCTATTTGATTAAATCGGAGATGAGCTCTTCAAGGCCGGATACCTCGTTTTCTAAACGAGCAACCTCCGAAACCAGGTAATTCACTTCGCCCTCTAGATAATCAGCCTCTGCTCTATCTGGTGATACAGCAGAAAGTTGGTCTTCCAGCTCTAAAGCTTCTAACTTCCCTTGAAGATGAAAAAGTTCTTTTCGTGTGGTGACAAGAATATGCGATTTCTCTTCAAACTGGGAGCGAAGTTGAGTATACATCCCCTCTAGCTTCCTCAACTCTCTTGATGTTGACACCGCTTCATCCTGAGCCTCAATATGGCTCATTTTTTCAGTAAAATCAGTTGATGCTTCTGCTTGTTTCAACCGTGTCGTTAATTCTTCATTAGAAGACTCAAGCTGACTCAACTTCTCAGTTAACTCCGACTGAACCTTCTCTGACTCTGCCAACTTTTTGAATAGTTCAGGATCTAATGACTCATGATGACTCAACTTCTCAATTAACTC
Source organism: uncultured Chlamydiales bacterium (assembly GCA_963748195.1). GTDB lineage: Bacteria > Chlamydiota > Chlamydiia > Chlamydiales > JAAKFR01 > JAJACP01. The sequence goes on along the minus strand of CAVVHU010000004.1, from coordinate 565,959 downwards.
TGATTGAGCCTTCTCTGACTCTGACAGCTTTTCGGTCAATTCAGCCTCTAATGACTCATAATGACTCAACTTCTCAATTAACTCTGATTGAGCCTTCTCTGACTCTGACAGCTTTTCGGTCAATTCAGACTCTAATGACTCATAATGACTTAACTTCTCAACTAACTCTGATTGAGCCTTCTCTGACTCTGACAGCTTTTCGGTCAGTTCAGTCTCTAACAATTCATGATGGCTAAACTTTTCTATTAACTCTGACTGTGCCTTCTCAGACTCTGCTAACTTTTCGGTCAGTTCGGCTTTCAAAGATTCGTAGTGATGTAACTTTTCGGTCAATTCAGCCTGAACAGACTCAAAATCAATAACCTTCTCTGCTAATTCGCCTCTAGATGACTCTAGCTGCTCTATCTTCTCAGTTAATTCTCGCTTTGAAGCTTGAAGTTGATCGATCTCTTGTAATAATCGCTGTTTCTCTTCGGCAAAGCCGCTGAATTCCTCAAATACTTCCTGGGCTTTTTTAGACTCCGCAACGAACTCTGCTTTCTGAGAAGTTAACAGTTCAATCTCTGATTGGACTAATTCAAGCCGTTTATCATCTTGAATTTTTTCTAATCTGCGGTGCTCAGCCTCTTCTTTAAGCTTTTGAATCTCTTCTTCTAAACTCTTCGTCTGCTCTTTCCATTCTTGAGTCAATTGCTCCATCTGAAGCTGTGATTGCATGAGCTCCTTGGACTTTACACGTCCTAATTCAGAAAGCTTTCCTAACATTCCCTCAATTTCGTCAAGAGCGAGAAGCAGAATGAAAAAATCGACCAAGAGCGCAAAAATTATCCCCATTTCGGACAAGCGATGTTCAATCGGAATCTCGCGATAAAAGGCTAAAACTAAAATAGCGGTTGCAACATAGGCACTTACAATACCTAGCGTTTTCCATCGTGTGCATACAACTCCCCCAAAAAGCGCTACAAAGGGGAGATAGAATGAAAAAATGGATTGTGAAACAATGGCGGTACCAACGGTGAATAGAAGTAGAATGGAGGGTAAGGCACCCCAAAAAAGCGCACGTCCCAACAAGCTATCTGGAACTGCTTTTAAGAAAAATTCACTTAAAGAAAATGTCGGTTTTTTGTTAGCTGTTGTTGAGGTGTCCATGGGTACATCTTAAATGTCGCAGAGTCAATATTGTATACGATTCAAATCCTCTGTCAATTGGATTCTTTCGAAAAGGTAGATTAATCTTCATCGTATTCGATAAATCCTTGAGCATTCTCAAGAAGGTAGGATGCTAGAAGGGGATCCCCTTCATAAGTCATCTCAACTGCCATTTTTCCATCCGCAGCAGGTTGCCCGCATGTTATCACTACACAACACGCCTGGTCTTCTTTCAGAATTTTCTGTTTACTCACTCGTAGTCCCTTGTTCTTTTTTTTGTCCGCGTTCACGGGGTGTTCCCTCTTATAGATGAGTCGGGCAGGCCAGATTCGATGGCTCGTGACGACTCAATAGTCATTAGGACAAACCCCGTGAACGCATACTTTTTTTTAGATCCCTCTTGCATATGCCTATTATGCTTCGATGCATTTACTAAATTGCATATGCAAAGAAAAAATATTTGTCAAAGCTACAATGTTCAGATAGTTTGAAGAAATGGATTTTATTGAAAAATTAGAGCAGTGGGCAAACGTCAATTCCTATTCGCACAATGTTGCCGGATTGGAAAAAATGGTGCATATCGCCCAAAAAGAATTTTCATCTTTAAAACCGGATGAAATGAAAGAGCTACCTATTGGGCTCTCACTTAAAAAACGAGCCGATGCTCCTTTTAAAGTCTTTCTAGGGGGACATCTCGATACGGTTTTCTCAGCTAATCACTCTTTTCAAACAGCGAAACGCCTCGATGAAGAGAGACTGCAAGGGCCAGGAGTTGCCGATATGAAAGGAGGCATTCTTGTTTTGCTGCAAGCCTTGCTTGAGTTCGAAGCCTCTCCCCTCGCTGAAAATTTAGGATGGGAAATTTTTCTAAACTTGGATGAAGAGATCGGCTCACCGAACTCTACCCCTTTCCTGCAAGAGTGTGCTAAAAGATGTGACTGCGCCCTCCTTTTCGAGCCGGCACTCCCAGACGGCGCTCTTGCAAGCGAGAGAAAAGGGTCAAGCAACTATCATGTTGTAAGTAAAGGCAAAGAAGCGCATGCCGGCCGCAATGCTGAAGAGGGAGTCAACGCCATTTTTTCTCTGGTGCGCTTCCTTGCAGCAATTGAAAATCTGCCTAATGCTTTAGTCAATGTCGGGACAATAACCGGCGGGAGAGCCGTTAACATCATTCCCGACCACGCTGAAGCGAAACTAAATGTACGCTCAGATATCGATTACGACTCAATTTTACAAGAAAAAGCCAAAGAGTGCTGTGTCTCAATTACAAAAACCAATTTTCGCCCTCCTAAAAAATTTGATGAGAAAACAAAAAAGCTATTTGAACTTCTTAAAGGTTGCGGTGAAGAACTGAATATCCCGGTGAAGTGGCGTGCAACGGGAGGAGTATGCGATGGCAATACATTCGGAGCTGCCGGTATCCCTACGATTGACTCATTAGGAGTTGAAGGTGGCGGCCTTCATACGGATGAAGAGTTTGTCTACCTTCCGAGCATGTTAAAAAAAGCTCAATTAACATTTCATCTTCTAAAAGAACTTGCAAGGAGAAAAGAGATATGAATCCGCTGGTTTCTGAAGCCCTTCATAGCGATCCCGATTTTAACGATTCTGTACAAAAAATTCTCGATACAATCGATAAACATCGTGCGAAAATCACCGAAATACGTCCTCCTAGCTCGGAGCGCGCCCAGTCCTATGAAGAGACCCTGAAAACATTCCACTCGGATAGAAGCATGCCCCTTTTCTACCCCTACTTGGGGAGCGGAATGGGCAATGGAGCATTAGTCGAACTGATGGATGGAAGTGTGAAATACGACTTAATCAGCGGAATTGGAGTGCATTTTGGACATAGTCATCCGACATTGGTTGCAGCAGCGCTGAGAGGCTCCTTGGAAGACATCGCAATGCAAGGAAATTTACAGCAAAATCAATCCTCCTTTGAATTAACAGAACTACTTCTGAAACATTCGGGAATGGATCACGCGATTCTAACCACATCAGGCGCCATGGCAAATGAAAACGCTCTGAAGATGATCTTTCAAAAGCTTGCGCCTGCTCAAAGAGTGCTCGCCTTTGAAAGATGCTTTATGGGAAGAACTCTTGCTCTTGCGCAGATCACCGATAAACCCTCCTTCCGAGAAGGTCTTCCTCCTACACTTCGCGTCGATTACATTCCTTTTTATGATTGGCGTAATCCCGCAGAGAGTACTGAACGGACACTGCGTACTCTTGATCATTTTCTCGCCCGTCATCCTGGCCAATATGCCTGCATGTGCTTTGAGTTGATCCAAGGGGAAGCGGGATGCTATCCAGGGAAACAAGAGTTTTTTATCGCAATCATGGAAAAACTGAAGAAAAACGGGATTGCAGTTCTTGTCGACGAAGTACAAACTTTTGGAAGGACAGACTCTCTCTTTGCCTTCCAACACTTCGGCCTTCAAGAATATGTCGATGTCGTCACAACAGGCAAGCTGCTGCAGACATGTGCTACCCTTTTTAACGGAGAGTGGAAGCCGCGGCCCGGATTGATCTCCCAGACATTTACAGGCGCTAGCAGTTCGATTCATGTCGGGCAGGCAATCATCAATTCTCTTGTCAACGAAGGCTATCTGGGCCAAAGTGGAAAAATTATGCAACTCCGCAAGCACTTTGTCGAACACCTGCAGAAGATTTCCGATAAATTTCCCGAACAGTTTGAAGGCCCTTTTGGATACGGATTGATGATCGCTGTAACTCCTTTTAAAGGTGACAGAGAAAAGGTAATCAACTATGCCCAGGCTCTGTTTAAAGCGGGCGTGATTACATTTCTTGCTGGTACAAACCCAACACGCATACGCTTTTTGATGCCTGCAGGAGGCATCACCCATGAACAGCTCGATCACGTTGCTGAAATCCTTGAAGAGGAACTGGTGAAATGTCTGAAGAAATAGCAGTAATGCGCCCAGCAACTGTTAGAGATCTCAAGCATTTTTATGACTTTGCGAATGAAGCGGGGCCCGGTATCACCTCTTTGCCACGAGAGAAAAGCTACCTTGAGAATCAACTGACCCAATCTGAACGCGCATTTGCTGGAAAGCTTGGACCCGATGAGAAAGAGATCTATCTTTTCTGTCTAGAAATTGATGGAAATGTCATCGGCACAGCCGGCATTGTGTCGCATGTAGGGGTAAATGAACCCTTTTTTGCTTACCATAGAAGACTTGAGAGAGCTTCTTCTTCATTCCTGGGAATCGAGCGTGAAGTCGCTGTATTACATTTTATCGAAGCGCGAAAAAAGCCGACGGAAATCGGAACGCTTTATATCAAAAAAGAATATCGAGGAAAAGGTTTCGGCCCCCTTCTCTCTTATTCACGCCTCCTTTTCCTTGCTGCTTTTCGGAACAATTTTTCCGACCACGTTATCGCAGAAATGCGCGGCTTTAATGAAAACGGAATCTCACCATTCTGGGAATGCGTCGGACGGCCATTTTTTGGAATCGAGTTTTCACAAGCTGATCACCTCCGCATTACTAATCCAGAAGTGATACATGAGCTTTTCCCCCGCTATCCGCTCTATTCGATTCTTTTGCCTAAGCAAGCCCAAGAAGTGATCGGCATCCCCCATCATAACACAATTCCTGCAGTAAAAATGCTTCAAAAACAGGGGTTCAAATTTAGTGAATATCTCGACATTCTTGATGCCGGCCCACATCTTTATGCAATAACAGATCAGATACATGCAGTTAAAGAGAGCAAAAAAATTATCGTAAGAGAGCTCAGAAGCGAGCTTAAAAGCGAACGGGCCGCTTTAGTTGCGAACACAAAAAGAAAAGGATTTCGCATGTGTTTAAGCCCTATAGCAGAAGAAAATGGACGCCTTGTCCTCCCTTTAGGGATAGGAAAGGCACTAGATATTGATATTGGAGAAGAAATCCTTTATTACGAGAAGATATGAATAACTCAAATTATATTGACGGAAAGTGGAGCCCAGGGCGCGGCGATACACTTATTTCTACCAACCCAGCCACTAATGAAGTAAACTGGGAAGGATTCAAAGCAAGCCAAGAAGAAGTAGCCGAAGCGGTTGCAGCAGCTCGGACGGCTTTTCTTAAGTGGGGCCGCATCCCCCTCGAAGAGCGTATCAGCTATTTGAGACAATATGAAACGGCTCTTCGTGACAAAAAGCCGGAACTTGTCGAAGCCATCTCAAAAGAGACAGGTAAACCTCTTTGGGAATCGGCACAAGAAGTCTCTGCCATGATCACAAAGGTGGAGATCTCGATTAACGCCTACAATGAGCGCTGTCCGAATAAAAAAATCACCGAAACACTCTATACACACCACAAACCACACGGAGTTGTCGCTGTTTTTGGCCCCTTTAATTTCCCCGGCCATCTTCCCAACGGGCATATTGTCCCTGCTCTTTTAGCAGGCAACTGTGTGGTGTATAAATGCAGTGAAGAGACACCTCTTGTTGGGCAGACAGTGCTGAGCTGCATGGAACACTTTCCTGAAGGAGTCATCAATCTTCTGCAGGGAGATGCCTCTACCGGCCATTTCCTCGCTGTGCACCCTAAAATCGATGGGCTCTTTTTCACAGGAAGCCATAAAGTCGGTGCTCTTCTCATGGAGGCATTTGAACATCATCCCGACAAAATCCTCGCGCTCGAAATGGGAGGGAACAATCCCCTTGTGATGTGCGATGCTACGGACTTGAGCGCCGCTGCCTATGTAACTATCCAATCTGCCTATCTTACAGCAGGGCAAAGATGTTCATGTGCCCGGCGCCTGATTGTTTTAGAAGGAAAGGAAGGTGATGCCTTTTTGGATATTCTAACCGAGATGGCCTCGACGATTCAGGTTGGCCCTTATACCTCTGATCCAGAACCTTTTATGGGTCCTCTTATCAATATGAATATTGTCGAGCGGCTCTTAAATGCACAAGCAACCTATGGGACAGAGGGAGGCGAATGTCTAGTAGAAATGAAGCCTTTAACAGAAGGGCTTCCTTTTCTTACTCCTGGGTTGATGGATGTCACCAAGGCGCATCACCACGTCGATGAAGAGCTTTTTGGCCCTTTTCTGAAGGTCATCCGCGTCCCTACTTTTGAAGCCGCAATCAAAGAGGCTAACGATACTGCCTATGGTCTCTCCGCAAGCCTTTTGAGCAGCAGCCATGAAAAATTCGAGCAATTTTACCACGAAATACGGGCAGGCGTGATCAATTGGAATCACCCCACTACAGGCGCCTCAAGCAATGCTCCTTTCGGAGGCGTGGGAAAAAGCGGCAACTTCAGACCTAGCGGCTACTATGCTGCCGATTATTGCTCTTATCCTGTCGCTTCGATGGAAGCGCCACATGTCTTTCTACCTAAACAAATGCCTCCAGGGATAAATGCAAGAAATCAACTTTGACGGGCTAGCCGGCCCAACACATCACTATGGAGGCCACTCTTTTGGAAATATTGCATGCATGCAGCACGCAAAGCAAATATCGAATCCCAAAGAGGCAGCACTCCAAGGTTTAAAAAAGATGAAGCGGCTTAAGGATCTCGGCTTAAGTCAAGCAGTGCTGCCTCCACCGGAGCGCCCATCGATTGCTTTTTTGCACTCAATCGGCTTTACCGGCACCGATGCCGAGATTTTATCAAAAGCGCCTCCCAATATCCTTCAAGCCGCCTCTTCTTCTTCAGCGATGTGGCGGGCGAATAGCGCAACTGTGACCCCTTCCTGTGATAGCTGCGATGGACGCGTGCATCTTACAATCGCCAATCTAGAAAGTCAGCTTCACCGTCGTATTGAAGTTTCAGAGACCTATCGCCTCTTCCAATTTCTATTCGCCGACTCGAAGACTTTTGCTGTCCACCCTCCCCTGCCTTTTGCCGATGAAGGTGCTGCCAATCATATCCGCTTTGCCCCTTCTTACGATCACAAAGGGACCCACCTTTATGTCTATGGACGCTCTATTTTTAAGCAAGAACCCCTCCGTTTTCCTGCGAGACAGACCCGCGAAGCCTCTGAAGCAATCGCTCGAATCCATGGGGGAACAGCTATCTTTGCAAAACAAAACCCTGCTCTGATAGAAAAAGGGGTTTTTCATAACGATGTCATTGCATGTGGAAACCGGGATGTGCTTCTCTACCATGAGGATGCCTTCGAAAATACAGATGAGGTCTTAGCTCAAATCGACCGGTTTTGCCCCCTAAAAAAAATAAAAATCGACATCTCTGCGGAAGAAGCCATTAAAACATATCTTTTCAATTCTCAACTTCTCACGCTGCCTGACGGCTCACAATTGCTTTTTGCCCCGGAAGAGTGCCGCTCCCTCTCTCTTGATTGGCTCCCATTTCCCATCGAATACATCGATATTAGAGAGAGCATGCAAAATGGAGGGGGACCGGCTTGTCTTCGCCTCGCGATTCCTCTTACGAAGGAAGAAAAAGAGCAAAATCCACGCTCCTATCTTCCTTACAAACAGCCTCTACGACTCCCTTACAAAATGGGTTGAAAAACACTACCGCGACCGCCTCCATCCCGATGACCTCGCTGATCCTGCCCTACTAGAGGAGTCGCGCGCTGCGCTCGATGCGCTGACACAAATTCTTCAACTTGGATCCTTTTATGGTTTTCAAAAAGCTGCAACAAACACTTGAAGGCTCTGTCAGAGCCGATGAGATGACAAGGCAAATCTACAGCGTCGACGCATCGATTTTTGAAGTTGAGCCCGATATCGTGGTGCTACCCAAAAATAAAGAAGATTTGATCAAAACAGTTCAAATAGCACGTGATCACAATGTTCCGATTATCCCTAGAGGCGCAGCTACGGGAATTGCAGGCGGATGTTTGGGAAAAGGGATTGTCGTCGACACTTCGCAGCACCTAAACCAAATCTTAGAGCTCAATCTCGATGAAGGATGGGTGCGATGCGAGCCAGGAGTTGTACAAGACGACTTAAACGCCTTTCTTGCCCCTTACGGGTACCGTCTTGGGCCCGATACCTCAACCGGAAATCGTGCTACAATCGGGGGAATGACTGCGACAAATGCAACAGGAGCGCATTTTCTTAAATACGGGTCTATGCGGAACCATGTGCGTGCAGTAGAAGCGATTTTAAGTTCAGGCGAGGTAAAAACATTTGCACAAGAACCCCCAACTGCATTTGAACGGAGGAGTTCGGGCTATCTACCCCCTTCAGTAATGGTCGGTTCAGAAGGAACATTAGGTCTTTTTTCCTCTATAACCGTGAACTTAAGCCCCATTCTTAAAAATCCCGTGCTTGTCATTTTTTTCTATCAAACAATCGAAGAGAGCTTTGCAGCTGTCCCGGATATTTTGAAGCATCGACCCGTTTCCCTTGAGGCTCTTGACCAAAATGTGATCGAGATGGGGCGTAGCTCTCCCCTGCTTGCCGGCAGACTCGACTGGCTAAAAGGACATAAAGGAGCCCTTTTGGTTGCAGAATTTGAAAAACAAGCTCCTGAAATAGCCGGTGCGCATCTCACCCTCATCGATCCAATTGAACAGCAACACGTGTGGGCCTTGCGCAAATCAGGCTTAGGCCTTCTGCTCTCTCGCCGCCGCTATAGTAGAGCAATTGCCTTTATCGAAGATCTTGCCGTTCCCCCTGACACCCTTGTTCCCTTTATCACTGATTTAAAAAATGAAGTGAAACGGGAAATGGGAATTTATGGGCATGCAGGTGATGCCTGTTTGCATATCCGTCCTTATGTCGATGTTCGAAGCGATAAGGAAATCGATTGGATGTTCGAAGTGATGGAGCCTGTTACCGAAATCGTACGAAGATACGGCGGATTTTTAAGCGGTGAACACGGTGATGGCCTAATCCGCTCTTGGCTGAATCCTAAGCTTTTTGGCGAGGAGACTTATGACGATTTTGTCAAAATCAAAGAGACCTACGATCCTCTTAACTTAATGAACCCAGGAAAAATTGTCGGAGGCGAGAAACCTAGGGAGTTTGTCAAAAAAGTGCGTCCCCAAAACATCCCTACTTTCCTCAATTTCGAACCAGAAGGTGGCTTGCATCTAGCTGCAGATTTATGTAATGGGAATGGCGCCTGTCGAAAGAAAAGCACCCTGATGTGTCCTTCTTTTCAGGCATTTGGGGAAGAATACCACTCAACGCGCGCACGTGCACAATCCTTGAGATTGCTTTTTAACGGCAATCCTTTACCTGAAAAGGGCGTTCTCGATGTTTTGGATTATTGCCTCGAGTGCAAAGGATGTAAGACTGAGTGCCCTTCTCAAGTCGATATGGCCAAAATGAAGATGGAGATGCTCTATCAATACCAAGAAAAACACGGCTACTTCCTTAAAGGGAAGCTGTTTGGAAACCTAGCAAAATGGGCTGCTTTTGGATCAAAAAGCCCAAGAATTGCCAACTTAATCGCTCAACATAAAAAAATACGCTCACTTTTAGGCCTCACTCCCCACCGCCCGCTTCCAAAGCTCGCTTTAAAGCGATTCTCAAAATGGTGGAAGGCACATCCAAAACAAAATCGAGGACAAAAAGTCTATCTTTTTAACGACTCATTCACAGAGTTTTTCTCTCCGGAAGTGGGAATCGCGGCTGTCGAAGTGCTCGAAAGAATGGGCTACACTGTGGAAGTGCTCCCCTTTATCTGCTGCGGACGGCCCATGCTTTCCAAAGGCTTGCTAAAGGAAGCCAAAACCCAAGCCGCTTCGGTGGCCGAGTTGATCAGAGGAAAGGAGGTCATTGTCTTAGAGCCAAGTTGCCTATCTGCTATTCAAGATGACTATCCCTCTCTAATCGATGAGGCATTCTCGCCTCTCTCCTTTGAGTCTTTTCTCCCCCCTCTTGTCCTTGATACCCCTCTTTTTTACCATCCCCATTGCCATGAACAAGCGCTTTCCCGAGATCTTCCCTTTTTAGCCCATTTCCCCAACCTTACTTTGAGTCAAGCCGGCTGTTGTGGATTGGCCGGTTCATTTGGCTATGAAAAGGAGCATTATGCCATGTCCATGGCGATCGGAGAAAAACGACTTTTCCCCCAAATAAAACAAACAGATCTTCCCCTCGTCGCCTCAGGGTTTTCCTGCCGTTCCCAAATAGCATTTGCTACAGGGAGAAAGGTTCTTCATCCCGCAGAATTCATTAAGAATGTGTAAAAATGAAAGCTCTAAACTCCTTGACATCATGGACGATATTTAGGGAGCAAGTCAAAAAAAAATACGCAAAAGCACTTGCAAATTTCGATTATCTATTTTACTTTAGGATCCGCTTTTACTTGGAGGAGTTCGGCTGATCAACTACCCCCGGCTAGAGAGCCTTGGTTGAAAAGACCACTTACAAGAGAAACAGTTATTAGTAAACGAAAGGAGAAGCGCTTCCTTCCGGCCCTAAAAGATCGGGTTTGAAGCGCCAAAATTTGATGAAAACAGTAATTCTCGCAGGGGGATTAGGAACGCGGTTGTCCGAAAAGACAGCCGATTGCCCCAAACCTATGGTAGAAATCGGGAATCATCCGGTGCTGTGGCATATCATGCAACTCTATGCACACCATGGGTTTTCTGAATTCATCGTCGCGCTTGGCTATAAGGGTGAGGTCATTAAAAACTATTTCTACAATTTCTATGCAATGAATTGCGATCTCTCTATCAATTTAGCTTCAGGAGAGACCCTCTTCCACAGGCGTCCCCTTTATCCCTGGACGATCCACCTGGTGGAGACGGGATTAAATACACCGACAGGGGGACGGATCAGGCGCCTAAAAGAGTGGATCGGTCACGAGCGCTTTATGCTCACCTATGGGGACGGCCTTGCAGATATTGATCTTGAACAACTCCTCGACTTTCACTGTGCCCATGGAAAGCTTGCCACTGTCACCAGCGTCCGTCCTCCTGCACGATTTGGGGCTTTACACCTTGAAGGGACACATGTGACGCACTTTACGGAGAAAGCACAAATCGATGTCGGGTGGATCAACGGAGGATTTTTTGTCTTAGAGCCTGAAATCTTCGACTACCTGGAAAATGATACGAGCGCCTGGGAGCATGAGCCTTTAGAACGCTTAGCACAGGAGGGAGAGCTCGTCGCCTTTCAACATACGGGCTTTTGGCAACCGATGGATACATTACGGGAGTGGCGTTATCTGAACGCGCTCTGGCAGTCGGGCAAGGCCCCTTGGCAAAAGAGTGGAAAACACGATGGCGTTTTGGTCTGATAAAAAAGTTTTGGTCACAGGAGCTACTGGACTAGTGGGTTTCTGGCTCGTTAAGCGCCTGGTAAAAGAGGGGGCACATGTCGTTGTGCTTGTGCGCGATCACGATCCTCAAAGCGCTCTTTACAGGAGTGAGTTGATTCAACAAGTCTCTGTTGTGAGTGGCGCGTTGGAGAATTACGAAACTCTAGAACGCGCCCTTACCGAATATGAAATCGATACACTCTTTCATCTAGGGGCACAGACCATTGTAGGTACTGCAAAAAAGAGCCCTCTCATCACTTTTGAAGCCAATATCCGAGGAACTTATCACCTCTTAGAAGCATGCCGCAGGCAACGCTGCACCATGAAACGCATTGTTATTGCTTCGAGTGACAAAGCCTATGGTACGAGTAATCTGTTGCCCTACACAGAGAATATGCCCTTGGAGGGCCGCTTTCCCTACGATGTCTCCAAATCGTGTTGTGACCTGCTGGCACAAAGCTATTTTCATACATATCGACTCCCCATCACCATCGCACGGTGTGGCAACATCTTTGGCGGGGGAGATCTCAACTGGAGCCGCATTATTCCGGGGACTATCCGCAGCTTATTGCACAATACCCCTCCCGTCATTCGGAGCGACGGCACCTTTATACGGGATTACATTTACATTCAGGATGTCGTGAGCGCCTATCTTCTTCTGGCAGAGAAAACTCCCATGGATGGAGTGATTGGAGAGGGCTTTAATTTTGCTCCCTCCCGGCCCTACACCGTACTCTCAATTGTCCACATTATTCAGAAGCTCATGCAAGCCTCTCACCTCGTGCCTACGATTTTAAACCATGCGCAAGGGGAGATTAAAGATCAGTACCTCACTAGCAAGAAGGCGGAGGAACGATTAGGGTGGACTCCTCGCTATTCGTTAGAGGAGGGACTGCAAGAGACCATTGAGTGGTATACACAGTATTTGAGATGTCATGAATATGCACTGTCGTGACCTGCCTCTGCCTGGAGCCTATCTTATAGAACTGAAAAAACATGTGGATACACGGGGGGCCTTTTCCCGTCTTTTTTGCTCTGAGACATTAAACATGCTCCCCTCGTTTCCCCAAATCAACCTCTCTGAGAATACGACACGAGGGACTTTACGAGGATTACATTACCAGGCACACCCCTATCTTGAGGGGAAATTAATTTATTGTTTGCGCGGTTCTGTTCATGATGTGATTGTGGATTTAAGAAGAGATTCACCCACCTACAAGCAGCATTATGCGCTGACTTTGACTGCACACTCTCCACATGCTCTCTATGTTCCGGAGGGGTGTGCCCATGGATTTATGACACTTGAAGAAGATAGCCACCTCCTCTACCTAATGTCCACCTCTTATCAGAGTGGATATGAGCGTGGCTATCGTTATGATGATCCTGCCTTTAAAATCTCTTGGCCCATGCCACCCACACTTATGTCTGAGCGCGATCAAAATTACCCCCCTTTTAAGGAGACCAATGACCTCACCTAGTTGCCGTTTTTGTAATACTCCCCTCACACATACCTTTTGTGACCTTGGCACATCACCCCTCTCCAATGCCTATGTAACTGAAGAGCAGCTGGACTGTCAAGAGCGGCGCTATCCCCTCCATGCCTATGTATGTTCACATTGCCTATTGGTACAGCTTCCCTCCCTCCATACCTCAGATGAGATATTTTCAGAATACGCCTATTTCTCCTCTTATTCCTCTTCGTGGCTTGCCCACTGCCAAGCCTATGCTCAGGCGATCATTACACGCCTTCAGCTCTCTTCCACTTCCTTAGTGATGGAGATTGCAAGCAACGATGGTTATCTTCTACAATTTTTTAAAGAGGCCCATATCCCTATCTTAGGCATTGAGCCTGCCAAAAATGTCGCTCAAGTAGCTATAGAGAAAGGCATCCCGACACGTGTCGATTTTTTCGGCCTTCAATTGGCCCAAAAACTTCCCCAAAAGGCCGATTTGCTGGTAGGCAATAACGTGCTAGCTCATGTCCCTGATCTCCACGATTTCATTCGTGGATTAAAATGTGCTCTCAAGCCACAAGGTGTGAGCACTATAGAGTTTCCACATCTACTCAAACTCATGCAGGAAAGACAATTCGATACAATTTACCACGAACACTTTTCATACTTTTCACTCCTCACTGTAACCAAAATATTTGCCTACCATGGGCTTGAGCTATTTGATGTGGAGGAACTACCCACTCATGGAGGCTCTCTACGCATCTACATAAAACATAGAGAGGACAATTCCAAAACGCCCTCCCCCTCTCTCTTGAGAGTCATGCAAGAGGAGCGGGCTCAAGGACTAGATCGTCTGGACAGCTATCTCTCCTTCATGCACAAAGTCGAAGAGGTTAAAAACGATCTACAGTGCTTCCTGCAGCACATGCGTCTCAGTCATAAAAAAGTCGCTGCCTACGGAGCCCCTGCTAAAGGCAATACTCTCTTAAACTATTGTTGTATCAATAGAGAGCTCCTATCCTTTACAGTCGATCGCAATCCTTATAAGCAGGGAAAGTTTTTACCGGGTACGCATATCCCTGTTTTCTCTCCTGATGTGTTGTATGAAGAAAAACCTGACTACCTTCTCATTTTACCTTGGAATCTGAAGGAGGAGCTCTTCTCCCAAAATGCCTTTATTCGAGAATGGGGAGGCAAGTTTGTCCTGCCACTTCCCTCTCTAGCAGTGCTTGAGTAAATATCTGATTGTGTCTCAACACAATCGAAATATCTTCTAGAAGAGTAGACTATTGAACAACTATCTTAAAAGGTCTTTTGGATGATTTTGCTTATAGTTTTCGATCTCGAAAGACAGAGTTTTTCAACGATCCCAGAGCATTGCAGCAAAATGATTACGCGAATATACTTTCGTCCATGAAATATTCTTTACTTATCCCCACACGCAATGGTGCACAATACCTTCCCTATGCTGTGCAATCGATCCTCAATCAAGATTATGCCGATTGTGAGGTCATTGTCAGCGTGAATCACTCTACAGATGACTCTTTAGAAGTCCTTCGGCGGTTTAATGACCCTCGGTTAAAGGTTATTATTCCCCCCAAGCCTCTATCTATGGCAAAGAATTTTGAATGGCTCCTCCAACATGCACAGGGAGAATGGGTGGCTTACATTGGAGATGATGATGGAGTAATGCCCTACTTTTTCGAAGAGGTCGAGCAAATTTTAATGCGTTGGCCTGACATCGAATCGATCGTCTCCCAAGGCGCCTATTATAAGTGGGCACCTCCCCAAGTCAATTACAACATGACGCGTATCGAACGGAAAATCAATTCCAAACACTGGCTCTTTTCGATGTTGCTCGGCATCAGAAAGTTCCCTGATCTCCCTAGTCTTTATGCCGTCTCTGTAACACGTATGTCTCTTATAAGAAAAATATTAGATCGATCTCCCGCTGGATTTTTCCTCGATTTGGCACCCGATGTCTACTCGGGAGTTGCTATTGCTACAACTCTCTCACATTTTTTGCATACAGGTACTCCTCTTTTTTGGAGAGGAACCTCCTCTAAAAGTGTAGGTGTCTCCCATACACTCTCTGCCTATGGAACTGCATCAGAGGAAATGGTCAGACGCGCCCAAGAGTTCGAAGAGATGTCACAACGCGATGATGTCACCTTAGCTAAGGGCATCCTCCCCGACTTGTGGGTCTATAGTATCAGCCCCTATTTAATCTATGCGGCTCTCCGTCGGCTTCCCTTTAAAGTCCCCTTTTTTCAAAGTCGATGGGCCGAGTATTTGGCCTATACCTCTGTCCTGCGGAGAATTAGACAACTCGACCATCAGGGAGAAGAAGAGATGGCACGGAGATTGGAAGGGGTATATAGAAAACAACTCGAAAACAAGAGGGTCTCCCCCTCTTTCATAGTGTGTGTGGCGTGGGTGCAAGAGCACCTCATTGTTCCTTTCAAATGTATCTTTAGATGGGAGCGCTCCCTGAGAAAGAGGTGGTGCAAACCGGCAAAAGCCTCTCTTGTATCCAAAGAGGCACATCTTTTTCCAGATTTAATCGCCGCTTCTAAGGGCGTAATGTCTTTGTATCACAGGGAGTAAATGTGTGAAAAAGGTGGCCATTACAGGAGCATCGGGATTTCTGGGGAAATTTGTGGTGCCTATTCTGATAGAGCGAGGGTACGCTGTCCATCCGCTGAAAATCAATATGGACATCCCTGAAAAGCATTTAGCGCAACTTAAAGAACTACAACCCGAGTGGCTCATCCATCTAGCCTGGGAGACAACTCCTGCGCTTTTTTGGCACTCTGAAGCCAATATTCGTTGGCTACAACTCTCGCTCGATCTCATAACTACCTTTGCGCAACACGGGGGAAAGCGCCTATTCATTACAGGGAGTTGCGCAGAGAGTCAGCCCACAACACTCTATGGCGCCTGTAAGGCAAGCTTACGATTATGTGCACAGAATGTATTACCTAGGAGAGGAGTGAGTTTCGTGTGGGGACAACTTTTTTTCCCCTATGGTCCTTATGAGAAAGGAGAGCGCCTGATTCCCACCCTCATCAATACTCTCCTTATGGGAAAGCCCTTTACCTGTACCTCAGCAGGGCATTTGAGAGATTTTTTGTATATCGAAGATGTGGCAATGGCATGTGTGGAGAGTTTGGAGAGTGCAGTAGAGGGGAGCGTAGAGATCGGCTTGGGACAACCCATTGCCGTAGGAGACCTGGTGCAGCTAGTAGCAGAGAAGATGGGGGCATCATCTTTAGTCAGACTCTCTTCTTCTCCCGATACACCAGACAACCCTCGTCGACTCATTGCAGATGCAGAAAAATTGCGCGATGAGGTAAGATTTCGACCGAAATATACCTTAGAACAAGGCTTGCAAAACACAATTAACTGGTGGCAAAATCATGATCGAAATCGACCTTGAACAGGAATATGTAAAAGATAAGACCACACAGCAGACCTATGCTCTGGGATCTGCTGAGGCCTTTCCCCTGCTCTCCAAACTCTGGCTGCGGTGCGGCTGGGACAACAAATATGTCTATAGTTTCTCTTGGCTCGGACGTCCCATGATCCAGCTACCCGAAGATATGATTCGCATTCAGGAGTTGATCTATCGTCTTCAACCTGATGTGATTGTTGAGACAGGAGTCGCACATGGAGGCGCACTTGTGTTTTATGCAGGTCTATGCAAAACCATAGGGAAAGGGCGTGTCATTGGCGTTGATATTGAGATTCGCCCACACAACCGCCGCGCCCTTGAAGAGCACTTTTTAAAGCCTTACATCACATTGATCGAAGGAAGTTCAATTGAGCCTGCCATCGTTGAACACGTCCGGTCTCTCATCCACCCCCAGGAAAAAGTATTAGTACTGCTCGATTCCTGCCATACTTACGAACATGTCTCTGCGGAACTCGAAGCCTATGCGCCTCTTATCACCCCTGGCTCTTACATCATTGCTATGGATGGGATTATGGAAGAAGTCGTAGGAGCACCTCGCACAGAACCTTCCTGGAAATGGAGTAATCCTAAAAAAGCGGCCGAAGATTTCATCAAAAAAAATCCCGCCTTTACGCTCGAAGAGCCTCCTTTTCCATTCAACGAAGGCAATATCCAGGAGCGCGTCACCTATTGGCCCTCAGGGTATTTAAAACGTCTCTCATAATCTGAGGTGGACCTTGACAGATTTAGACGATCGTTTCGAAGCTTATATCTTTATGTATTAGATAGAAATGAAATCGTCGACGAGACTTTCTCCCCCCTCATTTTTCCAGCCAAACAAGCGCTTTCTCTGGACCCTCTCTTCTAAGCCCATTGCCCCAACCTTATCGGAGAAAAACGGCAAACAAACAGATCTGCCTCTCGTTTCCCAAATAGCATTTGCTACAGGGAGAAAGGTTCTTCATCCCGCAGAATTCATTAAGAATGTATAAAAACTATTAAGAATATTTTACAAAAGATATTGATATTAAATAATTTATTTATTATAATGTTATCATATTAATTTATAAACCACGGAAGTATACATGATAAATAAGATTGAAAGCCCTAAAGTAACTAAGAAAAGTCCCCCCGTTACAAATGAAGCAACCAAAAAAGAGAACCAAAAGTGGAGAGATTTCAACCCTCTTTTGTTGGCCTTTATAGAAATTTATCAAACGGTTCAGGTGGTACATCAAACCGCCAATATTCACACAAAGGAATTACAAGCCAATGCAAGCGCCCAGGATGTACTGATTTCTGAAGAAGCTAACTTTAATTTCGAACTTTTTACAAAGGGGATGGAGAAACGCATAACTATTCAAGCGGCACAAAAAGGTAAGGCGGAAGCAGCTGGTATTGGCATAGGGGTAGCTGTTGGTGCAGTTGTTAATGGTATTGCAGGAATATTTTGCCCAGGTGCAGGAGGAGCAGCAGGTGCTTACGCCGGTGAAGCGGTTTATAAAGCCTTTGAAGACAATAAAGACATCAAAAAATGGAGAGATGGTGAGTACAAAATGGGATTTACTAACCTAACTATTACAAAAGTCTCCTCCTTTAACCAGGAAACAAGTGCAGAGCGCAATTATTTCTCCAGTGAGCTAAACCAAAAAAATCAACAGTCCGGAATTGATGAAGCCCGGATAAGCAGTGATGTAAGTTTGTCTAACCAGGGGGTTGCTGCCGCTGGTAAACTGCTAAACATGCTGACTACTCTGTCAGAGGCCATAAACCGCTAATCGAGAGTTATAAGCCGAGAGGGAATCTTCTCGGCTTTTTTTTAAATAATTTATTTGATATAATTATTTCATAATAATTTAAAAACGGACAAAAAATATGTCAGTAGAAAAAACATTACCAATTCATTTATTAATACCAATGGATTCCCTTTCAATAGGCCAAACGGCTGGGAAAAAAGGAAAAAAAGGAGCTGAACCGACAACATTTTTCGCTATTCTTTACTACGAACTGCTTAGCTCGATGAATATTCGTCAACAGACCGTCGAGATCCAAGCAAGAGAACTGACCGAGAACGCAGCCGAACAAAATGCGTTAAACAAGCAAAACGGAGACGTTAAATTCGATATCCCAACCGGTACAAGTGAGCCGGAGGTCCAGAAAGCACAGTTTGAAAACGAAGCAGCTGAAGCGAAGAAAGAGAATATCCAAAACGAACTGGTTACCACACGTATGGGCGGACAAGTGACGATGACCCAAGCCTCCGCCAATGTAAGTACTTTGGAGCAAAACGCAGCCGCTGACTCAGGATGGATAAAAAACATGGGTACGATCGGGCAATCCATCAACGAAATGGGGCGAGGACAATAATTAACAAATGCTGAGAGGAACTGCGATTCGCCCTCCGGTCCAATAAAATCATCCTCCTAAAATTAGTCGAGAGTTCTCCCCTCTCGGCTTTTTTATAAAGAATTATTAAAGATTGTTAAGAATAATTTATAAATATGTTGATATTAAATAATTTATTTGCTATAATTATTTCATAATAATTTAAAAACGGACAAAAAATATGTCAGTAGAAAAAGCATTACCAATTCATTTATTAATTCCAATGGATTCCCTTTCAGTAGGCCAAATGGCCGGGAAAAAAGGAAAAAAGGGAGCTGAACCGACAACTTTTTTCGCTATTCTTTACTACGAACTGCTTAGCTCGATGAATATTCGTCAACAGACCGTTGAGATCCAAGCAAAAGAACTGACCGAGAACGCAGCCGAACAAAATGGATTAAACAAGCAAAACGGAGACGTTAAATTCGATATCCCAACTGGTACAAGTCAGCCAGAGGTCCAGAAAGCACAATTTGAAAACGAGGCGGCTGAAGCGAAGAAAGAGAACATCCAAAACGAACTGGTTACCACACGTATGGGAGGACAAATGACAATGACCCAAGCCTCAGCTAATGTAAGTACTTTGGAGCAAAACGCGGCAGCAGACTCAGGATGGATAAAAAATATGGGTACGATCGGACAAGCCATCAACGAAATGGGGCGAGGGCAATAATTAACAACTTATTAAGAATGTTAATAATTTTTAACAAAATAATTGATAATAAAAAGTTTATTTGATATAATATTTATATTATTTAATTCATAAAGGAATACATGAGTAATTTTAATGCAGATTTTTTACATCTAAGTCAAGTAGACACAACAATGATGACACTCTCGGTTGGCCGGAAGTCATTGAGTAAAGGAGGGGACGTTATCGCGCTCGCTTTCTACCTTTTACTCGAAGCTTCGAAAACAGGTACTGAGACAGCATTGATTCACGCTAAAGAACTAAACAATAATGCATTATCTCAAGAAAACTTGAATAGACAGGAGGAAAAACTGGAATTCGTTGATGTGCCTAAGGAACAAGTAGATGTTCACCATCACGTTACACATGTGGAACAGAACCTGCCAACTCCCGATGGAGGATGTATACACAAATCATGGACATATAAATGGACAACTAAGTCCTATCCTAATGCAAATGCTGTGTTAATAGCTGAAAGTAAAAACAAACAGATCATGTTTGAAAGACAAAAAATCTCTCAAGAATTGACGATGAAACAGCAAGAAGCGAACATCAGCGAACAGCAGGTCTATAGCATAGGTCAAGAAGCAAGACAAACGATGCAAGAAGGAAGCACCCTTAATAATTTGCTGAGAAGTATGGTAAAACTCCTAAGCCAAAATCTCAGTTGACATCCTCTCCTCCGTAAACGGAGGAGATTCCTAATCCTTACGAATCAGGTTCCTGCTTCTCAGCCCATTGCCTTCCTTGCACGAAAGGTCTTACACAAGCTCCACAGGCTTTAAATCCCGTGTGCCCCACGGTACTGAAAGTTTTTTTAATCCCTCTTGAAGAATGTTTTGCGCAGCATTCTTATCACGATTATGCTCTTCTCCACAGTAGGTACATCTCCAATGTCGGTCTCCTAACTTTAACTGATCATAAACATTGCCGCAATTCGAGCATTGCTTGCTGCTAGGAAAATGCTTATCTACACGAACAAAACTTCTCCCATACCACAAACTTTTATACTCTAAAAGACGGTGAAAGAGCGACCATCCTACATCTCCTATTTGCCGAGATAAACGACTTTTCTGCATCTTTTTTACACTTAATGTCTCAACGGCGATAATTTGGTTCTCATCTACCACCTTTTTGGAGACTTTATGCAAAAAGTCAAGACGCTTTTCCTTGATTCTTCTATGAAGACTTGCAAGCAACTTTTTAGCCTGCTTGCGATTATTCGACCCCTTTACTTTACGACTTAACGCTTTTTGAAGACGTCTTTGCCTTTTATAGCTCTTCTCTAAAAAACGAGGGTTGGCAATCGTATTGCCTTCCTGATCCGTAAGCATTTGAGAGAGGCCAACATCTAAACCTATTTCTTTTTTTACAAAAGCTAAGGGGGCAATGGGCTCTTCTACTAGAAAGCAAATATAATAACGTCCGGCTGTATCTGTTGAAAGGGTGACAGACTTTGGTATCCCTGAAAAATGACGGCTCCACCGAACATCCAATGGACCTAATTTTGCTATGTATACCTTCCCCTCTTTGTATTGAAAGGCATTTTGCATAAAGCTTGCCCCCTGTCTCCCAAGCTTAGTCTTGTATTTGGGATAGCGTGCCCTTTTGTTAAAAAAATTCTCAAAAGCAGCAAGCAAATGACGTAAAGATTGCTGCAAACAAACCGAAGAAACCTCTTTGAGCCAAGGAAAATCTCGTTTTAACTCTGTGAGAAGCTTGCAGCAACCGGCATAAGAAAGAGAGGCACCACACTCTTTCCAAGAAATTGTTTTTGCTTTGAGAAAGTGGTTAAAAACAAATCGGCAGCATCCGAAAGTCTTGCTAAGCAAGACCTCTTGCTCTTTTGTTGGATAAAAACGATATCGATAAGCTCGCAAAAACATATCATTCCTGAAAAATGAAAGATTTGATAGTATTCTTTGGTCTATGAAAAAATCAAGAACTTTTAGATCAGGCCGCCACTGTGTTTTCTTATTGCATGCGCATTTGGTCTTTGTCACAAAGTACAGAAGAGCCGTTTTCTCTAAGAAGATGTTTACTGAGCTTCAAGAGATCTTTGAGGAGATTTGCAACAACTTTGAAGCTCGACTTGTAGAATTTGACGGTGAGAAAGATCATGTGCACCTCCTTGTGGAGTATCCACCTAAATGCGCCCTGTCTAAACTTGTGAACAGCTTAAAAGGAGTTTCTTCGAGACTGTTAAGGAAAAAGTACAAAAAAATTAGGAGCTATTGTCTCAAAGATATGCTTTGGTCTCCGAGCTACTTTGCCGGGTCTTGCGGAGGCGCTCCTATAACCATAATCAGGCAATACATTGAAAACCAAAAGACTTCCGTTTAAAAAGAAAATGCCCTAAATGACTCTTCGAGTCATAAAGGGCATTTGCGCCTTATATCCCCCTCCTAAAGGAGGAGGCCTTACGGCGCAAAAGGTAAAGATAACTCCCCTAAAATAAAGTCGAGAGGACTCTCCTTTCGACTTTTTTTTGATGAAATGATCCGAGAGTATGACTCTGAAGACAGGTGGCAGAGCGGTCGAATGCCGAATTTACAGAAAAGTTGCGAGAGAATCAAGTTGAGACACAATCGAAAAATCCGGGCCAATCAGGTTAACACAACTCCGGCCTTTTCCATCTCTTGTAGAGCTGTTTCAGCATCCCCTATCGCTGCGCATCCCTCTCTTACAACAGTAACCTTAAATCCAAGGTCAAGCGCATCCAAAGCTGAATATTTGACGCAAAAGTCTGTCGCAAGACCGACAAGGGTGATCTCATCAACCCCCTTTTCCCTTAAGTAGTCACCTAATCCCGTATCCCGCAGCCGTGCGTTATCAAAAAAAGTGCTATAACTATCTACTTCAGAGTCAGTTCCTTTATAAAACACTTTCGCAATCTTCTCTGTATTAAGAGCAGGAGCGAATTCGGCGCCTTTCGTATTTTGAATACAGTGCTCAGACCATAGCTCTTGCCTATGTCCCAATACCTCTATCGATTCTCCCGGTTTCTTCCCATGCCGTTTGGCAAAGCTAATGTGTCCCTCAGGATGCCAGTCTTTCGTAGCGATGATCAGATCAAAATCGTCCTGAAGGGCGTTGATAATCGGAATTATCCTATCTCCCTTATGAACGTGGAGCGCTCCACCCGGTAAAAAGTCATTTTGGACATCAACGATGAGTAGTGCGCGCACGTTCAATATCCTCCCTTATCTTTTCAATAAGTTGAAGTTTGAGTTGGTAATGCGATTTTTCCATTCCAACAGGATAATTATGAGGATTATAGAATCGTTTTATCCCAACATCGAATTTTTCTAGTTCACTCTGTCCATAAGCCCGAATCATGTCGAGAGAAGGCTTTTGGTAAACCCTTTCTCCTCCTCGGAAAATAGGAAGCAGTAAATCTCGCGACTCAAGATGCTCATCCAAAATGCGTTTACGAATCGGATCGTGCGGATCAATAATTTCACATCCTTTTGAAAGATCTTTATGGATATCATAAATTGCATCCGCGAGATAACAGCCTTGGCTTTGAGAGAAGTAGCGACGCACCTGTAAAATTCCGGGGTCTGAGATCTTCGTCATCCGCTCTGAAAGCTTCAAACGATACTTCCATTCTCGGCTCCCTTTCTTCTTGATAGCTGAGATTTTATAGACACCGTCGAGCGCGGATTGAGATTGCCCTGTCACAAGATTGGTGCCTACTCCCCAAATAGCTACTTTAGCGCCCTGTTGTTTCAAATCAGCAATCAGGTATTCATTTAGCTCGTTGCTCGCAAAAATTTGGGCCTCGGGGAAACCGGCATCATCCATTAGTTTGCGCGCTTTCTGACTTAAGTAGTTAATATCTCCCGAATCAAGCCGAATTCCAAGAAAGGGACGGCCGTTCTCCTTCAACCATTTCGCAACATCAATCGCATTTTGAACGCCTTCAAGGCTATCGTAAGTATCGACGAGAAAGACGCAATTTTCCGGAAGGGCTTCGGCATAAGCTTGAAATGATTCCCTCTCTGTATCAAAGGACATAATCCAACTATGTGCATGCGTCCCTTTAACGGGAATGCCATATACTTTTCCTGCAAGCGTATTTGATGTCGCATGGCAACCACCTACATAGGCAGACCGCGAGGCAGTCATTCCCCCGTCGATGCCTTGAGCGCGTCTCAAACCAAACTCTAAGATAGGATCACCTTGTGCAGCAGCGCACACTCTCGAGGCTTTTGTTGCGATTAGAGTAGAAAAGTTTGTCAGTGTTAAAAGAGCTGTCTCTAAGAGCTGCGCCTGTAGAAGAGGGCCTTGTACCCGAATCATCGGCTCAAAAGGAAATACGATATCTCCCTCTTGAACGGCATCGAT
This sequence comes from uncultured Chlamydiales bacterium, assembly GCA_963748195.1. GTDB lineage: Bacteria > Chlamydiota > Chlamydiia > Chlamydiales > JAAKFR01 > JAJACP01. The sequence continues at coordinate 542,274 of CAVVHU010000004.1, read as the reverse complement.
ATCGCAGGCGAACTGCATGTCGCCTAAATAGCGCAAAAAGCCCTCCTCAAAAAGAGGCGTGCCTCTCTCAGTTTTCAGTGTAGAAAGATAGTCGAGATCAGAGGTATCAAAATGCCAATTCTCGAGATACTCAATCACGCTCTCTAGACCGGCGGAGAGGGCATACCCTCCCTCAAAGGGTTTTTTACGGTAAATCAGGTGGAAAACAGCCTCATCTTCTGCCATTTCTCTTTTCCAGTAACCATACGCCATGGTAAGCTCATAGAGATCGGTCAAAAGAGCGAGAGACTGATTATAAAATGAATACATTATATCCACTATAGTGAACTTTTAAGAGCCATGCAAGTGCATAAAACCTCTGTAAGCGTAAAAGTCCTAATCGCCTTGACCATCGGCATATCTCTACTTTCGCCTATAGTCACATTCATATTAAATCACTATTTCCAACTTGCAGGTCCCGCGCAATGGTTCTCTCTCTCTCGAATGGGTCTTTTAGAAGGATGGCTTTGGCAGCCCCTCACCTATTTTTTCATCCAATCGGCAGGTATAGGCATTTCTGTCTCGCTATTGATCTCTCTTTTTTTTCTTATGTTTTTGCTCTGGTTTACCGCATCTGAAATCGATTTTCGTTTCGGCAGCCGCTCTTTCATTCTATTTTACTTAAGTGCAGGCATTGTATCGGGCTTAGTGGCAACGGCGGCTCTGTTTGCTTTTTCAATTCAATCGGTTGTTGTTGGCAGCGGACCGCCGATTTTTGCACTTGTCATGCTCTGGGCGATGCTCTACCCCGATTTAGAGCTCTATTTTTTCTTCTTGCTAAAAGTTAAAGCAAAGTGGCTTGTTGCCTTATTATTAGGCATCGCATTTTTAATCGATCTCTCTTATGGAGAGTTCATCCTCTTTCTTGCGAATTTAACAGGCGTTATTTGGGGCTTTGTAATGGGGAAGTTAGTATGGAAACTTCCAAATCCCTATCCCCTCAATCTTGAACTGCCAAAGTGGAGAAAAAAAAGAGGATCGGGAAAGATCATCGACATTTCAGTCATTCATGAAAGCGACGACGCATTTATGAATCGAATGCTCGATAAAATTTCAAAAAAAGGTCAGCAATCGTTAACTCGACGCGAAAAAGATCGGATGAAAAAAATCTCAGAGAAGAGAAAAAGGTAGTTATTCTTTGGCACTCTGGGTTTCGTTCTCTATTTGCAAAGAACGTGCGTGCTGAAGCTTATGCCATGTAATATCAGCTCTTCGGAGATCAAAGGGCATGTAAGGATACTCTTGGCGGAATCGATCTCTCACCATTTCTATAGCTCCCATTCTCTCTACTGCCCACTCTCCATCTCTGCAAAGAAAATCATTCACTACCCAATCGATAAGGCGATCAATGGGTGAAATGCTCTCATCATCTCTAAAACAGTACTCATACCAGCACCCTCTATAAAGAAGCTTTGCAAAATGAAATGATATTTCTAATTCTTTTTGTAATGCGTTAATAGCTGCTTCATGTGTAGTTAATGGGGATAAGCCTTCAAATATCTCAAATGCTTTTTGAAGAATCGGTTCATCCCCAAAAGGAGTAAAAAGTGCTCCTAGTAAGGGTTTTGATTCCTCTAGTAAATGTCTGCTCAATTCTACATCTTGAATCTGACGATTATCGCTGTTATAATTTTTAATATAGTGGAGTAGCTTTTTCTTTAGAGAAAAGAATAAATTTTTATCCCCCCATTCTTCTGACAATTCATATAAATAGCACAGAAGTTCGGAAAGATTACTTCCATCATCGGATGGCTTCTCTTCATCGGTCATCGCTCTTTTGATCTCATCGAGAGCAGCACACTCACTCAACAAATTCACAGAAAAGAATTGACAGTAACTCTCCTGAACTGTACAGGGAAGCAACTCGGAGAGAAAAAGAAAAATCTCGTCTGCGCTATGAACAGAATCGGGACACTTCGAACACAAGCTCTGGTAAAATTTTGTTCTACTATGTATATCCCACCAATCTACGGGATTTTTACTTAATTGCTGAATAAATGGATGCAATACCGAAGCGAAATGAAGGGAATCAAGCCAGGGATTTGTCTCTAGGTTCAGCCTCACAATTCTTGCTACATCAATCTCTTTGTTAGAAGAAACAGCTTCTCTAACCTCATCACGAGAAAACAACTCTTTTAATTGCTGCACAACGAGGTTGGTGAGAAAATGTAAAGCTCCGTTATCTAGCATCTCTTCTCGAATAGACTGTTGAAGATAAGGATCAGCTAAAATAGAGGCTTTTAAAGTTGAAAACCACTCTTGTGGATATGCTGATGGCCACATAAGAGGAGAAACGGAAAACCAAGTTGCCGGCATTTGATCATAAATAATTCGAACACAAAGACCGCCAAGATGAGTCGAATTGTACAACTCTCTGAGCTGAAAATAATCTCTAGGCTCAGAAATTCGTTGAGAAGGTCTAAAGGCGTTCGCTGCGCCAGATGAAATAGGTGCTGCCATGCATAAAGAATAACACATAACTCTTTATACATCAACAACATTTAGTTTATTTCATATAGGCAAGTAGAGCAGCTCGGACGGTTTGCACTCCTTCCAAAACTCCCTCCTCATAACGGAAATGGGGGTTATTCTCGAGCTCAGGATAGTCGTTTGGCTGCAACACATCTTCTAATGTCAGCGTCGGGATAAAGTTGCGCCCACACTTTAGCACTTTCTCGCGCTGCGCTTCTATAATCTCCTCTAAAAGAACTTCAATTTCTTTTTTCACTTCCGCCTCATTCGAAAAAATTCCTGTAAAATTGCACCGCACTCCTCTTCTAATACACCTGATATGATTTCAATGTTGTGGGTCGGATGCTTCATAGCAAAGAGATCAAACCAACTCCCATTAGCTCCATGACGCACATCGGGCGCTCCCCATACAAGCCGCTTCACTCGTGACAAAAGAAGTGCGCCTGCACACATCACACAGGGTTCAATCGTGCAATAAAGGGTCGTATTTAAAAGACGCCAATTATCTAAAGCCTGCGCCCCTGACCCGATGCAAAGCATCTCGGCATGGGCTGTAGCATCCTTCAACAACTCAACTTGATTGTGTCCGCGAGCAATAACTTTTCCATCAAAGACAAGCACGGCACCTACTGGAACTTCTTCAGCCCTAAATGCCTTGCGGGCTTCTTTTAGAGCCTCGCGCATAAAATGTTCGTCAATTTCCATCATGAGGAAAGCTTTTTCTGCAATTTACTTACTTGTTTTTTTAACACTTCCATGTCACGTAGATACTTGCGTTGCAATCCGCTCAACTTTTTTTCATAACGATCTGCCATCGCATCCATCTCACGTGTGTGCCGCTTTTGCATTGTCTCAAGAGATTCTGCCACTAATGCCTCTTCCACCTCTGCTTCCACCCGCTCTGTCTCTTCTACAGCCTGGTTCCGCAAATCACTGTAAAGAGCCTCAGGAAAAACAACCGAGTTTAGGACCGAAAATATATAGGTTTTTATTGAACCAAATTCTTTTACAGAACCGCTGAGCAAAGGGAGCGCCTGCTCCTCGTTCAGTGTTTCAATTTGATCAAAATCCTCTGTAATGGAGTTAAGCTTCTCTTCAAAAAAACCATATATATCAGTATTTTTTATAAGCCATCTAGAGGTAATAAACTCTCCTAAACCGACATTTCCTCCTCTAATATCGGCATAATAAGCCTCTGCCATCTCCTCGATAGAAACATTAGTAAAATTTTTACCTAAAAAGTAGCGGCGGCAAAACTCTTTGTCGATTTTAAGGTGTTCATTCCTTAAATCTTTTTTTACAACTTCAATAATTGAAGGAAGCCATGGCTTTAACAATTCCACTTTCTCTTCATATCCTGTTTCTTTCAGCATAGTCTTTCCTTTAACGATACGGTTTAATAAAATGTCTTCTTATAACAAATGAGGACATTTCTAGTGGAACCATTTTACGGTTGCGAAATCGATCCTAATGATGAACAGGCAAAAATCAACAAAATCCTTTCAAAATACAGCCTTGAGCCTGTTTCCGATGACTTAAGAAAAAAGATTTATTCCGAATTAACACGTGCAAAAGCAGAAGGTATAATCAAAATTCCATTCAAAGTTATTATGCGAAAACACCCCACGCATGCCCATCGTAATTTTATTGAAGTAGTCCTCGACACGAAAGTATAGATGCGTTATAATGGGTGATCATGAAAGGTTAAATCAGGAGATTTTTGATGTCGTTAGATAAAGGCACAAAAGAAGAAATCATTAACAAATATCAATTGCATAAACAAGACACTGGGTCTGCTGACGTTCAAATCGCTATTTTAACAGAAAGCATTGCTGGACTGACTGACCATTTAAAAAAATCCCCAAAGGATCATGCGTCCCGCCTTGCCCTACTGAAACTTGTAGGACAAAGACGCAAACTGCTCGAATATCTCAACTCAACAGATACTGAGAGATACAAAAGTCTTATTAAACGTTTAAATCTAAGAAAGTAATCCCAAGAGACTCGGAAGTTAAGTGTTTTTTTTATTGTACCGGGAGTGCCTTGGTCTGAGATTTGGAATAGCATGTCAAATCTCGAACCAAGTCATTTCCGGTCGTTCCGGGTCTCTCTTTAGGAACTCACCCTTCTAAGGTTGAGTTCTTTTTTTTATTTAGGAGAAGTAATCTATGGAACGAAAAATCAAAAAAGTTGCTATTAGTGACGATAAAGAACTCACTTTTGAGACTGGAAAAATCGCCAAGCAAGCCAACGGCGCTGTTCTTGTCCGGCTTGGTGATACGGTCATTTTCAGCACAGCATGTGCGACACCGGAAGCTGCGGCAGAAATCGACTTCCTTCCCTTGCGAGTCGACTATCAAGAGAAATTTTCTTCAGCAGGTAAAACCCTAGGTGGCTTTATCAAGCGCGAAGGGCGACCATCCGAAAAAGAGATTCTAACCTGCCGTCTAATCGACCGCCCTTTGCGACCGATGTTTGAGAATGGCTATTATAATGAAGTGCAGATCCTCTCTTATGTCTGGTCATATGATGGCATCAACCAGCCTGATCCGCTAGCGATCTGTGCCGCTTCTGCCGCTCTTGTCATTTCTGACATTCCCCTGGTCAAGCCGATTGCAGGCGTGCGCGTTGGGATGGTAGAAGGCAAATATGTAATCAACCCAACAGTTGAAGAAATGGAAAACTCTGTACTCGATCTTATGCTGGCCGGTACAGAAGATGCGATCCTGATGATTGAAGGTTATTGCGACTTCTTGACGGAAAAACAAGTCGTGGATTCCATCTCGTTTGGACATAAGGCGATTCAAAAAATTTGTCATGCACTCAAAGAGTGGCAAGATGAAGTTGGAAAGCCCAAAAAACGCGATTCACTTCGTGTCATTCCAGAAGAGCTTCTCGAGCTTATTGAAAAGCAGACAGCTGAAGGGCTCAAGCAAGCAATTCGCATTGCAGATAAAGGACAAAGAGAAGAGCGTATCGGGCAGATAAAAGAGGAGCTAATCAACGCATTATTCCCAGAAAATGAAGAACCTCGCTTTTCTAAAGTCGATACTGCTCTAGCATTCAAAAAGATAAACGCAAAGTATATGCGCCAAATGGTTTTGGATCAGGGTGTCCGTGCAGATGGTAGAGGTGTTAAGGATATCCGCTTCATCGATGTCGAACCAGGCTTGTTGCCTCGCTCGCACGGAAGCTGCTTATTCACCCGTGGTGAAACACAAACCATGGCGATCTGCACTTTAGGCGGCGAGAGTATGGGACAGAGGTATGAAGACTTGGATGGAGAGGGACTCCGCCGCTTTTACCTTCAGTACTTTTTCCCTCCCTTTTCTGTCGGAGAAGTGGGGCGCACAGGTCCTGCCGGTAGACGGGAAGTGGGGCATGGAAAATTAGCTGAGCGGGCACTTTCTTCTATCTTGCCTACGCAGGAAGAATTCCCATATACCATCCGTCTAGAATCCAATATTACTGAGTCTAATGGTTCTTCTTCAATGGCTTCTGTGTGCGGAGGCTGCTTGGCAATGATGGATGCAGGAGTTCCGGTTAAACGCCCTGTTTCCGGGATTGCAATGGGGCTTATCCTCGAAGGAGAACGTGTTGCCATTCTCTCAGATATTTTAGGTTTAGAAGACGCTCTTGGAGACATGGATTTTAAAGTGACGGGAGATGCAGAGGGCATCACGGCATTTCAAATGGATATTAAAATCGAAGGGATTACTCTTGAGATTATGGAAGCCGCCCTTGCACAAGCTAAAGAGGGGCGCACCCACATTCTCGGCAAGATGCTTGAGGTAGTACCAAAGGCGCGTACTGAAATGTCCATCTATGCTCCACGCATCGAAACAATGCAAGTGAAGACGAGCAAGATTGCCACGATCATCGGCCCTGGTGGAAAACAAATCCGCGCGATTATCGAAGAGACCGGTGTGCAGATCGATATTAATGACTCTGGACTTGTGAGCATTGCCTCTTCAGATCCCGCTTCAATGGAAAGAGCAAAACAAATCATTGAAGGACTGATCGGCGATGTTGAAATAGGCAAAACTTACGATGGGAAAGTCACTTCGGTTGTCCCATTTGGTGTCTTTGTTGAAATTCTTCCCGGAAAAGAGGGGCTCTGCCATATTTCTGAGCTTTCCGATGCAAGGGTTGAAGATATCAACGCCTATATCAAGCAGGGAGATAAGATCTCTGTGAAGGTACTCGATATCAACGAGCGCGGCCAGTTAAAGCTCAGCCGCAAAGCGCTGCTCACGAAAAAAGAGCAATAAGGCGTAAACCTTCCTGAATGTCCAAGCGGCTGCTCCGAACTACAAATCGTGAGCGCGCTTGGACATTTTCACTTAAACTCCTCCTTCCTCCATCAAAATCCGGCATTCCTGAAGACTGAATCAACTGGTTTACCTTTTGCGCCGTAAGGCCTCCTCCTTTAGGAGGGGGATATAAGGCGCAAATGCCCTTTATGACTCGAAGAGTCATTTAGGGCATTTTCTTTTTAAACGGGAGTCTTTTGGTTTTCAATGTATTGCCTGATTATGGTTATAGGAGCGCCTCCGCAAGACCCGGCAAAGTAGCTCGGAGACCAAAGCATATCTTTGAGACAATAGCTCCTAATTTTTTTGTACTTTTTCCTTAACAGTCTCGAAGAAACTCCTTTTAAGCTGTTCACAAGTTTAGACAGGGCGCATTTAGGTGGATACTCCACAAGGAGGTGCACATGATCTTTCTCACCGTCAAATTCTACAAGTCGAGCTTCAAAGTTGTTGCAAATCTCCTCAAAGATCTCTTGAAGCTCAGTAAACATCTTCTTAGAGAAAACGGCTCTTCTGTACTTTGTGACAAAGACCAAATGCGCATGCAATAAGAAAACACAGTGGCGGCCTGATCTAAAAGTTCTTGATTTTTTCATAGACCAATGAATACTATCAAATCTTTCATTTTTCAGGAATGATATGTTTTTGCGAGCTTATCGATATCGTTTTTATCCAACAAAAGAGCAAGAGGTCTTGCTTAGCAAGACTTTCGGATGCTGCCGATTTGTTTTTAACCACTTTCTCAAAGCAAAAACAATTTCTTGGAAAGAGTGTGGTGCCTCTCTTTCTTATGCCGGTTGCTGCAAGCTTCTCACAGAGTTAAAACGAGATTTTCCTTGGCTCAAAGAGGTTTCTTCGGTTTGTTTGCAGCAATCTTTACGTCATTTGCTTGCTGCTTTTGAGAATTTTTTTAACAAAAGGGCACGCTATCCCAAATACAAGACTAAGCTTGGGAGACAGGGGGCAAGCTTTATGCAAAATGCCTTTCAATACAAAGAGGGGAAGGTCTACATAGCAAAATTAGGTCCATTGGATGTTCGGTGGAGCCGTCATTTTTCAGGGATACCAAAGTCTGTCACCCTTTCAACAGATACAACCGGACGTTATTATATTTGCTTTCTCGTAGAAGAGCCCATTGCCCCCTTAGCTTTTGTAAAAAAAGAAATAGGTTTAGATGTTGGCCTCTCTCAAATGCTTACGGATCAGGAAGGCAATACGATTGCCAACCCTCGTTTTTTAGAGAAGAGCTATAAAAGGCAAAGACGTCTTCAAAAAGCGTTAAGTCGTAAAGTAAAGGGGTCGAATAATCGCAAGCAGGCTAAAAAGTTGCTTGCAAGTCTTCATAGAAGAATCAAGGAAAAGCGTCTTGACTTTTTGCATAAAGTCTCCAAAAAGGTGGTAGATGAGAACCAAATTATCGCCGTTGAGACATTAAGTGTAAAAAAGATGCAGAAAAGTCGTTTATCTCGGCAAATAGGAGATGTAGGATGGTCGCTCTTTCACCGTCTTTTAGAGTATAAAAGTTTGTGGTATGGGAGAAGTTTTGTTCGTGTAGATAAGCATTTTCCTAGCAGCAAGCAATGCTCGAATTGCGGCAATGTTTATAATCAGTTAAAGTTAGGAGACCGACATTGGAGATGTACCTACTGTGGAGAAGAGCATAATCGTGATAAGAATGCTGCGCAAAACATTCTTCAAGAGGGATTAAAAAAACTTTCAGTACCGTGGGGCACACGGGATTTAAAGCCTGTGGAGCTTGTGTAAGACCTTTCGTGCAAGGAAGGCAATGGGCTGAGAAGCAGGAACCTGATTCGTAAGGATTAGGAATCTCCTCCGTTTACGGAGGAGAGGATGTCAACTGTCTCAACTAAACGAGTGATGTCTCAATGATCAATGAGTAAACCCACCATCTTCCGTAAAATTCTTTATAAATGGGAGAAGTGCCGGTAAGCCAGCATACTCAAGCTCTATTAACTGCTTAATAACCTGAACTTTGGGTTTTTCTCGCTCAGATTCAGAAGAGTTTGCGCTGCAAATCTTGGGATTTTCGGCCGAAGTGAATGGCCAAAGGCCCTTTAGCACAAGAGGTGCAAGCAAACTCCCTGAAGATGAGCGAGAAAAACCCAAAGTTCAGGTTAATAACGAGTTTCTGTTAACTGATCGAACCAGTCACAAATTGTCTGAGCTCTTCAAAACGTTAACGCAATGCAGTAAGGGTATGCATAAATAATGCATACCCTTCGATTTGCTGTCTTACTCCAAAGTGAATATTAGGTTGGATTCAAGCCTAAATCGGTATCCTTTTTATCAGCAGAAATCTGTGGTGGCGGAGGTGGCGGCATTTCAGGCTCACGGCAGAAGAGTTTTGCCTCTTCTTTCATGCGCTGTTGTTTTTTTGCTGAATCCCATGTGCCGTCCATGATATCTCGGACATCTTTTGCATCAAGCGTTTCAAACTCGATGAGCATTTTTGTCATCAGCTCAACTTGCTCACGCTTCTTTATGATAATTTCTGTGGCACGGGAATACGCCTCATCTAATAGATTGCGGACTTCCTCATCAATTGCACGCGCTGTTTCTTCCGAATACGTCTTCTCATGAAAACCGGTGGTATATCCGCCGCCGTTATCAGCACGCTCATCATACGCAACTTTGCCTAAATTGTCGCTCATCCCCCATTCACACACCATGCTGCGAGCTAAGCGTGTGGCTTGAGAAATATCTTGTTGCGCTCCACTAGAGATGTCTCCAAGGAAGATCTCTTCTGCGACCCGACCACCCATCAATACAGCAAGCTGATCGAGGAGTTCTTTTCTCCAGTAGCTCAAACGGTTCTTTTGGGGGAGAAAATGCGTCGCTCCAAGAGAGAGTCCGCGCGGAATGATTGTGACCTTGTCTACAGGATCGGAGTGCTCGACAACCAGTCCAACAATCGCATGCCCCGATTCATGATAAGCTGTGGTGCGCCGCTCATTTTCATCGAGCTCCAAACTGCGTCGCTCTTTTCCGTATAACACCTTGTCACGCGCTTCGGCTACATCAGCTCCTGTTACAGCTGACCGCCCTTTTCTTGCAGCGAGGAGCGCAGCCTCATTCAAGAGGTTCTCAAGATCGGCTCCTGCCGCTCCCGGAGTGCTGCGTGCCACGCTCATTAAATCAACAGAAGGATCGATTTTAATCTTCCTTGCATGCACTTTTAGAATCTCATAACGCCCTTTGATATCAGGCAACCCGATGACAACTCGACGGTCAAAACGGCCTGGGCGGAGCAGCGCTTTATCCAATACATCTGGACGGTTGGTTGCCGCCATCAAAATAACCCCTTCATTGGTATCGAAGCCATCCATTTCGACTAGAAGCTGGTTTAGAGTCTGCTCCCGTTCGTCATGGCCACCGCCAATTCCAGCCCCTCGATGACGTCCAACAGCATCAATTTCGTCGATAAATATGATGCAAGGTGAGTTCTTCTTAGCTTGATCGAACATATCACGGATTCGGCTAGCTCCAACACCCACAAACATTTCAACAAAGTCTGATCCCGCAATCGAGAAAAACGGACGATCAGCTTCTCCGGCAACAGCCTTTGCAACTAACGTCTTTCCTGTTCCCGGCGCTCCAATGAGGAGAACTCCTTTTGGAATTCTGCCGCCTAGAGATGTAAATTTTGTCGGATTTTTTAAAAACTCAACAATCTCGACTAGTTCTTCTTTTGCCTCATCAATTCCCGCTACATCTTTAAAAGTGACTTTGTTTTGTCCCTTTTGCAGCATCTTAGCGGGTGACTTGCCGAAATTCATCGCAGATCCCCCTACTCCTTTCATCTGCTTTGAGAAGACAAAGTAGAGCAGAAAGATAACAAGAGCAATTGGAAGAATTGTAAAGAGATAGCTTAAGTAGTTAGGAGCCGGCTCTTCGCTTTTAAATGTTTTCTCAAGGGCTAGCGTGCGCGGCTGATCAGGTGCCTTGAAAGGAAGGCCATGATTCACTTTAAAATTATCCCATTCTTCTTTTGCACCTGCAAACCATTGACTGTACTTTTCAGGATCTTGACGTTCTAAGGCACGAGTAGAGAGTTCTTTATTGTTAAAAAACCAGATTACGCTTGCTACAGATTGGCGCGCTTTATCCAGCTGCGCTTCATTTTGCTCTAAAGACTTCGATACCACTTCATAGCGATGCATTTGATCTTTGTACTGACGGACGGATCTTAGTTCGTTCAACCGGATATAATCTACAGGCCGGTTGAGCTCGCTTACAACCCCTTGCAAGTGGGCTAAAATCCCCTCATAAACAGTAACCTTCTCGTTACGCGACATGTTGCTTTTTTGCGTCTGATCGAATTCTTTCGCTAAAGTCTTCAGCTCTTGTTTCATCGATTCAGCACCAATGCCAAGAACCGGAGAGCGGAAATTATCGATCAAGATGCCAAGATCGGATTCAAATGTAGTGAAATTAGCGGCTGCTCCTGATTCAATCTGCTGAAGTTGAGTTTGAAGAGAACGCAGATTGACCATGCTCTTTTTAGGGATGCTATTGATGATAATCGCATTGTCACGATCCGGAACATCATAAACATCCTCTACAACCCGATACCCTCCCTCAGGAATTGGAGTAGCGGAAATTTCAAGAAACCAGCTTGCGGATTCTTTAATCTTTTTCTCAAGCGAACCCAAATCAGCTAAAATGTGATCTCGTTCGCTTTTTAGCTTGTCGTTGCCCTCAAGCAATTCAAGAAACCTATAGCGCTTGCGTCCCTCTTCGGTTTCGCTCTCGCGAAATTTACCGCTGAACGTCACAAGATTGTCGTTCAAAGAGACCTTTCGGCTATCCTCAGGTACAATCAAGTTTAAATTTACAAGATGTTGAACCTGATGACTAAACGCAACTTTTGCTGTCTTAGTCGACATAAAGTTTTGCAATGTAATCACAATCAAAACGACAGCAAGTAAAAACAGGAGAAAAGTTGTTGGGAAGCTTTTCTTCGGATCATTCTTGTTCTTTTTTTCTGGGGCCATAATTCAAAACTATTTTTTTAATGTTCCTATCGCTAATTATAAAGGCTAACTATTTATTTAAATAATGAATTTTAGAAGAAAAATCAAAATGCATGTGAAAATCTTTAATCTAAGCACCTTATCATAACGTATTTCTTCTTTCTACATCAACCTATAAACTCAGAATAATTTTAACCTTTTGATGGTAAGTAATCCGCGATGAATATTTACCAAATTTTGCCCGACCCGAATGGTTTTGTGCGCGCTATTTTTCTGAATATGAAGGAGTATCGTTTCAAGAACCGCTTTTGGCAAAGCAAGTTTTTCATTTTCAAAAAGATCGCGAATAACAGCCTTCAAAATGAACGGGGATTGAGGTAAAAATGGCTGAAAATCGAGTGATATAAACTCTTCATTTTCAATTACTTGTTTCTGAAAGGATTTCAAAACATCTTGCAGATAACAACTTAGCTCTTCAGCAGCTTCAGCGATGCGGCAAAGGCTCGGTTCTATCCGTTTTCCAAATTGATTTGACAAGGTCGGAAGTAACGTTTTCCGCATCCGATTTCTCAAAAACCTTTCATCTTCGTTAGTAGGGTCCAGGAAATAGGATATCTCTTTGTTATCCAACCATTCTAAAATATCTTTTTTGTGCACGTTAAGAAGAGGGCGGTAGAGTATCAAGTTCCCAACTTGTGTTTTTGAAGCCAACCCTCTTAACTTAGGTAGCGAGGCTCCTTCAAAGAGACGTTTGAGAACAGTCTCAGCCTGATCATCAGCGTGATGAGCGAGCAAAACCCCCTCAAGCCCTCTTGTAGCGCAGATTTCTTCAAAAAAAGTGTGACGTGCCTTACGAGAGACATCCTCAAGGTTTGGGCCTGTAAGCTCAACTCTTTTTAGATGATAGCGAATGCCGGCATTTTGGCAGATTTCCGCTAATTGAACAGCCTCTTGCCGGCTTTCAGGACGCCACCCATGGTCGAGATGAGCGGCTTCAAACGGCTGTTTCGCCTCTAAGAGGAGGTGGAAGAGGGCGATCGAATCGGGGCCCCCCGATAATCCAAGTAAAAATGGCCCTCTATGAAGGGTGAGAAAATCTCGAATCACTCATATAAAATGGCATAAATCTTGCAAATAGGTCAACAAAAGGAAAAAAAATGGTAAGCAATATCCCTCCCATCGGTCCTAACATCCCTCCCTCTTCTCCGGGAAAAGCAGAAGAACCAAATGGGCAGGCAGACACAACTAAACTCGCACAAGAGTTACTTAACCTTGAAAATGAACTCCATAGCTATCTGGGCCCTCCTCTTGACATAAAGGCACTAGAACGTTTTCTTCCAAAACTAAAAGAGTTTTTGGAAGAGAATAAAAAGGCGATATATTCAGCGCTGGAAAAAAAAGGATGGCCTATTGGCGGTCCTTTTAGTATTTCTTCTGAGTTCGATAGCGCCATTTCTGCTATCAATGCTTTTATGGAAAAGCCGAATCCCGGCTCTGCTGATATGGTTAATGAATCTCTCACCACTATCAATACATTATTTGCCGGTGGACCAATATTCCCTGTTAATGGCTAAAAATGCTACGGCATGATAACCTCGACTTCTTTGGAGAACATCCGTGCCGATTTTTGCCCGCTATCTGCTTAGCAACTACCTCAAAGTCCTGCTCTTAGCTGTGATCTCATTTATCGCGATCCTGCTAGTCAGCAGGCTAGAAGAGATCGCCCATTTTGCGACAATTGGCGCTCCCGTTTCCTATTTAGCGCTCTTTATCCTCTATCAGATCCCCTATATCCTGCCTATTGCGATCCCGATTTCCTGTCTGATCTCAGCGATGATTCTTTATCAGCGCCTCTCTCAAACGCATGAACTGACAGCTCTACGCGCTGGAGGCTTCTCTCTTAAACAGATCATCGCCCCTGTTTTAATCGCAGGAGCACTGCTCTCCGTCGTCTCTTTCTATATCACATCTGAACTCGCGACCTCTTCCCACTTAGCAACACGAAAAATGGTCTATGACCTTACCTCTGAAAATCCCCTAATTCTCCTTCAAAGCGCTAAAATCGCAAAACTTAAAGGCTCTTATGTTCAAATGGATCCCGTTCATAACGGAAGGAGTGCAAAAGACCTTCTGATTGCCCTGAATAACAAAGGACGAATTAACCTCTGCTTAGCAAAAAAGGTCAAGATGGAGGATGGGGACTTAAAAGGGGAGCAGGTCAGTTTGCTTTCCAGTATTCCAGCTGCGGCAGCCGACCATCTGATTATCGAAAATCAGGAGAGGCTCACCGCACCCGCTCCCGAGTTTGCACGCCTCTTACGAAAACAAGGATGGAAAATCGCAAACGATCACTTAAAATTCAGCCTCTTGCGTGTGCGGGAAAAAATGTTAAAAGAAGAAGGAGTGGGGAAAGCAAAGCAAAATCTCGCGAAATGCCACTCGGAAATCGTCCGCCGCTTTTCGCTTGGCATCGCTGCTTTTACTTTCACCTTAATGGGTGTCTCCTTTGGCATGGAGATTAGCCGCAATAGAACAAAAAAAGGGATCCTACTCGTCCTTTTTCTCACCGCACTCACATTGATTACCTTTTTTGTAGGCAAAGAGTTTGATCATCTGGTATGGGTGGCTTCGGCTTTTTTCCTTTTGCCCCACACCTTGATTGCCCTCTTATCACTTTGGTCACTTTCGCGCGTGAGCAGGGGGATTGAATGATCTGGAAAAAATACTTTATTAAGGAACTCGCCAAGGTCTTTTTTCTCTTCATCGGGAGCTTCTATTTTCTCTATGTGCTCATCGATTATTCAGCCCATTCAAAGACATTCCACCAAGAGGGAATTCGCCATGTAGACATCCTTCTTTATTACCTATTCCAGCTCGCAAACAGAGCCGACATCCTCGTCCCCATCGCCCTGCTCATCGCAACGGTGAAAGTATTGACCACCCTCAACGTGCGCAACGAGATTGTGGCTCTTCTCGCAGGCGGCGTGCCCTTGAAAACGCTCATGCGTCCCTTTCTACTTGCGGGAGCCTTATCAGCAGCCCTTCTCTATTTCAATTTTCAATTTATACAGCCACACTCCCTTGCCTTGCTCGATGGCTTTGAAGACCGTTTTTTTAAAGAGCATTCGAATCAGGAGCCGATCGGGGCGCTTCCTCTCATGGATGGCTCGCTTTTGATCTATCAAAAGTTTGATGCAGAGACACAAGGGTTTTTCGATAACTATTGGGTAAAGAGCAGCGACTTAGTCTACCGCATCCAAACCCTCTATCCGTATGAAAAAGTCCCCTTTGGTGAAGGAATCGCTATTCTCAAAAGAGAAGAGGGGCAATTGAAACGGATCAAAGCATTTGACTCGATGTTCTTTCCTGAAATTCAATTTGATGCACGCGCTCTTTACACTGCAATCCACCCCCCTCGATCCCAATCGCTTACTGAGCTTTTTTCTCATCTCAGGTGGCGCGGTGCTCTAAAAGATAAAGAAGCAGAAGCAGCGACAATTTTTTTCTATAAACTGATGATTCCCCTCGCCTCAATTCTCGTTATTTTCGCCCCTGCGCCCTTTTGCCTTCGATTCGGCCGCCACCATCCGGTCTTTTTTATCTATGCCCTCTCACTATTCGGAATCATTACCTTTTTTACCTTTGTAAACGGTTGTGTTATCCTGGGCGAAAGCCAAGTGATCCCCCCATTTTGGGCCATTTTAACTCCGCTTGTGCTATTTTTTGGATTTTTTGGATGGAAATATGCCAAGCTCTAGCACATTAACTATTGACCTCGAATCGATTAGATCAAACATCAACACCTTTACACAAAAAGGTGAAGTAATGGCGATGGTCAAAGCGGATGCTTATGGAACAGGAGCGCTCGCACTCATTCCCCATTTAAAAGCGTTTGGCGTATGCATTTTAGGTGTCTCCCACGTCAATGAAGCCATCCATTTACGTGAATCCGGTGTTGAGATGCCTATTTTTGTGATTTCAGCTCCCCCTTTTGAGGCAGAAAGTGTCGCAAAATATCGCCTACAGCCGGCTGTGAGCTCATTTCAGGAGGCTAAAGCCCTTAATGCTTCTGCATTTGAAACAATACCCGTCCATCTTCAGATCAATACAGGCATGAACCGTTTTGGCGTGGAACCTGAAGAGGCTCTTGCACTTGCTGAGTGGATCCACAACTCACCCCATCTCCGGCTTGAAGGGGTAATGACACATTTTTCATCAGCCGACATTCCAGATTTTGATCCCTTCACAGCCGAGCAGATCAAACGCTTTAAATCGATTGTCGATCGGCTCAACCCCCGTCCACGCTGGATTCATGCAGCCAACGGGCCGGCAGCGATCCGTTTCTCTATTCCTTTTTGCAACCTTTTACGCGTGGGTGTCTCTCTTTTTGGATATGGGTTTGAGTCGAATTTAAAACCGGCTTTGACATTTGAGACGCATATCGCCTATATTGCCGATCGAAAAAAGGGAGAGACTGTCGGCTATAAACGTGGCTATCTGATCGAGCGGGAAAAAATGCGTATCGGCATCCTTCCCGTCGGTTACTTCGATGGGCTGCATCGTCATTATAAAGAGAAAGGATATGTGCGGATCCATGGCAAAAATGCGCCAATGATCGGCAACATCTGTATGGATTTTATGATGGTCGATCTGACAGAGATCCCTGAAGCGCATGTCGGCGACAAGGCAACCCTTTTCGATCAATATTTAAGCCCCGAAACCGTGGCATGCTGGGGAAATACCGATGTGCGCGAATTTCTCGTTAGCATCGGGTCGCGAACAGAAAGGATATACGATGAACAAGGACTACCAAGAGCTATTTGCCCTATCGAAGAAGATTCGTCTGCTCGACAGCATCTCTTACCTGCTTGAGTGGGACCAGGAGACGCACATGCCTCCAGAAGGCGCCCATCTGCGCGCCGAGCAAATCGAACTGATGGCTGAGCTGAACCACAAAGATCGCACAAGCAGCCGTTATCGCAAGACTCTGGAAAAATTGATAGACCTTGAAACAGGAAAAGTCATCGGCAAAGAGCTCAACACTTTAGAACAAGCTGCCTTACGGGAATGGCGGCGTGATTTTATCACTGCAAATGCGCTTCCCAATGCGTTTGTTAAGTCTTTTGCCCGCCTGACAGCCGAGGCGCTGACAAAATGGGCACACGCGCGCAAAGAGAACGATTTTGCCGGTTTTGCACCGACCCTAGCGCGCATTATCGAAATGTCGCAAGAGAAAGCTGAGTACTTAGGTTATTCCGATCACCCCTATGACGCCCTTCTGGACTCCTTCGAGCCTGACACAAAGACAAAAGAGGTGACCGCTCTTTTTTCGAAGGTGAAAAAGGAGATCCAAGCGCTTCTCAAACAAATCCAAGCCTCTCCTCAAGTTGATGACAGCTGTATACATGGAAAATTCTCTGCAGAAAAGCAACTCACTTTTGGAAAAGTTCTTCTAGAGGCGATGGGATACGACCTTAAAAAAGGGCGGCTCGATCTCTCAACCCACCCCTTTTCAACGTCCCTCCACCCCTCTGACAGCCGAGTCACGACTCGGATCCATCACAGCTCATTATTTAACTCCCTCTCGGCGGTCCTCCATGAGGGGGGGCATAGTCTCTATGAGATGGGCTTGATGCCGGAATATTACGGCTCCCCTCTTTGCGAAGCGGTCTCTTTAGGTATTCATGAGAGCCAATCAAGACTCTGGGAGACCCGTATTGGCCAATCTAAGCCTTTCTGGAAGCACTTTCTCCCCTCCCTGGCTAAGATGTTTCCTAAGCTGCAAACAACCTCTCTAAACGCTTTCTATAAGGCGATCAACAAAGTTGAACCTACCTTTATACGCGTGGAAGCCGATGAGGTAACCTACTCTTTACATGTCATTCTCCGTTTTGAGCTTGAAAAGCAGCTCATCGAGGGAAAGCTCAAAGTCGCTGATCTCCCTGAGGCATGGAATGCCGGCATGAAAGCCTCTCTAGGCATCGTCCCTAAAACGGATGCCGAAGGGTGCTTGCAGGATATCCACTGGTCCATGGGGGCATTTGGTTATTTCCCAACATATGCTTTAGGAAATCTTTATGCTTCTCAGTTTTTCTCTACCTTCGAGAATGCTTTCCCCGACTGGGAGAAGCGCGTCTCTAAGGGGGAGCTACTCTTCTTAAGAGAGTGGCTTGGGGATCAAATACACCGGCATGGGAAAACCTACCGAGCTGCCGATCTCGTCAAGAAAGTGACAGGTAAAGCACTATCCCCGACACCTTACCTTTCATACCTAAGACAAAAATATTCTGAAATTTATAAAATTTCTTAATACTATATTAAAACCTTTGTTATATAATTATTTCATAAATTAAACAAAGGTTAAGTGTGAATAAAATTAATGGATTATCGTCCAAAACTCCACCAGAACCATGCCAGGACTCCGATGCAATTATAAATATCACATCTGGCATCGGAATAGTTGTTTTTGCAGCGTTGGCGCTTTTGTCAGCTTATAAGGGTTATCTCTACGGAGCTTATGCAGCAGCTGGAGCGGCTCTCTTATCCACTTCCCCTCTGATTATTAACTCTATACTGAGCCGTCGGAGAGAAGAAAAGATCGACAAGGCCTTAGAAAAAGCAGGACAGTCTCTTGAATCGCCTCTTACCCTAGCGATAAAGTTGGGAGCGGATAAAAACGCAAGAGATTTAGTCTTAAAAGATGGGTCTCAGGTAAATGATGTGGATAACTGCACATCAAGAAAAGCAGCACTTCATTGTGCGGTCATTGAAGGGAACGTAGAGATGGTGCGTTTTTTACTCGAGCATGAGGCAAAACCCGATCTACAAGATGGCAATGGCAAAACCCCCCTTCACTATGCTGTATCTAATACACCTAACCTACAAATAATAGGTCTCTTGCTCAATAATGGGGCAGACCCAGACATCAGAGATGAAGCCAAATACAGACCCTGTGACTATCTAGCACCTGGTACACAAGCCTACTTGCTTACCCTACCTCCCACTCAAGTGTCTGCTTTCTAAAGAGCTCTCCAAAGGAACTGAGATAATCCCCGCTCGATTCAAGCAGACGCACCAAAGCGTATAGGCGATCAAATCGTTCGGGATGGATCACACGTTCCCTCTGCATCAATGTCGGACCAAACAGGAGTGTCTGTACCTTCTCGAAATCGAGACTCTTTCCCCGCCCGATTGTCAACAATGCAAGCAGCTCAATACTCATCTCGGCTCCAATATCAAGAGCATCTTTTGAAGTGAAGGCGAGCAGAGTCGGTCTGATAAGCTCGATCAACTTCAGCTCGATAAAATGATAGGCGAGCTCTATGAAATCGAGACGCTCCAAGTATGAGAGCGTATTTTTTTGCTCGAAGAAGGCTTTGTGTATCTGTTCGAGCAGTCGTGAAATAAAGTTCGGAAAGAGCTCTTTTTTCACTTTGGCTGGAAATGAGTAACCGGTGCTCTCATCCTCTAAATGATCGGCTAATTGTTCGATGAAGGCTTTTGCTTCACCAAGATCTTGGTAAACGCCTATCTGATTATAAAAATCTGTCTCTGTCGCCAAAGTCACAACTGTAAGCTGATCGGCAAATTCGGCGTGATGGCCCAGTTCTTCAAGAACCGCTACACGAGCATGTTCTTTCCAAGAGGTACGCTCTTGAAAGTTAAGAACGAGCAGGTGCTCTTCCGGTTTAAAGGCGCGCAAAAACGTTTTAAATTCCTCAGAGATCTCAGCATGATTGATCCATTGTTGCACAGTAGGAGAAGGCAATCGAAGGATATGGATTTCCCTCTCATTTTGTTTCAACGTCCATTCAAACGTTGGAAGATTCCCCTGCATCAATGGATCGAAGGTGCGCTCGCCATCTTCGCGTACGATATCCAAAGCCTTAAAGACCGGGCCATTGGGATGGAGCTTTAAATTCTCTGTCAGCGCATGGTTGGCATGCATAAGCGAATCTGAGAGCGTGTGGGCTTTCTTTGGCTCTACCCTCTCTATAAGATGACGCATGGCATTCCGTAGCTCTTCTTGATCATGAGTAGAAGTAAACAGCTGATAACAAATAGCATGAACTAAATCGAGGTAGTGATTGAAAAATGGCTTCCCTGTTGGCGGCCCATAAATCACAAGTTTCTCATACTCACGGTTTTGCAATGCAGCACGAAAATGAAGTAAGAAGTCAGCGAAATAGAGATGGCACCCTTTTAAAGCAAACTGCCGGATCAAATTGCGGGGATTCGCCGCCAGCATTAAGGACATGCATGCATTGTGCAGCAAAATAACACCTTCTACCCCTTTATGGCGCATCGCCGCCTCATAAAATTTTTCAAGAGGGCGTTTGACTGCTTTCAATATGGTTTTTGCTAATTGATGCAGTTCTCTGTCTTCCCAATTTTTAATCTGAAGCAGAGGATCTTCTCCGAAATATTCCTCAGAATACTCGCCAAAATCACAGGCGAGTTTGATATGACGGGCAAGATCTAAGGAATAGAAATCGTGTCCTGCCTCATTTTTCAAATAGAAGAGTTCATAGAGATGATCCCGCTTGATTAAATCGATATCATTGAGGATATGGACCCCTGCAACTTCTTCAACCTCTTCTTCCTCTTGCAAAAGCTCCTGAAGCTCTTTTTCCCATTCCACTTGTTCAGGAAGGACACCTTCTTTTTCTACATGTATCGGTGCCTTTGCAAATTCGCGGAATGATTCACGAATAACGTGGCTTTTATAAAAGTTTTGAAGCTCCTTGTACTCAGGAAAATCGGTCACCTTTTGTTGGAATAGTGCACCAAAACGGTCGAGCTTTTTCGCCGCCTCTCCAACGAGGACCATAATTGTACTCACCCCATCTACAAGCTGCTTAGTATCACCTGCTTTGTGCATTTTGTGATAATAAGACTGAAGATATTCGTAAACAGTTCGGAGCGTCAATTTAACGACATCCAATGTTTGCGAATCAGATCCTGCACGGACCCAATAAATCTCTCTTGGACTCTCCTCGTCTTCAATAATATGCGGTATCAGGCGCGCTTCATCCGTGACTTCGATCTCATCCAATGTTTCGGCATCGACAAGGGCATTCAAATTATCCAAGGCTTCCATGATACTCAATCCACCTCTTGGGTTCATTTGACCCTCCTCTGCCTCTAAGGCACTAAGCTTTCTATAATTACCATTATCCCTTTTTTAAGTTTAATAGCACAAAAGAAAACTAAATATTTTAGTATTAATATTTTTTGCAGGAGAGGAATAGATAAATAAGAATTAAATTAATATTCTCTTAATTACGTATTCAGGGGGTAAACCCCGTGAACACGTGCTCTTAATCGATGCGAACAGCTAGCTCTATCTTTTCTTTTTCACGGGCATCGTTTACCTGATTGGAATAACACGTGTAGCAGGCGGGAAAGTATTTTTCCTCGGCGCCCAGCTCTACGCTTGGCCCATCAATCGTTGCAACCCCATCCACGTGCTTTAAATTCATGATCGCCTTACGGTTGCAAAAGTGGCATGTCGACTTCACCTCTTCTATCGAATCGGCGAGTTCCAAGAGACGGCGGGAAGCCGCAAAGAGATGGGTACGAAAGTCGGTTCTAAGGCCGTAGCAGATAATAGGGATTCTCTTTAGGTAGGTGATTGTCCTGAGCTGGTCGATCACGTGAGCCGGTAAGAACTGCACCTCATCGACAAGCAAACAATCAATACCCTTAAAGTCTAGTTTGAGGAGATCAGTCTTTTCATCGACCAAGATATCCGCTTCCTGTTCAAGGCCTGCGCGCGATTTGATATTATTTTTGCCGAAACGGACATCGAGAGCAGGTTTAATCAAAAGAATTCTTTTATCTTGTTGCTTATAGTTATGAGCAACTGCCAGTAGGTTTAGTGTTTTTGCACTTCCAACAGCACCGTAGCGAAAGTAGAGTTTAGCCATTTTTTTGACCCTTCATTTTAATGAGGCTTGCGGCCTCTTGATCGCTTAAAATTCTTTTAAAATGCTCAAATTGAACACTGGCAATATCTGGACGAAAAGTTTTGACTTTCTCGTCGAAGCAATTATACCGTAGACCTATAAATGAAATCCCCTCTTTTTCGCAAGTACCCCCAACACAAAAGTAAGATGAAAAGAAAAAGCGCTTTGCGCATAAAAGAAAAGTGTCACAACAAATCATAAAAGGCTGGAACATGCTGCAAAAACCGATTCTTGTTACGGGCGTAACAGGTTATATTGGAGGAAGATTAGTTCCTCGTTTATTGGGTCAAGGATACCGTGTGCATGCGATGGGGCGCAACCTTGATAAACTGAAAGGCAGGCCGTGGGCAAATCATCCAAATGTTGTGCTCGTTGAAGGCGATGTCCTCGACTACCCATCTCTTGAAAAGGCTGTTGAGGGATGCGGAGTTGCCTATTATCTCATTCACTCCATGGTTCGGGAGAAGAAAGACTTTGCGCAAGCCGATCGCGAGGCGGCGCTCAATTTTGTCTCCGCTGCAGAGCAAGCAGGTATAGAGCGCATTATCTATCTGGGCGGACTAGGGAGTGAAAAAGACTCCTTAAGCAAACATCTGCAATCGCGCAGGGAAGTCGGTGAAATATTGCGTCACAGCTCCGTTCCAGTTACCATTTTCCGCGCAGCAATGATCATAGGATCTGGCAGTGCTTCTTTCGAAATCCTGCGCTATTTGACCGATCGATTACCTATTATGGTGACGCCCACATGGGTGCGCACCCCCTGCCAGCCGATCGCCATCCAAAACGTTCTCGATTATTTAATTAAAGCACTTGAAATCCCTGAAACGATCGGACAGAGCTTTGATATCGGAGGGCCTCGTGTCACAAACTATCACGAACTGATGATGCTCTATGCAAAAGTCGCCCATCTAAAGATGAGAAAAGTCATTCCAGTTAAGTTGCTTTCGCCAAAATTGAGCTCTTATTGGATTGGACTCGTCACACCCCTTCCTCCTAAACTCGGGCGTCCCCTTGTAGAAGGGCTAAGCAGCAAGGTGATCTGCGAGGATACGCGGATACGCAAGCTCATTCCTCTGAAACTCATCGACTATGAAGAGGCTATCTCGCTTGCAATGGAAAAAATTAATCCCGAGACATCTTGGACAGATGCTGGAGCCATTCCGCCTGCAGAATGGGTCTATCAACACGACCCAAAATGGGCTGGAGGGACGATTTTTAAGGCTTACCGCACCCGTGTTATCTCAGCTTCTCCTCCAACAGTTTGGAAAGTGGTCACACGGATTGGAGGCAAAGAAGGTTGGTATTCTGCCTCATGGCTTTGGAAAATCAGAGGCATGATCGATAAAATGATGGGCGGAGTCGGTTTAAGCCGTGGGAGGCGCAATCATACCGATTTGCAGGTAGGCGATACGGTTGATTTTTGGCGTGTAAAACAAATTGACCCTCCCAACCATATCCTCCTTGTTGCGGAAATGCGTCTTCCTGGCGAAGCCGCTTTGGAATTCAACCTCTTGCGGGTAGAAGGAAATAAAACACAGCTCGAACAAACGGCCCGGTTTTTCCCATCAGGTCTTTTGGGGATGGTCTACTGGTGGATCCTCTCGCCCTTTCATGTTTGGATTTTCACAAAAATGATCCGTACGATTGAAAAGCTTAGCCTACAAGAAGAAGCTGGAGATTCCGCACATCATTGAAGAGATTTTCAAGTTTTTCCCCACTCGGCTCATCTTGAAAATGTTTATAATCAGCAATCAGTCTTTCAACCAAAAATGGATAATCAGAGCCCAGTTCCTCAGCCGCTGTACGCAGTTGCCAAAAGTCTTGATCATGTTCAGCCGGGTGGAATTCGCCAGGTAGATTCTGTCTAAAAACAGTCTGGATCTTTGAAAGTTCAGCCTCAAATTGCCCAAGCAAGGATTTCAGCCGGTGCTGAGGAACAATACTCTCGTCATCATAGCCTGGGGGTGGATATGTCATCTTGAGCCTATCATACCTAAAACAGATATGATCGCAAATTTTTTATTATTGAAGCGTTTGATAACGGGTACGCGGGAGAGCTTCTGGGTGCTGCTCGCGCAGAAATTCGATCAGCTTTTCGCGCACGTAACAGCGCAAATCAAAAGATGACGTGGCATCATTGACTGTCATGATGATGCGCAGCTCAATGCTTTGATCAGAGCAGTTTGTGACCTGCATTCTCCAAAATTTTTTATTCCAGCTTGGATGGCTTCTGATAATCTCTTCTGCTTTTGCGCGAATCAGATCGATCGGTGCCTCATAGTCGCAGTAGATAAAGACTGTTCCAAGCAGTTCTGAATTTTTCATATCCCAATTTTCAAAAGGGTGATCGACGAATTGCGAAATCGGGAAGACCTTGCGCCGTAAATCCCACGTGCGTGCGATCACATGCGTCAAATGAATCGCTTCGATGCGGGAAAATTCATTATTGATAAACACCGCATCCCCGATCTTAATCGTTTTAGTCATAGCAATTTGAAAACCTGACATTAGATTAAGAAGGATGGGACGGGCTGCGATACCAAGCGCGATACCTAAAATACCAGCTGAACCTAAGATACCGATTCCGATACTCTTTATGTGAGGGACTTTCAGCAAGATAAAGGCAATGGTTACAACGATAATGAGAAGCATGAGGAGCCGATAGAGGAAAAGTACCTGTGTGACAAAGGAACGTTCACCGGGGGGTACTTCTCCCCCTTTTTCGTATTTCATCATGAAATAGCGGAAAAAGGTATGGATCAAGCTAGCAACCAGCCATCCTCCCGTTAAAATAGAGATGATGAGCAGGATATTTTCAACAACCACTTCGCCCTTGAACTCTAAAATACGAAGGGAGAGAATGGCGGCAATTTCATAGAAAATCACTAAAATAGGGTAACGAATGGCACCGATCAGTACTTTTCTGAACCCGTTGAGCTTTACAATCCACTTAAACAGACTGAAAAGAATGCGGTAGAGGACATACGCTGCTATAAAAAGCGATAAGCAAATGATGTAGTCTGTCCAATCCCTTGCGGCAAGGCGTTCCCAAATTTGATCCATACCCTCCGTTATATATATAAAACCTTTTTGTTCTAGAAAAAACCAAAACGCCCATGCCTCTTGCAGTTTTTTCCTTTAATTCACATCATAGGAGCCTTTTGCCAAATCGAAATATGGAGACCTAGGTATGAAAGCCATTTTATCATTTTTCCTATTGCTCACCCCTCTTTTTGCAAGTGATCCTCTCTTAGATCGCAACGCGCATTCTTCATTTAACAAGCTTATTTCAGAGGAGGAAATAGATACGCGCATGCATGAGGTTGCCGCATCAATTGATGAAGCATTTCAAGAGAAAGAGATCGCGATCATCATGTTGATGAAAGGAGCGATCTGTGTCACCTCTGACTTGATGCGCGCCCTTCACACTCCAACAACTCTTGATTTCATCCAAACAAGCAGCTACGGGGCTAATGGAACGACGAGAGGAGAACTGACTATTTTAGGGTTAGATAAGCTCGATCTAGATGGTAAAAATGTGCTTGTAATCGATGACATTTATGATTCAGGAGCCACTTTAGAAAAGGTTGTCCAAAAAATAGCTGAAAAAAATCCCGGCTCGATCCATTCCTTTGTTTTTCTAAAGAAAAACATTCCCCACCAGGTAGACTATCAACCGGACTTTGTTGGTTTTGAAATAGAAGATCTTTTTGTAGTGGGTTATGGGATGGATTATAAAGAGTACTGGCGGGATTTACCTGCAATCTACTCAGTCGAGTAAACCCTTTCCCAAACGCTGTGTCACGCGTATTCCTACAAGTTGGGCAATCAGGACAGAAGTAAAAAATTGTCCGATGATTGCCTCAGCTTGGCAGAGCGCTGCAGCTTGCACTGTATTGGGGAAAATATCGCCATAGCCTAGAGTTGTGAGTGTTGTGTAGCTAAAATAGATAAAGGTATGAAGATCTTTTGTACCGGAGGTTTGCACAAGCGTTCCGCCGAAAGAACCGGGCTGAATGAAATCCATAAATGCGTAGATCACTCCCCATAAAATACCGATAAATAGATAGAGGGATAGAGCGGCATAAATCGCATTGGCGTCCACTATTCTTGCTTTAAAGAAACGGACAACGAATGAGCATATTAACAAGATGATATAGGCGATAAGCACTAGATACGTAAACTCTACAGAGAGGCTAATGACGCCTGTGGATGCAAGCCAAAGGGGAACGAGGAAGAGTATAAGTAGGACAACCGAGAGAGTTTTGATGATTTTGTGACCATGGATCGTGAATACCGCAAAAAACAGGAGAAGAGTAAGGAAGATATCGATGACAATCTTTGCAAAAGAGATTTTCTCTAAAAATGGAGCAATCACCAGGTAGAGAAAGAGCGTCAGCAATAAGATGTGGAACTTAAAATTTTTTTGACCCATTAGCTGAGTAATAACTTTATGGTTATTAAAATTTCAACCAAGAGCTCAAAATGGCCATATCTGAGGGAGTAAAAATGAGCTTACGGGACAATAAAATGGTTATTTTGAGGCAATTAGCTGGGTTTCACACCAACACTCGAGCCGATTTGGGCAGACTGTATTTCCAGATGTCGAAGAGTCATCCGAAGGGAGGGTTAAATTAACCCTTCCGAGGATGGCTATGAAGACAGATGGGGATACAGATGCGTAAAGCGGCCGAATGGTTGGTGAGAAATCCGGGTTAGGCTAAGAGTGAGCTGCTGCTTTAGCTCCGCAAGTTTACGAGCAATAGAGAGGATAAGGAAACCTTTGTTCGAGCGATAGCCTGTCTCATACACTTTGGATTGGCTAGACAGCTATCGTCCCAATTTAGACAATTATCTCTCGCCTGCAGTTAGAATGCAGTTACTCGAAAACGGCGAGAGGGCATAGGAACCATGTTGCCATGAAACTTTGCAACTAAATCATTTATAGTGGCCTTGCGAGCATACCATAACCTCTCTCCAATTATCTCAAGCTTCTGAAGGAGAAAGATATTGTGTCCCCACGGAGGGAATTTGTGAAACAAGCTGTTTCATAATTTCATAGTTATCATATTCCTTGGCACATCGAACCATAAAGCGAATATTTCGAATGTAAAATCCTTTCATATCAACCTGTTGTCCAATTGCAAAAGGACTAGGGTTACCGCTTCTCTTCTCGATAAAAAAAGGGAAGCATTACGCTTCCCTTTTTGATCGGAAGAGGTAGGATTCCCCTAACCCCCATTTCTCACCAGATCTCTGAACATATCGCTCATCTGTTGCCGCAGATTGTCTCCCAGCAGGGCAGGGATAGTGTTCATTCGACACGGACCTGCCCTGCTGGGAGACAAGATGTGGTGACAGGGTGTGCGAGTTGTCAGAGAGATGGTGAGAAATGGGGGTTAAAGGGCCGGGGTTACGGTCTCGCTAGCGCTCGCACGTTTCAACCCTTCGAATCCAACACGCGAAAGCTCGACCGCTTCCGCTTCTCTTCTCGATAAAAAAAGGGAAGCATCACGCTTCCCTTTTTGATCGGAAGAGGTAGGATTCCCCTAAAGGGCCGGGGTTACGGTCTCGCTAACGCTCGCACGTTTCAACCCTTCGAATCCAACACGCGAAAGCTCGACCGCTTCCGCTTCTCTTCTCGATAAAAAAAGGGAAGCATTACGCTTCCCTTTTTGATCGGAAGAGGTAGGATTCCCCTAAAGGGCCGGGGTTACGGTCTCGCTAGCGCTCGCACGTTTCAACCCTTCGAATCCAACACGCGAAAGCTCGACCGCTTCCGCTTCTCTTCTCGATAAAAAAAGGGAAGCATTACGCTTCCCTTTTTGATCGGAAGAGGTAGGATTCGAACCCACGGTACCTTGCGGTACTCCTGTTTTCAAGACAGGCGCATTCGGCCACTCTGCCACTCTTCCGTAAACAACTCTAAATAACTTAAACCATCTCCTAATTTTATGGAAGGAGATCTCTAGCTGCAGGCAAAAAAATGCCCTCTCTGAATCAGCCTCATACGTCCACTTTTTGCTAGAACTGCTGCAAAAACCTTAAGTCATCCTCTAAGAATAACCGAATATCCGTTATCCCATAACGTAACATCGCAAGCCGCTCAATGCCCATCCCCCAAGCATACCCAGTATACTCCTCAGGATCAATCCCTCCCGATCTCAAAACCTCCGGATGGACCATCCCAGCTCCACATACCTCAAGCCAACCCGTATGTTTACAAACAGGACACCCTTCTCCATCACATACAATGCAGCTGATATCCACTTCCAAACCGGGTTCAACAAAAGGAAAATAACTTGGACGATTGCGCATCTTAATCTTGTGCTGTAAAAGCCTCTCGTAAAACTCCTCTAAAGTCGAGAGCAAATCTGCAAAAGTCACATCTTTGTCGATGTAAACCCCTTCAATCTGATGAAATAAGACATGCGAACGAGCCGAAACATCCTCATTGCGATAGCACTTGCCAGGAGCAATAATCCGAATCGGAGGAGCACATGCCTCCATCACTCGCACCTGGGTATTCGAGGTGTGCGTACGAAGTAAAATGTCTCCGGAAATATAGAACGTGTCATGCATGTCACGCGCAGGATGATCCTTCGAGAAATTTAATGCCTCGAAGTTATAAAAATCTGACTCGATGTCAGGACCATACTGAACGGAAAACCCCATCTCAGCAAGAATCTCTATTGCCTCGTCCAACATCTTGAGAATAACATGACGCCGCCCTAAGAAACGACGGCGGCCAGGCAAAGTAACATCAAGCTTCTCGGAATGAAGACGCTTCTCTAACTCCTTACCCTCTAGACGGTCGGAGGCGAATTGAAGCTGCTCCTCAAGTGAGGTCTTAAGGTCGTTAATGCGCTTTCCAAATTGGGGACGCTCCTCGGGGGAACACTCTTTCAACATGGGCATGAGCCCTTGCACACGTCCCTTCTTCCCAAGGTACTTGACTTTCAACGCTTCTATCTCTTTCGCACTCGAGCTCTCAGTCAGATCTTTTTCGGCTTCGGCTCTAATCGCGCTGATGGTCTCTTCAAGTGTCATGACACAAGAGCGTTTTTAGCCATCTCCGCAACAGCTTTGAAACTCTCAGGATCGTGAATCGCCATCTCAGATAACATCTTGCGATTCAAGTCGCATCCAGCTTTTTTCAAGCCGTCCATCATTTTACTATAAGACAATCCGTTGATCTTTGCTCCCACGCCAACACGGGTAATCCAAAGTTTGCGAAAATCCCGCTTCTTCAGTTTACGGTGACGATAACTAAATGACAATGCGCTCATCACAGCATTGCTTGATTGACGCACGTGATTTTTTCTATCTCCCCAAAAACCCTTGGCGCGCTTTAAAAGGCGCTTACGACTACGCTTTGAGGCAGGTGCATTTGTAACTCTAACCATGACTTTATGCTCCTATCATCTTCTTATACATCTTCAATTGAGTCTCTGAAACAAGTCCAGGACGCGCTAGATTGCGCTTTCTCAATGAAGATTTTTTTGTTAATTTGTGACGGCGAGCCGGACGGCGGCGCAATAGTTTGCCTGACCCAGTCACTTTAAAACGGGAGGCTACCGCTTTATTTGTTTTCATCTTTGGCATCTGATTTCTCCTTCTTTTTGCCCTTTGCAGCCTGAGGCGCTAGCACACAAATCATACTCCGCCCCATCATTTTTGCTGGTGCTTCAACGTGGGCAAACTCTTCTAATTCTTTACACATTCTCTGAACTACGCGTTTGCCAAGTTCAGGATAGGCCATTTCCCTTCCACGGAACATGCAGGTAACTTTCACCTTGTTCCCCTTTTCTAGAAATTCATGGGCCTTTTTCAATTTTGTTTGATAATCATGCTCATCGATATTCGGTTTGAGCTTGATCTCTTTTATTTTTACTTGGTGCTGAGACTTTTTACTCTCTTTCTCCCGCTTCGTTTGATCGTAACGGAATTTTCCATAATCGATAATCTTGCATACAGGAGGCTCAGCAGTCGGGGCAATTTCAACTAAATCAAGACCTGCTGCTTCCGCCATCGCAAGCGCGTCACGCGTTGAGATGACCCCTACTTGATTGCCCTCAGCACCGATCACACGAACTTTTGGCGCGCGAATTTGCCGGTTAATACGAAAATTCAAATTTCAACTCCCATTTCGATCATATGAGCCACCCACTCTTTCGGCGAGTAAAATAACGAACGATGCAAAACATTCGCTTTTCTCTCAACCTCTAAATAAGAAAGCCTCCTCTCACGTCCATATCCGTCTGGAACGCGATAAGAGATATGGGGCCGCTCCCCTATAGAGGGCAGAAATTCTACCCCCGCCTCCCTTAAAGTACGAGTCAACCAACCAGGTTTCGGTTCGACGCAATATACTCTCGGTTCAAATGCGAAAATCTTAAATACTTTCTCGAAGAAATGCAAGGAAGAAATGAGAGAAGTGCTAAGTTCTTGCTCAGCTTGACATTTTAAAGTGACATAGTCGCCCTCAAAGGATGAATATGAAGCGATCTTTAGCCATTTTTGCGTCTCCATCACCTGTTCATGCACATCTTTGGGCTCAAGAAGATCGGAAAAATAGACCTTTTCAAATTGAGTGTGCTCCTGTTCCCAAATTTTTTTTAACTTATTCAAGAGTGGCTCTGAGCGCGCAAGGTAGATCCACTCCCCCTCAAACGGAAGAAAATAGCCCTCTTTGAGGCCGAGGATATGCGGATCGCGTTTGGCAGCCTCCTTGCACTGTTTAAGATATTTCTTTAATTCGTCGCGTGTGTCAAGGGCTGTGCCGTAAATCCTGACAACACCATCTGATTCGAAACCCTGTAATTTAAAAGCATTCAAAGCTTTTGTTGTCTCAGGAAACTCACCAGCGCTGAGATCGAGAAAAGAGCCTATTTGGATAAGAGAAACGATGTTTTCCGCCTCTTCTAAAGCTGCATCGGCTCTTAAAGGTTGTTTTTGATGCTGGAGGTAAGTGGCTGCGTTTTCACGCATCATCTCGAGTTTTTTAATTGGACGGGCCTCTTGAACGATACGGATCATCTGATCCTCGATATGGATCAGCTCGCGCTCAGTAAAGAGCGTCATAATTTCTTTTGGAAAGAGAAAATCGTAATGAAAACCGACCTCATCGACTTCTCCGCCGATAAGTTGAACAGCAGGAAAAAGCTCAAGGGTGGCCGCTGCAAGAATTTCTTTTGCTAAATGCCGTAGGGATGACAAGTCCATGATGGGATATAGCTGACTCGAACAGCTGACCTCCACGATGTCAACGTGGCGCTCTAACCAACTGAGCTAATACCCCGAAGGAGGGCAAGCTTAACAGATTGCCCTCTAATTCAAAAGAAAAAAACACGCTTATGCTATTATGTTTCTCATGTCGCACCATATTCACCTAGCTCACTCTTATTGGGAAAAAGTCGTCTCCCCCGGCGATCTTGTCATCGATGCCACCTGTGGAAATGGACACGATACTTTTTTTTTAAGTCAACTAGGGGCAAAAGTTGTCGCTTATGACATCCAAGAGGCGGCTCTTGAAGCTACGCGTCAAAAGGTTCCTGATGCGCTCTATCGCCTTCAATCACATGAACAGTTTGAAGAGAGCGCAGCTACCCTCATTGTTTATAACCTAGGCTATTTGCCTGGGGGCGACAAAACACTAACTACAGAGCGTAAATCGACTCTTCAGAGTGTGCAAAATGCGCTCCAAATTGCTCAAAAAGCCATTTCAATTACATGCTATCCCGGGCATCCAGAGGGAGCTAAAGAAGAAATGCTCTTAGTTGAATTTGTAGAAACTTTAGATCCTAGAGAATGGAATGTGTGCTATCACAGGTGGCCTAATCGCAATAAAGCCCCCTCTCTTATTTGGATCTCTCGCGATCCTTATAGAGCTGATAATAACCTTATCCCATGTGATCGTTAAATTGGAGTAGCCAAATATCAGCTTTACTCATAACTCTTTCAACAGTGCTTTTTTTGCCGCTGCCATCATAAAAAAAGTGCCTGTTACAAGAAGGATCTCATCTCTCCGGCAATGCTGAAGAGCCTCATCGAATGAGACGCTTTGTTCATATACATGTAAACGTGGATGGTCAACTTTGATAAAATGATAGGCACACGTATGTTTCTCAATAACCTCCAAACAGGCCGCAATATCTTTGTCTGCAGAAAAAGCAACAAATGCACGGATTTTTTTACCCGGATAGGTGTGTGCTATCCGCTCAAAGGTGCGCTGTAGCGCAGCAGGATTATGCCCTACATCAAAAATGCGATTGCCAATGCACTCAAAGCGACAGCTAGGAACGTCGGATAAATCACAAACTTCTACACCGAGCTCTTTAAGCGCAGCGCGGGCAATGGCTTGGTTCTCCTCCTCGTAATGTGCAAAAGAGCCATGCACCTCTATCGCATTCGGGTAATAGCAGGCGCGCGGCCCTACCACCACAGGGATTTCAGGCTTGATAATCCCGCCCTTTTCTCGGGCGATCTCTTCAACCGTCGCTCCTAAATACTGTGTATGATCGAGATCAATAGAGGTGATCACTGAAAGAAGTGGAGTGACGATGTTGGTTGCATCGAGCCTCCCCCCCATTCCCACTTCTAAAACGGCCAAATCGACTTGTTGTTCAGCAAAGTAGACAAAGGCTAGAAGCGTTAACAGCTCGAAGTAAGTAGGCGACTCATCTAGTTTCTCTATGATTTGTTGCAAAAGCTGCTCTGCGACAGGTGCATCGATCCAAACGCCGTTGATTTGTATCCTCTCCCGATATGTCTCGATGTGGGGTGAGGTGAAAAGCCCTACTTTTTTTCCCGGAAAGGCAGAGGCGATTTTCGTAGCGACAGACCCTTTACCGTTTGTGCCGGCAATATGCACTGATTTAAATTGGTGGCTTGGGCTGCCAAGAGCCGCATCGAATGCGCGCATCCTCTCAAGCCCTAACTTCATCCCCTTAATTTCTAGGGAGTCTTCAAGGATTTTGGGCAAGATAGTGTGCATAGAGTAAGTCAAATGTCTCTTTCCCCACCCATGAACTGCCGAGGAAATTGAAGGGTTTATTGCTTCCGTGATAATCCGATCCGCCAGTTGTGAGCCATCCTTTATCTTCAGCGGTATTGATCCATTTTTTCTCCTGGCTTGGGGAGAAGCGGGCGTAATAGCCCTCAAGTCCGTCAAAGGGCATTTGCAAAAGCTGACGGATCAAAGTGCTGCGCTTCAGTAAATGGGGATGTGCGATCACCGCTTTTCCGCCTGCCTTATGGATCACCTCAATCGTTTCAAGCGTTGTCACCTGCTCCCCTGGATCAAATGCGGGTTTGCCCTCACCCAGATAGCGATCAAAAGCCTCTTGAATCGTTTCGACTTGCCCCCTATTGATAAGCGCTTGTGCGATATGGGGACGCCCTACTGTATGTCCCTCTTTGCCGAGCTCTTCTATCTCAATCCGAATACCCAATCCCTTTAGCTTCTCTAAAATCTTTAGGTTACGGTCGAGACGACGCGTTTTGTGGCGCGCACATAAATCAGCAATCGCTTCGCTTTTTAAATTGAAGGCATAGCCCAAAACATGTACCTGGGATGCTGAAGAAAACTCCACGCCTGGAAGTAGAAGAAGCCCTTTTTCCTTTGCAATAGGAAGCGCTTCAGCGTAGGCAGCAATTGTATCGTGGTCGGTTATCGATAAACCTGATAATCCCGTATCAAGAGCGAGTTGAATCAATGTCTCGGGAGAATCGGTGCCATCCGAGAAAGAGGAATGTGTATGTAAATCAGCTCTAAATGTCATATGGGATATAGCGGATTTCTTCTTCCAATACGATACCACTTTCTCGATATATTCGCTCTTTAATCTGATCGATCAAGTCTAATACATCGCGGGCGCTGGCTTCCCCCTCATTTACGATAAAGTTCGCATGCTTGGTCGAAATGCGCGCCCCGCCGACATATAATCCTTTTAATCCCAAAGCTTCGATCAAGCGGCCGGCTGAATCATCCTGGGGATTTCGAAAGGCGCATCCAGCCGATTTTTCTCCATATGGTTGCGTATGAAGTCTATAGTCTAAAATCTCTTTCTGATCGCTTTTTGCACGCTCAGAGGGTGTTAAGCGAAAAAGCGCCTCTACAATCGCACCCTGCTGCTTCTGAAAAGAAGAGGTGCGGTACCCAAAATGCAGAGTCTCCTTTTTAAAACGAAACGCTTCTCCTTTTTCTGTCACAAACTCGACTTCCTCAAGTGTATCTACAGTCTGTTTTCCATTTGCTCCAGCGTTCATGAATATTGCGCCGCCGACAGTGGCGGGAATTCCGGAAGCAAACTCAAGGCCGCTCCACCCTCCACGCGCTGTCACACCACCCAATCGGGCAAAACTATATCCCGCTCCTACAGAAAAAAGAGGACCTTGCTGCTTAAGAAAATCGATCCGATTGAGAATGACAAGTCCGTTAAATCCCCTATCATCAAAAAGTGAGTTAGACCCTTTTCCTAAAATGTGAACGGGCAGCTGTTTCTCATATGCAAAACAAAGCATTTGCTGCATCTGTTCTTTGGTTTTTGCTTCTGAGAAATAGCGGGCTGGCCCGCCAATGCCAAATGTAGAAAATGACTTAAGATCTTTGTTCCTCTGATGAGGAAAGGGCAGGTCGTGCATCGCTTAATTCCGAATCTAATATTGCATTCACAAACTTTGTCGCTTCTTTTGTGCTGAACTTGCGCGTTAAATTAAGGGCAGCGGCTATGATTATCTTATGCGACTCTTCCGTATCTTGTAAAAGATCGTAGAATGCAAGACGTAAGACATTCCGCTCAACTCGTTGAATCCGCTCCAAAGCATACTCTTGCGAAATCGAACCAATTTTCTGATCGAGCATTTCTCTCACTTGAAACACTGCATGCGCTTTTTCATAGGCTGCACGCACCGTTTTTCGGGTAACAGAAAGCTCTCGCATCAGCAAAGAGATCAGATCTTCCTCTAAACCTCCCCCCATGTCTAGTGCAAAGAGAAGCTGCAAGGCGATTTCATTAAATTTTTGGACCGGAATTGACATAACTTGATCAGTATAAAGGATGCTTTAAAAAAAATCAATGAGATGAAGCAACGGGATAAATATCATCATCTAAAGGGATATCGAAACCATCTAGCTGCTCGCAAGCGGGACATTGAAGGTAGATGCGTCTCAGACGGTCCTCCTCGTCAAAGTAGAGGGCAATCACGAGCCAGCTCTTATTAAAATAGTATGAGAAGAGAGAGCTGGATCGAAAACTTTCTTTTTTAAGAGCCAATTCAAAAACGTGTTCCGCCTGAAGGCGTGGCATAAATTTGCGCAGTCTTGAGGGACGGTGGTGTGGCGAGGAGAGAAGTTGTATAAATTCTTGGAAATTTAAGGTGTTTGGCAGGTGCATTCCCAAATCGTGCGCTACATCCTCTGGCAAAGAGACAGGATAGCGAAAACGGCAGATCAGGCGTGTTATACTTTCTAAGAAATGCATGCCATACCCTTATAATTTTTGAATATCAGGATAGGATAATTTAGACAACCCTATTTTGAAAAGTGTTTTTCCTGTTTGATTTTTTCGGAAGCTTGAATATAAGGAGGGAATGCTACTGATCTTTTTAGACACAGAAACTACCGGGCTGAATCCTGAGAAACACAGGACCCTGGAGATTGCTTTCAAAGTAATCGAATCCCATACGAACCGTGCGATCCTCAGTTACGATACAATTGTGAGTCAAACGGCTGAAGTATGGGCTGAAGCAGATCTAGATAGTCTGCAAGTGAATGGATTTACTTGGGAAGAGACGCTTAAGGGGAAAAGTGAAAAGGTCGTGGAAAGTGAAATTTTAAATGACCTCAACCGGCTCAATCTAGGAGAAAAGGAGGGGGTCTTTATCTGTCAAAATCCCGCTTTTGACCGCGCGTTTTTCAATCAAATCATCAATGTGGACCTTCAAGTGCATTGCGGGTGGCCCTACCACTGGCTTGATCTCGCTTCGATGTTCTGGGGAGTTCAATGTGCTAAAAACCCCAAATTCCCTCAAGATCTTAAAGAGGAAGCTCTTTCAAAAAATAATATTGCAAAGCATTACGGCTTAACATGTGAGGCGAACCCTCATAGAGCGATGAACGGGGTTGAGCACCTGATTGCCTGTTACCGAGCTATTTTTCCTTAAGTCAGCTGCTAAAGAATCGTCAATACCTCTCCCCTAACCCCCATTTCTCACCATCTCTCTGACAACTCGCACACCCTGTCACCACATCTTGTCCCCCAGTAGGGCGGGTCCGTGTCGCATGAACACTGTCCCCGCCCTGCTGGGAGCCAATCTGTGGCAACAGGGGAGCGATTTGCTCAGAGATCTTGTGAGAAATGGAGGCTAAATAATTATAAAGAAATAATAAATTCAAAAACTTAATAATATATAAATATTTTTATTATATAATAGTCGCATATATCGTTCGAAAGTAATAAAAAACAAAAAAAACAGGAGAATTAATATGGTACAAGGAACACAAAGAACAACTTATGGTACATTTGCTCACACACCGCCAGCAAACGACTTAAACACTGGAAGGGGGCAATATAACAATACAACAAGAAAAGTGATGGCAGCTTTCCAACAGATGGGCGAAAAAGTTCATTTCAATCCTGATGCTATTGGAAGACTCATGGAAACAATGGGCACTCAATCTGCAAAAGATTTGAAAGCCATGTTCAATAGGCATGGAACTTACGCTGAGACACAGCCTCTTCTAAAAAAATAAATTTCACCAAAGCCAATAACCTCAACATAAAGGGGGAAGAGCCATCTTCCCCCTTTTTCACGCATTTCCTCTGATCAAAAAAACTCCTCTTTATCAAAGACTTGAAAAGAAAAAACATCCTTTTTATTATTTTCTATTCAAAAGCTGCTACCAGTTAAAGGAGCATATACACCATGGCGATTCCTAGCACGCAAACTACTAATTTTATAAAGGTTGGACCATATAAATTTAGAGGTCCTACAGATATTATTGCTAAAATCATAGCAGCTGTTAAAGCCTCAGAAATGCAAAGCCCTCCTGTACTAATTTCAGCTTATAGAGATACTAAGAGTAGAGCATTTACAAGCAGAAATATAAAGATCGGCAATCAGAGTCTTTTCGAAGATGCTTGCTACCACATCACTCTTTGTCCTACAGCCGATGGATTGAAAGTAGCAAACGCCACAAGAAAAACATTTGTTCTTGATGATCCGGAAGAAGACACCTCTGTTTGGGAATGGGCAGAAAGCTATCCAATTTCCATCACAAAAGAATGTAAAACAACCGCTTGTGATTTGATCCGCTCATTAAACTCGCCTTTAGATTCTACGCTTTCAATCTCTCCGCACGCTATCCTAGATGCAGACAAAAAACCTATTGTTTTAGACGCAACGCAAAAAGAATTGGCTTCAAAATTCCCAGACGAAGGTGTAATGCTGACATTCAAAGCTTCTCGCTATTCCTATGCACCAGCGATAAAAAAGAATCGGATCAGAGCTAAAGTAGGCGATTTTGGCCCTTTTCAGATCGTATTGGGGAGAAATACACAAGGCCCATTCGTAAAATGTGTGCTTAAAGGAAATTCTACACCTATAAACTCTCTTTATAGCAGACAAGTTGCGCAAACTGTAAAAGATCTTATAAAAAAGGAGCATCTTCTTTCCTTTTCAAAAATCAAAATCTCTAGAACAGGAATTCGAGCAAACGATTGTCTTTCTATCAATCTCTCTCCAGCCATTATGACACAGATCAAATCTCTCTTCGAAGCTAAACGTCTCCCTCCAAACGGAGTTACCGTCATAATAGATTATAAACCACATCAATTTTTTTATGCTCTGAACAATGACCTTCCTTCCGAGCAAGAACCTCAAATCAAGCCAGGTTCAAGTGCCTCCTCGCCTACACCTGAAACCACTTTAGGCTTTAAGGACGAGAATAATTAATCATTCTCTTGAATTTCAGGAGCTTGAACCACTCTTGGAATATGTTCTATTGGCTCTACGGGTTCGATTTCATGATCCTCGCCGAGTTCTT
This sequence comes from uncultured Chlamydiales bacterium, assembly GCA_963748195.1. Taxonomy (GTDB): domain Bacteria; phylum Chlamydiota; class Chlamydiia; order Chlamydiales; family JAAKFR01; genus JAJACP01. Next base: position 504,440 of record CAVVHU010000004.1, on the reverse strand, counting down.
GAAAGCGGCGCGCTGACACGAGTACGCGAGACTCAAGCGAACCAACCGCCTTATTATAAGCCTGCACAGCGCTGGAAAGCCCCTTGCCTACCTTGGTCCAATGCCCTCCCATATCCGATATCCTCTTATAGAGATCGCGACCTAAACTGCTGATTTGCTCAGCATTACGAGACAAACTCTCCTGCCGCCATCCATAGGCTACTGCGCGTAAAAGAGCGATAAGCGTTGTCGGGGTGGCTAAGATCACTTTCTGATCAACGCCCACCTCTATGAGGCTGGGATCTTGTTCCAACGCGGCGCTGAAAAAGGTTTCGCCTGGTAAAAAGAGCACTACAAACTCAGGGGTGGGCTGAAATTGCTCCCAATATGACTTGCGGCTTAAAAGAGTCATATGCGTACGGATCTGCTGTGCATGCTCTTTGAGTTTTTGCTGCCTCCACGTTTCATCTTGTGACTCAATAGCTGCTAAATAAGCCTCTATAGGCGCCTTTGAGTCGACCACTATGTTCTTGCCTCCCGGTAACTTGACAAGAAGATCTGGGCGAAAACGGCGCTCTTCATTCGATGTGTGCACTTGCTCGTAAAAGTCGCAATGGTCGAGCATACCGGCCATCTCAACAACACGTTTGAGCTGCATTTCCCCCCATCGCCCCCGAACGGTCGGTGCTCTAAGAGCTTTTGCTAAATTCGAAGTTTCTTTCCTCAAGTCTTTTTGTGATTCAATTAAAGATTGTACCTGCTCTTTTAAGGAGCTATAAGCCCCCACACGCGCTTTTTCTAAGTCCTGAATCTTAATATCAAATTTATCAAGTGTCTCTTTTACCGGCTTCATCAGTTTGTGGATCTCTTCACTTTTTTTCTCAAATGCCTGCTCAGCGACCTGAAAAAAAGATTCGTTATTATGCTTCAAGGCATCGGCAGACATCCCTTTAAATTTCTCAGTAAAAGCACTCTGCATCTCCTCTAGAAAGGCGATTTTTTCACGAAGCGCATCGCGTTTTACCCAACCGAAAAGCCAACCGATAAAAGCGCCGATCGCAAGGCCGATGATCAAAAATGCCATAAAATTACTCCCTTTGCATAAAATGTAAGGACAATTATGATTTTAATCATGGAAAAACATATAAAGTGGTTCCTGCCGCTCCTTTTCCTAGCAGGAATCGCTCCCTTCACTCCCGCACTCGATTTAAGCAGTTCGGGATTTTTTTACTCTCCGGAAACGGGATTTGTAGACGACCCATTTTTTACATTCCTTTTTCATTACGGCGAACTATTTGGACTTGCAACAGGAGGCTTAGCGGCTTCTATTTTTCTTCTCTCATTAATTAAGCCGAGTTGGAAAAAGTGGCGGCGAGGTTCGTTCGCTGTCGTGTTGACGCTCATTATCGGAGCCGGTCTTTTAACAAACACGCTTCTAAAAGGTTACTGGGGACGCCCTCGCCCAAAACAAATCGAACAATTTGGCGGGCACCAAGAGTACCGTCCCTTTTGGAAACCGAATTTTCATGCAGCTAGCGAGCCGCATAGATCCTTCCCAAGTGGGCATGTAGCGATGGGTTTTTATTTCCTATCAGTCTGCCTGCTCGGAAGAAGGATTAAAAACCGCCCTCTCTTTGTCATGGGTGTGATTTTAACAGCATGTCTGGGAGGAAGTTTAATGGTAACGCGTGTCGCACAAGGAGGTCATTTTCTCTCGGATGTGCTAGTCTCCCCTGTACTGATGTGGTTTGTCGCGCTTTGGATCGATGCCTTTACATGGGGGGAAGCGGGGGCACGCGTTCTCTTTTTAAAACAGTCTGACACTTCTCTAGAATCTGACGACGCTGCAGCGGCTTAAGCACAAAGTCTTCGCTCCTCTGCTCTTTCTCATCGGATCGGCGCATCACGACAATGTGCACTCCTTCTTTTACCCACTCATTTTCATTCTCCCCCACAAGGTTTGTATCGAGAAAGACAAGCTTTGGGTGCTCTTTTGACAGAAGAGCAAGCCCCTCTTCTCTTTTATCGGCAAAAAGGATTTCTCCCCCATTCTGAACGACTTCCTGCAGTATCTCTTCAAGCTTCTGCCTATCTTTTGGATCGGCATCTATAATCAAAATCTTGTTTTGCATGTGTCCTTTTTGTTAACCTATTTTTTTTGAGTTATATGCTAGGCCTTACAAAAAGACAACGAGAGATTATCGATTTTATCGAGTCGTACATTTCTGAACGACGCTGCAGTCCAAGCTACCGAGAAATTCAAGATTTTTTTGGTTTTTCTTCACTAGGGTCAGTGTATAACCACATCCAAACTCTTAAAAGAAAAGGCGTTCTCTCTGACTTTCGCAAAGGAGCGCGTTCCCTAAATATTCCCATCAAGCATGAAATTAAAACCGTCCCGCTCATTGGAAAACTCAAGGGTGGATATACAATCGAAACGTTTGCACAGATTACACAAATCCCTTACCCATCAGCACCTGATGAAGAGTGTTATCTTCTGGAAATTGAAGGAGAAACACTATTAGAAGAGTGTCTGCAGCCAGGCGATTTAGTTTTGGTTGTACCCTGCAGGCGGTTTGAAGAAGGGGAAATGGTTATTGCGCTGGTAGACCATCAGACTACAATCGTAAAGCGAGCCTTTTCTGAACCACCTTATATTCGCTTTGAGTCTACAAATCCCGAGATGCATTCTCTTGTGCTCAGAGAAGATCATATTGAGATCCAAGGTGTGATTATCTCTGTTTTTCGCGACTTCAATCGAATTTTTATGTAAAAGCAAAGTTCAGGTTAAAAATACTTGAAGTGGATCTGTTTATGATTGCGATATTTAATTTTGAGATAGCTCTTTCAAATCCATCGCATGGCAAACTTGTTTTTTTGCTGATCAATCTTCATTGTCATCGGGCTCGAAGTCGATCAAAGCTTTCGAACGCTTCCCCGCAATCAACCGAATAATCGATAAAGTCCAGGCAACTACGAGATAGAGCCATGAGACTATAAAGAATCCTTCAGCAAAATAGTCGAGAATTCCGTATAGAAGAAGAACCGCTCCAATCCCTATGGCAAACATGAGGTAAAAAGAGGGCACCTTGATGTGCAAAGCCTTAGCACTAGGAAATTTCCACCGACTCACCATAAAATACCCTAATACAACGAGCACGCCGATCATGGTAAAGACATGAGCATACAGGCTCCACCCTTTAGCCCATGGGGAAATCGTGATTAAGGCTGCTGAAAGAGCAGCGGCGGCAGCAGCCGGAATAGGCAAACCGGTAAAGTGTTTTTGAACTGTGACGATCTCTTTGCTCCGCACATTATAACGGACAAGTCTAAGCACTCCACAAAGGGTATAGATCATCGCAGCTATAATGACTAAAAGAGTCAGTAGGCGTCCGAGCTCTTCTCCGCCAGTTAGACTTTTAAGAACAAGAAGCGGAGGCGCTACACCAAAAGTAACACAATCGGAAAGAGAATCAAACTGCCCCCCGAACTCGCTTTCCGCTTTCATCAAACGGGCAATCGCCCCATCTGCTAGATCTGCAAGACCCGCTATTAACAGCAAAATAGCGGAGGCTTGCAACAAAGAAAAAAGATCCCTATCGGGATCCGCAAGACTTGTCTTAAAAATAACAAATAAGCCGATTGAAAGGCCGAAAGCGGTTATCCCGCTGGGAATCAAATAAACCTTTTTAACACTCATCGTAAACCAAATCTATTTCCATTTTATGATACCCTTTCAGAGGTATAACCTCAACTTGTACGTGCTAAAACAGTCATTTCTGCTGAAGATCGCAGGATGGATTTCAGTAGGTTCAGTTTGCGACAAATGCATAGCCGAAGCTATGGATGAGGAGCAAAATGAAGCTGATGGTAGGCTAGCTGCAATCTTGTATCGGCTACTTATCTTGGAAATAACATTAACGCTATTTCCTTCGATAAAAATCTGCCGACTAGCCAAGCTTTTGCTACGACTTTAAGAAACACATACCTCAACTTACGATCGATTTGCAAATGCGAAATTTCTCATTCTCTTGGCTTTTGAAATTTTGTAAAATCTGGAGAGAATTTCCATGGACATTAACCTTTCAGGTACTATATATAGTATTCCATAAGAGCGAATAACACAACCTGTAGTATTTTCCTCGAATTGAATAACCGATTTTTTTGCAAGCTGAATTTCCAAAAATGAGAGAAAAAATTGTATGAAAGAAGAGCAAGAGATAGCAACCCTCGATGTAGCAGAGAGGATAGATGAAATGATTGAAAATTTGCACGCAACAAGCGTGGAAGGGTATACGATTGTTAAGCGAAATGGAATGCTCGTTCCATTTCGGCGGGATCGTATTTTACATGCCCTTGAAGCAGCTTTTAGAGATACAAAAATGACCCCACCCCCTGAGCCTCTCCCTGAACAAATCAAAGAAACAATTGAATCAATCGCTGACCTTGTAATTGAGGAGGCGATGAAAATGGCAAAACTAGGAGCCCTTTTAACAGTTGAAGGGATTCAAGATATTGTCGAAGTGAAGTTAATGGAAACAGGACATCACGATGTTGCAAGGGACTATATTGTATATCGCAATGAACACAAAACGCTTAGACAAGACTCCCCTCGTACGTTAAAAGTGTTACGCCGTGATGGTGTTTCCTTTGTACGCTTTAATCCTATGAAAGTTGCGTCAGCAGTGGAGAGGGGTTTTCGTGACACACTTAAGGTTGTGGGTCCTACACCTCAGCATGTCATCGAAGCTGTCAATTTGATCACAAACAAAGTTGTTGAGTACGTTGTAGAGCAAGCACATGCAGGCGCTATCTTAAGCATTGAGATGATGCAGGATACAATTGAGCGCACCTTGATGGCCGAAGGATTTTACGAGGTCGCGCGCGACTATATCCTTTATAGAGCAGAGCGAGCGCACGAACGTGAGAAACAGAAGGAAGAAGAGCCAGTTGCGATTGAAGAAGAGCCGCGCATTGAAGTTGAAGAGGATCAGTTTTTCACTGTGATACGGAAAGATGGCTCCCACTTTAAGATGAGCAAAAGCCAATTACGTGCAACAATTACGCACGCGTGCAAAGGATATGAAAAGCTTGTATCGGTTGAAGCACTTGTAGATCAAGCGATCATCAACTTCTATGATGGGATTAAAGAGCATGAAGTGGATCTTGCTAACATCATGTCTGCCCGCGCAAAAGTAGAAGGCGAGCCTGTGTACACATATGTGGCAGCCAACCTTCTTCTCGATGTTCTTTACAGAGAAACTATCGGAGTTGAGGCAGCGCACCCAAACCTTAAAAATCTCTACAAAAAGTACTTTAAGGAGTATTTCCGCAAAGCCGTCTCTTACGAGCGCATCGACCCAACACTTTTAAGCTTTGACTTAGACCAACTTGCCGATGCACTTGTCGTAGAGCGCGACCAGTCCTTCTCTTATCTTGGATTACAAACGCTTTATGACAGATACTTTATCCATCATGAAGATCGCCGTTTGGAGACTCCTCAAATCCTATGGATGCGCGTCGCGATGGGGCTTGCTATTAATGAAGGCAAAGATAAAGAGAAGAGAGCGATTGAGTTTTACAACACACTTTCCCGTTTTCTCTATGTTTCTGCAACACCAACACTTTTTAACTCAGGTACCAATCACTCTCAGCTCAGCTCATGCTACCTCTCAACTGTGATGGATGATCTCTCTAATATATATAAGGTGATCTCTGATGATGCGCAGCTATCGAAGTGGGCCGGCGGTCTTGGCAACGACTGGAGCAATGTGCGGGCAACAGGAGCGATGATCAAGGGAACTAACGGCAGAAGCCAAGGGGTTATTCCCTTCCTCAAAGTCGCTAACGACACAGCCGTAGCAGTTAATCAAGGAGGAAAGCGGAAGGGGGCGATGTGCGCTTACCTCGAAACATGGCACCTCGATATCGAAGACTTTCTTGAACTGCGCAAAAACACCGGAGATGAACGGCGGCGCACACACGATATGAATACTGCCAACTGGATACCTGATCTCTTTATGAAGCGAGTAGAGCAAGGTGAACACTGGACACTGTTCTCCCCTAATAGCGTCCCTGATCTGCACGACCTATATGGCAAGGCATTTGAGAAGCGCTATGTCGAGTATGAAAAAATGACTGAGACAGGCGAAATCAAGCTATTTAAAAAGATTGAAGCCGTTCAGTTATGGCGCAAGATGCTTGGAATGCTCTTTGAAACAGGCCATCCTTGGATCACATTCAAAGACCCTTCAAACATCCGCTCACCGCAAGACCATGCAGGCGTTGTGCATAGTTCTAACTTGTGTACAGAGATTTTGCTAAACACCTCTGTAGAAGAGACCGCTGTTTGTAATCTCGGTTCCATCAACTTGCCAGCTCATATTAAAGAGGGCAAGCTCGATGAAGAGCTGCTCGCTTCGACTGTCCGAACAGCGATCCGAATGCTTGACAATGTGATCGATATCAACTTCTATCCTATTGAAGAGGCAAAACGGGCGAACTTGCGTCACCGCGCCATCGGACTTGGGATGATGGGCTTCCAAGACGCTCTTTACGAGCTCGAAATCAGCTATGCCAGCCATGAGGCGGTTGAATTCGCCGATGAGAGCATGGAGATGATTTCCTACTACGCCATTTTGGCTTCAAGCGAATTGGCTAAAGAGCGAGGCACTTACTCAACCTACAAAGGATCAAAGTGGGAACGAGGCATTTTACCGATCGATTCGATCCGCCTTCTCGTTGAGGAGAGAGGCGAGGAGTATTGCGATATCGACACAACCGCGAGGATGGACTGGACGCCTGTGCGCGAGTCGATTCGAAAATATGGAGTGCGCAATTGCAATACAATGGCGATAGCGCCCACTGCGACGATTTCAAATATCTCAGGTGTGACGCAATCCATCGAGCCGATGTATAAACATCTGTTTGTGAAATCAAATCTCTCAGGAGAATTTACAATTCTCAACCCTTATTTGGTTGAAAAGCTCAAGCAGCTCAACCTATGGGACGCTGAGATGATCGATGACATGAAATATTTTGATGGTTCGATTTTAGAGATCGATCGCATCCCCGAATCGGTGAAAAAAATCTTCCTGACTGCATTCGAAATTGAGCCTGACTGGCTTATCGCGTGCGCAAGCCGAAGACAAAAATGGATCGATATGGGCCAATCGCTCAATCTCTATCTCGCTGAGCCGAGTGGAAAGAAATTAAATGACATGTACTTTTTGGCGTGGAAAAAAGGGTTGAAAACGACCTATTACCTCCGTTCGCTAGGAGCCACACACATTGAGAAATCGACAACCGATATTAACAAACGAGGATTGCAGCCGCGCTGGATGAAGAGTGAATCAGCTTCCAGCCGGATTGTTGTAGATAGAGAAACGCCAAAAGCATGCCGTCTCGATGACGAGTCATGCGAAAGCTGTCAATAAGGAGTAAATAATAATGTTAGTTCTAGAAGAAGAAAAGATCCAAGCTGCTGAAGAGCAAAGGGTCAATGTAAAACAAAAACGACTGATCAACTGCAATGCCGTTGATGTGAATCAGCTGATGCCGCTGAAATACAAATGGGCTTGGGAACACTATCTCAATGGGTGCGCAAATAACTGGCTGCCGACAGAAGTTCCCATGGCAAAAGATATCGAACTATGGAAATCCAACAACCTTTCCGATGATGAGCGGCATGTCATCATGCGCAACCTCGGCTTTTTCAGCACCGCCGAGAGTTTGGTTGGAAACAATATCGTTTTGGCGATCTTCAAACACGTCACCAATCCAGAAGCGCGGCAATATCTCTTACGACAAGCTTTTGAAGAGGCCGTTCATACGCACACTTTCCTCTATATCTGCGAGTCGCTTGGGCTCAATGAAGGCGAAGTGTTCAACATGTATAACGAAATCCCCGTTATTAAAAATAAAGACGCTTTTGAGATGAAGCTAACAGCAGATGTTTTAAACGACGGATTTTCAACTCAAACATTTGAAGGGGCGCAAAAATTCTTAGAGAATCTGATCGGCTATTACATCATCATGGAAGGGATCTTTTTCTATAGCGGCTTCGTGATGATCCTTTCTTTCCATAGGCAAAATAAAATGACCGGAATCGGGGAGCAGTACCAATATATTCTCCGCGATGAGACAATCCACCTCAACTTTGGAATCGATTTGATCAACGGGATCAAAGAAGAAAATCCCCATCTTTGGACTCCTGAGTTCCAAAAACATATCGTTAACTTGATTCAAGAGGCTGTCGAGCTTGAGATTGCCTATGCTGAAGATTGCCTGCCCCGCGGTATTTTGGGCTTGCGCGCTTCAATGTTCCGCGACTATGTTCAACATGTAGCGGATAGACGGCTAGAACGGATAGGACTAAAAGCGATCTATAAATCCAAAAACCCGTTCCCTTGGATGAGCGAGACAATCGACTTAAATAAAGAGAAAAACTTCTTTGAAACACGCGTTACCGAATACCAAACGGCAGCGAATCTAACCTGGACGTAAAACAAACTTTTTTTTAGGATGCCTCATAGAGTGATTCTATCGAGGCATCCCTAATTATGCAGCAGCGCAACTCCCTTTTTTCTGCATTTTACATTCTCTTTCTTGATAGTATTGGCTTTGCTCTAATCTTCCCCCTTTTTCCAGCCCTATTGCTCGATCCACAATTTGGCCTTTTGACATCTATCTCCTCCGAAGGAGGACGTCACATGCTTTTAGGCATGTTGTTGATCGCCTTCCCTATAGCCCAATTCGCAGGAGCTCCATTTTTCGGGAACCTCTCAGACCGCTTTGGACGTAAGAAAATCTTATGCTGGACACTTATTGGGACAAGTTTCGGCTATACCCTAACAGCTTTAGGCATCTACACCAAAATCTTTTCGCTGATCATCTTAAGCCGCCTTCTCACAGGTTTTTTCTCAGGAACTATGGCGATTTGCCTCGCAGTACTTGCCGATTTAAGCGAGGACAAAAAAATCCGAGGGAGACGATTCAGCATCGTAACAGCTCTACTTGGAATCAGTTGGATCATCGCGATTATCGTCGCAACCCAATTTAGCACTACACACCCCTCCTATCCCCTTTGGGGCATGGCTATTCTCAATTTGAGCTCTCTCATTATCCTTTGGAAGCTGTACTCAGAAAGCTTTCACCCCGAAAAAAAAGAAGAGAATCTCCAAGTATTGAGAGGCATCCATCAAGTAATCCGACTGTTTGAATTCAAACAGCTCCGCGTTTTATTCCTGACCCTTTTTTTCTGGTTTTTAGGCTATTTTATCTCTCTTCAATGGGCAGCGCCACTCTCCTACGTCGACTTTCATGCGACTAAGGGGCAAATGACATGGCTCTATATCTATCTGGGGATATTTTGGACTCTTTCCGGCATCATTGCCTATCGGTGGCTCATTACACACTCCTCTCTTTGGAAAATCACGCTTTGGACGCTGTTTTTTTCGAGCCTCTTCTTTTTCTTTACGGGAGTGACCGATTTTTTTCTCTATTTCAGGGCTTCCTATATCTTAGCAGGTATCTTCTCTGCTCTCACCTGGACATCCCTAATCCATCTCATCGCTTCGGCGACGACAGTACAGAACCAAGGGAAGAGCTTCGGGATCACCCAAGCGATGCTAGCGCTCTCACAGGTGATCGGCCCTATTTTAGGCGGAATCATTGCAGGTTTCACAATCAAGCTTGTATTCTTTGTGTGCGCGCTCCTTCTCTTTACAGGTTTCTTGCTACTTCTTGTCTATGTTGTCCGCCGCAAAAACCGGCTCTTAAAAAATTAAATTCTAATTAAATTAATCATATTTTAAAATATATTGTATATAATGCACTAAAAACAAAAGATTAATCAAACTATATCTTTACTGCCGGTTTCATCTTATGGAAATAGACCAAACATTGTTAAGAATGTGTTAATAGCCACAAGCTTTATTGTCGGTGTAGCATTATCTGCATTGGCGTTAAGCCAGCTTTCTAATCTCCACTCCTTCCCCGGCCTCAATACTCTTGGGAATAAGCTGTTATATACAGGTATGGGGTTAATCGGGATTTCCGGAATCATGGCATGCAAGCAATATGCTCAAAAAAAAGCAGCCACTTTTAGAATTGCCTACTTAGATGGAGAACATAATGAAGAGCAACTTCGCACATTGAGAACCTTTATGGATCTGGATATCATTTGCTTACGACACGAGAAAACTGAATTTGTTCAATGGAAAGACCGAAAATTTGAATCAGCTACAGATGAAGAAGGTTTCTTTGTATTCCGAAATAGAAAAACCCGACAAAGAGTTCAAGTTGCATTTAATTTAGATAATATCACCATTGCTGATTGTACACTTATTTATAGAGGAGCGACTGATATTCAAACAGAAGGAAATATCAAAATTAAAGATGTTTCCAGGCGTGGAGAGAGTGGCATCATCCATGAAGTGACTATTAAATAATTGCTTTTTCGGATCCTAATCTTGAAAAATTCACATTAAACCTCTAGAGTGATATTTCACCAGAGGTTCTTATATGTTATCTGCAGGAGAAAAATACGGAAATTTTGTCGTAAAACGATGCTCCGAAATCCAAGAAATCCAGAGCACACTTATTGAGCTTGAGCACGTGCCCACAGGCGCTGAAGTGATGCAGATTGTAAACGACGATGAGGAAAACCTTTTCAACCTCTCCTTCCGTACGTGGCCTGAAAAATCCAATGGCGTCGCCCATATTCTCGAACATACTGTTCTCTGCGGCTCAGAAAAATTTCCCGTCCGAGACCCTTTTTTCTCCATGAGCAGAAGAAGCCTCAACACCTTTATGAACGCCCTTACCGGAGCTGATTTCACCTGTTATCCGGCATCTTCCCAAGTCGAAAAGGACTTCTATAATCTCCTCGATGTCTACCTAGATGCTGTCTTTAAACCTCTTTTAAGCCAAATGAGCTTCCTACAAGAGGGACATCGCCTCGAATTTCTCAATCCAGAAGATCCTAACTCTCCACTTCTCTTCAAAGGGATCGTTTTTAATGAGATGAAAGGAGCGATGGCGACAGGCGAAGCGCGCCTCTCTGAAGCGATCATGCATGCACTTTTTCCTAATCTCACTTACGGGGTCAACTCGGGAGGAGAACCCAAAGAGATCCCCTCACTAACTTATGAAGAACTCAAAGCGTTTCACTCTAAATTTTACCACCCAAGCCAATGCCTCTTCTTTTTCTATGGCAACCTTCCGATAGAAAAGCACCTCGATTTTCTAGAAGAACACGCCCTAAAAGGTGTGCAAAAAGCCCCTCCCCTTCCCTTCTTGCCTAAACAGCCGCGCTTTAAAAAGGGTGTAGAAAAAACGCTTAACTATCCAATTGCTGAAGAGGAAGATCCAAAAGAGAAAACCCTTTTTGGAATCTCATGGCTCACATGCTCAGTCTTAGAACAAGATGAAATCTTAGCCCTGTTGGTTCTCGACCTTGTCCTCATGGGAACCGATGCTGCTCCTCTCAAAATGGCCCTCTTGAAGTCAAATCTTTGCAAGCAGACCGATTCGATGATCGATACCGAAATGAGCGAAATCCCTTTCACAATTATCTGCAAAGGATGCGATGCTGACCATGCGGAAGAGATCGAAAAAGTAATCCGTCTCAACTTAAGCAAACTCGTCAAGGAGGGACTGCCGAATCATTTGATCGAAGGGGCGATCCACCAGCTGGAAATGGCGCGCACTGAAATTGTCGGCAACTCCTCCCCTTACGGCCTCCACCTCTATTTCCGCTCAGGCCTCCTTAAACAACACGGCGGCAACCCGGAAGATGGCTTGCGAGTGCATACGCTTTTTGGAAAATTGCGCGCTGACATTGAAAACCCGAAATATTTGACCGGATTGATCGAGAAATATTTTCTCAACAATCCTCACTACGCCCGCGTGATCATGAATCCGGATAAAGAATTGCCGGCGAAAGAGGTCGAAGAGGAGCAAGAGATCCTCACAAATATCTGCGCCTCACTGAAAGACAAAGATGTAAAAATGTTGCTCGACCAATCCGAAGAGTTGCATAAACTACAAGAGCAGCCTGAAGTACCCGAAGTCTTACCCAAGGTCTCTCTCAAGGATGTCGCCTCTCATGGGAAAGAGTTCCCTCTCACACATGACACTTGCGGCAAATTCGAACTCTACTACCACCCTTGCTTTACGAATGAAATCATCTATGCCGATTTAATCTTCGACCTCCCCGCTATCCCACAAGCCGATCTTTCATTCCTCCGCCTTTTCACACTTCTTTTACCTCAAATGGGCTGCGGTGGGCGCAACTACCAAGAGCAGCTGGAATACCTCCTGCAACACACAGGCGGGATCGGCGTTTCTTTAGACCTCGGACTTCAAGCTGAAAATCCCGCTCAAATGCGCCCCTCGCTGAATATCAGAGGAAAATCGCTCTACAGGAAAATGGATAAATTCTTCCCTATTTTCCGCGACCTATTGATCAGTGCCGATTTTAAAGACAAAGAGCGTATCAAAGAACTGTTGATGCAGCATTTCAACTCTCTTCAAAATAGCATACAACACAGCTCGCTGCGCTATGCTGTAAACTTAGCTGCGCGTGGCCTAAGCGTCCCATCTACCATCTTAAGCGCATGGTATGGACTCGATTATTTTTGGACTTTAAAAGAGATTGTAGAAACATTTGAAAAAAATCCGGATGTGCTCACTACTAAACTCGAAGAGCTGCAAGCGAGGTGCCTTGGAATTGAAAACGCCCATCTTGTCTTGAGTTGTGATGAGGCAACGGTTCAAAAGCTTAAGGTGAATGATTTCTACGGACTGACCGAATTACCAACAAAATCCTTTCTCCCATGGAAAGGAGATTACCCCATTATCGAAACACACTCGCAGGGACGCTTGACAGCTTCTCCCGTGGCATTCACTGCAATGCTCTTCCCTTCTGTTTGCTATGCGCATCCCGATGCCGCGGCTATCAGTATCGCATCAGAGATTATGGAAAACAAAGTGCTTCACAAACGCATTCGTGAACAAGGTGGCGCCTATGGTGCGGGAGCTGTCAATAGCGTTTTATCGGGACAATTCTATTTCTACGGTTATCGCGACCCGAAGCTCAACTCAACCATTGCTGCTTTTAAAGAGGCTATCGAGCTTGTCGCTAAAGGAGAATTTGAACCTTCCGATATTGAGGAAGCAAAGCTTGGCCTTTTCCAAGAAATCGATTCCCCTACCCCTCCTGGAACACGTGCGATGACAGCATATAGCCGCATGCAGGGGAACAGAACTCCTGAGCTGCGCCAAAAATTTCGCGAAGCGCTCTTCAACGCCTCTCAAAAAACTATCCAGGAAGCTGTGCGCACTCATCTACTTCCGGGCTTTGAAAAAGGAATTGTCGTTTCTTTTGCAGGAAAAGAGCTTTTGGAAAAGGAGGGCCGTTTGTTAAAACCAAACTTGCCTATTTACTCAATCTAATGCTAATTTATCGAAATGCTAGATATATCTACCCTAAAAGAGCTGTTTGAAAGCCAAAAAGAGGAAGTTTTTCGAGACTTTTTCACCTTCTTGCGTTTTAAAAGCATCTCGACAGACTCGAACTATCGCGACGAGGTCGAAAAATGTGCCGATTGGCTCTCAGACTATCTCAGCGCAAGCGGTTTAAACGTTGAAAAATGGGAAACAGAGAAAGCGCCTGTTCTCTTTGCCTCCGATTTGCGCGCCGGTCCCGATAAGGAGACCCTTTTGCTCTACTGCCACTATGATGTACAACCCGTCGACCCTGTTGAGAAGTGGCTCACACCTCCTTTTGAACCTACTATTCGGGATGGCGAAGTGTATGCACGCGGAGCTGTCGATAACAAAGGGCAGTGCTTTTATACACTTGTCGCGATCAAAACCCTTCTCAAACAACTCGGTCAGCTTTCGGTTAATTTGAAATTTGTGATCGAAGGCGAGGAAGAGAGCGCAAGCCTCGGCTTGTCTAAAATTCTCCAAGAAAAACAAGAGGCTTTACGCGCCGATTACCTTTTAATCGTAGATAGCGGCATAGAAAAAATCGATGAGCCGGCGATCACGATTGGCGCCCGCGGCCTTGTCTGTTTCGATGTGACTGTAAGGGAAGCCAAGTACGATTTACACTCAGGAATGGCAGGTGGGATGGCGTATAATCCGAACCGCGCTCTCGCTGAAATGCTTGCCAAGCTCCATAATGGAGATAATGGGGTTTCTGTCCCCGGTTTTTATGATGAAGTGATCGAGATCCCTCCTCACGAGAAAAATGAACTCTCTTTTAATTTCGATCCGGGGCATTTTTTCTCCCTATTCGGCTTTGAACCGACAGGAATGGAACAGGGGCTCTCCCCTATAGAAGCCAATTGGCTACGCCCAACGCTTGAAATCAACGGGATGTGGGGCGGTTATACGGGGCCGGGCTTTAAAACAGTCATCCCTGCAGAAGCGCACGCAAAGATCTCTTGCCGCTTAGTTCCGCATCAAAATCCCGATAGAATTGCTGCTTTGTTGAAAGACTTTCTTCTCAACCTCACACCCTATGGTTTAGAGACAGAAGTGGAAGTGATGGAAGGAAACGGTAGGGGTTTCCGCACCAACCCTAACTCAAGGATTGTGCAATTGATGGCTGAGAGTTATGCGCAAGTGTTTCAAAAGCCATGCAAAAAGATTCTGATTGGAGGCTCGATTCCTATTGCAGTTGAACTAGCAGAAGCGGCGCGTGCCGAAATGGTCCTCGTTGGATTAGGTCTTCCCGATGATCGGATCCACGCTCCGAACGAACATTTTGGGCTCGAACGGTTTGAAATCGGCTATTTAACCATTTGCCGTGCTCTTGAACTTTTTAGATAGAAAACCTATACTCCAAATTCTATTAATAGGAGCAAGCCATGCGTTTTATTTTAAAAAATTTTTTTCTACTTACTGTTGGATCTTCTCTTTTATCAACTCCTGCCTATGGAGATGGGTCTAAAAAAGAAACCATTTCAGTCGTTCTCGCTGAAGATTACAGGATGGGTGAGCGAGGATTGTCAGCAGGTTCAGATTGTGACGAATGCATAGCTTTAGCTCTGGATAAGGAGCAAAATGAAGCTGATGGCAATCCGCAGCCAGCCATCATGCTAACTTCAGCAAGAACGGCTGAAACGACTTCAAGCGTTAACGAAGTCCTGCTGAAACAAATCTCAAAAGGATTTTCCACTGTTGCGAAAAAAGCGAATCCAGCTGTCGTTTATATTGAAACGCATGTAACCGAAAAGATGCAAAAGCTCCCACGGCAAAACAGTCCTTTTGAGAATCCATTCGATAGTTTTCAGGATGATTTTTTCAATCGGTTCTTCGGCTTTCCCTATCAGCAGCAACCCCAACAAAAACCTAGAAGACAGGAAACCTTGCGCGGTTCAGGTTTCCTCGTAACAGAAGATGGATATATTGTAACCAACAACCATGTTGTCGATAATGCAACTAAAGTATCTGTCTCCTTTATGAATGGAAAGAAAACAACGGCAAAAGTAGTCGGAACGGATCCTAAAACCGATCTTGCAGTTATTAAAATCGATGAGACAGGTCTGCCACACCTGAAATTTGCCGATTCGGAAAAAATTGAAGTGGGAGACTGGGCAATTGCAATTGGAAATCCATTTGGCCTTCAAGCTACAGTAACAGTTGGCGTGGTGAGTGCGAAAGGGCGCAGCCATTTACATATCGCCGATTTTGAGGACTTTATCCAAACGGATGCTGCAATCAACCCTGGAAATTCCGGTGGTCCACTACTCGATATTGAGGGAGAAGTGATCGGTGTGAACACAGCGATTGTGAGCGGCTCTGGAGGCTATATGGGGATCGGTTTTGCGATCCCAAGCAATATGGCCAAAGAGATCGTGAATCAGTTAATGGAAAATGGTGAAGTCACACGCGGCTTTTTAGGAGTGACGCTGCAGCCAATCGATCATGACCTTGCCGATTTTTACAAACTCAAGTCAACTAACGGTGCCCTTGTTGCAGATGTTTTAAAAGATTCTCCCGCAGAGAAAGGAGGGCTAAAGCAAGAGGATATTATCTTAAGCTATAATGGAACACCCGTTAAGAGCTTATCCTCTTTCCGCAACTATGTCTCTTTGCTAGCTCCCGGTTCGAAGCTCAGCTTGGTTGTCTCTAGGGATGGAAAAGAAAAAACCCTCCATTTAACAGTTGCTGAATCTCCTGGCGACTCAGTTGGCCAGGATACCCCTGTTCGCAAACTCGGATTGAAAGTCGAGAACTTAACACCTGAGAGTGCGCAACAACTCAACTATCCAAATGACAAAGGAGTGGTGATTACAGAAGTAGAAACGGGCACGCCAGCAGCAGAGGCCGCACTCCGTCCAGGAGCGTTAATTCTCGCCGTCAACCGAAAAAAAGTGGAAACATTAGATCAGTTTTCAAAGGCGATCAGCGAGGCAGCCGAAGAGGGACGTGTATTGCTCATGGTCAAGCAAGGCAGTGCGATCCGCTTTGTCGCTCTCCACTTTAATTAACAACTAGTTTGGATATTTCTCCCTCATTTTCAGAAGAAGACACCGAGCAGGCAGGCTTGCCATATCAAGCCTTGCGATTTTAGTATTGCTCTAATGGACGTAAAAGATCGATTCGACTACTTACTGAATCACTCAAACGTTGCCTTGCTTGATAAAGCTGAATATCAACATCATTAATATTCAACTCTTCACCATTTAGCATGCGCAATTTAACAGGAAACAGTATGCCACCGATCGCTCCTGCAACTAACAATGGGAGCGAACCGCCACCTACAGAAATCGAAATGGTCTGAACAAGTTCGGTCCCTATCAGCTGATAAGCAAGTACTCCCCCAACCAACATAATGATCGCAGTCGCAAGCATCCCAATAGATAGCGCCGTTGAGCTTTTTAACCCCTCTACTCTCCTTTGGTGGTAGGCTGTATAAGTTGTCCCATCTGCCAGGCGGGGAATATCGGCTGCATCCATCCTGGAGTTGAACTCATGAATAGGTAGGGGATTGTTGTTCCCTATTATACCCATAGCTGAAACTTGAACTGCCATAACAAACCTCAATAAAACATTAAACTAATTATAATATATAAATGTTTTACTGTTAAGATGTTATTGAAATTAAATAAACATATTACTCTTCATCGCTGACTTGAGTGATGAGGGTGAGGATCTGATCTAATACTTCCTGTGCGCGGGGAGCACAGGTGGGATAGCTGCGAATCACATTTACCAGCGTCTCCCGCTGATCGTGGAAAAAGGCAAGCCGCTCTTCCCGAGAGTGGAGAAGTTTGGTCGTTTCCTCTGTAACTATTTTTTGAATTTGGTGTTCAATACGCGCAACTTCTTGATAAGCAATAGCCTCTTCCAACTCAAGCACGCGCATCTGCGCCATAGAAAGCTCGCGCTGTGCCTGGCTGAGTTCTCTTTTCAAACCCGTTAGGCCTTGCTTATGCGTAGAAGCGCTGCAGGCTACCACCCAAACAGCGATCAATAAAACTTTGCGCATATGACTCTCCTTGTTCTCTTCAGAGAGTGAATAGCAAAGAAAGCGTAAATGCGCAAGCAGTTTTATTGATGTGCTTCTGAGAAAGCATGAAATTTAGGATCTTGGCGAATAGGATCAAATTCCTCACGGGAAAGCGCCTCTTTGACAGAAGTCAGTCCCTCACGCATGGAGCATTCCAGCCAGCCTATTGCCGGCTCTGCATGGGAAAGCGCTCCATAAGCTAGAGCGTTGATCAGTGCTGTATCGGGTGAAGGATTATCTTGAAAACACTTATTTGCTACCTCAGTGACAGTTTTGTAATCGTGAGTCATATAGGCAAGAAAGTGGAAAGTCGCGAGATTTTCTCCTGAAAGAGTTTTTCGCAAAGGTTGTAGCAAGGTATACGCCTCTTCATAACGCTCTTGATTCCGATAGATCTCAGCCATTTCCTGAGTCGCCACCGTATAGAGAATCCCCTTTTGCGTCCGTGTACGCACTTCCTCAAGCTTTCCTAGCGCCTGCTCGCTTTGACCGGCATGAAAATCGGCATCTGCGGATTTGAGCATCTCCTGTAAGTCAGAATCGCGATCCTGCTCGGAAAAGATCTTATAATAACGGAGCGACCGGAAGCTCTCGAAAGTTAAAATCAAAAAGAGCGCCCCGACTAAAAACATTCCGATGGCAAAAAAGAAAATACTGATCCCAACGGCTATGACAAGTCCGGTGATGATGGCGATCTTCACTCCCTTAAAACCGAAGATAGCCTCGAGGACAATACTGAGCAAATGCCCCCCATCGAGCGGCAATACCGGAACTAAATTGATTACAGTCCAAAAAAGATTAGCAAAAAAGGTGAATTTCACCACAAAAAGAAGCCAAGGGGTTGTGATCGCAACATTCTTATAAACAAAAAATGCGATCAAGAAGAGGAGAAATCCGGCAAGCGGGCCATCTAAAACAACAACAAACTCTTCCCAAAGCTTGAGCTTTCTCCCTTCTCGGTAGGTAAATCCCCCAAATGCAGCAAGCTCTATCCGCGTTTTCTGCTTGAAAAGCA
The DNA here is from genome assembly GCA_963748195.1 of uncultured Chlamydiales bacterium. Classification (GTDB taxonomy): domain Bacteria; phylum Chlamydiota; class Chlamydiia; order Chlamydiales; family JAAKFR01; genus JAJACP01. Next base: position 485,916 of record CAVVHU010000004.1, on the reverse strand, counting down.
TGGCTGTTAAGGCATGCCCCAGTTCGTGAAAGATGACTGAAAACAAAATAACAACAACGCAAAGAAGCGCCCATGTTAGCGACATCGTCCACACCCACCCGATAAAAAAAGCGACGAGCCAAAATAGCGGGTGAATGATGATGGGAATTCTACCGGGGATTGTAATCATCCAAGAACCTTTTTCAATGTTTCGCCGATAACTGCCGGCGTAGAGGCAACAGTCACTCCAGCGTCTTCTAATGCAGCTATTTTGGCTGCTGCAGTCCCTTTTCCGCCAGAAATAATTGCACCGGCATGTCCCATGCGCCTTCCCGGAGGAGCTGTCTGCCCTGCAATAAAACCGACAACAGGCTTGGTTCCATTGGCTTTAATCCAATCAGCCGCTTCTTCTTCGGCCGTCCCGCCAATTTCTCCAATCATTAAAATGGCCTCTGTCTCGGGGTCATTTTCAAATAGTTCCAACATATCGATAAAATTCGTCCCATTCAGCGGATCGCCACCAATTCCTACGCACGTGCTCTGCCCCAACCCCTCGCTTGTTGTCTGCCATACCGCCTCGTAGGTTAAAGTACCGGACCGCGACACAATCCCAACTTTCCCCCTTTTGTGAATGTAGCCCGGCATAATGCCGATTTTACACTCTCCCGGAGTTATGATCCCCGGGCAGTTGGGGCCGATCAACCGGCTTGTCTTGCTATGCTTCATCACCTGCGCCACCTCTAACATGTCGCGCACAGGAATCCCTTCCGTGATACACACAATGAGCGGAATATCAGCATCTTCTGCTTCCAAAATCGCCTCTGCCGCAAAAGGGGCAGGAACAAAAATCAGAGTCGCATCACAGCCGGTAGCCTCTTTTGCCTCTTTGACCGTATCAAAAACGGGAAGATTCAGGTGGGTCTGTCCCCCTTTTCCGGGAGTCACACCACCAACATAGCGCGACCCATAAGCAATCCCTTGCTCAGTATGAAATGTCCCCGCTTTCCCTGTTAACCCTTGGGTGATAATCTTTGTCTCTTTATCAACTAGAACTGCCATGGGCCTCCTTCACTGCTTTTATGGCACCATCGGCCATCGTATCGGCTGTGATGATATTTAAACCTGACTCGGCCAAAACTTTCTTTCCAATCTCGACATTCGTCCCTTCCATCCGCACAATCAGTGGTACACGAACCCCATCTTCTTTGCTCGCCTCAACAATGCCATGTGCAAGCACGCCGCAATCCATGATCCCACCAAAGATGTTCACAAAGATTGATTTGACTTTAGGGTCGAGCAAGATGATCTTAAAGCCGTGCGCGACCTCCTCTTTAGAAGCACCGCCTCCAACGTCCAGAAAGTTCGCCGGCTCTCCTCCATAATGGTGGATGATATCCATCGTAGCCATTGCGAGGCCGGCCCCATTGACCAAACACCCGATTTCACCGTCTAATCCGATATAGGCTAGATCGTACTCTTTAGCCATCACCTCATTAGGTGTCTGCTGCGAAGGATCGTACCATTGGGCGATCGCAGGCTGTCGATAAAGCGCATTGTCATCGATAGAGAACTTCGCATCAATTGCATAGAGAATATCCTCATCCGTTAAAACGAGCGGATTGATCTCTAAAAGAGCTGCATCGGTCTCGATGAAAGCTTTTGCTACATGGGAAATAAGCTGCATCCCAGCCTTTGCAACATCGCCGCTCCAGCCCATGAACTTCACGAGTTCTAGTAAACGGTAGCTGCGGATTTTCCCGTCGATGCCGAAGGGAACTTTCAAGATCCGCTCCGGCTTTTCAACCGCAATCTGCTCAATTTCCATTCCCCCTTCAGGCGAGGCAATGATAATAGGCAACCCAAGAGAGCGATCGATTGTTGCAGCGAGATAGTACTCTTTTTTTATCGAAACGGGCGGCGCAATTAACACTCGCTCCGCAACGACACCCTGAGGCCCTGTTTGGTTGTTGATGACGCGCATCCCGATGAGCTCATTTGAAAGGCGCGCAATCTCTTCCGGGCTTTTGGCGAACTTCACGCCCCCCGCTTTTCCCCGCCCGCCGGCGTGGATCTGTACTTTAATCACCGCTTCTGTGATTCCAAGTTCTGTAATTGCTTTTTGCACCTCTTCGTCATTGGAAGCGATAGCAAAAGGGGGAACCGGAACGTTATAGCGCAATAATAAATTTTTAGCTTGATACTCGTGAATATACATTTTCTTCCTCTTCAGCCCCCTTATCTGCTATACTTAATTTTCAATCAATGAGAAATACGAGCAATGTTTAAGTTTTTAGGAAAAAAAATACGCGAGCTTTTCAAAGGAAAAGTTGACGAAGAGAAGATCGAAGAACTGGAAGAGCTCTTCTATCAAGCAGATCTGGGTTCAGAAACAAGCCTAGAGCTCGCCGAGCTCGTTAGAAAGCTCTACAAAAAAAATGTCTCAGGCGATGCGTTATTGCAAGGGATAAAAGAGGAGCTTTTGCGGCAGCTTCATGCGATCCCCCTCTCCGAAGAAAGTTTGGGATCTCCTCATGTTGTCCTCATCGTTGGAGTCAATGGAAACGGCAAGACAACAACAGTTGCCAAGCTTGCCCACTACTACCAAAACCAAGGAAAAAAAGTCTTGATTGCAGCTGCGGATACCTTCCGGGCTGCAGCAATCGACCAGCTCGAAAAGTGGGCGACAAGTGCGGCATGCGACCTTGTGAAAGGAAAGCACGGTAGCGATCCTGCAGCTGTTGTTTTCGATGCGATTGAGGCTGCAAAGAACCGAGGTTGTGATGTGGTTCTCGTCGACACAGCGGGCCGCTTGCACACAAAGACCGATCTCATGCTTGAGCTAGAGAAAATCCGTCGCGTTTGCAGCAAAGCACTTCCCGGTTCGCCCCATGAGACGCTTCTTGTCCTCGATGCGACAATCGGCCAAAATGGGATCGACCAAGCAATCATGTTCCATAAATTTACCCCTTTAAGCGGTATTGTGCTCACCAAAATGGATGGGACAGCCAAAGGAGGGACAGCCTTTGCTATTCAGAAGAAGTTGCAGTTGCCGATCAAATATATTGGAACAGGAGAAACGATCGAAGCCTTCTCCCTTTTTGACACCGATAAATTTGTCGAACAATTAATTGGCTAATAGACGATTGAACAGATCGTTTGGATACGTTCGATCGCTATTACACCTTAAACGGTCGATCAGCCGATCTTTCACCTGAAATTCTGCTGTAAGATGCACCGCTAATTCTCGAGACGCCACCTGAATTAACCGGCGCTGCTCCTCTGAAATCCCTTGAAGGACTGTAGCTGCTTGTAAAAGCAGCGTGACATAGCTGCTGCAATACTCAGCACGCCCCCACTCCCTTCCCTGAATCGCATCGACGACAACACCACTTATTTTTTCAATAGCAGCGGGGTTGAGATCAGTAGACTTTTTAAAAACGGTTTTAAAGGCACCGATGAAGTTATAAGGCTGCTTTTTTCTATCAGGAGCTGTTGACTGAGAAGCCAAATCGACGATAGTGTTGCGCAATGAAGATCCTTTTGGTGTGAAGACCCACACAGTATCGGCATCCCTTAACTTTCCCATTTCCTCGAATTTCACCCACTCGCGATGGATGCCATCCACTTGCGCTTCAGCAAGCAAAACAGATGTTTTCCCCTCCTCTTCACGGCTATCTAATACAATAGCCGCATGCATAGATGAGGAATAGATCCCTGAGCGAATCAATTGCCCAAAGGCGATCCCAACATGATTCAAAGAGTGATGAATCGGTCCTTCATCACAGGTGATGAGGACAGAACCGGGTTTAAGCGGAGGAATTCCATTTCCGTCGCGCCAAAAGAAAATATTTGAAAAAGAATTATCTCCCAATGATACATAATTAACTGTCATGTTTTTATTATAAACACTTACAATATTAAGAAACAACAGCAAACTATTCTTTTACGTAGATTTCTTATTAAGATCTGTTATACTGGGGTCATGAAAAAACGACCATTTGATTGGAGTGTTGGCGGCTTTTTAATCTCATATCAGGTTCTGCTGCTACTTGCTCTCCCCTTTTATTTTATTTATGCGAGCCCAACTTGGGCGCTATTTGGAATCTCAGCGGCTATCCTCTACACGAGTGGCTTGTGCATCACAGGAGGCTATCACCGCTATTTTTCCCATAAAACCTATAAAACCCATCCGATAATCGAGTCGGTACTACTCTTGTTTGGGGCATTGGCGATGCAGAGCAGTGCTCTGAGATGGTCGCACGACCACCGCCTTCACCATGCGCATGTCGATACCGATGACGACCCCTATTCGATTAAAAAGGGCTTTTGGTACGCCCACTTCTTCTGGATGCTCTACAAACCTGATCCAATCGATCCAAAACTCGTGAGCGACCTTACCCGCAACCCACGCGTCATGTTTCAGCACCGCTATATTCTCCCTTTGATGTTTGGTGGAAACGCCCTAGTATGGCTCGTTCTCGGCTGGCTATTAAATGACTATCTTGGAGCCTTTATCATTGGAGTCGGCTTGAGGATCTTTGTTCTCCACCACCTCACTTGGTTTATCAATTCACTTGCCCATACCTGGGGAGACCGCCCTTTTTGCCAGGAGCAGACAGCTGTGAACAATCTTGTTCTCTCTTTCCTGACGTTCGGTGAAGGATACCATAACTACCATCACGTCTTTGCGAAGGACTATCGCAACGGAGTGAGATGGTTTCACTTTGATCCGACAAAATGGATAATCTGGGGATTGTCAAAGATCGGGCTAGCTAGAGACTTGCATCGGATGGATAAGCTTACCATAAAAAAGCGGATGATAATCGAAAGAAAAGCTCTCTTATTAAGCAACCTGCGCACTCTACCTGCAGAAACTAGAATTAAACTCACAAACGAAGTAGAGCAACTCTCATCTAGCTTACTCGAAAAACTAAACGATCTTAAAAAGCCGAAAAAACCGGATCTTAAAATCATTCGCGCCCGGCTTAAAGAAGATTGGAAAAACTGGAAGCGTCTATCGAGGGTCGTTCAAGTATCTTACAAAGTCTAAGATCATTTGAAACTGCCCATCGGTTTGTACCATCCCCGCTCGAGCGCTACGTAACTCCTTTACGATGAGTATTGGATCGACAAGACCACTTCCTTCGAAGTGGAACAACTCTCATCTAGCTTACTCGAAAAACTAAACGATCTGAAAAAATTGAAAGAGCCGGACCTTAAAATCATGCGTGCCCGGCTTAAGGAAGATTGGAAAAACTGGAAGCGTCTATCGAGGGTCGTTCAAGTAACGTATAAAGTCTAAGATCATCTGAAACTGCCCTTCTGTTTGTATCATCTCCGCTCGAGCGCTGCGTAACTCCTTTACAATGCGCATTGGATCGACTAATGCAACCCCATCCTTTTTCAATTGATAGAGATACCAACACGCTGCAAAAGTTCCTGTTCTTCCGACACCACCTCGACAGTGGATCATAATCGGCCCCTCAATCCGTTCCAGTGCTAAAATGAGCTCATAGATATCTCTAAGATTATTCTCTCTAAAATCTTTCCAATTTTCGAGCGCAAGCATATGAACTTTGCTTAGTTTATATTTCTTATAATCTATATAAAATTGACCAATTCTAACAACAGCACCAACATTTTCCTTGTCGACGATCTTCTGCATGTCTTGAATATGGGTATCATTATGCGGTCCTTGAATAAGGATTAGCTTATCCCATATTTTTGCACCATTAGTCGGCTTACCATCTACAAGGATTCTTGATTGATCAGAGGGAACACAGTTGAGATATTGATCACAAGTTTCATAATGTTGATAGGTATTATCAACATTAAAAGGAGATTCAATCCTAAATGCTTTTATCTGATCATCCTCTGTCCCATTAAAAATTTTGAGAATAGGACCTCTCCCTGCTGGATTAGGGTTTGGGTCCAAAATAGTATCAGAAGAGTTGTCTAAAGTATCATTGCCACTTGCCAAAGGTTGAGTAGGTGCGTCTAAAAGCGCATCACGACGCGCGCCAGCTCTCACAGAAGATGATTCACTTTCAGAATCCTCAGAGGATAAACCATCATCAGAGAACTCTTGCTCTGACGTAACAGAGGATAAACCATCATCAGAGGACTCTTGCCCTAACGCAACAGAGGATAAACCATCATCAGAGGACTCTTTCCCTAACGCAACAGAGGATAAACCATCAGAGAACTCTTGCTCTGACGTAACAGAGGATAAACCATCATCAGAGGACTCTTGCCCTAACGCAACAGAGGATAAACCATCATCAGAGGACTCTTTCCCTAACGCAACAGAGGATAAACCATCAGAGAACTCTTTCCCTAACGCAACAGAGGATAAACCATCAGAGAACTCTTGTCCTGACGTAAACAATGAAGGAGTTGAGAAATGAGCACGAACCACGTGCGCTTCATTTTCGGCTAAGGAGGCGTCATCTTGCCTAAACAGTGAAGCACTTATGGGTCGAGCATGAACCACAGGTATACTTTCCTGAGGTGTGGAAGGCTCGGGATGAGGCACAGCACTCGTTGACTCTCTTGTTCGACATCTGTCGACAATAATCAAAACAATATTTAATAGAGCGAGAAAACCAGCAGATCCAACAAGCGCAACGCCAACTGTTTGATTGACCCCCATAGCTCCAAGCGCACTAAGAGAAAGGATAACGCTTAATGCGATCAATGTGATCAGCACATTCTTATTCACTCCACGCTCTACACCTTGCGACGGGGTAGGATTCTCACAGCAAATAGCACGAACCATTATCGTCTCCCCGAAGAAAAGATTCGAAGCAGGTACCAGAACAGCATGATCACATTGAGGTACATCTTCAACGCCATGATCATCGATAGCTTGTAAGAAGCTACTGAATTCACATCGACTTGCATGCTGTATTGACGAATCGTTTGCGCATCATATGCAGTCAGACCTACGAAAATAGCAAGTCCAAGGTAACTGATCAAAAGATACGCCCCTGACAATGGCATGAAAAAGGAGAGAATCATAAAAACAAATGTAATTCCGATAAGACCGATCAGAGCAAAAGAGAGAATGCGTCCTAAACTCGTAAGGTCATTTTTGGTGAAAATACCATATCCCATCGCCAAAGCAAAAATAGCCCCTGCACACAAAAAGGCTGACCAGATGACCTGCCCTCCATAGGCAGCAGCAAAAGCCGGAAGAAATGTTCCAAACAGAATCCCTTCAAGACCGGCATAGGCTAAAAACAAGCCAATCACTCCCCCTATTGAGAGGCGGTTCAAACCGGCATTGATGCCCATGGCAATTCCTAAAGTCGCAAATGTCCAAACCCACCAAAAAGGCATGAGTTTGATGTATAAACCTGTGCGAGCTAAGAAATAGGCTACCGTAGCGGTAACACCTAAGCCAATCGCCATCCACCCATATACGCGAGTAGAAAATGTTCCTACTGCACGTGCATCTTGTACATAGCCTCTGTTATCCATGACTATACTCCTGCTTTGGATCTAGTTAATTTTTCAAACTAAGCATAGCGCACTATGCAATTTTTACCAACATTAGAATCAGTTCAAAAATAATAAATAAAATTAAAATTGAAAGTACTATACGCCCTCCAAAAAGAGAATATTCGCTTTCATATTTTAATGTGTAACGCCCTCTCCATGCCATCAAAATAGGGAGTAGGCCAAGCAATAACGCGCATCCTAGGCCTCCAGCATAATGAAGGGCATTTAAAAACATGCACGGATTGATCATCGCAAAGACAAGAGGCGGCCCAAAAATGAGCAGGGATAGCATTAAGCGGCCTTTTGCTGTTTTTTTTACCTTTAATCCATCAGCAAGGAAATCTAAAAGGCCAAGAGTGACGCCTAAGAATGAGGTTACAAGAGCAAAAAATGCAAAAAACTCTCCAACGCGAAAAAGCCAAGGATAGTCAAATACCTTCTTGAAAGGAGCAACTGCTGTTTGCCCAAGGGAGCGGGCTTCTTCAAGGCCTTCAGGAGTGATCACACCAAGGATCAAACCTTCCCAAAGAATATAACAAATAAGGGGAATGAGGCTGCCGATCACAATGGCATTTCTCACTCGCCTTGGGTTGCGGCCGAGATAATTAGTGAGCGTTGGAACAATTCCTTGAAATCCAAACGATGTAAAAATGACAGGCGTTGCTAAAAGCGCAAAGGAGAGATTACTTCTTTTCAAAAGGTGGAACTCAATATGACTTACCCCAAGGAAAACAAAAAAGAGAAAAGAGAGGATCAAGCCCGCCATTAAAAGGGAATTGATTCGATCGACTGCTTTGGCACCGATCGCAACAAATGGACCAAAAATAAGCACAAAAATGAGAGGACCTAGCCAACGAGGGTAATCGTGTTTACCAATCGATTCAAAAAAATCTTCAACCAGCCCCCCACCTCCAGAGACATAGGCTATTGTCAAAGAATAGAATAAAAAGAGATAGAGGAGCCAAGCAATAATTTTTCCCGGCGTTCCCAAAGTCATCTTAGCTATTGATACAATATTTACTTCCTTCTCACTCCACAGAACTGTTTCCATGAGGAGGAGACCCGTTGCAGTCATGAAAAGCCAACAAAGGACATAGATAAAAATAGCGGGGATAAAACCACCGGCAGCTGTAAGAACGGGAAGTGCGAGCATTCCCCCGCCGATTGCAGTACCGGCAACTAAAAGAGAGCCTCCAAACAGGCTCCCACCTTTAGATAATTCCATAATGCCGATAGATCATAGTCATTTTTGCATGAAAAATGAAGTCAAACTTTGCATCAAAAGAAATATAGAAGCCCTGAATGAAAAGAATCGAGACTTAATACGAAGAATAGATGTACTGAGTGAAGAGAATGAGCATCTCCGTAGTAGATAGAGAATCTCGGATCCATATTCAAGGTTAATAATTTCACGTTGCTAATATAGTTCTCACATCGAGCTTATTAGGGTCCGAATAGCAGATTTCACTCTCAATAGTAGTATTTTTTTATGCGGAAGTGGGATAGTAAATTGCTATCCCAATCCTCAAAATAAATAGGAAGAGGATAAAAAATGAATTCAAGCTTTATCAAAATAGTTTTTACTCATCAACTTCTTGTTATTTAAAGCGCTCTAAATTATAAAGCTTTCCTCAAGACAGTCTAAAAAAAAACAGGAGATCGTCATGTCAAAAGGAGTATGCTCAACAAACTGTTGTAATGATAAATGGATAGAGTTACCAAAAACGGGGGGGAAAACCCTTTTCTTCGCTATTTCCACAATCGTCCTTATTGGAGGGTTGCTTGCTTTGGCTGCAAATATTGGTTTTAACCTCAACGGAATCTTCTCCTCCATAAGCAATCCGGCAACGATAGCTATGATAACCGGAGGCGCTGTTTTCTTGTCTATACCCACAGTTCATTCTGCAGTGAAAGCTTGCTGTGTCAGCAACATAGAAAACAATAATCCTGGTACCGAAAATACTCCTGGTACCGAAAATACTCCTGATACAGAAAATACTCCTGATACAGAAAATACTCCTGATACAGAAAATACTCCTGATACAGAAAATACTCCTGATACAGAAAATACTCCTGATACAGAAAATAATCCTGGTACCGAAAATAATCCTGATACAGAAAATACTCCTGGTACCGAAAATACTCCTGATACAGAAAATACTCCTGATACAGAAAATACTCCTGGAACTGAAGAAGACTCTGAACCAGAAAGGGGGTTCATGGGATTCTGGAGAAGGGGGGAAAATACATAAAGAACCTTCTATAACCAACACTTATACCGCAAAACAATCCCGAACCTGCAGCAGACGATGCTATTCCTGTAGGGGAATGTGATGAAGCGAACCTACCCACATATATATAATTTAGCTAGGTTTTGCTAATATAACTTATCGCTCTCATGCCGATTTAGGTAGACTATATACCCAGATTCAGAAGAGTCATCCGGAGTAAATGTTAAATTAACCCTTCCGAGGACAGCTATGAAAACAGAATGCATAAGCGGCCGAATAGTTGGTGATCTTAGCTAGTTATTATTCTACAGTGACAGATTTTGCAAAATTGCGGGACCCGTCAATCTCTGTTCCCCGTCCGCTCGCAATATGATATGCTAACAACTGCCCAATAACAGGAGTTTACAAAGACGAGCTTAACGCGAGTGTCAAGAGCACCAACAGGACCAATCCAAGAATACTTCCTTTGTGCCCCTTCACCTCCATCAGATTGTTGATCATCTTCTCAGGATCCTATAAAAAAAGACCTTGCAACAAGAATTACTGTACAAGCGAGTACACCCCTCAAACATCCCGCTTTATGGAAATGGAGCTAAATTTTCTCAAATAATTTTTGGATTGGAAGCCTTCAAAAAAAACGGCTCCTTGTGTTTAATGCACTGTTAATTGTAAAGTTTTCCTCAAGATAATCTAAAAAAACAGGAGATCCCTTATGTCTGTATCAGACAGCATATGCTCATCAAAAATGAACAGTTGTAATCAATTGATAAAGGATCATTCCTCCAAATTAAAAATAGTAGGGATCACTCTCATCGCTCTTTCTGCGATCACCCTTCTTGGAGGACTGTTTTTATTTGCTGCAAGCAGTGGTTTCAATCTAGCTGGAGTCAATGCAATTGCTACTTCAATAGGCCAACCCGGAATTCTCGCTATGATCGCTGGAAGCGGAGCTCTCCTAATTCTATCTACAGCTTTGACAGTAAAGACTTCCTGCAACAGTGCAAACCCTGATAATGGGCAAAATACACCTGCTCAAAGCCCACGAAACTCACAACGTTCAGAAGATGATCCCCAATCGGCAAGAGGTTCTCTGAGTGAAAGCGAACCTGAATTAGCAATAAGATCATTGTTGATTTGAGGCAACTAAAGTTTGGAGAAAAAATGACGATCACAGAATCAAGCAGCTGTCAGCGATTTGTAAATACTCATTCTACACAGTTAAAAGTCACAGGAGTCATCCTAGTAGCTATTGCCGCAATCGCAATTGTGGGAGGTACCTTCATACTCCTCGCGAACAAGGGGTATCCATTAGGGCCAATCAATTCACTCGCTTTTCGCATGAACCAAACAGTCAACCTTTCATTGCTCATCGGAGGAGGCGGCCTCTTACTTTTCTCAACCCCTATTTTAGTTCTGAGCTGCCAAAAACGCAGGGAGCCGCATCCTGAGGTTGGGGATCAACCGAATCCAAGTATTCAGGATCAAGAAATTGAGGATCAGAATATTTATTTGGCCCAACAACGGGCTGCTCAGCCTCAGTATGAGCTTGGCATGCGTTATTTAAACGGCGACGGAATTGAAATGGATTCTCAAAAAGCAATCGATTATCTCACGCGTGCAGCTGAGGACAATCATGTAGAAGCGCAATACCAACTTGGACTTTGTTATCTCGATGGCAAGAGAGTAGAGCGAAATGATGAATTAGTTCGCCACTGGCTCGATCGGGCTGCTTCGGCTGGTCATACGGAAGCCCAATATCGATTTGGACTTTGGTATACTACCAGACCCGGTCCAAATAGTGAATATGGCGTCGGCTGGCTTCAGATTGCAGCTAGGGCCGGCCATATGGAAGCGGCCTATCAGGCCGGACTTTGTTATCACAAGGGCAAGGGCGGAGTATTGCAAGATCCCGAGTCAGCTCGCCACTGGCTCACAAATGCAGCTCAAGCCGGCCATACGACAGCGCGTCACATACTTGACGTTCATTATCGCTAAATAATTCAATCCTACCGAGCTCAAGATTCACCTGAGGTACACACTGTTCGGTGATTGAATCACTCAACAGTGACAGATTTTGCAAGATTGCGGGGCTGGTCAATCTCTGTTCCCCGTTCGCTCGCAATATGATATGCTAGCAACTGACCAACAACGGTCGAGGCTACAGGAGCGAGCTCATCAAGAGTAGGCGGAACCCAAATCACGTCATCCACAATCCTCTCGATATCAGGAGCACCAGCAGGAGCAATCGCTAGAATACGTCCATTGCGCGCCTTTACCTCCATTAGATTGTTGATCATCTTCGGAAAGGTATACATATCAGCGCAAAAGGCGACAGTCGGACACATCTCGTTAATCAAGGCGATCGGACCGTGTTTCATCTCTCCTGCAGGATAGCCGTTTGCATTCACATAGGCGATTTCTTTAAGCTTCAATGCCCCTTCAAGCGCTGTAGGATACATATAGCGCCTACCGAGAAAGAAAAAATTGTCATACTCAGCATAGCTGCGCGCAATGGCTGCAATCTGTTCGCTCTGTTCCAAGACTTCATGTATCTGCGAAGGGAGCTTGATGAGCGCGTCAATTAGACGTGTCCCCTCCTGCTGACTCATCTGCCGCATCCGAGCAAACCGTAACATGAGCAGCGCCAATACGATTAACTGACTCGTAAATGTTTTTGAAGCCGCCACACCGATTTCAGGACCCGACCGCAAGAAAAGACAGCTGTTGACTTCACGCGCAAGTGTGGAGCCTTGAACATTGCAAATCCCTAAAATTTTCGCCCCTTTCTCGCGCAATTCGCGCATTGCGGCCAAAGTATCTGCTGTCTCACCTGATTGGCTGATCGCAATCGCTAAAGTATTGTCTTTAACAATGGGATTTTTATAACGAAACTCTGAGGAAATCTCAACTTGCACCGGAATGCGCGCAAATTCTTCAAACATGTATGTCGCAATCATCCCCGCATGCAACGAAGTGCCGCAGGCTAAGATCACAATCCGCTCAATTTTTTGTAGCTCGTCATCTGTAAAATTGAGGTTATCAAAAGTCGCCGTACCATAATCACGGCTGAAACGAGCAAGCAGCGCATTTTGCAGAGTTTGCGGCTGTTCGTAAATCTCTTTTAACATGTAATGTTTAAAATGCCCCTTAGATACCTCTTCTGAAAGTTGATCGAGATCCTCACTCTCTTTTTCTATTGGTGCCAGCCGTGCATTGAAGGCTTCAACCCCATCTTTTGTAACAAGAGCAATCTCTGAACCGGAAAGGTAAATAGCACTGCGTGTATACTTTAAAAAAGCAGCGGAATCGGAGGCGATAAACATTTCCCCATCCCCTACACCAATCGCAAGAGGGCTCTCTTTGGCAGCACAGGCGATCTCTCCAGGATGATCTTGGTGGATAACCGCAATCGCAAAAGCTCCTTGAAGTAGAGGGATGGCTCTTTGCACAGCGCGCAAGAAATTCCCTTTATAAAGATAGCCGATCAGTTGTGAAATCACTTCTGTATCGGTTTCTGAACGAAATTTTACTCCGCGCTTTTGAAGAAGTTGACGGACTGTATCGAAATTTTCGATGATTCCATTGTGTACAACAGCACACTTCACATTCTGATCAAAGTGCGGGTGAGCATTCTCAACCGTCGGTTTGCCATGTGTCGCCCATCGGGTATGCGCAATCGCAATATGGGTATCCCATTTCTTCAGCTTGACCGCTTCTTCAAGCCGATCGACCTTGCCTACCTGCTTTTCAAAAAGAAGGATGCCGTCGCTAATCGTCGCAATCCCCGCTGAGTCATAGCCGCGATATTCCAGCTTATGAATCCCTTCGAGAACGATTGAGGTTGCCTCACGCGGGCCTAAATATCCGAAAATTCCACACATTACTTTTTCTTCTTAACTCCAATTTCCTCTTCTACCATATCCGCAATATATGCAGCTAGCGAATCAACTTGATGCTTCTTAGGCCCTTCAACCATCACCCGACAGAGATTCTCCGTTCCGGAGTAGCGCACAAGCACTCTCCCTTGATCTGCCAACTCCTCTTCAACTTCCCGGATTGCCTCTTTCACTTTTTTAAGCTGGTTAAGAGGCGTTTTCTTTTTAACTGGTACATTAATTAATGTCTGGGGATATTTTTTCACACAAGAGGCGAGGTCTGAAAGGGTGGACTCGGTTTCTTTCATTATCTTTAGGACCTGTAGAGCCGATACAATGCCATCTCCTGTCGTATTGTGATCGAGGAAAATGAGATGACCGCTTTGCTCTCCCCCTAAAAAGGCTTTGTTCTGCATCATATCCTGAATCACATAACGGTCGCCCACTTTTGATAGAATGACCTCAATGCCCAGGGATTCGAGATATTTGATCACCCCATAATTGCTCATGACAGTCGCAACAACCCGATCGTTTTTTAAATTACCGAGACGCTGCAACTCGTGGGCGCAGATCGCTAAAATCGTGTCTCCGTCAACCACATGCCCCTTCTCGTCGACCATGATCAGCCGGTCGCCGTCTCCATCAAGAGCAATCCCCACATCAGCTTTGTTCTCAATAACGCCTTTTTGTATGGTCGAAGGATGCAACGCGCCACAATTTAAATTGATATTGGTTCCATTTGGCTCGTTACCCGTAACAATAACATCTGCATCCAACTCCCAAAATGCGAGAGGAGCGACCCGATGGGCAGCGCCATTAGCGCAGTCGAGAAAAATCCTCATCCCCTTCAATGTTCTACCTTTGGGGAAAGTCGCTTTTACAAATTCAATATAGCGGCCGCCGGCATCTTCGATGCGCTTGTTTCGCCCGACTTCATTATCAGCTGGAATATCTTTGAAATCATTCTCGAAGATCATCTTCTCCATCTCTTCTTCTACTGAGTCTGGTAATTTCACTCCATCAGCAGTGAAAATCTTAATTCCGTTATCGTGGTAAGAATTGTGGGATGCAGAAATCACAATTCCAGCATCAGCGCGATAGGCCCGCGTAATAAAAGCAACGGCTGGGGTTGGGAGAGGACCAAGCATCAAAGTATCGACTCCCATCGAGTTTAGCCCGGCGACAAGAGCGTTTTCAAACATATAGCAAGAGAGACGGGTATCCTTTCCAATCACAACCCGGTGTTTTCCATCATGGCGGCGTAAAACCTTGGCAACAGCCTTGCCAAGCATCATGGCAACCTCAACAGTCATTGGAAAATGGTTTGCCTGCCCTCGCACGCCATCGGTCCCAAATAATTTAAAACGCATTACAATACCCTTTATCCCTCTACCTAACTTTCCTGTTTACTTTGCCGCATACAATACAGTAGAAAAGAATTTCTTTCCAGGAGTAGTCATGAAAAGGCATGCCGCAGCTGTAAAAGAGGTGCAAAAGAAAGTAAATTCTAGAGCTGGAAGGGTTTCGTTCTCCTCAAAAGAACCTTCTAATACCCTGCGAAAACGGACGAAGAAAGGGATCGACCTAACCGATTTCAACCGCATTTTAGAGATACATGCCGACTGGGTCCTTGTCGAGCCGCGTATCACGTTTCAAGAGCTCTGCCGCGAGACAATGAAAATGGGATTGCTCCCCCCTGTTGTTCCCGAGTTTACCTCTATAACAGTTGGAGGGGCTGTAATGGGGGCAGCTTTAGAAAGCAGTTCGCACCGATTTGGGCAGGTAAGCGATATTTGCCTCGAATATGAAGTTGTTCTTGGCAACGGAGAAGTGGTACGTGCTTCCGCTGAAGAAAATGCCGATTTATTTTATGGACTCTCCGGATCATATGGGACGCTCGGCGTGCTGACATCTGTTAAACTCAAGCTGATCCCGGCTAAAAAATTTGTTCACATCACTTATCACCCCTTGAAAATCAAAGAGATTTTTCATTTTCTAAAAGAGGAAAAAGAGGATGATTTTGTCGAGGCGATTGCTCTAAACAAAGAGAGCGGTGTTGCCGTGACAGGAAATATGTCCTCTGTGGCTAAAGGCCCTTTTTTCCGCCAAAACCACTACTGGTCTCCCTGGTATATTCAACATATTGCAGAACATAAAGGAGGTGAAGAATGGATGCTGACAGAGGAGTATCTCTTTCGGCTCGATCGGGGAGCTTTTTGGATGGGACAATATATCCTCTCAGTTCCGGCAATGCTGCGCCTTCTTCTAAAAATCGGCATTCCCAAGCTCTCGCAACATTCGCTCCACCCCTCTTTTCTATTCCGTCTCTTTTTTGGATGGGCGCTCTCTAGCCGGCGACTCTATCAAATCTGGCATAATGTTCCACGAGAAGTTTCGGAAAATCTTTTTTTTGTTCACGATTTTTACGCGCCGGCTTCAAAGGCAGAAGAGATTTTTGACCATTTCGCAGCGCAAACGGAGATTTTCCCTGTTTGGCTCTGTCCGATCAAAGGGACAAAAACACCCCAGCTCTTAAGCCCGCATTACGGAAACAAAAGATGTATCAATATCGGCCTCTATGGAATGCCTAATACCAAGCAGACAACTCATGAACTGTCGGCGCGTTTAGAGAAGGAAATTGCCGATTATGGCGGAAGAAAAATGTTATATAGCTACACGTATTATGACCGTCCAAGCTTTTCAAAAGTGTATGATGATGAGCAGTATAACGCTCTTAGAAAGAAGTTTTTTGCAGAAGATGCTTTTCCACACATCTACAATAAAGTCGTAATTTGATATACTCTCTTGCCGTGCAAGAAAAAGTCTATACCTCTAAAGATCACCATATCCGCAACGACCTTGTCGATCCTAATGCTCTGCAAGTGCTCAAGCGCCTTCACGAAGCGGGCTACCTCGCCTATCTCGTTGGTGGAGGGGTGCGCGATCTATTGATGCGTAAAAAACCTAAAGATTTCGATATCTCTACGTCTGCAAAACCAGAAGAAATCAAAAAGCTTTTTCGAAATTGCATCTTGATCGGCCGCCGATTCCGGCTGGCACATATTCGTTTTGGAAGAGAGATCATCGAGGTCTCTACTTTCCGTGCGGGAGATCCATCTGAAGAAGAGTTGATCGTTCAAGATAATATTTGGGGAACACCCGAAGAGGATGTGCTTCGACGCGATTTCACAATAAACGGCCTTTTTTATGATCCTCTCGACCATAAAATCATCGATTATGTGGGCGGATTTGAAGATCTCCAGGCGCATATGCTACGCTCTATCGGGGATCCGGTTCTCCGATTTAAGCAAGATCCTGTCCGCATGATTCGGATGCAAAAATTTCGGGCGCGTTTTGGATTTCAAGTAGAAAAAGCTACACTGGAAGCACTGACGACTTGTCGCAATGAAATTACGAAAAGTTCTTCGGCGCGTGTACTTGAAGAGATTTTCCGGATGCTCGAATCAGGCGCTTCTGAACCCTTCTTCCGCCTACTCATCGAGTCTAAAATCCTCGACATCCTCTTTCCTCTTTTAACCAAAGCCTTTCATGAGGAGGCAGGTGAGATGCTCTATGCCTACTTGAGAGCTGTCGACTCCATGAACCAGCGGGGCAGATATCGTACACTAGACCGAGGCATTTTGACATCTGCTCTTCTCTTTCCGGTCTTGGATCGGTACATCCAATCATTAGAAACGACACCGCATATTGGGGAGATTATGGATCTCTCTCACAATTTGATCCATGACTTCCTTTTCGCGCCAAACACGCACTTTCCTAGAAAGATACGCCTTCAATGCCAATTTATTCTTCAGATGCAGTATCGGTTGACACCTCTCGACAAAAAAAAGCGTCCGCAGACACGCATTGTGAGGCAGAAAGGTTTTCAGCACGCGCTCACATTTTTAAAACTCCGCGCCTTAATTCATCCAGAACTTTTCAAGGTTTACGAACACTGGAAACGGATCTACAAATCGGATGAGGGAAATAGCCGACCCCGCACTTCTTCCAAATAATCTTTTGCTTCAACAGGGGGCTTACCAGGAGATAGATATAAGCGAATTCCCTTAAGATCAACACCGATTCTTTGCAAGGATTCTAATATCCTAAGATTTTCAAAATCCGACACTTCAGAATCCATTACGCGCATTTCTATAATCTTTCCCTTGGCATTTTTTACAAATTCGCCCCCCGCCCATCTCTCAGGGGATGGTTGCTCTTCAGAAAGATATTGAGTTGCGATATACTCAAATTTGCCGTCAAAGAAAAGAGCATTTGTCGGAAAACCTTCGTAGGCTTGCAGCTTCTGCAAATCTTCTATGAAGGAAGCCCGGCTCAAGCTGGAATCTTGAGGATAGATCTTATGGATCTTCCCATTCTCCCTTCTATCAAGCATCAACTCACCAAACCCTATGGGAAGTGCCTTGGGGTCATTCAGAAAATTTTGAGCATCATGAAAAATCAAAGTTCCTTCAGCTGTGATGAGGTGTACTTCAATTCCTGAGATCTCTACACCACTTTCTTGCAGAATTTTGAGAACATTGACCATTTGCTCCTTTCCAGGTTTATAATGACCACTCTTGGTACTGATAATCTCAAGCGCCCCGGTTTCATCTGTTTTTATCTCACCTGCAGCCAAAACCGCATCACCGGCAAGAAAACTAGAGTGATGAAATTTGCCAATTTCATGACTTCCCGCATATATTTGATAGTTCGGACTAATCACGAAGATCGCAAAGCCAGGGCCAGAAAAACCCGTCTCTTCCATCTCTGTATTATACGGCTTGCCATGCCTGTATAATTTTCCATTTTGAATTGAGATTTCGTACTCTCTTCTCTCCTCTGAGCTTAAATACTGCACCTCACTAAGAGGCCCATATCCCTTTTCTTGTATCCAATCCTCAAATGATAGAGCGGTGTCTGATTTTTTCCAGGTATCAAACAATTGAGCAGTGTCTAGTATCGACGGATGTCCCTTTAGCAGCTTTTCTTGCCAAAACTGCGAATCGAGTACTTTGCCCCCCTCTTTTGCCCCTCTTACAATCGTCCGAATTTTTCTAAAAATACGCCGCTTCTTTGCCTGAAACAAATGTTTGGCTTTTGCTTGTTGTCCAAATAAATTGAGAAGAGATGTGGCAAACCTAGTTACTAAACCTCTTGCAAAGACAATGGAATAGCTCCGACCTCCTCTGACTACTTCCTTGCTTTTGCTTTTTGGTTCATTTTGAACAAAAGCACTATCTTTTTTGGTATAATCTCCATATTTTCTCATATAATTAATTATAGATTATTAATCTAAATAATTAATCTAAAAACAAACCAATAAATATTGCAGCCAAAGGTATCATCATATATAAGATAAGTAATATGAAGAACCTAACCGACCCTCGTGGAAACGAACTCTTCTATCAAGGATTAGGACCAGAAGCCGGCCCGCTGCCCGCTTTTTTCTATTTTGCGCTCTCAGGAGAAGAGAGCTTAAAGTTAGATCCTTACAACTCTCCTGTAGCACGGCTAGAGGGCGCTCCGATACGCGTTTTTTCAATGACACTTCCTGGCCATGGCCTAGGCTTCAACAAATTGCACGCCATCCAATACTGGGCTGACCAGCTAGCTGGCGGCACTGATGTTTTAAATAAATTTTTTGATGACGCAGCTTTTGCGATCAACTGGCTGATCGAAGAGGGATGGATCGAACCTGATGAAATTGCCGTTGGAGGACTCTCGCGAGGAGGGTTTGTCGCCACACATGTCGCTGCATTAGATCCCCGTATTAAGACCGTCTTAGGCTTCGCCCCTCTTACCAGATTGAGCGCAGTGAAGGAATTTGCTTCAGAAAAGCAGCCCACTCATGCTAAAATGCACGCCTTAACCCTCGACTTGGAACAAATTGTCGATAATCTCACCCACTTAAGACATCTCCGTTTCTATATCGGAAACAGAGATGAAAGGGTCGGAACCGATGCCTGTTACCATTTCGTGCGGAAATTGGCCAATAAAGGGCATGAAAAGCGAGCGCGGCATATGCATGCCGAGCTATTTATCACTCATGCAATTGGCCACCAAGGACATGGGACGGCACCGCATATTTTTGAAGCGGGCGCCGATTGGGTGAAGGATCTCTTACTGAGGTAAAAAATGCGTTATTCGATCGTCGTTCCGATTAAGAACGAAGAGGAGAACATCAAAGATCTCATCGACGAAGTGGAGCCTGTCATGGAGGGTTTAGGCCAGCCATGGGAGCTAATCTGCGTCGATGATGGCTCAACTGATCGCAGTCTTTTGATTCTGCATGACCTCTGCAAACAAAAACCCTTCATGCGTGTACTCACCTTTACCCGTAACTTCGGCCAATCGGCCGCCTTTGCAGCCGGTTTTGAAGCCGCGCGTGGTGAGCTCGTCATCACTCTAGACGGAGACCGTCAGAACGATCCAAGTGATATTCCCAAGCTCACAGCAGCCATTACTGACTGTGATCTTGTTGTCGGATGGCGCGTCAACCGGCGCGATCCTTGGAAAAAGCGGATCGTCTCGCGCTTTTCGAATTGGGTGCGCAGCCGTCTTTGCAGGGACGGCATGCACGATACAGGGTGTTCGCTTAAAGTTTATAGACGAGAAGCACTTAAAAAAATCAAGATGTACAAAGGGATGCACCGCTTCTTACCTGCACTTTTCAAGATCGAGGGCTTTCGCATAAAAGAGATCCCCGTCAATCATCGCGAACGCGCTAAGGGAGCGACTAAATACCATTTTTTCAACCGTTCGATCGGTCCAATCGTCGATATGTTTGTAGTCCGCTGGATGCGCCACCGCGCTCTTAAACACAAAATCCGAGAAGAGATCTCGCATGACAGTTGATGCACTCCGGCCCTATCTCTACCTTCTTGGCCTTATTCCCAGCCTATTATTCGGCCTTCGCTTTATTATTCAGTGGCTTGAAAGCGAAAAAAAAGGCGAGAGCACCGTCACCCCCCTCTTTTGGATCCTTTCACTCATCGCCAATTGCCTCATGTGCGTCCACGCTCTGATTCAGCTCCAATATCCCGTCTCTCTTATCCAAGCCCTTAATGCTGTGATCTCTTGGCGCAATCTAAATCTAATGCGCTCCCATCCTAGCACAAAAAGTAAGACCCTTCTTCTCATGGTTCTATCAGCCACCATCGTTTCGATCCTCTTCTTTGCAGAGGGTGGCAACTGGATGCGCGCCCCCATCATGCCCTGGAATGGGGCCCAAGCAAATCATATCACTCTTTTATGGCATATTTTAGGGTTCGGAGGGATGCTCCTTTTTGCCAGCCGCTTTTGGATTCAGTGGTGGCAGGCAGAGAAACATAAAAAGAGCTACCTTAGCCGCTCATTTTGGTGGATTAGCCTCTTTGGTGCTCTATTGTCGCTCGCCTATTTCATCCGATTAAACGATCTTGTGAATATTCTCGGCTATAGCCTTGGCCTTCTTCCTTATGTGCGGAACTTGATGCTCATGAAGCCGCCTTCTTCGCAGGTAGGAGAAGGAATTTTCCTATTTGCAGGAGAGCCGAGTGGCGATGTTTTGGGGAGCAAACTCGTCGAAGCGCTCCGCGCGCGCAATGCGAAAATGCGCATTGCCGGTGTAGGCGGACCGCTGATGCGCAGCTCAGGGATGGAGATCACTCATCCGATGGAGAGATTTCAAGTGATGGGTTTTTCTGCTGTGATCAAAGCGCTTCCCCGCCTCTATCGCGATTTTCAGAAAATCAAAAATCAAATTCTTGAGCAACAACCGGCAGGTGTTGTCCTCATCGACTATCCCGAATTCAACATGTTTCTAGCCCGCGCGCTTAGAAAAAAACGGTATCAAGGAAAAATCATCCATTATGTTTGTCCGTCTGTATGGGCGTGGCGGAAAAACCGGGTCTACTCGCTGGCCAAAACACTCGATTGCCTTCTTGCTATCCTTCCCTTTGAAGAGAACTGCTTCTCCGACACAACTCTACCAGTCACTTATGTCGGGCATCCTCTTGTCGCAACGATCGACAACTACACATACGATACAGAGTATTCACTCCCATCTGACAAGCCAATCCTAGCTCTTTTTCCTGGTAGCCGTCGGCATGAGGTCGCGCTCAATTTACCGATCCAGTGGGAAATCGCCAAGCAGTTTCCCGACTATGCGCCGGTTATTTCCGTCGCTCGTCCCGAGTTAATGGATGAGATAAAAAAACATGTCGATGGCCCCGCCCATTACGTCCCTCAAGAGAAGCGTTATGAGCTGATGAAAGCGGCGCATTTAGCTCTTGCGACTTCTGGCACAATCGTACTCGAAATCGGGCTCCATGCCGTTCCTACGGTAGTTACTTACCAACTAGGACGTTTAAACTATTTATTGGGGCGCTATATTTTTCGGATCCATCTCCCCTTTTACACGCTTGTCAACATCATCTGTGAGCGCGAGGTCTATCCAGAATTTATCCATATAGACCTTTCAGTTGATGAGATTGCAGAGAGGCTCCGCACTCTCGATCGCGAGGCGTGCCAAAAAGCGTGCCATGAACTGCGGGATCGATTGCAAACGAAAAACGCGAGCCAGGAAGCCGCGCGTACAATCGAAGGTTATCTGACATTAACCAATTCTCCCTAAAGGACTGACAGTTACTCACACATTGACTCTATCAAATTTTGAGTCTCTTTTTCGTTATCTCTACACTATCCATCCGAGGCGAGGATTGATAAAAGCTAATAGCTGCTCTATGATTCAATTTTATGATATGTTACTGTGAGGCGTTCAACATAAGATTACTGCTTTTTCTATGGAAGAACAAATAGATTTCAATAAAATTGGAACACAAATCCAGAACTTACTCAATCAATTGGGAATGTCGCTAGAGAATCTTTCTATAAGATCAAATGTCGATGTTAAAACAATCGAAAAATTAGAGTCAGGTTGAAATTACCGGATGGAGCAACTCCAATAGACGATATCAGCGAACTCAAAAGATCCTTAAAAGCAGCAGATAATGGAGATTTTCACCTTTTAGACGACCCTTAACTATCTAACCCAAATTGCTAATCAAGATGAAGTGTCCCTGTCATAGTGGAAAAGAGTACGTAGACTGCTGCGCCCCTTATCATAAGGGAGAGCCTGCTCCAACTCCTCTCGCGCTTATGCGCTCGCGTTATAGCGCCTATGCGCTAGGCAATGTTGACTATATTATCGCAACAACCCACTCTGAGAACCCTGACCGCATACGCGAAGGTGCAAAATGGGAGGCTCAAATCGAACAATTTTGCAACTCCACTCCATTTACAGGCTTAATCATTTTAAAAGCTGAAGGTGATACCGTCACTTTTCGTGCAGAATTGGGCACATATGCTTTCACAGAGAAAAGCGTATTTGCAAAAGAAAACGGCTTTTGGCGCTATCTGAAGGCTATCGATTTTATAGCTGGATAAGATTTGCTCTTTATCTTTTTTTAATATATATCCCTTTAAAAAAAATGAGGTTGCTGATGTCTTGCTTACCATGTACTCGCGTGCATTCTCTAGGAGAATGCGTTCAATCACTGAATCCTGAATCAAAATTAGCTCTGGCAGCTCTTGCGATTGCACACGTTGCGGGCCTCATTTTTTTGGGATTAGGAGCGACCGGTCTTATCCTTCAAGCGATGGGAACACCCATATTCGTTTCAGCGCTTACAATAGGTGGGGCTGTGTCCCTTCTTTCAGGTGCCGGACTGATCAAGATCGCGATCGCAAAGTACAAAGAAGAACAACATGTAGAAGGCGATGCAGTGGCTGTTACTTATCAAGCCCCTCGTTTACAATTAGGAATTGATGCAGTCGCATTTGCGCGTCAACAGATAGAAGAAAATGCCGATACTCAACCACATATCTTCAAAAATCGAAAAGTAGAGATAGAACAGCCTCGCAATCCCGAAATCGCGATACTGATGACTTTATTCCTTGATAAGTTTCTTCCTGCAATTGATCAAGAGGAAGAAAACGGAGATGCGCATATAAATGCTCTAGATGAAACTTTAAAAATTGCTTATGCTATAAGTTATTTGAGCCTCAATGATCTTAGCATAATTGCAGAGGAAAAAAATCGTCACCCAATGGATATACTAACCGATCCTGATTTTCATCCTTATCAAACCTTTTATCACATTGTAACATTTTATCAACAAATTCGAGAGCTTCACCCTTTACAAGAAGAATTCTATATTGAAGGTTCTGTGGAAAATTCCTGGCGAGAACTTTACAATATCTACTGTGATCAAGTTAGAGAACGTCTCTCTAAAGAAGAAATGCTTCCAAGTCAAATGAGACCTGTCAATTGGCGTCAATGGGAAGGTCGAGATATTAATTAAAAAACTTTTCTGCAGAGGCCTAGATTGTATTCCTCAGAGTCACCAAAGGCTCAGGTTATAAGTTCCGCTTTCATCCTCTGAATGACTTGATGGCGCGCAAGATCGATCGCCCCGTTAATCCCGTTTATAAGTGCTGTGCGGTCGGAAAAGCCATGGCATTTGACCACAATCCCTTCCACTCCGCAAAGAAGTGCCCCGGGATGCTCGGCATAGCTGAATTTTCGGTTGAGATGACTCACAATCTCAGGAGCCTGAAACCGGTCAGCGAGGTAATCGACAAGGAAATGAGACATCCCCTCTGAAGCCTTTAAAAAGATATTCCCCGTAAAACCATCAGTCACGAGGACATCGACTTTTCCCTGAAACACTTCCCGCCCCTCAATATTCCCTAAAAAACGATCCTTAAAGGTATTTTGAAGCAATTGAAAACTCTCTTTGAGCTCCTTTGAACCTTTCTGCTGTTCACTTCCAATATTTAAAAGGCCAATCTTCGGTGCAGCAAAGTCGTGATAACATTGGCGAAACAAAGAACCAAGCTGTCCATAAGAGACAAAATGGTGGGGCTTGGGAGAAATGTTAGCGCCTACATCTAATACAACAACTTCACCCTTTGCAGTGGGCATCGAAACAAGGAGCGCCGGACGCTCAATCCCCGGAAGCATTTTGAGATGCAGCAGCGCTGTTGCAACAAGCGCTCCTGTATTTCCAGTAGAAAGAAAGGCGTCGAGTTCACCCAATTTGAGCAAACGCATGCCGGCAGCCAATGTCGATTGTCTCTTGCGACGCACTGCCAACAAAGGCGATTCATCCATCCCAATCGCCTCCTGGGCATGGATAAACTCTATGTTAGAAGGTGCTGTTTTGGATAACTGCGAGCAATAAGGATCTATTGCCAAAACAACAAATCGATCTGTTGTCGTTTTGGCACATTGTAATACGGCTTCAAAAAGAGCCTCAGGAGGGCGGTCGCCCCCCATGATATCTACTCCAATTCGGAGAGTCAAATCTACTCTTCTTCCTGCCTCAGAACTGGGCGGCTGTTATAATATCCGCAAGAGGGACAAATACGATGAGACATCCTAGCTGCGCCACAGTTAGAGCAAGGTGTTGCGTTCTTTGGTTTTTTTGCGTGGTGCGCTCTACGCGTATTTTTACGCTGATTACTCACGCGACTTCTTGGTACTGCCATTTTTATTCACTCCTAGAAAAAAACTTTGATAGAGCTTCGCGCTCCGGGCAATTATCTTCGTTGCATTCTGCCCGCGAAGGAAGCTCGAGCAGGATCGCTTCTCTCAACACCTCTTTAAAATTATAAACATCCCCTTTTATCTCTTCTAACTGAACAGTATGAACAAAGTTGGGAATGTTGAGTTTAACCTGAACATCCTGATTGCAAATCGCACAGGGCATCGTCGCCTCGGTCTCAACACCTAGCCGCAAAACTAACGTCTGCTCGGCAAACTCAGCTTCTCCATGGAGCAGAATAGGCTTTTTAAAAGCTAACTCTTCTTCATGGATTTCTAAAAAAGCGGGAGAGAGACTCTCCTCTATTTTCTCTTTTTGCCCATCTTTTAACCGATGAACAAAAATCTTAAATTCATCACCCATTTGACCGACCAATTTACTGGAAAATGGGTTTTAAAGCCAGTTTTTTGTGGAAATGTTCGATGCGTTCGCCTATACTTCTACCAAAGTAACAGAAAATTTTTATCGAACGCACGGAATAAAGGTTATTGGAAGTTTTCCCCGAAAATAGGGCTATTAAGTTAAAAAAAGATTTTTTACCTCTCTTCTCATTTATGAAAAAATTTTTAAATCGCTACTCTCAAACGCTTTTATTCCTGCATTGTAAGGAGTCTCTTGCAAAACTCCATTTGGGTCAAAATCCACGCTTTTGCCTTGGGAACTCAGCAACAGCAAATAACCTACCCTCAATTGGGTATGCCAATTTGCGATCGCTGGCTCCGGAGACAAAATCATCGAATTTTGGCTCCAAAGCAAGTTTTGCAATAGGCTCTAAGGAGAATGAATGGACAACGATGTTCTTCTTAATGTGGAATCAAAGGAAATCCGCTATGCGCACTTAAAAAATGGGCAGTTACAAGATCTGATCATAGAGCGCAAAAAAACGCGCCAATTGACGGGAAATATTTATCGCGGAAAAGTAACGAACATTCTACATAACATCCAGTCGGCCTTTATTGATATCAATGAAGGAGAAAATGGATTTATCCATATGTCGGATATCCTCGAGAATACGAAGAAATTTGAACAAATGTTCGATATGGATTTCGATCTCGATTATGATATCCAAACTGTCGATATTAAAAAGCAAAAAAAGCTCAATATCGATGAGGTTTTAAAAAATGATCAACCTGTTTTGGTTCAAGTCGTAAAAGAGCCGATTGGAACTAAGGGAGCGCGCCTTACCTCTAATATTTCGATTGCAGGAAGGTATTTGGTTTTGCTTCCCAATTCGCCTCATCGCGGTGTTTCGCGCAAAATTGAGGACAGAAGTTCGCGGGAACGGCTAAAAAAACTAATCCGCGCATTTGAAATGCCTCACGATATGGGGTTGATTTGCCGAACGGCAAGCAGTTTTGCCTCCACAGACATGTTGATCACTGAAGCACACGAGCTTCTTGAAACGTGGCAAGGGATTATGGAAAAGTTCAACAAATCCTCTAATCCCACGCTTCTTTTTGAAGAGTCTGATATTTTAAAGCGCGCTGTCATGACATGCGTCGATAAAAAATACACTCGCCTTCTCATTGACGACTACAACGTCTTCCAAAAATGCAAAAAATTTTACAAAAGGTTTCAACTCGAGCATCCCTTGCGTATCGAATATTATCGCGATAGAACACCGATGTTTGAACGGTTTAATGTTGAGCGGGAAATCGATAAAGCTCTCAGGCGAAAGATTTGGTTATCGAGTGGAGGTTATCTCTTTTTCGATCGAACAGAAGCGATGTTTACAATCGACGTCAACTCGGGCAGAAGTACAACAACAGAAGGCGACGTAGAAGAGACGCTTGTCAGAATTAACCTCGAGGCTGCAGATGAGATCGCCCGTCAGCTTCGCTTGCGCAATGTAGGTGGTCTTGTGATCGTCGACTTTATCGATATGCGCTTCCGAAAAAACCAAAGGCGTGTTCTCGAAAGGTTAAAAGAGTGCATGAAAGAAGATTCTGCAAAATGCACTATATTGAGCATGAGCGAGTTTGGACTTGTTGAAATGACGCGGCAGAGAAATCGCGAATCTCTTGTTCAAACGATGTATACCGCCTGCCCATATTGCAATGGAAGCGCCATGATCAAAACACACGAAAGTGTTGTCATTGAAATCGAACGGGCATTGAAAAAGGCGATCAACCAAGCACAAGTGTTCGGACTGATTTTACTCGTTCATCCAGAGCTACTTAAATATATGGAAAAAGGAGGAGATAAGAACTTTTTATCCGATTTTGCCAAAAAATTGAAAGCTAAATTAGAGTTTGAAGTATCCGACCTTCTCCATCTCAATCATTTCCAAATAATATCATCAGTAACCAATGAATTGATCGACGTATGACATTTGTACAAAAGCTTAACACAGCACGCGATGAGGGCATCATTACTGAGAAAGTGCACGGCCTCATGCTGAGCCTTTATGAAAGTTATGCTCACTCGCTTGAAACGGGTGGCCTTCAGATGGCCGATCATGAGAACGTTTTTCTTTCCCTCTTGAAACTTGTATGTGAACAGTCACAAAACCCCTATCAATTCGAGCCTTACCACCATAAAATCATCGAACCTTATAACTACTATGCTTTTGGATTAGACTTTTTACGCCCGCTGGTTGATAAAGAACGCTCCCGTGTCTTTCATCTCGAAAATGTTGAAAAGATGAATCGTCAGATCAAAGCAGGTGAGAATGTGATCCTTTTTGCTAATCACCAGACAGAAGTGGATCCGCAACTGATGAGTTTAGCCCTTGAGGATAACTACCATGATTTGGCAGCTGAAACGATTTTCGTTGCAGGCGACCGCGTTGTGACAGATCCCATGGCGATTCCCTTCAGTATGGGACGCAACCTGCTCTGTATTTATTCAAAAAGACATATCGATAATCCTCCAGAACTCAAAACGGAAAAGCAGCATCACAACCAACGGACGATGAAACGGATGAAGGAGTTGCTGGCAGAGGGGGGTAAATGCATCTACGTCGCTCCAAGCGGCGGACGGGACCGCCCCAATGCGCAAGGAGAAGTTGTCGTCTCTCCATTTGATCCCCAGAGTATTGAAATGTTTCGCTTAGTGGCCAAGCAAGCAAAGGCAGAAACACATTTTTATCCTTTGGCACTTGCCACCTTTGACATTCTCCCCCCTCCTCAAACTATTGAAACAGAGTTGGGTGAGGAACGTCGAACAAAAAGAGAAGGGATCTATTTCTCTTTTGGAGATGAGATAGATATTGACAACTTTCCGGGATCTGATATGCAGGATAGACATGCCAAGCGCAGCGCGCGCGCCATGTATATCTGGAATTTAGTAAAAACAGATTACTCCATGATCAAAGAAGGGTTAAATTCATGAAAAAGATACTAATAGCCTGTTTTCTCTCTGTCACCTGCTTTTGCCACGAAGTGATCGAAGATCAATCCAATCTTATGATTGAAACTCCGGCGCTTGCAAAAAGACAGGAACGAAAAATCCGTTTGGAAAATGGGTTAGAAGCACTCTTAATCTCTGACCCTGAAACCAAAGAGTCAGGCGCCGCTCTTGCAGTTGCCGTCGGCAGCTGGGATGATCCAAAAGAGCGTCCAGGCATGGCACACTTTGTTGAACACCTACTCTTTTTGGGGACAGAAAAATATCCCGAAGAAGCAGGGTATACCCGCTATCTAGATGAACATGGCGGTTCGCGCAACGCTTTTACTATGGCAGACCGCACTGTCTATATGTTTTCTGTAAATAATGAAGGTTTTTCAGACGCCCTTGATCGTTTTGGCCAATTTTTCATTGCTCCACTATTTAATCCATCCGGAGTAGACAGAGAATGCAAAGCAATCCACCAAGAGTTCTGCAAAGACCTCCCTCTCGATCCGTGGCGCGTCTTATATGTGAAAAAGGAACTTGCAAATGAAAACCACCCTTTTCACCGGTTCTGCATCGGGAACTCCGATACACTCGCTCAGATCTCACAAGACGAACTGAAAGAATGGTACCGAAACCATTATAGCGCCAACCTAATGCACTTAGTTGTCTACTCTTCAAATGATCTTGACACCCTTGAAAATGAGGTGTCGGAGCTATTTTCTCAGGTAAAAAACAAAGAGCAAACCCCATCATCTTGTGCTGAGTCGATCTTAGGACCCAATAACTTTGCAAAGATGATCGCGATTTCCCCCATTCAAGACCTGCAGCTACTAGAATTAAGCTGGGAGCTTCCCCGCTTTTTTGGCAAAGATCAGGAGACACATGCAGACAAATTGATCAGCCATGTGCTAGGACACGAAGGTTCAACAAGTCTTTTAGCTCAGTTGAAACGCGAAAATCTCGCTGAATCGCTCAGTTCGGGAACATTTCGCGCCGGAAATGACCAAACGCTCTTTACCCTTTCGATACAGCTCACTTCAAAAGGAATCAAAGAACATGAAAAAGTAGTGGAGCGTTGCTTTGAAGCCATCGCGGGTCTACGCAAGACGGGCATTCCGCTTTATATTTACGACGAAGTTGTCAAACTAGAAGAACTAAAATACCGCTTCCAATCGCGCGAAGAGGTATTCGACCAAGTGACTGAAATTGCGATGCGACTTGTGGATGAGCCACTTGAAACATATCCGAGAAAATCTTTGTTCCCCTCACAATATGCACCGGAAAAAATACAAGAATTTGTTGGCGCCCTCACTCCTCATACATGCCAATATACACTTATCGCCAATCCTACCCTCACAAAATTAAAACCAACCGCTAAAGAGAAATGGCTTGGGGTTGAGTATACAGTTCTCTCTTTGAATCAAGAGAAACTCAATAAATGGGCTAAAGTGAAGCCGCATTTCAGTATCTCCGTCCCACGCCCTAATCCTTTTGTACCCACTTCGATCGCCATAAAAGGCTCCGCTTCAGAACAAGCCACTCTCCCCCACCCTTCCCTTCTCGTTAATGCTCCTGGTGGGAAGCTTTATGCATGTGAAGATGACCGTTTTCTGATTCCGGAAGTCTCATGGACGTTTACAATTAAAACCCCTAGTATCACCCCTTCAAATCCTAAGAGCCTAGCTCTTGCAGACCTCTTTTGCCACATCGTAAACGAAAAGCTCAATTCTACAGCATATGAGGCAATGCTTGCCGGCCTCTCCTATTCTCTCAATTCTTCACAAGAAGGGTTGGTACTTACATTAGTCGGTTATCAGGATAAAGCAGATGCCTTCTTGAGAACGATCTTAACTACAATGCGCGCCGCATATCCAAATAAGGAAGAGTTTACTCTCTACTGCGACCAACTCAGACGCGACTACATGAATACGGCAAATGCGAATCCGCTTAAACAGGGAAGTGAGCTCCTCTTAGGAATTCTGTATAAGGACTACGCAGGCTTAAGTGAGAGAAGCGAGGCATTGAACCGCGTTACATTTGCGCAAGCTGTTACCTTTTGTTCTAATATCTTTCACGAGAGCTATATCGAAGGCATGCTTTATGGCAATGCCCCAACTGAAAATGTGTGGGGGGCATTT
Organism: uncultured Chlamydiales bacterium; assembly: GCA_963748195.1. GTDB lineage: Bacteria > Chlamydiota > Chlamydiia > Chlamydiales > JAAKFR01 > JAJACP01. The sequence continues at coordinate 455,263 of CAVVHU010000004.1, read as the reverse complement.
AAGTCAACGATTGCAAATAAGCCATTTCCTCATTCTTTACATCCACACAAAGAACTCGCTTCTCTGCCAGCGCATGAGCGCCCTACCTATCTCGCACTTAGAAGCGAACATCCGGCAAATGCACTGATTTTAACAGCGGACTGCGGAGCATTTACTTTTAAGCGAAGAGCAGCGCAAGAAATCCTCTCTAAGGGACTTGAAGAACCATTTTTCTCTGAACTGCGTACGCGTCAGCAAACAGCTTATCTCGTGACAAACTGGTCACAGGAGTTGGAACGCCATCTCTATAGCTTCTTTGCAATTCAATCGAGTTCGCATGAAACCCGCGATCTTCTCTCCCGCTTTGAGCTTTTCTTGGAGTCAAGCCTTCAGCATTTAACCGATAGTGTGGTTCCTCAGGAACGCTTTGAGGCGATTCAGGCAGCGCTTGTTTATAAACTGGAGCACCCCGCGGAAAACATCTCCAAGATGGGTAAAGTCTTGCATATGCTTGCCTTTGACTATGATGGCGCTTTCGATTGGCTGGAAAAACGGAAGGAAGCAATACAAGAGCTTTCATATGAAGAGTTTGTAGTCTATTCGAAGGAATTTCTTGGAAAAGAGAATCCAAGGAGGCTTGCCCTATTTGTTAATGGAGCAATCCCGCATAAAGGAAGGCTCTCCTACAAGGAGATCACAACACCGAAGAAGATTCGGGATGAGATATGTTATGAAGGAAGAGACACGAAGAAGCTGTAAAATCAAAAGTTATTCCTAATGGAGAGCTCATTTTTTTATATCTCTTCTTAAAATCAACAGTCTTTTTAACAAAATCGTATTCTAATATGAGGTGGACTTGAGAAACTTTTTCCTGGCGGCTTTCAACATAATTGAGGCTTCCTAAATTAATCACCTGCGGAACACCCATTCTTATACAAGCAAGCTCCTCAAGTTTATAAAGTGGAACATAACAGTGAGCTTGCCTTAGAATCGCTTTATGCAGTAACGTTGCTAACTCCAAAGGTGTGTAGTATATCCGCCCCAAAGGAAGGTGAATATTGACCATAGCTTCAAATCCAAGCTGAGCTAAAATCGCTGAGATAGAGTGTTGGAGTGCATTGATTTTCCTTTCGACCATTACCATATTTATATTGAAATCAAGCGATACATGCTTATCCAAAGGTAATCGGGCGATCAATTCCTCTCGAAAAAGTGTCCATCCAATATTTTTCTGCAGGACCGCATCAAAATAATCATTTTGCTTTCCCACCCCTACAGTATAGGCTAAGACTCTTTCTTTCTGATTTAAAGAAGGACGTCGCCTTAACAAGTTCGCTGCAGGTATTAAGACTCTCTCTTCAAATAAGGTAGCACACTTTTCGGCATCACAAAAATCCTTAAATTTAAATGGAGTCAAATTGAAAATATGGCTCGAAACTCGTGTGGAAACAAGAGGAAATTCCTTTTCAGAAGAGATGCTTTTTAGTTTCTCACATAGTGTTTCAAAAAAGCTCTGTTCTGTTTTTTTAGGAGGAACAATACCGTGAGCTTTCTGTTGCATCCAACCGACGTTAGGTATTTGATAAACCGGAATACTGCCTGTTTTGGGTAATAAAAAAGCATCTGATTCGTGATAGACATTCCAATTTAAATCTGCATTATATCTAGAGACAAACTTCGCAAGGCTTATAGAAAACGCCTCACTATCAAGCGATTTTAAACCTTCATGTTCAGGAAATAAATCTAACAGAAATGCCTTAATTTCTGAGATCCGATCAAGCGGGATAAGCTTTTTCTCTTTCAAATAACACAGGCGTCGCATCTCTAAAAACGGCTTAAAATCACATTGATCGTCTATCAGTTTGAAAGGTTGGGAATAACGATCAAATGTGATTTGATTCTCCGAGATGGAAAATTCCTCATTTTTTTCATCGAGAAGCCAAAGAGAAGCGGTCGTTTTGGCATTAAAATCTTCTATCTCTCCGACCGCCTGGTGGAGTGCATCTTTAAGCCCTTTAAGAAAAGGCATTTTTTGGTAATAGTTCACACTCGAAAACTGGATAACCGAAAGAAATGTCAGTTGTAGAAGATTGCGTTTCATAGACAATATTACCTCTTTTGCAAGAGGGGCTTGGCTCTGAAACACTTCTACGATTAAATCTTTGTATTTGACCCTGCGTTCTATGCCTGAAAATTGTCTTCTTTCCTGTTGCAGTATCTTGTACGCGACGCTCATTTCGTTGGAAAAAAGAACATTTGGTAATTGAACATCCTGAACAAACATCTCATCGCATGTTCTCATCGAATCGATTAAAGAGAGAAGAGAGATTGTTTCTCTAGAAACTTTTATCTCCCCGGTTTCTAGAAGGGTAATAAGGGTATCAAGAACCAGTTCAGGCTGCATTCTAAAATAGCATTGCATAGGTGCTACTGCAAAACAGTTCGGCTCAATTTGTCCCATCACAGAAAAAAGAGCGATGAGTAGATCTGAACGGATAGAATCAAGAGAAGGTTGCTCATTAACTTTAAGCCTCATATCCCTTTGAATAAGAAAATGCATCGACTTATGAACTGAAATGGGCTGCATCAATTTGGTGCGAAAATTGATGTTTTCTATAAGATGATCGACGATTGTCACAATTTGATGTCGTTGCTCTTCAGATAAATATAAGCTAACCTCTCTCCCAAGTATTTCTTTAACGGCAAAACATCCCCCTTCATTGAAGTTATAAGTATCGGGAAAGATTAATGACACAAAACCGTGCATTAAATTCGTCACGCTTCCCGATGAAAATATCTTTGAGTTCTCTTGGCTAAACGAAACATTATGAATAGCCTTCAAATAATCCATATTTTTAGTCGTTTCTTCACAAAAAGCATCGACTAAAGAATTTTGAAAGGTGAAATCTTTATTATTAACTAGATAAAAATAAAGCAAGCCAAGTTCCGCGCATTTTCTCTCTTCACTCCAAGAAATATTCATGATGATGTCATTTATGCGTGCTTCAATGAGTCTGTTTTGTAAACCCAAGCGTAATACACATGCTCTAAATGTATCGATCAGATCTTTCGCCCTATGAAGCAAAGGAGATAAAAGGCTTTGAGGAGGTTCTGGTATATCGTACTGGAATACAGGAATAGCTATTAACTGGATTTTTTGATCTTCAGTCTTTTGCGTATAGCGCGCCAACTGAGTTGGACGTTGTGAAGCAGGAAGAGCATCTAGAGCAGATCGTATCGTCATGAAATATGTTTCACAACCATTTGATTTCTAAACTTTTGGATTTTAACAATTCTCCTTTTTTTTTTCTGGCATTTTCTTTCGTACTGATGTAACTTTTATGAATTAAAAAGGCTTATAACCTGAGTTTTTGATTGTTTTCCTCAGATTCAGAAGGAGTTACGATGCAAATCTTGGGTTTTTTGTCTTAAAAGCATACGAGAGGCGAGTAAACCAGGTTTATAATGAGAACGACAAAACTATTTTTTCGAACATTTAAAGAGGCGCCGGCTGACGCCGATATCATCTCCCATCAACTGCTTGAGCGAGGCGGCTTTATTCGCAAATTGGGAAAGGGGCTCTACTCTTATACTCCTTTAATGGTTCGCGTCTTAAAAAAATTATTGGAAATTGTCCGCGAAGAGCTCGATAAAGCAGGTGCTCAAGAGGTCATCCTTCCCTTTCTCCACCCTGCTCAGCTATGGAAAGAGACCGGCCGTTGGGAAGATTTCACTTCAGAAAAGCTCCTTTACACTCTTGAGGACAGAGAAGGGCATTCCTTTTGCCTTGCGCCCACTCATGAAGAGGTCGTTGTCTCTTTAGTTGCCAACTGGGCAACAAGCTACAAGCAACTCCCCTTCAACCTCTACCAAATCGGCGCCAAGTTCCGAGATGAAATCCGCCCCCGTTTCGGGCTGATGCGTGGAAAAGAGTTTTTGATGAAAGATGGCTACTCGTTTAACTGCAATCCAGAAGAAATGGATGCAGAATATCAGAATATGCGCCAAGCCTACTCAAACATTTTTAACAGGCTTGGGCTTAAGTTTGCTATTGTAGAGGCCCACGGCGGGAAAATCGGTAAGGGCAAGTCGGAAGAGTTTCAAGTAATCGCCGATGTAGGTGAAGACGCCATCATGGTTTGCGGTGATTATGCGGCTAACGTCGAGGCCACTAAGTCGATTCCCCCTTCCTATCCCTACAGCGAAAAGTTGGAAGAAATAACACTTGTTTCGACGCCGGGAGTGACGACAATCGAGGAGCTGGCTCAGTTTTTAAAAATCGATGCCCAGCAAATTCTAAAGTCGCTTGTATACAAGCTTGTCTATTCCGATCGCGAGGAGTTTGTCTTAATCGGCATTAGAGGTGATCGGCAGATTAATCCCCTCAAAGTAGGAGAAAAATTTGGCTCGATAGAGACTGTTTTGGCCTCAGAGGATGAAGTGAAAAGGCTGACAGGAGCGCGTATTGGATTTATCGGCCCCCTCGGGACATCTCTCCGTTTCTACGCAGACGAATCAGCCAAATCGATGACTAATTTCACCTGTGCACATAACAAAGATGACGAACACTTTACCCGTGTTAACTGGGAAAGAGATCTGCCTAGGCCTGAGTTTGGAGACTTTTTGCTGGCTGAAGAGGGAGATGCCTGCCCTCATATCCCTGAAGGCATCTATCACGTTCAGCGCGGGATTGAAGTCGGGCATGTTTTTAACCTCGGCACCAAATACACAGAAAAACTCGAAGCTCTATTTCAAGATGAAAGTGGAAAGATAGGCCCCATCTGGATGGGAACATATGGAATTGGCATCGGGCGTACTGCAGCAGCCTGTATTGAACAGCATCACGATGAAAGGGGGATCATCTGGCCTATGGCGCTCGCTCCTTTTAAGATCATGATTACGGCTGCTTCTACAAATGATCCTGAGCTTGTTGAACAGGCAGAAAAACTCTATGGAACGCTCAGCCGATATGAACCCTTATTAGATGATCGAGAAGAGAGGCTCGGCTTCAAGCTCAAGGATAGCGATCTCATAGGAATTCCCTATAAGCTCATTGTAGGCAAAAGCTTCAAAAACGAAGGGAAGGTTGAAATTGAATCACGCACAGGTGATAAACACCTGGTCGCGCCGAGCGAGATTGAACAGTGGGCAAAAGAGTATTTAGATCGGTAGATTAAGCGAACGTTGATGATCACTCGTGTAATCGCCGACGTGAAAGAGCATCTTAGCTCTTTGGGGGCGGGAAGCGTGTTGAAGTATTTCTCCTATTTCTTCATGACGGCATCTGTTGCTAGGGTCATCTTTTTATAAACGAGATGAAAACCTATTTATCAGATGGGGAAGCTGATTTGATGTGGTTCATACACTGCTCCCCACCCCCACCAAAAAAATGACTCTTATGCAGAACCGACAAAAAAAGCTGAGCATCAAAAGGAATATGGGACCCTTTTGAAAAAAACTCCAAAGCCATCAAAAGATAGCGGGAAACGATTTTGGCAATTGGTTGAACAAACAGCACATTTGATCGAAAGAGTCTCTTCTGCCCGCCGCAGCGAAACTTCGTATGACATCATTGCAAAAAGCTAGGACGAGGCCCGTTTTGTGATAGATCTTATTTATGAATGGAGTTGGGAAGCTGTTGATGGAGAAATCGACTCGGAGTTTGTTACCGCATTTCACGGACCTGAAATACATACTTGGGGTAAGGGACCAAGGATCTGGCACTATAAAGCCGGGGTGTACTTGAACGGCAATTTGGAAAAATGTACACATATACTAGAGCTTGTGAAAAAGCGGGCTAGCTTAGCTCTAGCTGATAGGTTTCGCGATATGCTGTTTGGTCTTTTTGGGACCATGGTTCAAATCAAATTCAAAATTTAATTTCACTAAATTTACATTTTACTTATGCTCTTTGCATCTCGAAAACATAAGGTGAGAAATTTTCTTTTATGGCAGATGCGGGAGATCTCGAAGTCCATTTTCTCGATGTAGGGCAGGGTGACAGCACGTTTATCCTCTTCCCCAATAAAAAAACGCTTTTGATCGATTTCGGATCGATAAAGAACTCTAAAACTGTAGGTGGAGACGCTCTTACTTTTCTAAGAAATAAATTGGACTCTGCGGATGTTTTTAATAAGAAGACACTAGATCATCTTGTTCTCACACATGGTGATGAAGATCATTATAATTTATTACCCCAATTAGTGAATGGGATTACAGTCAAAAATGTATATTGGGGTGGACTCACCACTCATTATTCGACTGCAATGCAAGATATTATTGCAAAAATTCTCTCGCCAAATGATACACATCGTCCACCGAATCAGTGTTTTCCGGATCAAGCTTTTTTTGAACAATGTTGGTTTAATGAAGACGGAGTAAATGTTTATTTACTTTCGAGCAATTATCCTACAGCGAACGGGTCAGGAAAAAATAATACTAGTTTAGTGATCATGTTGGAATACAACTCTCGAAAAGTAATTTTGATGGGAGATGCAGAACGAGAAGTGGAAAATTTCATCATGAAGAACTTCGAGAAAGACCCCATTTTCTTACAATGCGATGTACTAAAAATGGGACATCATGGAAGCAGGAACGCTTCTACTAAGAATTGGATAGCTACAGTAAGTCCAAAATGTGTTTTTGTAAGCGCAGATGGTAAATGGGAACATCCCTACGGAGAGGCTATGGATAGAGCTAAGGCCAGTAAGAGACTCTACAAACATGTTCCTGAGCATGGTTGGATTCAATCGAACCCTCCTTCTTATGTTCTCCCCCAAAAACGGAAACGAGGTGAATGTGAACAAAAACCCTACAAACAAAATAATAGTCAAGAAGCAATGTTTACCAACATTTACAAAGTAGAATACGACAAGGACTATAGTTATGGGGCCTGGGGCGCACATTATACGGTTTTCATAGATTCTGAAGGTTCCATGCAAATTGATGGACAATTAGTCGGAACAAACGAATATCATTCAGGACCCATTTCATGACTTCCAAGACTACAAATGCAGTTGAACCGATTTCGATAGAGAGATTAAAAAAGCTACGTCCCATCGCGAATATCTCGTTGGATGAGCTAAAAAATTTGTTAAATGAGCGAGTGCAAAAAGGAAAAAATACTCTTGTGCTCAATAGTGACTTGCTCGAAAAAGCGGGTGAGTTAGTCCAACACCTTCATTTAGATAGGCTTTCGATAACAAATGCTCAAGTGAATACCACTTTTTCGGATAGGGTTGAAGTTTCAGGGATAGCGACAATTTTAAATGTTAAACAGTCTGTGACTCTAGTGGGTAAAGTTGATTCCCAAAATGGAGTTGAGTTGGTTCTATTTGCTGTTCCAGGTGATAAGTGGCAAATACGGGATAGTTTCAAAGCACTACCGGATTATATTGGGGTTGTCTCTGGTAAGTTATCATTAGGATACAAGCCTAGTTTTTTTTATGATGAGGGCTTAACCTTCGCCAATCCCACTTTTGTAATAGCAACTTATAATGGAACAGATAATGAAAGAGGAATTTCCTTCGTTCGAGGGCTGAACTACAATCAAAAGTCATTTAAGATAAACAATCAACTACCATTTGATAACCTCTTTAACTATCTCAATGCGAGGGAATCCTTCCAAACAACGCTTCAAGGGACTATCGATCTCACCGTTATAAACCACCCCATTTTTTGCCTAAAGGCACCTCTTAAATCTACAATAGAAAATAGGAAAATCACAAACCTCTATTTGTCACTCGATACACAAGCGGAACAAGAGACCTCTCCTTACCAATCGCGCATCCAGATTTGTGGAACAATTAAAATTGGAAACGCATCTGCTCTGATAAGCGCCAATTTGCTTCAGGGAGACTTCTCTTGGTCATGGAATGTAGACTTTTCTGATAAAAAGCTTTCCCTGGCGAATGTCGCTGAATTTGCTGAGGTGGATGAAAGTACATTCCAATTGCCAAAAGGAATGAAAGGTCAGTCATTTTATCTCTCGTCACTTGGGATTGGCTTTAACCCAATTCAGCAAAAATTAACCCATTTTTCTTGCCTTTTTGGTTCTGATACAACTTGGTCAACTGGGATCCCAAAACTCACAGTTAGCAATTTGTTCGCTAATTGGCTTGTTCTGCTGAATGGGAAAGAATCCACTGTTTCTGGTTCTGTAGGAGGAACTATAAATGTCTCAAGCACCGCCCAATTAGAGGTGAGTGCAGAGCTTCCCGATTTTAATCTTCAGGCGAATTTGGTCTATGGGAATACTCTATCCATTAACGATTTTATCCAGTATTTCACTGACATTAAGCTCTCAGGTCCGCAGTTGGACATCAATCAATTTTCTTTGGCAGCATATCTTGGACAGCCCTCTAGCTATTCTGGCTCTGCAAATATTGAAACTCATTGGGTAATCATTCCCGAAATCGTTGAACTTGAGTCTGTAATGATCAGTCTGGTTTATGATGAACAAAATACTCCCAAACCAGATTACCATATTTCAGCTCAGCTTTTCTTTGGTACAACCGGGTTTTTTGTAAAAATAGATACACAAAATTGGAAATTTACTGGAGAGGCTCAAAGCGATCAAAGCTTGAAGCTGGGTGATTTCATTTCTAGTGTTGTCAATAAAGAAATTCCCATCGATGCGCTCCCTCAAGTTCTCAGTGATCTAACAATTAAAAATCTAAAGGTTGCTGTTGAAACGATAGGAAAAACAAACAGTAAAGTCTTATCTTTCACATGCGAAGTACCTAATATTATCAATATCACTTTAGTCTTCTTCAAATTAGATAGCGACAAACCCTATCAATTTTTCGCCCTATTAGATATAGAGGACATTACTCTGCTCGATCAGAGCAAAATTCCTGCTGAATTACAAAAGATGATCGGCCATTTACAGGTTAGTCTCGATCAACTTAAGCTAATTTACACAACACATATCCCGGATAATGAAACAATTGACATCCTTAACCACTTTGATATCAAACTTCCTGATGGTATTAATTTTACGGATATAAAAGGAAACCTCAATCTTCTAGCTAACTTACAAATAAATGACGAAAAGAAACTTCCTCTACTCTTATCGTTAGCTACAGAAAAAAAATCACCTTCAGTAGAACCTTTCCCTTCTTTTTCAATCGAAGATTCCTCACCTGCTCCTTCTTCGGTCAAGTGGATTCCTATTCAAAAGTCGATCGGCCCGATGCACTTGGATAAGATTGGCTTGCAATATGATAACGGAAATATGGACCTTCTCTTAGATATTTCCTGTACACTGGCAGGTCTTACTGTTGATCTAGATAACTTCACCTTAGCATTTGATCTCAAAGGCCTGCTGGGAGGTGAAATTTCCGTAAAACCCAGTTTACAAGGATTAGGAGTTAGTTACAAAAATAGCGCGCTAACTATTGGGGGCGGCTTTTTGGGAACCATTGACCCACTGAATTTTTTAGGGACGGCTACTCTCCAAACAACAGAATTTAGCCTTTCGGCCGTTGGACAATATGCCCAAATTAATCAAAACGCCTCTTTATTCATCTTTGCAGAAGCTTCTTATGCCTTTGGAGGGCCTCCCTTTTTTTTCGTGACGGGACTGGCTGGAGGATTTGGCTATAACAGCAATTTGCGCCTACCAGGTCAAAGCGAGGTTGAAAATTTTCCCTTTCTCAGCTGGCTAGAAAGTGGAACTATTCCCACAGATCCCCGTGATGCACTGAACAAATTAAATAACTGGGTCACTCCAGTTGAGGGAAATATCTGGATGGGGGTAGGAGTCCGGGCAACTACCTTCGAGTTGTTGCAAACATCTGCGCTTTTAACTGCTCGATTTGGGAATGATTTCATTTTAGCTCTGCTAGGAATTTTACAAGCCCGCTTTCCCAAAGAGGGTGAACTCATATTCGCCAATATTGTTCTTGAGTTAGAAGCTCTATTTGCCCCAGAAGATGGGGTAATGTTTTTTTCCGCTCTACTTGCGAATGGCTCTTTCGTCATTGATCCCGCCTGTCATCTGCAAGGTGGTTTTGCTATGTTTTTTTGGTTCGGCAAAAATGAACACGCAGGTGATTTTGTCATTACCTTAGGCGGCTATCACCCCCATTTTAAACCGCCCCTATGGTATCCACAGGAACCTCGGTTGGGATTTAACTGGTCTTTAGATGCCCACGTATCGATTCAAGGGGATGCCTATTTTGCTCTGACGCCTTCCGCCATCATGGCCGGAGGAGCTTTACATATCGACTACCACGCAGGGAACTTAGCTGCGTGGCTTGATGCCCATGCAGACATGATCGTTTGGTGGAACCCTTTTCACTTCATCGCGGATATGGGAATAAATATTGGGACCTCTTATAAAGTAGATCTTTGGTTTACCAGTTTCACTCTGACCGCTGATTTGGGTGCTGATTTAACCCTTTGGGGGCCGCCTACGGGAGGAATCGTTACAGTTCATTGGTATGTTATCTCCTTTACCGTAAATTTTGGAGCACCTCCAACAAATAGCGATTCCGTCCAAAATTGGAGTCAGTTTAGCAAAGTCCTTCCCGATCAAAAATCCTACCTAAAAATGATCCCGTTGAAGGGATTGATCTCTCCCAAAGGAAATAGTCAGCCTCCCTCCACTGCTCCCTGGAACATTTTATCCAGCCGTTTTCAAATGCGCATCTCTTCGACAATTATCGCCTCAGAACTTTACGTTGACAAAGCAACTCGTTCAGGTACCCCATGGAATAAAAATGGAGATAACATCTCGATAAAACCGATGCAGCAAAAAACCTCTTCTTATCAATGTCTATATGTAACAAAAGATGGGGAATCCTTCAGTTTGGAAGCCAATAAATGGGATATTCAAATAGAAACATCCAGTGTGCCAAGTGCCTTGTGGGGCAGCGGTAACAGCACTCAGCTCGTAGCTGGGAAAGATCAATTAATAGCAGATCAGTATATCGGTTTTCTATTGACAGCCCCTCCTGCTACGTTAACTGAAAAGAGAGGGCCAATTGATATTACAAAGACGTATACATACACTCCTATAGAACCTGAGGGAAAAAATCCATTAGATCAGAATTCTTCTCCATCCGGACCTAAAGCTGCTATCAGTTCGCAAACGGTTTCAAAGATTGGATCTATTGCTGATGATACAGTAAGTACAAATCGCAATCGAATATACACTGCTTTGAAGACGACTTCTCTTTCTGTTGGAAAAAATGATTCCCTAAAAAACTTCGCAAAAGCCTCTAAAGAGGGGGATATTTTTGATGAGGATCCTCTTCTCTTAGCAGGCGAAGAGGTCATATGAAAAATGAAAGAGCATCTTTAAGCCTAGTCCCTGGTACAATCAGTTTTTTTGACAGTTATACTCCCTCTCTTGAAGATGGAACTTACACGGTCTCCGTCCAATCTGGCCTTCCAAGTATAGGGGATGCAGCCTCCTATTTTGCTAACCCTATTCAACAACAATTTAAAGTTGCAGGAGCGAGATTCACCCTCTTAGACAATGATCTCCACGCCACCTATCCTCCTTCGAATAGCGTGGGAGACTACAATGATCTATTGCCGCATGTTGTTCTAAATAGAAGGGAGATCCCTTGGGAAAGGAAACTCACAATACAAAATGTTCCCTGGATCTGCCTTCTCATTTTCACAGAGGATGAGTGCCGATCATCCATTCAACAGACCTCTATTCAGAACTTGTTAAGCCCACAAGAAAACATCAGAAAGCCTAATATCAATTCTACTGGAATAGAAACCGAGGTATGCAATTCTATTATTATCCCTCTCAGCCTTTTTCGGGCGATCGCACCCCGTCAAAGCGAGCTTTCTTACTTAGCCCATGTGCGTTGTGTCGACCCAAGCAATCAAGTAGTTGACCCCTCGCCAGATGATGAGGAAAAAGGGTGGTTCAGCCTTGTGGTAGGAAACCGATTATTACTTAAAGAAGAGAATAAAGCAGTCCGCTATTATGCACATCTGGTTTCCCTAGAGGGAGTTGAAGATTGTTTAGACCCGAATGCCAAAATTACTGAACAAAACATACAACTTGTTTCTCTCTATAACTGGTCTTTTAGTGTTCAAAATGAAGGGGCTTCATTTAGAGATCTAACAGCAAATCTGGTCAAAGGCTCTAGTGCTGAATCATTGCTTTTCCGTTACTCTCACTCTCAACCCATTAACGATCCTCTTGTTGACGATCGGCTAAAACAGGGCTACATTGCCTTGCCCTATGAGACAGCCACAGGTGAAGAGACTTTTGCCTGGTATAGAGGACCTTTCTCTCCAGTAGTTTCTCAACCATTTCCATGTCCACTGTGGCCCTCTTCTTCTTCTTCGCTCATGATTTACGACTCTACCAACGGAATATTCGATCAAACCTATGCAGCAGCCTGGTCTTTAGGTAGAGCTCTTGCCATTTCTGATGGTACCTTTTCACAGGCACTGCTTAGATTGCGACGACAAAGCCATCGTACCCTAACAAAAATGAAACAGAATCGCCTAGATAACCAATTAACAGAGTTATCCGATGAACAATTCATTTCATTAACTACCGACCATTTTATTCGCGATAAGTTTGCAGAGATGTTGAAAGATGATTTAGGGGTAAAGCTCAACAACCTATTCTCCTCTCCTTTTACTCCTACCGAGCGTGCAGTTAAGAAAAAAGAAAATATAAAGGCTATCTCCCACGCAGAGATTACCCAGACTTTACTAAAAAACAATAGCGTGCTCCAGCTACTAAAAAAAGTCTCAGAACATGACCTGGACCTGGTGACCAGTTGGTTGGCTGATAAGAGACAATTAATAGGGATTCCATTCAATCACCTTATCCCTCATGAAGAAATGCTGCCCAAAGAGAGTGTGCGGTTTTTTTATATTGATAATACTTGGATCGATATGTTTGTATCAGGTGCCCTTAGTATAGGTATCGAAGGAACTAGAGATCTAGTTTTACAACAAGCACTCAAAGACATGATTGAGGGGGACAGCAGATCGAAAGTCAAAGAAACAAGAGCTGCTCTCTTAGGAAAGCGTGCAGAGGAAACAGATGGAATTCTGGAGCCATCTTGTGGTCTACTACTCCGTTCAGAACTCGTTTCTGGATGGCCGGGACTTGAAATTGCCGGTTACTTAAGAAAAAAAGATGAAGAAGAGGAGGAAACTCCGGTCAAAATTGTAAGAATGGATCGTCTTTCTCCAAATGTGCTTTTGCTTCTTTTTTCCGATATTCCGGCTCGAGTGACCATATCAGAGCCTCCCCAGCATAGCTTTGTCTTTGGGATAGAGGATGATTTCATCGACTTAAGATCCCTAGATCAAAGCGATCTCGGTCAGCTTATTCAACCTGCTAAGCAATTCCCAGCAAATGGTGGTTTTAGCAAACAATTTTATCGAACAAGCACAGGAACAGGTATTGGTGTGCTCAATATCAATGCCAATAACGGCGGGCTCGTCAAACAGATGCAAAAAAATTTTTCTGAAGAGATTAGGTCAGCCAATCTCACGATTCAAATGGTTAGAACCCCGGAACAGTTACAAATCATCCCTGAGGTAAAATGAGTAATCCAACGCCTTTATATGTCCCCATAAATGTAAAAGCCATGGTCGTCAATGACGAAGTAAGGTTTGGACAATCCTTTGAGCGTTGGGAATTGGATTATTCTAGCCTAGAGTACTTTAATAGCCCTATGCCTGATCCATTTGATGGAAACACCGCGGGTGACTGGAACAATGATCCAAAAGCCAATGGAGTTTATTTACATTGGACTCTTCCCTCTGCTCTTAGAAACGGAGAACAAAACATCGATAAGGGAGCCGTGGAATTCCCCTATGTACCTAACCGTTGGCTTGTTGTACGCTATAGTGGGGAATTTTCCTCTAGAAAAGCCGATGGATGGATCATTGAAAGCGATGCCTTAGGTACCGATGAGGGTTCTTTTTTCATTGATCCTAAATCATATAAACAAACTCTACTTGGAAAAAAAATCAAACTCGATCCAAACCAGCTATGGAAAGAGACAAGAGAAAATGAAGAGCTATTTTTAACAGCAATTGCGCCAGGAAATATCCATTTTGCAGCTTATCAACCCTATGTCGAAAATGTCTTTTCCATCCATGATCCCTTAGTTGGGGTAAAGGATCAAGACACCCTTAGTTACTTCATTGTTGGATGGTACTCCAATCCCGAGCAAGATATTCTCCATGATAAGGAATGGGTTAAAGGAGAGGATGACCCAAGAAAATGGATGATTGAGCCTCTCAAATGGGTTTTAGAGAAAGAACAGCAACCAACCACACCCACGTCGCTTTTTCATGGAATAGTCTATAGCCTGAAATGGAATAAAAAGGGTCCCGCCCCCTCAGATAATCTCAAGTCAACCAATGGGACTATTGCACTTGCCATTGGCAATACAGCTATCGATGCTTTAACAAGTCTCATTAAATCCCAAGATAAAGAAGAGACAGTAAATGCCAAATTACTCCAGGCATTTCAATATAACTTATTACAAACACTTGATCAGCCCCAAGGAGAGGAGCTATTGAACCAAGCAATCCATAAAGCCTGGTTTCAAACAATACCAGGAGGATATGAATGGGTTATCGTTCAAGATCCCAATTTACAGAATAAAACGCGTCCTAATTCTATACAGCCACAATGGCTCATAGATCTCAACAATCAGCAACAAAAATACGATAATGACTGTCAGCTTTTAAAAGTACTTCAACAAAAGCTCTATAATCTATGGTATGCAAAAGGACAATTTGAAAATCTACAGCCAATAAACCAAGAGGCCGTAACAGAAGGGAGTGATGAGAACATCAATTCTGATTTCTTTGATGAACAATTAAACCCGACCGAGAACCAGAAAGTTAATTCCTTAGCTTACCAAGTAAAACAGCAAGTGGGCAAAGTAGCAGACTACTTAAACATCAATTCTAAAAACTATATTCCCTGGGGAAAAACTCAAGATGAACTTGCAAAAAGTATTCAGGGCTTCTCTAAAGCAAAAGGAATACCGCCTGGCTATCTTTTGAAGAGAATCAATAAATCTAAATTTTTCCGAGCAAATAACCCTGTAGTCTTGATCGCAGGAGCCAAAGTGGGAGACACGCTAACTTCTGACACCCCTGTTATCTGCCGAACAGAAGAGCAACTCATCACAGGTTTCGTATTTAATAATCAACCTATTACCGCCTCCTCCCTGGATTCAAAGGCGATTCCTTTTCCTCCTGGAGATTTAACTAATGTACCTCCAGGAGTAATACCACTTTTCAATGAATTTTTTTTCTTAGATCCGGATAACGCAACATTGATTGCAGAACGGTCCTCACTAAAAACCTCCAATCCAAACACGATTCAAGACATTTCTAAAGAATTAGCCTCCCATAATCCTTCCACGATGCGTGGAAATCTACCTAGTATTACATTAGAAACCTGGCAGCAGCCATGGTATCCCTTATTTTTAATGTACGATGTATTCTATTACCCAATAGCCTATCAAGACAGTTCGAACAACCCTAACTGGCTGCTCCAGGATGATGGCAAATATCACTGGATAGGAAAGGATGTAGGAGGAGATACTCCCAAATCTCCACATTTCATCTCAATCATGGGGAGAACTTTACTGACTCCTCAAAGTAGTTTTAATTTCAAAAGGCGTTTAGAAGAATTCAGGAAAAAATACCCTGATCTCGATAAGAAGGATTTAGATAACTTAGAGAACTTCATTCAAAGCACAGATAGATGGGATTTTCTCTCGCAATCTCTAGACGGATTCATGGAACAACTCGCTGCTCTTGAAAAAGACCCCAATGCAACTCCTAAAAGTGATTTGCAACAACTAATCGGTTCAAATAATTCCATCTTCCCTAATCTAGGTCCTCTTCCCACATACGAAGACCCTTCGTGGATATGGCCAAAATCCGATTTCCAACCCTACCGAGCTGGGCAATTTCTCTTTCATCGACTAAAAGTAATCGATCAATTTGGCCGATCCATTGATTTAGTAGGGGACGAGGACTATAAGCAATTTCGCCCCATTATTTCCGATGATATGCTACCAGACCAGGACAAGACCACTGGTAAACTTAAGACTGTTTTACTGGATGATCCTTATCGGTTTATACAACTCACTCCACGCCTCTTGCAAGGAGCGCGACTCAATTTTGATTTTGTCGACTCTCAAGATGACACAAAATTGATCAATTTAGAGCCAGACGTAAATCCTATCATTGCTTGGATATTGCCCAACCATTTAGATCAGTCACTTAATTTCTATGATAATAGTGGGAAATCTTTAGGAACCTTAAGAGTCATGACCGACTCATCAGAGACGAGAGCTCTTCACTGGGAAGATAAGCTAGGCGGTGAAAGCGAGATTCCAGATATTGCCCATTTAAAAGAGTTATTAACCAATTTAAAGAATTGTGGAGAATCTGCATTTCGCGATTTTTATCAAGCCATTGATGAAACTCTGTGGACGACAGATCCTCTTGGCAACCGCAGCGATCAAAATCTCTCGGTTTTAATTGGAAGACCGTTAGCTCTTATAAGAGCTCGGCTGAAATATCAATTAAATGGTCCACCTCTTCAAGATCCCTCATGGCCATCGCTCTACAATCCTCAAGAATCCGATTTGATGAAAATGCCGTACCAATTTGACATAAAATTGGGAGAACAAGAGCTCCATAACGATGGATTGATCGGCTACTATCTAGGCCACAAGTACGATCAGTTCAATGCGGTTAATACAAGTAGTTATAAGACCGACTATATAAAACCTATCAAGCATGAGAATTTCATCCCATTGAGCTTTAAAGAGGATAACGAGGCATTTGTCACGATGCTTGTAGATCCGAGAGCAGCTGTCCATGCAACTACAGAATTTTTACCCATAGTCCAACTTACTTTGCCTTCAGCTTTTCAAAAAGCTCTTTCCGCCATAGAAGTTAGTTTCCATTCAGGACCACTTCTTTCTCTTTTAAAGCAAGCACAAGATCAGACGACGATTTTCATCCCTGTTCCTGCTGAGAAAAATGGAACCTGGTCCTGGATACCCAGTGGTGTTGGCGATGAGGGTAACAGCTATTCTATTTCTCCACTTCCTGTAGAAGCCACCCTTTCCTACGATTCTCCCGCTCTGCGAACTGGTTTGTTAAACCTCTCAAATATTAAGGAGTAAGATATATATGGACGCACTGATGGAAAAAAAACTTAAAACTTCACCCTCGGAAAATCAAAATGCGGAGTTGATTTACTCCATTAAAAGTGACCCAAATCCGCTGCAGGTTAGCCTTGATACAGGAGACGATCCAAGTATCGGAACAATCACAGTTATCATATCTAAAAGTGTTATAGGAGCTGTCTTATGTAAAGAAATTACAGTTTCCTTCCCAATAGGTAAGGTGCAATCCCCGCAGATTTTAACAGATAAATTTGAAAAGATCAGTGCTGAAGTGTATCCAGGCAAACCTCCTAATGAAAATGGAGAGATCACTGAAGATCACCCAACTTGGTGGATAGTCGACAAGGATAAAAATAATGGGGTTTTTCGCATAACTCCTGGCAATCCTCAAGGGGGTTATGGAAAGATATTAAATTCAGGTATTGTCCTAACTTTATCCAACATAATTGTAAACAAATCTATCGGAAACGTTCAATTTTCTATTGAATACAAAAACAAAGATGATGTCGTGATAACGACTGCTCTAAAAGTTCCCAAATTTCCCCCAAGCTTTAGTTTTGGGAACTTTACAGCTGATAAGCCCATGGTAAAAAATGGGGACTGTGTTACCCTTACTTGGGAAGGAAGTCAAGAAGCAACCTACATGATGTATTGGGATGATCAAAAAGCCAATGTCACCGATGTTAGATCGTGGAACTCCCCCAAGCTAAACCATCCCACTGCCTTCATTCTTGAAGCAAGCCATGGACAAAGTGATGAGGAAGTAAAAACCTCTGCTACAGTCGTAGTCATGGTAGACAAACCTGATCTAATAGTAACAACTATCCATGCAGAGTCTGGCGATAATCTCACTATAGAGGCAACTAATGCCGGTGATTCTAATAATTCTGCCACTATACATGCGGTCAATTCGAAAAGAGGCCCTACATTGTATGTAGAAAATCGATATCAAGATAACATCGACCCAAACATACGTACTACCGCAATCTGGGCTCAAGGTGTGTATGGCAAAGCAATCGATGCAGGTGTGTCTGGCAGCGAACCAGCTATATATGCATATGCTGGCGGAGGTGGACCTGTAATTCAAGCAGAACAAGCAAATGAGCAAAATAGTAGCGCCACTATACTTGCAGAAAATAAAGGAAACGGGTCTGTAATTAAAGCTTTAGGTTGGGGATTAGAGCCTACATTTTACGTATATAGCCAATATAATTATACAGAACATCCCGTCCCCCCGGACAAAAATCCCATAGGAATCTATGCTGAAAGTGTATCTGGCAGCGCAATCTCTGCAAGAACATCATCTCCAACACAACCCACTATAATTGCAGAATCTGGCGGAGGTGGCCCTGCAATTGAAGCACATAGTAAAAATAAAAATAGCGCCACTATATCTGCATTTAATGACGGAGGTGGCCCTGCATTCTGCGCTCATGGAAAACGCTATGCATTACTTGCAGAAAATAATAGCGAGCATCCGACATTAAAAATAACCAATCGCGGGAAAGGAGCTTCCATGCAGTGTCAAGGGGACATTCATATGCATGGAGGATTTGCGGCTTTGACACATCTAGAAACAGAAAAGGGTTTTCATGTGACTACCTCTCCTCTTACGTTTAGACCCGAAATTCACTTTTCAGGAACAGGGAAAATTCCTCGAGGAGAATACTATTCTGATATTAGTTTCAAGGACCATCACAAAGATACAATATTTTTCTGTGAAGAGAGTAGCGAGGAGGCGTATAAGGTATTAATTACTCCTACAAGTGATTGTAAAGGCTTATTTATATCGAATAAGTCTGAAGGAAGTTTTAGGGTCAAGATTCCAGGCAACGAGAATGCATCAGCCGATATTACCTTTGACTGGTTTGTCATAGCATTGAAAAGAAAAAGCTGTAACGATAAGAATACTTTCGCAGAATTGCCAGAAAAACTACCTCCTATCTATGACCCAGAAGATTTTGCTAATAAGAATTAAGAATATTCTCCAAACTATGAGCTTAGATGTAATGAAAGGGGCCGTGCGATGGCGCCGGCCTGAGCTTCACAACCCCAATCTGTTTTTGTTTTGATATGTTTAGTCTATTACACGTAATCACATCCAGAATGGGTTGATTGGCTATCTTTCCACTGGGCTTTTTGCTTCAAAAGCCTCTTTTTTCATGGTCGACTAATTAATAGGAGATGGTCACGCGTCTAAAGTTTTCCTGACTTGTGCCATTTTTTAGGATTTTGATATAGTCTTGATAAAGTTTATTGAAACACTGTGACTTACAAAAATAATTTATCAGGATTGTCACACTAATGACTGTTTTGAAGGTATACTAAGAGATGCGTATTCGAAAAGTCCGTACTGGGTCAGGAGCAATAGCCGTTCAAGTAGTTCGATACGTAAATAGATGTATAGCTAACCTTCTTGTCGCGCATTCTTGATGTATTCATTTATTGTATCAATCGGCCTTTTGCCTAAATTTCGATATCCTCTACGGGGCCTTTCTTCGTTGTAGTATTTAAGCCAGATGTTGAGGTCTTTTTGAAGCTGTTCAACAGACTCATAATAGTTCTGACGAAAAGATATTCGGAAAAATTCATCAAGAACTGTGCGGTTGAATCTTTCTACAAAGCCATTCGTCAAGCCGAGTGCAGCCCTAAGTAGGATACTGTAGAGAAAGCTCAAGAATTCTCTGAACCACGTCATCTGGCGTTGTTTGTGGATGGGTTTTATGGATAGGTGGCAAGTCTTTTAATCCCTCAAAACCATGTGTTTGAAAACAGAATTTAGGACTCTATTTTTCTGTCTTGTGTTTTGAGGATGAAGGAAGGTGTCTGGAGTAGATGAACATTGCACCTATCATTGCCACAGAAGTTAAGCCTGACGCAAGGTAGGGGGATTATGTAAGGAAAGATAGAAATTGAATCATGCACAGGTGATAAACGCCTGGTCGCGCCGAGCGAGATTGAACAGTGGGCAAAAGAGTATTTAGACCGGTAGATTAAGCGAACGTTGATGATCACTCGTGTAATCGCCGACGTGAAAGAGCATCTTAGCTCTTTGGGGGCGGGAAGCGTGTTGAAGTGTTTCTCCTACCTCCTCTTGACGACGTCGATGACTCCTGTCACCCTTCTCTTTTTCCGCGCGCACCTCTGATTGCCCCTCATTAAAAGTATCCCATGCCTTCAGTATACTTTCATAGACTTTAGACAACAGGGCAAGCTTACCTATCACAAGGAGGTCTTGCGAAGAAAACACCTTACCTTGCTGCTGGATAGACAAGGAAAAAGCTGCAATCGGATCTGGTTTAATTGCTGAAACTATCACAACAACAATTATAAACGCCCCGTATAAATTTATCAATATATTATTAATTCTAAATAGTTTGCGTTTATTTCCAGCACTCGCAACATTAGAGTGCTAAAAAATGCTTGCCAACAGAGACAAGAAGCGCTATAATCGAGGGCAATGATAAAGAAACAGTCAAAAAAAGAGGGCCGCGCTTTCCAAGTCCTACTGGGTCTTGTAGAGCTCTATATAGAGACGGGCAAGCCGATTGGCTCCAACACCCTAAAAGAGCAAGGATTTCAGAGCCTTAGTTCTGCAACCATCCGCAATTACTTTGCTGAGCTCGAAAAGCAGGGCCTTCTCCGCCAACCCCACTCCTCCGGAGGAAGAATCCCCACAAATGAGGCGCTACGCCTTTATGCAACTGAATCTTTGAATTTTCCGAAAATCTCTCCTGAAATAGAAGAGAACTTGCAGAATATGGAGCTGGGCGAATCGCGCAATATCACTCGCTATCTTCAAAAACATGCAGAAAACTTAAGCCTCCTAACCGGATATGCGGTTTTTCTCTCCTCAGTGCGCTTTGACCAAGACTTTATTTTGGATATAAAGCTCGTTGGAATCGATACCGAACGCCTTCTCTGTATAATGGTGACCGATTTTGGTCAAATCTTCACAGAGGTGCTTCCCCTCCATCAAAAGCTGAGCGCTTTCTCTCTAAAAGGATCGAATCGCTGATTCAATGGCGGATCAAAGGTGGAGAAAAACCTCAAAACCTCACTCCTGATGAGAATGCGTTAGCTCAAGACTTCTACAACGAGATCATGGTGCGCTATCTTGTACGCTACTCAAATTTTAGCGACGAAGATATTTTCAGAACGGGCTTTTCGTCCCTTCTGCATTATCCAGAGTTTAACGACCCGCTCGCGCTCGCAACAGGCCTCTCCCTTTTTGAAAACCCCTCACACATGCGCCTTTTGTTAAATGACTGCGTCAGAGGAGGTAGCCTTCGCTTCTGGGTTGGAAATGATTTAGATTCGTATGCAGCTGCAGGAGAGGGATGTGCTGTCATCGCAGCCCCTTACCATATTGGACAGTCGACTGCTGGGGCCATTGGAATCCTAGGACCTAATAGACTCCCTTACCCGGAACTTTTTGGAACTTTGAAATTTTTTACAGATGCTTTAAGTAAATCCCTGACGAAAAGTCTCTTCAAGTTTAAAATCTCATTCCGTCAACCCCGGAGCGCAAATCCTTTTATCCCTTTCGATCCGGCTGCGAAACATTTATTGGAAATAAAGGAGTAATCATGACCGACGAGGAGACTCAAGTTGAAAATCCAGCTCCGGAAGGAGAGGCAAAAATTGAAAAGCTAACTCCGGAAACGGAGATCGATCAGCTTAAAAACGAGCTAAACCAAGCGCAAGATAAATATTTGCGCGTCTTAGCCGAATCAGAGAACGCACGGAAGCGGATGCAAAAAGAACGTCAAGATATGACCAAGTATGCAATTGAGGGTGTGCTCGTAGAGTTTTTACACCCTCTCGACAACCTGGAGAAAGCACTCTCTTTTGCTGAAAGCATGTCCGATGAAGTGCGCAATTGGGCTGTCGGGTTTGAGATGCTTCTAGGCCAATTCAAACAAATACTTAGTAATCATGGGGTTCATGAATACCATTCCGTTGGGAAGCCATTTGACCCGCATCTCCACGAAGCGATGGAAATGGTAGAAACGACAGATTATGCCCCTGGAATGGTGGTTGAAGAGTTTATTCGCGGCTACAAAATTGGAGACCGCCCGATTCGGGTGGCCCGAGTGAAAGTTGCGAAAGCCCCAGAAGAGAAAGATTCAGAAGAAAAACAAGAAGGATAGAACTATGGCAGAAAAAAAAGGTAAAATCATTGGCATTGACCTCGGGACCACAAACTCTTGTGTGGCCGTTATGGAAGGAGGTCAAGCAAAAGTTATCGCTTCTGCAGAAGGTAGCAGGACAACCCCTTCTGTTGTTGCCTTTAAGGGTGACGAGCGTTTAGTGGGAATTCCTGCAAAGCGTCAGGCAGTGACCAATCCTGACAAGACGCTTGGTTCCACAAAGCGTTTTATTGGACGCAAGTACGATGAAGTACAATCAGAAATAAAGACTGTTCCCTTTAAAGTGACTTCTAACGATAAGGGCGATGCCGTTTTTGAAGTAGATGGAAAAAAACTGACTCCTGAAGAAATTGGAGCACAGATTCTTATAAAAATGAAAGAGACTGCTGAGGCCTACTTAGGTGAGCCTGTTACTGAGGCAGTTATCACTGTGCCGGCTTACTTCAACGATTCGCAGCGCGCTTCAACACGCGATGCAGGACGTATTGCCGGCTTAGAAGTAAAGCGTATCATCCCTGAGCCAACTGCAGCTGCTCTTGCCTATGGTTTAGATAAGTCAGGCGACAAAAAAATCGCTGTTTTCGACTTAGGTGGAGGAACCTTTGATATTTCGATCTTGGAGATCGGGGAAGGTGTATTCGAAGTGCTTGCCACAAATGGAGATATGCATTTGGGTGGAGATGATTTTGACAATGCCATCATTCACTGGATGCTCGATGAATTTCAAAAAGAACAAGGCATCGACTTAAGCAAAGATAAAATGGCACTGCAACGTCTACGTGATGCGGCAGAAAAAGCGAAATGCGAGCTTTCCGGAGTTGCCTCAACTGAGATCAACCAACCCTTTATCACCATGGATGCAAGTGGTCCAAAGCACCTATCGCTCACTTTGACACGCTCTAAGCTTGAGTCATTGGCTCATAACTTAATTGAGCGTACAAAAGAGCCTTGCTTACGCGCACTCAAAGATGCGGGTTTGAACCCAGAGCAGATCGACGAAGTTCTACTCGTGGGCGGGATGAGCCGCATGCCAGCTGTTCAAGAGCAAGTAAAACAAATCTTTAAGCGCGAGCCTCATAAAGGGGTCAACCCTGATGAAGTCGTTGCTGTTGGTGCAGCGATTCAAGGGGGTGTCTTGGGTGGCGATGTCAAAGACGTTCTACTCTTAGACGTCATTCCGCTTACACTTGGAATTGAAACACTTGGAGGCGTCATGACTCCTCTTGTTGAGCGTAACACAACGATCCCGACTCAGAAGAAGCAGATCTTTTCTACAGCAAGCGATAACCAGCCGGCTGTGACAATTGTCGTGCTTCAAGGGGAGCGTCCAATGGCGCGCGATAACAAAGAGATCGGTCGCTTTGACCTATCGGAAATCCCTCCTGCTCCCCGCGGCACTCCTCAGATTGAGGTGAGCTTCGATGTCGATGCGAACGGAATTCTGCATGTTTCTGCTAAAGATATCGCATCAGGAAAAGAGCAGAAGATTCGAATTGAAGCGGCATCTGGCTTGAAGGAAGAGGATATCGACCGCATGGTCAAAGATGCTGAGCTGCATAAAGAAGAAGATCGAAAGCGCAAAGATCAAGTCGAAGTGCGCAACGAAGCCGATTCGCTGGCATTCCAGGCTGAGAAATCCTTAAACGAATATAAGGATAAGATCCCAGCTGAAGTAGCAAGCGATGTCCAATCGAAGATCGATGCGGTGAAAGAGGCTTTGAAAGGCGATGATCTCGATAAGATCAAGCACGCGAAAGATGAGCTCAACTCACATATGCAGAAGATCGGCGAAGCGATGCGCGGAGCATCTGGCGCTGCTGGAGCCGAGCCTTCTCCTCAACAAGAAGAGCCTAAAAAAGATGAGAACAACATCGAAGAGGTAGAAGTTGAGGTAATCGACGAAGAAAACAACAAATAACAAGAAGAGCCCCGCTGAAGAAAAGCGGGGCTTTTTTATTCCACTCGGACTAGCAACCCACGCTCTTTTACTCCAATTTCAAATGTCTCGTAATCGAGAGAGTTTAAAGAAAATATTAAGATAATAACGGCAATTTTGACGTTTTTTACTTGTAAATAACGGCAATTTTGACGTTTTTTACTTGTAAATAACGGCAATATCATATAATTTAGCAGCATGGAGAGAAAACTGCTGACATCTTTGAAAGCCTGGAAAGAATGCAAAAAACGGAAACCACTTATCATACGCGGTGTTCGACAAGTAGGAAAAACATACTTACTTCAAAGATTTGGAAGTCAATCTTTCCCAAATTATCATTACTTCAACTTTGAAGAAAATAATGAACTGAGTCTTTCATTTGATCGAAATCTCGATCCCAGTAGGATTTTAACTGAACTTCAATTTCATTCTAAGCAGCCAATTCACTCATCAACAGATCTCATCATATTTGATGAAATCCAAGAATGCCCCAGAGCTTTGACCAGTTTGAAGTATTTTCAGGAAAAAATGCCAGAGCAAGCTATTTGCTGTGCAGGCTCGCTCCTTGGAATACATCTTAACTCGGGATCATTTCCTGTTGGAAAAGTAGAGGTTATCGATATGCACCCGATGACTTTCTTTGAGTTTCTAGCAGTACTAAAGGAAAAGAAGGCTCTTGATTTTCTTCAACAATGGGAACTGCACACGGAAATACCTATTACCTTACATAGGAACTTATGGGATCAACTCAAATGGTATTTTATTATTGGAGGTTTACCCGAGTCTATTCAAACTTTTCTTGATCACATTGACAATAAACTAATTGCTTTTAAAGAGGTTAGAAAAAAACAAGAGCAATTGATCATCGCATATTTAGCAGATATAGCAAAACATTCCGGTAAAACAAATTCGATGCATATTGAGCGAATCTTACATGCTATCCCTAACCAGTTATCTAATAGTCAAGATGGAATAGCAAAACGTTTTCAGTTTAAAGGTGTTATTCCAAAAATTGATAAATACAATAGATTAGCTAATGCAATCGATTGGCTAGATACAGCTCATATGATTATCAAAGTACATATTACAAACAGAGGGGAAATCCCTTTTGCAGCATTCGCAAAAGAGAGTTGGTTTAAACTTTTTTTATTCGATATTGGTATCTTAGGTGCTATGAGCAATCTTCCGCCAAGATCCATCTTAGATTATGATTATGGGACTTATAAAGGCTATTTCGCAGAAAATTTTGTTGCTCAAGAATTATTAGCTGCAGGTTATCGCAGTCTCTTTTCATGGGAAGAGAATCGATCTGAAATTGAATTTCTCATAGAAATGGATGGGATGCCGATTCCCATCGAAGTGAAATCAGGATGGATTACAAAAGCTCAGAGTTTATCCAAATTTAGAAGCAAATATGCTCCTCGAACGAGTATCGTTTTAAGTGCCAATGAAGCAAAAATAGGGAAAAACGTTCTTAGAATTCCCCTCTACCTCGCTTCTAAAATAGCCGACTTAAATCTTGAAACGTTAGAAAGACAATAAACCCAATCAGCAAAACCGCGAATGGGATGATGATCCGCTCCATAGTTTTTGCTTTCAACCGGCGACGTGTAATGATCTCCCATAGCGATAAGCAGATATAGCCCCCATCAAGCACTGGGATCGGCATAAGATTCAAAAACCCTAGGTTTACGCTGATCGCCCCAATCCAAAAAAGAGCCTCAGGAACCCCTAACTGCCAACCATGGTGGATCACCTGCACAATCCCAAGAGGACCGCTGATCCACTTCGGATTGAGATACCCTAAGATGAGCGACTTTAATGTCTGCCAGGTCTCAACAAAGACATGCCCAAGCATTGTAAACGGATTAGGATTATACTCGACCGTACGGTCTTGCAAGAAAATACCTAAAAGAAGCCTTTGATGCGTCTGCTCTAGATACTCTAAAGCTTGAGCACGCTTCTTTGGATCACGAATCGCTTGAATTTCTTCTTTCTGTTTCTCGTAGCCTGCTTGGATTTGCTCTCTTTTCTCATCCGATAAAGCGAACTGATCATAACGCTTTGGCTCTACCGGAACAAGTAAATGGAGATTCCCTAGCGTCTTTGTACCATCCTTCAATCCAACATTGGAAGCGAGTTTCTCTATTTGGCGTGCATTTATCCCCTTTTGAAAAATCTGATCTTCGTTTTTCCAGCTCATCTTTAGATCTGCCGGAACTCCTTTTTCAACCATAAGTTGAACATGGTGCGTCTGTAACTGCGTCAATAAGTTGTATCCCTTCTCTACAGGAATCCCGTCAACAGCCAAAATACGATCCCCTAACTCTAAAGGCTTCTCTAAAGTGGGCGAGTATGGGTGCAATGGAAACGCTTGAAGGCGGCTCTCCTGATCGATAAACTCAACGGGCGATTCAATATATCCTTCACTACTAATTACATAGGGAAGAGTGCGTAAATCTTGCAGACGCCCTTGCAAATCAGCTTCGTACTGCCAATCAGCCAGCTCATCCTGAACGTAGGAAGGAAAAAGCAGGTCTCCCACCAAAACGCGTGGTTGTCTCGATAAGATGGTTTGGTCCCCTCGCTGAATTGTGAGCAATGCTTGCTCACTATTAAGGAGATAACTGAGCTGGTCCATTGAAAAAAGGATTTCGCCATCCGCCCAAATGAGCTGATCACCATCCTGAATGCCGCTTCCCTTCATGGGGGAGCCTTCCGGCAGAGAATTTTTTTGATCACCAGGCAACTTATCATAAATCAAATAGCGTGCGGTAGCTGCAATACCTGTTGTCTTTAGGCCATCGATCGTAGCTGGTGAGGGATAAGTCTCAACGGTGTAGGTAAAGGGCTTCTTTGTTCCAGTGAGGTAGTCAACATGGTAGCCCTTGAATTCAACTGTACTACCGCTGAGCATCGCAGCATAAAGCAAATCTTTGGAACTTCTAAAAGCCTCGCCGTTATACTCGGTAAGGACATCTCCGGGCCGAAGCCCTTGGGCATACATTTCAGATTTTGGATCGACCCATCCAACGATCTGGGAATAATCGGAAAATGGTTTTTCCCTTCCCCCTATCGCCCAAATGACTGAGAAGATAAGCAAGGCGAGGATAAAGTTAGCCGAAGGTCCTGCAATTGCTACACAAATCCTTCTCCAAGGAGATTTTGCGAAAAATCCATCTGGAATTTCGTGAGGTTCTCGATACTGTTCCTTTTCCTTTTTGCCAAATTCCATCCCTTTGATTTTGACAAAACCACCAAAAGGTAGCCACCCTAGCTGCCAGTCAACGTTATTCCATCGCCACTTCAAAATGGGCCTTCCAAATCCGATTCCGAAGGTTTCGACTTTCATTCCAACCCATTTCGCTACAAAATAATGGCCTAGCTCATGGAAAAAAACCAGGATACCAAGCGCAAGTGCGGCTAACACGAAATATAAAACAGTCATAACGTTCCTCTTTTAAGCTATAAGCGCTTCGCTACGAGCTCTCTTGTCGACATCAAACACGCTTTCGATAGAATCAGGGTTCTCTGTTTGATGGCGCTCTAATAATTTTTCCAATTTCTGCACGATTTCCAGCCAGGAAATTTCACTCTTCAAAAATCGCGCGACTAACACTTCATTAGCAGCATTTAGATAGCAAGGGGCGCTTCCTCCCTCATGTAACGCCTGCTGCACAAGCCCAAGAGCTGGAAATTTCTGGTGCTCAGGGGCGAAAAATTCAAGCTTTCCATTCTTTACAAAATCGAAGGGAGGGAACATCCCGCGCGCTCTTTCGGGATAGGTGAGGGCGTACTGAATCGGATAAATCATATCCGGTTCGCTTAGTTGCGCGAGCATCGACCCATCGATCATCTCTACAAAACTATGTACAATACTTTGTGGGTGCACTACAACATCTATTTTAGCAGGCGGCACATTAAAGAGCCACCTCGCTTCGATCATCTCCAGCCCTTTGTTCATCAATGTGGAAGAATCGATTGTCACTTTTGGGCCCATATTCCATGTAGGATGTGCTAGCGCTTTTTCAACTGTTACAGCCTTAAGCTGTTCCAAAGTATACCCTCTGAAGGGGCCGCCGGATGCGGTCAAAATCAGCCGACCTACATCCTCAAGCTTCCGCCCTTCAAGACATTGAAAAAGGGCGCTGTGTTCACTGTCGATTGGAATGAGAGGCACCCCTTTAGCTTTGCTTAAGCGTGTAATGAGCTCGCCGGCCGCCACGAGCACCTCTTTGTTGGCTAGACCTATCTGTTTGCCTGCTTCGATTGCAGAAAGAGTTGGCTTAAGCGCTTGTGATCCAACAATCGCCATCACCACGAACTCAACAGAGTGATGCGTTGCAGCCTCTTCTAGTCCCTTTTCACCCGTAACAATTTTTTGATTAGGAAAAACTTTTTTTAATTCCGCCCCTTTCTCTACATCATAGACAGCGACTATTTCCGGCTTGAAAAGGCGAATTTGCTCAGCCAAGAGCTCTATATTGCTATGTGCAGCAAGGGCTACCACCTGAAAAGCTTCTGGAAGATGCTGCACAACTTTTGCTGTGCTTGTTCCAATAGACCCGGTGCTTCCTAGTATTGCGATTTTTTTCATGTATTTGAAAAAATCATACCTCTCTCAGCAGGAAAAGTCAAACAAAATTAAATAGTTTTTTATAATCACGACTTTTTATCGAAAAGTATTTTATCATGTAATTGTGATAAAAAAAATACTATTAGTCAGATTCTTATCGATTTGAACCGAAAAGAACGTATCCCCAGGGCGACAAAGAAGAAGATCCCCAGCAAAGTCACAACAATCCCACCGGTCGATAAGCCCACTCCATAGAATGTCAAAATGTGTCTAGATAGAGCTACCCCGAGTAGAGAGGCTCCTATGCCAATACCGATACTTAAAGATATGAGTGTAGAGAGATTGTGTGTCAAAAGACGGGCTGTAAGCGTGGGAATCACAAAAAACGCTAAAATCATCAACACTCCAACAGCTCGAAACCCGCCAATAGCTGTAGCTGATGTCTGCACCATCAAAAGATAGTTGAAGAGCAGCGGGGAAAAGCCAAATGTGCGTGCGAGCTGGGGGTCAAAAGTCGTAATCTTAAATCCATGAAAGAGCAGAAAGAAAAGCGCAAGGTTCACCCCGAGTATCGCAACGACACTTTTAATATCAGCAAGCCTGAGTGCGTCGGCGTTCCCCATCACAAGCTCTGTCCCAACATGCACATTGCGAGAAAAAAGCGTAATTAACACGATCCCTAACGAAAAGAGCATGGAAAAGACAAGTCCGATGCTAGCATCTTCTTGAAGTCTGATCACTTTTGAAAGAAATTCTGTCAGAAAGGTCGTGACAATTCCAGTTGCAAAAGCGGCAATTAGAAGCGTCGGTATGGAGAGTAGCTGATCAGATGATGAAAAAAGGCGCATCAAAAGAAAAGCCGAAACGATTCCTAATAAAATTGTATGAGAAAGGGCATTTGCAAGCATTGTCATTCGTCTGAGCACCAAAAATGTCCCAACAAGGGCTCCTGACGCAGCGACACAAGCTAAAACAACAATCTGAATCTCATCTGAGACAAGGGACTCAAATGGTATTTTTCCGGTGAGAAAGCCGAATAACCTCTGAAAAAAAATAAGAAAAAATCCGAAAAAATTTTGGCCGAAATAGGGATTAACCATGTGTCATCACCTCCTCGCGCTTTGGAATCGGCTGGGCGTGGGGGTCGTGCTTTGGATCATCCAGCAGCTGAGTGAGTTTGTGTTCAAGCTCTGGCGTCAAGATATGTTCCATCTCTTCTGCGCTGGTATGCACACGTTCAACTCCTAATCCAAGAGAATTGACAAGATAAAGCTCCCATAGACGGTGCAACCGAACGATTTGCCCCCCTCTTTTTACGCCACTCTCAGTCAATGAATACTTTTCTCCTTTCTTAGTAAGCCATCCGCGAAAACGAAGGCGGAGAAGCAGAGTGTGGAGGCGCCATTTTGGAAAGGCGTTTCGTTTTGCTATTGTTCGATAGTCAAATGACTTCTCCCCTTTATCGCTCTGATGCCAGAGGGATTTCAGCAAGTTTTCTTGCATCTGAAGGGTTCGGAAGCTAGCCACTCTCCAATAGCGGATTGCAAGGCCTCTTTCTGGCGCAAAAAGCAATGCATAAAGAGCAACAGTGCCCGCGACAAGCACGATCAGCGGCCCGGTGGGCATCCCTGGAATGATGACGGAAAGGTAGGTGCCAAAATAACCGCTCAGCAAACCGAAAAGTCCTGAAAGAAGAAACATGCGCGAGAGGCGATTTGTGAACTGGCGCGCAGCAGCTGCAGGAGCTACGAGCATAGCAGACATCAAAATCACTCCTACACTACGAATGCCAATCACAATGGCAATAACCATGAGCACGATGAAAAGAGCTTCAATCGCCTTGGAAGCCATGCCTGAAGTTTTCGCAAAGGTACGGTCGAACGAGAGTACTAAAATCTCTTTATAAAAGAAAAAAACAGAACCCATAACGATTAATGAGAGAACACCATAAACCAAAATATGCGTATCGGTCATCGTGGCAGCTTGACCATACAGATAAGCCTGAATCTGCCTGAATAGATTAGGATAAATGTGTTGGGCATAACTGGCAATTGTGATCCCAACTCCAAAGAAGAAGGCAAGTACAAAGCATAGGGCCGCATCGTCGGAGAATTTGAGCTTTCTTTCTAAAAAATCGATTAGAAAAAAGCCGATCAATCCGGTGCAGCCCGCACCTAAAAGCACTAATAGAGGAAATGTCCGATCTAGCGAAAGGAAACCAGCGAGCAAAATCGCGCCTGTAACGCCGGGGTAGGTGGCATGCGAAAGCGCCTCCCCTAACAAAGAGCGTTTTCTAATAAAGACAATCACACCCACCAAGGAGGCAGCAAAACACATCAGCATAGAGCCAATCGTCGGGGCGCGCAAAACCGGATCTCGAAAAAAATCATACCACATCATGGCGTTACAAACCCTTGGCTCTTCTCCTGGGAGAGTTTGGCTGCTTCATCTAATAAAAATGTCTCTTTTCCATATGTTTTCTGAATCATCTCAGGAGTAAATACCGATTGCACGCTTCCACACCCAACAAGACACATGTTGAGTAGAAGAACCCAGTCAAATATCTCTTCGACAGAGGTTAGATCATGATGAACGACAAGTAACGTTTTCCCCTGATCTCGCAAAGTCTTCAATATTGAAATGATTACCTGGGTTGAAGAGACATCGATCCCGGTAAAGGGCTCATCCATTAAATAGAGGTCAGCCTCCTGGATCAAAGCGCGGGCAAGGAATGCGCGCTGCTGCTGTCCACCTGAGAGTTGATTGATCTGGCGATGCGCAAATGATTCCAGCCCCACCATAGTTAAATAGCGCTCAACATCCTGCCGATCTTTGCGTGAGGGGCGTTTCAGCAACCCGATGCGCCCATACCGTCCCATCAAAACCAGGTCAAAGACAGTGATTGGAAAATCCCAATCGACTGATTCTCTTTGGGGGACATAAGCGACTCTGCGACGCACTTTTTTGAGCGGCTTGCCAAAATAGGAAATTTGACCTGAAATCGGCTGGATCAAGCCAAGAGAGGTTTTTAAGAGAGTGCTTTTTCCTGCCCCGTTAGGGCCTACGATTGCGACAAGCACGCCTTCCGGAATTTCAAAAGTAAGATCCCATAAAACGGAGGTTTTGTCGTAGTTTACTGAAAGTTGTTGTATAGCTAATGCTGTCATCGCTTTAGTTCCTCCTCAATAACCTCAACATTATGTCCAATCATATCGAGATAGGAACCCGCCTTTCCCATCGCATCACCATAAAGCGCGCGGGGGCAAAGACGGATCGAGAAACCCTTTTCAGTCGCTGCTATGCAAATTTTCTTTAGAGAATCGCGGTTCACATTCGACTCAGGAAAGAGAACTGAAATAGAAAATTTCTCGACATGCGAAATAACCGCTAAAACATCACTCACGCTCATCTGGGACTCAGGAGCCAACCCTTCAGGCGCCACGCACCTTAGCTTCCACTCCTTTTCATCAGGCTCCGCAAGATAACGCCGTACAAAATAGTTGAATGCATCATGGCTCGTCACGAGATACCGCTTCGAAGCATCGATCGCCTGAAGACGCGCATAAACATCTGCATCTGCCTGCTCCATCCGCTCTAAAAGAGCATCTGCTCGGGCGCGATACGCTTCTGCATGGACAGGATCTTTTTCACAAAGAGTGGAAACGATCGGCTCCACCGTTTGCATCCAAAGAGAGATATCCATCCAAACGTGCGGATCAGATTGCCCATCTACCTTCACAATAGAATCTGAGGCAATGGAACTGGTGACAGAAACTGCTTTTGGGTTATTTTCAAGGTTTTGCCGCAAACTCAAACCATGCTCTAAGCCAAGTCCATTGTAAAAGATGATCTCAGCCATAGCAAATTTCTCGTCATCCCCTTTCACAAGCTCGTATGAGTGAGGATCGAGCTCTCCCCGAATCAGAGGAATAGAGTGAACATGTTCTCCACCGATTTCGCATACCAGATCGTCAATCATTGAGATCGTCGTCAAAACACGCAGCTTTTCGCTGTCCCTAAACCACGCTGCATCCTGAGAAGGGTTTTGTGTGCATCCTACAACAAGTAGTAAAAGTGCTATGAATTTTCGCATATCAACCTATCTAGTAATATAAAATCGTATATTCCATAGGAACAGCCCGAAGAAAAATTAAACCTCAGGCCATATCTTCCTACCCTTTCAAAATGGCTAAAGACAACACTATTCGCAACGATTTTTCCTTCTTTACACTGTGCGCAAGGGCATTTCTGCTGCACATTTTTTGCTTCAAGGAGATGGCCGTTATAAGCAAGGCGTCCTTCGAAAAGTGTGATATCTTGAATAGGTTCGCTCTCCATTTTTTCAAGCCGTTCAACCATTGCATCGGCATGCTTTAACTCTAGAAGCGTCCCATTATCCGCTGCCCTTGTGATCTCTTCATCAAGAGGAATTGTCCCTAAAAACGGGATGCCAAACTCTTCGGAAAGAGCAACTCCACCACCGCTTCCAAATATACCGCCGCTCATATTTTCTACAATGCCTAGAATCGGCACGCGCATCTTTTTAAAGACGCCAATCGTTTTGCGTACATCTAAAAGAGCCACTTTCTGCGGTGTTGTAACAACAACTGCGCCAGAAAGAGCAACCGCCTGCGCAGTACTCAGCGGAATATCGCCGGTTCCAGGAGGGAAGTCGATCAAAATGTGGGAAACATCCTGCCACGCAACTTTATGCAAAAACTGAGACAAAAGCTGGTTTGCAACCGGAGCACGCACAGCTGCCTCTGAATGGAAATAGGCAAGCGACATGGTTTGAATCCCCTGTGCCATCGCAGGAACAAGCCGACCTTCAACTTGTTGTGGGAGACGCTGTTCGGGGAGCATCTGGCGGAGAGAGGGACCATAGAGGTCAGCATCGATGATTCCAACCCGCTCTCCTCGCCGCTTTAAAGCTCCTGCAAGAAGGACAGTAAAACTCGATTTCCCCACCCCCCCCTTGCCTGCCACAATAGCAATTGTTCGTGTTGTGATAACTTTTAAAGGCATAATAACGACATTAATAGTAAGCTATGCACCATATTCTGGAAAAGTTTTATTCTAAAATATTGCGAAAAATCGTTACTTTCCATAAACTGCCACAAATCATATGAATCACTTTTTATTATATTAAATAAAGGCAGGTGAAAAAATGACCTTGAAAGAAATGGAGATCAAAAGCGCAGATCTCGAAAAATTAATTGCAGCCGCTATTAAAAAAGTTCATGGCACAAAAGAAAATGATCTATGCAAATATCTTCCCGGTCCGACAGGAGGGTATATTCAT
This sequence comes from uncultured Chlamydiales bacterium, assembly GCA_963748195.1. Lineage (GTDB taxonomy): Bacteria > Chlamydiota > Chlamydiia > Chlamydiales > JAAKFR01 > JAJACP01. The sequence goes on along the minus strand of CAVVHU010000004.1, from coordinate 421,149 downwards.
CACTTTACGTTCAGAAAGTTAAAGCATTCAGATCCAGAACAATTATATGCCCTTCTTAAAAAATTTATTGTCGATACAAATACCCCAAACGTGCTCGATCCCAAACAACGTGCCCCTCGCGGTTCACGTAAGCAGCGCGATTTTGTGAATTTCACTCGTGGTGATATCGAGAAAGTTTTAATTTTAGCTCGTCAAGTAGGCGATAATGACTTGGTCGCTCGCTTTAGTCCGAGACGCCCTCTCCCCGCTTTAAAACGGGAACTCCTCCGTTCCATTCGGGACAACAAGATTAACCAAGAGTTGTGGCTAGCTTACTCAGAAACAATTGCAACTCTTAAAACAGTTGAGTCTTTCGAAAGTTAGTCTCCTAATTTTAATTTTAAAGCCCATCAGTAGATTCTGATGGGCTTTTTTTCACTTGCATTTTCTACACTATTTTCCTATAATTCCTCTCCTTATAGCTAATTATCAGAAATAAACTTAGAGGAAACTATATATGGCGAATGATACTAAAGAGTTTGGGAGATTGCGCTCCTTTTTTTGGCCGATCCATGGGTTCGAGCTCAAAAAAGTGCTTCCCATGTTCTTGATGTTCTTTTGTATTTCGTTTAACTACACAATCTTACGTGATACGAAAGATACACTCATCGTAACCGCACCTGGATCGGGAGCAGAAGCGATTCCTTTTTTAAAGGTTTGGCTTGTCGTCCCCTTCGCAGTCCTTTTTATGGTTGTGTATGCAAAGCTGAGCAATATTTTGAGTAAGCAGAAGTTGTTTTATACAATTATCACGCCTTTTCTCGTCTTTTTTGCGCTCTTTGCCCTTGTTTTATATCCCAACAACGTACACTTGCACCCAACAACACTTGCTGACCGTCTTCAAGAATATTTACCAGACGGATTAATGGGGCTTGTAGCTTGCTTCCGAAACTGGACATACGCACTCTTCTACGTTCTTGCAGAACTATGGGGTAGTGTGATGCTCTCATTGATGTTCTGGGGATTTGCAAACGACATCACTCGTGTGGGTGAAGCGAAGCGCTTCTACGCACTGTTTGGTATCGGCGCTAACCTAGCGCTTCTCTGCTCTGGTCCTGCGATCGTGATGGTTTCGAACATCCGCAAACGCGTTCCAGAAGGTGTAGATGCATGGGGTATTTCCCTTAACTTGTTAATGGGAATGGTTGTTGTTTCTGGCCTTATCATTATTGCAACATACTGGTGGATAAATCGCAACGTCTTGACTGACGCACGCTTTTACAGTCCTGAAGAATCTACAGGTAGCAAGAAGAAATCCAAGCCAAAAATGGGCTTGGGAGAGAGCTTCCTCTACTTGGCCAAGTCTCCTTACATCTTATCGCTTGCAATCCTCGTCATTGCTTACGGTATTGCGATTAACATCGTTGAAGTCACTTGGAAGAGCCAGTTGAAACTTCAATATCCAAACTCTAACGACTACAGCACCTTTATGGGTTACTTCTCCACAATGACCGGAGCTGTCACTGTATTGATGATGCTGTTTGTTGGCGGTAACGTGATCCGACGCTTCGGCTGGGGTACAGCAGCGCTTATCACTCCGATCGTACTCTTAGCAACAGGGGGCATTTTCTTCGCTCTCGTGATTTTCCGCGACAATCTAGGAGGCGTTATTTCAGCACTTGGAACAACACCTTTGATGCTTGCCGTTGTGATCGGTATGATCCAAAATATCATGAGTAAATCATGTAAATACTCGCTCTTTGATCCAACCAAAGAGATGGCGTATATCCCGCTTGATGCAGAACAAAAGAGTAAGGGTAAGGCTGCGATTGATGTCGTAGGAGCCCGCCTTGGAAAGTCAGGAGGATCTTTGGTTCAACAAGGACTTCTCGCTGCCTTTGGTTCGATCGCGGTGATCACTCCATATCTTGGAGTCATTTTAGGCGTCATCATTGTGGCATGGGTAATTGCTGCCCGCTCTTTGAGCAAGCAGTATGCAGCCCTCACAGACCAAAAAGAACAAGAGGCAAAAGCGAAAGCAGTGGAAACATCTGCAGCCACCTCTTCTTAAGCCTAACGGCAAATATGCTGATTGCAAAAGGAAGCTCATTTTGAGCTTCCTTTTTTTATATAATGTATTACTCTCTTAACTGATGTATAAACGCGAAAACATAAGAAATTTCTCGATCATTGCCCATATCGATCATGGGAAGTCGACGATCGCTGACCGCCTTTTAGAGCTGACCGCCACTATTGCAAAAAGAGAAATGCAAGAACAGCTTCTCGATGCAATGGATCTTGAGCGTGAAAGGGGCATCACCATCAAAGCCCATCCGGTTACGATGGTGTACCAAGCTCCAGACGGTGAAATGTATCAGCTCAACCTTATCGACACCCCCGGCCACGTCGATTTCACCTACGAAGTCTCCCGCTCGCTGGCTGCGTGCGAAGGAGCGCTCCTCGTCGTGGATGCAGCTCAAGGCGTCCAAGCGCAAAGCATGGCTAACGTCTATCTCGCAATAGACCGCAACCTCGAAATCGTCCCGGTACTTAATAAAATAGACCTTCCTGCAGCCGATGTTGATGAAGTAAAGCGCCAAATCGAGGAGTATATTGGAATTGATGCTTCTGAAGCAGTTGCTGTTTCAGCCAAATCGGGTGTAGGTATCCCGCAAATCTTAGACAAAATTATCCAGGATATTCCCCCTCCTGCCGAACCGGAAGATGATATCCTAAGGGGACTAATTTTCGATTCCCACTACGATCCATATAGAGGCGTGATGGTGTATCTCCGCATAATGAGCGGCGAAATCAGAGCAGGCACACCCATTCAGTTTCTCGCGACAGGAAAAAGCTTTGACGTGCTTGAAGTCGGCGTTTTTCGTCCTAAAGCCACAAAAACCGAAGTGCTCCGTCCTGGAGAGGTTGGCTATATGATCGCCAACATCAAAAATGTGAAGGATGTCAAAATCGGGGATACTCTGACAAATCAGAAAAAGAAGGCGCTCAAGCCGCTTCCCGGCTTTAAAGAGATTCACCCTGTCGTGTTTGCAGGTATTTATCCTATCGACACCTCTGATTTCGAAGCGCTCCGCGACGCGCTTGTAAAGTTACAACTCAACGACTCTGCACTCTTCGTAGAACAAGAGAGCTCGACAGCTCTTGGTTTTGGGTTCCGATGCGGCTTTTTAGGTCTCTTGCATCTTGAAATCGTCTTTGAAAGAATCATGCGCGAGTTCGATGTCGATGTGATCACTACAGCTCCAAGCGTCGTCTACCGCGTCATCTTGCGCGATGGAACTCAGGTTGATATCGATAACCCTGCACATTTTCCTGATGCCGCAATGGTTGAAAAAGTAGAAGAGCCCTGGGTGATCGCCCATATCATGATCCCAAGCGAGTACCTAGGAGCTGTGATGAATCTTGGGATGGAAAAGCGTGGAAACTGCCTCAAAACAGACTCCCTAGATGCTCAAAGACTTGTCCTTACCTATACTCTCCCTCTCAACGAAATCATCACAGATTTTAATGATAAACTGAAATCCGTCACTAAAGGCTACGGTTCATTTGACTACGAGTTTGACCGTTATGAGAAAGGGGATATCATTAAATTAGAGATTCGAGTCAATGAAGAGCCCGTTGATGCCTTTTCTTGCCTCGTTCACCGCTCTAAAGCGGAATCACGAGGGAGATCTATCTGCGAAAAGCTTGTCAAAGTGATCCCCCAACAGCTATTTAAAGTGCCGATTCAGGCAGCTATCGGAGGGAAAATCATCGCTAGAGAGACTATCAGCGCTCTCTCGAAGAACGTCACAGCAAAGTGCTATGGCGGCGACATCACCCGCAAGCGAAAGCTCTGGGAAAAGCAAAAAAAAGGGAAAAAGAAGATGAAAGAGATTGGAAAGGTCTCAATCCCTCAGAGCGCTTTTATGGAAGTATTAAAATCAGATTAATTTAATTATAGATTAATATTAAAACGATATAATAGACAACTAACAAAAGGATTAGTTGTTGTGAGTATTTGTTTTAATAATTACTATATAGAAATCCCTCGATTACACCTGGCTTTAGAGAACCCTTTAAGCCGCAGCAGTAGCTCCATGTCATCGGAGGAGATGACAAGGGATGGATATACCGATTATTCCACCAATGAAGGAAGTTCTCCCATAATTTCAACCTCTCCTGAGCCTGTAGATACTGCATGCATCAGAATCAAAAGATTAGGCTGTCGATTAGGCTCTGGCTCATTCGGCACTGTTTATGAGGGTATCATTGTCAATCGTTGGAAAAGGGAAAAAAAAGCGGCGTTAAAAAAATTTCTTAAAGAAGAATACCTGCAAGACGAGTTTCACCGGACACAGGTCTTATTTCTCGAGATGGAGCGATGCAAAATTCCCGGTGTTGCTACTTTATACGGACTAGTAGAGGAAAAAAATGACCAATACCTCGCGATGAAACTGTGCAATCAAGGAAATCTAAAATCATTTTTATCGTTGTTGCAGGAAGAAAATCCCGACAAAAAACGTCTTCTTCAAATTGCGATAGCTGTCGGGACATCTATTGCCAATTTACATCGCGCAGGTTTTGTCCATCACGATATCAAACTCGATAACGTCCTCGTACACTACAAGAATAATGCCTTTCACTTTTATCTGGGTGATATGGGTTTAGTTGGAAAAGTGGATCTAAAACATCCCATGCCGAAAATTTTCAACTGGCTCTTTGCTCCACCTCAGGTTCTGCATGCTCTAAATCAGGAGAATCAGCCTTTAATGGATGCTATGTGGAACGATACGCGCTATGATGATTCGATGTTCGGCCTTCTCTTATGGCAGATTTTCACGAATAGTTTAGAGACTGAAAAATTACCTTGGAATGAGATCAATCACAATGACCCAAAATCTAAAGTAGAATCAAAGAGACTGAACAGAGAGATGGCTGATTCTTTGCTCTTTGCCGAGCATTTCAACTGGTTCGCAGAGGAAGTCCAAGGAATTATCAAAAGACTGCGCTCTTGGGGCAAGGACCATCTTTCCACCGAACAGGCGATTATTGAACTTCAACGCTTGTTGATCTAATTTGGTACGTCTTGCGGAAATCAGTCTTTTGCTGATAAAGTCACATCATGCGCTTACCTCTAGAAAAAATTGCTGAAAAAATCAATTTCTCGCTTTCCGTCGAGGTAGCGTATTATTTTGGCTCTTTTGCTGAGGGGAAAGAAAATAGGGAGAGCGATCTAGACATTGCTGTTCTCTGCAAAAGGGGAAGCGTGCCTTCTACAGAAAAAGTATGGGAATTGCGTCTTGAACTTGCAGATCTATGTGGTCGCGACGTAGACATTTTGATCTTGAATGATGCGGGTCTAGTGATCGCTATGCAAGTGATATCAAAGGGAAAAGTCTTCATAGAAAATACTCAAAAGGCACATGAAATGTATGCGGCTGAAATCTTTAGCCGATATGCCGAGTTCAAAGAATTGGTAAAACCAATGGAAGACAATATTTTAAAACGGAAGCTTTATGATTGATCGAGATGTTGTATTTGCAAAAGTGAATAATATTCAGAACGCCCTTGCCCGCGTTCATGAGATGACAGCGAAAGATCCGAGTAAATTGTTAACTGATTTGAATGTGCAGGATATTGTTGTGCTCAATCTGCAACGTGCTGTTCAATCTCTCATAGATATTGCCGCCCATGTTGTGGCATCTCAACGACTAGGTATTCCTCAAACACAGAAAGATCTATTTAAGCTCTTACAAAAAAGTCACTTGATTTCTGAGGAACTATCCCTTGCGATGCAAAAGATGGTAGGATTTCGCAATATCGCCGTCCATGATTACGGGGCTCTCGATCCCCATATTTTACAAAGCATTATCGAAAATCATCTCGGTGAGATAGAAGCATTTTACACGTGTATCATTAATCACAGTAAATAGGCTTATCATTGGCAAATATTTGTCTTGAAAAAAATAAATATCCCTGTCATGAAAATCTTTAGTGAATAGGCATTATAAAGAGATTTTTTTCGCATTTGCCCTAGTCGTATGCGCACTTATTTTTTGGCATGCAGTTGAAGTCTTTTTTCTTGCCTTTGCAACTATCTTGCTCGCTATTTTGTTAAATGCGATGGGACGAGGAATGCAAAAACTCATTCGCCTCCCCTATATTCTCTCTTTGCTGTTTTCTTTATGCCTTGTAGTCGGTCTGTTAGCGCTTGTTTTTTGGCTCTACTCCCCTCTTATCTCTACACAATTTCAACTCCTTGCAAAAGAACTACCCGATGCAATACAGACTTTACGGGAAACTCTCTCACCATTCTTCACCTCGGTAACTCTACAAAATGACTTCTCTTTGACGAATCAAAAATTTATTGCTCAACTGTTTTCAGTTTTCTCTACAACCTTAGGTTCGCTCATTAATTTTGCCATCTTTTTGATCGTTGGCTTTTATTTAGCTCTTCTTCCCGATCGCTATTTAAAAGGAGTTATTTTTTTACTACCTGATAAGCAGGAGAAAGGTATATGGGAAATGCTGAGCGAGATCAGTAAATCTCTCCGTTATTGGCTGCTAGGAAAAGTTCTTTCTATGGTCCTAATCGGAATTCTAACCTTTATTGGGTTGTGGTTTTTAAATGTCTCTCTTGCCTTTATTCTTGGCTTTTTAGCTGGTCTTTTAACCTTTATTCCCTATTTAGGAGCGATTATCGCAGCAATTCCTGCGGTATTGATCGCCTTTGCAGAAAGTCCGGTTCTAGCTCTTTATGTGATCCTCCTCTATATTGGTGTACACATTTTAGAAGGCTATTTAATCACGCCTTTTATCGAACAACGCACCGTCTCCATTCCTCCGGCTCTAACGATTATGGGACAAATATTGATCTATGTACTCGTTGGATTTTTGGGTCTTGCCCTTGCAACTCCTCTCATTATCGTCGTAATGACTTTGATCAAATGTCTCAAGCGCCCCGGCAACCAGCTTCATATTAAAGCATAAATCTGATAATTTAGAGTTTCTAATCTAAAATTTTACCAAATCAATGAGAAATAAACCTCTTAACATCGGAAACGCTATTATCCAGCCAGGTGAAAGAATCACGCTCGGCCTGCCAACACCCGAGCTCTATTCTTATACCTCGATGCATATTCCGATCCATGTGATCCACGGCAAAAAGGAAGGTCCCTGCTTGCTTGTCTGCTCTTCAAGCCACGGAGATGAGATGAATGGCATCGCGATCATTCATAAACTTCTCAATACCGCTCTTCTTAAGTCTTTGCGCGGAACGCTTATTGCAATACCGGTTTTAAACGTCTATGGTCTGATAACCCTCTCGCGCAATCTTCCAGACAGAAGAGATTTGGACGGAAGTTTCCCTGGATCTGAAAGCGGTTCATATGCTTCTCGCTTAGCACACTATCTTACGACAGAGATTTTAAGCAAAGCGACTCATTGCATCGATATCCACACTGCAGTCCCCTATCAATACGCCCTTCCTCAAATTCTAACTGACTTAGACCTTCCTGAAACAAAAAAGATGGCCAAAGCTTTTAATCCATTTGTCGTGATGCATACAAAATCAGAAGTAGGGCTTTTGTGGCAAAATGCACGTGGTATCCCAACATTGGTTTATGAAGCTGGCGAACCTTTACGCTTTGATGAGAGAGGAATACGCGCCGGTTATCGCGGTATCTTAAGGGTAATGCATTCTCTCGATATGCTAAAATTGAAAGCAAGTTTTGAATATGAACCTGTTATCCTGCGCACTAGCGAGTGGCTGCGCGCCCCTCGATCGGGTCTCTGTCAATTAACTAAAAAAGTAGGCGCTTCGCTCAAAGAGGGAGAGGTCTTAGCCAATCTATACGACCCCTTTGGCTCGGCTTCAAAACACCAGATCGTTGCACCTCAACAAGGAATCATCATCTCTCAAAATACCCTTCCATTAGTGAATGAAGGTGATCCGATCGTACAGCTGGCAAAATCGACCAGGGAAGTGGCCCCTGAGATGTGGGATCAAAACTCCGACCTTATGGCTTAACTCGTGCATGAAGAAAAAAAAGTTACACCCTATGCAATTTTTATATGGTTTTTAGCCATACTTTTTTTCTTTTACGAATTTTTCTTAAGAATTTTTTTAGGCACTGTAGGATCGGGGATTAGAGAGGATCTCCACCTGACAATCAAACAGTTTTCCTTTGTTGGGGCAGCCTATTATTTAACATATGGATTGATGCAAGTCCCTGTAGGTTTTCTAACAGAAAAAATTGGAACAAAAGTCATCCTATCTTCAGCGGCTTTAATCTGTACAATCGGTGTATATTGGCTTGCATTGGCTGACAGTTTCTGGCCTGCGCTTTTCAGCCGAGTATTAATCGGTTTTGGTTCCTCATTCGCTTTTGTCTCCCTGCTAATTATCTCACTTAACTGGTTTCCAAAAAAATATTTCGGTTTTCTTTGCGGATTTTCCCTTTTTCTTGGTGCGGTAGGTCCTTTACTTGCAGGAGCCCCTCTTGCATACGTCTATAGATTGATGGATGGAAACTGGAGACGTATTCTTGAATTTATAGGAGTCTCTGGGATTGCCCTTACAGTTCTTCTGGCTATCTTTATGCGGAGCAGTCCTAAGCAGAAGAAGCAGGAGATTATCTTTATCACGCCTCAAGAATCCACGCGAAAAAAGCTTCTTGAACTTATCAAAAATGCCCAGGCGTGGTTGATTTTCTTTTCTTCAGGATGCATCTATTGCCCTCTGCCGATCTTAGCAGCCTATTTTGGAACAGCGTATCTTCAAACACGGGGTTACGACACAACAGACGCTGCCTTTCTTATCTCAGTAATCTGGATAGGATATGCAATTGGAAGTCCGTTGCTTGGAAAAATATCTGATCGAATCAAGCGGCGCAAACCCTTTCTCTATCTCTTCAGTTTTATTGGATGTTTAACTTCGGCCTATATCTTGTATTTTTCACCCAATCAATATCTGTTTTTAATCGCTCTTTTTTTCGTTTTAGGCTTTGCTTCCTCAGCACAGGCACTTGCTTTTGCTCTGATTGTAGAGCATACACCAAAGAAGCTACACTCTGTCGCGATTGGGTTTAATAATGCAGGTGTCATGCTATTCGGAGCGATCTTTCCTTCCATTGCAGGGTTTATTATTCATGCCTCACTTAAAGCATCTGGAAAAATCACCTTAACCTCTGTGCAATATGAAGATGGACTAACGATCATCCCAATATTATATGCCGTCGCAGGCTGTTTGATCCTCTTTTTTGTGAAAGAGACTTTCTGCCGTGAACAGCACGAAGTGCATAAGCTCGCTCCCCTCCACAAAGCCTCAGACCTCTTATAGCGCAAATTTTTGCTTCATCAGTTTGAAATTGGCATTCGTACTACCGAAGACAGTAAATCTACACAGCTCTATTCTGTTTTTTCTTTTTTGCTTAATCGGATATGAAGATCGCACGAGGTATAACCGAAAGTTGTGTCCGAGAAAAATAAAGTGAGCGTATCCTCGAAGATTAATGATCAAAAAAATTTAAAAACAAGGAAAATATCCCAATAATCAAAAGATAGATCTCAACAAATGTAGAGATGTACAGTGCATAAAAAATCACAGAAATCCCCATCTCAACTGAGTTGATCGCCGTGATGTGGTAGTTCCCCAATTTGACTGGCAAGGTATAATGAAACCATTCAAACATGAGTTGACAATGGAACCATAAATTAAAAGATGGGCGGCTCCCTCCACACATGATTGAGAGCTTTTTCCCCAAAATTTTTGTCTTGTAAAATGATCTTTCCTTCAGCTACAAGATTTTTCACTAAACAAAAGCGCACACGTCTTTCACAAAATGAAGATCAAACCTCCCACACACAAGATATCACAACTTCTAGTCTTCTTTTTCTCTTTGATGAAGTTGGATATGAAGATCATCAGCCGGTCTAAAAGTAAATATAGCTCGATACCCCATGTCTTTTAGAGATTCACAAGAACTCCAGGTGTATCTCCTGACCATCTCTAAGATGAAAATTTTAGCTTCGAATTCAAAAACTCTTCTTCCTGGACACGCTGTCTGATTTTGTCCGAATAGAAGCGGGAATGGAACAGCATTGACCTCTTCTGATAGAAATCTATCTGGATTAAACGACGCAACATCTTCTCCCCAATATCGATTATCTCGTCCTGCATAAAAGTGCATCAACATAATACTCGTATCTTTTGAAACCTCATACGATTCTCCGCTTCTATCGGTAATCACAATATCCTCAGCAGCGCATCTTCCATTTGCTAAAAAAGGAGGGTTTAACCGAAGGCTTTCTAAAAAAATGCGGTGAAGCAAAGTATTTTTATCATTTAAATATTTAAAAAGTGATTTATCATTGGAAAAATCTTTTATTTTTTCTCGCCTTTCTAGTTCTAATTTTTGTTGCCAATCTTGATGATCTCCTAGATGATTTAATAGATAGGGCAAAGCAATCATCGAAGTTTCCATAGTGCCGAAAAGGACCCCTACAACAAAACTTTCAAAACACTTTTTTTGTTCCTCGCTATCAACGTAGCTCCCTAAAATCTTTTGTATTCCCCTCAAAATCGGCGTAGTTTCAGGCCTCTCCCACCAATTCTCTAATCCTGCTGCAGAAAGAATTGACTTCTTGAGCTGACTCGCTTCTTCTGTAACTGGATGGAATGGATTTGCAAACTTCTTTTCTACTAATGTTTCCATTCCCTCTAACCCTCTGATCACAGATAAAGTTGCCTCATGATCTGTCTCTTCGCCAAACACACCCTTTAAAATCACCGAGCAAATAAATTCAGCTGCTTTACTTGTGATATTAACTTTTGAATCTCCAAATTTATCCAAGACGTTCTCGACTTGATTTCTGATGACAGAAATAATTCCTTTAAGCTCTTTTTGGTGCATAAATTGTTTCAAATAAACAGCATAAATTTCTTCATGCAAGTCATAGGAAGGCGTAAAGACTAAGGGATGAAAGATCTCTCCCAAAAGTTCATATGATTCATGACTTTTAACTAGGCCATTACCAAACTTATTATTCTTCTTATATAAAGCTTCAATGATCCAAGGGTCTGTTACAAATACGAATCGCTTCCATGCTATTTGCACTTTAATCAATCCTTTGTATGGGCCTTGTTGCGTAAATAGTCACGAATGAAGACCTTTCTTGCCTAAAGATCTCTGAGTCTTTAAATTTTTTGTTTACCAAGACGAAAAATTTGAGGCTCAAGATGACACAGCAGACAAAAACTAGGTACTCCATCCGCAACTGGGGCGATTATAACAGAGCTTTGGAACAAAGGGGAAGCTTAACTATTTGGTTTTCCGCTGAAGCGCTTGAAAAATGGGTTGCAAACAAGGATGGTAAACGAGGGCGTCCCTTTCTCTATTCAGATGATGCTATTCTTTGTGCTTTGATGCTTAAAGCAGTCTATCATGTGCCCTTTCGCCAGCTAAGAGGTCTGTTAACTTCTTTAATTTTTCTACTTGGGATTTCATTGCCAATTCCATGTTATACAAGGATTTATAGACGAGCAAAAGACTTGGGTCAGAAAATTCAAAAACTCAGCAACAAGCGACCAACAGACATTGTTTTTGACTCTACCGGACTTAAAGTGTACGGAGAGGGAGAATGGAAAGTGCGTCAACATGGAGTGAGCAAAAGAAGGACATGGAGAAAAATACACCTGGTAGTTTGCCCTCATAGTCATGACATCATTCTACAGGAGACAACAGGCAATGAGGTAGCAGATTGTACAGTAGTTTCTCAAATGAAAAAGCATCTACCCGATTCTGTAAAAAGAGGTTATGGTGATGGAGCTTACGATAAAGAGGAGTGTTACCAAGCATTTCATGATCGAGGGATAGAGCCGATTGTTCCTCCACAAAAAAACGGAGTCCCGCACGAGAAAGAGGTTTGGATGCAACCGAGGAATAATGCGATCAAAGAGATAACTGGCTTAGGAGGTGATGATGATGCCAGAAGGCTGTGGAAGAAGCTCAAAGGATATCATCTCAGGTCGATAGCAGAGACGGCTATGTTTCGTTTTAAAAGACTGTTTGGGAGTAGCTTATGTTGCAGAAAACTGTTTTATCAGAAGGCTGAAGTATATGCTAAATGTTTGGTGATCAATAAAATGAACAAACTTGGGATGCCAAAGAAAAGGTGGGTATACTCATAGAGTAACTAGCACCAGAAGGCTAGGCATTCGAAAAACTACTCTCGAGGGAATTACGCAACAAGGCCCTTTAATCAATCCTTTGTATGTATTGGGAGAGTCATGATCGATTAGATGATCAGCTGTAAATTGAAGGAAATTACTTGGGTCTCTTAAATACCAAGCATTGGAGCAACCAGCTACTATTCGTTGAGGCAAACCTAAAAGTGCCTCACAACTGTAACCATGTGATCTTGTATCTTTTGAAATAACCACCCTATTTTCTTCATAAACCGGAGATTTGCTCATAGAACAAGAAACTGCTGCCGACATATATGTAACCTATTGATTTTAAAACTGTATACAATACTCTTAACAAACATTTAAAAAAAGAAAAAAATTATTGAAAGCAAAAAATGCTCTGAGCAGTACCCATCATAAAATGAAAGTGTCGTGCTAAAGCATGGGATCGGCACACCAAGCTCTCTTTATTCAAAGCTATCAGTTAATGCCATCTCGAACTGCATCTTCAAAATACTAGCATACATCTCCCCCAAATCAGAAGGAAGACTCCGTCCGAGACGACCTAAATCAGAGATGACATCAGAAATGGTAGAAAATTTCATGAAAGACTCAGAAAATGCAGAAAATGCTCTCTCAATGGGTTCTAGTTCACCTTGCTCTAACTGTCTTCTAAACCATGGAGTATCCATAACCAAGATTATCGACTGCAAAGCATATCTCTGTAACCATGTGATCATCTTTTCTTCAACATCTGACAATGAAAGGCTCTTTAAAAGCACAAGCATTCTCGATAATTGTGGTCGCACCTCTTCGGTTTCAGGCAAAGCGAGAATGACCTTAAGCTCAGCTTCGGTGACCACTTTCTTCAGATAGAGAATCAAAAGAGCTGTAGGGGTATGGCACAAATAGAGCGCTCGGTGCTTTTTAAATCCTACTTCACAATGCGCTTGGATCGAATCCATGCGATCACGCAAAGCATAAACCTCTCTAAAACGATGCTCGTGAAAAAACCGTTCGAGCTCCTCAAGAGCAATTTCCTCATGAGCCATCACTTTCGCTTGGTGAGAACGATAGTCGAGGAGAATGGGTTCTCCTTCTTGGATCTCACCATGAGCAAGCACAAGACCCACTGTTCTTCCATCAGGGTATCTCACTGCATAAAGAGAAGCGTTGGGAAAGCCATCGTTGATCTGGGGACCAAGATTACGCACCTTTTTGCCATCGATGCCCGCAAAGATATAGTTGCTTTTACTCTCTCCATACTCCCCTCCATAGAGGGTGATGATGCACCCCCTGGAAATTTTTTCTCCGGCAAAAACCCCCATGCCGGCACCCCCTTGTGGACCCAAATGCAATTTCGGAAAGGGAGGATTTCTCTCAAGTTCTTCTTGAAGAAGGGAGTTAATTCGTGCCCTTTTATGGACTGGAACTCCATGTTCGAGCCGGTCAGTCACATGCTCGATCCACCTCTCTTCTGTTGCAACACAACGAGGATGATATGCCGCTCCCGTAAGTTCTTGAAATCGGCGTGCAGTGATAGGCTCATTCTCTGTAGTTTCACAAACCACTTCGTCGGGTGAGGGATATTCAGGTTCTAAAATCGCTTTCCACTCCGGAAAATGATGATAGACCTCCAATACCACCTCCACTTTTTGCGCCTCTTGTAAAAGGCGCATCGACTTTACATCGTGAAGAGCACAAGCGTAGAGCATGGGAGAAAACCCTTGGTGGTCGACAACTTTGAGTGAAGCTTGCTTTTCGATGAGATGCTCCAGAACAACGTATGAGCGCATCATGACAGCAACATGCACGGAGGTAAGCCCCCATCGTGGTTCTTGATAATCACAGCCAAAGCGTTCTAGAAGCTGGAAAATCGTGGCTTGTTTCCCGTTATTTGCGATTTGATATAGGGTGGCTAATTTTTTATCCTCCCTACACCGATTTTGATATTCACCTTTGGGGAAAAATTTTTGAACATCAAAGCTCAATGTCGAAACAGTCATTTCCATCTCCTTCTGCATCTTTTTTAAAAAAGAATATGAGAGAAGGGGGTAAATTGAAACGACTATTTATACATCGTGGCTATAGGCCTGGAGCCATTGAAGTTTGTCGATAGGATATCCCGATTAAAATTCCTATCCTTAAGACTATTGAAAATAGCTAATCAAACCTAATATCCCGATAATCAATAGATAAATCCCTACGATGTAATTGAGAATTTTGGGGAATACTAATATCAAAACCCCAAAAATCAAGGAGATAATCGAAAATGCTAGAGGATGTAATGTAATGTTCATTTTATTACCTTATATTGAATACGACGAGGCGCTTACCTTGCCGCCAGTTCCAGTCCAATTTGTATGAAAGAATTCTCCACGCGGTTTATCAATTCGTTCATATGTGTGAGCACCAAAGTAATCGCGCAATGCCTGAAGCAAGTTCGCTGGCAGACGCTCTGAGCGGTACCCGTCATAAAATGAAAGCGCTGTGCTAAAGCACGGGATCGGTACACCAAGTAGAGCCGCTTGCGAAACGACGTTTCTCCACCCCTGTTGACACTTGTCGATCTCCCCTTTGAAGAAATCGTCTAACAGTAGGTTATAGAGATCGTGATTCTTATCGAATGCCTCTTTGATTTTTCCTAAAAATATGCTGCGAATAATACAGCCGCCGCGCCACATCAACGCAATCCCACCAAAGTTTAAGTGCCAGGTGTAATCGCGTGAGGCTTCACGCATCAACATATATCCTTGGGCATAACTGATCATCTTTGAGGCGTACAGAGCATAAAAAATATCTTCCACAAAAGCTTTTTTATCTCCGGTAAACTTAGTAGCTGGCCCTTTGAGTTTTTTGCTCGCAGCAACTCGCTCGTCTTTTAAGGCAGAGAGACAACGTGCAAAGACAGCCTCTCCAATCAACGTAACAGGAATCCCCATCTCAACTGAGTTGATCGCCGTCCATTTTCCTGTTCCTTTTTGACCCGCTACATCGAGAATTTTATCTAAAAGAAGCGATCCATCCTGATCTTTTGTGCGGAAAATATGACTCGCAATTTCAATGAGATAGCTATCGAGCTCTCTTTTATTCCAGTCGGTAAATATATCAGCGATTTCATCAGATGAGAGGCCCAAGACATTGCTCATCAAAGCGTATGCTTCGCAAATTAACTGAATATCTCCATATTCAATTCCATTGTGCACCATCTTCACGTAATGACCGGCTCCCTCATCGCCGACCCAGTCGCAACAAGGCTCGCCGCTCTCTACTTTCGCTGCAATATCTTGAAAGATCTTCTTTACATGCGGCCATGCTTCAGGATGTCCTCCAGGCATGATGGAAGGTCCATGACGCGCTCCCTCTTCACCTCCTGAAATCCCTGTTCCGATAAAGTAAATCCCTTTGTTTTTTAAAGCTTGGCAGCGGCGGTTTGTATCGGGGAAGTGGCTGTTTCCACCGTCAATAATGATATCTCCATGTTCAAGAAGAGGCTCAAGATGCTGGATAAATTCATCTACCGGATCGCCCGCTTTGACCATAAGCATCACGCGGCGAGGGCGCTTCAATTTTTGGACAAATTCGTTTAGAGTATGACACCCGATGACTTTGGTTCCCTTGGCAGGACCTTCTAAAAACTCATCTACTTTGGAAACCGTGCGGTTATAGACAGCTACAGTGTAACCATGGTCATTCATGTTTAAAACTAAGTTTTGCCCCATCACTGCAAGTCCAATGAGCCCGATATCAGCCTGTGTCATTACGCCTCCTTTTTTGTTAATGGTTATCACATCTTTGAATTAAAGTCTGGATAATTTATAGTGGTTCGCTCTTGTTCTCGTAGCTCAGTAGGATAGAGCGGTTGCCTCCTAAGCAACAGGTCGCGCGTTCGAATCGCGCCGAGGACATTTTTTTTTATTGGATCTTAATATGGCCTCGCAGGCTATTTCCTCCTGCATTCGAGATAGCAGTCGACGCCCTTAGCAATCCCCCATGCAATCTTGCGCTGATACTGTGGGTCTTTCACTTGTGCCTTTTCCTGAGGATTAGAAAGAAAACCTGCCTCTACTAAAATCGCCGGCATCTCCGTCTCGCGCACAACCGCGAAGTTGGCCTCTTTCACGCCGCGCGATGTCGCTCCGGTATTTGAAACCACCTTCTTCAACACTTCACTACTCAATGCCTTTGATTTGGCAATACGAGGTGAAGGGGGAGTTTTCCCTTCCTTATAGTAGTAGACTTCAACCCCTTTTGCATCAGGGCTTGCTGAATAGTTGTAATGAATGCTCACAAAGAGATCCGCCTGATTTGCATTGGCGATCTCAGCACGTGTGCTTAATGGAATAAAAATATCCTGGTCACGTGTCATAATGGTCTTATACCCTAGCTGGTTCAAGCAATTACGGATCATAAGCGCTGTGGCAAGTGTGAGCTCCTTTTCCTCATAACTCTCCCGCTTACTGACAGCCCCGCAATCTTTGCCCCCATGTCCCGCATCGACAATGATCACCTCCCGTTTCTTGGAAGTAGGTTTTCTGTATTCATGCATTGCCGAAATCTCGGGGGGAATCGTATGCCGTGCGCATGCCGTAAATAGAAAAATGGGTAATAATAATACAATATATCTCATGCCATCACTCTGTTTGCAATCTCTTGCGCGATTTGCCGGTCGTCAAAAGGGAGCGTTTGGCGCGCAAAAATCTGATATGTTTCATGCCCCTTGCCGGCAATGAGGATTAAATCTTGGGGTTTTGCCATCTCAATTGCACGCTCAATTGCCGCGCGCCGATCGACTTCAATGGCATAGTGGGTTCCTGTAAAGCCTGTTGCAATCTCCTGACAAATCGAAAGCGGCTCTTCTGAACGCGGATTATCCGAAGTAACAATGGTAAAATCGCTATATTTTTCTGCAATATGTGCCATCTGAGGACGTTTCAAACGGTCCCGATCTCCACCACATCCAAATACAGTAATCATCTTTCCCTGCTTAACCTCCTGCAACGTTGAAAGAGCCTTTTCTATCGCATCAGGTGTGTGGGCAAAATCGATGTAAATATGGAGATCCGCTAGGTTTTCGACACGTTCAAGACGACCGGGAACAGCTTTAAAAGAACTGACTGCCTCAGGCAGCGCCTCAAAACCGATCCCTTTGGCTAGGGCAGCTGCCATCGCTGCTAAACAGTTATAGATGTTAAACCTTCCGATGAGATGCCAAGAGAAAGGAAGGGTTTTCCCGCGATAGGTGACCGAAAAGAGGGTTTGGGTGGGTTTTAATTCAATCGAATGGGCATATAAATCAGCTTCCTCGCTCAATCCATAAGTCCACTTTTGCGCCTCGCACTTTTCTTGCATGAGAGGCGACCACTCCGAGTCTTCATTGAAAATAGCAACAGCTCCGTGCTCGAGATTGGAAAAGAGTTTCGTTTTCTCATGCGCATAGGCTTCCATCGTTTTATGATAATCGAGATGTTCTTGAGTGAGATTGGTAAAAATGGCGACATCATAATGGATCCCCGATACGCGCCCCTGCTCTAAGCCAATCGAAGAGACTTCCATCACAGCTGCCTTGCATTGCTGCTTGACCATCTCCTTTAACAATTTTTGATTCGTAATCACCTCTGGAGTTGTGAGCTCAGCAGCAAAATGGTGCTCTCCGATGATATACTCAATAGTGCCTATCATGCCGCAAGGAAACCCAAAATAATCAAAAATGTGCTTCACAAGAAATGAGGTCGTCGTTTTCCCATTTGTTCCCGTTATTCCCACTGTAAAAAGTGAGTGGGAAGGATTCCCGTAAAAACGGGAAGCGAGCGCAGATTCCACGGCACGCACATCTTTTGTGATGAGTTGAGACACATTTTTTAGAAAAGGGTTTGGGAAGTCGGTTAAAATCGCAGCCGCTCCACTCTCAATGGCTTCTTCGATATATTTTGCCCCATCCTCGACACCTCCCTTTTTTGCAATGAAGAGATTTCCTGGCGCTACAAGTTTCGAATGAGCGCAAAGGCCTGAAATCGGAACATCTTTCCCCCCTTTGTAGAGGTCGATTGGCAAATCAGCGATAAGTTGTTTTAGGTTCACTGTTGGTTCCATTGTTCATAAAGTAGTTTCAATTCTTGGACTTCACTTATCCAGTCTGCCTTTTTAGGATCATAACGGGGGTCACCGGGAGGATACCCATGGGGATCATCAGGTGGCTCCCCTAGGTACTCGAGAGTTCTCTCTGTGATCTCAGAAAAGACGGGAGCAGCACACCGTCCTCCTACATAATTTTTGACTCCCCCTTCAAGCCGAATTGGTTTCGGTTCGTCGATTGTAACAATCAATACAAACCGAGGGGTATGAGCGGGAGCAAAACCAATAAAGGAAGATATATAGCGTTGTTTGGAATAAACGCCACCAACAATTTTTTCTGCCGTCCCCGTTTTACCTGCCTCTGTATAGCCATTCACTCTTGCAAGACTACCAGTGCCTCCAGTTTGCGTGGTAAATTTCATCGCGTTGACAACTTTTTCGACAATCTCGGGGTCAACCACCCGTTTTCTTTTTTGAAACAAGGTGTGATCGACAAGCACCTGGTCTTGTCTCGTAATCTTTCTAACAAGCGTAGGCTCGACTAAAAATCCCCCATTGGCAAACACAGAATAGGCACGCACCATCTGCAAGCTTGTCGCAAGCAGATTGTATCCCATAGCCAGCGAGTAGGGCGTTGGCAGGGACCATTCAAGTGCGCCGCTTGGATGGAGTTTACCGGGAGTGGGGACGAGACCGTATGCCTCTCCGGGAAGTTCGATCCCCGTCTTCGTCGCAAATCCAAATATTTCTATAAGCGCTTTGCGGTACCACTCATTCCCTAGCGCCCCTATGACACGGTCGATCACTTGCGCCATGTAGACATTCGAAGACCTTTGAATCGCCATGTTCATGTTAAGCGCCTGATGACGAGGTGTGTCGATTAAAGGGCGAGAAGCTCTTCCCGGAAAAATCGAGCGTGTGACATCGATTTTTTCCCTTGGATCGAAAATTGTTTTCCCCAGCTCCTTATTAGCTTGGAGCGCAATCGTCATTGTGATCGGTTTCATGATCGACCCTAGCTCAAAAGCATCAGTCACTGCTTTCATTTTTGTATCATCGACACGGTCAGGATCATTGAAGAAAGCCTGGTAGTTCGCTGGCTCAAAAGGCGGGTATTGGGCAAGCGCTAAAACCTCCCCATTATGGGGATTGAGCATCACAGCCCATCCCCCTTTAGCTTCTGCAGCTTTGACCCCTTTTTCCAATTCTTCCTCAACAATGGCTTGAACGCAGTGGTTGATCGTTAAATAGATATCAGCACCATCTTCGGGGTCTTCGATCACTTTGTCGATCTCGAGTTGATTGAGTGGAGAACGGAGCAGCTTCCGTTTCCCCTGTTTTCCCTTCAGATAATCATTGAAATAAGCCTCTAGCCCTCCTGTAGGCACCCCTTCGAATGTATTTTCATCTTTCATCTCACGAATCGTGTGCAGCACTTGCCCAAGCATGTTTCCATAGGGGTAACTGCGACGGTAGTCAGTGATAAAATAGAGGGCATTGCGTGGAATTTTACGTTCGCGTGCAAATGGTTTCCACCATTCCAAAATCGCATCTTTTGTCTGTCGATCGAGCCAGAGCGCAAGGCGGCGGCTGCGGCTTTTCCGTTCGAATTCTTCGCTATCAACAGAGACAAGCGTACTCATCTGCGCGATCATCTCGCTTCTGTATTCGGCAGGAATTGAGAGAGGGTCGACAAAGAGATGGAACTTCGTCACGTCAAAAACAAGCGGCTGAGGGGTCTCGGGATGGCCGGTTTTTAGGGTAGGATTTGAGTAAAATGTGCCCCTTCGAAAGGGTTCTTTTACGATAAATTCATGCTGCGCAAGGGCATGGTTTGTCCATTTATCCCCTTCTAGAATTTGAATTTTGAAATAGTTGACGATGAGAAGGGAGAAAAGGAAAAAAATCCCGATCGCGATGATCACAAGCCTTTTTTTCTGCTTCACTTAGTTCTCCTGAGGCACTTGAATTGTGATGATCTCGCTTGCAAGCGGGTATTTAAGATGGCTAAATTCAGGGCGGCGCAAAAGCTCCATGAGGTGTTGAGGATTTTCGAATTGGTCGATTTCAAATTGAAGACGGGTATTTTCTTGCTGCACAATTTGTAGCTCTTGTGAAAGGATCGGAATCTGCAACCTAAGCTCAGTGATATGATTCTGTTTGTTGATAAACGCGTAGAGAAAACCACCCAAGGTTAAGATGCACAAGCAGATCCTTACGAAAACCCCTACATTCATATTTTCTCAATAAATCGTAATTTTGCAGAGCGGCTTCTCGGATTACGCCGCACTTCACTAAGATCCGCAATTAACGGTTTTTTCGTCAAAATTTTTGCTGTTTTCTCTTCCATTGCAAAGCGGCGAAACGTGTGCTTGACAATCCGGTCTTCTAAACTATGAAAGGTCAAAATACCAAACCGACCACCTGGAGCCAAAAGAGAGAGACATTTAGGCAACGCCTCTTCAAGCCCCTTTAGCTCGTTATTCACGTAAATTCTAAGCGCTTGAAAAACAAGAGTCATTGGATTGATTTTCTTCCCTCCTCTGCCGCTCCATGTCAAAGTATGTTTGAGCGCTTCTACCAAATCAGTTGTCGTACGGAGGCGTTTTTTCCGGCGCGCTTCGACAATCGCTTTAGCTGCCTGCCGCCACTTTCTCTCTTCTCCATACTCTCGTAAGATATCACCTAATTCTTTTTCTGAGAAGGAGTTGACGACAGTCTCTGCATCGGGGTGGCTAGTTGGATCCATCCGCATATCGAGCGGCCCCTCCTTAGAAAAGCTAAACCCCTTTTCTGGCCGGTCGAGTTGCATCGAAGAGACGCCGAGATCGAGAAAGATGCCGTCCAATGGATCGGAGATATGTTGTTCTATATCTACAAAATTCGCATGAATGAGCGTCACTTTTTCTTTGAAGGGCTCCAAAGTTGCTCGCGCGATGTCGAGTGCATCAGGATCGCGATCAAAGCCGTAAAAACGTTCGATTTCAGGGTGCGCTTCTAAAAGGGCGCGTGCATGCCCCCCCGCACCCACTGTGCCATCGACAAAGCGACAAACCTTTTTCCCCTCAAAAAAAGATAGGAAAGTTTCTATAAGAATTGATTCATGGTATTGCATCTTGGCGCTAGTTTAAGCGATCACTCAATCGATTGCAAATAGTGATAGATTTCCATAGCCCCAAGCCTTAAGCGCCCGCTTTGCTCCCTCAACAATAACAGCCTTAGATAGGCCTCCATTTTCAACAACAATCTTCACCATAACAGTGCGACAACATCATCGGCAATAGGATGGGAAGGGTTTTGCGCCTCCAAAATCGCTTCTAAGATTCCATCCATTTTCTCCATAGCAAAATATACGCACTCTGATTGTCGTACTGAGCTGCTATCTAATTCGAATAGCGATAGATATTTTCAGTGGAGGCGCCATGAAACAAAAGCATCCTAGCAATTTTGGGATAGTTGTTTGCGATCGCCCAGTATAGAAGGGTTGTTTCAGACTACACAAGAGGATCCCAGCTCCTCTTTCATGCCGTACTTCACTTGGATTTACTCCATTTTTTAGTAAATGAAGTGTTAATGCATCGTATCCTTTCCTTACGGCAAGTTCGAGGGTAGAAAAACCTTTGTCATAACCGATAATTTCATCACGATCATAGGAGTTTCCTATGTACTAAACAGCGACATTAGGTTTCCTGCCAGATCTGATGATTAGCCCCCATTTCTCACAAGATCTCTGAGCAAATCGCTCCCCTGTTGCCACAGATTGGCTCCCAGCAGGGCGGGGACAGTGTTCATGCGACACGGACCCGCCCTACTGGGGGACAAGATGTGGTGACAAGGTGTGCGATTTGCCAGAGAGATGGTGAGAAATGGGGGTTAGCCATGTTGGACACATTAGCCTATCTCATGGAAGAAGCTGCTAAATTTGAACAAAAAAATTCTTATATTTATTGGGAAAAATTGCGACTCTTCCTAAAAACTTAGGCCATAAAGAATTAAGGACAGAAATTAAATCCACCTGATACTTCCATCAAAATAGCTGTTAGGCCTCATAAAAACTAAAAAATCTGATTTTGTGAGGTGATATATTGGTATTTTAAATCTCACAAAAATAAAAAAACTTGATTTTGTGAGGTCCTTTTAGTAATATGATAGCATGGATCACTCACCGTTTTATGGCAGAAAAGAAGAGTTGAATCGTCTAAGCAAACTCTCTCTCAAAAAGACCGCGAGTCTGGTTGTAATCAAGGGTCGACGGCGGATTGGTAAGAGTCGTCTGATTCTTGAGTTTTCTAAAGGGAAAAAAGCGTTTATTTTTACAGGGCTCCCACCAGAAGAGGGTAAGACAAGCGCTCAAGATCAGCGCGACTATTTTGCTAAGCAGATGGAGCAGCTATTTGGTTTTCGCGGACTGAGGGCAGATGACTGGGCTGACTTATTCTGGAATCTAGCAAAAGAGACTAAAAAAGGACGTACCGTCATTGTCCTTGATGAAATTAATTGGATGGGAACAGAAGATCCTACATTTTTAGGAAAGCTTAAGTCTGCCTGGGATCTCTATTTTAAAAATAACTCAAAATTGATTTTTATCCTTAGTGGATCCATGTCTGGATGGATTGAGAAAAATGTTCTAAGTAGTACAGGCTTTATGGGACGTATCTCTCTCAACCTTACACTTGATGAGCTACCCTTACATGTTTGTAATAAATTTTGGAGAAATCAAATTGACAAGGTCTCTTCATATGAAAAATTTAAGCTTCTCTCCGTAACAGGTGGCGTGCCCCTCTACCTTGAGGAGATCGATCCCAATCTCTCTTCCGAAGAGAACATTCAGCTGCTGGCTTTTACTAGAGGAGGATTACTTGTTGAAGAATTTGAACGGATTTTTTCAGATCTGTTTTCTACTCGTTCATACAGATATAAATTGATCATTGAAAGACTTGTCAAAGGTAGTGCTGATTTCGACCAAATTTGTGAAGCTGTTGAAATGGAGAAGGGAGGAACGGTTAGTCAATATCTTGAAGATTTAGTCGAAACAGGTTACGTCGCCCGAGATTTTACATGGAATATTAAAGAAGGAAAAGAGTCCACCTTAAGTAAATTTCGACTGAAGGATAATTATTTACGGTTTTACTTGAAATATGTTGAGCCGATGAGTCATCAGATTGAAAAAAATCGCGTGAAAATCCCACCAGCTTGGTCAACGATTATGGGATTACAATTTGAAAATCTTGTTCTCAACAATTTTAATCAAATCATTAAAATTCTAGAGATTGATTCAAAAGAAGTTGTCTATGATAGCCCTTATTTTCAACGACCCACAAAAAGCCATCCCGGATGTCAAATTGATTATATGATTCAGGGCCGCTATAACACTCTTTATGTGTTTGAGATCAAGTTTTCGAATAAAAAAATTGGTCCCGGAGTGATCAAGGAAGTCGATGAAAAAATTAAGCGGATCAATCGCCCCAAAAGTTTTTCATTTCGTCCGATTCTCATCCATGTAAATGGGGTAGAGGATTCCGTTCTCGAAGCGGAGTATTTCAGCAAAATTATCGATTTTTCGCAGTTTCTTAATGCAGACTGTTAATGTTTGCGTTTATTTAAGTGAAAAAGTATTAAGATCTGATGATTGCGATGTAGACCACAACAAATCGGCTTATCTTATCGAATCAGAACACATTAGTGCAGCATGATAGGATTCTTTTTGTTCTGTTTCCGATGTTTCAAAGGTAAGCTCTCCATTTTCCAACCTTACATACCTGATGCTCCCATCGAAATAGGCCGTTGAGCCGATCCAAAATTTCTTTTTTCTAAACTCAAGGCATATCTTTAGTGCATTTAGAGGGAACGGATGCTCTTTAAGAAAAGGGCGTAGCTTTTGATTTGAGTTGATCAAATCGAGGAGTGTTTCTGCAGCATATGTCTGGATTTGGCGTGCTTGATCCTGATCCGCATGTTGATAAATGACAAACATTGCATGCGCTTCTTCTAAAGTATCCGTTCTTTTACAACCAATACCAAAGCACTCGGATTTGTACTTCTTTCTCATCGCTTTTTTAAAAGCATTAAACACATCATCAAGAGCGATTTCAAAGGGTGTTGTCTCATGCTCTAGCGGCTTTGTAATACCCAATGCCTTTACCCTCTCAGCAGCTTCTGTATATAATTCTTCATAGAGAATTTGGTCATCATCGGCATAACTGTCTTCAACTCTATAAATTAGGCGATCACCAATATGAGAAACGCGCGCTATAGTACCATCTGAAAAACGCTCATCATTTGAATGAAAGGCAATACTGATTTCAGTTCTATTAGGAGGAAATGGATATTCTCTTAAATAAGGTCGAATTTTCTCATGGTCATTAACAATTTGTACAAATCTTTCGGTTACTAAAACCTCTAATGCTCTTGCCTCTTCAACCGTTGCCCGACGATTTGCTTTAAATCTCATGCCAATATACTCGACATCATAAGGCATTTGACCAGCATCACCATTACAAATAATTCCAAACTCTTGCTTTGCTTGTTTTGCAAATGAAGCAAAAATTTCACTAATATACTGAGTATAAATAGCAGATTCGGCATAAACAGAGGTTGATAAAACACAATAAAACAAAACAGCATATATTTTTACAATAATTAACTTCCCCATACTTTTCCTTTTATTTTATCATTTATATCTTTAACATTATCAATTAACACTTTTTTATATGTTACTCCTCTAAAGTCGTGGTCCCCTGGAGGTATGCTACCTAAAAGATTTCCTCCAAGTCCCCCTGTCAATTGTAACGCCTTCCTCCAAAACGGTGCTTTGACCTGTTCAAATGAAATATCATACTCTTTCTTTAGCCTAAAATAAGCTCCAAAGAATCCTGTAGTATAATCCTGGGATGAATACGTATTGTATGCTTGCAATACATAATCTCTTGGAATCGGCAGTAAAGGACCACAAGAAACTGTAACCAAATGCCTTTTAAAAAGTTCTTTCTCTTTCTCCGACATCACCTGAAGCGCTCTGTTCCCAATCGCTCCCCCTTCACTATGCATCACATGAACCCAAAGAATTTTCTCATTAACCGAATGAACGAGCTTGATCAATTTCTTAAAAAAGACATAAGTACGCCCGACAACTTTCGTCAAATCCTCGAACATGTGATGTCGCACTCTCTTCAGATGATTGAACAAGTCTAACTTTCTATTGTATAAACCGATGCAAAGGGGATTTTCAGGAAAATGTCTTAAAATTTGCTCTCCCATCAATTTAAAATCATCAGGAGTATTCATAATCCCATTCTGAAAAGTCACAAGTCCGACCTTTCTTCCTTCGCGAGGAAGAAAATCACCAAGATGCTCTAAAACATCATACTCTTTAGAACGAGAGGCAAGCTCGTTGCAATGGTTGGCAGAGACGAGGCATAATTCTTTTTCATACTCAAATAAAGCGTTCATTTCGTGAAACTTCGTTCTAGGCCCCGACTTATTACTGGCAAAACGATTCGGAGAAATTTGAATCCCCTTATTCCTCGAAAGGAAGTAGTCTTTATCTGGCCGAATCTCTCCATAAAGACGAATCAACTCCTCAACCTCACTCATTGCTTGCATAATGTCTACTTGAGGGAGATCGATCTGAAGAAAGGGTGAAAGAATAGTTTTAGATTGCATATGTTCTCTTTGTTTATTAAAATTCAATTAAGGAAAGATGCAAAAATATTGTCAAGTTAAACCAAACCAATGAAAATATTGTCCTCGTGCTTGCTCTAACCACATCTCTATTCCGTAAATGAGAGTGCACCCTTTCAAATCAGCCCCTTCTAATAAAGGTGTCATTTTGGGATGGCTGATGATATCCATCACTACGCGATTCTCTAACAACTCTTCAACCTGAATAGGACAGGTCGGCGTGCAGTTGATCATAATATCATAGCCCTCTGAAGCAAATCGATCTAATGGAACGACTCGATCTGCCCACTTTTTGGCACGCTCGAGTGTGCGGTTCGCAATGACGACCTCAGCTCCCCTCTTCTTTGCTTCCTCTGCAATGGCTTGAGCAGCGCCACCCGCACCTAAAATGACAATCTTTTTCCCTGAAACCTTAATCTTCTTTTCGAGTGCATCGAGCGCGCCTACTCCATCTGTATTCCAACACTCCATCTTACCGTCACGAAAAGCGATTGTATTGATCGCCTCCCCTTCACAAATAAGCTCTTTGAGAGGCATCGTGACACTCAAACCCTGAAAACCCAGCTTCTGACAAAGAGGGAGAAACTCTCTTAACTCTTCTTTTTTGACGGGCATCTTGACATAAACAGCATCGATCCTCAGTTTTTTAAACGATTGATTGTGAATTATATGCCCCTGACTTTTTTCGAGAGGGTCGCCGATCAAACCATATAGTCCGGAGCGAGAGGTAAGCGATCGAAAGTTATATGTTTCAAGCAGTTCTGTAAGAAGTAGTTGCCCGGTTGTCGTCATTTGATCGGAAGTTGCAGGTGCATAAATCCAGGGCGTTCCCACAACCGGTGCCACTATGCGCGTGATAGCTCCAAGCTCTCCCATGCAAAGTCCTATACACTTTGTCTCACGCACAAGTTGCAGCATGCGCAAGGCATCGCATGAGGAGCGTGCTAAAGTCGCGATCTTATAATAATCTGCAGGGCACTGCTGCATCTCTTCATATAGAGCGAAAAGATCGGGCGTTTGCTCCTCATCGTGATAAGAACAAATCCGAGGAACCGGAAGCTTTAAGTCATGCCCTATTCCAAAAGGAAGATCAATATAATCAGGGGAAAAATGAAGAATTTTGGGATCGAATTCGAGAAGCTTGAAAATGACAGGTTTTTGACATGCATTTCTTAGTGCATGAAAATCGCGGGGAGTAAACAAATCAAGACGGAATTCTATCAGGTCAGCAGACCGGTTAGCCGCTTGAATCGCTTCAAGAGAATCGTCTCTAATTGTGGCGCACAACCGCGTTCCACCCGGCATGAAAAACCTCCTCAGTTAAATGGGTAACATACTCCCCTTCAAAAGATGCAACCGAGCCAATGTCTGTCAGCATCACTAAACGATGCGCTCCTTTTTTATCGCGGGTCATGATTTCATAAGGAAGCGCTGCGGGATAATCCAATATGATTGGAAATTGCTCAAAAAATTTATGGATGCGTGTAAATGCTGAGCTAGAGAGATACCCCAACTGCTGTGCAATCGCCGCTTCCACTAACATTCCCAACAAGACAGCCTGACCATGAGGAAGCTCATAATTAGAAAGCGTCTCAAGAGCATGCCCGATCGTATGGCCAAAGTTCAAAATTCTTCGCAATCCTTTTGTCTCAAAGGGATCTTGCTCAACAATTTGCAGCTTTATCTGACAGCTGCGCCAAACCATCTCTTTCAGAAGAGAAGGCTCGCGCAAGATAAGTGCACTATGATTCTCCTCAAGAAACTGAAAAAGATCAGGATCCGCGATTAAGCTATGCTTAATCGTCTCAGCAAATCCATATGTATAGTCATTTTGCGGAAGAGTGCGCAGCAAGGTAAAGTCTATATAGACCCGCTGCGGTTGATGAAAAGCGCCGATCCAATTTTTTGCCTTGGCAACATTAATCCCCGTTTTTCCTCCAATCGCTGCATCTGTCATCGCAAGCAAAGTAGAAGGAATTGAAATATAAGAAATTCCCCTACAGTAGGTTGATGCAACAAAACCAACTAAATCAATGAGGACTCCTCCTCCAATTGCAATCAAGCAAGTCGAACGGCCGCACCCTTTTTCGATCAAAGCATCCTCAATTTTTTCCTTCATGGCACGTGATTTGATTGATTCGCCATGGGGAAGCACAATTTTGTCTACCTTGAGTTTGGGAAGGAGACCTTGCAGTGCGACTGTTGTAATCAGAATCGGCCTGAATTCGTGAGACTTAACCCAGGACAAGGCCTGTTCGATGAGGTTTTCGCCTAAGATGAGTTCATAATAAAATGAAGGAGGAGTGACGGCCGCCGAAAGTATTTTTTTTACATTCATGGGCAAAAGATACTTTAGTTTAGGGATTTTACAAAGGATTTTGTGGATTCCAAACAGTTAAGCCGCTAGAATCAGGATATGGTCGAAATCTATAGTTACGATATTACAACCCACGAGCGGTTTGCTCGGGATCAACAAGAAGTTGAGGCTTTCCGCAAACAGTACCATATTCCTCCAAGTGGAGCGAAAATGGTGGCTGTACAAACTCGCGTATTGGATTTCATTCCAAAACATCCCGCTCTTGTTCTGTTGATGCAGACATATCAACGGAAGATGTGGGCGCGTTTTATGATCCCCAAAAATTACTATACCCAACGTTTTTCTTCTTCTTATATCGCTCCATCACTTGGCTCGACTGAAAAACAAGACGCTGATATTCACAAAATTCAAGCTTTCCTCAAAAACCAAACACGCGGCAGGAAAATCCGACCAAAGGAAGAGAGAGTTGCAAGTGAAGAGAGAAATAGGGATGAACAGTTAATGGACGAAGGGGATACGATCGTCGAAATGATGGAAAAAGGCATTAAAGAAACAAATGAGATGATCGACTTCATCATCTCGCGTATGCATCAATTCGTGCAGGCTTAAATATGGCAGTTGTTAATTGGAGAGCAATATTAGGATGGAGCGACGATCAGCTCGAAGAACTTCGCTTTGCTGGCTTTTCATTCTTAAGAGAGGGACACTATAAAAAAGCCCTTCTCTTTTTCGAAGCCCTTGTCGTGATCGATCCAACAAGTGCGTATGATGCACAAACTTTAGGAGCTCTCTATTTACAAATCGGAGATGGGAAAAAAGCTCTCGAAACAATTGACCTTGCGCTCGCTCTCGATCCAATGCACGAACCGACACAACTTAACAAAATAAAAGCGCTTATCATGCTTGGACAAAATGCAGAAGCGTTGGAATTGGCTAAAGTACTTGAAAAAAGTGAAGACCTCACCATTGCGAACGATGCTGCAGCTTTAATTTTTGCTTATCATTAAGATATTCATAACAAGCATTTTGATGTTAAAAAGTTGTAAACATGTTATCCACAACATTGATTTTCAATATTTTACATGTTCATAAGCCACGAATATTTTTTCCACTTCAAACCCCTCTGATCATAAAATAGTTAGTGCGGCACGCGCGATTTTATCCGCAAAATCTCTTGCTACCTATCAAACCAGATGATAAAGTCTCATCTTGTTCATAACCGATAATGTGGCTCAGAAGCCATTGTGGAAAACATTGTTCACATCTTCACAACGAGGAAATCTTATGCTGACATGCGATGCACGTGATACCTGGACTCAGTTTCTTGAATATGTAAAGAAGCGTTGTTCTCTTACAGCTTTTGAAAACTGGCTGGCGCCAATTAAGGTGTTAGACTCATCGCCTGAGGAGATTTCCCTGGAAGTCCCGAACATATTTGTTAAAGCGTATCTTTTGGATAACTATAAACGCGATCTTTGCTCCTTTCTTCCTATCAATGCAGAGGGTGAACCGGCGATTAACTTTGTGATACCAGAACAAGCTCCACGAAAAACACCGCAATATCAAGCGCCTCTTTCATCACCTGTTGTAGAAGAAGTTGCCGAGTATGAGCTTAAGCTGAATCCTTCTTACCGGTTTGATAATTTTATCGAGGGAGCATCAAACCAATTTGTTAAATCTGCTGCGATGGGGATCGCTAACCGTCCAGGCCGTTCCTATAATCCTCTTTTTATTCATGGAGGTGTAGGCCTTGGAAAAACGCATCTTTTGCATGCAATCGGCCATTATGTGCGTGAAAACCACAAAAAGCTTCGTGTGCAGTGCATTACAACTGAAGGGTTTATCAACGACCTTGTCGATAGTTTGCGCAGCAAATCAGTAGATAAGATGAAGCGTTTTTACCGCTCTTTAGATGTACTGCTTGTGGATGATATCCAATTTTTACAAAACCGTCTCAATTTTGAAGAGGAATTCTGCAATACATTTGAGAGTTTGATTAATCAGAATAAGCAGATTGTCATCACAAGCGATAAACCACCCGGACAACTTAAGCTATCTGAACGCATTGTGGCCCGTATGGAGTGGGGGCTTGTGGCGCATGTGGGAATGCCCGATTTGGAGACACGAGTAGCGATTCTACAACATAAAGCTGAACAAAGAGGACTTGTGCTTACAAATTCAGTCGCTTTCTTTATCGCTGAACACATTTTTAGCAATGTGCGACAGCTCGAAGGAGCGATCAACCGTCTGACAGCACACTGCCGTCTTCTGGGACAAGATGTCAATGAAGATCTCGTGGAACAAACATTAAGCGAGCTTTTCCAAACGGCGCCAAAACAGAAGATTTCTGTAGAGAATATACTTAAAAGTGTTGCAACAGTATTTCAAGTACGGGTCAATGACTTAAAAGGAACGTCCCGAACAAAAGAAATTGCAATGGCGCGCCAAGTAGCGATGTATTTGGCAAAAGAGCTCATCCATGATTCTTTGATGATGATTGGCGCCTCTTTTAGCAAGACTCATTCAACTATTTTACACGCCTGTAAGACTATTGAAAATAAAATCAAAAAAGACGAATCACTAAGACGGCAGATTGCTCTTTGCCGCCGCAATATTGAACACTGAGGTAACTATGTTTCGCCGCCCTGGAAAAAATCCTTTAGAAGAGAATAATTCGATTTACAATGAAGACTCGCATATCGCGTCGCCTTATAAATACGGCGTGCCAAAAGAAGAAGTGCCGCCACGTCTTTTCGACACCCCGCATCACAGTGGACGTACACCTCCTCCTCCGCGTACACTACCAATCGATCATCATGAAGAAAGCTGGGGCAGCGGTGAAAAGTCTCATTCGATTCCTCATCACCTCATGCAAGAAGATGATCCTGAAACGACTCTTGGTGAAGGTGTCTCATTTCGGGGCCAACTGAGCTTTGAACGCCTTCTGCGTATCGACGGCACATTTGAAGGAGAGCTTTTATCGCAAGGGAAAGTTGTTGTAGGGCCTAAAGGGAAAGTCACAGCGAATCTCAACTTGCGCGAGGCAGTCATCGAAGGAGAGGTCGAAGGCAATATCACCGTCCAAGAAAAACTCGAGCTGCGTGGAGATGCAAGCATCAAAGGAGACATCAAAGCAAAGTCGCTCTGTGTCGATGAGGGTGTACGCATCGTTGGGCATGTTACAATCACACAGGAATCAGATGAAGAGACCCCCACACTCTAACCGCAGAGTTCTGACAATTAAATAAATTTTAATTTCTAATGAATGGGAATATCTTGTTTTAGCTATTAAACTTAAAAGAAACTTTAATCTACAAATACGAGATTGCAGGGCTGTTGAAAAAATGGGGCGAAGACCATCAAAAATAGTGTAAAGAATGGTTTTTCAATACTCCCAGCTTCTACCCACTCAACGTTCCCTCCAGCAGACACCTATTTTTTAGCATTTTTATCTAAAGAAAATACGGGAGTTGAAATATGACCTCATCAAGCTCTGCGGCCATAGCTTGGAATAGGAGTGGAGAAACAAACCTTCCGACCTCGTATCCGCATCTTCCAAATGATATTTGGGGTGAGATATTAAAACATATTCCTGTCCTGCAGCTTCGTAATGTACGTGCTGTTTGCACACGATTCAATGTTATAACAAAAGGACGTTTTGATCTGGGGCGCTCATTTTTTCAATTGGGTGCTAGAATGGCTAATAATTCAAAAGAAAAACACAGTGCTAATAAAAAGATTGATTTTCTACATATCAAAATTAGACTGAGTGAGATGAAATGCCATTTCTCATCTAAAAAATCGCACGAGCAAGCGTGAGGGCATAGATCTCTTTAGGAATACCCTCCCTCAACGCTTCTGCTGTGTGCAATAAGGTCGTGCCCGTTGTCATCACATCATCGACTAAAAGCACGCGCTTTCCTGAGACACCCTCCTTCTTTTTCAGAAAAAAATGCGCGCTGATTAAGCGCTCCCGTTGCACTTTTGTCAGGCGGGCTTGGGAAAAATCGCCTGCCTCTCGCACCACAAGCGGACGCATTTTCACCTTGAAATGGTCCGCAAGACCTTGAGCAATGAGAGCTGCATGATTCGTTCCTTGAAACCAAAGGCGCCTCGGAACGGGAACGATCACATCAGGCCTTTCCCACCCTAACCTTTCATGCTGCATCAGCATAAAAGCGGCTGCGGTTTTTGCCAAAAAGGGCATCCGTCCATACTTGAGTTTTTTCACTAACGTTTGTGTTGGACCTAAATAATCGATTGCTGAGGCGATACGGATATACCATCTTTTTTTACGTACACAATCCGGACAAGGACGTCTTCCATCATTTTCAGCAAAACAATAAGGACAGCGCGTCAGAGGATCGATCAACTCAAAATAGGCAGCACATCCTGAGCAAAATAGCGAAGAGGTATACGCTTTACAATGTAAGCACACAGGAGGGAAAAGAAGGTTTAAAAGAAAATTACTCTTCATCCATCTGATTGGTAAAGGTATACTTAGGATTAAGTAGGGTGCCCTTAACGGTTATGGTGAAAAACTCGGCTAGCTTCATCAACAAATTGTACTGCTTCATCTTTAGCTTTAGATTGAGGTTTCCTCCAAAATCGATATAGGCAGGCATTCCTTCAGCTAAATAGAACCGCGAGTGCTTCCCGTCGCTGTACATATCCCTAAACTCATTTAAATGAATCCTTCCATCCTCAATCGCATAGTCAATCGTCCCTCTAACGGGAATCAAACTAGTCAAATCAAGTCCAATACGTGCTGTGATCTCAACAGGAATCTGTAATAAATTGGTAAAAAGAGTTCTTTTAGGAACATTACCGAACATCAGAGAGCCCTCCCCTACTATACTCGACAAATCTGAGAGATCTCCTTTAAATTGATTTAGTTCAAAACTTCGGATGTAAAACGAACGGAGAAAACTTTTGTCGCGGGCCTCCCAATGCGTCCAAGGAGAGCGCAAACGCGATAATCTTACATCTTCTAGCTTCAATGCGTCGCATTCTACAATCCAAGTCTCATTATTTTGAATAATAGAGGCTTTGCCAAGTGATAAATTGCCAGCCCAATCCTTAATTGAAAGCCCCATGATGCAAAGTTGAGAAGGTGAATAATGGATGTCTGAAGTAAGAGAGGAGAGTTCGATACCGGCAAAGTTAAGATCAGAACCCGTCAACATCCCAGCGAAAGTAAGTTTTGAAAAATCCTCTTTAGGGATAACAATTGAACCTTCTAGCTCATAATTTCCTTGAATTGAAAAATGTGTAGCCTCATTGCCTAAAAGAGAACATATCTGCCCTGCTTCAACACCGATTCTTCCCGTTAATTTAATTTGATCAGAAAAATCGAGCAGGTTGATCTCCTGTAAATCGAGACGAGTCCCATGATAGTTGCCATAAACAGAATGGACACACCACCCCTTCTCCCGGTCACGCTCCCAATCGACAACAACGGCATCATTGCTAGATGATTGGTAAGGTGAAAGTTCATTTTCACTGATTTTAAACTTCCCTCTACTCATTGTGAGACTATCGGTTGTAAAATGAACCCAATGATAAGCGTCCTTATAGAATACTTGTGTCCACACATTGCACTCATCGGGATCGTACAGTAGATGGAAATTTTTGAGCTGATACTGTTTATCGGATAAATGATAGTCACCATCTTTTAGAGAGAGGTAAACCCATATATTGTCAGGATAGACTTCGAAGGAGACCCGTCCTTCTAGCGGCTCGTTATGTTTGATCGCTTCTACCCAGTCGATGCTGTCAGGATGCACTTTTCCGGGAAAGAGATTCTCCGCCAACTCAGTCACCCAGGGAAGTTTTTCAGGAGGAAGAGAAAAGTCAAAACCTTCGCATAAAATCTTCTGCTGTGTCAGATCATAAGAGAATCGGCCGAGTTTGTATTTCTCAACTCCCATCTCTGTTGGAATTTCTACTTCAATACCCTCTACAACAAGTCCCTTTTCGGAAGAAAACTCACAACTTAAATTCTCCCCATCACCAAACGGGATGCCTCCAAACTCCAAGTTCTTAAATGATGTAGCTAGTTGAGCTTGGAACTTTTTTGTAAAATCCCATTCAAATGTCCCGTTTCCAAAAACTCCACCTTTCGGCTTCCAAAGCGAGAGTGTATCTCCAAATTCCCATTGAAAATCCTCTATATCTCCTTTAAGAATCTTCTGTTCTTTGTCGTAGGTACCGGAAATTGCGATCCATCGTTTCTCTCTATCATGAATCGTTAAATGGCGGATCTCAGTTGCGCTATCATCCCACTCTAAATCACCTTCTCCCTCCCAAAAGCCATAAGAAAAATCCTGAATGTGCAATCCGTTGGCTAGTTTTTCAGCGTGGAAGGATACTCCCTCTCCTTCTAAAGAGATTCTGTTACCAATCAATCCGTGGAAAGAGCAAAAGGGCGAGTCAAAATTAAGCTCGACCTCTACTAAATCATAGACGACATGTCCCGAACACTCCAACTTGGACTTTGCCAGACATCCTTGAAAATCCCCTTGCACATAACCTGATAAGAGTTTGGCATCAGGAGCAAAAGCATACTCAAAGGTAAAAAATTCACCTGAACTGCTTACCTCTCCCTCAAATGGAATCTCCCAAAAAATCGATTGAGTAAAATGGGAAAGCAGCTTCTGAGCATCCGCAGCAGGTCCACGAAGATAGTTGGCTCGCAACACAAGGCCAACATCATCGCGTGCACGTGTTTCTATCTCAACATCACCCTTGAAATGCAGTTGATGCCAATTGGCTTCTACTCCTTCAATATGAATGTTTTTATTTTCAAAATGAACCGTTGCTTGTGCATCTGTAAAAAGTAAATCGCGGTGTTTCTGGAGATATTCTCCACTTGTTAATGGAAGAACACCAAAGTGTGTATGATTCTGTAAATCAATTGAATGGATTGCATCTTTTGTTGCGGCAGCGAGGCGAAAGTGCTGGCTCTCAAGTGAAATTTCACTGCTGCTATAATTCACCACAATATAGCGGTCATCAAAAGTTCCTTCGACATCAATCTTGCCGGAACTCTCTCCGCATATATATTCGCGAAAAAAAGGAGAGAGGAATTTTTCGATTGGAAATTGTTCTCCATAAAACCATCCAAGCCTTTTTTGTGAAAAACAAAACTGCTTGGCTAAATGATCAAAAAAACAATCAGCTTGGTTTGCTTCATTATCGCGACCAAAGAGACATCCAAAAGTGAGCGCATAGATCTCATCACTGGCAATCGAAAGAGTCCCTTCAAGAGATAAACCTTCGCCAGCTCTTTGAAGTGAAGCCGTCAAATTAAAATGATCCTCTGAAAAAGCTTCTTCAAAGCGAGGTTGATAAGAAGGTGGTAATAGTGTGGCAATTTCTTTGGAAAATCCTTGAAAGCCCATTCGCATGATAACATCGGGAGAATGCCAGTCAAAAAGAAGATTGCCGGCCATCCCCATAAAGTTCCCATGTAGGATTGTACTTTCCACCTTGCCTTCTTGCACGCTTATCTTCGTATGAAAATTACTAAGATCCCAAATCCCCTGCCAAAATTCCACATTCTCATTTAACGCAAGCCGTCCTCCATCGAGAGTAAATTCGCCATTCATTGCGGCTAGTGAGTCAAAATCAATATCAAGCTTGGCCGCAAAATGATCCACTTCGCCGATTAACTCTAAAAGAGGATTTTCCGCGTGCAAGTTAGAGACGGTCATATCCCCCTTTAAACTTTTTGTATCTCCTTCACAAAGAGCGAGTTCAAGATAGCCTTCAATTTCTCCCCCTTGCATTTTCCAAGAGTTAAGGGGTTCAGGTAGAATTGAGTGGAAAAAATACGTAAGGAGATCGTAGATAGCAGGAAAAGAATGAGAATTAAAGTCTGTCGTCAGGCGGAGAATCCTATTGTTTGCGCGCCAAAAATGAGTTGTCAATTTTGGGGCCTCCTCATTCCAATCGAACGTCATGGCTCCAAAAGTTTGTTTCCCCAGAATGTGGTGTTCTACGTCAAACTTAATGTGTTGGAAAAGAGGCGCCGTCCCTAAAAAATCATAGAGATAGGCTTCCCCATCGGAAATTACGGTCTTTAGATTCAAAGAAATTAACGGAGGAGAAAAAGAAGAAGGGAAAGGAAAAGTTAGCGGTTCACACTTCCGATTTTTAATGCGAAGTCCTTTGATCTCCAATAATCCCCCAATCTCTCTCCCCCTTAGATCAAGTGAAGGGGATAATGCAGCTTCTGAAAATACCGCTTCCGTCTCTCCCGGTTTTAGAATCGTTCCATTTTTACAGATAATTTTTCCGTTTTTCCATTCTAACGATTCGAAAGAGAAGCTGGCTCCAAGCGCTTTTTTACAATAATGAGTCGCTTGAAATTTGATGCATGTAAGAAAAATCTCAATCGGAAAAAGAGCAGCTCCGATGAGAAGACAAAAGAAAACGAAGAAAACAAAGCGTCTTAGGTCTCGCACAAACTTAAGAATACATCGAAAAGGAAGCAAGTGGAAGGTTTTTCTCTTCTCAATTACCAAAAAATTTGCTAATTTTCAATTTATGCTACGTCGATTTTTGGATTTTCAACTTTCTTTTTTTGAAAAAGGCAAGCCGCTTCATAAGATGAGGCCGCTTGTTTCTGCTGCAGACGCGTTTTGTTACGAAGTTCCCATCAATACAAAACGCGCACCGTTTATTCGAGATGCTGTTGATATTAAGCGATGGATGGTTCTTGTTGTCATCGCGCTTCTGCCTGCCATTATTATGGCCATCTGGAATACAGGTCTTCAAATGATGGTTTATGGGAGTGGTAATGCAGAACTGATGCACACCTATTTGATGGCTTCCGGCTCATTTAGTGGCTATTTTGACTTTGCCTTTCAGGATGGTCGCTATGCGACGATACTCAAAGATGGAGCGCTTGCCTTTCTTCCCATCGTGCTGATCAGTTATGGTGTGGGCGGTATCTGCGAAGGGATTATTGCCTCCATTCGTGGACATGAAATTGCAGAAGGGTTTTTAGTCACCGGCATTCTTTTTCCGCTCACCCTCCCTCCAACCATTCCATATTGGATGGTGGCTGTGGGAATCGCCTTTGGCGTCATAGTCGGCAAAGAGCTCTTCGGTGGGACGGGAATGAATATTCTCAACCCTGCGCTCTCTGCACGTGCTTTTTTATTTTTTACCTTTCCCGGAAAAATGACTGGCGATGTGTGGGCAGGAATTCACCCAACACATATCGCGAACAGCATCAAGGAAATGAACTCAGCTGCGGGCTTAAACGAGGTGGACGGCTATACCCAAGCTACCGCTCTTCAAGGCTTAAATGGCGCCCCCAACGGGGTTAAGCAAATTCATGTCGATGCGATTGCCTCCAATACTTTAGGGGCAAAAGTACCTCATTATGATTTGATTCAATCACACTTTGATAAATGGAATGCAGCAGGAGATTACGGAGCTGAACTCGGCAACCTTTCAGCTGACCAATTGCGCGCTTTTGTGACAGGCCCGATGGAAGATGGCGGACTAGGGCTTCTTCCGGGAAACTTTGTCCCAGCCCATTCAGCAACAGAATCAATCTTTGGACTCGGCAAATTTACCGATGGCAATCTGTTTTGGGGAAATATCTTAGGAAGCATGGGAGAAACATCTGTTTTTGCCTGCCTTCTAGGCGCACTTATTTTGATTTATACAGGTGTGGGTGCATGGCGGACAATGATTGGATACGGCCTTGGTGCCTTTATAACAGCCTACATTTTCAAGTTTTTTGCAACGCATGTGGGTATTGATGGAGGCGCCTGGAACCCAGCGCGTTATGCCATGCCTGCCTATAGACAGCTTTTGATGGGAGGCCTCGCTTTTGGTCTTGTCTTTATGGCAACTGACCCTGTGAGTTCGCCCGGCATGCGAGGTGCTAAATGGATATACGGTGTTTTCATCGGAATTGTGACGATCATGATCCGAGTGGTGAACCCGGCTTATCCTGAAGGAGTGATGCTTGCCATTTTGTTTGGCAATGTCTTTGCCCCCTTGATCGATTATTATGTAGTACGGAACTTCCGAAGGAGAGTAATACGTGGCCGAGCCCCAGCATAAACGCGCTCCACATACTGACTTTCAAGTTTTAGTCTTTATTGTCAGCCTCTGCTTGATCTGCGGACTTGCGCTTGCCGTGATTGCCTATAGCCTAAGAAATCCTCAAAAACAAGCGAAGGATTTTGACCAGAGCAAACAGATGCTTATTGCTGCCAAAATTCTTTCCTATGGTGGCTACTTTCAAATCTCTGAAAACGAAGAGGACTTTACTCCTGCTAACTTCGATGCCTCTAAAAAAATACTGGTTCCGGCCGAAGGGAAGCCCCTACAAGCGACCCCCGATCAAATTAAAGAGATCTCTGAATTGCGCATCCGTCCCCTTCTCACTGATAAAAAAGGGGATGTCAAGACATTCGAAGAGCTCAATATCACGATAAGCGATTATCTTGAAAATAACACAAAGACAGGATATGCCAATCTTCCCCATAAGCTCTTTTACGCTATTCTTCCGAATGAGGCGGATGCAGGAAAAATAACGGCTGCAGAGGTCGCAAAAGATCTCAGCAAGGCTGCCCTGTTTGTTTTTCCCGTTTCAGGATTTGGATTATGGGGTCCTATTTACGGCTATATGGCTGTCGGGCCGGGAGGGGATAAAGTGATAGGGACAACGTGGTATGAGCACGCAGAAACACCCGGTTTGGGAGCAAATATTGCCGAGCCGTGGTGGCAAAAACAGTTTTATGGAAAACTGATTTTCCAAGAATCGGCTGGAGGTAAAGTCGATTTTCAAACCGCTGACATGGGCATCATCGTTGTGAAGGGAAAGGTATCCGATGTCTATGGAAATACTCCTAAAGCCAAAAGCGCGGTAGATGGTATTTCCGGAGCGACACTTACCGGTGACGGCGTTACTGCAGCATATAAAAACTCTCTCACTCCCTATCGGGAATTACTCATTTCCTTACAAAAGGAGGCTAAAAATGGCTGAAAGGCGTCCTCCTCTGCGATCGTATTTTTTAGAACCCCTTTGGAAAAATAACCAAATCTTAATTGCCATTTTGGGGATTTGTTCAGCATTGGCTGTTACAACAACACTCGCAACAGCTTTGACCATGGGAATTGCCGTCAGCCTGGTTACCGGTTTTTCTTGTTTTTTTGTCTCTCTATTTCGCCGTTTCACACCTGATAGCGTTCGCATGATCACACAACTTGCGATTATCTCCTCGTTTGTGATCATTGTGGATCAATTTTTACGCGCCTATTTTTTCAATATTTCCAAAACACTATCGGTTTTCGTAGGATTGATCATTACAAACTGTATCGTTATGGGACGCACCGAGAGTATGGCCCGCAATGTGCCCCCAATACCCGCCTTTTTAGATGGTGCTGCGGCCGGTTTAGGATATGCATACATTCTCTTTTTAGTCGCAGGTTTGCGGGAATTCTTCGGTTTTGGACAACTTTTTGGAGTACAGATCATTCCCGAAGCATGGTACGCAACTGCGGAACATCCTGATGCCTATCAAAATTTTGGGATAATGGTGCTCGCACCGGCAGCCTTTTTTATATTAGGCTTTTTTATATGGATTGCAAATTCAATCAATAAACCAGACAAACCGGCGTATTAATATTATGTGGATGGGTGACTATACAATTTTGAACTTATTCGGACTGCTGATCCAGTCTGTCTTTATCCAAAATATTTTGCTCTCCTACTTTTTGGGAATGTGTAGCTATCTTGCCTGTTCCAACCGTGTGAGCACTGCCAACGGACTTGGAATGGCGGTCACGGTAGTATTGACCGCTTCAGGGGTCTTAAACTGGTTTGTTTTCAAGTTTATCACAGGAAAAGGAGCGCTTTCCTGGTTGAGCTTTATCGGAATTAACACAAGCGCAATCGACTTGAGCTTCCTTAACCTCATCGTCTTTATTTCGGTCATAGCAGCTTTTGTGCAGGTGTTAGAAATTGTGGTCGAGCGGTTTTCTCCTCCTCTTTATCATGCGCTTGGAATGTTTTTGCCGCTCATTACTGTGAACTGCGCCATATTGGGAGGCGTTCTTTTCGCCACAACACGCGAATACCCTCTTTTTGCAAACTTTGTTTTCTCTTTAGGTTCCGGACTTGGGTGGTGGCTGGCGATTGCACTTATCGCTGCCATAAGAGAGAAACTGAACTACTCACATGTGCCCAAAGGCCTTCAAGGAATGGGCATCACATTTATCATGACAGGGCTAATGGCAATGGCTTTCATGGGACTTCTTGGGATAGACCTTGCAACTCCCTCTCACCAAAAGCTGCCGATAGAAGAAGAGAGCCTACTTAAAACTCCTGAAGTACCTGTTGCTTAAATCGAAATTTATTAATTTCAGAGTACACTCTTACTAACCTGAACTTTGGGTTTTTCTCGCTCATCTTCAGGGAGTTTGCTTGCACCTCTTGTGCTTTTCGACCTTGTAAAGGGCCTTTGGCCATTCACTTCGGCCGAAAATCCCAAGATTTGCAGCGCAAACTCTTCTGAATCTGAGCGAGAAAAACCCAAAGTTCAGGTTACTATGAAGTTTTCTCACAGCGTCCTTTTTTTTTGCTGGCTGGATTGTCTATAATGCTCAACTCAGTTTGGGCAGCACTACTTACCGTCTCACCTGCTCCGGATTCTTCTTCAAGAACATGATAGCTGCGCTTTCGTGGTTTGTGATCTGCTTCTATATCGCGACCACAAATATTTTCCGGTTCGGTATGAGAAGGAGGGTATGCACCGTTGGTTTCATCCCCTCTTATCGCACAAGCTGATGCGCTCTTAGAATCTTCTGTTTCATCCCCATAGGTTGGTTTTTTCAGTCCATATGCTTCAAATTCAATCCCAAGTTTATGGCATAACCTCTCTAAAACCTCTCTTGTCTGATCAGCAGTCGGACGGTTTGATGGAGTTGGATCTTGCAATTGTAAGAGCGCTAGCTCAGTAAGCTCTCTTAATACTTCAATTTGCTTTTGGGAAAAAACCCTTTTTTCATCATAAAGATCCCAAATCTCTTTGTAAGCCTGAAACCGAACATCAATCGGGTTATACCCTAACACTATTTTTTCATTTACATAATGACATTGAAGAGGATATTTTCTATCTAGATCTATTAAAGCTTGGTTACTAAATAAATTAGACTTGATTATTTTCCATTTTGTTTTCTGTAATTTCTTTTCAATATCTAAATTATCTATATTCCCTTCTATGACCGATCTCAATATTTCTTCAAAAGAACGACCAAGGGCATAACAATCGCCTTCTTTCGTTTGACGCCCCTTTCTTTCTTTCTGATTGAGCAGAATCACTCCACTTTCTTGAAGATACATCGCAGGATCATCATATCCGGGTGTACAAGAAGTATGATGTATTTCAAATTTTTCGGTAGCCAGTAAACCAAAGTCTGTTAAAACTCCGCTCTTTTGGCTAATACTTTGATTGAACAACATATTATGAGGTTTGATATCACGGTGAAGATAGCCATTCCGATGAAAGAGAGCCAAACCTCGCACGATCTGCAAAAAACGTGGAGCTAAAAAATCAGCTGGTTCAGATGTTGAGCAGAACAGGGCTGGTGTTGCGAAATCTCCATCATAGAGATAATCTAAACAAAATGGTCTCTTAGAATCCTCTGTTCTACCTTCAGCAATGGGCCAGTTAATCCCTAACTCTTTTTCAAATTGCTCGCCGGTAGCGGCTTTAAGAGCTTCTTTCTCCTTGAAGAATGATCCGATTGGACGCTGCGCCACTTTTATAGCGAGATTGCTTTTCATATATGGAGTTCCATATACGAAAGCACTAGAACGATGTACCTCACTAAATCCCCCTCGTCCTACAGGGCTTTCTAACGTGAAGATTGTTTTTGGTAAAACAATTGCACCGGGTAAGTTATCGCTACGCGGAATATGTGTAATCTTCCCGCTTAATCTAGCACTATTAAACTTTTGGAATAGAGCTGTTGAGTCCCTATTATCTATCCCCTTTTCATTCATTGCTCTAGTAAAAGCAGAAAATGTTTTTTCTGTATTTGGCGTGAATAGATTAGAATCTGTGATAGGCCTATTATCTTCAAGCTTGCCAACGGATGGAACTGACATAAAAAATCTTATGTGTTATTTTTTTTGCTGCTATTTTAATAAACAACAAGATTAAATTAAACTAAACAAATTTTTTAAAAAAATCTCAACAAATTTAAATTTTAAAATAGATATTCTACTAAAAGAAAAGAGAAGTAGCTCGGGTTTACATCAACCGTCGCTAAATCGTCTTGATATAAGAGCGATATGCAGATGAGTCCATAAGAGCATCGAGCTCTTTAGAATCTTTGATTTTGATCTTGAAAAGCCAGCCATCCGATTCAGCAGCCTGATTGACCTTTTCAGGACTTTCACGCAATGTTGTATTGATCTCGGTGATCTCTCCAGAAACCGGCGTATATATATCGATAGCGGCCTTGGTGGATTCTAAAACAACTGCTTCCTCCCCTACTGAAACAAAATGTCCTGCAACGGGAAGCTCGACATAGACAACTTCACCTAATTCTTTCTGTGCATAATCAGAGATCCCAACTATCGCGACATCCCCTTCTAACTTGACCCACTCGTGTGATTCTGAATACTTCATTTTTTTAAACTTAAGCTCGCCCATAGCGATGGTTGTTGTTCAATAGAAAAATCCTCATCATTTGCTGAGAAAAATTGTGCTACGTCATTTAAGCGATTGACTCGATAGGTAAAGCCCAACCGATTAAACTCACCGGGATCATACCCA
The DNA here is from genome assembly GCA_963748195.1 of uncultured Chlamydiales bacterium. Taxonomy (GTDB): domain Bacteria; phylum Chlamydiota; class Chlamydiia; order Chlamydiales; family JAAKFR01; genus JAJACP01. Next base: position 378,095 of record CAVVHU010000004.1, on the reverse strand, counting down.
TGTAAACATTCTGCGGGAATAAAAATTTCAAATTTACCCTTTTTTATCTTTTTAACTTCAAGCAGTGCAGGATCGCATAACTCATGTCGATCCTCTGTCCGAAAACGTGTTGCCTCCCCTGCTTGAATTGTTTCTCCATTATTCTGAACAGCTTCTGGTAAAAAATAAAAATGATGGCAGAACCGTGTATTAAAACCCGACGTTTTCACATCGCGAGTATCGAAAAAAAGTTCAATCGAGTCAGCATACTGAAAATTGGGAAAATCAGGTTGATCAAATGCTCCTTTCACCTCAACCTGCACCCGAATCGCCTCTTCGTGCCAAGCCAAGGATAAAGCCGCAAAAGGCTTTTGCCCGTTAAAAGGTGAGAGATCAGGAAGGCTATGTTTAGCTAAAACACGCTTTCCATAGTGACAATCGAGCTGAATCTGAAAGAAGTGGACCGGCACTAAAGGGACAAGTTCTTCGAGCATAACTGGTTAAGTGTATTTTCAAAAAACTGTGCTTTCATTTCCTTTGCCAAAAGCTCTTGTGCTTCGAGCCATTTCTGCATCGGAACAGACGTATCCACATAAACTTCTTTCAACTTATAGCAATAGGCGCCTTCACCTTCAGCTTCCTTCACTGGAGAAAAACCTTCCTCCTGAAAAGCTAAAACCTCATCTAGAGAAACAAATGTGGGAGCGGCACGGGAAATTCTTACCTCCCTCTTCTCGATTGCCCAGGGAGCTCCCGGTTCTTCGCGATATTTTTGCAAATAATCTGCAAAGCTCACCGTTGGAGCTTCAGACGAGGGTGTTAAAAGCTCTTGCTCTTTTGCCTCTTTAAAAGAGAGGAGTTCATAATCAGCTGAACGCTCATCGACGAGAATGCGGTAGTAGCGCTTTTCATCTTGGGTATAGCCGACAACTTCATTTTGCTCGTCGAGCAGGTTTTGAAAGGCAGTCCTGTCGGAAATTCCTGGAATAGGCTCTTTTTCCCCTTTCAGGCTCAAAAAGAGATACATTTCTTTCATATCAGCCTGCCGCACCCCTTCATCAACCCATTCAAGATGTTCAGCTACGATTTGCGAACGAGCAAAAGCATCGATTTTCTTGCGGTTTTCTACTTGTTCCAGCCGCTCAAATGGCGTGCCACTTTTTTGAGCAAGCTCTGGAAATTTTTTCTCTAGAGCATCCCAGTTTGCAACCTCCCAATCCCAGGTCTCTTTCACGCTCACCTTTGACTGTAAAATATCTTTGTCTATCGATCCGACATAGATACGGTAACGTTTACCAACTAGCTCTGGCGCACGTTCTTTAATCGTTTCAATGGAGGCGAATTCAAGCGGGATTTCTGATGAGTGCGATGGCGACACAGCGTCGAGATACGCTTCAAAAATCTGCTTATCTTTATCCGTTTTGAAACGGTACTCCGGAGCCATCTGATAGAGTTCAATCGTCGCATTTTCATTTGCATAGGCATAAAACTGCTCTAAAGGAAGAGCATCAACAAGTGCTGCAGAGCCCACTTCTTGCATCATGCGACGAAACAGAGAGATCTCTCCCCAAATACGTACCGCTGTTGCTTCATCTAATCCTTTATATCTCAGATAGTAAGCAAAAAACTCCTCCCCATTTTCAACGGGGATGCCGGCACTTTTAATAGCATCGTACGATTTTTGACTTTTAAACCGCAGTTCAGCAAGCGCCTCTTCTTCAGAGACCGAATAGCCTTTTTGACGGGCAATCGCGGCTGTGTTGATCACAACCCGTGCGATGCTCTGCACAAAACTCTCACCAAACCAGTCTTTAAAGTCGATGTATCCAAAAAGGGAGATCACATCCCTTGCTAAACGTGGATCAGGGGGCACTTTCACCCCGCTATCTCTCTCTTGATAACGCAACATCTGAGTCAGAAAGGCAGGAGGGAAGCTGCGCTCGGCTAAAAATAGATCAACCCTGTCGTGAAAAGAAGCGACAGGATCTTCGCTTTTTCTAAAATCAGCCAGTTTATCTGTGATTTCAGGAGCAAAAAGAGACCAGATGCTCATCGCATTGATCGAAGAGACGTAGGGATGTTGATACGGGATATATCCTTTCTCTTTTTCCTGCAGTTGCTCTAGCTCGTCTCGATAATGATCGGAAAAATGGGTAAGCAAATTTTCGTATAACCCTCCTTCAAGAAAATCTCTTGAAATTACGCCATCGTTTAGGTAGTTGGCGTCAAAAATTTTAGCCGAATGCATCCAATCTTCACGCTCAAGAAATCGGACCATATGGTCGAGATAAGAACGGCGCACCGGTTTTCCATCAGCCGCATGGAAAACCGTCTCATCAGAGTTCTTCGGGCCAAAAGTCGAGGGCGAAAAAGCTTGGTAACTGCCAAAAAAGGCGAAGCTGGAAACAATAATTATTGTGGTGAAGAAGAAGAAATATTTTTGATGTTTTCTAAAAAAGTGGAGCATATCCTATATCCTTTTATGAAAGAGGAAATCTTATTGCATTTTTCAATTAATGGCTAGCAACTAATTTTCACTTTGCTGATAGGATAAATCAGGGCTTTGTAATTCTCATTTTTATATTCAACTTCCAGTATGCCAAAGGGATTGGTTATGAAGTTCACATCATCATTATTATCTTCAAGCTTCTTCCATCCCCATCTGTATCGATCGATTTCTTTCTGAAGTTTATCTATTTTTCCATTGTGTGGATATTCAACTTCTTTGAAATAACTGTGAAAAACCACTTTATTTTCATCGATCCCCAAGTTAAGAAAACCCAATTTGTTGGATCCATCTATTAACAATAAATTAACCAGCATTCCGTAACCCGATTCGGGAAAATCTATTGGAAATGTATAGATTTTACGCAAATGAGAATCTGAAATAATTTTTTCAACTCCAAAAAGATTATGATAGATTCGCTCTTTTGCAAGATCTGCCTCAGATAAGTTTGTAAGATTTCTGTCTTCAAACGCTAAGATTTCTTGGAGATCAGTTGTGCGCCACCTTTCAACACGAGGATGGATGGAATATTGAGTATTTCTGGGATTCAAACGCAAAGAGAGTTCTCTGTATCCACGTTCTGATGCTTTTTGAAACCACCTTTGAGCTTCTTGAGGATCTTCTGTCATCCCCTGTAAACCATCACGATGCTGAACTGCTGTAATATATAAAGCTGGCGAATATAGAGGTTTCTGTGTTTCAACCGCATATTGTACCCAGTCTGCCATCAACTCGAGCTCAGCCTGCTGAATATAAGGCAAGGCCTTCTCTTGCTCCCCACGCTTTACATAAACTTCGCTTAAAAGCAGCTCTGCATCAACGACGTTTTTTTTTGAAGCCTCCTGCAGGCACTGTATAGCTAACTTTTCATCTTCTTCTACCCCAATTGCATTAAGATAACAGACACCTAAATAATATTTCGCCTCTGGATGTCCATGACCTGCTGCTTCACGAAACCACTCAACAGCTAATTTGGAATAAGCTAGATCTTTATTTATATTATCAAAATACAGGCGACCTAAATGGTATTGAGCATCTATGTTTCCTTCTTCTCCAGATTCCTGAATCCAATGATGCCAACCCTCTTCAATATTTTGCTCTACCCCTTCACCATTGAGATAACATCGACCTAAATAGTATTTAGCTTTTGTGTGACCTTGGTCTACTGCTTTTGAGAACCAAAAAAATGCTAATTGATATTGTTTGTCATCATAAAAGAAGTTTCCCAAACGAAACTGCGTATTGACATCTCCTTGGATCGCTGCCTCAACAGCTGTTTCAAGACGGTCATCTCTTTTTCCCTCATGCTTACATAAGGCATAAGTGGCATTTTCATGACCTTGGTCAGCAGCCTTTTTAAGCCACTTTAACCCTGTTTCAAAAAAAGAAGATTCATTCTCTCCGTAGGCATAGTACAATCTTCCCAACCTGAATTGCGCTTCTGCATTTCCATTACGTGCATCTCTTTGATACAACTTAAAGATTTCAAACTCGCCTCTAGCTTTAACGCTTTGTTCCAGATTTGCATGGGGGCGGTATAATATCTCATTGAAAATGTGTTTAAGAACAGGGCTATTTTTTATGGTTAGCTCTGGGAGCTGTAAGTGCGACTTTCTTGAATAGCTTTTTTCAAATAGACTTACGTTTGCAGCATCAAGAACGCGTAATTCTATCCCTTTATCATTGTCTCGATATTCAATTGAATGATCAAAAGTAAGGTGTCTTTCTATAAGATTAGTTGGATTTGCCATATACTCATATCAATCCATGAAAACGCAATTGAAGCTCACCTATGTAGGATTTAACCGGATCAAAGTACCAATCACACGCCTCATCTACAGAAACCTCGCGGCAAAACTGTAAATCCCGGTGATGCACTTTCTCAATCTCTCTGACAATTTCTTTATTGTGAATCACAGCCACAGATTCATAATCGCAATAATGGCTTTTCATCCCTAAGTTGTAACTACCGAGAAGAAATGTCTCATCGTCGACGATCATCATCTTCTTATGCAACAAAATATCTTTGACATAATACTCAAAAATACGCACATTTTTGGGCTTTTTCCTTCTCGCAGTGAAATATTCCCAAATTTTGTAACGTTTCCCATGAAACAGAGGAAAATAGAACCTTCTTGAACCCCAGGCAAAATAGTTGGTATAGGCAGGTGAAATATCGGTGATTCCATTTGTGATAATGGTGATTTTCACCCCGCGACTCACTGCATCTAGCAAAGCCTCGAAAACGGGATCCTCTGGTGTAAAATAGAGATTTGCAATCCGGATCTCTTCTTTGGCTCCTTTAATCAACCGCACATACTCATCTGTAATTACATTGTTTTTTTGATGAGGTCCGCTCAACAAAACTTTGATTTGGTTATTTTCGACCGTAACTGGTTGATTAGAAGCATCAAAGCTCTCTACAGTCGGGTTTGCAGTGACTTCAAAATAAAAGGGGTTGTTAGCAAAAGCTTCAGGATTTTTTTGAAGGTTAAGAGTTGTATTGTAGTTGTCCCAAAGGGCAAAGAGCTTGCAAAAGATGATACGCAAATCCTTAGCAAGAGGACCTCTTCCCACTATATCTTGATCGCGCATTCCGGCAGGCAGCTGCGCCGCAATCTCATTGTCTTTATTCGAATTGCGATCAGGTGTATAGGTCCCTTCTGCACACTGAGCTTGCTCTAAGTTTGTCCCCCCCATTGAGAAATATTTTTCATCGACGATGCACATCTTCACATGGTTATCGATTCCTGAAATATCAGGCCATAAAACCAGCACATTGGAGGCATGCACAATCCGAAAATTATTAGGATATTCTCTTTTAAGACGTTCGATAATCGCTTTGTCTTCTTTTTCCAAAAGAATTGGGGTTGCTAAGATATTGACTTGGAGGTTCGGGCGTTCTTGAAGACGCGTTTCGATAGCAGAAAGAAGCTGGCGCGCGATCGTCCCTCCGAAAAAGCAAGGGGAGATATCAACCGATTGCTCGGCATGACGGACAAACTCCAAATCCCATGCAAACATTTCAAGCCCGTTATCACAGACAATGATCGCATCTTTCTCTTCTGCATGAACAAACAGAGCGCTAAAAGTCAAAAGACAGAGTACGATGAATCGCTTCATTCTTTAAAAGCCTCTTTAAGGTAGGCGCGCAACTCTTGCCTCGCCTCAACTAATTGTTTGTCAGTCCATTTTTCTCCTAGAAGAGAAAAACTATTCGCACGCATCCCCTGAAGCACTTGAGTTTGAGGAGCGAGAACTTCACTGAGATAGTCTTCAGGCATAAAGCCAAGTGCAATCGAACCTTGATGTAAGTATCCATGCTTTGTCTTGCGCTGTGCCGCACCGCCTACCTTCTTTCCTTGGATCATCACATCGTATTTGGTCGGTTTTGCCATGCAAAAACTTTTACAATGATCATCTAAAGGAATCGGCTCATCCGGAAGAAGCTCGGCAGGAAGGTGTACCATCTGGTGTATGGCCCAGATGACACGATTATTGACAAAGGCGTAATTATCGAGAGGGTTGTTGGAAAATTCCGGGTGAGTTGCAGGCACAAGGACTGAAAAAGCTAGATCGCATTTGTGGAAGATAATTCCCCCTCCAGTCGGGCGCTTAGCTAAATCAAGAGATTTCTTGGCAACCCCTGCCATATTCAAGAAATTGTCGGGATCGATAAAATGGCCGTAGGTTGCGGCATCTCCTTCCCAGTCATAAAGGTGCAAGATACCTTCACGCTCCTCTTCTAAATCCGAAAGAAGAGCGGCATCCAGCTCCATATTTGCAGCGGCGTTTCTGACACCTGTGTCGATTAGTTTCCAACTCATAATAATTGGCTAATATCTTAGCGAATCAGAAACAATACCTCAACATCTTTGTGAAATCTTCAAATTACAAAACACTTATTAATAATTGTAGATGGTAGTGCAACATAGTTTCTGTAAAATTGGTTTGACAGATTTCAAAGAATAGCTTGAAAAAGTCCAAGCCCACCATTCCTCTTGAGTTAACTACAAAACAGGAGGAAGAAATGAACTCGGACCTATGCACCGGTTGCTATGAAACTTTTGTTTCCTACTGAGCCCCCTTAAGGCACTTTAGAGTTACTTTTGGTCATTTGCAATGAGTATTTGATTACCCAAGAAATGAGGGGGTCTTAGAATACTCATTCTTTGGTACACCGGGCTTTTTAGAAAACTCATTTACTGTCCCCTGATAGTCAAGAAGCTCTGCATTTTTATGCTTTGAATAATAGACATTCCCGTAGTTCTCATCTTGATCACGTAAAACACTCTTTCTTTTGCCAATAATTGTTTCCTGTTTCAAGTTTACAAAAAAGTCTTCCTGTTCTTCTTTTCCGGCAAAAGATTGAAGTCGGCGCAATCGACTGCGTGCATCTTTTACGCTTAAACGCTTATCCGGATCTACATCTAAGAGTTCTCTAACAATGTCATTTAAGCTGCCTTGTTGCTGCAAGAAGTCGATTCCATCAAGTTTTTCTTGAAAATAGGCTGAGTCCCATTTCCTGTACTTTTCCATGATGTCACATTGATCAAAGGGATAATTGCCTGTAGCTAACTCTAGAATTGTCAGTCCAAGCGCCCATGCATCAACTTTATCAGCTGCAATTGGATCAATCCCGACTCCCTGAGCACGCTGTCGGCCCCTGTTAAGCCTTTCCGGAGAAAAGTAGCGTGAATCTCCTATGGCCGACCCGTCAATTTGTCCGTCTTTGAACTCCTTTGCGCATCCAAAGTCAATGATAAAGAGCTCTCCCTTCATATCTAAAACCAGATTGGAGAGCTTGATATCGAGATGGTAAATGCCGGCTTTATGCATATGATAGAGGCCATTGGCTAACCCTTGTGCGACATGCAGGATGACAGGAGATTGAATCGATTCTCTCGCATTGAGATGAGCTTGCAACTCCTCTCCATTTCCAAAACCGGCTAGTAGCATAAACTGATAGAGCACGGGTTCTTTGTTGCTGCTTAAGGATTCAACAAAGTCTAGAATCGGCAAGATATTTGGTTTGCCAATGAGTTGTGCCTGAATAGCGCCTTCGTTACGCGACTGTTCAATTTCATTGGTTCCCTTTACTTTTTTTACCGCGACAAACTCCTGGGTTTCAATGTTGCGCGCGATGCGCAGTTTCCCGAAGTTTCCCGATCCGATCAACACCTCTGTTTTAAATTTTCTATCAGGAAAATGAACTTGGATTCCTGTTTGCCGCAGCAAGCGAGGTGCATCATCGCGTGTGATCTTTTTGATCAATTCATATCTTTTGCCGATTTTTGTATAACCTTCTTCTCTTTCGGGAGATAGACTGCTTGCATGGGTATTGATAGATCCGAGTTCTTCAGAAGAAACCCCTTTTTCTTGGCGATATGATGAACGTTTCTTGTAAAGGAAATAAGAGGTTAGACTTAGACCTATGCAAGAGACCCCTCCTGCAGCGCCTATTAAAGGCCAGAGCCAGGGAATAGACTTACTTCCACCGGTAGAGGATGTGGCAGCGCTCCCTGTATTAGAAGCTTTAGAGGTAGTAGTCTGTGCTGTTGTAGTACTTGAGGAGCTTTGAGTTGATCCGGTAAAGGTCGTAGCGCCAACTGTTGTAGCTATAGAACCACTGCTTATGGGTGTGACTTGAGTCGTTGCCCCTGAGGTTAGAGGCAGGGTTGCAGCGCTCGCGCTCGTGAACGGTACAACCGTTGCATCGAATATTTGACCAAAGACTCCGCTGCTGTTTCCATCATAGCCGCTGTCATCCGCAAAAGCGACCACGAAATCCCCATTGCTTAAAGAGGCGATCGATTGATAGCCCTGATTACCGGTCGTGTGTGTATTGACTTGAAATTGACTGCCGACTTTAGCTCCCGTCGGATCGAATAACTGCCCAAAGACTCCATTACCGCTTCCATCCTCGCCACTCTGGTCATTCCAACAGATAACAAATTCCCCATTGCTTAAAGAGGAGATCAATGGATAGCTCTGATTTCCAGTCGTGTATGTATTGACTTGAAATTGACTGCCGATTTTATATTGACCGCCGACTTTAATTGCTGTTGCATTGAACATTTGCCCAAAGACTCCAAATCCGCTTCCATCAAGGCCGCTGTCGTCGTACCAAGCGACCACAAAATTCCCATTGCTTAAAGAGGAAATCGATGGACGGTACTGATTTCCAGGCGTGAATGTATTGACTTGAAATTGACCCCCGACATTGGTTCCCGTTGCACTGAACATTTGCCCAAAGACTCCATAACCGCTTCCATCCTCGCCACTCTGGTCCTCCCAAGCGACCACAAAATCCCCATTGCTTAAAGAGGAGGTCGATGGATAGAGCTGATTTCCAGTAAAGTATACATTGACTTGAAATTGACTGCCGACTTTAGCGCCCGTTGCATTGAATATTTGAGCAAAGATTCCATAACCGCTTCCATCAAGGCTGCTGTTGTCATGCCAAGCGACCACAAAATCCCCATTGCTTAAAGAGGAGACCGAAGCTTGCTGCTGAGATTGGGGCGTGTATGTATTGACTTGAAATTGACTGCCGACTTTGACTCCTGTCGCATTGAATATTTGCGCAAAGATTCCATAATAGCTTCCATCTAAGGCGCTGTCGTCCTCCCAAGCGATCACAAAATCCCCATTGCTTAAAGAGGAGACCGAAGGGGCAAACTGATCCGCTGTCGTGTATGTATTGACTTGAAATTGACTGCCGACTTTAGCTCCCGTTGCGTTGAATATTTGCGCAAAGATTCCATAACCGCTTCCATCTTTGCTGCTATCCTCCCAAGCGACCAAAAAACCACCATTGCTTAAAGAGGAGACCGAAGGCAATGTCTGAATCCCGGTCGTGTAGGTATTGACTTGAAATTCTCCCCCAACTCTTTGCTGCGCAAACACGGGTGGAAAACATGTGCTTAGCCCCACTAAGAAGGGAAGCGGATGCTTAGTGACGAGGGAACCGGCTATCCCACCTAAAAGATTAGGAAGGCAAGAGTGACTAAAAAAATTATCCCGGATTTGACCAATTTTCTCATCCGCGAGGGAATTATTCTCAGGTCTTTGTGAGCCAATAAATTGAATTGGAGTTGAAAGGACTACCGCTCTTTCAGAAAAGTGTGTGACTGACATAACATCCTCGTTTATCTTATTATTGGAAACCAAAGATATAGAAAAGTTGCTATTAGTTCCAGTCTATTTACAGCCTCGCCATGACTAACGTATTAAAATTTTCCCCGAAAAGTATTGGCCAAATAGTTCTCTCTTTAAGAGATTTACGTCTTTTTCTAACCAAGCCGTTCTTGTCATCTCCATTATTTCTCAGTAAATTTAGGGCTGCATGTCTGACTGTTGCCATGTTCTCAGGCCCATTTTTTGTTCTAATCCTGCTCTTGTCTTCATTAAATTTCGCATCTAGCACCCAATGCAGGCAATTCTCTATCGACCAATGAGATCTAATGGCATGTGCTATTGTTTTAGGATCTTAGCAGCGCACACCAGAACAGAACTTCGTGTCGATTTCTAGGGAGAAAAAAAGTCTCCAAATCAAATGCAGAGGATGGGGACGGTATATGGCTGCATCCGTTTCGATCCTCAGTGATCCAGAAGGAAATCGATACAAAATAGATTGTCGTTGTTGGGGGTTTCGGCTCCGATGGCCTCAATGTCAACAACAACAACTTCGGCTTACTGCTGATCCCATGTAGAGCTCGGAGGCGATCCTCCCCTTTTCGTTGACCAGTCTCTATGAGCGCTTCTAAAAGAGATAGAGTCGTGTTCTCGCACTTCTGCCAAAGGGTGTAGCGCTCGGCCTTTGGAATGCGCGCATGGTAGCTATGGAAAAGTTTATAGAGGTCGTACATTTTATGGAAAATAGGGATATCTAAAACAGAACGTGGTTGAGTCATGAAAACATCCGATAGTCTTTTTGAGAGGATGACTTCGCTGCACCACCTCTTCTTGAGCTGGGATCAGTTTAGACGAGGAAAACGTAAAAGAAAAGATATCCAGCTCTTTGAGAGGCATCTTGAAGACAACATTTTCCAACTCCAACACGATCTGACTACTCTTAAATATCAGCATGACACCTATTCTCACTTTTATGTTACCGACCCAAAGCAACGCCGTATCAGCAAGGCTTCTGTGAAAGATCGGCTTGTTCACCAAGTGGTCTACTCGGTTTTAACCGAAATCTTCGATAAAAAGTTCATCTTTCACTCCCTCTCAAGCCGACTGGGAAAAGGAACGCACATCGGAATATCGGAGCTGCGTAAAATGTGTAGAAAAGCCAGCTGTAATGGTTATAGGGCATGTTATGGGTTAAAGATGGATGTGAAGCGGTTTTTCGATACGGTTGACCACAACATCTTAAAATCTTTGATCCGAAAAAATATCCAAGACTCAAACATTTTAAAAATTGTCGACGTGATTATTGATAGTTTTGAGATACAGAAGGGGTCTGGAGTGGGTATCCCTCTTGGCAACGTGACCTCCCAGCTATTTGCAAACATTTACCTGAATGAGCTTGATGATTTCATCAAACAAACCCTGCGCGAGCCTTACTATATCAGATACTGCGATGATTTCATCGTGCTGTCTCAAGACGAGGCGCACTTACAACTTTTGATCCCCATTATTCGCGATTTTTTAGAACACACTCTGCGTTTAACACTTCATCCCAACAAGGTAATCATCCGAAAATTGATTCAAGGAATCGACTTTGTAGGATACGTTATTTTTCCCTACCATGGACTGGTACGAACGAGAACTAAACAGAGAATGAAAAGAAAACTGTTTGCATCTTACAAAGATTTTTTAAGTGGGTTGATCGACGGAGAACAAATGGATCAACTACTACAATCTTATCTTGGAATTTTGTCCCATGCAAACCAATACAAATTAACTCAGGCTGTGAAAAATGCGTACTGGATTAGAGAAAAATAGGCCAAGCGTCCAAGACACAAGAACCAAAAATCCAAAAAAAAACCAAGTAACCAAGTACCAATGGCCTAGAACTTCCGCAGGGCAGCAACGCCGTAGCTGTCGCCGCCGAGGCGGCTGAAGTAGACAACGAGGCCAGCGGAGCAGAAACCCCCAACAATCAAGGAACAGGATATTGACTGTCTTTACCGTATATTGTTTCTGTGCAACGAGTATATGTTGATGGTCTTTCACCAAACAACTTAGATCCAGAGAAGACATGCTCCATTAAGGTACAAACAGCAGCTTCTAAAGCTCCAGGCAACCCATAACCCTCGTACCGATTTACCAAGTCTTTCTGCTCTTGATAAGTTTTATTTCTGCTGTCAGGAACTACGTCTCTTGTCATCAAGACCCAATGAGATTGCTCAACTTTAGTACTGCTAGTACTGCCTCTTATCCAACTGCCACAGAAATAGTCGGTTGCATGACCTTCATTTTGCGGATTTTGTATGATCACTCCCAGTTCATTAAGAGTCAGGGCTTTCCCATTGACGGTCGCTGGAACTAACACGAGCATATGGGTATCTTTGACCTTAACGCTCTCATCTCCAGAGAAGGGGCATGGACTATTTAGAATTGCTTCGATGTTTTCAGGAAGAGAAGGCTCTTCTCCCACATCCCCGAAATAAGTTTCCCACTCCGCTTTCCCAAAACGTTGGTCATCTCGGATTGTTCCTGTACTTGTTCTTTGAATAAACTCGGTTTGACGTCCGCCACTTATTCTTAAGTCCATATCGCCGCGTAAAGAATGTGTACCCGAACCGCCACCCGTTTTGCAATTTTTTACAGTTCCAACCACACCGACGATAAATAGGACAGCTCCGCCTCCGCTACCAGCGGCCATCATGATAATTGCATGAACCTGGTTGAGGTTGCTGATCGCTCCAAAGTACCCAGCAGCTCCAACCCCACCTACGGCTAATCCGCCGATGCCTATAATGATGGCGATGGCAAATCCATACGTTTTACATGATTTTAATAGCTGGTTGGATGAATGCAGATGGTTTGTGCTGTCACTCGATCCGACTTGATAAGAACTAACCATGCAAATTACCTAAGTTTTTGGAAAAATTATACCTGTTAACGAATTAAGTTTACAGAAAAAACATAAATATCTGATTAAGATAAATTCATTATTTGATAAATGACTGCTTTTTTCGTGTTGTGCAACGTTGCCCACTAATCGACTTCGACTCGCAGGCTAACTTGAGCACTGGAATTGGGTTCGGTAGAGACTGTTTAGCAGCAATCCCCCAGGTATTAAGAGGATAAAAAACGCTATCTGAAATTATCCTCTCCACATGCATTGAAGGGTTGGCAAAATTCAAATTAGCTCAGGCTGTGAAGAATGCGTACTGGATTAGAGAAAAATAGGCCAAGCGTCCAAGACACAAGAACCAAAAATCCAAAAAAAAACCAAGTAACCAAGTACCAATGGCCTAGAACTTCCGCAGGGCAGCAGCGCCGTAGAGGCCGTAGCTGAAGTCGTCGTCGTAGAAGACAACGAGGCCAGCGGAGCCGAAACCCCCAACAACGACAGGATATTCATAAACTTTTTCTATGCAATAAGTATATATTGATGGTCTTTCACCAAACAACTTAGATCCAGATGAGACATGCTCCATTAAGATACAAACAGCAGCTTCTAAAGCTCCAGGCAAACTATAACCCTCGTGTTGATTTACCAATTCTTTCTGATTGTCATAAGTTTCATTTCTGTTGCCAGGAACTACGTCTCTTGTCATCAAGACCCAATGAGATTGCTCAACTTGAGTACTACCGTGTGCATCTTTTATCGGAGTGTTATAGAAACCATAGTCGGTTGCATGACCTCCATTTTGCGGATTTTTTATGAGCTCTTGCAGTTTATTAAGAGTCAAAGCTTCCCTATTGACGGTCGCTGGAACTAACACGAGCATATGGGTATCTTTGACCTTAACGTTCTCATCTCCAGAGAAGGGGCATGGACTATTTAGAATTGCTTCGATGTTTTCAGGAAGAGAAGGCTCTTCTCCCACATCCCCGAAATAAGTTGCCCACTCCGCTTTCCCAAAACGTTGGGCATCTCGGATTGTTCCTGTACTTGTTCTTTGAATAAACTCGGTTTGACGTCCGCCACTTATTCTTAAGTCCATATCGCCGCGTAAAGAATGTGTACCCGAACCGCCACCCGTTTTGCAATTTTTTACAGTTCCAACCACACCGACGATAAATAGGATAGCTCCGCCTCCGCTACCAGCGGCCATCATGATAATTGCATGAACCTGGTTGAGGTTGCTGATCGCTCCAAAGTGCCCTGCAGCTCCAACCCCGCCTACGGCTAATCCACCGATGCCTATAATGATGGCGATGGCGAATCCATACGTTTTCCATGATTTTAATGGCGGATTGGATGGATGCAGACGATCTGCGCTGTCACTCGATCCGACTTGATAAGAACTATCCATGCAAATTACCTAAGTTTTTGGAAAAGTTATACCTGTTAACGGATTAAGTTCACAGAAGAAACATAAATATCTGATTAAGATAAATTTATTATTTGATAAATGACTGCTCTTACTGTTAAAGAGTCAGGCATTTCTTACCCATTATGATTCAAATTATGCCATCGGATGAACGGTAATGTTACCTTTTGCGCCGTAAGGCCCCCTCCTTTAGGAGGGGGATATAAGGCGCAAATGCCCTTTATGACTCGAAGAGTCATTTAGGGCATTTTCTTTTTAAACGGGAGTCTTTTGATTTTCAATGTATTGCCTGATTATGGTTATAGGAGCGCCTCCGCAAGACCCGGCAAAGTAGCTCGGAGACCAAAGCATATCTTTGAGACAATAGCTCCTAATTTTTTTGTACTTTTTCCTTAACAGTCTCGAAGAAACTCCTTTTAAGCTGTTCACAAGTTTAGACAGGGCGCATTTAGGTGGATACTCCACAAGGAGGTGCACATGATCTTTCTCACCGTCAAATTCTACAAGTCGAGCTTCAAAGTTGTTGCAAATCTCCTCAAAGATCTCTTGAAGCTCAGTAAACATCTTCTTAGAGAAAACGGCTCTTCTGTACTTTGTGACAAAGACCAAATGCGCGTGCAATAAGAAAACACAGTGGCGGCCTGATCTAAAAGTTCTTGATTTTTTCATAGACCAAGGAATACTATCAAATCTTTCATTTTTCAGGAATGATATGTTTTTGCGAGCTTATCGATATCGTTTTTATCCAACAAAAGAGCAAGAGGTCTTGCTTAGCAAGACTTTCGGATGCTGCCGATTTGTTTTTAACCACTTTCTCAAAGCAAAAACAATTTCTTGGAAAGAGTGTGGTGCCTCTCTTTCTTATGCCGGTTGCTGCAAGCTTCTCACAGAGTTAAAACGAGATTTTCCTTGGCTCAAAGAGGTTTCTTCGGTTTGTTTGCAGCAATCTTTACGTCATTTGCTTGCTGCTTTTGAGAATTTTTTTAACAAAAGGGCACGCTATCCCAAATACAAGACTAAGCTTGGGAGACAGGGGGCAAGCTTTATGCAAAATGCCTTTCAATACAAAGAGGGGAAGGTCTACATAGCAAAATTAGGTCCATTGGATGTTCGGTGGAGCCGTCATTTTTCAGGGATACCAAAGTCTGTCACCCTTTCAACAGATACAGCCGGACGTTATTATATTTGCTTTCTAGTAGAAGAGCCCATTGCCCCCTTAGCTTTTGTAAAAAAAGAAATAGGTTTAGATGTTGGCCTCTCTCAAATGCTTACGGATCAGGAAGGCAATACGATTGCCAACCCTCGTTTTTTAGAGAAGAGCTATAAAAGGCAAAGACGTCTTCAAAAAGCGTTAAGTCGTAAAGTAAAGGGGTCGAATAATCGCAAGCAGGCTAAAAAGTTGCTTGCAAGTCTTCATAGAAGAATCAAGGAAAAGCGTCTTGACTTTTTGCATAAAGTCTCCAAAAAGGTGGTAGATGAGAACCAAATTATCGCCGTTGAGACATTAAGTGTAAAAAAGATGCAGAAAAGTCGTTTATCTCGGCAAATAGGAGATGTAGGATGGTCGCTCTTTCACCGTCTTTTAGAGTATAAAAGTTTGTGGTATGGGAGAAGTTTTGTTCGTGTAGATAAGCATTTTCCTAGCAGCAAGCAATGCTCGAATTGCGGCAATGTTTATGATCAGTTAAAGTTAGGAGACCGACATTGGAGATGTACCTACTGTGGAGAAGAGCATAATCGTGATAAGAATGCTGCGCAAAACATTCTTCAAGAGGGATTAAAAAAACTTTCAGTACCGTGGGGCACACGAGATTTAAAGCCTGTGGAGCTTGTGTAAGACCTTTCGTGCAAGGAAGGCAATGGGCTGAGAAGCAGGAACCTGATTCGTAAGGATTAGGAATCTCCTCCGTTTACGGAGGAGAGGATGTCAATCAAAGTATATACAGGCTAGACACCTAAATAAACAGGTATCCTGGATCGCGAAAAGAATCTTTTCTTAGAAGATGCAAATCGGCAAATCCAACAACTATAAGACTTATTCAGTTACGAAATAGGTTGCGATAGGGCTATAGTTAGGGATAAAATAATTTACAGGGTAGGGTTGCCTAATTATCCCTATTTCCGTATATCCGAGAACCTAATAAGTTAATGGTGGAAATCGATGGCTAGCAATTTTTTTGACAAGTTTACGAATCGCGCAAAACAGGTAATAAAGCTCGCGAAAAAAGAGGCCCAAAGGCTTAATCATAATTACTTAGGAACTGAACACATCCTACTTGGTTTGCTCAAACTAGGGCAAGGCGTTGCTGTTAATGTCCTACGCAACCTCGGTCTTGATTTCGAGACTGTGCGACAGGAAGTCGAACGACTTGTCGGTTATGGTCCTGAAATCCAAGTTTATGGTGATCCAGCTCTAACTGGGCGCGTGAAAAAGGTCTTTGAATACGCCAATGAAGAAGCCTCCCACCTCGGCCACAATTATGTCGGCACCGAACACCTTTTGCTCGGCCTGCTCCGCCAAACCGATGGTGTCGCTGCCCAGGTTCTCGAAAATCTCAATGTCGATCTACAAGAAGTACGCAAAGAAGTTCTAAAAGAACTCGAAACATTTAATCTTCAGCTTCCTCCCGCAGCCCAGGGGGGCGCCGGTCCAGGAAAAGCGTCGGAAAAGGGTGCCGAAAAGCTACCCGCTCTTCGCGCATATGGTTATGACTTAACTGAAATGAGTCGAGAAGGTAAGCTCGATCCGGTCATCGGCCGAAACGCGGAAGTGGAGCGGCTTATATTGATCCTCTGCCGGCGCCGCAAAAATAACCCGGTCTTGATCGGTGAAGCAGGAGTTGGAAAAACAGCGATTGTAGAAGGGCTTGCTCAGCGGATCGTGAGAGGAGAAGTACCTGACAATCTACGAAAGAAAAAACTGATCACCCTTGACCTTGCTCTGATGATTGCCGGAACGAAGTACCGCGGTCAATTCGAGGAACGAATCAAAGCGGTTATGGATGAGATCAAAAAACACGGCAATATCCTCCTTTTCATCGACGAACTCCATACAATTGTAGGTGCAGGTGCTGCTGAAGGGGCAATCGATGCCTCGAATATCCTCAAGCCGGCGCTCTCACGCGGCGAGCTACAGTGTATCGGCGCCACAACTCTTGATGAATACAGAAAGCATATCGAGAAAGATGCCGCTCTGGAGCGCCGCTTTCAGAAGATCATCGTACAACCTCCAAGCGTCGATGATACAATTGAAATCTTGCGAGGCTTGAAAAAACAATACGAAGATCATCACAATGTTACGATCACAGATGAAGCAATCCAAGCTGCTGCGATATTATCTGAACGTTATGTTCATGGGCGTTTCTTGCCCGATAAAGCGATCGACCTTTTAGATGAAGCGGGTGCACGTATGCGCGTGGCCACTATGAACCAACCTTCTGATATCTCAACGCTTGAAAATGAGATCGAAGAGACGCGGCGAGCCAAAGAAAAGGCGATCAGCACGCAAGAGTATGAAAAAGCTGCAAAATTGCGTGATAATGAGAAAAAATTACGAGAAAAATTGCAATCGATCCGCACCGAGTGGGAAACGAATAAAGAGGAACATCAAGTTCCTGTGGATGAAGAGGCAGTAGCACAAGTTGTCGCAGCTCAAACGGGAATTCCCGTCACTCAGCTCACTGAAGAAGAAACACATAAACTATTGAAGATGGAAGAGACGCTCCAGTCCGAGATTATTGGTCAAGATGAGGCTGTGAGCGTTGTCTGCCGTGCGATTCGCCGTGGAAGAACTGGAATTAAGGATCCAAACCGTCCAACTGGTTCATTCCTCTTCCTCGGGCCGACCGGAGTGGGAAAAACACACTTAGCGCGTCTACTCGCGATGCATATGTATGGGGGTGAAGATGCCCTCATCCAAGTCGATATGTCTGAGTATATGGAGAAGTTTGCCATCAGCAGGATGACCGGCTCCCCTCCTGGATATGTCGGGCATGAAGAGGGTGGACAACTTACCGAACGTGTTCGGCAGCGCCCCTATTGCGTCGTTCTATTCGATGAGATTGAAAAGGCGCACCCTGATGTGATGGATCTTCTATTGCAGATCCTTGAAGAGGGACGATTGACCGATTCATTTGGACGCAAAGTTGACTTCCGCCATGCAATTGTGATCATGACCTCGAACTTAGGAGCCGATCTCATCGGCTCAGCAGAGATCGGCTTTGGTGCCAAACCGGGAATACTGGATTATGCGACGATGCAAAGAAAGATTGAAGGGGCGATGAAAAAGCACCTAAAACCCGAGTTCCTCAACCGCGTCGATGGAACCGTGATCTTCAAGCCGCTCGGTGAAGATGAACTTGCTGAGATTGTGCATCTAGAAATTGAAAAAGTAGAAAAACGCCTTGCGAGAAACGATATCCATATCGAGCTTACGGAAGAGGCAATCCATCTTCTTGTAAAATTGGGCAACTTGCCTGAGATGGGTGCGCGTCCATTGCGCCGCGTGATTGAGCGGTATATCGAAGACCCACTTGCTGAATGGCTGATTCGCCATCCTGGAGAATCAAGACGCTACCTCGTTAAAGTGAAAAATGATCAGCTTGACTTTGAGGAGCTAGGAAAGCCAAAAGAAGAGGAAACCATTAGTCAATAATGGCACCTCCAAGACAAACTTCCCCTTGGTAGAAGACAATCGACTGCCGAGGGGTAATCGCTTTTTGCGGCGTATCAAACACAACATGATCAGGCGCAACAATTGTACAGGCAACATCCGGGCTGCGATAGCGCACCTTCGCCGTACATCTTAGTGGAAATGTAGGCGTCCCTGCCACCCAACTCACCTCATGCATCGTCAGTTCACACCGATACAAAGCGGGATGATCCTCTCCTTGCTCGACGAGCACGACATTGCGCTCCGCCTCTTTTCCAACCACATACCACGCCTCTCCGGGGCCGCCTATGTCGAGCCCACGCCTTTGTCCGATTGTGTAGTACGCCATCCCATCATGCTCTCCGACTACTTCGCCATTTAGTCGTTCGAAATTCCCTTTTGCGTTTGGAATAAAGCGGGTCAAAAACTCTTTGAAATTCCGTTTTCCAATAAAGCAAATCCCTGTGCTGTCTTTTTTTTGCGCAGTGATTAATCCCGCCTCTTCAGCTAGGTGACGCACGTATGATTTTTCGAGCTCACCGATCGGGAAGAGCACCTTTTCTAAGATTTCACTTTTAATCGTGTAGAGAAAATAGCTTTGATCTTTGTTTGGATCGAGCCCGCGCGCTAAATGCCAAGAGCCGTTCTCTTCAACCTTTCGGCAATAGTGCCCTGTTGCTAAATAATCGGCGCCAAGAGCAAGAGCTTTTTCTAGAAAGACATTAAACTTAATCTCTTTATTGCAAAGAATATCGGGATTGGGTGTATGCCCTGCTGCATAATCTTTCAGACAACGGGAGAAGACATTTTCCCAATATTCCTTTGAAAAATTGACAGTATAGAAGGGAATATCGAGAGCCTGACAAACACATGCCACATCTTCATGATCAGCTTCTGCAGGGCATGTTCCTTCGTCCTCTTCCCAGTTTTTCATAAAGAGGCCAATCACCCGATAGCCTTGTTCCTTAAGAAGAAGCGCCGTCACAGATGAGTCGACGCCACCGGACATTCCAACAACTACAGTTTTCATAAGGCAAATTAAATATTAGTCCAGTTTGAGCTGTCGCCTTCTTGTGCAATAATCTTCAAGACGGTTTTGAACGATAGAATAGTAGAAACCTGCCGCAAGAGAAGTGCCCACCACTCCCCATCCAATCTGAGTTCCTGAAAGAATCCCTGCGGCACCTAATGCACCTAATGTCACAAAAGATGCGAAGGCTGTTGTTGCGATGATGAGAAAAAATTTCCGGCACCGCATTGCAAGTGTGAGAGCAAAAGCCCCTCCCCCTAAACCAATCGTTGTCCACCCAATCGTAGACCCTGGAAATACGCCGGCCGCTCCAATGCACCCGATAACAAAAAGCGCAACTGCAGTGACTCCTCTTATGCCATTCAAAATGGCTTCTTTATGCTGAATACAAGCATATGCGCAACTTTCAATAGATCTACGAAAACAATTTTGAGAAGCTGCCTCATTAAAAGGACGTAAATTAATCATAAAACCTCCTTTAGTATATTAACATGAAAGAAAATTAAACTCGACTTATAGGTGTTTTAGAAAAATTATTTTATCAACCATTAAGAGAGCTTTCCCAGTGTTTTACATAATCGAGGAGACGCTCTTTCGTAGGCTTTGTACGAAAGAAGGCCCGTGCTTTTTCGTTCGCATTGATATGTGCAACTTTTGCAAGCAAGTTGAGGTGGTGTCTGTCTTCGCTGGCAAAAATAAAAAAAAGAGTATGGATCGGCTC
Organism: uncultured Chlamydiales bacterium; assembly: GCA_963748195.1. Classification (GTDB taxonomy): domain Bacteria; phylum Chlamydiota; class Chlamydiia; order Chlamydiales; family JAAKFR01; genus JAJACP01. The sequence goes on along the minus strand of CAVVHU010000004.1, from coordinate 357,752 downwards.
TCCGTCGAGCGCCCCAAAATCAATCGGGTGCTTCGGATAGACAACCATGATGACATCGTAATGTGTATCTAAGAGAAAATCGCGAGTATGGGGCACAGCAATGCCGTGACCTAGTGCTGTAGGCATCATCTGTTCGCGATCGAGAAAAAGATCGGTCAACACATCGGGATCGAGATCAAAATGTTGTCCCATATGCTGCATCGTTTTTCGGATGACCTGCTCCTTATTCTCACCCGGAACATCGTTTAGTACCTCGCCGCGATAGAGCGCGCGATAAAGGCTAAATTGCATGTTCCCTTGGACAGGAACTTCTTCTTGCTGCTCCTCAAACTCACCGTCGAGTTTCTGCTGCATCAGCCAGTCTTCAATTTCCGTGCGGCTGAAGCGGTATTGACGATTGATCCGATAGGCCGGAATTTTCCCATCCGATAACCAACGACGCACAGTCGTTTCTGATATGTTTAATAGCTCTGCAACATCTTTAATTTTTAAATCCACAATTAGATCCCCCTAAAAAGAGCTATAATGTCCTCAGGATTGGTCAATTGCAAGATTTTTTTTCGGCGTTCTTCATCTTTGATCGCCAACGTAAGACGTGAAAGAACCTGAAGATACTCTGTTTGTTTATCATCGGGACCGCCGATCATAAAAACGAGGCGCACAGGAACACCATCTAGTGAATCCCATGGAATTCCTTTAGGGTGAATCCCAATCGCGATAAAAAATGTTTCATAACCTGGAAGTTTCGCATGTGGGACAGCGACAGCCATGCCGATGCCTGTTGAGACAATCTGTTCCCTTTCGATAATGGCCTTGAAAAATGCATCTTTGTCTTTGAGCTTGCCATTTTTATCCAGAAGGTTAATTAGAACATTCAGTGTCTCATCACGTGTATCTACATCTAAAACAGTCACGAGTTCCGGATTCAGGTATTTCGAGATGAGAAAATTCCCTTTTTTTCGATTCTGTCTTTGTTTAGATGGAAACATAGGCCTTAATTTACTCCTGTATGGCCAAATCCGCCACTTCCTCGCCCACTTTCAGCGAGCGCGTCGGCTTTGATAAAGCGTGCCTTTACAACAGGTGCGACAACGATCTGGGCGATCCGCATTCCCGGCTCGATTGCAAATTGTTCAGTACCGTGATTGATCAGGATTACTTTGAGTTCCCCGCGGTAATCAGCATCGATGGTTCCGGGAGTATTGAGAACGGTAATTTGATGTTTAAAACTTAAACCGCTTCGTGGGCGGACCTGAATCTCATATCCTTCGGGAATCTCAAAAAAAAGACCGGTAGGAACCAAACACGACTTTCCAGGAGGGAGTATGAGTGGAGTGGTAAGGTTTGCGCGTACATCCGCTCCCGACGCCCCTTCTGAAGCGTATTCAGGTAGTGTTTCGAGCTCGGTTAAAACAGGAATCTCAACTTCTTCATGCATAGGGTGCCGATGATTGCCGATTAGGGCTCATCTGTCAACTAGATTCTGATGAAAAAAGTTGATTGGTGTGCATCGTGACGTATTCCCGCTCATTTCCGGTCAAGAAATCGAGGAAAAGCGCGAGTTTCTTTTTCATTTCATGCCGCGGCACAATCGCATCGATCATCCCGTGTTTGAGCAAAAACTCCGATTTCTGTGCACCCGGAGGCAATTTCTGACGAATCACTTGCTCCACAACTCGGGGTCCGGCAAAACAGATCAAAGCGTGTGGCTCAGCAATAATGATGTCTCCAAGCGAAGCAAACGAAGCTGTCACGCCGCCTGAAGTGGGATTTGTCAAAATAGAAATATACGGAACACCTGCTTCATGCAGCTTAGCAAGAGCGGCAGATGTTTTAGCCATCTGCATCAAAGAGAGCATTGACTCTTGCATACGGGCGCCGCCGGAAGCAGAGACAAGAATTAAAGGAATTTTTTGCTCTAATGCGAGCTCGATAAGCCGTGTGAGCCTCTCCCCTACGACCGATCCCATTGAACCGGCCATGAATCCGAAGTTTAGAACGCCAAGAGCGATTTTTTTCCCATCAAGAGTGCAGGTGCCGACAAAGACCCCCTCTGTCGTACCGGATTTTTTACAAGCCCGCTCAATCCTGTCAGTATAGGGTTCCGTATCTTGAAAGTTCAGCGCATCAACAGCTCTAAGCTCTTCAAAAAGCTCTTTGAAAGTGCCCTGATCTGCCAACATTTCAATTCTCTCACGAGCTGAAATGCGGTAGTGGTAGTCGCATTTTGGGCAGCAATTCCGTGTGCGGGCTAGGTCATTGTTGTGAATCATCTCGTGGCAGTGCGTGCATTTAATCCAGCCGCTAAACCCATCTGCCTTGGTTGTTTCAACTTTTATTTTTGGCTTGTCACGTGAAAATAATCGCATAGCGCTGATTATATTGAATTAAGAAGTAATCGTCCATAGAAATGAGGTTAGACCCAGCTAAGGTATTAATATTCTATTGATGAAGATCGCCCACTTAATAACTTTCCATATTTATTGATATTAAGCCATTTAATCGCTTCTTCTAAATGAGTTCCCTTTCAGATGGCGCAAGCAAATATTTTACATGCTTGTGAGCGCAGAAACTGAATTTTTTCTTTTAAAAAATCACACCAAGAGTTGAAGTCTGAAAAACTGCTATTCGACCACCACATCAAATATACACAACTCCTTTTAAATCAAAATTAAAAGGAGAGGTGTATATTCTCAATAAAATGCAAAGTCAAAGCAACTACTCTACGCAGGCCGGGCAAAGTTCTTTCACTTGCTCAAACCGCTCAGCCACGTTGGACCAGTTCACAACATTCCAAATCGCTTTGAGATAATCAGGACGGGAGCTGTGGTATTGTAGGTAGTATGCATGTTCCCACATATCGATGCCGAGAAGTGGAATCACGTCTTTGGTCCCTAGAAGCGGATCTTGGTTCGCACATGTCTCGATTACAAGTTGATGTGTTGTTTTGCAAAAGCCGAGCCAACACCAGCCGGATCCTTGAATAGGAGCCGCTACTCGATTAAATTTATCGATGAATGTATCTAAAGATCCCCAATGCTCATTGATCGCATTGGCGATTTCTCCTGTAGGAGGTTCTCCTCCACCTTTGCTTGTCGGGGCAAGATTTGTCCAAAAAATACTATGATTGATAAATCCTCCACCATTAAACCGAATTGCCGGCTGTAAGGAGATCATTGTTGAGAGGTCTTCTTTTTTTTCTGCCTCTTCATATTTTTCGAGTGCTTCGTTGAGTTTGTCAGTATATGTTTTATGGTGTTTCTGATGATGCAGCTCCATGATTTTGCCGCTAATTGCCGGCTCAAGCGCGCTGTAGTCGTATGGAAGATCGGGAAGAATATATTTTTTCGCCATCTGTCTCCTCACTTTTTGTGTTTTTGGCTAACCATAATCGAGCTGAAAAATTTATTCAATGCGTTTCGGGTAATCGGGCCAATCGCTTCACATTTCTCTTGGGGAGGAATCTCTGAGGTTTGAGAAAAGAAGGCATCCACCGAGGAGGGGCTGGTGAAAATAAGGCGGTCAAATCTACTTAAGTCTGGCAGCCGGACCTTTATTGGAAACGTATCATAGAGAGCAAAAGACGTTCCCCCTTCTTTTAGGTAATCGGGTAATAAGGGGCGCGATTGTGCCGAATGAGGGTAGAGAATATGTTCATATTCTATTGTTTTTAATAGCTCTACTACTCCCTCTCCTTGTGGATTTTCTGCGATAAAATCTGCCTGTACACCAAAATCTTCTAATCGATTTGCTGTGGCTTTGCCGACACAAATATATTTCTTATCTCTCTCTGTAGAATATGCAAAAAAATAGGAAACAGCGCTGCGGCTTGTGAAAAGCACATGCGAATGGGGCGTATTAAAATAGAGCTTTACTTTTTGAAATGGAAAAGGGACTGTGCGTACCAGAGGGAGGTGAACGAGCTCTCCCTTAAACTCGTATCGACTGGGGTCGAGCCCGAAGTAGAGCGCTCTCAAAATACCTCGAATATTTCTCGGTCATCTTCATGTGCGACAATCGCAAGCCTTCCTTGTAGAGGCGCTGTTTCTCCGGGAAGTTTAATCCTGTTGAGATGGGTCAACCCTAAGCGGATCAAAGCCGCTTCTGCAACGACAACACCATCGATCTCTCCTATATCGATTTTTGCAAGACGCTCTTCGATCGTTCCGCGGATGTCAACAAATGAGGGCTCGACACCAAGTGCGCGCACCATCTCTTCACGCCGTTCTGAAGAGGTCGCAATTGTACGCGCATCGTTTATGCTCATTCCTTCACGTAAAACAACACTATCGGACGGGTCGATCCCATCTGTCAAAGCAACAAGGGCAATCCCCTCAGGAAGAGACTCCGGAAGATCTTTTGCGGAATGGACCGCTATCCGACACTCTTTGCTTAGCACAAGTTGATCGACTTCGCGTGTAAAAAAATCTGTTTTGTCCAATGAACGGAGAGATGTTTTGCGGTCATGGTCCCCTACTGTTTTGACAAAAACAGGATCGAAAACAATATGTGGATATAAGCGTTGCACCTCTTCTACTTGGCGTCTTGACAATGTCGAGGCTCGTGCCGCTACTTTAATTGAATACAGCACGGATTGCCTCCTCAACGCGTTCGATGCCTAAAGTTTCAATATGCATGTTCTCTTTTTTTCCTTTCATCGGGATAAGGGCACGCTTAAAGCCCATATGAACTGCCTCTTTCAAACGCTCTTCCAACCGCGGCACGCTGCGGATTTCCCCGCCCAAACCTACCTCTCCGATGACAATTGTCTCCGGATCAACTGTGCGATTTGTCAACGAAGAAGCGACTGCCAAAACAATCCCTAAATCTATTGCGGGCTCGGTTATCTTCATCCCGCCTGCAATAGACACAAAGACATCTCTATTGTAAAGCTGGTATCCGATTCGTTTTTCCATGACTGCCAAAAGCAAGGCAAGCCGGTTTGTATCGAGTCCGGCCGATCGACGTGAAGGTGTGCTGTAAGCTGTATCAGTAACAAGAGCTTGCACTTCAACTAAAATGGGACGCGTCCCTTCGACTGTAGGGATGATGACAGAACCCGGGTTGCCCTTCATCCGTTCAGCTAAAAATAGTTCGGAAGGGTTAGAGACCTCTTCTAAGCCATTTTCAGCCATCTGGAAAACAGCGATCTCGTCTGTCGATCCGAATCGGTTTTTTACGACGCGCATCAAGCGGTAGTTATGCTGCCGGTCACCTTCGAAATAGAGCACAGTATCGACTAAATGCTCTAAAACACGCGGGCCGGCGATTTCGCCGGATTTCGTCACATGCCCGATCACGAGAATCGAGATATTACGGCTCTTTGCTAGATGCATCAGCTCGGTTGCCGTCTCTCTCACTTGAGAAACAGATCCAGGCGCTGATGTAAGCTCGCTTTTGTAGATGATTTGAATCGAATCGATGATGACAAGGTCTGGCTTCACCTCTTCGATTTGTTTTTTGATCACCGTATAGTTTGTCTCGGATAAAAGGAGAAGATTTTCACTGGAAACACCGAGCCTTTTCGCTCTTTGAGAAGTTTGCGAAACCGATTCCTCCCCGCAGACATAGAGAACAACAAGCCCCTGGCGCGCAATTGCATTGGAAGCTTGCATCAGAAGGGTCGATTTTCCAATTCCCGGATCTCCGCCTACAAGGGAAAGCGACCCTTGCATAATCCCCCCTCCGAGCAGACGGTCGAATTCCTTCATGTGAGTCTGCATCCGCGGCGACTCTTCGTGTGCCACTTCGGTCACACGTACCGGTTTTGAGGGTAAGAGCTGCTGGGATACAAACCGTTGCTCTGTTTGCACCTCCTCTTCATGAAATGTATTCCATTCTTTACAGCTGTGGCACTGGCCGGTCCATTTTGGCTGGCTATACCCACACTCTCTGCAATACCAAACTGTTTTGACTTTACTCATCGTAACTCATCGATTCCGCCTGATAAAGAGAAGACCTTATCAAATCCTTCTTTTCTTAAAAAGTCGACAAGTGCATAGCTTCTTCTCCCCCTTCGGCAGAAAAAAAGATAGTGCGTTTCACGGTCGAGAGAAGCCGGATCTAATTGACTTAATGGTAGATGGAGATAAGAATGCGTTGTAAGTGGATCAATTTCAACTTCAAACTCTTCACGAATATCGACTAAAACATAGATCTTAAGATCTATCGACTCAACTGTAACCTCCCACTCTGGGGAATCTTCTGTTTCTTTCATGAGGAGTTATCTTTTTATATATGAGCCCAAAATAATTTTTAAGCGAGACCGTGCAATTGTCCAGCATCCATGAGTGTAATCTTCAGCTGCATTTCTTGGAACCAGACATTATATGGGTTCTCACCAAAAGGTAAAAATAGAATGATTTTTTTTAGTATCCCCCTCCTCATATCATCCAAGTTAAGAACCAACTATCTGATTGTATCTACACTTGCCTGCGATATAACAGGCTTGTACGTTGAGTGCATCATCTAGAAGGTTGAAATCGGCGTCTGCCCCTACATGCAATGACCCCTTTTGCCCTTCTAAACCCAATAACTTGGCCGGTTTATACGAAGCGGCTTCAATCGCCTCCGCATGCGAGCAGCCGCTAGAGGCATGCAGATAACGCACAGCATCCCCAAGGCTCACCACGCTCCCCGCCAAGGTTTCAGTACCAAAAACAACAGCTTTACCTGTATTCACTTCTATATTCAGGTCCCCTAGGGAGTATTGACCTGAAGGCAGTCCAAGCGCTGCCATGGCATCGCTAATCAAAATCAACCCCTCAGAATTCGCATGCCATGCAAACATCACTGTATGCGGATGGACATGATGACGATCACCAATCAAAGAGAAGGGAATCTTGGGGTGAATCAAAACAGAACCGATTATCCCCGGATTTCTATGATGGAAAGATCCCATCGCATTAAACAAATGACTTGCAAACCCAAGTCCTTTTTCAATAGCATCTTGCATTTGTTCAACTGAGGGACTCGTATGGCCCGCGGACACGATGATTCCTTCGTTCCGTAAGAGTTCGATTGTCTTTAATGCCCCCGGCAATTCAGGGGCAAGAGTCACCATTTTAACTCCCGACAAATCGCCATAAAGCTCTCTCGGTGAATCCATCTCTTCACAATCGAGAAGATGATGACTGCAATGTGCACCACGCTGGTTAGGGTTGAAAAAGGGGCCTTCGAGATGAATCCCTAAAACAGTCGCTCCGCGGAGGGGCTGCATCACCGCAGGACGAAGCGTTGAAAGAATGTGTCCATATTGTTCTTTCGTGCACGAGATAATTGTAGGAAGAAAGGCGGTCACACCAAACTTTGGCAACTTTTCCGCAACATTCTCTAACTCTTCAGGTTGTTTTGAAAAATCGATCCCAAAACCTCCATTAATCTGAAGATCAATATACCCAGGAGCAATGAGAAGCCCCTTTACGTCGATTTCGTTGTCGGCATAGGATTGCGGCGCTATTATTTTTCCACCGCAGATCCAAAGGTCTCCATCTGAAATATGGTGGTCTTTTAATACCCGACCATTTGTAAAATGTGTCACCTTAAGCATTGAAGCGGCCTCCTTGTCGAGGTAAATCTTCGTATTCGAATGCATTTTAAGCGCTGTTGCAGGAATATTCGACGAGATCTCTTCCTCTAACAACGCCTTAATAATTTTTGCTTTATTTTTTCCGGTTGCCAATAGGTAGATCTTCTTTGCCCCCAAGATCGTTTTAATTCCCATTGTCACTGCATATTGGGGAACTTTACGTATATCGTCCCCGAAAAAACGGGCGTTATCCTTGCGTGTATTTTCCGTTAACCTCACAAGCTCCGTATGTCCTTCTAATGTGGTCCCCGGTTCTGCAAAACCGATATGTCCATTAGTTCCAATCCCTAGTATCTGAATATCAATAGGTCCTTCACGAGCGATCTGTTCTTCATATTCAGCCGGATGATCCTGACTGGGGAAGTGAATATGCTCGATGTTGAGCGTGGGAAACGAATTAAAAAGGAATTCATCCATAAACGTATGATACGAATTGGGATGATCGAGCGGGAGATCAGCATACTCATCTAAATTAAATGTAATAACTTCAGAAAAATCGAGATTCTCCTCATGGGCAATCTGTATCAAATCTCGATAAACCGGAATCGGAGTGCTTCCGGTGGCCAATCCTAGTACCGTCCGTGGCTTTTGATGGATAGAATCAGCTATTTCTCTTGCGACCGCCTCTGCTAATGCATCGGGTGAATCAAAGATCTGTAACTCCACTCCAAAGAGAGGAGTAAACCAAAGGAAACAAACAATCAAAAATTGAATTTTTTTCATAAGATTTCTCCATGTTAGAAATCCCTTTCAATTTGTAATAGTGCGTCTTTTGCCGCGTTTATTTGTGCCTCCTTCTTGGAGGTACCTATTCCTTCACCTTTTTTCTCATCGTGTATCCAAACACCAACTAAAAATTGTTTTTTATGAGCCGGACCCGACTCATCTAATACCTGATAAATAGGAGTTTGCTGAAAATTCTTCTGAGCCCAATCTTGAAGATCCGCCTTCCAATTCCTTAAGGGAGAGGCAACCAGTTTATCAACTTCTGTTTTGAAATGGGAAAAGAAAAAAGAGCGCACTGACTCAAGCCCTTGATCGAGATAAAGCGCTCCTACCAACGCCTCAAAAAGATCTGCAAGGATAGATTCACGCCCCTTCCCCTGATTCATCTGCTCCCCTTTGCCGAGAAGCAAAAACTCGCTGATTCCTAACTGCTGAACATAATGCGCGCATGCAGGAGCATCGACAAGCTGAGAACGGAGTTTAGAAAGCGCTCCTTCGTCAAGTTCGGGGTAATGCTGAAATAAATATTCAGCAACCAAAAGCCCCAAAATAGAGTCCCCTAAAAACTCTAACCTCTCATTATGACCTGGCACAAGCTCTTGATTTTCATTCCAAAACGATCGATGAACGAAAGCTAAAAAGAGCAAGGAAGGATCTTGAAAATTCAAAGAGAGCTTCTTCTCGACATCTTCTGAATGAAAAAAACTTTGCATTTGTTTCGAAAGAATTGTAGTAGTTAAAGAGGCAACAATAAATTTAAGGGGATTTTTAGGCCATCATTTATGAGAAAATCAAATATACAACGAGAACTTCAGTTCGAAAATGAGCACATCTGTGTCTGGAAAACAGTGATCTCTCCAGGTCAGCCTCTTGATAGGCAACAAAATAATAAAGAAGGTGTTTTGATCAGCCTTGATACCCATAAAGCTTATTCCCTGGAAGTTGATCCCCAGGTGCAAAAGGCGGTCGAAGTGATGGTGGTCGAGATGAAACAACCTAAAGGGTGTACCCCCCCAAGCAGACCTATAGACTAAAGATCGCCATTAGGGTAAACTATTTTCCCTATGGCGCGGATGACAATAGCCCCTGAGCATAAAAAATATTTTCAAATCAATGGGTATATCTCATTTGAAGGGCTTGTCCCATCTCAGGAGTTAAAAGAGCTTTTGGCACGGATCAACGCAAGGCGTTCCGACTTGCCAGGCCTAAATCAGGAGAATTTGGCGCGCGCTCTTCCCTCTGTGCTGGGAATGGCTACTAAGTTGGCGCCATTCGCTGCTGCCCTAATCGATAAAAAACCCTTGCGTTTGGCTCATGACAGCTTCATCGAGGACATCCAAAAGGTCCCCCAATTAGATGAGCGTGAAATCGGCCTATTGCTATCATTCTCAGGGACAGGCCTTTTCTTTACTGACCCGTCTCAACTTTACAACGAGAAAGAAGCGTGCTATCTTCTTTTCGTTTTTACCCCTAATTTTGTGAACAAACCAACTGTGTACAAATGATCGACCGAGAAGCTGTTGTAATCGCAATTATCTGCTCCGTTTTTCTTATCCTATTTGTAGTCGCAGGCGTACGCGATATAATGAGAAGGACTGATGACGAATAGTAGCTGGTATAAAGAGGGGTTGAAGTTCTCATGCACCGGGTGCGGAAAATGTTGCACAGGCGCTCCCGGCTATGTCTGGGTAACTACAGACGAGATGGAAGCGATGGCCGCTTTTCTCAATTTAACTTTAAAAGAGTTTAAACAGAGATACATCAGGCGTGTAGGCAACCGCTATTCGCTTATTGAATCGAAGAAAACGTACGACTGTGTCTTTTTAAAAGAGAATAAATGCCAGGTTTATGGCGCCCGTCCCACCCAATGCCGCACTTACCCTTGGTGGCCGGAAAACATCTCCTCAAAAGCCGCATGGGAAGCTACTGCCCGCGAGTGCGAAGGCATCTCGGAGGAGGCAGAAGTAGTTCCTTTTGAAAAGATTGAGGAACAAAAACTCATTCAAATCGGCCGTAATGCTGAGACTAGCTGAAAAAACAGTCTTGATCGGTGCGGGTAAAGGTGGCGTTGGAAAGTCAACCATCACCGTCAATCTCGCTGCTGCTCTTGCCGAGAAAGGATTGCGAGTGGGGCTTCTCGACGCCGATCTCTATGGCCCTTCGATTCCCATCATGCTTGGCCTTCGACAGCTCTCCCCTCGCACACAGGATAACGGCACGATCATTCCATTCACAAAATTTGGCATCCACACCATTTCAATCGGCTTTTTTCTAGACGAGAGCCGATCAATTTTATGGCGTGGGCCGATGCTCGATCAGATGCTAAAAAAAATGATCGGTGAAGTCGCATGGCCTAATCTCGATCTCCTATTGGTCGACTTGCCTCCCGGAACGGGCGACGTGCCCCTTTCTCTCTCGCGTTTGATTGAAATCACTGGCGCACTTATGGTAACGACCCCTCAAGACGTTGCGATTGCAGATGTAGTCAAAGCGATCCACGCCTTTGACCAACTCCGAATTCCTCTTCTTGGACTTGTTGAAAATTTCTCTGGCTATGAGACACCTGACGGCAAACTGTACTACCCTTTTGGAAAAGGTAAAGGCGAAACTCTTGCTCACAATCTCTCGATCCCCTGCTTAGATAAAATCGCATTACGAGAGACCATTCGAGAAGGGAGCGACCAAGGCTCCGTGCAAACAAAATATTTTAGAAAACTTGCAGACAATCTTGCCGGTTTATTAGAGTGAAAACATGGAAGAGACAACACAAAAAAATATCACAAGCTGGTTAGAGGGAGACTACGACCCTCAAGTTAAAGAAGAAATTCGCCGGCTCCAACAAGAAAATCCTCAAGAACTTATCGATGCTTTTTATACCACCCTCTCGTTCGGGACAGGCGGTTTAAGAGGCATTATGGGTGTGGGCACCAATCGGATGAATGTGTATAACGTCCGAGCAGCCACACAAGGGCTTGCCAATTATATCGCCACACAAACCCCAAAAGGGGAAAAGCATTCGGTTGTAATCGGCTATGACTGCCGCAACCACTCGCGCGAGTTTTCTGAAGAAGCTGCAAAAGTTTTAGCTGCGAACGGAATTGAAGTTTTTCTTTACAAAGCGCTCCGACCTGTTGCGATTGTCTCTTTTGGGGTTTTATATAAAAAAGCGACAGCTGGAATCATGGTCACAGCCTCGCACAATCCCCCAAAATACAACGGTTACAAAGTTTACTGGGATTACGGAGGCCAAGTTCTGCCGCCTCATGATAAAGGGATTATCGATGAGGTCAACAAAATCACCTCCAATAAGATGGTCAAAACAGTCTCTCTCCCTCATCCGCTTGTTCATGAAGTAGATGGAGAAATCGATGCGGCTTATCTTAAGGCAATTCACGATTGGCAGCTCCATCCCGGCGATAACCACTCCAGAGGCAAGGATCTACACGTTGTCTATACAAGCCTGCATGGGGCTGGCATCACGATGGTTCCTCCAGCCCTACGCGACTGGGGATTTTCAAACCTCACAATCGTGAAAGAACAAGAAGAACCTGATGGAAACTTTCCTACCATTAAGTCGCCAAATCCTGAAGAACATGAAACACTTGCACTTGGGATTGAAAAGCTAAAAGAGGTTAATGGCGATGTGCTTCTGGCAACCGATCCTGACACCGATCGTTTAGGCGTTGTGGTGATGCACGAGGGCAAGCCATTCTTTTTCAACGGCAACGAATTGGCTTGCATCCTTTTAGAGCACATTTGCCGCTCGCTTACAGAGACGCATTCGATGCCTCCTAAGCCGATGTTTATCAAAACGATTGTGACAACAGAGCTTTTCCGAAAGATTGCGGAGCATCATGGCGGCACCTGTTTGGATGTGCTGACAGGGTTTAAATATATCGGCGAGAAGATCGCTCAGTGGGAAGAAGAGAAAGAAGCAAATGTCTCTCACCACCATTATATCTTTGGTGGAGAGGAGTCGTATGGTTATCTGCTGGGCACCCATGTCCGGGATAAGGATGCGATCATTTCGGCTGCGTGTGTCTGCGAGGCGGCCTTGCAGCTTAAAATGCGAGGAAAAACCCTTGTTGACTCTCTTTATGAGATTTATGGGAAATATGGGATTTATCGTGAAAAACTCGCCTCTCTAACCTTTGAGGGAAAAGAGGGTGCGGATCAGATGAAAAAGATGATGCAGCATTTTCGCGATAATCCTCCTAAAATCCTCGCTGATATCCCTGTTACGGTCATGGAGGATTACCTGACACACACAAAGATCCATCCAGAGACTGGTGAAAAAGAAGCACTTGTTCTACCTAAATCGGATGTCCTTCGTTTTTGGCTTGCTGATGGCACCAAGATTGTAGTTCGCCCCTCAGGAACTGAGCCTAAGATCAAGCTCTATGTGGCTTTGCAAGAGAAACATCACCATGTCGACCGGCATGATCTTGAAAAGGCGCTCGCTGCATGCGACCGTCGCCTCGACGAGATCCTACAACTCGTCAAGAAGATGCTTGTATCAGGTTTTACACCTGTTCATTGAATGAGTTAATAATCTACTTAATCTAATTGTGAACCCGAGTTAGATCAAAGAGACAAACCGATCGCAGCAAGCAAGCTATGGATAGATAAGTTATTGTGTTGAAGGAGGTTTGCCCAGCCATTCAGGTTTTTTCTTGATCATCTTCTCGAGGTGCTTCACCTTCGAAAGATCGCGGCGGGTGACAAGCGTCACACAGACACCTTCACGCCCCGAACGCCCTGTCCGACCCGCACGGTGCATATAGGTCTCATTATCCAACGGATAATGGAAGTTGACGACATGCGTCACATTCGAAAAATCAAGCCCCCGCGCGGCAATGTCTGTCGCGACTAAGTACCGAATTTTGCCACGCTGAAACTTGTTTGTGATGATCGTCCGTACACTCTGATCCAACCCGCCATGGAGAAAATCAACAGATGAGAGCTTTCCCTTCAGCATGCGGTTCAACTCCTCTACCTCTCGTCGAGAATTGGCAAAAATCAAACACTGCTTCGGATCGAGTTTTTTTAGAAGCTCAACCAAATCATCCCTCTTCTGACGAGGATTGGGACAAAAGAGCAGCTGATGCTGCAAGTTCGTAGGTGTTGGCGTCTCTCCAATCAGCGTTACCTCTACAGGGCTTACCATATGGTCTTTGGCTATCGCTTTGATCTGTTTGGGCATTGTCGCAGAAAACAGCAAGGTTTGATGCTTATGAATCAGACAGTTAATGATAAACTCTAAGTCTTCATAAAAACCCATGCCAAGCATTTGGTCTGCCTCGTCAAGTACAAGAGTCTCAACATACGATAAATCGATTGCTCGGGAATAAACAAAATCGATCAACCGGCCAGGTGTTGCGATTAGAACCTGAACACCCTCTTTGAGCTTTGCCCGCTGCAGATCCATGTCCTCTCCACCAAAAAGAGCAAATGCCTTTACTTTCTTAAATTTTCCTATCTTCTGTGTTTCCGTTGCATACTGTAGAGCTAACTCGCGTGTTGGCACGACGATAAGCGCCTGTATGTGCTTTTGAGCAATATCTACTTTATGACAAATCGGTATGGCACAGGCTGCTGTTTTACCCGAACCTGTTTCGGCAAGGGCAATTAAGTCATTTCCCGCTATAACGAGCGGAATCGCTTTTTCCTGAACAGGTGTAGCTTTTTCATATCCAAGAACTTGTATCGCTTCTAATATCGAAGGATCTAAATCGAATGTTTCAAATATCATAATCTCTCTTTTATACGCTTCCACATCACTTTTTTTGCAATCGATGCAGGAACCGTAAGTGTAACGATTCGGTAAAACCAATTGATCACTCGCTTCTCTTGAAGTGTCTCTATTTGCTTCCACATTTGCTCAGCGGCAAATTGAGCTGTCATCACAGGCCCACTCGGCGTGATGGGCTTATTTGCAGCGCGAGTCGCAAAGGGAGTTGCAACCATGCCAGGGCAACTGACAAGAACATGCACCCCTCGAGAAGCGAGCTCTGTATTGAGCGTGCGTGAGAAATGCGTTAGACATGCTTTTGAAGAACCATATAGTCCCATTCCAGGCGTAGGATACTCCCCGGCCACCGAAGAGACATTTAAGATCACTCCTTTTTTATTCGCAGCAATAAGCGAGTGCGCTGCCTCAAGGGTTAACTCAATAGGTGCTGCAGCATTTACCTCAAGGAGTTTTAAATGCTCTGATACAGGCACCGAAAGGGCCTCTCCATATTTCCCATAGCCTGCGCAATTAACAAATAAATCGGGAACCTCTCTCCGAATCGCTTCAATCAGCTTGTCGCGATCAGCTCTTTTGGCAAGATCCGCTACAATATAATCAGCCTTAAACGCGTTTGATATGCGTTGCAGCGACTCTTCATTGCGGCCCGATAAAATAAGCGTATACCCTTTTGAAGCTAATAGCGTTGCGAGCGCTTCTCCAATCCCCGAGCTAGCTCCTGTAATAAACGCTTTCACCCCTCTTCTCCAGGATGATGTGCAGGATACTTTTCTCTAATATGCCCTGCGGCAAATAGGGTTTTAACAAGCGTTGTTTTAACAATGTTCAGCTCTTCAAAAGTGAGCAGCGACTCATCAAACTGCCCATCTTCCATTTTCTGAGAGATCAACGACTCAACAAGGTCTGTGATCGTCTCTTCGTTGAAAAGGTCTAAGCTGCGCGACGCAGCCTCTAATGAATCGGAAATCATGATGATCGTCGATTCCTTGGTCCGCGGTCTTGGGCCGCTGTAACGAAAATCGACTCCAGTTACTTTGCTTTTATCACCATCCATCAACATGACTTGCTTGTGATAAAAGTAATAGACCAAAGTGGTACCATGGTGCTCTTTTATCACATCTATAAATTGCTCCGGCAACCCTATCTTGCGCGCCAAAGCCACGCCCTCACTCACGTGAGCGATGATCACCTGAGCAGATTCAATAGGTGTCAGAAGCTGGTGCATGTCCATGCCGCCAAGTTGGTTTTCGGTGAAATACTGCGGATTCGCTAACTTTCCAATATCGTGATACTGACTTGCAACCCGACAAAAAAGACCATTTGCTCCAATTGCTGAAGCGGCGGCCTCAGAGAGAAGTCCAACAACCATAGAGTGCTGATAGGTTCCCGGCGCTTCGATTGTCAAACGGCGGAGTAGCTCGTTGCTTGGATCCATGAACTCCATCAATGTGATATCGGTCATAATCTGGAAAATCGATTCGAAAACTGGAAGCAAGCCAACAACCAACACGGCTGTCACGGCCATAAAGAAAAACGAGCTCGTTAGATCGCCAACAAAGTTGAGGGTAAAAGCTGTGTTTTCATAAAGGTTGAACGCCAAGATGACAACGACGCTCATCGCCCAAGCTTTGGCGCAAATGATAAAAACTTCTTTGCGGCGGCGGAGACGACGGGAGGTTAGTATCACCGCCATGGCTGTGAATAAGTTAATCACCAGAAAAGGGATGCTTTCAACAGCTAAGGCCATGGCAAAAACGATGGCCAGAAAGACAGAAGCGAAAGCCCCAATCCGTACATTCATCAAGCTTGTGAGCAAAATCGCAGCAAAAGGAACAAATAGAGGGAAGCGGACAAGGTCGATGAGATTCGAATTCATTTCGATCAAAAAGATTTCAACACCCTTCGCTAGTAAAAAGGAGAGAGCTAGTATTGTCGACAGCAGGGCGAGCTTTCGATTCGAATGAAAAATATCCGAGTGATTCTCATAAAGATAAACGGCAGCCACTCCAATAAACAGCAGTGTCATGAGAATTGTGCCAGCTAGGGTAAGCGGATCGAGGAGGTTACGCTTTTGCGTTAAGGCCTCTTTCATCGCTTGCATCATGGAGATATGCCGCGCAGTTACTTTTTCCCCACGATCGATCAAACGGTCTCCTGCACGGACGCGTGTCAGTTTTTCCGGTATTCTTTGTTGCGATAACTTGCGCAGCGTATATTCAAGGCCTTGATCTTTTTCAAACTCCCAAACAACCGGCTCAAAATAGGAGATCATAAACTGGGCAATTGAAGGCGGAATTCCGTTATTGGCAAGGGCATCTTTTCCCAAAGTACCCCAAAACTGAACAGAGAGCCGCCCTTTATTCTCTGAGGGGATATAAGCATAAAAATCAGCCCGTTGAACAGGAAGTTCATCGATAGGAAGCTCATTGATTTGCTGAATCGTTTTGGCATCGGAAAATCTTTTTTGACTTAGCTGATCAGAGAGAAAGCTTAAAGCTAGCGCCACATCATCAAAGTCAGTCTTCGTGCTGATCGCCTCCCACTCCTGCATACCGGCTTGATCCCGGGTAATATATTTTTGAAAATCGGTGATCTTGGTATGAATTTGATCCTCTTTTATCCGGTAGATCGTCCCGATTTCGTGAGCAGCTTGTTGTTTGAGGATAATGGTGGCCTCATCATCGGGAAAAGCGAAATCGATTTGAGCGACAACATAACGATTTGCCTCTGAACCTAGTTCCAATTTTTCGACGTAGGTTTGGCGGAAATGGAGAAATAGGAATAGGCAAATCGCAAAAAAAAGGCCTATCAATAGCCGAATGATAATACTTTTATCGAAATAGCTTTGAGCACGAGAGAAGCGGAGTTCATTTAGATCCTCTTCCTTGTGCGAAGTGTCATTTGTCGAAGAAATATCATCCATATCTCACACTAGGATATGAGATACGATGAATTTAAGCAATTCAGACCTCAACAACCTTAAAGGGTTTACCCGCTTGCCGCATTTTTTTAATCATATCAGCAGTCCCGCGGGATTTCCCATCCCAAAATGCGATCAATGCATCGGCATAAGCTGCCATCTCACCATTTCTAAGAAGACCGGCTCCCCTCCCCCATTTCGCCCACTCTGCAGGAAATGTTTTTAATACAAGACCTCTCTCTTGGGCATATTTCTCACCTAATTGATCAGCCCCTTGTGCATGGCCGGAGACAATTTCTACAAAAGGTAACCTTCCTTTGAGAAAAAGATCGAGCTTCACTTTTAATAGAGGATAGTTTTGAAAATTTCTGCTTCCCGCTACGATGAGTTTATACTCTTGCAAAATCGACATATTTGTTATAATGACGCCATCATGCCTAATTATCAAGTTTTAGCTAGAAAGTACCGTCCGCAACTATTTGGGGAAGTCGTTGGCCAGGAAGCGATTGTCGCTACGCTGAAAAACGCGATCGAAATGGGTCGTACAGCGCATGCTTATCTCTTCTGCGGCTGCCGAGGAACCGGGAAAACCACACTCGCCCGCCTCTTCGCTAAAGCCCTTAACTGCGCTCAGCCTTTGAAAGAAGGCGAACCATGCAATAAATGCCCCTCTTGTCGCGAAATTGCTGCCGGTCATGCGATCGATGTTCTGGAGATCGATGGTGCCTCTCACCGAGGGATTGAAGATATCCGCCAAATCAACGAAACAATCGGCTTCACTCCGACAAATGGAAAATACAAAATTTACTTGATCGACGAGGTGCATATGTTAACAAAAGAGGCTTTCAATGCCCTTTTGAAAACATTGGAAGAACCGCCGCCGCATGCAAAATTTTTCTTTGCCACAACCGAAGTGCACAAAATACCGGCTACAATATTAAGCCGCTGCCAACGCTTCAACCTTAGCCGCATTCCGCTCGAGAAAATGTGCCCCAAACTGGCGCAAATTGCAGAAGACTTAGAGCTCCAAGTTGAGGAAGGGGCGATTCACGCTTTAGCAGAGCTAAGTGAAGGGAGCTTACGCGACGCACAATCGCTATTTGATCAAGTGATTGCCTACCAAAAAAGCCCGATCACGCAAGAAGTAGTTGCGCAGGCCCTAGGGCTGCCCTCTCGCACGCTCTTTTTTCAGCTTGATAAGGCAGGCGCCCGTAAGGACTTTGCTGAAGCATTTCAGATCGCGGAAGAAATATTCAGCGCAGGTAAAAATATCAGTTTTTTCCTAGAAGAGCTTGTGCATCATTTCCGCACGCTCTTTTTACTTAAAAGCGGCGTACCTTTCCGTGGGCGCGACCAGGACAAATATGCGCACTCTGTCACTCTCTACCGGCAAGACCAATTACTGCAGATTTTAGAGCTCGTATCGGACGCGACACAAACGTTGAAGTTTGCCACATCTGAGAAGACAGCTTTAGAGATGCTGCTCTTACGGATTTTGCGAACGCATCAACGCATTTCACTCGATCAGCTAGTCGAGCGGCTGTACGCTTTAGAGTCTCGAATAAACCAATCGACAGATGAACCCTCTGAAGTTGGCGACAAATACATAGCAAAAGCGGAGCAAAATACGTCTAAAGATGATCCGCAACCGGCTACTCTTGTTTCAACAGCAATAGCTGAATCAAAACCTAAAAATATCGATCCACCTCCAAAACCGAAACCTAAAACAGCTGCTCCTACCAAACCAGCTGAGCAGAAAGCGCCTGCTAAACCGCAGAGCAGCCCCTCAAAGCCTGTGACAGTTAAAGAGCAGAGTTATCATGATACTTTAATGCGTTTTGCGGCCAAGGAGTTAAACGGAGCATTTAAGAAGGAGTAATTTTATTATGGGAAGCGGTTACGCGAAGAAGAAAAAAGAAGCAAAGATGCTGCAAAAAAAGTTCGAAGAGATGCAGGAGAAGCTCAAAGATGAGCGTGCAACAGGCACGGCCGGAAACGGTCTTGTCAGCATCACTTTAAATGGAGAGCATGAGGTCATTGAAGTGAAAATCAAGCCTGAGTGTGTGGATCCTGATGACATCGAAGGACTCGAAGACCTTGTAAAGGCAGCCTATAATGAAGCGGCTAAGAAAATCGAGAAGAGTTCTGGCGCTGACTTCGGCTTCCCAGGCATGGGTGGTTTAGGATTTTAACTGTGTTACCCTAATTTCCATTTAAGCCTGCTCTGCTGTGACCAATAGTTTTGCATAATCCTCTGCACTGAGGGGTCGACTAAAATAATAACCTTGGATGGCGTCACAGCTGTGATCGACAAGAAACTGGAGCTGTTCCTCCGTTTCCACACCTTCTGCAATCACCTGCATACTCATCTCATGAGCCATAGCAATGGTCGCCTGAACGACAACTTCGCTCTTGGGGTTTTGTGGGATCTCGCGAATAATGCTTCTGTCTATCTTCAACTTATCTATAGGAAGATGTACGAGATGATTGAAATTTAACAACCCTATTCCAAAATCATCGATCGAAAAAGAAACTCCTTTCTTCTTAAGCGCGCTAAGGATATCTTCCGCTTCCTTTTGAGACGACATAATTACGTTTTCTGTCAATTCAATCTCGAGATATTCGCCAGGATAAGAAACCTCGTCAATAATCTTCCCAATAGATTCTAAGGCATTTTTATAATCCAATAGATATCCCGGAAGATTGACCGATATAGGGAGAAAAAGAAGTCCTTCTTCTCTCCACAATAAATTCTGCTCACAAGCTTTTTTTAAAACCCATTCATTGAGAAGTGAGAGTAAACCTGCATCCCTTGCCGCACCGAAAATATGGGGAATGGGAAGATGTGCCCATTTGGTGTTTTTCCACCGAAAAAGCACTTCTACACTACGGATTTTCTGAGTTTTTGAGTCCACGATTGGCTGATAGTCTAGATAGAATTCCTTTCGATGTAGAGCTCTGAAAAGATCTTGCTGAAGCAGTAAGCGCTCTTTTACTTCGAGATTCATTTCTTGGGTATAGTATTCAAAGGTATTTCTCCCCTTTGCCTTAGCGCTATACATCGCAATGTCTGCATTTTTCAGCAACTCCTCGGCACTGTTCCCATTTCTGGGAAAGAAGCTCACGCCCATGCTACACCCTACAGGTAGCAATTGGTCCCCAACAAAAAATGGTTCTTCAAACTGATCTTGAATGCGTTGAATCAGCATTTTACTCTGACTTTCTGTTTGCAGTTCAGGGATGAGCAAAACAAACTCATCTCCGCCGAGGCGAGAGAAAGTATCCGACTGACGTTTAGAATCTTCAATCCTTTTACTCACACTTTTCAAAAGTTGATCACCGGCTGAGTGTCCTAAATTGTCATTTACAAGCTTGAAATGGTCTAGATCAAGAAAGATCACGGCGATATTTGTTTTTTTTCTCTCGGCATCGAAAATGGCCTGTTGCAAACGATCAAGTAGAAGCATACGGTTTGGCAGATTCGTTAACTTGTCATGTAGAGCAGAATATGCAAGTTGTTCTTCATGAAAGCGTCTTTGAACATCCAGTTCTGCTAGTGGCCGCGCTACGACAAAAGCAATGAGTGTAAAGACCACAATCGCCACAGTAATCATTACTGTGATGAAAAACTTTGGAGGGGTATTTAAAAAATGCTGTGCCAAAAGGCATAAGAGACCGAAGATGACATACCCTAAAACTGTAATGGGAAGCTGCTTGCGCAGCATTTTTCCCGCAAAATCTTCGCGCACAAAAAAAGCGGGATATCCTTCAGTAGGATTTTGAGTAAGAAGTTGAAAAGAGAGGAGGTAAAGGGAAAAGGCATTGGTTAAGCCTAACGTGACTAGCGAGGAGGGGTGAGTGAAAGGATGGAAAAAAAAGTTTAAGATAAATATCGAGGCAAGCACGTTCGCGCTAAAGACAATGACCTGAGCTGTTCTGGTAAAGGAGAAAAGGTAGGCTGCAAAAAAACCTAAAATAATCAGAAGAAGACCGAAGCTTGTATAAGCCGAAAGCAGGTTAGGGTAATACAAGAGGCTGCCATTGAAAGAAAAATCATTAGAGGATGTGGTTAGATCTATTAGTAATTTGATAAACCTGACCGCAGAAAGGATCATAACCATGAAAACAAATGCACTAGCGATCTTTTTCAAAACGGCAGGAGCCTGTTGTAATGAGGTCACAAAAAAGGAGAGGCTGAGAAGAATAAAACTAAGAGAGAGAATCAGCTCTCGTGTTTCTTTAAGCAAAATGAATTCGAACCCATGCACTAAAATCACAACTAGAAGAGCTAAGTTGATAGCAATCAAAATCAATGCAAAAAGCTTTGATACACCTTTTACAATCTGCACCCACCTTTGGTTGAAAATCACACCTTTATCCATCTATCCTCACAGAGGACAACTCGGTTCGTCCAACCAAAACCAAATTGAAATACGTTCTCTTCACCTTCAAGCAATTTCCCCGACTAGAACTATACAATGACACAAAAGTATAAAGTATTTGGCTAATCTAACTAGCCCTCTCTCTATTCACTTCTATTAACACTGCACATGAAATAATTCCAGTAAAAGTAACTGACCCTTCAACTACCGAATTGAGGGCTCTGCCTGTTTTACTGTGTCAAGAATAATAATCAGACTCTAATTGAAGAATACAATAATGTTTGTCTAATACTTCTTCGATTTCGGTGGGGGTTGAAAGTGTCAGGGCATGCTCTGCCAGCTTGCGCGCCTCTAAGATCGATAATCGACGGATCACATTTTTGATCACCGGCAAAGAGGGGGATGAAACAGAAAGATCATGCACTCCCAATCCAAGCAGTAAAGCTGTATAACGAGGATCTGCTGCAATCTCCCCACATACAGAAACAGCTTTCTCGGCTCGATTCCCTTCATCCACAACCATTTTGATCAAACGCAAAATACTAGGATGCGCAGGAGTATACAAGTAGCTCATAGTAGGATTGCCCCGGTCAACTGCCAAGGAATATTGCACTAAATCGTTGGTTCCTATGGATAAAAAATCGCACTCTTTGACTATGATGTCACAGGTGATCGCTGCTGAAGGAACCTCGATCATACACCCAATCGGTATGTTGCGCGAAAATGGAATCCCCAATTCAAGCAGCTCTCTTTTAGCCTCTTCAACGATCCCTTTAGCCTCCCGCAGCTCCAAAACTCCTGAAATCATCGGAAATAAAATGCTCACTTCGCCAAAAGCACTGGCACGCAAAATAGCACGGATCTGCGTCTTAAAAATTGTCCGCTCTTTTAACATCAAACGGATCGCGCGACAGCCAAGATAGGGATTCTTTTCATATCTACTTAAGTTGAAATTCCCAAGTTTATCTCCTCCGATATCAAAGGTGCGGATCACAGAGGGATGACCGCCTACTTTCTCAACAATGCTTCTGTAAACAAGAAATTGCTCCTCTTCGGAAGGGAAAACTTCTCTAGCTAAAAAGAGATACTCAGACCGAAAAAGGCCTACACCTTCGCCCCCATACTCATGCAGAGTATCTAACTCGTTGAACATCTCAATATTGGCTGAGAGATGCGTTTTATACCCATCGATTGTCTCCGCATCCAAAAAGCCGGTCTTTTGCAGCCCTTGCACATGAATCTTTAATTTTTTTCCCTCTTCTTGATAGTGAGCCAGAGTCTCTTTCGTGGGATTGATAATGACTAAACCTGAGCGCCCATCAACAATCACTTGAGGGGGGGCCGCAGTTACAGGGAATTGAGGAAAGTCGACATTCGAAACAAAAGGAATCCCCTTAGCACGGGCCATGATCGCAACATGTGACGTTTCAGCGCCGCTTCGTGTAACAAAAGCTTCAATCACATCGGTATTCGCCTCAGCAGTATGTGAGGGTAGAAGCTCGTGTGCAAAAACAATCGAACGAAACTCAAGCTCTGCAAGCGTACAACGCTCATGCTTGCGCAGGTGTCCGATAATGCGACGCGAAATATCTTGGAAATCTTTTAATCGCTCTCGAAAAAAAACATCTGTAATCTTCTGGAATTTCTCTTCATATTCGCCGATGACGGTCTTGAAAACATACTCAGTATTCTTTCCCTTTGAACGAATCGCTTCTTCCATCTGCACTGTCATGAAAGGATCGCGCATGATTTCGAGATGGGAACCTAAAATCGCCGCTGCTTCATTCCCGCCCTCCATTTTTAGCCGCTTTTGCAAAAAAAGCAAATCCTTGCGCGAGCTTTTCAAGGCCTTGTTATAGCGGGCCACCTCACCCTCGATTTGATCATCGGGAACTGAAAACTCAGGAATGTTTTCTTCAGCAACAGTAAATAAGAAAAGCCGCCCAATCGCTATGCCAGGACAGATCGGATATCCTTGTAAACGGATCTCACGACGTTTAGACATTTGTCAGATCCTCCCCAAAACGACTCTCAAATCCTTTTACTAATCGTTCCATAGTTTCTTCTGCATCCTCGCCTTTCACAGTTATCGTAATCAGTGCATTTTTTTGCGCTGCCAGCATCAAAATATTCAATATGCTGCGCGCATCGATCGTCTCTTTTTTATAACTAAAAGTGACCTCGCTTTTACATCCTTGTAAAGTTTTGACAATCAACGTAGCAGGACGTGTATGCAATCCAAGCTCGTTGATCACGCGCACTTTTTTTGTTATCGTTTTAACACTCATGAATAGCTTTCCCTTTTCCGGCTATCTTTGATAAAAGCCTCAAATTAAATTCTTTTGCGGAATGGTAGCCCATTTTCTTCAATCTATGATTCAGTGCGATTGTTTCTAAAAGCAAGACAACATCACGGCCAGGTTTTACGGGAAGCAGGTGGAAAGGAACCTCTATGCCAAGGATAAAGACTTTTTTTTCTTCAATCCCAACTCGATCATAAAAATGACTATCATCCCATACTTCCAACTTGACGACAATATCAAGACTTTTCTTTTCTCGCACACAAACGGCACCGTAAAGGTTCGCTACATTGATAATTCCAATCCCCCTCACTTCCATATGGTGGCGTGTGAGGTCTTCTCCAGATCCCTCTAGATACCCCCCTTCTCTCAGCTTCACTTTAACAAGATCATCCGAGATAAGGCGGTGCCCCCTCTCGATCAAGCCAAGGGCAGCTTCGCTTTTACCCACTGAAGAGTCTCCCTGAATCAACAGTCCTACCCCAAAAACCTCTACGAGGGAGCCATGATAGCATTTTGAAGGGGCAAATTCATCGGATAAAAGAAGGGTAAGGCGACTCATCAGATTCATGGTCGTCATTTTCGCTCGGAAAAGAGGGATCGCCTGTTTCTCGCAAAAGTTAACTAATTCTTTAGGGGGAAGAAAGTGGCGGGCGATGAGAACAGCCGGGGTTTGATCTGTTAAAATAGCTTTTAAACGAGCGTCGCGCAAACCTTCAGATAAATGGCGTAAATATTCAATTTCAACTTTACCAAAAACAAGAATCCTCTTTTTTGCATGCCCTTTTAAGTATCCAGCTAAGCAAAGCCCTGGACGATGGGCTTCAGGGACAAGGATTTTCCGCTTGAGGCCTTTTTCGCCTGTCACAAGCTCCAAATCGAGCTGTCCACCATGTTCTTTAAATAATTTCTCAACTGTATACATCAGATATGCCAAATATCTTCTAAATAAAAAACGAGCCATCCTAGAAAAGTGGAGAACGCTAGGTTCTCTGACAAGCGGTTCCGATCGAGGAAATTGCTCATTGTCCGATCGGGTTCTGAGAAATAAATATTTCCTATTTCCTCATCAGGATACCAGTCTGCATAAAAACATTGGTAACAGTGAAGCCCAAAAGACTCATAAAAAGGGATCAAGCTAGAAGGGTCGATCACCTGCCCGTCGGGACGGACCAGTAGCTCCTCTGCAAGCAGATGTTGAAAATGTTGAAATGTCCGTGCCATATCACGCGATTTGATCAATCCCGTATCTGTGTATTTGCTAAAACCATCATGGATCTGAAGAAAAGCGATATAATCCGGAGGAAGATTGACGTGCGCAAATTGTTTTGCCAAACTCTCCAAACCCGATTCTTTTATTGGCGGCTCACCGTGGAAAAAACCTACATTCTCTTTCAACCCATATATCATATGAACTTCAAATGGCTGATTTTCTTTTGCTTGAGTTGCAAAAATCTCGATATCTTCTAAACTTTCGAAAAACGTATAGAGCCTCTCTTCCAGATGACTTTCATTAGGTGATATGAAGGGAAGTTTCGCTAGCCAAAATTCGCGTGTGAACTCGATCCGATCTTCTTTTGGTAAGCGGCTTAACTCAAACCATCCTCTAGACAATAGAGGAATTTGACCTGAGAGAGCTTCCCACTCAAGATCGCGCTCCTCATGCAGTGCAACCACTTTATGAAAATGTTTAGAAATTTCATGAATATGTTCACTCATACGCAAAATAATTATACAATTTTTTCATAAATATGAAACCTTCTAATTTTTGGAATAAACACCCCTCTCTCTTATATGGCTTAAGCCTATTGCTAGGGACCCTCTTTGTTTTATGCTCCCCTTTGGCGCTTATCCCTCTACTGTTTTTGCTCGATAAAAAACATGTCGTAGTAGCGACTCTTCTTTTTTTACTTCCACTCGCTTTTCTCTATCACGTTTACACGTTTCCCCCGTCTAATACGGTGGTCTCAGGCGTTTTTCACATCCAATCGTTACGCGATGGGAAAAGCTTTCTCAAAGGGTGGAGCTACCGAGGAGTACTGAAAACAAAAGAGGGAAAGATTCATTGTCAGATGCATAGCAAAGTATATTATCAGGCAAATCGCTCTTACAGGATTACTGGAAGGGCTTCTTCTAGAAATGGCCTTTTCTATTCAATCAAACCCTTTGAATGGAAGCCTGTTGAGAATAGTTTCAGCCTTGCCGAAGAGCGCTACCACGCGAAAAAGTGGGTCAAGGCTTATATCGAACGGCACATTTCACAAAGCCGAGCGGCACATTTTTTAAGCGGGATGGTGACAGGCGAGCTTGAGGATCAAATGCTCTGCCAAGAGTTTGGCAATCTTGGTCTTTCGCATATCATGGCCATCTCAGGCTTTCATTTTGCATTACTTACACTCTTCTTTCACCTGCTCTTACGTCTCTTTTTACCCCAAAAAATCGAAGCGATTCTTCTCATCGCCCTGCTGACCCTCTACCTCCTATTTATCGGCAATAGCCCTTCGATTCAAAGAGCCTGGATTGTCGCAATGGTCTTTTTGCTCGGACAAATTCTAGAACGTCCGATTTCACCGCTCAACTCTCTTGGCCTTGCGCTCTGTATCGCAGTATTGAGCAACCCGCTTTCTTCCGCTACGCTTAGTTTCCAGCTCAGCTTTTTAGCCACTGCAGGAATCTTGCTTCTCTACTCCCCTCTTAATCAGCTTCTGCAAACCTGGATTCCCAAACTTCCCCTTTCAGATGTGATCGAACGCCCATTTCTTTGGCAGCACATCTATGTAGCAGGAAATATGCTCCGCGAGGCACTTGCTTTGACAGGAGCGGTGCATCTTGTGCTCGTGCCCTATCTTCTCTATGTCTTTCACACTTTTTCTCTCAATAGCTTGATTTACAACCTCTTTTTCCCTTTCTGCGCGAGCATTGCCCTTTTTCTATTTCTGCTTGGCATCCTAACAGGGGGGCTTCTTCACCCTTTGAATGGGTGGTATTGTGAAAAGCTATTAACCTTGACAGAGGCGCCTCCTATTTTGTTCAAGCCCTTCTATATTGAAGGCATTCCTTCGTGGATGGTTGTGATCTATACGACAATACTTTTTGTTGGGCTGATAGTCTATCACGAACATCGGGAGAATAGTCGCACGTTATTTTAATCATCCCTATACTAAAGACATGGTAGGACCTATAAGAAGAAAGGGCGGAGGCGGAAGGATGCGAAGAAATCGCCCTCTTAAGCCTGCCCCTGGTAAAAAAAGAGGCCATACGATCTCTCTACTTTCAATCTCCGGCTTCTCCAAGCGTTTTAGCTCTATTCTAGGTATCTTTAAATCCAAGACGGTAAATATTTCCTCGACTCCCTCAGCTCTGTTTGCTGTTCTTCCTAGGGATCTAGATGCATTTTATTCCATGAATAACGAAATCAAAAAAACACTGTAAACAGAGCCTCTTGATGCTAACATTCAAAGCTGAATGACCATAACGCAATTCGCAAGCTCGCAATGCGCTTCTGCCGTGCCCACAATGGTTCTGAGTGCAATATCGGCAAGATCTAAACAAGACGGCCTCCCCTCCAGGCCGTCGTTAAGATCGACCTCGCTGATGGTATCCGCAAGCGCGCGACTCCCCAAAATGAGAAGACTTTTTTCATTATAGCCGAGCTGTGCTGTCTGCGTACTTTCATCTTCCTTTGTATCCACCCCTCTTTCAATACGGGTAAGCGAAATCTCAGGGAGATTTTGTCCCTTTATTCCGAGCACATTGTTCGATTGAAAGTTCAATGGATAGGTGAGCGCTTTTCCCTTAACAACTTGATGCAAATAAGCGCGTGAATGTCCCACGCTCGCAATGTATACTTGTTCAGGAAATTTTAAGACCATAAGCAGTCCACACCCCCCTTTGGGATACTCTTTCAAGGTTTCATTGAGATTACGATCAAAAAAGAGAAATGCATCTCTTATCGCCGTTTCCACACTCACGCCCTCTCTATCGAGCGCCCTTTCTACGATCTCAGGTAACTTTTCGACTCCAAATAGCGCTCCAAAGCCATTCTCTTCATGCCCGTCAAAAAGAGCATACAACTCAACTTTCCCCCCACATAGCTGTTTAACTACACCATTTGCCAAAATTTCATTTCCGGTACCCATCGTCATGCCCATAGCCGAGCCCAGTATTTGGTGAAGGGCGATAGGCTTGGATAGGTCAATACATCTTTTTCCTGCTAGGGGAAAATAAGGTTCGGGGGAGATTTTTTGGGTGAAAGCTCCAGAAAAGACGCTCCCAACTTTGTGTTTTGTTTCTGCAGAGTGAATGATATGATAGAGCTGACTCGCTGGAGCAGATCTTTCTTGAGTTGAGAGTGCAGAAGCACTTGCAGATGAAGCCGCAGCCATATGAACCTTCTTTTTGAGAAGAATAACCTATTGCAGCTTAATTTCAAATAGTTAACTCTGTTTTCTCACAATCCAAGACAGTAAATATTCCCACGACTCCTTCTGCTCTGTTTGCTGTTTACAGTTTTTTTTGTTAAAAAAATTGTCGTCGTCCATACCACAAGTCTCCTCTCGTGTCCCCGGGAACAAAGTACAAAATAAGGTATTGAGACACAAGCCTTTTAGAGCATATCATCGAAATGCTGCAGCGGGAATAGTTCTCCCCAATGGAAGACTTGAGTTGATCCATTATTCAGGAGAGATTGCATTCAGTTACGTGCCTAAAGGAAAATATAAAGGGATTCAAACTATCTTGTATCCCTGTCGCTTATAACAAGCAGCTCTTTAAATAAAGACTCCTCCAAACATTTCATAAATATTATATCCGTGTTTACTGAATTCATTTTTATTTTCTTCTAATTTCTGAACAAACAACTGATTAATATCGCCATGAATATTGTCAATTGCATGTCCTCGTTGGAAATTTGTAAAAACATGAGCCAAAGAAAGTTGTTGTGATGCATCAGGACGAGCAACGCCTCGATAATCCTCTTCTTCCAAATTTCTAGGCGCTAACGAGGCAATTTTTAAATTTGTTCCCCACCTCCCTTGTGAAGAGTGAACTGCCCAATGCCAAAAAGTCGCCATAAAGATTGCATGACGACAAAATTGCTTTAGACGTTTCAAGTCATTTTCATCAGGAGCTTCTTTTCCATGAGGATGAACAATTGGTCTTAAAGCATTCCCATCCCTAGAGCCATTCACGATGACCTCTCCTTCTTCAGGTTGATCAATTTCATTTGTGCAAGCCCACTGATTATATGCTTTACCTTCCCAAGCTCTATGCTTTAGACTATGTTCATGTAGACAAAGTGACATTGCATTGATTTCATACCAATATTTCTTTATCTCAAGAAGATTCTCTTCAAAGAATTCGTCCACAACCTCAGTCACGATGTTCCAAAATAGGTTTTCAGCATGGGCAAATCTATGGTTGTCATGAATAGCTTTTCTTGGGCTAAAGTTGGAATAACAGACTCCACTTAACACATGTTGAAGAGACTGGGTAATTCCATCTAAGCTAAGACGGGTGAGATTTAAAATGCCATTTTTTCCGAAGATTAAATCATCTCCCCTTCGATTAATTTCCATAACACCTCTCAGATGAGGGCTAAGAAGAAGTCTAAGTGGATTGTTTCGAAGTGTTCGAAAAACTGCCATTGCATTCTGTTCGGTATATAGATGTCCGAGACCGAGATGAGAGACAATTTCTCCTTTAATCAGAGCCATTGAGTTTACGACATATAAGGCCTTTTTAAATTCTGGATGCTCTGGAGAGAAGTCTTCAAAATTCTCTCCAACCCTAAATTGGATTTGAACTTTTGCAACCTCCAAACAATCTTCTTCATGTTCGTTTAAATAAATTTTAACATTATGAAGTAAGGCATTCGATTGATCATCTTTACTGTAGTCATCCCAATTCAATTCGACTAAGTATTTTCCCTCAACAGGCTCAAGTGATTGTAGAAGATGACATGGATAAATCCCATTAAGCAAAAGATCAACCGTTGTTTTAGAACACAATTCAAGAGTTATATCAATTACGCCATAAAGTGCTTCAAGCTGCTCTACACTGCTGGCCAATTTTGCTGCTTGATCTGTCAGGAGCGGAATTGCTCCAGCTTCCAGAAGAGCTAACTTATAGCTGAGAGAATCTTGTTGAGGGCGATATCTCGAATCAGTTGGCTGTCTGAGCCGAGGAAGATATTTACTATTCCTTAGCGGATATTCATATAGATCGACCCCAAACTGTTGAAGAGATTCTGATGGGAAAAAATCAAGAGTAAAGACTACTCTCACAGTTTTTCCTATCTCACTGAAAAGCCCTTTTCGAGGGAGTAACTCTTCATACACACATAAATTGAGCTTCTCTTTTTTTCCCTCATCTAATTGATAAGGGAAACGAAATTTTCCCTCTTTGGTAGTTACGGCATGAGTAATTCTGCTCGCCCCATACCAAGTTGGCGCATAAACTTCTACAGTTCTGTGTAATAAAGGCTGTCCGTTTTCGTGAACTAATCGAATTTCAACATTTTTCTCGACACTCTTGGCAAAAACACTTGTAGCTATATGATCCGAAGTAAAAGCTGCTGCTGAAATAGTATTAGATAAATGATCAAAACCGCTACTAATTATACTTGAAGCCAGCTCCTTTTGCTCTAAGTTTTTTTCTAATGCTCTCATTAGATCTGGGTCAATATCACCTGATGTATCATCTAATTGTATTAATAACTTTTGTTCGACTTCAGCGGTAGCTTTTAGTGTTTTAAATTGTTTAGCTATGAATGCATTAATCCCTTTGGAAGAGTTGAGGCTTCTAAGTTTTCTTATCTTTCTTGAGACTGTTGTCTTATCCATCCTGATGTGAGGTTCTTGAAACATAACAGTTATAACTGATGTTCCTATCGCATTTCCTTTCTTCTCAGCTGCCGGCCTTACATCTGTATGTATAAGTCTAGGTTTTGTGACTGAAAGATCTCCCTCAATCCTCTCTAAGAATTTTATGTCTCCTGCAACTGGCACGTTCAATGCGACTCTCATCGTTTCCTCCTGCTTAAAATATAATTTGAAAGGAAGAAATATATAGAAAATATTTTTTTCTTTACAGGCATATTTTTGGTATTACCGAACTGGTAATTCTCCGAAATTTCCTTTGAATGCCAGCACCTAGTCGGGAGGGTAAAGCTTGACAAGCATCTATCGCTTGGATCAGGATCCAGTTCAAGAATGACTCCCTTTGCGCGAACGGCAAAGGCAATGTTCTCTGCAGGTGCTAACTGGCTTGTCGGAAAACTTGATTTCCCAAGCATTCCCACGATTTCAAGCGAAGCTCCTCTTTAGCTTCACGAATTGCTGGGTCCTCGAGTTCATTATCGAGTTTAGGATCAAAATTTCTGCCAAGCAAGTTCCAAGCTGAAGATCGAGTTTTGTGACTGACAAGAACAAGCTGACCCTTATCCTTGACGAGTAGAGCGACAGCACACATATCCCGGAGGAATTGTACACTCCTTGTCTTTATTCAACCATTGCCACTGAATATCCATCCGAATCTGAAAGTCAATGATTCTATCCCCTTGCTGAATGTCGTCAGACACCCAATTGTCAGGATTCAGAAAAGGAGTTAAAATGCAGGTGCAGGTCTTGAAATCTTTATCCAAATGCCTCTAAACCGATTTACAAGCACAGCGAAGGATTCATTCACCGAATAGATTTTGATCCTCGAATCTCCTCAACATGGACTGTTTGATCGCCATATAAAGCATCAAGGCTGAATTTGTTGCTGCCATCACTATTGTTTACTTCGAATTGATAAACAAAAGGGCAGAAATTGTCTTAGCATCGTGAATCTCACCCTTTTTTATCATCTCAACCGTTTCAGACAGTTGTATGGGGATCACTTCGATCTGCTCTGTCTCATCGAGGTTTTGACCCACGTAGTTTAGCTCCGTTGCAAGATAGATAAAGAGCTTCTCATTGCAAAAACCGGGTGTTGAGTAGCAGTCGAAAAGATGTACGATTTTTCCCGCTTGATAACCGGTTTCCTCTATCAACTCCCGCTTAGCACATGCTAACGGCTCTTCACCCTCCTCAAGAGTCCCGGCTGGGAGCTCCCAAAGAGTTTCCTGAACCACATAACGCTCATTGCGGATAAGAATCACCGTCTCGGGATCGAGCAAAGGGAGAATGACAACCGCTCCAGGATGGGAGACAACTTCGCGTTCGAGCGCCCCTCCCTTAGGATGCTCAACCTCTATTGAAAGGATATCGACACGGTTCCCATGATAGAGCGTTTTCGGGTTTTGGTAGGAAAACATCAATACCTGAGAAGTTGACGGATTTCAGCCTCAAGATCACTCGGTTGCGGAAGTACTTCATTTTCGAGCGGCTTGCTGTAGGGCACAGAGCTATCAAATCCACACAGCCTATGAACAGGGCCGTCGAGATATTCAAACGCCTCTTCAGCGATGCGCGCTGCAATCTCTGCCCCAAACCCGCAGTTACGAGGCGCCTCGTGAGCAATCAAAAGCTTACCTGTCTTCTGAACAGAATTGATTATCGTTGTGCTGTCGAGCGGCACGAGGGTGCGAAGATCGATCACTTCGATGGAAATCCCCTCTTTAGCAAATTTCTCAGCAATCTCCCATGCCATCACTACCATCATCCCCCAGCATACAATGGTCAAATCACTTCCCTTTCGGACAATATTCGCTTGTCCAAATGGAAGCAGATAGTCGCTGCTAGGCTCAGGACGGGCGCAAAACTTCTGCTGGCGATAGAGCCCTTTATGCTCTAGAAACACAACCGGATTAGGATCGCGGATCGCCGTCTTCATCAATCCCTTGGCATCCGCTGCATTGCTCGGGATCACAACTTTTAAACCGGGGCAGTGAGTGAGAAAGCCTTCGATGCTTTGTGAGTGATAAGGCCCCCCCTGAATATAGCCTCCATAGGGCATCCGCACGACAATAGGTACCTGCCATTCACCGTTCGAACGGTAGTGAATGCTCGATGCTTCATTAAAGAGTTGGTTGATTCCCGTCCACAGATAATCGGCAAACTGGACTTCTGCAACAGGCTTGTGCATTCCATCCGCACTGATTCCAATAGCAAGTCCGACGATTGTCGATTCAGCAAGCGGAGTATTGAAACAGCGGTCGGAACCGAACGCATCGGTGAGTCCTCGTGTGATACCAAAAACGCCACCCTTTCCATGGGCCACGTCTTGACCAAACACGACAACATTTGGGTCGTGCTCCATCTCTTCCGCGATAGCATGATTCAACGCATCCATGATGACGATTTTTTCTCCCTCAACAGGGATCTCGTGCAATGCTGTAGGAGGGTCAAAAGGGGCAAATACGTTGAAACGGCTGCTCCCTTTTTCAGGATATGGCATGGCATCCCCTTCTTGTGCCGCCTTTTCTACAAGCTGATGCACCTCTTCGCGCAGCATTTCAATCTCAGACGCATCGCTCAACTCTTGCTCGATTAACCACTTTTCAAAACGAAGGATCGGATCACGCTGCTTCTCTTTCTCCTGCACCTCCTCTGTTTGATACTTTCTGGGGTCATCGCTGTTGCTGTGTGCAGCAAGGCGTGGGACATGGGCGATAATGAGGCTAGGCCCCTCGTGTTCCCGTCCCTTTTGTATCGCCGCTTCCATCGCTGATTGCATCGCAGTATAATCGGTCCCGTCGACTTCATGGACAGCCATTCCTTCATAGCCACGGGCAACATCAGCAATACTTCCTCCAGCCGTTTGTTCATTTGCCGGCACAGAGATCGCCCATCCATTGTTTTGTATCACGAAAATCACAGGAAGTTTGTGAATGGCTGAAAAATTGAGCGCTTCATGGAAATCACCTTGCGATGTCGCCCCATCGCCGGCAGAAACATATACGACTTCTTGTTTGCCTTGGTGCTTAATCGCCCATGCAATCCCTGCCGCATGTAAAAATTGAGATCCTACGACACTCGATTGGCAAAAAATACGGAGCGCTTTATGGGAATAGTGATGGGGCATCATCCGCCCAGCCGAGTGATTTTTCGTTGCACGCCCTAAAAAGACACCGAAAAGCTCAGAAAGCTCACATCCGAGACCGATCGCAAATCCTTGATCACGGTAATAAGGCAGCCCCCAATCCTTTCCAGCTTCCAACATCTGCCCGCATAGCACGCCGACAAGTTCATGACCTGCTGAAGAGAGTTGAAACGTCCCTCCCTTGTTCTGCTTGGCCAGTTTTGCCATCTTCTCGTCAGAAAAACGAGATAAATACATCGCTTTTAAGACATTAAGCGCCTTTTTGGCATGCTTTTGAACAGGTGTTTTCGTCATATGTTATACTCCTTATGAAGTACGTGTTCTCCGGGGTGTTTTCTCTTGTTTGAGAGGGCCAAACCTCTTGAACACATACTTATGAAGAAGAATCAGAGAAAAAAGACTTTAACTTCTCCATAAAACTTTTCTTACGCGGCAAATTCTCCACCCCCTCTGTATCACCAAACTCTTTAAGCATCTCTTTTTGCTTCTCTGTCAGGTGTGTTGGGGTCTCTACAATTGTGCGGACTAATAAGTCCCCTTTACCACGTCCATGTACATTTGGAAATCCTTTTCCTCGTACTCGGAATATCTTTCCACTTTGCGTCCCTTCTGGAATTGTGAGACGGCAGTTTTCCGCTAACGTTGGAATCTCTTTTTTAACGCCTAAAGCCGCTTCTGCAAAGCCGATCGGTAGATCGAGAATTAAGTTGTCCCCTTCTCGCTCGAAGAAAGGATGCGAATCGACGTTGATAAAGACATAGAG
This sequence comes from uncultured Chlamydiales bacterium, assembly GCA_963748195.1. Taxonomy (GTDB): domain Bacteria; phylum Chlamydiota; class Chlamydiia; order Chlamydiales; family JAAKFR01; genus JAJACP01. Next base: position 323,295 of record CAVVHU010000004.1, on the reverse strand, counting down.
GTCTCCGGGAGGACCGCCACCTTCTCCTTCGTCGCCATATCCGCTCATTTTGAGACGCATGCCACTGTCAATTCCGGCGGGAATATGCACTTTTACATGCTGTTTTTCACGGACACGCCCTTGTCCATTACACTCTTTACAAGGATCGACGATTATTTTTCCCTCGCCATGGCATTGCGGACAAGTAGACGACATGCTAAAGAAGCCGCGCGTCTGGTGAATCTGGCCCGAGCCTTTACATTGCGTACAGGTTTTGACACCTGCACTCGAGGCTGCACCGCTGCCTCTGCAGATGGTACACTGCATCAGACGCGTCACAGCCAGCTCCTTCTCCACACCCTTGGCAGCCTCTTCAAAAGAGATCCTGACGGTAGCTTTCTTGCTTGCGCCTTGCCTCATATAGGCCTGTTCACGCCCGCCCCCGCCTCCGCTAAAGCCGCCAAAAAGGGTTTCAAAAATTGATTCGCCGCCGCCTCCACCACCGCCAAAGGCGCCCATAAAGGTGCGTAACGCATCTTCCATAGATCCAAATCCTGCAGCGCCTCCAGGGCCACCGGCACCCGCAAAAACCCCCTCTTTACCGTAGCGGTCATACATCTCGCGTTTTTTGGGATCGCTTAAGACTTCATAGGCCTCAGAAACCTCTTTGAAACGAGCTTCCGCATCTGCATCACCTTGGTTTTTATCAGGATGATACTTAAGAGCCATCTTGCGATAACCCTTTTTAATCTCTTCTTGGGAAGCCCCTTTTGAGACCCCTAAAATCTCGTAAAAATCCATGACTTTATCGTTCATCGGTTACGGTATTTTGCTGCTGCTTTAGATTTTGCGCGCTTCTTGACAGAAGGTTTGTCGTAAAATCGATTTGCTTTAGCTGATTTCATCACGCCTTCTTTATCCAATTTCTTTTTCAAAGCTCTTAGAGCCTTATCGATAGTTTCGCCTATCCGAACTTTCACACTCGACATATTTCCCTTACCTTATAAAAAAAGTTTCAAATGCAATGAGAAGATTTTAACACGGTTGCATTTACTGATCAACAATATCACATAACAGTAATAGGACAAAATGTCCTATGCAATTGAACTGGATGACTGGAGAGCCTCTCTATTAAAGAGATCTCAAAGAAAGATTTCACGTTCAAAGTTAAAAAAAAAGAAGTGCAGAATGTATCGACCTGCAATAGAATGGGCCTTTTTATTTTTCAGGAGTATTGAAATGACTGTTTCTATTGGAAATTTTATGAGCCAACCCCCTATCAATTCTTTTAATGAAAGTCCCGTCCCATTTTGCGACCTTCCTTTCCGTGCAAGCCTAAGAACATTGGAAAATCAAGAAAATGGAAATCCTGGCCATAAGATTGCTTGCAGATTGGGAATAATAGAAGGGATAGCAAGTTCTATCCTAAGCAAGACCTCTTTTCCTCTTTTGATCGGATTGAGCCGGTGTTTGCCCCTTGCTTTCGCCCAAAAAAAGGTCGGACCTGAATTTCAAGTGAACACATATACCACTAATGATCAGTTATTCCCGGAAAGATCCTAGGATAGGTGGGCGAGGGGTGTTAGCAGGTTCAGTTTGCGACGAATGCATAGCTTTAGCTATGGATGAGAAGCAAAATGAAGCTGATGGTGGTCCGCAGCCGGCTAGCCTGCGATCTTCAGCAGGAATGGCTGCGTAATAGCAGTTATTTCCGCAGAAGATCATAGGATAGGTGAGCGAGGACTGTCAGTAGGTTCAGTTTGCGACGAATGCATAGCTTTAGCTATGGATGAGAAGCAAAATGAAGCTGATGGTGGTCCGCAGCCGGCTAGCCTGCGATCTTCAGCAGGAATGGCTGCGTAATAGCAGTTATTTCCGCAGAAGATCATAGGATAGGTGAGCGAGGACTGTCAGTAGGTTCAGTTTGCGACGAATGCATAGCTTTAGCTATGGATGAGAAGCAAAATGAAGCTGATGGTGGTCCACAGCCGGCTAGCCTATGATCTTCAGCAGGAATGGCTGCGTAAATAGAGGAGGTCTAATTCTCCTTCTTTGCTTGGAAAAACATTGCGAAGGAGAGCCTCTGGATCCGGATAGCATTCAATTTTTTTATCAAATGCAAAGCGGCTTAATTCGGGACCGACAATCACATCGCATTTCTTCAGCACTGTAGACAAATCTTCTTTTGAAACAAGCTGAGGCTCGCCCCCCGGCAACATCACGTAAGCTCCGCCAATACGAGCATCGATCAAAGCGGCATAATTCCCCTCAGCTGTAAAACCGTGAAGCGAACAGATGCCGAATAGAGGCAGGTTGCGTGGAGCTGCAATGCCTTTGGCTGCAGCCACGCCAACGCGAATCCCGGTAAAGGAACCAGGCCCCACCGTAACAGCTACTCTTTCCAGATCATTAGGACTTAACTTAAGTTTTTGAAAACCAGTTTCTACTGTCAAAAAAAGATACTTAGAACTCTGAAGTCCAATAGGTAAGGGCAAAGTTAAGAGAATATCAATCCCATCTGCAAAAGCTACGAGAGATCTTTCATGACTTGTGTCAATTATGAGCGTCTTCACTATTTACTAAACTTTTTCTTATGCTTTCTCTTAGTAACAAAATAATATGATATGTTAATCTAAAGATTAGATTAAAGCAAAAAAATCCCCTTCTTGCATGATTAGGAGAGCATTTGGTACACTTCCAGGATTAAAATATTGAGGCAGGAACATTGGACAAAAAACGTCGACAAGCACTTGAAGCTGAATTAGAAGACGCGATTGAAGAATCGCTTGAAGCAACCGATGAAGTGAAAAAGCAGCTTCCAAATGAACTCTATGTGCTCCCCATCAACAGGCGCCCTTTCTTTCCAGGAATGGCCGCGCCTATTCTCATTGAACCTGGACCTTACTACGAGGTCCTCAAGAATATCGCTAAATCCGATCAGAAATATGTGGCACTTGTCCTAACAAAGAAGGAGAATGCCGACATCTACAAAGTCGGATTTCCGGGGCTGCATAAGGTCGGTGTATTAGGGCGTATCCTGCGCATCATTCCGATGGATGGCGGAGGCGCACAGGTTGTGCTTAACATGGAAGAGCGCCTTGAACTCGCAAAACCGATTAAAGAGAAACACCTCAAAGCAAAAATCACATATCATCCAGACTCTAAAGAGGTCACGGAAGAGGTGAAAGCGTATTCAATCAATATCATCTCTGTTATCAAAGACCTGCTGAAACTCAATCCGCTCTTCAAAGAGGAGCTGCAAATCTTTCTTGGCCACTCCGATTTTACCGAGCCAGGAAAGCTCGCGGATTTTGCTGTCGCACTCACGACGGCAACGCGTGAAGAACTACAAGAAATACTCGAAGCATATGAAATCCCTACTCGTATTGACAAAGCGCTTGTCCTCCTAAAAAAAGAACTCGACCTTAGCCGGCTGCAGAGCAGCATCAATCAAAAAATCGAAGCGACGATCACAAAGAGCCAAAAAGAGTACTTTCTCCGCGAACAGCTCAAAACAATCAAGCGGGAGCTTGGCATCGAAAAGGAAGAAAAATCGATCGATGTCGAGAAGTTTGAAGCGCGCTTGCACAAGCGGGAAGTGCCTTCCTACGCCATGGAAACGATCCAAGAGGAAATGGACAAACTGCAAACATTGGATGCCGCATCAGCTGAATACACAGTTTGCCGCAATTACCTCGACTGGTTGACTGTCGTCCCTTGGGGAATGAACAGCAAAGAGCGCCATGAACTTGCGAAAGCGGAAGCGATCCTTCAAAAAGATCACTATGGGCTCGATGAAATCAAGCAACGGATCTTAGAGTTAATCAGTGTTGGAAAGCTGACAGGAGGGCTTAAAGGGAGCATTATCTGCCTTGTAGGGCCTCCAGGTTGCGGGAAAACCAGCATTGGTAAGAGTATCGCCCGTGCTTTGAATCGAAAGTTTTTCCGCTTTTCTGTCGGTGGGATGCGCGATGAAGCCGAAATCAAAGGACACCGCCGCACTTACGTCGGCGCAATGCCCGGCAAACTCGTGCAAGCATTAAAGCAATGCCAAGCCATGAATCCTGTCATCATGATCGATGAAGTAGACAAAATGGGGATGAGCTACCATGGCGATCCATCAGCCGCTCTGCTAGAAGTGCTTGATCCAGAGCAAAACCGAGACTTTTTGGACCACTACCTCGATGTACGCGTCGATCTTTCCAATGTCCTTTTTGTTGTCACAGCGAATATGCTAGATACCATTCCAGAGCCTCTTTTAGACCGGATGGAAGTGCTGCGCCTTTCCGGATACATTATGGAAGAAAAGGTGGAGATTGCGAAAAAATACCTCATTCCACGGGCACGCAAACAGATGGGACTGCGTGCGGACGATGTCTCTTTTACACTCGATGCGATCCGCGGAATCATCAACGGATATGCGCGCGAAGCTGGTGTGCGAAGCCTGGAAAATCAGATCAAAAAAATCTTGCGTAAAGTTGCGCTCGATATCGTCAAAGAGAAAGAAAAAGGACGGCGAAAAAAGGCATTGAAATACTCCATCTCACGGAACACGTTGATCGATTATTTAGGCAAACCGATCTTTTTAAGCGATCGGTTTTATAAGCGTACGCCAGTGGGCGTTGCGACAGGACTTGCCTGGACTTCCCATGGAGGGGCAACACTCTATATCGAAGCGATCAAAACAGCCTCTGACCGCACGGATATGACCCTTACAGGACAAGCGGGAGATGTGATGAAAGAGTCCTCTCAAATCGCTTGGAGCTATTTGCACAGTGCTATTCACAAATACGCGCCCGGTTTTACGTTTTTTGAAAAGTCGCATGTGCATATTCACATTCCTGAAGGTGCCACCCCCAAAGACGGCCCCTCTGCAGGGGCAACTATGGTCACAGCACTTTTATCGCTTCTTATCGACACCCCTGTCTTAGACGATCTTGGAATGACAGGCGAAATCACTTTAACAGGACGGATATTAGGCGTAGGCGGAATTCGTGAAAAACTCATTGCTGCCCGAAGATCAGGACTCCATACGTTGATTTTCCCAAAAGATAATCTGCGTGATTACGATGAGCTTCCGGACTTTCTCAAAACAGGCATCGAAGTCTACTTTGTGGAAGAATACGATGAAATTTTCCATATCGCTTTCCCTGAGGGGGCTGAATGAGTGAATGGCAAGCATATAGCCAAAAAAAGATCCTTCAACCAGAAGAGATCAAAGAGCGCATTTCTCTTTTAAGGAAACAGGGCAAAACAATTGCTACCCTCAATGGGTCATTTGATCTTCTGCATGCGGGACATCTATACATGCTTTATGAAGCTTCAAAAACTGCTGATATCTTAATCGTGGCAGTCAACAGCGATGCTTCGGTCCGTGCATACAAAAGCCCTGATCGTCCCATTATTCCTCTTAGCTACCGCATGGAAATGCTCACGGCTATAGAATTTGTCGATTATGTGACCTGGTTTGACGAGACGAATCCTTGCGCGCTTTTGGAAAAAATTCGTCCAGATGTACATGTAAACGGAATTGAATACGGCGAAGATTGCATAGAGGCTGAGGTAGTGAAAAGATATGGAGGGCGGATCCACCTCGTTAAGCGCATTCCGGGACTCGCTACCTCAAATGTGATCAAAAAAATAGAAAAAGGTCTTAAAAAATGCGTTTGATCTGTACGATCAACACAGAAAAAAGCGATGAGAACCCTTACGCTTTAGCTTACTATCTCAAAGGACAAGGGGTAGATAATGAATGCGAGATACTCTCTAATGAAGAGGCGCGTATCTGGGTTTATGACGAAGATCTTGTAGACCAGGCAACTGCTCTTTATGAAGAGTATAAGAAAAACCCAAACGATGCGCGCTACCAAGTGCATTACGGCACACCCCCTAAGTTAAAAAACGCCTCTGATCAAGCGCCAGACAAAGAGGCGCCACTCACTGCACGCCCGCCAAAACGCCGCTTTCTCTCTCCAGCGCCTTATGGCCCGATTTCGATTTTTATCCTTATGATTGTGGCAGCTATATTTCTATGGTCCCAGATCGAACATGGCGTGATGATTCCCCCAAAAATTCCCGGAATTATCCAAGCCCCCATCTTAGCACCGATAGAACGCGCCTTGATTTATGACTATCCTACCTACTTTCAAGAGCGCGACAAACTCTTTGCAATCTATACACCCAAAGATATCGAAGAGCATAAAGCCCCCTCAGCCGAGGCGCTAAAACTCATTCAAACCTTACGCCACTCCACTACATGGATGGGGATCTATGACCGCATCGTCTTGTCCATGCAAAACCCAGAATATGAAATCGCCTATCACGGCGCTATGTTCGAAAAGATAGCAGAGGGAGAGGTTTGGCGGCTAATCACTCCGATTTTCCTTCACTTTGACCTCCTCCACATATTCTTTAACGTTCTGTGGTTTATTCTTTTAGGAAACCAAATAGAGTTTCGCCTGGGCTGGTTCCGCTACCTTATTTTAATCCTAGCAACAGGGCTTGTCTCCAATGCAGCGCAATACCTGATGAGCGGCCCCTTTTTCATGGGGCTTTCAGGGGTTGTGGTAGGAATGGCGGGCTTTATCTGGGCACGTCAGCAAGTAGCGCCTTGGGAGGGCTATCTGCTTCACCGCTTCACCCTGATCTTCCTAGGGATTTTCGTGGTGGGGATGTTTGTTCTCCAGCTTGTCTTCTTTATCCTTCAAATCACGAGCAAATTTGAGCTGACGATTGGCATCGCCAATACAGCCCACTTGACGGGAGCCGCTGTCGGTTATCTCCTCGGTAGAATGCGCTTATTCGCTATTCAGCAACATTCTTATAAGCAATGAAGCCGCTTATGCTTATGCGTTCCTAAGATGTGGCATTTTTTGAAAAAGTCGCTCTAAACTATCTTTCGCATTTTGATGCGCATTATGAGCCGGGTCACTATTCTGAATGCAAAGTTTATAGTGATGTACGGCTACTTCATAATTTTGCGTAACTCCTCGTCCATTTTCATAGCACCAACCAAGTCTATATTGCGCCTTTGGATCTCTTTGATCTGCTGCAAGGCGAAACCAATAAACCGCTTCAGCTAAATTTTTTGTGACACCTAAGCCACCCCTTAGATTGAGATCTCCAAGTTCGCATTGAGCAACCCTATATCCTTGATCGGCCGCACGGCAAAACCAAGTAATGGCCTCGGTTGAGTTTTTCTCAACTCCTTCGCCTTTGTAATAGCAAAGCCCAAGGCGGTATTGCCCCTCTGCAAACCCATGATCTGCGGCAAACCGAAACAAACGGACAGCTTCAGCAGAGTTTTTCTCAACTCCTTTGCCTTCTAAATAAGAAACTCCCTGTTCACATTTTTCCGTTAGCATCCTTTGATCCACCACCTCTAACTGCGGACTTTCAGCCGATTGAACTCTATTGGAAGCGGAAGGAGAAGGTTCGGGTTGCAAGTAAGGCTCGACCAATCTCCGAATGTCGGGATTTCCAAATCGTTGCAGTGCTGCACCTGTGTTAGCTTTGGCTCTTGCTCCTTGAGCAAGGGCTCTTTGTACAATTACGACTTCACTAGTAGAAATTGCTGCCGTTAATGTCTCCTCATTCGGTTTGGCGCCGACTGCAACGACCGCATCAATAATCGTCACCTTCTTTGATAGGCACGCCCAGGTTAATGTTTGAGAGTCAGGTTGTGCTCCTTCTAGGATAGCACTTTTGACTAAGTCTAAGTCTTGACTCTTGCATGCACTTGTCAAAAGACCAGGATCAAGTCTTGCAGTTCCTATAATAGCCGCCATACATTACCTCATTTTCCTTAATTGATTCCCAAGAAACTCCTTCTTATGTTTTTAGGTAGGCATCACTTTATAAAAGATTCACATTCTCGCTCAATGGCTCTATATCAAGCAATACATTTCAAAGAGGGACGAATTATAGTCGGGAGAAGCAAAACCTGTACTCTACAATTATTTTTACATTCTATAATTCAAGAAAATACTAAAAATTCTAGTGGGACCGATAGAGTCAAATTAAAAAAGCCAACAGTAAGGATAAGCTTAACAAAAAAATTCAATTCAATTAACATAAGAGCCTTTCCAATAAATTGTTAAGGTTCTTATGGTTTGTTTAAATTGTCTTTCCACTCCAAGAGCAGGCCTCTCCTTAGCAGAGAGGCGTGAGCTGGGCCAAAAAAAAATCAAGACTGTTGATCGCGTGATAAATGGTTTTATCATCGGCACGATCGCATTGATTGTGGCAACCGGCGTCCTTATCGGGCTTGCCCAAGCACGGATGATCCATCCTATCGCCTCCCTCTACCCATTTGGAGCAATTATTCCTATGATCATCTTTATTAAAGTTTTCGACGTCTGCCGCAATCGTGTCGCCGAAAACCACGATATCCGACTTCGAGAACTAAATAACAACAACGCTAATCGGGAAGAAAGGAGATCTTCTCAATAATTGCCGAAGATGGTCAAAATTCAAAGTCGAGTTGAAGTTAATATCTGCAAAGATTACACTTCATACCCATTTTATGAGCGTACGTGACTTAGTTATCCTTGGTTCTTCGAGCCAACAACCAACCCGTAAGAGAAATCATGGCGCCTACCTTTTCCGATGGAATGAGGAAGGTCTTCTCTTTGACCCCGGAGAAGGGACGCAACGGCAGTTTATCTTTGCCAATGTTGCCCCTACCTGCGTGACGCGCATTTTTGTAAGCCATTTTCATGGCGATCATTGTCTCGGGCTCGGGTCGATGCTTATGCGCCTTAATCTCGATAAAGTCACCCATCCTATCCACGTCTACTACCCCGCATCAGGAAAAAAGTATTTTGACCGTCTAAGATATGGGACAATCTACCATGAAACCATCACCGTGATCGAACATCCTGTCTCGCAAGCTGGATTAGTCGAAGATGATGGACGTTTTCGCATCGAAGCTGTTTTCTTAAGCCATGGCGTTGATACACTAGGTTGGCGCATCACAGAGCCTGATAGACGAAAATTCGAACGCGAAAAGCTGAAAGCCTTTGGCATCGAAGGCCCTCTGGTGAAAGAGCTTGAAAGGAAGGGTGAGCTGCTCATCGATGGCAAGCGTGTCATGCTCGATGATGTCAGCTGGATCAGGAAAGGAGATAGCATCGCAGTGGTCAGCGATACCCGCCCCTGTTTGAGTGCAATCGAGGTCGCACGAGGAGCCAAACTTCTTCTTTGCGAAAGCACTTACCTCGAAGATCACCGCGACCTAGCTGAAAAGCACAACCACCTGACTGCAAAACAATCCGCAACAATCGCTAAAGAGGCGGGCGTAGAAAAGCTCATACTTACCCATTTCTCCGCACGCTACCTCAATACCCGCGACTTCGAAAACGAAGCGCGCTCCGTTTTTCCCAATGTCGAGGCAGCGGAAGACATGAAAGTTTTCCCTTTCCCAAGATAGCTAATTTTTTCTTAACATAAAATTAATCTTTTAATAGACTCCAGTAATCAATTTTTTACAGGAGATCTGGAATGGCTAGGGCAAATGAGACAAGCTATTGCGGCGCATTAAACCCCTGGAATCAGAGGGCAACTCTGCGAAATAAAGTGATTGCAATCGTTGTTGTAGCTCTTGGAGCTTTAGCAGTAGTAGCAGGAACTTTTTCCTTACTTGCCACTTTTGGCGTCGGAACAGGTCCCTTCCATACCTTCACTTTTCTTCCTATAGAAGGAGCTATCGCCTTAGCCTTATTCGGAGGAATGCTCATTCCCCTTGGACTGGCTTGGTTGATCTCCAAAAGACGCGAACCCTCTGCACATGTTGGAGCTCAAGTTTCTCCTCCAGCCATCTCTGAAAATAACATCGAGCCCTCTATCAATGAAACCGAAGCATTTCGATACCCAGAAAGGATGCACTCAACTACACACTATCTCAGACCAATCCCAGGCGGCTATCTAGGATATGCAGCCGGTGCAAACCCATATACACTCGTCGAAATGGATCATGTCTACTACCCAGCGAACTACGTTTTAAACTTTAAAGGAAGAACGCCATACATGCTCTCTTGTACTCCTCCTAATTCTGGAAAAATAGAACTTTTCGATCGCATGTGCCAGCAGGAAAATGTAGGGATTATCATAAAAATGGTTCCGAATAGTCCTGAACCAAGAGACGAGGCAGAATCTTTGGATATCGTTCCACAAGTCACATCCAGAGAGGATGGAATCATTGAAATATCATATTCTCAGCCATTTATGACAAATATTCAGAGTGCCCTTAATACAATTGCCACTCTGAAATCAACTATTGAAGAACACGAGCTCACATATAACAACGAGCACCCAATGCTTGTTCTCTCTTCCGATGGGAAAGAGAGCGGGGCTTTTATCATGCTTTATGAACTCGCCTCTCGTTTTGAAAATGTGGGTGATGCTGAACGGTTTATCGGGGCCGCCTTTTGGGACAATGTGATCAATTTGGCTATTCAAATTGAATATGATTCTATTTCTGGAGCTGCTGTTGAGTGGGCAAATACAATCCTCACCCAATTTAATATCAACAGACCCTATTTTCCCGATCTCACAGACTCAAACCCAGCTTATTCGTTCTCATCCAGTGAATTTAGGCATCCATTACGCACGCACCTTCTCCCTATTTTTAATTCCTATGCAGACCTCAGAGGATGTCGCAGAGTTTGACAAATTAAGTCTTCTTACTTAAATTTGCAAAACTCGCATCTCAAAGAGTTTGCTGTTTCTTATGATTACTGCTGCCTATCATTTTTTAGAGTACCTGCGTACAATCAAAAACGCTTCGGAACATACCATCCGCAACTATGCGATTGACCTCAACTCACTGAAAACCTATCTCGAGCGCGATCTTCCACCTGAAAAAGTAGCTGACAAAATTCATTACTCTGAACGTAGGCAGGCACAAGACGTCCCTCATCTTTCTCTTTCACAAATCGATCGAAAGCTCTTGCGTAACTTCCTTGCCGATTTAGTTGAGAAACAGACTCAGAAAAGAACGATTGTCCGCCGCCTCTCTTCACTTAGGACCTTCTTCAAGTTTTGTGTCCGGCAAAAGCTGATCGAAAAAAGCCCCGCAGAGGAGCTTGAGAGCCCGAAACTCGAAAAACGAATTCCTATCTCTCTTTCCTACGACCAAATTCAGCGCCTCTTCGACCAACCTGATACAAGCTCTTATCTTGGGTTTCGCGATCGGTGCATTATGGAGCTCTTTTATAGCTCAGGTCTACGTGTTAGCGAGTTGGTTGGACTCAATCGCACTGATGTCGATTCAGAGGCCCTTCTCGTCCGCCTGAGAGGAAAAGGGAAAAAAGAGCGCGTGATTCCGATCACTAAAAATGCTGCTGATTGGATCCTCTCTTACCTCGATCATCCCGAACGGCATAGAGATACAGATGGCCATCTCGCCCAAGCTGACCCCGAGGCAATTTTCCTCAATCGGATTGGAACGCGCCTGACAACACGTTCAGTGGATCGAAAATTTGATAAATATCTGCTGGCTAGCGGCCTTGCAGGGAAAGTGACGCCGCATACGATACGGCATACCATCGCAACACACTGGCTAGAAAACGGAATGGATTTGAAGACTATCCAGCTGTTGCTTGGCCATACCTCGCTCGCAACTACGACCATCTACACGCATGTCTCCCCTAAGCTTAAAAAAGAAGTCTATGACAAGACACATCCACGCGCTTAAGATAACCTAACAACCATTGCGGTAATATCTCCGTTTGGAGAATTTGTGCTTGCAGTGCGTGTAAGGCTCTGCGCCATCTGCTCTAGACTTAAACCTGCTACGTCCATCTTCTGAATTGTCGATAAAACACCTCTAATAGGCAGAGCCGCACATAACGCCTCACTTCCAAAAATGAGATAGTCGCCTGCATGATAACCCAAAGTTGCCTGACGATTCTCGCGATCAATGACCGTTTTTTCCCTATTCTTAATATAAGTGATCTTTGGACGAAGAGGGGCATGTTTCGCCTGTTTTGTCACTTGAAAGATCGAATATTCTAATTTCGCACCTTCAGAATCTTCGCTAAAGATTTTGCTCGGATCAGCCGCTTTAAAAGAGTGACTCCCCTTTTTTGAAAATACACAAAATTCTAAGGCTAAACTCCCCTTTGGAATCTCTTTTATTTTCTCTTCAATGCTTTGTGTTTGGCATTTTAAAATCTCCAAGACTGAAGTAAGATTTTCATTACCCGAGAGTTGAGTTTGAAATTCTTTCATAAAACCCCTGTGCAGCTCTTTGATAAAGGAATCGCTCCTTTCAGAATTATAGGCGCTATAGCAAGCAAATAAAGAGATTTTGCCCCCCTGAATTTTTATCACGTGCATAAAATTCAGCTCTCTTACATCCACAGAAAGCTTCTTTACTAGCATTGTTTTTAACTCACCCGCGTTAAAGAAGTAGATCATCCCATCGATTTTTAGAGCCCCCACAAACGGTTCCATTCTGCCTGGGTGTTCTGCCTCAATTGAGAGCATAACCTTTGTTAAGGAATCGGCTATGGTTTGCGTTTCAAGATCAGAAGCACATCCAAGTTCTTTTTGCATAAGCTGCTTGAAACTCTCTGTGTCGCTTTGATTGATAAAACCGTAGATCTCAACTAATTGTCCTTGAGCTTCAAAAGAATCGAGTACAATATTTTCAAACGCTTGCGTCGAGGCCATGCCCACACTTTCTCTAGCTTGACTCAAGATTTCTACATGCTTTTCTACCTTATGCTCCTCGGTCGAATAGGGATTGGCTTGATGCATTGCATGAAAGAGCTGCCTGCTGCATTTCCGAACTGCTGCCTCTCCTTTTGGAGAAAAAACTAAGTTCTGAACGACATGCGCTAAACACTTATCATCATTCCTATCTGCAAAACAGGGTGTTTTAGGATAACCTACATTTTTCGTACCAGAGACCGCCATGGGAGCAGCATAATGTAAGTTACAATTTTAATGAATGAGTTTAAAGAGGAGTAAAGCCATTCCTGTTGAAGAACTCGGGCTCAATTAGGGACAAATCCATCGCTATAGTGGCTGATGGTAGGCCTAAAGTCAGCTTTAGGAATGGCTGGACAATCATTGTCCCCCTTGTTTCCTATGCGTCACTTTGGTATGCTTTTGCACTATGAGCATTACAATAGACAATCTTTCAAAGAGTTTTGGCAGCCGAGTCCTCTTTAATGAGGTTTCAGTATCCTTTAACCCCGGCAATCGCTACGGTCTTACGGCACCTAATGGAGCAGGAAAATCGACCCTTCTCCGCATCATCATGGGAGAGATCAACCCAGACCAAGGCACTGTCTCTCTTCCAGAGCGGATCGGTATGCTGCGGCAAAATATCGAGGATTTCCGCGATATGTTGGTCACTGATGTCGTCATCATGGGCAATCCCCGACTTTGGAACGCTCTTCAAGAACGCGACCGCCTATATGAATCTGAGATCACCGATGAAGTTGGCATGCGACTCGGTGAGTTGGAAGAGATCGTAGCCGATGAAGATGGCTATGTTGCTGAAGCCCATGCCGAGGAACTGCTTATTGGAGCAGGAATTCCCTCTGAACTCCATCAGTGCAAGATGCATGAAATCCCAACGGATATGCAATTCCGAGCACTCCTCTGCCAGGCGCTTTTTGGAAATCCACAAGCTCTGCTTCTCGATGAGCCGACGAACCACCTTGACCTTGAATCGATCGGATGGCTTGAAAATTTTTTCCATAATTACGCCGGCACGCTGATCGTCGTCAGCCACGACCGCCATTTTTTGAACTCGGTTACAACGCATATTGCCGATATCGACTACGATACGGTGATCGTCTATCCGGGCAATTACGACCAAATGATCGTAACGAAATCCTCAGTAAGGGAAAAGAGCGAGTCGGAAGCCCGTTCGCGCGAGAAAAAAATCTCTCAATTGAAGGAGTTTGTCTCCCGCTTCAGTGCTGGAACTCGCGCCTCTCAAGTACAATCGCGTCTTCGAGAAATCGAACGCCTGCAGCCGCAAGAACTCAAAAAATCGAACATTCAACGCCCCTACATTCGCTTTATCCCATCCGAAAAGCAATCGGGTAAGATCGTCTGTAAAGTTGAGAACATCTCAAAAGGGTATGGAGATCTAGATGTCATCAAAAATCTATCTTTTGAAATCCATAGGGGTGACAAAGTAGGGGTGATCGGAAACAACGGACGGGGTAAAACCACCTTGATGAAACTGATCGCAGGAGTTTTAGCTCCTGACTCGGGAAAAATTGAGTTGGGACATCAAGTTCTGAGAAGCTACTTTCCTCAAGACCATTCTGAACTGATTACAAAGGAAGAGAAAGAAAATGCTTTCGAGTGGTTACGCGAACGAAAACAAGGCCTTTATGATCAAGATATCCGAGGTGTTCTTGGGAAAATGCTCTTTGGGGGGGATGATGCGTTTAAAAATGTCGCCACCCTATCGGGAGGAGAGACCGCACGCCTGATCCTAGCCGGCATGATGCTTGAAGAACATAACTTCATTATTCTCGATGAACCGAATAATCACTTAGATCTGGAAGCTGTATCAGCTCTCGGGTGGGGGTTAGAGGAGTATAAAGGGACTGCGATCGTCGTGAGCCATGACCGCGACTTGATCGATCATTTTGCTACAAAAATCATCGCTTTTGAAGCAGACGGTATACACTTTTTTGATGGAACTTTAGAGGAATATCTTGCCAGCAAATGATGACTCCCGATGAACAAAAAGAACAAATCGCCTTTCATTTTGAAAAAATTCTCGAGACACTCGGGCTAGACCTTTCGAATCCTTCCATCGCCAAGACACCCAAACGTGTAGCGACCATGTATGTCGATGAGATTTTTAGCGGTTTGAAGCCTGAGACATATCCTGAAATCACTTTCCACAAAGAGTCTGTTAGCAATGAGCTTGTCTTAGTAAAAAACATTTCCATCATCAGCTTTTGCGAACACCATTTTGTCCCTATGTGCGGATGGGCTCATGTTGCCTATCTTCCAAAAAATGGAGTTCTAGGTCTTTCTAAAATTCACCGGATATTGCGTTATTTTGCCAAGCGCCCTCAACTGCAAGAACGCCTAACACAAGAGGTTGCAACTAACCTTAAAGAAGTGCTTCAAACAGATGATGTGGCTGTTGTGATCAATATGAAGCATTTTTGTGTCCAAGCGCGCGGTGTGGAAGACTTTGCAAGCGAACTTCAAACACATGTCTTGCATGGAAAATTTCAAACTGATTCAGCTCTTCAGAGCCAGTTCTTTAGCCAAACCTTCGATCCGTATAAAAAAAATGATAGTATCGGGAATAAAAAGTGCTGCCTCAACTAGGGAAGATAGTGAAATAATTGCCCTGCTGTGCGCCTAATTGTTCACTTAAAACTGAACAGTTCTGTTTCTGAAAAAAGGAGGGAGAGAGTGTAAGCCGGATTCTGTTTCCTTGTAAACAAGGAGCAATCATTCCTCTAGGAACTTCGTCACCGAAATCCTCAAGCGACTCTGACAAAAAGGCAGAAGCGGAGCACTTTCCTTTTTCGTCTTGCTTTGGATAGGGTTTACAACGCCTTGAGTCACCTCAAGTACGCTCGACTCTCAAAGCCGAGATTTTCAGCCTGCCCGGAATATAATTCCGGCGGTGTGTTTTCTGTTGCACTTTCCGTAGCCTTACGGCCCCCAGCATTTCACTGGTATCCTCTCCTGCAAAGTCCGGACTTTCCTCTCCTCTCAAACATTTGAGAGCAGCGATTGCTTCTCTCTCCCTTAAGATGACGCAGTAGTTGTAGAACGGCGACGGCGACGGCGTGGTGTTTCAGCCTCTTCTCCTTCAGCCGCTTCTGCTTCCTGCCAAAAGAGGATCCTTGAGCAATGTTCGCAAAAGACAAGACGATCCCCTTTGCGTACTAAGTTCTCATGCTGCGGGGTCAAAAGGATATGGCAGCCACTGCATGTACGCTTTTCGATTGGTACGATCACGCGGTCGCGCTTATTTTTTAGAAGACGTTCGTAAATTTCAAAAAAATCTTGCGAAACCTCTGTTTTCATCTTTTCGCGCTTCTCTAGGATCGAACGCCCCTCTTCGTTGATTTTCTCAATGCTCTCGTGAATCTCTTTTTCGATGATCTTACTGTTTTCTTCCGTAGACTGGAGATTTTCTCTTAATGTAACGAGAAGATCTTCTTCTGCTGCAAGCCTGTCCACCAAATCGCTCAAGCGATGCTCTGTTGCACTGCGCTCACGCCCTGCTGCTGTCATTTCTTGAGTGAGGGCGTTGAATTCGTCCATTTTCTTCACAGCTGCCTGCTGAGCTTCAAGCTTATTCACTTTCTCCCCGATCTCTTTGATCTGGGTTTCGCCCATACGGATTTGTTTTTTAATTTCTGTGACTTCAGTCTCTTTATCTGTCACTTGCTTTTGGATATCTGCCTTCAGCTGGTTGATCTTTAAGAGCTCCTTCTGACGCTCTTTTTTTACCCGCATCAAGCGTATCATATTGATATCTAGCTCTTGAATACTGAGAATTGTCTGAAAAGACTCTAGCATAAATGGGATTCCTAATTTTGAGAATTGAAGCAAGATCTTATCTCTCGGCACGATAAATATCAAGAAAAAACGGAGGAGATGGTTGTCAAATTTTAATTTAGGTTTTATATATTGGGAATATGCCCGGAAAAAAACGTAAAAAAAAGACCCGGATAATCGTCCAAGTTGACGAAGGTTTTGAAAGCGAGCTCTTCCTCCGAGGAGAAGGAGTTTCAGCTTTAAGCTGGGAAAAGGGCGTAGAATTGAAACATGAACGTCCGGATGAATGGGTTTTTGAAACGGACGAGCCCTTTTCTGCAGGATCCTTTAAAGTCTTAATCAACGATCAAACCTTTGAGATGGGCGAAAACCATCCTCTCTATCCAGGCGCCTCAATGCGCGTAAACCCCAAATTTCCCAAAAAGGGAAAAAAATCTAAACGCCCTGAATAAAGACAAGTAAAGGGAGTTGACTTTTTGCATGGCTTGGCGATAATTCTTAAGCCATGACAAATTTACTTGATTCCTATCTTGCGAAGGCTAAAGAAAAGCGCTCAGAGGTGATTGCCTACCTCGCAGCTCTCGACCATCTAAAAGCCGTTGCCCCCTCGATCGCCGACGCGATTCTAAAAGAACTGCACGACCAAAGGACCCACCTTAAGCTTATCGCCTCCGAAAACTACTCCTCCCTTGCCACTCAGCTCGCAATGGGGAATCTGCTAACCGATAAATACTCTGAGGGATTTCCCTATCACCGTTTCTATGCAGGATGCGAAAATGTAGACGCTATCGAAGCGGAAGCTGGCAAACTAGCTGAAGAGCTCTTTGAGGTCGATCACGCCTACGTCCAACCCCATTCAGGAGCAGATGCCAACCTTGTCGCTTTTTGGGCTATATTGACTGAGCGAGTTCAAAAACCCTTTCTCGAAAAATACGGCAAGCAAAATCCCGATCAACTCTCAACTGAGGAATTTGAAGAACTGCGGCAGTTGCTCTGCAACCAATCCTTTATGGGACTCTCTTTAAGCTCCGGCGGCCACTTGACACACGGATTTAGACAAAACGTCTCTGCCAAAATGATGCGCGCATACTCCTATGAAGTCGATCCCTCCACCGGTCTTCTCAATTACGAAGCGATTGCCGAACAAGCACGCCAGGTAAAACCTTTGATTCTACTTGCAGGGTATTCTGCCTATCCACGCCATATCAATTTTGCGAAGATGCGCGCAATTGCAGATGAGGTAGGAGCCGTTTTGATGGTCGATATGGCGCACTTTGCAGGCCTTGTTGCAGGAAAAGCATTTCAAGGAGAAGCTAATCCAACTCAATATGCACATATTCTCACAACGACAACCCACAAAACATTGCGTGGACCACGCGGAGGACTCGTTCTCTGCACCGAAGAATTTGCTGAAAGCGTCAACAAGGGGTGTCCGCATGTCTTAGGCGGGCCGCTCCCTCATGTCATGGCGGCAAAAGCGATTGCATTCCGAGAAGCCCTCTCTCCTGCCTTCCGAGAGTATGCTGCTAAAGTGCTCGAAAATGCCAAGGCGCTAGCTGAAGGGTTAATAGAGCAAGGCATTCAAGTGGCAAGCGGCGGAACAGACAACCATCTCGTCTTGATTGACTTAAGACCTCTTGGCATTACGGGACGGATTGGGGAGACAGCGCTGCGCGAAGGAGGGCTGACAGCAAACCGCAATATGGTTCCATTTGACCCAAATGGAGCGTGGTATACATCCGGTATTCGATTAGGCACACCCGCTTTGACTACTTTAGGAATGGGAACAACAGAAATGCGGGAAGTGGCACGGTTAATCGCTCAAGTCTTGCACAATACCAAGCCCGCTACAGTCCAAAAGACAGGGAATTTAAGCAGATCAAAGGGAGAGACCGACCCACAAGTTTTAAACGACGTACAAAACCGGGTGCAAACATTGCTTGAAAAATATCCTTTGTATCCGGAAATTGAAATTAGCGAGGAGGCATATAGTGGCTAAAGCAGATAAAGAAAATGAAAAAGAGGAGTTCAGATCCCTCAATGATAAAATCGACAATGTGATCTTAGAGTCACGCCGTATTTTTTTTGGCGACCAAGTAGATAATAGAACTGCGAGTGATGCGATTCGCAAACTCTGGTATCTCGAACTGACAGATCCTGGAAAACCGATCCTCATGATCATCAATAGCCCTGGAGGATCTGTGGATGCAGGTTTTGCGGTTTGGGATCAGGTAAAAATGATCACATCACCTGTCTATACGCTTGTGACCGGCTTAGCCGCTTCGATGGGATCGGTATTGAGCCTGTGCGCTGCGCCTGGAAAGCGTTTTGCTACAGAGCATGCGCGCATCATGATCCACCAACCATCGATTTCCGGACCGGTTACTGGGCAAGCAACCGATCTAGAAATTCATGCAAAAGAGATCATCAAGACAAAAGACCAACTTGTCTCTCTCTATATGGAGCACACCGGGCTGAAAAAGGAAGAGATTGAAAAAGCTCTCGATCGGGATAAGTGGATGACAGCTGATGAGGCGCTCAAGTTTGGCTTGTTAGACAAAATCGTCACCTCTTTTAATGACCTAGCATGAGATATATCCTTTATTCGTACGCGTTCATGGCAGCGTTCCCTCTTGTAAGAGAGTCGAGTGAGCCAGATTCGAAGGTTCGCGACAAGTCAATAGCCAAGGGCTATTGATGAGGAGTGAAGCGAAGAAAATGGCACGCTCCACTTCTCTTACAAGAGGGATAAACTCCGTGAAAGTGTACATTTATTCAGGCGCAGGGAACACCTTTGCTCTGACTGAAGAACCGCTCTCTTCTCAAGAGGTAAAAGAACTTGCAGAAAGCTGCTGTGTCGACGGAGTCATTTTCCCCGAAAATACCTTTCGCATGCGGATATTTAACAAGGATGGAAGCGAAGCTGAAATGTGCGGCAATGGGCTGCGCTGCTTCGTAAAATTCCTTAAAGAAAAAAATATCCATCGCGAAAGGTATTGTATTGAAACGCTTGCGGGGCCACATATCGCATGGATCGAAGCAGAACGCGTGTGTGTAGAATTTCCATCAGTAAAAGAGTGTAGGTGGAATCTTAAAATCGAAGACTATACGGTACACCACTTAAATACAGGCGTTCCACATGCTGTGATTTTCGTCGATTCTGTAGATGAGATAGATCCACAAAAGCTCGCCCCTCTGATTCGACATCACCCCCTATTTCCTGAAGGGACAAATGTCGATTTTGTCCAAATTGCCCCTTTTCGCATCCGCACATATGAACGGGGAGTGGAAGGGGAAACACTTGCGTGCGGGACAGGTGTGATGGCTTCTGCCCTGGCTGCATCAAAAATTTATTCCTTATCTTCTCCTATCTCCGTACAAGTACAATCTGGTGAAACCCTAACTGTTTCTTTCACTTCGAACTGGGAAAGGGTCACAATGGAAGGACCTGCACACCGATTAGGAGAAGGAAGCTTTTCCTTAAAAACAGAATCTCCTATACTATTTCCATTATGAGTAATCTTCCAGAAGCACAAAATCCCCTTATTCTCCGTCTCCATCGTTTAATGGATGCCTTTGCCAAATCAAACGATGAGCGGGACTACTATCTCAACCGCACTGAGGGTTATATCCTCTTTGTCGATCTGGATAAGGATGATGAGGATTTAAAAAAGCTCTATAATGAGCTTAACTCCACCCCTGAACGGTATTGCCTCCTCCCAAAATTGACATTCTATGAGACCAAGAAAATCATGGAAGGTTTTGTAAATGAGAAGGTCTACGACATCGACACAAAAGAAAAATTGCTCGATGTGATCTCCGGAAAAGATTCCCGTGAGCAATTTCTAGAATTTATTTACGATCATGAGACTGAGCTTGAGAAATGGCATCAGTTTTATCAAGAGCGTTCCCGCATTCGCATTATTGAGTGGTTGCGCAAAAACAATTTCACATTTGTTTTTGAAGAAGATTTAGAGCTCCCACGCCATATCGTAGAGCAGTTGAAAGTGAATCTTTTTGAACCAAAAGTGCCAAAAGAGGTGCAAACTGCGCGGACCCAGCTTAAGAAAAAAGCTGAGTCTTACTATTCCAGTGAAGCACTCAACCCCCGCCCCAAAAGAGGACGTCCACCAAAGCAAGTGGCAAAAATCGAGATTGAGACACAAGTAACAAATGATATTTTTACACAAGTCCCTCAATTAGTGCGCCGCTTTCTTTATATTCCTGATATCCAGTCGGCTTCTTCGATTACCTTTTCTGAAAAATTTGATTCAGAAGAAGAGTTGCTCGCTCACTTACGCGGTACAGGACGCACCGATGCTGAAAGCCAGCTCGAGGCATTATCAGAGAAATTTGCCTCCCTGCGCAAGCTCTCCTCCCGCCTCGGTTTAGAAGAAGAGCTTTCCATCCCTTCATTTGGCGAGGATGATGAAGATGAAGATGAAGATGAGCTAGATTTAGACGAAGCCCCTAAGCAGAAGTCTTCAGGTAGTGAAGCGTCACGCAAACGGGGCCGGAAGTCTAAAGGGGCTTAACTTTAGCTTGTCCAAACGCATTTGTCACCACCCCCTGTACTTTGAGCTTTTGTGCAAATAGCCCTCCATCTTCAGGATGAAGATTTCTCTCCTCTTCGGGGACCTTCTCGCATCCAGTCGTGATGTAGAGAGTGCTTAAATCAGGCCCTCCAAAGGTACAGTTTGTGATATAAGGAACCGGTAAGGTAATCCTATCCGTCTCTATCGCCTGCTCGTTATACCGCACAACACAGGCTCCACCAAAATGGGCACACCAAATACCGCCTTCCCTATCGACATTCAATCCGTCCGGTATGCCCTCATCTTCCCCAAATTCAATGAAAGGCCGTTTATTGGAAATAGCTCCTTTTTCTACATCAAAATCATACACAAATACAGTGCGCCTGAATGTTTCAACATGATAGAAACGGCGATTATCCAAGCTCCAGCAAAGGCCATTGGAAAAGACAATCCCTTCCTGTTGAACAGTGATGCGATCACCTTCAACACAATACAGGCGGCAAGAGGGATCCGTCGGCTCGACCATGTTTATCGTCCCCACCCAAAACCTTCCTGCACTATCGCATTTTCCATCGTTAAAACGATGATCGGGCAAATCTTTCTCTACTTCATGCAACACAGTTATTTTTTTTGAAGCCATCTCATAAGTCACAACTTGTTTACGCAAGGCAATGAGCAGCTCTCCCTCTTTTCTCAAGGCGATTGTTGTGATCATATCGGGCATGTCAATCGATTGATTTTGATTAGTTTGAGGATCATAAATAAAGAGTTTTTGCCCCACTATGTCGACCCAATAAAGCCTATTCTCTTGAGGTGACCAAAGAGGGGCTTCTCCAACAATAGCGTGCACAGGTTGAATACAACTCATGATTTTTTCCTTTTTGGTAATGAAATTAAAATGACTGTTATCGCAGAGGCGATTACAAGGACTGTCCCGATCACGGTTAACGTTGTCGGCAACTTACCCCACACAACCCAGTCAATAACACCAGCAGAAACTACCGATATATATTGAAAGACGCCTACAGGGCCGGCATCTGCGACCTGATAAGCTTTAATGATGAAAAGTTGAGCGATGATAGAAGCAACTCCCGTCCCAATCCCCCACAACCAAGCTGCATAGGTATAGTTTTCCCAGATGAAAGGTAAAAAAGGGATCAACAAAACACTGCCGAAAAAGAAGAAATAGAGGCTTACACGCATCATTGGATCTGTTACAGACAGAAGTTTCACATAAAAAAACGCAATCGCAAGCAAAATTCCAGAAGCAAACGCGATTAAATTCCATGGACTTTCAATAATTTGACTCGTAGGCCGAATAATCAATGTAATCCCGACAAAACCAATAAAAATAGCCAGCCAGATCTTCCAGGAAAGGTGTTGCCGCAAGAAGATAGAGGCAAGGATCGGAACAAAAAGAGGCGCCGTATTGAAAAGAAGAGTGGCATTCATCAACTTTAAGTGGGCCAATGCCACAACATAGCACATAGTAGCCGCAACACCAAAGAAGCCTCTAAAAAAATGCTTGATGATGTGATGGGTTTTGAAGAATTTCAGTCCGCTCGGCAATACAATAACAAGCTGAATGACAAACGCTGTAGAAAAAGTGAGCCAAACGGCAAAAATAAATGAAGAATGAGCAGCTGCTACCTTTAATAAGGCCCCGAATACAGCCATTAGGAAAAACCCAATGCTCATTAAGATCCCGCCTTTGAGAAGGTCGTGACCAGGTGAGGGGTTCATAGCTTACTCCATTCTATCGCGCTCTTTATTTCATTTTGATCACGCGTAAAAAATGGAATCTCATATTCACTAACAGCATATTCGCGGGTGATAAAGGAGTCTATAAGATCCCCCCATCGCCTTTTTGCAGCAGATAAATCCTTTATGCCCATCTCCCAATGGCGGTGATTTGCATTCACACTTCCCAGAATCACTTGATTTTTCATCACGAGTTGATTGATCGCGCTTCCCCCATCCAACTCGATATTTTTACCTCTCTCGGTGATTCCCGTGACAACGTATGCGCCGTTAGAACCAAGAGCCGAAATCAGATCAAAACAGAGTTTAGTATTGCCAACAGCTTCAAAAATCACTTCGAGATGATCGACATGCGAGGGAATATCATGTGGCTCAACTTCTTTTGCACAGATATAATTTCCTCCCATTTTTTTCAGAATTTGAGGACGCAGGGAATCAGAATCGACGATGTCATATCCCCAAACATGGGCTCCACGAAGGAGAAAGGATACAGCTGCAAGCAATCCAATTGAGCCAAGACCTGCGAGCAATACATGCCTCCCTTCAAAGCAATTCTCCTCTTCTTCCCAATTAGGAAGCCGCTTTTTTTGAATTTCCATTACATGCTCGATCGCTTTTTGCACAACGGACATCGGCTCACATAAAACACCGCACGAAAGAAGGTCTTCCGGCACTTTGATCAAATACTTTTCACGATCGATTACATATTCCGATTGAAAGCCGTCGAGTCTATGGATGCCACGCTCTAAATATTTGCCAGTATAACACATATCCGCAGAGCCTTTATCACATGTCTGGCATTGCAAGCACCCTCTCCTTACAGTAAAAATCGCAAGATCTCCCGGAGCAACATGCGTCACAAGAGATCCTACCTCGACAACCCTGCCTAACATTTCATGCCCAAGAACGATCGAATCCTTTCCCTCAGGAGAGACAACGTGATCAGATTGCACCATTTCTCTATCTGTTCCGCAAATGCCTACCTTCAATACCTTGAGCTTTACCTCATCCGCCCCCTGGATTTGGGGTTCTTCCACCTCAACCAAATCGAGTTTTTTTCGGGCAACATTCAATGCAAGAGCACGCATACTACTCCCTAAAGTTTTGAATTAGATTCGCGACTAAAGCTGTCCAACCTGTTTGATGAGAAGCACCTAAACCCTCTCCTGTTTCGGGGTGAAAATGTTCATAAAAGAGAAGGTTAGCTGTCCAATGCGGATCGCCTTTATAAGGAAAACGCTCACCTAAAAAAGGAAGATTGTTTTCGGAGTCCTTCTTAAAGATTGAGATCATGCTTTCGGCAAAATATTGTGCCATTTTAGCCGTGTTGATGGATTCGCTTCCTTCATTTTTAAATAAAAGATCCTCTCCATATGCCTTAGCAAACTTTAGAAGAGATTCAATCAGGAGATAGCTTGTAGGAAACCAGACGGGGCCGCGCCAGTTAGAATTTCCACCTTTAATACGATATACAGACTCAGCCGGCTCATAATTCACAGATTTATCTTCGAAAATAAAGGGGTTTTTCTCATGATATTTGGATAAGCTTCTAAACCCATATTTACCTCTAAACTCTTCAGGATCCCATACATACCCTAGTATTTTTTGAAGCTGGTGCGGGCTCAAAAGGCTCAAGACATAGCTCTCTTTTTTGGGAAAGATGCAATCATTTGTCAAATAGGATTTATTATTCAAAAACCAGTGAAAATTACGGGCAAACTCCGGGAACTGCTCCAATTCTTCACTTGAAAGCGTTTCAATTGCATAAAGAGGAATGATGCCGACTAAAGATCGGACTCTCAGTTTAACATAAGAGTGGTTGGGAAAGCGCATCACATCGTAAAAAAAGCCATCTTTTTCGCTCCATAGATTGTAGGGATGGCCATCGCGCTTTTTCATTGCAGCTGCAATATAAACAAAGTGTTGAAAAAATTTAGTCGCAAGCGATTCGTACGCCTTTTCCTCTTTTGCTAACTCGAGCGCCATCCGCATCAAGCCAAGACAATAAAATGCCATCCAGCCCGTTCCATCCGATTGCTCTAAACGCTCACCCTTGTGAAATTTAGAGGAACGATCGATCACTGTGATGTTATCTAAGCCTAAGAAGCCCCCTTCAAAGACATTGAACCCTTCGCTATCGACTTTGTTGACCCACCAGCTAAAGTTAAGCAGCAGCTTGTGAAAACAACGTTTGAGATAAACGATGTCCTTTTTTCCCTTCTTTTCTTTTTCTATGTTGAAAACTGACAAAATCGCCCAGGCTTGTACCGGAGGATTGAGATCGGAAAACTCCCATTCATAGGCGGGGATTTGTCCGTTGGGATGTTGAAACTGCTCAAACAGTAGAAACCACAGCTGCTCTTTTGCCTGTTCGATATCTGCCAAAGCGAGAGTCAGGCAATGAAAAGCGAGATCCCATGCGGCAAACCATGGATACTCCCACTTGTCGGGCATGGATAATATACGCATTGAGTTGAGGTGCTTCCAATGGTAATTTCGAATTGAGAAGCGCTCTGAGGGTGGCCTCTCGTGGAGTTTATCCCCTTTTAGCCAAGTATTCACTTCGAAATAGTAAAACTGCTTGGTCCATAAAATTCCGGCTATCGCTTGCCGTTGAATCTGCTTTTCTTCAACACTTGCTGTTTTAGGGTGAATTGAATCGTAAAAAACGTCTGCCTCGTGCTTCCGTTTTTTCACAATTTTTTCCACATCGGCAAGTGGGTTTTTGAGCTGCTTATTTGTCAGTCTTAGATATAAGACGACTGATTCATTACTGGGAACAGCCTCATAGTAGTAATGCATGCAGGCCTTACTTCCCACTTCCTCAGGATTAACAGTTTGTTTTCCATTGACAACAGCTTCATGGAAAGCCTCTTTGGTATATTGATCTGAGTTGCTTTTTGTCTCATTATTGGTAAAAAGAGCGTTGCCTTCAGATGGTCCAAAGAGGTAGCGTTTTCCTAATTTATATGTAAATAACAGATTACTTGGAGGGTGCATCTGCTTTTCATCGGCGACCAGGCAGAGATGTTTCTCTCCATCTTTCCCTATTGAAATTTCAGGTCTTGGCAAAATCTCTTCAGTCCAACTCCACTGATTGCGAAACCAAAGATGCGGCAAAATATGTAAAGAAGCCGGATCAGGACCACGGTTTATAGCTTCAATACGGATACAGGTATCCTCTGGAGAAGCTTTTGCATATTCGATGTAAATATCGAAAAATCGGTTTTCATCAAAAACACCTGTATCGACTAATTCAAATTCAGGCTCAAACGTATTTCTTTTGTGATTTGCCTCTCTCAACTGATCATAGGGAAAGAGATTATGAGGGTAGCGATAGAGGTATTTCATGTAGGAATGGGTAGGCGTACCGTCTAAGTGATAATAGTACTCTTTGACATCTTCGCCGTGATTCCCTTCCCAAAAATTTAAGCCAAAAAGGCGTTCTTTTAAAAAGGGATCTTTTCCATTCCAAAAAGCGGGGGCAAAAGTCAGGACTTGATAACGGTCGCACCATCCGGCGATACCATCTTCACCCCACCGATAGGCGCGATACCGCGCATCTTCATGAGTGAAGTAGGTCCAAGAGTTCCCATCGGCGCTATAATCTTCACGCACGGTTGCCCAAGATCTTTCAGCGACATAGGGACCCCATTTTTGCCAGGGAGGAATATCTCCAGATCGATCTTCAATTCTCTTTTGTTCTTCGTTCAGACTCCCCTCCTACACGAATAAAACCAATGAAATTTTAGGTATGCTATAAAGCAAAATTTATTCAAAATACTTTATTTATTATGCAATGCATTTAGGAGATTCCTTGGGCTTTTGCCCTTCATATTCGAGATAAAGCAACAATTTTTCTGTAAATTCATTGAAACATTGGCTCCGAGATATGGCGCTGCTGGATTTTTCCAAGCTCTTTTTTTCAAATAGAAAGCTTTTTAATTATGCTTGTCTTTTAACCGGATCGAGAAATCGATATGCTAATAATTTAATCCAGTCGCTTACAATAAACCAAGCAAACGCGTACCCCCATACAATTCCCGCCATTTTCCAACCAAGAGGCGGCATGAGGAATCCATAGACAGCAATAAAGGTCGCAATGATTTGGGTCCCCAGCACAGCAACCCATAGGATCATGGCGGGAGGAATCGACCAAAAAGGCCCGCGCGTGCGCGTTAAAAAGATCGTCAAATGCCCCGCTACAGATAACATCAAGTACATCATCGGCTGTAGCTGTGCGCGATCAAGCCTAAAAACACCTTCTCCTAAGTAAAATAACCCAAAAGCTGCGATCGGCCCTAAGACTCCAAGAACGGAGGCGATTCCAAGCACTTTATGCATTTTCCATGCCTCAGGCTGATTTTTATAATGCACATTGTCAAAAGCGATCGATAATATCGCGCCATCATTAAGCAAAGCAAGCATCACGATCATCACCGCCGTTAAAGGATAAAAGTTGAAAATCCAGATGGCAAGCGTCATGAAAAGAAGCACTCGCAGCGTCTCGGCAATACGATAGATCGCGTAGCTATTCATCCGCTCAAATATTTTTCGGCTCTCCTTGATGGCGTCGATGATCACCGATAACCCCGGACTCATCAGCACGATGGAAGCCGCAGAACGCGCCGCATCTGTTGCTCCTGAAACGGCAATACCGCAATCCGCCTTTTTTAGAGCAGGCGCATCATTTACACCATCTCCCGTCATCCCAATCATATGCCCCCGCTTTTGCAGCAAATCGACAATGTGATACTTATGCTCAGGATAGACTTGGGCAAAACCATCCGCCTCCTCAATTTCTATAGCCTCCCGCTCTGTTTCTTCGGACAGCTTCGTTGCATCAAAAATAGATGTTCCCATCCCCAACTTCTTGGCAATCTCCTTGGCAATAGGCAATTGATCGCCTGTTACCATCTTGATTTTCACGCCCATCTCATAAGCCGTCTCAATGGTCGCTTTTGCATCCTCCCGGGGAGGGTCAAATAATGGCAAAACACCTAAAAACTGCCACTCTCCATCGTTTTCCGCTCGCGCCACGCCAAGAGCGCGATCTCCCTGTGCTGCAAAAACTTCGATCGCTCGATTCACCTCCTCTTTTACTTCCTCTGCATTCACAGCTAACCCTAAAATCACTTGAGGCGCGCCCTTTGTCACCTTAAAGATCTTCCCCTCTTTGTCTTTTATCGTTGCCTCAGAGCGCTTATGGACAGGATCAAATGGCTGATAGTGCATAACCTCGTAGTCCTTCAACGTTTCCTCATCTTGTAAAGCACCAATCACTGCCATATCGATCGTATCGTTATCCTCTTTTCGCGAGGCAAGCGCCCCGCTCAAGATCACCTGCTCAGGTGTCGTAGATGAAATGCTAAAAGGAGTGCCTAATGTAAGCTTGTTCTGCGTGAGAGTACCTGTTTTGTCCGCACAGAGCACATCGACACCTGCTAACTCTTCAATGGAAACTAACTTTGTGACAATCGCTTGACGTTTCGCCAATGAACGCGCTCCAATCGCCATGGTCACTGAAAGCACTGTCGGCATCGCCACAGGAATCGCAGCGACGGTCAGAACCAAGGCAAATTGCAATATGGTAAGGGTTGGAACGCCATGAAGAATCCCAACTGTAATAATCCCGGCAACAAGGATCGCAGCAAGTAGGATCAGATAATTTCCAATCTTTAGGACTGCTTTCTGAAAGTGACTGACTGTATGCGCCTCTTGCACAAGCTGTGCTGTCTTGCCGAAATATGTGTTTGAACCGGTCGCATAGACAAGAGCATCTGTTTCTCCCTGACGGAGAATCGAGCCGGAAAATACTGCCTCTTCCGCCTTTTTCTCAACAGGCAACGACTCTCCCGTGAGAGCCGATTGGTCAACTTCGACGGGGTCTCCATCTAACAAGCGAGCGTCAGCCGGGACAATATCGCCTAAGCGCAATCGAATAATATCTCCGGGAACTAACTCTCGAGATTCAACTGACGTCCATTGGTTATCCCTTTTTACCCGAGCCTTCAGCGCTAATGTCGCTTTCAGCGCTTCGATCGCATTCCCCGCCTGATATTCCTCCCAAAAACCGACAAACGCGTTTGCGAGAAGTAACACGAAGATAAGAGTAAAATCAGGCCAACGTTCTACAATGGCCGAGAGGATCATCGCAATTTCAATCATCCAAGGGATAGGCCCCCAAAAATAGGATAAAAATTTCAGCACCGGATTGACTCTCTTTTCGACAATCTCATTAGGGCCATATTCAGTAAGCCTTTTTATCGCCTCCTCTTGAGCAAGGCCCTCGGGTGAAGATCGCAATATACCCTGCACTTCACTAAGAGGAAGGGTTTTTAATCCTTCTTCTCCAGACTGACTGAGTTGGGAGCCCTTATGAGTCATAATATTTGACATTACTGAATGAGGCATTTTTTTTCCTGTCTATCCTATATTTAGATTTTAGTTCTAAAAAAACCCACGATGATTATAATTTTAAAACTTTAAATAAGAGTTTTTTATGTCAACATCGGTTTCCAAAAAACCAATCTCTTCAACCACTTTATCTCAAGCCTTCTGCTTTGGATGCGGGCCTACCGATCAAAAGGTAAGAAAATGTTCTAGATGCCATTTTACAACCTATTGCAGCGTCAGCTGTCAGCAAAAACATTGGAAATATTCACACAGTATTGCCTGTCAAGGATGGCAAACACTCTTCTCGCAGAAAGAAGCGGGTAAAAATACCGATTCTGCTATTACCCTTTCTAATCCAAAGGAATTTGTAGACAGCTCTGGCAGGACACACACTCTTGAAACACCACCAAAGACTGCAGGAGAATACTGGGAAAAACATAACGGTTTCAGTGAAATCGATAGAAGGATGACTAGTGAAAGGGAAAATTATTCAAGTATGTGCAGCGGCTATTTTAGTGCGAATCCAAAAATTGTCGAAAAGGAACTCACTTGTATCGATCTTGGCTGTGGAACGGGAGGCCATTCTTTGCAGCTGCTAGAAGATGGGATTTGCAATAGAGTGACAGCTGTCGATATTTCCAGTGTAGGAATCGAAAAGTTAAAGGAACGCGCGAATCACCTCAATCCAAAGTGGATTCAGGAAGGCATGCTTCAAATCGAACAAAAAGACATCTTAGATTTTACTTTTCCGACTGAAGTAGACATTATTGCAGCGAACCAAGTGCTTTATTTTTTACCTGTTGATACAGCCTGTACTGTTTTAAGAAGAGTGCATGATGCGCTTAAAAAACATGGTATTTTTTATGCCACCCTTTTGGTAAAAACCGACTCTCCTCACATCAATACCTTTTACGAGGATATGCAGTGTTGGCATTTCGCGAATGTTTTGCAAATTCAAACCGTCTTTTCGGATTTAGGATTCATAAATACGCTTCTATTTGACGGCGGTGAACACGGAGGGGTACATATTTTTCGCGTCGTCACAACAAAGGCTTAATTTTCGTATTGTTGATAGTACTCATCAACCACCGGAAGAAAATCAGGGAAGTTGCGCTCTGTCCAATAGCGTAAGTTGTCTAGACGCTTTTTCAAATCAGCGCGCTTGGCCTCTTCCTGGCACATATCAGGATTGAGGTAAAACTGTCCTGTATCGATAAATATTGCGCGTGGCTCGTCAACACTAAAAGCTACATTCTGCACAAAAGAGCGGTCGCGATCCGCAATCCCCTTTTCGCATCGCGCCAAAACGAGGGCGATCAACTGTTCGATCCGTGCACGCAACTCATCTTCTGTCTCAATATGCGTAAAGGCCTCTTTCACTGTTATCGCCCTTTTCTGAACGATATACTCATGTCGGTCAAGGCGGATACGGTGCTTCACGCCGAGTTTGTCGATCAAAACGACTTCCGATTCGAGGGCAGGCGTTCGGTTGAGGTGTACAAAGAGCAGGCCTGTCTCCTCACTCATCTGCTCAAAAGCCAGCTTGCAGCTAGAAAAGAGATTCTCGGTTCTCTGGCTTCTCCGTTCGATTTTAGCATCGCTGATCGCCCGCAAAGCAGCCGGCATCGGCAACTTATTGAGCCATAAGTGAGGACGAAGGTGTTTATGTTTCAAAAATTTCAATACGTATTGCTTATCTTCGCTCTCAAAAGCATAAAACTGACACCCTTTTCCAATATAATGGAAAGGCTGGGAGAGGGAAGATTGCAAATCCTCTTTCGTTTCTTCAGGTAAGGAGACCTCATATTGCGGATAAGGGGGAAGTGAGGAGGTCATCTGCCGAACGCTAAAACCATCGGTGACTTGGTTATAGGTGTAGACACCGCTCCAAACCACTAAAACAATAATGATTAACAGAAAAAGTTTTCTTATTAATTTCATAGAGGCTAGAGTATACACAGGAATATTTATGATGTCTCGCAAGAAAAGAATTTTTATCATCATTCAGCTGATTTTCGCCTTCACATTTCTCTCCTGGCTGCTGATGAAGCCATTTGTTATGGAAGTGATTTCGCGTAAATCACAGATCTCACTCTACGAAATGGTCATGGAACGAGAAGCTCTCTTCCAAGCTCTCTCCCCCGAGGAACAGGCTGAAGTGAAGCTAGGATATGATGCAGTTAAACATAGCTCCGGCACGCCTCTCCTCCGCCAAGTAGGGAGCCTCCTCTTTGTCGATACATCGCCATTTGTCCTCGCGTGGATCTTTTTTTCTATATTGATCTGCATGCTTCTTCTGTTTCACATCGAAGGAGCAGGGGCAGCTGCGTGGATCTTGCCTGCCCTAGTCATTGGCTATGCCTATTTTTTCTACACCGCGCCCTCTCCAAAGCCGGAAGGCCTTTTTCCCAGCGAAAGCTATGTGCGCGAAAATTATGTACAGACAGAAGAGGGGCTGAGCCGCCACGAAACTCTCCTCAAAGCGTGGCATCACTATCTCGTTAAGGAATGGACTAATGAGGAGCCTAATCCAGATCAATTTGAAGCGCAGGTGGATAAGGGACTGTTTGCCTTTAATATCGCCCGGCTCAAATGGATACGCGATGGTAAAGGAGACGAAGTGGTTCTCGCAGGCTTTGCCTCCCACCCCTCATTTCTGCGAGTCTTCTCGTATTTTCTTTGGAACCTTATATTTGCATGGCTAATCAACCGACGCGCGAAAGTATCACATTCCGCTCCGCTATCAAGCCCGAATTGATGCACTTAGCCCTTAAAAAGGGAGGAGGTGTTGCTGTTGCTGGGGCGCTGATCATCTTGCTTAGCGGGATGCTTTTGCCTTTAGCCTATCTTAAAATCTGGGGAATTCCTCTTTTTTTTGCCGGCCTTTTGTTGATTGCGATTGGATGGCTCCCCTATCGTCAACTCCAACGCCTCCAGATAAAACCTCATGAACTTCAGTGCGATGGAGAGCATCTTTTATTTGTCAAAGATGGCAAACCGCTTTTGAAAATCCCCGAAAAGAGTATCGCTGAGATAAAGTATGTAGAAAACACACCGTTTTATGGAATGGGCATCCTGTTAAAAAAACCGATCGTGGAACAGGTGAAGATTTTACAGAGGCGCTTAAATTTTGAAGTGAGCCGATTCGGATGCGATATCTACCTCCCCTACTTTACGCAAAGAAGTGTTGATGAGCTTAAAGACCTGCTTGAATCAGATCATGCATCTTGATGATGCCGACAACCTCTTTTTTCTTCTCATCGAGCACAGGAAGCACCATGACGGGATGTTTCTGATCTGACTCCATGAGCTTCATCGCATCCCATGCAGGAGATTCTGTATCGATAAATTTAGGGGAAAGGGTCATCAAATTACCGACCTTCTCTTTTAATACCTGCTCCCCTTTGGCTTGGAGAGCGCGACGCAGATCGCCATCTGTAAAGATCCCCTTGAGTTGTTTGTTTTCATCGATCACGATCAAACAGCCGCAGCGCTTTTCGGTAAAATCGACCAGCACCTCTTCAAGTTTATCTTTAGCATGGCAAAGAGGCGTGCTCACTTTATCAAGCATGATATCCCGCACTTTCAGCGATGCCCGACGCCCGATCCGCCCTGCCGGGTGGTTTGCAGCATACTGCTCCAAACTAAATCCTTTTCTCTGCATCACCGCGACGCTTAAGGCGTCACCAAACAAAAGCTGCACTTCTGTTGAAATTGTCGGTGCAAGATCAAAAGGGCAGAGCTCTTTTGGACAGGTAAGCGTCACGTGAAAATCGACGGATCTTGCAAGGCGCGAATCTGGATTGGAAGTAAGTGCAATTAAACGTGCGCCCCGATTACGGACAAAAGGGAGAATCTCCAAAAGCTCTTCAGTCTCGCCGCTTTTGCTTAACACAATCACGAGATCCTCTTTTGCCACCATACCCAAGTCGCCGTGCAGCGCATCGATCGGAGGAAGAAAGAGGGCTTTGGTTCCTGTCGACATCATGGTCGATGCAATTTTTTGCGCGATAAAGCCGCTTTTGCCAACACCTGTAAAAAAAAGAACGCCTTTGCATGCCAAAACTTCCTCAACACAACGTTCTGATTGTGAGGGATCAAGTGCATCGTAAAAATTCTCGAGGTATTCTTTTTGTTTGGCAAAAATTTCTTTTAACATGACAGAAGAGATTGTAGCGGTAAAGGGCCTTGAAGTCATTGAAAAAATCTTCTAAGATCTATTCTATATGACCAAAAAACAAACTATTACCGTTGCAGAAGGGGATGGAATCGGCCCTGAAATCATGGGGGCGACCCTTCACATTTTAGAGGAGTCCGGTGCCTCACTAGAAATCGAAAAAGTCTTGATCGGAGAGAAACTCTACCTCGCCGGCCACCCTACCGGAATTGAAGAAGAGACGTGGGAGTCGCTTTTAAGGACAAAAGTCTTTCTTAAAGCACCAATCACAACGCCCCAAGGCGGCGGATACCGCAGTCTTAATGTCACTGTCCGCACCAAGCTCGGCCTCTACGCCAATATCCGTCCCTGTGTCTCATATTTCCCTTATATCGAGACAAAACACCCCAAAATGGATGTGGTCATCATCCGGGAAAACGAGGAAGACCTCTATACGGGCATCGAGTACAGGCAAACCCCCGATATGTGCGAGGCGCTCAAACTAATCAGCCGCCCAGGAAGTGAGAAAATCGTCCGCTATGCCTTTGAATATGCGAGACGTTATGGGCGGAAAAAGGTCACCGCTTTCACTAAAGATAATATTTTGAAGATGAGCGACGGCCTTTTCCATAAAATTTTTGATGAAATTGGCGAAGAGTATCCGGAAATCGAGAAAGAGCACTGGATCATCGATATCGGAAGCGCTAAGCTCGCTGACACTCCCGAAGCTTTCGATGTAATTGTTATGCCAAATCTTTACGGCGATATTGTATCGGACATCGCTGCACAAATCACAGGATCTGTTGGACTTGTGGGGACAGCGAACATCGGAGAAAAGGGAGCGATGTTTGAGGCGATACACGGCTCTGCGCCGCGAATAGCGGGGCACAATACAGCCAATCCTACAGGATTGATTCTCGCATCGGTTTTAATGCTCGTGCACATTCATCAACCTGAGGCAGCCAGCCGCATCCATAATGCTTGGCTCAAAACCATTGAAGATGGAATCCATACGAAAGATATATACAAAGAAAAGACTAGCCGAGAAAGCGTCGGAACAAAAGAATTTGCAAAAGCGGTTGTTGCGCGGTTGGGACAAAAGCCCGAAACCTTAAAAGCTGTTGATTATACTACAGCAAAAAGAGAAGAGTGGGCCCATCATGGAACAAAAGTAATTTCGACTAAGCGCGAACTTATCGGTGTCGATGTCTATCTCTACTCTCATGACGCAGTAGAGACTTTGGCTAAAAAGGTACAAGAAGTCAATACGCCACCTCTAAAGCTCTCCGTCATCACTAACCGGGGAGTTCGAGTCTGGCCGGGTGGAATCGCCGATACCTTCTGTGTTGATCACTGGCGATGCCGTTTTGAGGGTGATGGCCAAGTCAAATGCCAATCCATTGCTGCCCTGCTCCATGCCCTTGCAGATGCAGGTCTTGATGTGATCAAGACAGAAAATCTTTATACATTTGATGGAGCGCCCGGCTACTCTCACTGTTAAACTCAAAAATTTTTTAAACAAATGATAAATTCTTGATAACAAAAAGAGTACAACTTACACTCTTTATCATGGCTGCAGCAGCATTTCCATCACTCTCGTCTCCTACATTTTGTATAGAACATACTGCCACAACTATCCGACTCTAAAAATTAGCTAAACTGGATTGCCCCTAATGTTCGCATATTTTCAAGATAGAATAATGATGTGTTCCCCTTAATCTCGAAAATTCTTATGGTCTAAAAGCATATAAAGAGCAGATATATCAACTCTATAAACAAATAGTCGAGGCAACACTTTGACCAACAGGAGCAGTAGCTGCAGAATCTATTCAAGTAAAGCCACTTAAAGCACTATAATTAACTTTCTAATGATCTTTTTTTACTTAGATCTTGCCCCTGCTTCTCTTCATTTTTATCGTTTTCTGATATATGAATTAAAACATCTCCATCATCCAAAGCTTCTACTGTTTTTACACGAGATAAATTATGAATTAAAAACTGTGGAGACAGAGCATTTAAATCATAAGTTTCATGATTGATCTCAATACGTAAATTTTCCTCCTTAAATTTAACTAAAGATGTAAGAGCAATTTTAGGGTCAGACGGAATAAAATGAATTCCTAATATTTTCCCTCCTCCACCTAAACGGATACGAAATCCACCTTTGAGATCCTCTTTTTTATAGAAAGGATAATTGTAGACTCGTTGCGAAGCACGTTGTCTGTAAATGCGCTCTGATGCCTGCATGCCACCAGCAGTATACGGTGCTAATTGAGATAGAACTGCATTAGAATCTGGAAATAACTGCGCAGATGCAGCACCACTCACTTTTTCCGAGCTATCCGAAAGACTCTTTCTTGCCTTTTTTGTTTCTCTTTCTCCGCATTCTTCCTGATAACTAGCTTCCAGGTTGACTTGCATATAGGGAGGTACAGCCATATAAATTTCTCCTTTATATTTTTCTTAACGGTTTAAATAGATAGCATTAGGAAATATTAACTCCTACATCGTTCCAAGCTTTTTTTACAATATGCTCAATGTTTTCGCCGAAAAGCGTTTTTGCCAATCGTCCTGTTTGTTTTGCAAATTTAGAAAAATCATCATCAGGTTTGGAATCTGGATCAATTAGAGTTAAATATCAGACCTTTCCTATTCTCGCCCAAGAAGGTCCTTGATCACGAATAGCTGCTCGATAAAATGCATGATTAGGAATACCTGAATTGATATGAACTCCTCCATTATCATTTTCAAATGAAATATCAGTCGTACTGTGGAGTCCATTCATGTGACTTGGCTGTGGATCCTGCCCTCCCAACCGTGGATGATTATACGCTGTTCCAGGCTGACTCATTGATCGAAGAGATTGGTTTGGTCCTCCATCAGGAGATTTAATGACCCCCTCCCCAATCAACCAAGATACATCAGAAGAGGCGGCACTATAATTTTTAGACTCAAACTGTTTATGCATTATTGCAAAAATGTCTGACATCGATTCATTCAATGCACCACTTTCTCCATAATATTCTAAACCTGAAGTTGAATCAGTAATAGCATGGCCAAGTTCATGGGTTGTGATTTCAAGATTATTAATAAAAGGAAAAAAAATGTCTTGATCCATATCACCGAAATAAACATTTCGAGTTTCTGAATCATAGAATGCATTATTAAACGCTTGAGGGTGGTAAAGATATGAAACAATTTCTGAATTTGCTGAATCTTCAATAGGCACACAGTTATGAATACCTCGATAGTATAAATCTGCAGACTTTAAATTAATAAAATTAATTAAATAAGATTCATCCTGTTGATGCATATGATGATCAATAATATCGTCAAAACTATTGTTGAAGTTCCACTTGACATTCTTCCTCCTTGAATTCAAATTATCATGTTAAGAAATCGTAAAATTAATAGCTAGAAAAAAGCTTCAAGTAGCGTTATTGAAAAATCTCGTGAGAAAAGTTGTAAAAATCTCTTAAAATCAAAAAACTCCTTGTCTTCCAATAAAAAACGAGGACTCGACTTTGTATTGATAACAAATAGCGTTAGACATATAATTTTTTTGTTAGTTCAAAAATTTTTATTTATTATTATGGCAACATCAATTTACTCGAAAAAAAATCCTATATGGCAAGTAAAACAAGTTGGACGTTCTACTCGTCTCTATAGCTCCGACACTCAATTTTTAAAACGCACATGGGAATCAATCTCAATATATACCCAAAAAGTTGATTCTCAATTCTATGCACCCACATTTCAGGCAGCTATGGATATGGATAATAATGGCAGGGTATACACAGATCTTACGGGTATTCTTCCCGAACCCGTCCGTATTTGGCTCGGAGATTATCCGGACGATGAGGATAATGGGGTGCTTGCAAATAGCCATGGTGCTGCTCTTGTAGCAGCCGGTGTGTTTCCCGCTATGTCCTATCTGGACTCACCGGACAGCCTCCCAGGCTGCACGCTTAAAGAATTGCCCCCAAACAGTAAAGCATCTCCAGGTGATATTATCCTTTATGACACCAACCCCATATTTTTTTCCCAATCGTGTGTTTATATCAATAATGACCTATGTTTCACCATGGGTGTATTTGACAACACTTTCACAATTCATTCTTTTTCTGAGATTGAAGCCTTGCATGCAGTGAAGGGGGTTTCGGCCGCTGTTCGCCTTTTTCAAAGAGTGGAGGATTGGGAAATTCCTCCGGAACTTCAAAGAGCGTACGGATTAAAAGAAAATGTAGTGCGTATGAGAGCTTTATATGAGGAAATTGCCGAACAGCTCTTAGAAAAAAGAGAAGCGTGGCTAATGGCTGCAGAGTCTATTCAAAAAGAGCCTCTTAGACCACTAGTGTAATGAGACCGTCTCAAGATGATTTCTAAAGGCAGCTAGAAACTGGCAGCCGTAAATCCCATCGATAACTCTATGGTCAAATGTAAGCGTCAGATACATCATCTGGCGTATGGAAAATGAATCATCATCACGCACAACGACCCTTTTCTGAATCGTCCCTGCTCCGATAATCGCCACCTCCGGATAACGGATGATGGGCACTCCGATCAAAGCGCCTGTCATCCCAAAATTGGTGAGTGTTACTGTCCCATCCGATACTTCATTGGGAGAAAGCTTCCCTGAGCGCGCACGTGAGGATAGATCCGACACAGCTGTTGCGATACTGACAAGATTGCGCTCGTGGCAGTTTTTGATCACAGGGACAAGCAGCCCTTTCTCAACATTGACTGCAATACCTACATTCACATAACGCTTCATGACAATTGTGTCGTCGACAAGCGATGCATTAAGCATAGGAAACTGTTGAAGCGCTTTTGTCATTGCTTGAATGATAAAGCTCGTAATGGTCAGTTTCACTCCATGCGTCTCGCGGAAACGCTCTTTTTCCCGAGCGATTAGCTGCATCACTTCAGTTACATCGGCCTCTGAAACTAAGGAAGCATGCGGAGCCTCGTAAAAAGAACGGACCAGATTGTCAGCGATTGCCTTACGCATTCCGCTTAATTTGATACGGTCTTCTTCTTCTAAATGAGTCGGCAATACATGTTTTTTGCTCGCAACATACTGTTCAACGTCCTTCTTGGTAATCCTACCCCCTTCGCCGCTCCCTTCAATGTTGCGTAGAGTATCGAGCGGAATCCCCTCAACTTGAGCTAAACGGAGAACCGCTGGTGTGAAAACATCTTCTTTCCCTTTCGTAGCAGGGCATGGGCCTGCTTGCGCGCGTACTTTTTCCCGAACAACCTCTTTTGGTAGGGCTTCCCCTACTTCAATTTTCACAAGCGGCGCACCGACCTCAATCTCTTGATCCACCTCTACAAGCTTCTCTTTTAAAACACCGGCAATAGGCGAGGGAATCTCTGAGTTCACTTTGTCAGTAGAGACCTCTAGGAGAGGCTCATCAATGGCCACCACTTCGCCTACCTCTTTTAACCACTGTACGACTGTGGCTCCTACGATACTTTCTCCAAGCTTCGGGAGTGTAACTTCAATAATTTCTGTCATGTTTGACTCTCCTGTGTCGCAACCGGCTTCTGATCATAGCTGATATACACGCCACTATTATACACTTCTTCGTCTAGCTCGCCTTCCGATTTAGCGACATACACAGCTACCACAGCATCACCGAGCACGTTCACTACAGTCCCAATAATATCGCGTAAGCGGTCGATCCCTGCAACAAGAGCGATCCCCTCAAGAGGAAGCCCGACAGACCCTAGTACAATCGAGAGAGTAACAATACCTCCTCCGGGTATTCCGGCGCATCCAACTGCTGACAGGGTGGCGGTCACCACAATCACAAGCAAACTCTCCCATCCTAAATCGATGCCATAAGCTTGGGAGATAAAGACGGCTGCAATGCCCTGAAAAATCGCTGTTCCATTCATATTAACCGTAGAACCTAAGGGGAGAATGAAGCTCGCAACGTTTTTTGAAACACCGAGATTCTCTTCTACGCAGTGCAAAGTAGCCGGCAGGGATGCGGAGCTGCTCGTTGTTGAGGCAGCGAGTGTGATCGCATCGGTCATTCCCTTGAAAAACGGCCCTACCCTTACCCTTGCAAGAAACACTAAGATCCCGCCGAAAACAACGATCAGATGAACACAACAGACGAGATAATGGGCTAAGACGAGTTTTGCGAGCGGAAGTAAAACCTTCAACCCAAAAGTTCCGGAAACCCATGCCATGATAGCAAAAATGCCGTAAGGGGCAAGATTCATGACCATACCTGTCATCGAAAACATCACCTCGCTAAGTGATTCGAGTACACGGGCAAGAGGCTTTCCTTTCTCTCCTGCGAAATTGATCCCCAACCCAAAGAAGATCGAGAAAACAATCACCTGAAGAATATTACCGTTTGCAAGAGAACCAATCGGGTTTTTAGGCACTAGGTTGAGAAACATGCTGACAAGCTCAGGAGTCTCATCGATCGTCAGATTCACATTTCCGTGATTTAAACCAAGACCCATACCCGGATTGATCAGCTTAGCGACAACTAGTCCAAATACAATAGCAATTGCTGTGGTTCCCATGTAAAGGGCCAGGGTTTTTAAGCCGACGCGTCCCAATTTGCGCACATCGTTTATCGAGGTTACTCCTACTGTCATAGAGGAGAAAACAAGCAAAACGACAAGCATATTGAGAAGTCCTAAAAAGACTGTCCCAAATGGTTGGAGATATTGCGCACGCGGACCGAGGTAAATACCTACAATCGTCCCCAGCACAAGACCAATCAACATTTTCTTCCACAATTTCATCGTGCTATTCCCGCAAGTATTCTAATCTCTTTTGTCATCCTATCCCAGGCTGCTCGATTCTTTACTATCTCAAGTTCTACTTCCACCCAACCGATAGGAAGCGCACACTCTTTTGCACATTCTTGGAGCTTCACCCTGTCTTTTTCAGTACAAAGCAGATATTCCGCTCCTTGCTCCTTGCATAGTTGAGCAAATTTCTTTAACACCTTCTCATCAATTGTCTTATGATCTGGTAAAAAATGAGATGCCACAACATCAGCACCTAGCGCTTTTACACTCTCGACAAATCTGCCGGGATTGCCGATGCCGCAAAATATCCCTACCCTCTTTCCTTGTAAAGAGGCGATTGGAGCACCGCTTAAGTCGCGAATTGACCGGACACGCACTTCTGTCTCTACAATCGGAGCCTCGATATTTGTAGGGAGTGCTTTTTTTAGCTTCCCCACACTCACGATTAAATCAGCTCGCGCAAGTCGTTTGGGATCCTCACGCAGAAGCCCTCTAGGAAGAAAATGCCCGCCTCCAAAAGGATCACTGCCGTTTATCACGACAATCTCGTAATTGCGAAAGAGCTGGCGATGCTGCATGCCGTCGTCTAATAAAATAACCCGTGCCCCTAACTTTTCTGCTTCTAAAGAACTTTTATACCGATCGCGATTCACGATTACAGGTGTGTTGGGAAGGCGAGAGGCAAGAAGCCAAGGCTCATCTCCGCTTAAGTCGGCTGTATGCTTCTCAATAGACACATGAAGTGGCCTTTTCCCTTTTTCAGCCTTCCCTCTGAATCCACGCGTCAGAATCGCAGCGTTTTCTACTGATTGTGCTAGGAGGAGCGCTACTTGCGTCTTTCCTACGCCTCCTACTACGAGATTGCCAATGCTCACAACAGGAAGAGGTGCATGCTTTTGCACCAACATTCGATTGTCATATAGCCAATGCCGTCCCCGAACTGCAAGAGCATAAACCCAGCTCAAAGGGAGGGTATAAAAACCATTCTTTCCCATTCGGATCTTTTCAAGCAATCGTGTCTCTAGAGCCTCTTTCATAGGCTTAAAGCTTCCTCAAGAAGAGCTTTCTCAGGGCTATAAAAAAGAATCTCCTCCATCATTTCGATGATGATATGAATCGCAGTCATATGCGCTTCTTGGATGCGGTCAGATGTTGAAAATCCATGGATAAGCAGCTCTAAGTCCGCCACTCCTTTTAGGTTTCCTCCCCCTTTTCCGAGAAAAGCAATTGTTTTCAACCCCATCAGTTTCGCTTGCGAAAAGGCATTTACCAAATTGGGTGAATTCCCGCTTGTCGAGAGACCGATAAAAAGATCGCCCTCTTCTCCAAGCGCTTCAAGCGCACGTGAAAAAACATGCTCAAAGCCCATATCATTTCCAACACATGTCAAATGTCCCGGTTCGCTCAGAGCGATTGCAGGCAGCGCACGCCTTTTCTTTCGAAAAAAACCTGTCAGCTCTTCAGCAAAATGAGAGGCGTCGCAAAGACTTCCCCCATTGCCCGCGACAAGCACTTTTTTTCTTTCTCTAAAACAGTTGGCAATCACCTCTGCGCTTCTTTCGATAAACGCAAGGTTGTCTTCAGAGGTAAGTTGGGCGACAGCTGCAACACCATCATCCACAGATTGTAAAATTTTTTCTTTCATTAGAGAAAATATACATGAAAAAGGTTTAAATCTCAAGATTGATGAAAAACATGGTAAATCCGATAGTAAGTTTAAAAAAAGGAGTTTGAATGGCCTATACCCTTCCCCTCGGTAGTAAAGCAATCGATTTTGATCTTCCAGGAACTGATAATAAAAAATATAAACTCTCAGATTTCGATAAAGCAAAAATCTTAGTTATCTTTTTTACATGCAATCATTGCCCCTACGTGATCGGCTCAGACGAAGTCACCCGTCACACCGCTGAAAAGTTTAAGGGGCAAGGCGTACAGTTTGTAGGGATCAATTCCAACAGCCCTAATACCTATGAAGATGACTCATTTGAGCATATGGTTAGGCGGATGAAGAGACATCACTTTCCCTGGATCTACCTTTATGATGAGACGCAAGATGTGGCTCGCAAGTATGGGGCTCTGCGCACGCCTCACTTCTATGTATTTGATGAGAATAGAAAATTGATCTATTGCGGACGCGGAGTGGATAGTCCTCGCGATACAACAAAGATGAGTGAAAACACTTTAGAACGTGCTCTCGAAGAGCATCTTTCCGGAAAGCCGATTTCGGTTCCTTTAACAAACCCTATCGGCTGCAATATCAAGTGGGAAGGCAAGCCTCCTCATTGGATGCCCTCCGAAGCGTGCGATCTAGTCTGAGTAGGCAAAGATTCTTACCTAACTTTTAGTTGATCGATAAGCGATTCCACTATTTTAAGCGCATTTAGCAAATCGACGTTCTGCGCTTTTTCAGGATCGCTCTCAAGTTCATGCAGATAACGGCGAAACTCATTTGCGACCTTTTGAATTGCCTTTTCGGCTTCATCTTTGTGATATTTACCTGAAGTTTCGTGAGGCCATTGAACTTCTCGACTCGCATTTAAGAAGCGATCGATTTGTTCTAGGAGAAGCTCTGAATCCTTGGAAGTTTGGATTGTTTTTTTAAACTCAAGACATACATTACGGCAGTAATGACTCTGCTCTTCTATAGGCATTCCATAAAAAGCTAGCCCCCATTTCTCACAAGATCTCTGAGCAAATCGCTCCCCTGTCACCACATCTTGTCCCCCAGTAGGGCGGGTCCGTGTCGCATGAACACTGTCCCCGCCCTGCTGGGAGCCAATCTGTGGCAACAGGGGAGCGATTTGCTCAGAGATCTTGTGAGAAATGGGGGCTAGGCGGTAATGACATACTCAATCCAGGTTAAAAATTTATCACAATAAATTTTTAAGCCCAATCCAAGTCGTTTTTTGCTTTAAAAGTGAGTATCTCTCCTGAAATGGGGTGGGGTGCTTGAAGGATATGGTGTTGCAACAACACTCTCTTTGCTTCTCTCTTCGAACCGTATTTCACATCTCCCACTATAGGATGCCCATTATGTGCAAACTGAGCACGTATCTGATGATACCGTCCTGTCTTTAAATCAATCTCTACCAGTGTCATTCCATCTTTATGCTCAAGCACATGATAATGCAGCACACATCGTTTACCTTTGGGATCCACTACAGCGCGGTGAGAATCATGGAGCAAATAGTCGACAAACTCCCCATCAGACAGGTTTCCTTCAACACAAGCGATATAGCGTTTATGAAAGAGACCTTCCCTTTGGGCTTTGTTTAGTCGCGAAAGAGCCTTGCTCGTCCGTGCAAATACGACGACCCCTGAAACAGGACGGTCAAGACGGTGAACCGCCTCTAAAAAAACATTGCCCGGCTTAGAAAACCTCTCTTTGAGATAACGCTTTCCAAAAGCCTCCAACGAGTCATCTTCCGACTCATTAGGCTGCGTAAGCATACCTGCAGGCTTCTCTAAAACAAGGAGATGATTATCGCAATACAGGACTTCAGGATCCATGGCGCCGCTGTCTGATCACTTCGTATAAAAGAAGGGTTGTTGCCATCGCAACATTGAGTGAATCGGCCACGCCGAGCATAGGGATATTTACCTGAGCATCGGCTTGCTGCATCCATCTCTCGGATAGACCATATTGCTCTGTACCGACAACAATCGCCACACCGCCCGTCAGATCGACTTGTGTATACTCGACTTTTGCAGAAGGCGTTGCAGCTAAAATTGTCACCTTTTGTTTTCTCAACCACTCAAGCGTCTCTTCCCCTTCCGCTTCGATGACAGGTTGGGTGAAGAGGGTACCGACGCTTGCTCGCACAACATTAGGATTGTGAATATCCGTGCATCGGTCGCATACGATCACCCCATCTACCCCGCACGCATCGCTCGACCGGAGAATCGTCCCGAGATTTCCCGGTTTCTCGATTGCCTCAGCAAC
Source organism: uncultured Chlamydiales bacterium (assembly GCA_963748195.1). GTDB lineage: Bacteria > Chlamydiota > Chlamydiia > Chlamydiales > JAAKFR01 > JAJACP01. The sequence goes on along the minus strand of CAVVHU010000004.1, from coordinate 279,233 downwards.
AACATAAAAGGGATTATCGGAAAGCGGGATGTCGGCGAGAGTGCGATGCTTTTGCCTTGCAATAGCGAGTAAACCGTCAGGGCGGTCGCGATATGAGAGAGAACGGAAAAGCGATTCAGAGCAAGGATATACGGGAGCATTGATTTTAGCGATCAAAGCCTCCTCGTTAGATCCTAAAAAGAGCTCAGGACATATAAAAAGCGCCTCTATTTCAATACCTTCAGAGCGAGAAAGCTCTCGATACCCCTCGATCAAAAAAAGCTGAGTTTTATCGCGCTCACGCCGTTTCCAGAGCTTGCGAGCTAACTTGATCTTTGGATTTTGAGCGCTTGTAATCATGGCTCCCACCTCGCATAGGCACCTGAAGGGATATCAAATGGACCTTTAAGCAAGAGTTCGTCCTCGCTAAACTGACCTGAAAAGGATTCTTGAAGCATTTGTTTCAAAACAATAGGAGTCAGGCCAGGAGTATGGCATGTGAGAATCACAAATTTAGGACGGTCGGAGAGAAGCTCCTTACACTGTTCGAGCATCAGCGGAAGGTCGCGCTCGATTTTGAAAACTTCGTTCGATTTCCCCCGTCCAAAAGAGGGAGGGTCGAGCAAAATCCCCTCGTATCTCTCTTTGCGCCTAATTGCGCGCGCTAAATACTTACGGGCATCCTCTACAATCCAGCGAACTGTATCGATCCCGTTTAAATCGGCATTCTCTTTTGCCCAACTCACCATCCCTTTTGCCGCATCGAGATGCGTAACATGAGCCCCAATGCGAGCAGCCGCAAGCGAAGCGCCTCCGGAATAGGCAAAAAGGTTTAGGAATTTATCCTCAGGCTTAAGGCTCTCTTGAATCCAGGGCCAAAGAGCAGCGTGTTCCGGAAAAACCCCTAGATGGCCAAAGTCAGTGCGTTTGAGTAAAAACCGAATCCCCTGGATTGAGACCACCCACGTTTCGGGCATTTTCCGATGCACTTCCCACCTGTTCCCTTGCTCCCTGGAAAAACGGGCGTGGGCTTTCTCCCACTCATTTTGTGGAAGTTTGGGACGCCAAATCGCTGCTGCCGAAGGACGAATGAGCACGATCTCGCCAAATCTCTCTAGCTTCTGACCATGCCCGCTATCTAATAAAGTATAATCCATGGAGAAACATTATACCGTGTAATCCCATAGATGTTCAAGAGCATTGGTAATCGCCTGCTCGATAACAGAGGCGCGTTCTCCCTTGAAGTGGACTGTCCAAGAGAGAACAGGCCTTTCTCGAGAGGCAATAGCAAAACAGACCGTCCCGACCGGCTTCTTCGGCCTCCCTCCCGTAGGCCCTGCGATTCCCGTAGTTGCGAGCGCAAAATCTGTCTCAAATATATTCAGAGCACCTTGGGCCATCTCACATGCTGTCTCTTCACTCACGGCTCCGTAGGCTTCCAATGTAGTACCCTTGACCTGCAAAGTTTTTTCTTTCACTTGATTGGAATAAGCGATCACCCCTCCCTCAAAATAGAAAGAACAATCGGGAATGGCAACCAGCCGAGAGGCAATGCCACCCCCTGTGCAGGATTCGGCTAATGAGAGCCTCCAATCATTAAGAACAAATCGCTTATGTATCTCCTGTTCGATCGACAACGGTGATTCCTCCTTGTTTAAGTTGAGGATGCGAATTGATCCACGTGAAACATTCCTTTCCCAGTCTGATGGGAACATTTTGCTTCACCCCATCTGCGACAAAAGGTGTCGGAGATGTATTACGGCGTATCCACTTTTGAATGGCGTGGAAGAGAATGCCATTAGGTAGATCACGTGTCGCAAAAATAGCATGAGTTTTGGGATCCTCATAAATTTGAGGATAGCCGAGCTGAATCCCCCAAGAGATTCCATCAGAACCAAAAAGTTGAGAACGAAAGCTCTTATCGGCTGAACTATAGCGTACAGAGTGCGCCTGCATTTGAACAATGGGAAGGATCGGCTTATAAAGCTGCCTCCCGCCCTCTACAGGCATTGCGAAAAAAGCCTCATCAGTAACACTTAAAGCCAGTGAAAAAATCGGCCCAAACGAGCGTTCTGGAATCTCCCCTCTCTTCAAAATCTCAATGTAAAGAGCGTAATCGCGTAGAAAGGCATCTTGCGGGACGATTCCTTCCCCTTTCACGGTGACCTTTTGCACCGAATAGAGTTGAAAAGCAGGAAGAGAAGCAAAGAGATTCTCCATCTCACTACTATCTACTAGCAATGGGAGTTTAACCCATTTAGAAACGTTCAGCATATTTTTATTTCGCCTTAAGTCGTGATGGCGTACCCCGCTTCTTTTACGAGCGGGACAAACCCCGAGAACGGGTACTCTTTACTAGCGCGACTAAAAAGAGCCACGCAACGCCTATTGTAATACAAGTATCGGCTATATTGAAAACAGGAAAATGGTAACCCCAGAGATTAAATTCCAGAAAATCCACCACAAAACCATAAAGAAAAAAATCGATTATATTTCCTGTCGCCCCTGCAATGATCAAAATCAGGGGAATTTCAGCAGCTCGATTTTTGTTCATGAAAAATAGATAGAAGAACATCCCTAAAATCATGACAAGACGAACAGCGACTAAAATCAGCTGAAAATCTGCAAAAACTCCCCAAGCAGCCCCCCTATTGAAAGCAAGGCTGATGGAAAAGTCGATTCCTAAAAAATTCTTAAATACGGGAACTCCATAACAACTAAGCCCCGTACAGGAATCATAAAAAGGAAAAACATGAAAGACATATGCTTTGGTAAAAAAATCTAGGAAAAGGACGCCTAGCCCTAACATTAACAGAAAGGCTACGCGTCCATACCTGTGAATAAAAGCATGTTCCATGTTACTCCGTCAGGAGCCCTTTTTCATATAGCTCCTGCGATTTTACCGTCATCGTCGCGTAAGGAATCGCCTCTAGGCGAGCTACAGGAATCTCCTCGCCGCTCACATCACATACTCCATAGGAATTGTCTTCAATCTTTTCTAATGCACGATCGATTTGGCGTAGCAGCTCAAACTCTTTGCTTGTAACCTCTAAGCTAATCGTACGATCAAAATCGTCAGTTCCTTGATCAGCCTGATGCTGCGAATAACCGGTCGCTTCATCTGGACGCTTTACTTCTTTTGTACTTCCCTGGAGCGTGTGGGTCAATTGAGCCCGCATCTGCTCTAGCCGTTCTTTAAACTGCATTATTTGAGCTTTTGAAAGTGACATTTAAATCCTCATCATTACACATTACTGAATCTTTTGGCTCTATCGATTGGATCGCTTCCATGAGCTCCCCAATATCCTTAAAACGACGATAGACACATGCAAAGCGGATATACGCAATCGTATCCATTCTTTTCAAATATTTCATTACAATTTCTCCAATTTCTTTGGTAGAAATCTCTCTAACTTGCCTTTCCATCAACTCAGTTGCGATTTTCGAAGCAAGGGAACGCACCTGATCATGGCTAATGCGGGTGTGGCGACAGGCCGCCTCTAATCCTGATCTTAACTTCTCTTCTTGGAAGTCTTCATATAATCCATTACGCTTGCAAACTTGAACAGAGAGTTCGACAGTTTCGAAGGTTGTAAAACGTCGATTGCAATTTAGGCACTCACGTCGCCTTCTAATCGCGTTAGCATCCAGTGCGTTGCGCGAGTCAGTCACTTTCAAATCTTCATTTCCGCAAAATGGGCACTTCATTTCGCTACCCCTATTATTTTATTATTATTATAAAGGGCCTTAGAATAACTTGATCCTGATTTTTCTAAAACCTCTTTATGATATTAGCAATTATCCTTTTCATCGTCGGCCTCGTCGCTCTCCTAATTGGAGCGAGATTTTTGGTAGGAGGCGCCTCTGGACTTGCCAAGTCATTTGGGGTCTCTTCGCTGATAATCGGCCTAACTATTGTCTCATTTGGAACAAGTGCTCCTGAGATAGGGGTAAGCGTTGCTGCCGCATGGAAAGGAGAAGGGGGGCTTGTTGTTGGAAATATTGTGGGAAGCAATATTTTTAATGTGCTCTTGGTTCTAGGAGTGGTTGCAGTGATCACTCCCATAGTGATCAAAAAACAGTTAATACGGTGGGACGTCCCGTTAATGATCGGCGCCTCGCTTCTTTTCTGGTTGTTTGCAGCTAATAAAAAGATCGGACGGTTTGAGGGGAGCATTCTGCTAATAGGGATTGTGTTCTACTTAATTTTCGCATTTAAGTGGCTGAAGAAGCAGCCTCCAGAAGAGGAAAAAAACTCGAGCTCTCGTATCCCCATCTGGGGTCAGATCATTTTTTGTCTATTAGGATTGCTTTTGCTCGCCTTGGGTTCTGACTTATTGGTTACAAATGCGATAAAAATCACGCATTATTTCAAAATTAGCGAGCTTTTCATTGGATTAACCATAGTGGCGATCAGTACAAGCCTTCCAGAACTTGCCACCTCCCTTATCGCATTAAAAAAGGGAGAACGTGATATTGCTGTCGGCAATGTGATCGGAAGCAACATCTTCAATTTACTAGGCGTTATGGGAATCGCTGCTCTTATTTCTCCTCAACCGATTGTAGTACCGGAAAAAGCCTATTTTTTTGATATCCCGGTCATGGTAGGCGTGGGAATTGCTGTTTTCCCAATTGTCCTTACCGGACACCTCATCTCACGCTGGGAGGGAGTGCTTTTTTTATTCTACTACGCGCTCTACCTGGCCTTTCTCTTCATAGAGGCGCGTTTTCCTCTTTTCCTTCCCTATTTTACAAGCGCAGTTCTTTTCTTTATTCTCCCTCTTACGATTCTAACGTTGATCATTGGAGTGGTGCGCCACTTCAAAAGTCGCTCAAATCATAACAGGTAAGTCTTAATACGACAAAAATCCCCTTTTCAATCCCATATTTAGGTAGCTGAAAACTCTCGATATAGCGCGTGAACGCTCAGCATTAATCGCATCTTATATCAATGCTGGATCAGTCGATCCGCTAGAACCTAAACTAACTGCTGATTTTGGCATCGGAAAGTTACTGTCTATCAAATATCTGGAGATCTTATGAGGCAAAAACTTTGCTAACAACATGAGCATTTTCAAATCTTTATTGATGTAAATCAAAAAGCGTCCTCCATGGCACTGCTTTAGTATTAAAGAAGCAGCGCGATCGGGTTGCATAGCTTTAGGACGCATCTTATTTCCAGGATCTGATTTCATCCAAGCAGGCATATTTGCCAATTCATATTCAAACTGTGGCGTATCGATGTCCGCAGGACAAGCGACGTATACATTGACTTTTTTATGCTTTAGCTCCCTTCTCAACACCTCGGCAAAGTTGATCATTCCCGCTTTTGCCGCACAATATCCCGCATAACCTGCTATGCCGACCAAACCTAAAGCAGATGAAACAAATAAGACTTTAGACTTTTCGTTTAACAAGGGACTTAAATATTTTGCAGACAAGAGCGTTCCCCAAAGATTGACGTCTATAACTTCTTTCATTAACTGCATATCATCTGTTTCCGATAAAGAACCCACATGAAGAATTGCAGCGTTTAGGATGAGAAAATCTATTTGCTTACCATCTTTCTTCAGATGATCTGCCAGTTTTTTCATGTCAGCTATTTTGCTAATGTCAAAGCAATAGCCCTGACATTGAGAATTAATCTTGCGCAATTGAGTCAAAGCATTCGCCATTTTATCCTCACTTCGTGAAACGATTGTCACGTTATTGGCTTTTGCAAGTTGCTTGGCGAGCGCTAAACCTAAACCTGAGGTGCCCCCTGTAATGAGAACATTCTTTTGATTCATTTTTCCCTCTTATGGTTGATTACTTGGCAATTAATTCCGACTTGTATTCGAAATTCTCATAAAATGTTTGGATCGTATAGCTGTTTGATATCCCAGCCATAAAGCATCTGGGCTCAATTTTTGAGACATCAAATCCAACAAAAAAGGGATGATCATAAATTTCAAAACGAATGTTATCGGCCTCTTGATGTTCATACATCTCTCCTTCCCAGCTCATTGGGACAAAATAGATATGCCCTTCCTTTTTGGTGAAGGTTTGAACATATAGTTTACTTTTCTCAAATGAGGGAGCTTTAGGAGAGGTTGCGAACGAAAAAATTTTACCATGTCTATTCGACACTTCAGCAGCATACTTATTTTTATCTATTTTAATTTTCACAAGCTCATCATAAGTCGGCATTTTATCCACTTCAGCGGCCACCTTAAGAAATTCAGCATTATCCGAACCAATCTGAGGAACAAAAAGAGAAAACCTTGGAGGAGGAAATTTTACGCTGAAATCCTTTGCTACTAATATTTGAAAGGTGACTTCATTAAAGGAAGGTAGTTTACCATCTAAATTTCCCGGAAGAAAGCTAATCACTCCAAGAGCTAACATCCCTAATCCCGGCCTCGATTCCATAGCGATCAATCCCGAAGGCAGTTGTGACTGCAAATAATCAATATCCGCCTCAAAAAAGAATAGGATTTCAAAATCCGAATACCATTCGACGCCATTTTTTTGTAATTCATACATAAGTAAAGAACCTCATAGGTGAAAGTTAAATTGTTCGGCTGCATCTAAGATGATACTTGCAGCCTCTTCCAGTTGGCTCTTTGTATGCTCCGATGAAACAAACATACGAATTCGACCCTCATTTTTTGGAACTGCAGGAAACTGTAGGATACTTGTATCCAACCCCTTTCTTTGCAGATAATCATTTAAAGAAAGCGTTTTTTTATCTTTTCCATAAGTTACCGTCACGATCCAACTTTCACTTTTTCCCAAATCAACCCGACCTCTTAAGAGACTCCTAAGATAGTCCGCGTTCTCTTTCAGTCTGGCACGGCGCTTAGCTCCCTCATCACCTGACGCTAACTCTAGGACCTTTACCATTCCTCCCGTCACCGCCGGATCCAGCGCACAAGAAAACATGCGGCACTTCGCATACCAATTGATATAGCGGCTGATTGCTGTTTTTGCATAAAGAGCGCCTCCAACGCCGCCAAAAGCCTTACTAAATGTCATGACATACAGATCAACATCTTCTAAGACGCCCTGTTCTTCCGAGACCCCTCTCCCATTTTCACCAGCAATTAAAGTCGAGTGAGCTTCATCAACTAATGTATACGCTCCATATTGCTTAGCCAGGCGTACAACATCTGCAACAGCTCCATAATCTCCATCCGCACTATAAACCCCTTCAACGCAGACAAGAACTCTTGTGTAGGGATCGCAATGCTTTTGCAATTGCCTTTCTAAGTCCTCAATGTCGTTATGATCAAAATAAGCGATTTTAGCACCCGATAACTTTGCCCCTTCCAGAAGTGACATATGTGCTGATCGATCGAGTAAAACACAACTTCCCTGTTTGACAAACGCTTGAATGGTTCCTAAATTCACGGAATATCCTGAGCTAAACAATGATACGCTACGGTCTGGCAGATTAAAAAAATCAACTAATCGTTGCTCTAATTGTTTATGAACTTCATATGAACCGCTTATGACAGGAGAGCTGGAAGCTCCAAGACCATGAATAGCGACAGCTTCCTGTGCCGCTTTAATCACTTCAGGGTGATAGGAAAACCCCAGGTAATTATAACTGGAGAAATTAAGAAGTTTCATTTTTTCCCCAGTGAGCCTTCTTACATCAACAATGGATTTTTGCCCCCCGGTCCTATAGGCTTCAAATGAATTTAGATTCTTATCATCAGCCACTTGTAGATAAGTATGAAAAAGCTCCATCTCTTCCGGTTCTAGAGACATATTCATCATGAACATATCATAGGTGTATTCTTCAAAGTTCTCTTTGATATGCTCTACAAGAGCTTCATCTGCTGTTGTTATCATTTATCTACCTACCTGATTGTTGTTCCTTGCATAAAGATCCATCATATTGTCAAAAAAACTCGTTCCTCGATCCACCGTGATTACCTGTCCTTTAATGGCATCGCAATATCCACTACAAAGTGCGAGGATTGCGTTTGATACCTCTTGGCATTCTATCCAATAATTGTCCGGAACATGCGCGTTAGCAAACGCTTCGAATTCTTCCCCAAATGTTTGGGAAAAAGCCTCTGTTTTGATCGCACGCGAGCGTACAGCATTAATCACAACATCTTCTTCTTTCAAACGATACGAGAGGTAGCGGCAGAGGACCTCCATTACGGCCTTTGAAGCAGCAACAAAATCATAACCATAGGAATAATGGTCAGGACCTGTTGATGAAACCCCGATGGTATATTTTGGATACCGCCCAAAGACTTCTTTGATCTGTTTGAAATAACTCACTAGTGGCCATGAAGAGTAAGAAATGCTCTTCTTCAAAGCCCTTAGTGAGTAGTCTTCAAATGATTTTACAATCAATGAGAGCGAGACATTGCTGATAAATATATCCACACCCGAAAATTTTTTCTCAAGTGCATCAATCAGTAAACGCGTATCCTCATCATTCCCAGCATCTGCTTGCACAAATAAGGGAGGGGGCGCCTGAAGAGCTTCAAACTGCTTGTGCAACGCCTGTTCATCATGCCCTCCCCAATTGTACGTTAAGATGCATTGGGCACCATAGCGTGCAAAGGAGAGGCCTAAATTAAGGCCGATCCCTCTTGTCCCACCCGTAATGAGAACGGTTTTCCCTTCGAATTGGGACTTAAGTTGAGTTGAAAGCCACACTTGCTATACTCCTACTTTAGAGTGGTCAATGAACTTGTCCACAAGTCCGCCGATATTTTTAATATCCGCTAACTCTGTCCGTGGAATCTTTATTTTTAGTTCTCGCATTGTACAAGAAACAATCTCAACAATATCCAGGCTATTAGCCCCATAATCCGTGAATTTTTTTTCAGCATCGATGTCACCTTCATTGACGTTTTCAACTGACCGCATTAAATGCTTCTCAATAACCGATAAAATTTCTTCTCTTTTCATGTTTTTCCTTTTTTATTTACATCTAAGCTAAAGCGTTTATTTCATTGTAAAGACCGATAATTCCATCTGTAAAAGCAAACCCTTTATCTATGGTAAGAGTTTGCCCTCTAATTCCATCCATCAGCCCGCTACAAAGCATTAAAATAGCGCTTCCTATTTCATCTAACCCTACTTCTGTTCCGGCAAAATCGTGTTTCTCAATAAATGCCTTACACCCCTCTCCAAGTGTTGAAATTAAGGAATCCGTTATCACAGGCCGTGTCCGTACAATATTGAAAATAATATCTTCATCGAGGAAGTGACGATTGAGATATTTAACCAATACTTCCATGATCACTTTGGAGGCTGCTACAAAGTCATAACGTGTAAAAGCCGTATCTATTCCATAAGAGGAAAGGCCGATTATATATTTTGGAAAGCTGCCAAACGTCTTCTGCATTTGAGAGGGATATTGAATCAATGGCCAAGTACTGTACTCAATGCTTTTAAAAAGGCCTTTCTCGGAATATTCCTCGATGTTATTTACAAGGCTACAAAACGAGACATTTGAAATAAACGCATCAATCCTTGAGTATCTTTCGGCAAGTTCATTCATCAAATCCTCCGTATCTTCCGGACTTGCTACATTTGCTTGCCATATAAAGGGTTCAGGCAAAGATTCAGACCGAAACGTCTCCATAATCTCTTCCTCTTCAACACTCCCCCACCCATAAGTGAGAACACAACGATAATTCGCTTTTGCAAAAGACTTAGCTATTGCTAAACCAATCCCCTTTGTTCCGCCTGTGATTAATACTGTCGGTCGATGCTCATGTGTGTTTGACATAACCTTCCTCAATTTGTGTTAGAATGGATTCATTATTGAAACAGATCTCGTGCATCATCGTCTCTGTCGTGTATGTTCTTTCGAACAGTTGTCTCCTGGGCATACTTAAAGTCCGCTTCAAAGAAAGAAGAGCCGTGCGATTTTTTTCACTAATACGTTCTGCTAAATCAATGGCTGTAGGCATGACTTGATTTTTAGGAACTATATGATTGATATGTGTTTTTCCAATCAGTTCCTTTCCTTTGAACATGCGGCCGGTATACTGCAATTCATGTGAAATTGAGGGTGTCATAAAATGCTCCATAAGATGGGTCATTCCCATGCCAGGGGTAAATCCCATATTCATAAATGAACACCCATATCGGCTCTCTTCAGCTAAAACAACGATGTCAGCACAAAAACCAAAAGCCAGCCCTCCACCAACAGCGTGCCCTTCCATCGCAGCAATGGTTGGAATGGGGATATCAAGCAAGATTTTTGGTAATAAGATATCAGTCGGCTTCACTTTTCTGTTTGTGAGCTTTTGCAATGTCTCAAAATCGGCTCCTGCAGAAAAAATAGAGGGCAACCCTGAAAATATGACCACCTTTAACTCATCATCTTCAGATATGTATCGGAGCTTTGGAATGAGTTCATCCATGAAAGCCGAAGTAAAGCTATTTTTCCCCTCGGCATCGTTAAGCTTAAATTCCACGATTGAGTCAGAATGTCTTTCAAGTAGAATTTTAGACTTCACACGCCATCTCCGTTGAATGAATTATGCCAAAGTCTACAAAATCCCTGATTCTCCTTTGTACCTCAGATTTTTTTAGTTGGTCCTCGAGTTTTTTAGGACCGAGTTGTGATAGTCGCTGTTTCGAAACCTCTTCCAGCATCTCTTTAGTGTCTTTTACAGATTGAGGATGACAGCGCCCGACTTTTTTTACCCACTTATTGATAGAGCTGTCCATATCTACCTCTGCAATGACTTCATCCACAAAACCGATTCGAAATGCATCGGTGGCAGGTAGCGGCTCAGCTGTAAAAATCATCCTTTTTATGGTTTGAATCGTTAGCTTATCGATAAGAAAACTGAAGATAGCACCGGGGATCAAACCAAACAGTCCCTCTGTTAGCTGAAAATAGCTTTCATGCGTAGAAATGACGAGATCACAAGCAGCAGCAATCCCAACCCCTCCTCCAATGGTACTTCCGTTTACTGCGGCTACTGAAATGAAGGGTGAGCGATGTAAAAAATTCAAAAAATGCACAAATTCTTCAGCTAATGCCTGTATTTTCTGACTTTTGTGATCCGTCAGCCAAGCAAAATCTAAACCATGACAAAAATAGGAAGAGGTTCCCTCAACAACCACAATTTTTGGCTGGGAATTCTCTATTGAATCCATTTGTTTTCTGAGTTCTTGAAGAGCCTCTTCATTCAAATATTTGGGCAATGTGATTCGAGATATTTCCAACTTAACTCCACTCATAAGTGCGCATGTAATTGTTCGATCCTCTATAGGTTAGGAACTTCTTTCCGTTGTAAACTTGATCATAAACCTGAGGCATACGATTAAAATCAGGAGAAAAGCACGCCTCTCGAGACATCCGCACACGCTCATTTTCTGCGTTTTCATAATCCTCAACCGAAATCTTTTGCCGCTTATTTAACAGCGTTTCCAAATCAGCTCTTTTTGCAATTGCGTGCGCTGACGGTCCGATTAAACCGCTATAAAATTCTGCTGAATAACCCGCTCCGTATGAGAATATTCCAACACGATCTTCCGGTTTAAGCTTGGAGGCATAGTAAACCAAGCTTAAAAGCGCAATAAAGATACTTCCGGTATATGTTCCGCCTATTCTCTGAGGAAAATAAAGAGAGGGTTTTGTTTTGAGCTCAAACGCCTCCATTACCCTTGATTTTGGAATGTTTTGAAGAGTCATGACTCTCTTATGCGCTCGGTAACTGATGCCTGCAAAAGGAACGTGGTAAATCATATAATCAAGAAATTTTTCCATATCCTGATCTTTCAATCGCTTGCAAAATGCTTCATAAGATTCTACCAGCCCATCCATGTATGAATAGAGGCTATCATCTGCATTTCCGGTTTCCACCCATGGAAGAGGGCGGATCACATCACTCGATTCAGAAGTGTAAAATCCATAATTTTCAGGTTCGATGATAAAAAAGTCAGGTTGATCTGAAACAACAAAAGCAACGGCTCCTGCTCCATTTACATATTCCCAAGGTTCATGCAAAGAAATGAGGCTGTGATCAGTTGTAATAATCAGGGCTTTCTTTTCTGGAGGTAGCATGCCCGATCTTAGCCAAGCTAAGCTCTGCTTTAGAGCAAGAGTCCCTCCATAACAGGCGCTTTTGACCTCAAAATGACGGCATGTTGAAGGAAGACCGAGAAATCGGTGTACCCAAGTACTTAAGGATTTCTCATAATCAAGCCCTGTTTCTGTAGCAACAATAAGCAAACCAATTGTTTGAGGATCGATACGCGATAAAAGAGGCTTAGCCGCATTGACTGCCATTGTGACTGAGTCCTCCCAAACAGGATTGACCCCTCTCTCAAATAGCATTAAATCGTTGTGGAGACGATCGATATCATATCCCCTCACTTTGGCGAGCGTTGAAAGATCGAGACTTAAGGAAGTGGGATAAACATAGATATCCTCAATTCCTAGAATTTTTTCTTTTAGATTACCCAGTCTAACCCCCCTGTAACCGATATTACCTGTCCATTGATAAAACTAGCTTCGTCCGAGAGTAAAAACAGCACGAGAGCTGATACTTCTCCTACCTCGCCTATTCTTTTTAAGGGGCAGACTTCATCCCAAAATTTTTTGTGTTTTTCGCTTAATGTTTTTTTAGTCATATCTGTTTCAAACATACCCGGAGCAATGACATTGCTTGTGATGCCTTTTGAGCCGTACTCCTTAGCTATCGTCCCAGATAATCCCTCTAATCCCGCCTTACTAGCGCTATAATTCGCCTGACCTGTAAAGCCATCTTTTGCAACAGAGGATACATGGATAAATCTTCCTTTTTTATTAGAGAGAAAGAGAGGAAGAAACCCTCGGATAACATAAAAAGCCCCGCTTAGATTCGTCTCAATGACTTCATGCCATTCTTCATCAGACATATTGAAGGCTAGGGCATTTCGATTCACTCCTGCATTATTGACGACTCCGTGGATGTGTTCAAAATCATCAGAAACTTGATCGACAACATCATTGACCTCGTCTGAATTTTTGACATCCAACCGATAACCAATACAACGACAATCAGCTCGTAACTCTTTAGCTTCTTGAATAATTTTTCCGACATCTGTTTCCGGATTCTGATACGTAAAAGCAACATTATGGCCCTGTTTGACAGCTGTCATCAAAATATCTCGGCCTATCCCTCGAGATCCACCGGTAATAAATATGTTCATCTTCGCTCTCTTTTATTCACGATACGGTTTAATTAGGCTGATGCAATTCAAGCCACCAAAGCCAAAGGAGTTTTTTAAGCAAATTTCAACCTCATGCTCAACACCTTGATTTTGACAAACATCCACATCCACTTCTGGATCTAGTTCATCAATATTAATTGAGGGATGGAGCATTCCTTTTTTCATTTGTAGAATGGCGGCAACTGTTTCAACACCTGCAGCAGACCAGCATGTATGGCCAAGCAATGATTTCGGAGCATTGATACGCAAATTATAAACATGTTTGCCGAATACATCCTTAATCGCCCCCAGTTCAGTTAAGTCTCCTAGAGAGGTTGATGTTGCGTGGGCATTGATATAATTGATCTGTTCCTGATGCACTCCACATTCATTCAAAAGGCTTTTTATTAGATTAGCTTGTCCCTCTCGTGAAGGGTTTGGTAGGTGATTTGCATCTGCACTCGAGGCCACACCCAGTATCTCTGCATGGATTTTAGCCCCACGAGAACGAGCATAGTCATAGTCTTCAAAAACAAGGGCTGCTGCTCCATGGGAGGGAATGAACCCTTCTCTTTTTATGTCATAAGGACGGCTGGCTCTTTCCGGCTCATCATTAAATGATTGGTATGAAATCGCACCCATAAGAGCCATAGCCTGAAGATCTAACGGTGAAAAGTCTAAAACAGGGGCAACGACAAGAGCTTTCTTAAGGCCGTGATAGCGGATTTCATCTATAGCACTTCTGATCGCTACGTTGGCGCTAGCACAAGCCCCACCTACTGTGTAAGCCGGACCTTTGAGCTGCAAAATTTCAGAGACACACCCTATATGAGTCGTATCAAGAGAGTATACCGAAACAAGCCCATCAATAAAATCAGGCTCTTCTAAAAAAGTATTGTGGTTTTGGAAAACATAGTTCTGATTTAAATTATGCCCCCCTATGATCGTCGCCACGTTGTTGATCTCATTATCATCCTGAAATAAACCACTATCCAGCCAAGCTTGCACAGCGACTAACATCGAAAGTGAAAATGTGTGGGGAAGTTTCTTCGTCAGTATTCTTAGGCGACGATAGGTCTCTTCAGGAAGTTGCGTAGCTAACTGTTCTACTTTACTCTTCACATCATACGAGCCTAGATCTCCACCAACTTTACTATAAATATTGTCGACGTCTAGATATGACCAACGTGTAATTGCAGATTTTCCTTTAAGAAGGTTTTCTAAAAAACCGTCAAGAGTATCTCCAATCGGGGTATTAATCCCCATTCCAGTAACTACAATACGCTGACTATTCAAAATAAACCTCCAAAATACCAAGTGAACAAATTTTATCTGCTTTGACAACCTGACAAGCAATTGAACCTAAAAATTCATCGTAAAAAAGTGCTTTCGCTAAAATCTTGACACGATCACCCGGAAATATTCCGGAAAGAAACAGCGTATCGCGTACTCTTGTAAATAGCCCCTTAACCTGAGGTTGTGTTTCATCAATCAAGTGTGTCTGGTTCTTGAGAAAATATGTCAGACACAAACCCATTTGTCCCATCATCTCGATCTGTAGCACCCCAGGGTAGACTGGATTACTAGGGAAATGTCCTTTGAAAATGGGATCATTCCCATCGATCAAGCGCTCCCCCTGAATAACCGATTCCGTGAGACTTAAGGCGTCAATCGAATCAAGAAGTAGGAATGGATCTCTATGAGGGACAATTTTCTTGATCTCTTCTTGGGAGTAGTTAAGAGGGAAAGCATCGGCTTGAGAAAAAGAGATCTTGGAGCTTTTCAAGGCTTTTAGGTTAACGTCCACTAAGAGCCACCTCGCGCTTTTCTCTGATTTTCCTTAAAAGCTTAGTTAAAACTCCTCCTGGACCGATCTCTTCAAAGTCAACTTCGCCTTGTGTAAGAACAAATTCTATGCTTTCTAGCCACCGAACAGGTTTAGCTAATTGATCTACAAGCAAGGATTTGATAGAAGACATTTCGTATGGTTTTGCTGTGACGTTCGAGAGTACCATTCCTGATGGCGGTGAAAACTCAAACGAAGACAGAAAATCTCTGAATGCACCTTGAAGTGGAGACATATGATGTGAATGAAAAGGACCGCTTACATTCAAAGGAATACAAAAAGCTCCATTCTCTTCGCATCTTTCTATTGCTTTCTCTAAGTCTTCTCTTAGACCAGAAATGACAATTTGATCTTGTGTATTGATATTCGCGATGTCTATTTCTGGAAACTCTCGCTGAAGCAAACTCTCTAATTCATTTAATTCAAGACCAATGACAGCGACTAGCCCTCCTTTTATTTCAGCCATTAACTCGCCGCGTTTTTTGACCAATTGCAAACCCGTCTCAAAAGAAAAGACGCCTGCTGCATATAAGGCGCTATACTCACCTAAACTATGCCCAAGAAATATGTCTGCAGATTTATCGGTCTGACTCAAACAAAGGGCATTAAGCACAAATACCAACGGTTGGGTATATTGGGTGAAATTGATTGCGCTAAAGTCTTTAGAAAGATCATGAAGATCGTATCCTAAAATGTCATTTGCCTTTTTGACCAGCGGGTTCGTGGGAACTAACAGCTGAGAGATTTCGGCTGAATTTTGAACTCCTTGCCCAGGAAATAAAAATGCAATCGGACGAGTCAAAATATGCTCATATTTTTTTTTAGAAATGAGGAAATCATCAGATTAAAGCACTGTTACATTCAAATTGTCAAATAAAATTTTATTTAACCCATCTGAGATAAGCATGATTCTGCCAAACGCGGATTGGAGCGCAATAGACTTATATACATGAGGATGGCCGAAATTTAATTCCATAACATAAACCGGATTTAGCGGAGCTTCCTTTAAAGTTATCCTCTGAATTTTTTCTGCAGAATTTAGGCTAAATTGCTTTGGATTGGAAAGAAAACCTGACCCTTCTGCCTTTAATACAGCTTCTTTCTTTGTCCAATAGCGAAAAAAAAGATGTTCTGGTTGTGGATGACTTCGGAGTGTTGCGAGCTCATCATCTGTGAACACGGCTTCAGCAACTGTAAAAAGATCCTCTATTGGTCGCATCTGCTCAATATCGACGCCGATCGGGGCGATATTTGTGATACCGAGCAGAAGTTCCTCACCTGAATGCGATAAATTGAAGAAAACCGGTAAGTCAACATAGGGTTTTTTATTTGCTGTGTATCGAAAAGAGATTTCTCTTGGGTCCAGAGAACAATAAGACTTAAGTCTTTCACGCATCCATCCTCTAGCAAAAATAAATCGATCGCGTACTGGTGGGTAAAGATAAGAATTGGCTCGTACTACCTCATCCTTCGACAAAAAATTTTTATACAAAGTGAGCTTCTGCTCATCAAAAAGGGAGTGAAAAATATGGATAAAAGGTTCCATTCGACAAGTTAAGTTCATTATATCTAAAAACTCAATAAAAAAATATTAAGATTATAAAAAATCTGAACTTGTCATAAAACAATCACCCAACAATTCATTAACTCCGATTACGAAGGAGCAAAATCATGGCTATTGACACAAATCGAATCGAGATCACTTCTGAGGCATTAAAATGGCGCGAACTCGATCCAAGAGAAATCAAAGAAGAAAACATAGAGCGAATTGGGGCCATTGCGATAGGGATTATTACGCTTATTGGAAGTGTATTCGCGATCATTTATTTGCCTTCTTTCTATGCAGGCTTTGCAGCGTTTTTAGGAGGAGCTATTGGATGTATTCTTATCGGTCGCGGAGTGGTAGTTGATTATGAAAAAGCTAAAAATGACTACAGAAGCATTATAGATTTATCCACAAACCTTCAAAGAGATGAAGTCGCCACTCAATTAACTACAGACTCTCTTCAGCAATCGTTCAATCACTTCTATCAAAAATTAGGGCCTTTGGTTCGCAAAGGCATGCTCACTGTTGAGCAGGGAACCGAAATGCGCAATCTATTCAAAGATATCGCTAATGATATGGAAACGATCAATGAATACGAAAACAGCGACATTCTCAGCCCCCAGATTGCAAACGGAGCGCGCGCTCAATACCCTCACTACGATCAAGCTTTGAGACATATCGAAACGCAAGACTGGCAATCTTTACAGCAGCGCATTCAAAGAAATTTTGTAGAGGAATAATTAAGCTTTTTTAGTACAATACCCTAACAATGTTTACGGGTATTGTACGCTTTATCGGCCGAATCACTGAAATCATAAGAAAAGAAAGTCTTCTCCAGTATGCTGTTGCTTTTCCTCATGAGCATTTGGAGCGAGGCGCCAGTGTTTCTATCGATGGAGTATGCCAAACTGTTGTCCGCATCGATGGTGAAAACGTTTGGTTCGATGCGATCGAGGAGACTCTCCAAAAAACCACATTGGGCTCAATCGAGGTTGGAGATCTGGTGAATATCGAACGATCTGCTAAAATCGGCGATGAAATCGGCGGCCATCTTCTCTCCGGCCACATCTATGGCACAGCTACCCTCGCTCAGATCGATGGAAATATATTTACCTTCACCTGTCCACAGAAGTGGCTGAAATACCTCTTTCCAAAAGGATTTGTCGCACTCAATGGGGCGAGCTTAACTGTTGTAGACGTCGGTATAAGCCATTTTACTGTTCACTTGATCCCAGAAACTCTAAAGCGCACAACTTTCGGACAAAAAAAGATAGGTGACCGGGTCAATGTGGAGTTTGATTCCCTGACGCAAGCTGCCGTTGAAACAGTCGAGCGCCTCATTAATCCTCTCGATACGCCCACTTGAAGTCCATCTGGAAACAGTTGGAAGGGAGCTCTCCTTTTAATCTTTGTGATTTTAGATATCTCCCTTTTAGTTGATAAAGGGGAATGGCTGGCATCTCATTAGCAAGAATCATTTCAGCTTTTTTTAGGTAAAGATCCCGCTTCTCAATTGATTCTGCAAGCCTCGCTTCCTTTAGAAGTTGTTTGTAACATTCATTCTCCCAAAAAGGAATGTTTAGAGAGTCTGTGCTCTCTTCAAAACTTTCTAAGATGTGCAAAGGATCGTTCCAATGCGCATCGAGCTCTACTCCCCCCATCTGATAATTGCCTGTAAGCAGGTTATCGAAATGGGTTTTCCTGTCGTATGATTCCAGATAAATGGGAATGTCAAAAGCCTCTTCCCATTGACGACATAGTTCTTCAAGCAAGTTGCCTCGCCTTGATCCACTAAAGTGAGTGAGCATTAGTTTTGGAAAATCTGATTTTACAAAACCGATTTCCCCTAACCCCTCGCGGAAAAGAGCGCGCGCTTTTTCTAAATTTTGCCTAGGGAACAGTTCTTCTTTATTATTGAGAGAGAGCTCTCCAGGCAAAATCGAATAACTCGCTTTACCAAATTCGTGCGGAATGAGCGTATGAAAATGCGTTCTGTCGATTGCATAAGAGAAGGCTTGGCGTATTTTTTTATGATTGAATGGGAAAATTTTTGTGTTAAAACACAAGGCATATACACCATTTAGGTCGTACGCTACCGATTTTATATCTTTTGCCGTGACTTCTAGCCCTCCGCTAGGAAACGTGGTCATCGGCCTGCCTAAAATATCTACCTCATGTTTTGTAAGCAGCCCAGCATCCATCACTTCCTTTTCCATCATATGGATTGAAATGCGATTCAATTGGACTGATTCGCCATCCCAGTAATAGGGGTTTTTTTCAACTGTGATTGCCCTGTTATGCCGCCACTCGGTCAATTTAAAAGGTCCATTAGAAACATACTTTTCTCCAGCTTGGTAGGCCCATCCGGGGTACTTTTGATCGATAGAGCTATTGATCAAAGAGTATGTCCAATGGGCGACAACTTCTAAAAAATAGGGAGCCGGGGATTCCAGTTCGACAACCAATGTCTTTTTATCGATTGCTTTAATCCCTACTTCATCTAGTGAAATATCCCCTTCTTGGGCTCTACGGGCATTTTTAATTAAATAAAACGCATTTGAAGAAACTGAATGCGCTTGAGGGCGGAGAGCGTTTTTCCATGAGTATTCGAAATCATATGCCGTAATCGGTGCGCCATTTGACCATTTACTGTCGCGCAAGACAAAAGTATAGGTTTTATAATCAGCAGTGACCTCATAAGATTCAGCGATAGCAAGCTCGGGCTTCCCCTCCAACCCAATCCGTGTCAACCCCTCAAAGAGCATTTTAATAATGATATGCGATTGATCTCCTTTATTAATGCGGGGATCTAAGCTCGGCTCATTTCCATGAATGGCAAGACGCAAACTCTGTTTCTCGCCAGAACAAGCCACATATTTCGTCATTATTTCTTTGATTACAGAACATAAGTCGATCTCATTATTAATCAGAGAAGGACGATAGAGAACACCAAAACAATACGTTCCATCTTGATTGATCTCAGTAAAGCCGAATTCGAGCGAAGGTATGCTTAACTTTTTTATCCCTTTTAATAAAATTTCCTTCACCGAACTCTCTTCAGTCCGAATAACGACAGCTGATGACTCTTCAAACTGGCGGCATAAAATCAGATAGGGGCTCTTTACTGGAGCCTCCTTATTAAGTAGTTCTGAAAAAGCTTCAAACCATTCTTTTACGACAACAGCAGGCAAGATACTTTGCATCGCAATCGGAGTGATCGAATAAAAGAAGTTTTCCAAGAAAAATTCATCATAAGCTTTAGGCATTAAGGCAAGGAAATCTTCAAGTCTCTCATTTTGCTTGAGAATCAACCCTCCATTATAATCACGGAAAGGTCCTAATGCCTTCATCAGCATGCTGACAACGTGGCGACGCGCTTTATATAGGTTTACAGAGCGGTCTTTTCGGTAAAAAGGGCATTTTGAAATTTGAACTCGAAAGACTGTAGCCTCTTTTTGGTAGACTCGGCGCAACGATCCTACATAATCCACACGATCAGGAATGAAGAGAAAGTCTGAACAATGACGCTCTAAAAGATCTTGAATGGTAGGCTCATCCCCTTTCACAAGGCGTAGAAGCACAACAGTAAAGTAAAGATCGAACTGGGTCTGTTCATCGAAAGAAATCGTCGCCTGCGGAAGATCGCGTACTGATTTTAACTGATCTCGAAGAGTCAGCACGTTGCGATAAACCTCCTCTTCATTACGCCTCATAAATGTCATAGGTACAAGCTGTTCAATGCACCCTTTGAGTTCATCGGTAAGCAAATTCTGGAGCCTTTTCACTTCATCGAGTGAAAATTCAGGGTGGTCTTCTCTTTCAATCTCAAAATAGACTGTGTGGACTTGGTTGTGCTTGTCCTGATCATCAACAAGAGACCCCTTTACAACATTGACGCCCGGAACAACACGCCTTACAGCTTCTAGTATGTGCTGCTCTTCAAAAGCCTCTCGGTGCTTCATCAAATTAAATGTCACCACCATGCCCATCACCCCCTTGCTTCCAAAGGGGAATTGCAAATACGTTTTTAACAGCTTTAAATAGAGATGCCGTTTCTGAGGAGAACGGTCGATAGCTTGAATCACCTTTTTTTTGTAAAAAAATTCTGCACAAATCACACGCCCCAAGTGAGCCACGCTGCGAATTTTTTTAAATTGTTTAGGGAAGCTCAGAAGTGAAAGAAGAAGGGATGGATAGAGCTCCTCATCGGACCAGTAACGCATGAGAGAAGAAACCCGCGTCAAAACTTGCGACTCCTTCGCATCTAAAAACGTAGCCGGCAGAAGATTCAAATTTCCTTTTAGGAGGAAATTATCAAGTTCTTTTTTTCGCACAAAAAATCTTAAGGTTTCTTTATTAAGCTTTTATATAACAATCTCTAATTAAAGGAAACACCTGAGCTTAAAAGAGTGGTTTATCTTGAATTTATACCGATAAAGCTCGATTATGCGTTCATAAAGTCTTAATCTAATTTATAAGGGGATTGAAAATGCTACGCGATGGCAAGCTGTTACTACAGATGATAAAAATTTAAACTAAACACCGAATGAGTAAGAGCTTAAGACGTGGCGTTTGTTTGAACTAAGAGTTCGTGTGCAACATGGTCTAGCTCTCATTCGCAAAGTATAGTGGGACGCAGAAAAAAGTCTGCATGTAGATCCCGGAGAGAACAAAGAGTGCGTTTAGTTTAAAGAAAAAAAAGTTGACTTATGCGCGATTAGAGAACAACCCTGTCACAAAGCCCTTACGAAATCTTGACACACTTACTGCCTTAAACCTTAATTAATACAATTTTAAACCACGTTATTGTTACGGCATTATTTTTTTTAAATTTCACATAACTAAATAAAACAATTTTTAAAACATTATTAGATAACAAAAACAATTGTTTGAGTTGATTTTTTTGTTAAAAATCCTGCAAAATATACCTGTTTATGAAATCTTAATGTTGATAGGAGCATAAAAATGTTTGCAGCATTTCTAGAACGAGCCAAAGAGGCCGTATTTCCATCTGAAAGAGAACGGACTGTAACTACGAAGGAAGGGATTACGTATACGGTAGTTACCGTGCGCCCAAGCCAAAGAGCCTATGATAAAGCCGCTGAGAAGGAATTAAGAGTCGCTCTTGCCGCTCAAACGGCTCGGGAAGAAGCGGAAAAGGCTTATGAAATTGCGGCACGAGAGTCGTGTTGTTGCAAACACGTTAGTAGCGACAAAAAATCATAAAGGGACATTTACCTCCCTATAACTTAATCCAAAAAGTAAACGGCCCGAATTGACCGTTTACCTATTATCTTTTGAGGGCTTAGGGAAGATTTTCCCTGACGATTAGAGAAATAGCTCTTAAAACGTCTCTCGCCACTGTCGGGTCTCTAGACGCTGCGATCGCAACCATCTTTAGATACTCCAAGACAGGCAATTTGGAAAAATAGTATGTTTCTCCATTTTTTGGCTTGTAAAGCTCTTCTGCTGTTTCTAAAGTCTCCCCTATTTCTTTAAGCTCTTCTTCAAACTCTTGTGAGGAATAATACTTCCCTCCAGAAGCCATATATTCAATAGCATACGGTTGAAGATGTCCAGCAGGAACTCTCTCTGCCATTATCTTTAATGCTTCAATAGGAATTTTCAACATCTTCCGAGGCGGTTTTTTACCCATCAACATAGCGAGCATCTTATGGAGCTGATGAAGAGTTATTTCTTCCGTTCCGACCGCATTTACAATACGCGCATCTCCTTCCATACTCTTGCCTAAAACTGAAACGACGTTGCGCAAAGAGACAGGCTGAATCACACAATTTCCATCCCCTGCAATACATGGAATCATAAAACTCACTAATTGTTCAGTTTTAAACATATGTTCAGGATTTAATGCTGACGGGCGATTATTGGGGATATCTAGAGGAAATCCTATGCGAACGACACGCACATTTTTACCGCCATAAATATCCATAATTGCCTTTTCGGCCTCAAGTTTGGTCTTTCCATATTCACAAATAGTTTCCTCGGACGCCATTGTCGTCGAAGCTAAATTCATATTATGATGAATATTATGAGCATCAAAAACCGCTTTAGCAGCAGATGCTGAAGCAGATGCTGTTTTTACATTTATCTCATACAAAGATTGACCATTTTTCGCAGAAGGTGCCCCTATTGCATTGACAATTGTCACACTATCTTTTTCTGAGAGCTCAAATTGTTGGATAACTGCTTTGTATATCCTTTCATATTCTTTAGGGTCGGAAGAATTTTTTATCTGAATTGGAGTAAATTTTTTATGCTTAACATCTATGGCGCTTCGATATACGCCTACAATGCCATGAACATTTTGATCTTCAATTTTATCCACAACTACCATTCTTCCAAGCTGACCATTTGCACCCAATACGATCATCACACGGCGTCCTTCTAAATTTGCTCTGTTTTCTGTGTTGTCCTTCCCTGCTTCTGTATAAGCACGGCTCAACGACTCCCACTTTTTGCCCTGAAGAGCTGCCTCATCTTGAGCATGCGCAACCATTCCCCTAAAGAATAACCAACCTGATATATTCAACAGATACACAGAAACAGCCTGAGTTCCCTCTCTTCTTGCTACAACTCTAGGTGGGGGTACATATGTTCTTGAAGAGGGAGAGATTCCTCTATTGATCATAGCGGGTTTAACCTGCTGACCTCTCTCATTATATCGACTATTATTTAAAGCACGCGCGCAATAGATCGCAGCTGCTGGAAGAGCTTGCCCCATTATTATTCTTGAACTCATTTTAATAACCTCTTTTTTTGTTTTATATTATTATTATAATCTTTGTATGTTAATTTAAAATTAAATTATTATTAATATTAAATTAATTTTCTGGTTTTCGACAAAAAGGTGAATTGTTGACAGCAAAATCGCGAATTGATTTAGTGAGGTTATGAAAAAAACCTTGAATTCAGACACTATTGATAAGATCGCAGAGAAGCTCGCTCATTTTCTCTCGGATACCTTCGTAATTTACGTAAAAACCCTGAATTTCCACTGGAATATGGAGGGGAAAGAGTTTTACATGTTTCATCGCCTTTTGCAGGAACAATACGAAGATATGCAGGAGGGCATAGATGAACTCGCTGAGCGCATGCGGGAGCTAGGAAGTCGCGCTCCCGGCTCGATGCGTCAGTTTTTAGATTTAGCCTGCTTAAAGGAATGTGAAGGCGAGCGATCTCAAGAGAGTATGCTCCAGGAGCTTGTAGAAGGTAATGAAGCGTTGGTTGAGCACTGTCACGACCTCATTCAATTTGTCGATGACGCATTAGACCAAGGGACGTCAGATCTTCTTGCAGAGAGAATCCGGGCTCACTCGAAGAATGCGTGGCTGCTCCGAAGCCATCTTGCCTAGTACAGGGTTTCACTAAAATAGTGAAAATCTGTACTAGCGAAGCTTTTTCTTTACCTTCTTGGCAGTTGCTTCGGCATCTTCGGCGATCTCTTGAGCTTTTTCAGCCAGCTCTATAGAGTACTGGCACGCTCTCTCAAGAATATCGTGAGCATCTTCAGCGAGCTCTTCACGCATTTTTTTACCCGGCTTAGGTGCAAATAAGAGCGCTGTCACCCCTCCGATAATCCCGCCAACAATAGCCCCTACAGCAAATCCGTTTTTTCTATGATGTCCCATGTTTTTCCTTGAGTCAGTGATTACTTTCGCTTCATTTGCCTAGAGACAGATTTTTTCGCGCTTTGGGCCTTTTTAAGAAGCTTTGAAGAGTGCTCACAAACATCGTCCATTAAATCATGCGCTCTGTCAGAGGCATCTTCACATTTTTCACAAAGATCTTTGCGGAACTTTTTACCCGATTTTGGAGCGAATAGGAGCGCGCTCATTCCCCCTAAAAGTCCCCCGACCATTGCACCAAGGGCAAAACTGTGCTTTCCACCATTATTTTTTCTTCGAGCCATAATTATTTCCTCTCTCTAATTTTTTGCCATAAGGCGACTCCAACCAAAGTCCATTCAGCCACTTCAAGTGCTGTATTCATGATTCTCTCCCGTTTCTCCTCTACCCTATCGTGTATAGATCTCTCAGCCTCTTCTGAAATTTGATACATGCGGCTTGTTTTTTTCTCGATTACATCCCCTGTTTTGGAGACAACGCGAAATATAGGATCAAACGAGTGGATTTTATCATCCAAATCACTAATCGTATGACGCAATGAGAGCAGCGTAACCCCTAAAAAAATCACGAGGGCTACAAATGCAACAGCAACAATGCAGACACTTATCGAAATAATCCAAAATCCAGGAGTCATAATAACACTTTATTTAAGTTATATTTCTATTATAAATTAAAATTGAATTATGTAAAGAATTATACTGATTCTTCTAGTTTGAGAGACGATTCTTCAAAGGAGATTTCTTTTCTAAGACGAAAAATCCCCAATAAATTGATTGTCAACAACATAGACCCAGACACTGACATGACTAGAAGTGCCTGGCTCTGTGGCATAAAAGAGAAAAAAGCGAAAGCCGTCATGCCATAAAGAACATAAGCCCTTTTCCCCCATCTAGGGGCAAGATAGGAGGCACATTTGATTCCCACCACAAAATAGGCAATGATCGTTGTATAGCCGGTTACAACGAAAAAGAAGGGCATAAAATACTCCATAAAAGGAAAATATCTTCCAAAAGCCGTTTGAATGAGCTCAGAGCCTTCCAGGGGGACTATTGACTTCCAAGCCCCTGAGGCCAAGACAACAAGGATACTAAATGTACAGATGAGATTATCGAGGAAAACGCCTAGGATGGCCAGCCTAGCCTGCCTTTCGGGATGACGGGTCGCCGATTCGCTTTGAATGATGGAATCGTAGCCGATTCCGATATCCGCTGAGTAAGCGGCGCGCGCTACTCCGTGTTGGATTGCAAGAATCACGCTGCTCCCTGCAAAGCCGCCCACAGCTGCGTGTCCTGTGAAAGCGGACTTGATGACATCGCTTAAGATCGAGGGAAGTAAAACAGCCTCATGTCCGAGGATCCAGAATCCCATAATAAAATACACAAAGAGAAAAATCGGCATGACAAGGCCGCAAATTTGTCCGATACGGCGCACACCTCCAAGGCAGGCATAAAGGACTGAACTGAGCAAAACAGCAATCACGAGAAAACGGGGAATATGCCAATTCGAAGAGACACTTTCGGTCACAACAGAGAATTGGTAGATTTCTACGCCATAAACACACAGTAAGGCAGCGACGGCCACAGGGATAAAACGGTTTCTAAATGCTTTTTTTAGAAAGTACATCGGACCGCCATCATATCCACCATCGTTATTGGGTGTACGGTACTTAAAACCGAGGAAAATTTCGCAGTACTTAAGGATGGCTCCGATCATTCCTGCTATCCAGACCCAAAATAAAGCCCCTGGCCCCCCAAATTGAATGGCAGTGACGATTCCTGCCACATTCCCTATCCCAATCATCCCACCGGCGGAGGCAAAAAAAGCTTTCAACGGGTGAACACCTCTCTCTCCTACAGGCGTTCGTCCTAAAAATTGCAAGAAGGTGCGAAAAATCTGCGGTAAAGAAAGGATTTGAAAAAACCGAGCTTTAACAGTTAAAATAAGACCAAGGACGATGATAAAAACGAAGGCGATATACCCCCAAAAAATCTCATCTAACTCGGTTAATAAATTAAAAAAACCTTCTAACATGGAAAATATTTTAGAGCATATGGGAGTTTAGTTCCAGCAAACTCTTTATAAAAAGATGTTTTGCGCCAATTACTAAAAAAGAAAAACAATTTTATAAAAATATTTCGTCTTTTTTAAAAATTCCGTTGCATCCCTAACTTCTTTAGAATAAAATTATTGTTCAACTTTTGTTCTGCAGGTCAAAATGTCTAAAAAAATGGGGTTTTCCTCTGTCATCGCCCTCGTCATCGGCAGTCAAATTGGCTCCGGTGTTTTTATGCTTCCTGCAAGCCTTGCTCTCATTGGACCGATCAGTTTATTTGGCTGGCTTATCTCAGGATCCGGAGCCATATTGCTTGCATTAGTCTTTGCTCAACTGTGCATGCGTGTCACAAAGTCAGGCGGCCCGCATGCCTATGTTGAATCGGCTTTTGGAAAGAGCGCTGCTTTCTTTGTAGGCTGGACTTACTGGCTTGTTTCATGGATCAGCAGCATAGCTGTCATCATCGCTACGATCGGTTATCTATCTCCCTTATTGGGTATTACATCTCCAACAATAAATCTATTTTTAGAAATTTTACTTCTATTCATTGTCACTTTGATCAATTTGCGAGGAGTAGCTTTTGCCGGATCTGTCGAATTTATTTTAACGATATTAAAGTGCATACCTTTACTTGTTATTCCGATCGTAGGGCTTATTTTCTTTAAACCCGACCATTTCCACGGAATAGCAGCGAAAGGCACTCATGTTCTTGGATCGATCAATAAAGCGTCATTAATTACCCTTTGGGGGTTCATCGGCCTAGAGACAGTAACTGTTGCCTCAGGAGCTGTCAAAAACCCAAAGAAAATCATCCCACGAGCAGTTGTTTTGGGCACTTTAGTGGTGGCTTTTATTTACGTTCTCAACAGCATAGGCATTATGGGAGTGATCCCCCCTGAATCTCTTGCCAACGAATCGGCTCCTTATGCGACAGCCTCGCACATCATGTTTGGCAGCTGGTGTAACGCTGTTGTCTGTATAATAGCAAGCATCGCTTGCCTCGGAACGCTCAATGCATGGGTGCTGACAAGCGGCCAGATTGCCTATGGAGCCGCTAAAGATGGATTATTCCCACAAATTTTAGCAAAAACAAATAAGCGTTCCTCACCATACGTCAGCATGCTGGCAGCCTTTTTCGGCTCTATCCCTTTTCTAATATTAACAGTAAGTGACAGCTTAGTTACCCAGTTGAATACGATTATCGATATTTCCGTGACCACATTTTTAGGCGTCTACATTGTCTGCATCATTTCCTTTATGGCCCTTCTGAGAAAAGAGCAAAGCAAGCACTATTGGCTCTGGTCTTTAAGCATTTTATCCCTTGCATTTTGTTTATGGGCTCTTTGTTCCGTTTCCTTTGTACACTTATTATTGAGCTCATTCTTTGTGCTCAGCGGACTTCCAATCTATCTTTCCCGTTACAAAAAAATACGTACAGAGAAAGCCTCTTCAACCGATGCCCTCTAAGAAGGGTTTACAAAAAAACGGGGAAAGCATCAAAATGCCACGCGTGCATCACAAGAGGTGAACGATTCTTTTCCAAAAATTATTCAGAGATTTGTCTCTTTTTTTACCTCTAAGAAACAGGCGTATTTTTTTCATTTATACGCACAATAACGCCAATAACCGTTTTGGCAATGGACTAAAAGCGAATACCGAAATCAGCTACTGGTCTCAGCAAGGGCTAAAAGAGGCTGGTGTTCCTGTCCAATTCCTTAGACATCAGGGAGAAAAACCTTGGAGATTCCGTCAGATAACATCTAAAGATATCGTGATTGGGCATACCGGCGAGACCTATAGAAAGGCGTGCGAAAGGACTAAAAACATTATCGTCTTTCAACCCTGGGTAGGACATGAAGATTCTTTAAGAGTGGATAAACCGAACTGCGGCAGCCGTGAGATCACTCTAAAAGACTTTTCACATGCTAAATCGATGATTTTTATTACAAGCGAGTACAATATCCAAAAATATGTCTTGGCAAAAACAAACTTTTGGCACGATTTCTGTAAGAACAATCCAGTCCGGTTTGTGCATCAGCCAATCGATCTCAAGATGTTTCCGCGCACCAAAACAGAGTATCGCACAAATGATTTTCTCTATATCGGCAACAATTTTCATATGAAATGTGTTGAAGATTCTTGTGCGTTAGTGAAAGAATTAGGAAGAAATCTTACGCTTTATGGATTTGGAGGCAAAAAGCTCGACAATCTCGATCAACAAACAGTAACACAGCTCTCGGAAAAGGCCGATTTTTTCATCCAGCCCGGCATGTGGGAGGCACAATGCGTTTCTATTTTAGAGGCGGCTGCCCGTGGCTTTATTCCGGTTGTTTCACGAGATACCGGCTACCCATATGAACATCCTTATCTTCTGAAATATGGAGATTTTGCTTACAACTTGCAGACATTGCGGGCGCTTCTTAAGACCTCACCTGAGGAAAGAAAGGAGTTAGCCGATTCTCTGCACACCCGTTTAGTCAACGACATCAACCACAACAATTGGAAACAGTTGACAGATGTCTTAGTCGAAGAAGTAAAGAAGCTCTTGTAAATTTAAAAAAATCCTACTCCTCACATTTCTAATGACGAAATTAGAACTTTATCCTTATAATTAATATACATTAATTACCAAAAGAAAACTATGAAAGGACTCATACTATTTAACCGTAGAGAAGACTGTTTAACGGCAAATGATTATAGCGTTTTACGGCTTCTCGAGGCGGGAAGAAAAGAAGGCTTGGATATTCGGGTTGTCAGCCCTGAACAATTTGAGCTTGTTGTCACAAAGAAAGACAAACACAGTATCTTAATCGATGAAAAAAGCGAGCCTCTTCCCGATTTTGTTCTTCCCCGCATGGGAAGCGAGACCACATACTTTGGGCTCGTCGTAATGCGTCAATTAGAGCGTTTAGGTGTTTATTGCTGCAACTCTTCATCTTCGATCGAGATGGTAAAAGACAAGCTGCACACCCATCAAATCTTAGCACACAGCAATCTCCCTACTCCTAAAACAATGATGGTAAAATTCCCTGTCGATATCGATGTTGTAGAGCGCGAGATCGGTTTTCCGGTCGTGATCAAAAACATCATTGGGACACGAGGAGAAGGGATCTACTTGAGTGAATCTAAAGACCGTTTTCTCGATTTGATGGAGCTGATTTATAGTTACAACAAAGAAGCAAATATCATATTACAAGAATATATCTCTACAAGCTGCGGTAAGGATTTAAGAGTTTTTGTGATTGGCGGCAAAGTAGTGGGATGCATGCAAAGAATATCGAAATCGAGTTTTAAAGCGAATTATTCGATGGGAGGAAGGGTTGAATCCTTTCCGATAACGGAGGAAATCGAGTGGCTCGCTGTTGAAACAGCACGCCTAATGGGGCTGGAAGTCGCAGGAGTCGACCTGCTTTTCGATCAGTCGGGTTATAAAATATGCGAAGCCAACTCTGCGCCTGGCTTTCAAGGAATGGAGGAAGTCGTTGGAAAGTGCATCGCTGAGGAGATTTATCACTATGTACTTAAAGGATTAAGTCAATGTGTCGCTTTATAGCCTTTCGCGGAAAAAAACCGATCCTATTAAAGACACTTTTAGACGAGGCAGCCAATTCTTTGATTTGCCAAAGCAGGGTAGCACCTGACAATCCCAGGCTTAATGCAGATGGTTACGGAGTCGGTTGGTATAACCGCGAAGTCGACCTCATCCCGGGTGTATTCAAATCGATACAGCCTGCTTGGAATGACGAAAATCTGACCAATATAGCAGCGAAGATCCTGTCAGATTGTTTTATCGGGCATGTACGAGCTTCGACAGTAGGAGGCGTCAGCACCGCCAACTGCCACCCCTTTTCTTATAAGAATTTTCTTTTTGCCCACAACGGCACGATCGACAATTTCAAGAGCATCAAGAAGGATCTCATCCATTTATTAGAGGAAGAGTACTTCTCAAAAATAAAGGGGCAAACCGATTCCGAGTATTTTTTCTTTTTACTCTGCAACATTTTAGAGAAAGAGGACTCCCCTACCACCTCGCAGAAAATGGCAGAAGCCTTTGTCAAGGGGATGCGGGAGATTGACACACTATTAGATGCGCATAATCTTGAGCACCACTACCGAATCAATGCGGCAATTACAAATGGTGAAGAGATGACAGCTATTCGCTACAATGCAAGCGACAACCATCCTACTCTCTCCTTATACTACTCCGTTACAGATGATGGTGTGGTGATTGCTTCCGAGCAGCTATCGCAATCCGATGAATGGTGTGAAGTCCCTCCAAACAGTATTCTCACTATCGACAAACAATGGAATGTTGAGATCACTTCTTTATAAGAGTTTTTTTCAGAGCCTCTTCATATGATTCTTGGGCAATCACAGTGGAGTCGGAAAACATCTCTTTTTCTGGTGGGCATTCTAGCCCCCATTTCTCACCATCTCTCTGACAACTCGCACACCCTGTCACCACATCTTGTCTCCCAGCAGGGCAGGTCCGTGTCGCATGAACACTATCCCTGCCCTGCTGGGAGACAATCTGCGACAACAGGTGAGCGATATGTTCAGAGATCTGGTGAGAAATGGGGGCTAGCCCGGGTTTCTCACCAACACTCGAGCCGATTTGGGCAGACTGTATTTCCAGATGTCGAAGAGTCATCCGAAGGGAGGGTTAAATTAACCCTTCCGAGGATGGCTATGAAGACAGATGGGGATACAGATGCGTAAAGCGGCCGAATGGTTGGTGAGAAATGGGGCTAGCCCGGGTTTCTCACCAACACTCGAGCCGATTTGGGCAGACTGTATTTCCAGATGTCGAAGAGTCATCCGAAGGGAGGGTTAAATTAACCCTTCCGAGGATGGCTATGAAGACAGATGGGGATACAGATGCGTAAAGCGGCCGAATGGTTGGTGAGAAATCCGGGCTAGATAGGTCACTCTTCTTCTATTCGACACAGAAATTGCTCAATGTCTTTTTACTTTTTGAAAAGATGGAAACAATGTCAGATAATGGGATTATTAGGCACGAGCTGTTTTAAAAACTCCTCACAGGGAATACATAAAATATTTGATTCCTTTATTGTGAACTTTCCTCGATAGAGAAGTATCGGTTTACTTTCGGGATAATCTTCAGTGAAATGTTTCAGACCTTTTTGATTCCCAGAAAACTGACTGTTTCATGTCGTTTAACCTCGCACTCCCTCGAAATATTCGTCATATTTAATATTGCTCCATGAGAAAAGGCAATAGTTGATAGAAATCTAGCAAAGTGGCTAATTTTTCGCACAAGTCCCTCAAATTGCACTTCCTCCATTACATATAAATTCACGTATGATTCCAAAATTTCAGCTTGATCTAGTTCTTCCCAAATGAGGGGAAGCATTCCAAATTTTAGAGCTTTGGAAAGATCAAACTGGTCTCCGATCTCAGAAGCCATAAATGGATGCATCTCCTTTCGAATGGCTCTTCCAGCAAGAAGATCGACTCCCTCTCGTCTTAACTTTTGGGCGCTTGATCCTGTCATGATAAATTGGATTTCTCTTTTCTCTTCAATCAAAGCGTGAATAATTGAAAGAAGGTCTGGCACCTTTTGAATCTCATCGATGATCACGCGGCTTCCATTGTCTAGAGCATGGACGGCTTTTGCGAATTCTTCTGGATAGGCTTCAAAACGACGCCGTACATCTGCGAGAAGAAGGTCTATGTATAGAGTTTTTTTATAGTGCATTTTTACCCAGGTGGATTTACCAGTTCCTCTGGGACCAAAAAGGAAAAAGCTGTGTTTTGAGGGGGCTTAAAAGAACCTTTTAATCTTGGACATGTAAATTTTTCTTCCTTTTTTTAATTTATTTTAAAAAAAAGAAGGATTTTTTTTACAACTTGGCTTCAGAAATTAAAGTTCCTCCGAACAGCATTCTCGGAATCGACAAACAGTGGAATGTTGTGATTTCTTCTTTATAAGAGTTTTTTTTCAGAGCCACTTCGTACGACAATTAAGATATTGTCAATCGAATCCCAGAGGGCAAAATTTGCAATAAATGTCGTAGAGGTTTTCCCCTTAAAGTCTGGAGCCACTTCTCTTTAGGTTTTTCTATAATAATATGATGCACATCGAGGTGCAAGGCATATGCAACCGCGATGTCAACAAGCGAATCTGTTACGCTATAATGAAAACGAACGAGATTAAGATTCGCATTCTCTCTAACATACTGGATCACCCGCTCCCTTTTTTTGTCTGTAGCCCCTCTTTTCTCTAAATCCTTTTCAGAGATGATTTCCTGCTCATGCACAAAGAGGATATTGAGTGGGGTATTTGACTCATTTGATTGTGCAACAGCAGTTTTTAAAGCCTTGCTTAATTCTGTCACAACGCAGAGCATAGCTCCCTCTCTAAAAGGCTCATCCCACAGCTTATCGGAGGGAAGCTGAATGACCTCTTCTTTCTTTGCCCTTTTTGTAATCCACCTTAAACTCAATCCCACAATCATAATAATGACCACAAATAGAAGGGCTTTAGGCTTATCGATCAATAAGGTGATTTCAATTGCTGTCATCACGAGCGCTACAAAAAGCATAAAAACCCGTTCCCATCTTCTTAATGGAAGGGTAAAGTCTGTTGCCGTTGATGCTAAATTCATAGCAATCGCTCCAACAAAACCAACCGCGTATAAATCAGCAAGATCTGCAACGTTTTTTAATGAGACAACAAGGATCATAGGAATCAGAGCCGTTAAGATCAAAGGCAGATACGGAATACCAAACGAGTTAACTTTCTTAAACTGAGAAGGCAGCTCATTATCAGAAGCCATCAAATATTGAAGCGAGATCAAACCGCTCATAGCAGTATTGACTGCTGAGAGTAAGAGTAAGCCGACCACTACACTGATAACCCATCCAAATACATTCCCTATCGTGGCACCTGCGATTGAAGTACCAAAGATAATGCCTAAATAACGGAGCATATAATCGCGAACGTCAGGAAACCCGGGAATGGATACCGTACCTTCGGAAAATTGAAATCCTGAAATGGCAGCTGCTGCAAATCCGAATAGAGAAGTGAAGATGATGACTTCCAGCATAACCCATATGATCGCTGGAGTCGCGGTTTGTGTTACGACTGGCTTTTTCTTTGAGGCGCCTTTATTGAGTTTCATTACTCCTGTTGAATTTGCAATCGTTTCAATTCCCGACATGGCAACGATTAAGCTGCAAAATTGTGCCCAAGCAGAGAGTGGTGATCCTTTGATAGGTTGAATATTGTGCCAAGCTTTTGCCAAAAATGGGAGCGAAGAGAGGGCTAAAAGGGTAAAAACAACAAAGGCAGCCAGGCCGATAATCAAAGCAACGGAGCCTGTGTGACGCGGGCCGAAATAATTAAAAAGACCGATGATTATGATAAAGATCCCGGCGTATAACACCGGATCGCTGACTTGAAAATAGTAGAAGGCTGAAAGCGCACTCAAAGCTGCTGTTACCAAGTAGTCGGCAAAAAGAAAGAGCGCCCCGACAATAGAGGTGGCTTCTGAGCGCCTACGGACGCTGGCATAGACTCCTCCCCCATTGGGAAAGCATCTACAAATAAATGTATAACATATACTTACAAGCAAGGAGAGAAGTGAGACCCCTAATATTAGCCAGAAGGAGGCGTAGCCGGCGATTGCGAAGGCGAGTCCTATTACATATGCTTTGCTTGTTCCCCAATCTCCGTAGAGCAAGCCAGCAGCTCTAGCAGCGTTGACATTTCTCGGGCGATGTGTAACTAAAGAAAGCATATTCTGCGTTATACTATAACAAATTGTTATGCATAGCATTTTTTAAGAGTGGAAGGAAGCCCTTTTCTTAATTCTTCAAAGAGGCTACCAATTTTGAAAAAAAAGAAATGAAATTTCTTTTTTGGTTTTTAGTAAGGCGATTTGAACAATTGCGAGGAGGGCAGACGAATAGGCCAACGAGCAATTGTTCAAAAATCCCGCTAAAACGGAGGAGGTGGGATTCCACCGGGGTTACGGTCTCGCTATCGCTCGCGCGTCTCAACCCTTCGAATCCCTCCACGCGAAAGCTCGCACGCTTCCGCTTCTCCACCGAAATAAAAAAAAGGAAGCAAAAGCTTCCTTTTTTATTTCGGAGGAGGTGGGATTCCACCGGGGTTACGGTCTCGCTATCGCTCGCGCGTCTCAACCCTTCGAATCCCTCCACGCGAAAGCTCGCACGCTTCCGCTTCTCCACCGAAATAAAAAAA
The DNA here is from genome assembly GCA_963748195.1 of uncultured Chlamydiales bacterium. Classification (GTDB taxonomy): domain Bacteria; phylum Chlamydiota; class Chlamydiia; order Chlamydiales; family JAAKFR01; genus JAJACP01. Next base: position 244,763 of record CAVVHU010000004.1, on the reverse strand, counting down.
AGGAAGCAAAAGCTTCCTTTTTTATTTCGGAGGAGGTGGGATTCCACCGGGGTTACGGTCTCGCTATCGCTCGCGCGTCTCAACCCTTCGAATCCCTCCACGCGAAAGCTCGCACGCTTCCGCTTCTCCACTGAAATAAAAAAAAGGAAGCAAAAGCTTCCTTTTTTATTTCGGAGGAGGTGGGATTCGAACCCACGGTACGGGGTTAGCGCACACACGCTTTCCAAGCGTGCTCCTTCGGCCACTCGGACACTCCTCCAGAGGCCAAAAAGGTTAGTTCAAAACGGCTTTTGGCACAATAAAAAGCTCGCAAGTGTAAGCGCAAAATTGAAATGATCCTTTATTCAACGGAAAAATCACATCCTTTTGAAAAAAATGTGATCTTTGCCCTTACAACCCGGCCATAAATATCTGGGTTTTAGAGCACATGAGGATAAAATTTATTCCTCTCTTGCCCCCTCAGTTTCCCAAGTTTCTCTCATCCGCTCCACAATAAAACGGACAAAATTTTCAAACCCTTCTTCTCCCTTCGCAAATCCTTCTCGCATCACAGTGACATATTCCCTAGAATGCTCTTTCCCAATTTTAGGAGGCAGATAACCATAAGAAAGGAGAATGGCTGATCCGATTGCTTTTCCCGATCTTTTATTTGCCTCATGCGAAATATGGATGCGAACAATGTCATACCAAATACGGCATGCTTTCATAATTGGGTGGTTGGCATCATTCTGGACATAAGCAATAGAGGCTTCTAACTCTTTCGGAATCTCTTTAGGGGGGGGGAAAAAGTGATAATTATAGAACAGATGTTGAATAGCATTCAATGTTGCACCCAGTTTCTTTCCTTGCTGAACAAGCGCTTTGTCATAACACTGTCCAATATCCTGAGGAGTGATTTTTCTGAAAGCTTCTCCTTCTTCTTCTGAGGCAGGTTTGCCTGTGATGAAATTTAAAAGAACGGGAGGGTGGTTCTGAAGAGCACGAAAAAAATTTGTCGCGCGGGTCCGTTTCAATGGGCAATTATTACCTCTAAAACTTTCTGGATTCTCGACTATAGACCCTCCATATCGAGAATGAACAATGCTTGTACAGATCTGCATGAAGATTGTATCTTTCTCATCTCCATCACTAAATGGCCAATGAATACCCTTTTCACGCATCTTCCCCGTTTCTTTCCCGCTAATAATTCGAGAAAAATACCCATTGATGCGCATGATAGACTCAACACTTAACTCGCTCTCAACCTTAGATGCTTGAAGCAATTCCTTTTCGACTTGATTTAATCCATAAATCCAGTCAATTTCTTCCGCTTTTTGTTCTGTTACTTTCCCCATTTTCATATCAGTTGTTTGAGCAACTGAAAAATGTCCCATATCACCAACACGCCCACGAAAAAGTTTAAAAAATGAATCGGGATAATTATTGCAGGTTGCCTGATTACAATTTTCAAAAATGTATTTTGGGATTTCGCGAATCGGAGCGTCTTTTTTAGGAACGGATTGTACTAAGCAATCAAGAGAGGAAAAAGAAACTGCCGCCATATATAAACCTGTTTTTTAAAAAAACTTAAAGCATATAATACCTTATATCCTAATAAATAGAAACCAAAAACAATAACTTCATCTTTGATAGTTTATCAAGCCCTTGGGGTGTACTATGGAAGCTAAAACCTTCAAGGAGCCATCCGAAGATCCAGCGTTACTACCCCCCAGTAGTTGATATTTCAAATTTACTCAACTAGCCCGGGTTTCTCACCAATACTCGAGCCGATTTGGGCAGACTGTATTTCCAGATGTCGAAGAGTCATCCGAAGGGAGGGTTAAATTAACCCTTCCGAGGATGGCTATGAAGACAGATGGGGATACAGTCTGCGCAAAGCGGCCGAATGGTTGGTGAGAAATGAGGGCTAGCCTGAGATCTTTAGCGAGAATGGCTGTGCACAACATAAAAAGCTCGCATCAAATGAACTTGGGGAATATTATTATAGGGTTATGCTCCGTATTTTATTAGTTTTAGTTCTATTTTCTTGCTCTGCCTGGGGAAATACACAGGTACTAGTTAGCATTGCTCCTCAAAAATTTCTTGTAAAAGAAATCGGCGGCGATCTCGTCTCAGTTGATGTCATCGTCCCAGCAGGCGCAAGCTCCCACTCGTATGAACCAAACGCAAGACAAATGACCTCGCTCAGCAAAGGCGCTATCTGGTTTAGACTCGGCGAAACCTTCGAGGATAAACTAGTTAAAATATTTTCTAAGATGGTGATCGTCGACCAACGTGAAGGGATCGAACTCTTAGGATGCAGCTGCCATGGCGGTGCAGATCCACACACCTGGCTCAGCCCACGCCTCTTGAAAACCCAAGCCCGGCAAATCGCGCACGTCTTAAGTGAATATGATCCGGACCACGCCCACTATTATCAAAACAATTTGACCCGCCTTGAAAATGAGCTGGAAAATCTGGATGCCGAAGTAGACGCTATTTTAGCCAATGCCCCGCGCACAATCCTAGTCTCCCACCCTGCTTATGGCTACCTTTGCCGCGATTATGGATTGACACAACTCCCAATAGAAATGGAGGGGAAAGAACCGACTCCCCGCTATCTCAGCACTCTCATTTTAGAGGCGCGCACTCTCAACATCGATAAAGTGTTCCTCCAAGAACAACACTCAGTGAGAGGGGGAAAAAGGATCGCTCAGGAACTCGGCGCCAAATATATTTTTCTCGATCCCTATGCTGAAAATGTCATCGCTAACCTAAAGCATATTGCAGAGGCATTTGCCCAATGACAACCGTTATAGAAGTGGACGACCTCTTTTTCTCCTATGATGCGACTTCGGTGCTTGAAGATGTCGCTTTTAAAGTAGAAGAGAATGAATTTGTCGCGATTTTTGGTCCAAACGGCGGGGGAAAAACGACGCTTCTTCAACTCCTTATGGGATTTCTAAAGCCCGATCGCGGAACGATCCGCATTTTTGGCGAAAAACCTAAAGCAGCACGTAAATTCTTAGGATGGGTGCCGCAAAATTTCTCGTTCGACCGACACTTCCCTATCTCAGTTGAAGAAGTTGTTTTACACGGACGTTTGAAAGGAGGTAGCTGGCGCTTCGCTCCTGAAGACCATGAAATCGTAAAAGAAGTTTTAGATCGCGTGGGTATGAAAAAAACTCTTAAAAATCCATTTGCTGCACTCTCAGGAGGACAGCAGCAAAGGGTCTTAATCGCTCGCGCTCTAGCTTCGAATCCTTCTCTGTTATTATTAGATGAACCGACTGCAAGCGTAGACCACGTCGCAGAAAATGAGATCTATGCTCTTCTAAATGAGCTACGCAAGCAGATGACTATTGTGATGGTTACACACGACCTAAACAGAGCCGTCGAGTCGGTAGATACTCTCTATTGCGTCCAAAAAACAGTGACACAAATGCCAAAAGAAAAGGTCTGCGAACACTTTGCCCTCGGCCTTTACCATCCAAAGGGGAGTTTATGAATTTTTTTGAAGCATTCATGCAAACTCCTGTCCTTCAGATGGCTATCTTGGCAGCGATAGGGGCTTCGTTTGCGAGCGGGATCATCGGCTCCTATGTGGTCGTAAAACGTATCGTCTCGATTAGCGGAAGTATCGCTCACTCTGTGCTGAGCGGTCTGGGCTTTGCTCTTTGGCTTCAACGTATGCACGGATTGACCTGGCTCTCCCCTCTTTATGGCGCTCTTGTCGCAGCCATTATCTCGGCTCTCATCATCGGCTATGTCCACCTCTACTATCGTGAGCGGGAGGATGCCATTATCGCTATGATCTGGTCAGTTGGAATGGCTACAGGGGTGATTTTTGTCGCACAAATCCCAGGCTTTAATGTAGAGCTGATGAATTTTCTTTTAGGAAATGTCTTATGGGTCAGCACGTGGGATCTTGTTATTTTAGGAGTTTTAGATGCTGTCATTTTGCTAACAGTGCTCGCCTTTCACAAGAAATTCTTGGCCCTCTGCTTCGACGAGAAACAAGCTGAACTACAAGGGGTAAAGGTCGCTCCCCTCTACCTGCTTCTGCTGATTTTGATCGCTCTATCTGTCGTTCTGCTGATTCATATTGTAGGAATTATTTTAGTCTTAAGCATGCTCGCTCTTCCCGCTTCTATTGCAGGGAATTTCACCTTCCGCCTTTCGCGGATGATGGTGATCGCAGTTATACTTAATATCCTTTTTTCTATAGGGGGAATGGCGATCTCCTATCGCCTCGATTGGCCTGCAGGGGCGACAATCGCTCTATTTTCAGGCTTGATCTATACAATAAGTTTACGCTTCAAAAAGCCGACAATTTCACCAACTCCCTGACCCGTCAATGCCGACATCTCAAAAACAGGTACTTCGGGATAGGCCTCGCGGAATTTTTCACCTACAAACCCGACGTCAATTTTATTCAAAGCGACTACAAAGGGCTTGTTGGCAAGTTCAGAATTGTAAGCTGTGATTTCCTGACGTAATACAGAAAAATCAGCAATAGGATCGCGCTCTTCAAAGCCTGAAGCGTCTAGAACAAATAAAAGAAGAGAGGTGCGCTCAATATGCCTTAAAAACTCTATACCTAAGCCGCGGTTCTTGTGTGCTCCTTCAATAATTCCAGGAATATCGGCTATTAAAACACGCTGTGCATCTTTTCCTGTGATATAACCGAGATTAGGACGAAGTGTCGTAAAAGGATAGGGGGCAACTTTGACAGGAACATCTGTCGCTTTAGAGATAAAAGTCGATTTGCCGGCATTTGGAAAGCCGACAAGGCCGATATCTGCAATTAACTTGAGCTCAAGCTCTACCTTATGGGCTTGTCCTTTCCGACCCGGAGTCGCCGTGTTAGGTGCACGATTGGTAGATGTTTTAAAGTGAGTATTCCCTTTACCTCCATGTCCCCCTTTGCAAATCACAAGGCGCTCCTTATCCTCTGTAAAATCACGGATGATCTCCCCGGATTCTACATCTTTTATAAGTGTCCCACGCGGGATTTGAATGATTAAGTCACGCCCGTTCTTTCCACGACGGTTGTTCGTTCCTCCCTGCTGACCGTTTTCTGCACGGAGGATGAAGCGGTTGCGATAAGCCTCCAGAGAAGGAAGCTGATCATTGACTTCAAGGATGACAGAGCCACCCTTACCGCCATCACCGCCGTAAGGGCCACCCTTAGGGATGTACTTTTCTCGTCGCCATGCGACAATACCATTACCTCCCTTACCTGCACAAAGTTCTAATACTACACGATCTGTAAACATACCCAATCAAAATTGTTGGGAATTTTTCAGTCTAGACAGGTTGAACAGTGACGAGTGTGCGTTTGGCTTTGCGAAATGAAACGATTCCATCGACTAATGAAAAGAGAGTATCATCTGAACCTCTACCCACATTCTTAGCCGGATGCCATTTCGTTCCTCGCTGACGCACCAAAATGCTGCCAGCTTTCACAAATTGTCCTGCGCCTACTTTCACTCCCAATCGCTTTGATTCGGAATCCCGTCCGTTACGTGTGGATCCCTGACCTTTCTTATGAGCCATTCTATTCTCCTAGACCGCAAATTCCGTTATTTTTACACGCGTATAATTCTGACGGTGACCTACTTTTCGATGGTAGCTCTTCCGCTTCTTATACTTATAAGCAATTACTTTTGGACCGCGCACTTGATCCAAAACTTCGCCGCGCACGACTGCATTCTGAACTGTGGGCGCTCCCACTTTTGCCTCTTTTCCATCATGAAAGAAAAGGACTTCGGTAAATTCTACTTTACCACTCTTTTCGGCATCTAACAGTTCGACATCGATCACATCGCCCGCTTTGACGCGATACTGTTTGCTTCCCGTTTTGATAATTGCGTAATCTGCCATTGTTTCAAAAACCTAATTTGATAATAAGGGCTCTTAATATAACCTACAGAAAGCTCATAGTCAATAGGAACTTTAGCCTCATGCCCTCAATTTTCTTTCAAGAGACCCTTCCCTTCGACGAATTGGCCTCTTTAAGCCAAGAATTTCCCCAATACGACATTCTTACCGAGTGTGAAGACCCTGCTCTTTGGAGTCGTGTAAAAATTATATATGGAAATAAGCTCAGTGAAGAGGAACTGCACTTAGCCCCTCGCCTCGGCTGGATCCACTGTACGACCGCAGATACTGAGGGGCTCTGCTTAAGGGAAATTCATAGAAAAAAAATTTTGGTCACTCTCACTAAAGGACAAAATGTGCATCAGATCGGAGAATTTGTCATAGGAGGGATATTGGCATTTGCAAAACAATTTTTTCATTGGCCAAAAGCTCCTAGTGACCCCGATGAATTTTGGAACTGGCCGCTCAAGGATACCGTATGGACATTGAAAAATAAAATTTTACTACAAGTTGGGTTAGGAGCCGTGGGCACTGAGATTGCTCGATTGGCCGAGATACATGGCATGAAGACGTGGGGCATGCGTGAGCATCGCTCCTTTAACCCCTACTGTAAAAAGTCATTTCCTGTTTCAGATCTTCACTCGCTTCTTCCTGCTGCTGATGTTGTTGTGCTAGCCCTTCCCAAAATGATTGAAAAAGAGTGTTTATTTGGAAAGGAAGAGTTTAGGCTGATGAAGACTAATTCTATTTTTATCGTGGTCGGCTCGGGCGAGAATGTCGACGAAGTGGCTCTTGCAGAAGTTGCACGATCTGGAAAATTCCGCGGAATCTTGATTGATGCCTACACGCATCACCCTCCAGCTAAACATTATCCTTTAAGAGATATCCCGAACGCGATTTTAACCCCTTCAATTGCAAGCCTTCCTCTATCAGAAGAACGCATTGCTTTTCGTCTCTTTCGAAAAAATTTACGCGCATTTGTTCCTGACCACATCAATGAAATGGAAAATTTAATTGTTTAATTTTTTTAATCGGGTTAACAAAATAACTTAAGACAAAATCATCCAAAAGATGGTGTAAAACTTCAGTTTTTCAACATTCGCATACTTCACGACACCTATAATGGGGCTAACTAGATGTACATATTTTTTTAATGCCATTTATTGGCTTTTTTTGATACCGATTACAATATGGAAAAAAAACCGATCGAGAAACTCTCTTCTCCTGATCAGCTCGACCGACTCCTTGTTGTTATCCGACTCCCTGGCTGGATCGCCCTTTTAGTTCTTCTCTTGATCTCTTTAAGCATTCTGCTCTGGTCAATTTTTGGATCCATCCCGGTCACAACTTCTGGAAGAGGGATATTATTCAATCCATATTCAATCGTACACATGCAAAGTGATACTGAAGGAGTCGTAAAAAATATTTATGTACAAGAGCGTGTCCAGATCAAAAAAGGCGCACCTCTCCTAGACTTGCAAACCTCTGAAAAGGAAATAAAATTTCTCGCACCTTCTGATGGAGAGGTGCTTGTATTACAAGTATTGCCCGGTGAAGTCGTCAGTTTTGGACAAACGCTTCTTTGGTTTCAAAAACCGAGCGAAAAAAACCTCATCTACAGCTTCTTTTCCTTGGAAAAAGGTGATCAAATCAAGCCGGGAATGCCAGCGCATATCGCTTTTGATTCTACGAGAACAGAGTTGTATGGCAAAATGGAAGGTGTTGTAAAAGAGGTCCTCCCATTGGTGGTCAATCAACAAAGCGATGTCGTAAAAAGTATCCCCTCTGAATCCCTTCGCAAATACTTAGCAACCCAATCGTTGTCAGTAATCGTTTCTATTGAGCCGACACTCGATCCCAGCACTCCCTCCGGTTATCGCTGGACGACAAAAGAAGGTCCTCCTTACAAGATCCCCTTTGGGTCGATAGCTGATGTTAAAGTAACCCTCGCAGAGAAAAGACCTATCACTTATGTCATCCCCCTTGGAGGCGGGTGATGAAAAGAAAAAAAACCCCCACCGTCATTCAAATGGAAGCTGTAGAGTGCGGAGCTGCATGCCTAGGGATTATTTTAGGCTATTGGGGACGCTTTGTACCACTCGAGAAGCTCCGGCTTGATTGCGGCGTCTCACGCGATGGAAGCAACGCCCTCAATATGATAAAAGCTGCTAAAACCTATGGGCTTGAGGCAAAAGGATTTCGGAAATCTGCTGAACAAATCAAAACTCTTGAGTTGCCGGCAGTTGCCCTCTGGGAGTACAACCATTTCATTGTTATCGAAGGCTTTAAAAACAACAAGGTCTACATCAATGACCCGGCATTTGGCCCTCAAACAATCACTTTTGAGGAGTTTACAGAGGGATATAGCGGTATTGTAATTACTTTTACTCCCTCAGATGCTTTTGAGAAAGGTGGGAAGCCGCTCTCTTTAACAAAGGAGCTAGTCCAACGCCTAACTAGAGTACACCGCCCTCTGTTTTATCTTTTTTTAGCCGGAATCTGTCTTCTGCTTCCCGGTTTGGCGCTTCCTGCATTCTCTCGTCTCTTTGTAGACCGCATTCTCCTTACACAAGGATTTCCTTGGAAGGGAGTTTTTTTTATCTCTATTCTACTAGTGGCCATTGTGGGAGCGCTTCTGACTTGGCTTCAGAATTATTTTCTGAATAGACTAAATGGTCGTTTGTCCATCGAATTTTCAAGTCACTTTCTATGGCATATCCTCCGCCTCCCCGTCTCTTTTTATTCGCAACGCTTTCCAGGGGAAATCGGATACCGGGCAAACTTAAACAATCAAATCGCAATGATGATGACAGGCCCTTTGGCCTCTACCAGCATCGCTTTTCTATTGGTCATTTTTTATGGCATTGTCATGCTCCAATATGATGTTTTGATCGGTCTGACCGGGTTTGCGGCCGCCCTGGCCAATATCGGAGTGTTTCTTTGGATTCAACGCGCCCGCATCGATGCCTATGCCCGCAAACAACAGGAAGTCGGCAAGTGGGTTGGCAACGCTATCGGACTGCTGCAGCGCATGGAAACAATCAAAGCAACCGGATTAGAGAATGATGCATTTTCACGCTATGCGGGATTGTATACAAAAAGCATCAATGCACAACAGGAAATAGGCAAAAAAGATGTGATTCTGGGGACAGTTCCCCCTTTGATGCAAGCGCTCGCAATGGCGGGGCTATTGACCCTAGGTTCTATCCGCGTAATGGAAGGCAAACTGACCTTTGGGATGCTCATTGCCTTGCAAACCCTTATGACAGGCTTTCTAACGCCTATCGCTCGCTTTTTGAACTTCGGACAAACAATGCAAAACATTAAAGCGAATATCGGGCGAATCAATGATGTTTTAAAGTATAAAATCGATCCCATCTATGAAGAACGCGCTTCGCTCACTTCTACCACCGAATCGATCAAACTCGAAGGACAACTTGAATTTAAAAATGTGACTTTTGGCTATAGTTCTCTTGCTCCGCCTCTGATCGAAAAACTTAGCTTTTCGATCAAGCCGGGCCAGAGACTTGCGCTTGTAGGACCAAGCGGGTGTGGCAAATCGACGCTAGCCAAACTTGCTGCCGGGCTGTTTTCTCCTTGGGAAGGAGAAATTCTTTATGATGGGAAGCCGCTAAAAGAAATCCCTCCAGAGGTTTACTATCACTCTATTGGCCATGTCGACCAAGATATTTCGCTCTTCTCAGGAACAATTCGCGAAAACCTCACTCTATGGAACGATGCTGTGAAAGAAGAGAGCATCATTCAAGCTACGGAAGATAGCGCGATCCACGATGAAATCATGCAGCGTGAACATGGATATGAGAACTTGATTGCTGAAGGGGGGAAGAATTTGAGCGGCGGACAAAAGCAGAGGCTCGAAATCGCGCGGGCACTTCTCTATTCTCCTTCGATTTTAATCATGGATGAAGCGACGAGCGCCCTTGACTCTGAAACCGAAAAAGAGATCTCAGATAAAATCAGACGCCGAGGGTGTTCGGCCTTAATGATTGCCCATCGGCTTAGCACCATTCAAGATTGTGATGAAATACTCGTGCTAGAGAAAGGAAAAGAGGTGCAGCGCGGGTCACATGAAGAGCTGAAAAAACAAGAAGGGCTATACAGAGAACTCATTGAGAGTGAAAATGTCTGAGATTGAAAAACAGATTTTTGTAAAAGGGGAGAAACACGAATTCTCAAGTAATCATAAGCTCTCCTTACATGAAAAAGGCGCTCTCTGGTTTTTGAGTAAGGGGTCTGTTAATCTCTTCGCTATCAAAGGAAAGGAAGGTAAAAGAACTCTCATCACCACTATCACATCGCCCTCCCCTCTTTTTGCATTCCCTAAGGATAATGAAAACTACGAGATTTTTGCGATTACAGAACAGGATAGTCAGATCTGGAAAGTGTCGATCAAAGAGATTGAATCTTATCTAGATCAAGACCGGAGCTATATGAATGCCTGGATCAATCAACTTGCCACCTTCCATAAGAAAGAGATTTGTACAGAGACTAACCTTTTTCTCATAGCGCCTGATAAGGCACGTTTGGCTGCCGGTGAAACCCTTTCGCTTAAAAGAGCCATTACCCACGAAGAAAAAAAGAAAATCAACTGGATCACAATTGAAAAAGGAGAGTTGAACTTTTTAGGACATCCTTCCGTCCGGCTTCCTAAAGGCCCCTTCCCTCTTACCTATGATGCCTGGCTGAAAAGCTCAAGCCAAACTTTAGTGCACGCGGCTGATAGCGTTGAAGATTGGAAAAAGGGACTATATCTCTATCACCAACTTCTTATCGACTATCTTCACGCAAGAGTTGAACTCGATTCAAAAGAGCAAAAAATTCAAGCCGAACAGAGAAAAGAGCGTGAAGACGAACTCGTAGATGAATCGCTGCGGGATATCGTCTCAGTTCTCAATCCGATGCGAAAAGCAGAAAAAATCTCAGACAGTGGCGCTCGCACGCTTTTTAAAGCATGCCAAGCCATCGGAGATTTTTTAACAACCCCCTTTCACATGCCTCAGGACATTCAGCAGCTCCAGGATATAGAACAGCTCATTTCAAAAATCACAGAAACCTCTGAAGTGCGCTATCGGCAGGTTAGCTTAAAAGGCAAGTGGTGGAAAAAAGATAGCGGCGCTCTTCTCGGATTTTTCGGACCTCAAAAAAAACCCGTCGCCTTGATTCCCAAGCGATCAGGTTATTACGATATGTTCGACCCTGAGACAAATTCACGCCATAGGGTGAAAAAGGAAAATGCAAAAGAACTTAGTTTGACTGGGTATTACTTTTATTCTTCACTTCCTAAAGAAATTAAATCGGGTAAGGAGATCATCCATTTTTTCCTAAAGCACAACCGAAAGGAATTTTTTCCACTCGTATTTTATGGGATCATTGCAGCTATTCTCGCCCTTTTTCCTCCTTATGCTACCGAGAAACTGATCAATCTCGTGATTCCAGACGCAAACTATTCACTACTTTGGCAGCTTTCCATCTCTCTTTTCATCGCCGCCTTAGCCTCCTCGGCCTTTCTCTATTTTCGTTCCCTTTTAGGCGCTCGATTAGAAGGACGTTCGAGTGAGCAGCTTGCTCTTGCCTTATGGGACCGCCTTCTAAAGCTTCCGGTGAGTTTTTTTCGGCGCTACTCGACAGGAAATTTGATTTTACGTGTGATGTCAACTGAATGGATGCGTTCACTTATCAGTGGCAAAACTATCCGAGCCTTGTTCTCGGGTCTGTTTTCGATCTTTTACCTCATTGCAATGTTTTTCTACGCCCCCACCCTCACATTCATTGCTATCGGCTTTATTGTCTTAAGTTTTTTCATCACACTAATTTGCGCCTATTTCTACGGTAAATTACAACAAGCTTATTATGCCATAGATGCTGATACCAATGCCTTTATCGTTCAGATTATCTCCTCAGTCGGGAAATTGCGCACGGCAGGGGCTGAAAAGAATGCTTTTTCAAAGTGGTCGCATCTATTTGCGCAATTTAAAAAGGTCGATTTGCACGCACAGAATATCCGAAGCTTGATCACAACAATGAATTATATCCTCCCATTTATCATGTACTTAGCCATTTTCAGCCATGTTATGTGGAGTGGTGAAAAATATTCACTAGGCGCTTATCTCGCATTTAATACCGCTTTTATCACGTTTTATATCGCTATGACCGATTTGAGTAATACGGTTTTGGAAATGACCCCTGTTATCCCCTTATGGAACCGATGTAAGGTGATCATAAAAGAACCATTAGAAGAGCAAGTGAAAGCGCACCATCCCGGCACATTAAAAGGAGAAATTCATATCGATGAGGTCTCTTTTAAGTACGAAGATAGTGAGACACCTCTTTTAAAAAGGATTGTTTTGAAGGCAAATCCAAAGGAGCTCATTGGCATTGTCGGCCCTTCTGGGTGCGGAAAATCGACTCTTATCCGCCTCTTGCTCGGCTTTGAAAGACCGAATTCAGGAGCCATCTTTTATGATGGCAAAGATCTCGCCTCGTTTACTCTGCAAGATTTCCGAAAACAACTCGGCGTTGTCTTGCAGGAAGAGGGCATCATTTCTGGCTCCATATATAACAACCTTGTCTGCGGCGGAACCTATAAGCCAGAAGATATTGAAAGAGCTCTTGAGATATCGGGGTTTGTAGAAGATGTCGCATCCTTCCCGATGGGGTTGCATACCTACCTCCCCATGGGAGGGACAACACTATCGGGAGGTCAGAGACAGCGTCTTCTAATCGCCAGGGCAATTCTTCCCAAACCCAAAATTCTTTTATTAGACGAAGCCACAAGTGCTCTTGATAATCGAAACCAAGAAAAGGTAATCAAAAGTATTGACCAACTAGATGTGACGCGTATCGTGATTGCACACCGTCTGAGCACTATAAAAAACGCCGACCGAATCTATGTGATGCAGCAAGGAGAGATTGTCCAGAATGGATCTTATGAAGAATTAGCATCACAAACAGGCCTATTCAAAGAAATACTCGACCGGCAAAGTCTTTAAAACTCTTGCTCTACCCAAACATTTTGAAAATTTTCAGCAATCACATGATACGTTCTCTATTTTTGGCAGTCTTAGTCAAAGAAATTTTATTGTGGGATAGGTATTGAATAACTCTCTGATTGCTTTTAGATGCCTAAATTGGATAACATTTTATTAAATGAAAAAGAAAATCGTTATCAAACTCGGTTCGAGCTCCTTAACTAACGGAACGCTGCAACTCTCCCGCCCCCATATGGTAGAATTTGTGCGACAGATCTGCCATCTTCACCAAGATGGGCACGAAGTTGTATTAGTCTCTTCTGGCGCAATAGCCGCTGCTAAAGAAGACTATTCCGTTACAAAAAAGAATGGGCAATCGATCCCAACCAAGCAGATGCTTGCCTCAATTGGCCAGGTTCGTCTGATGCACACATGGTCAGAGCTTTTCTCCATTTACAAGGTGGTCATTGGACAAATCTTGTTGACTCGGAGCGATTTTGAAAATGACTTAAGTGTCCGCCATGCGACAGATACGCTCAAAGCGCTATTATCTCATAATGTCATTCCGGTTGTGAATGAAAATGATACCATTGCGACCGAAGAGATCTGTTTTGGGGATAACGATATTTTATCCGCGATGGTCTCAGGCTTAATCAAGGCTGATCTGCTCATTATTCTCACGGATCAAGAGGGATTTTTTACAGCTGATCCCCGCCACGATCCCGAAGCTAAGCTCATTGAAGCGATTCATGAAATCGATGATACGATCGCTGCCTATGCGCAAAAAGCGCATCCAAATGGTCTTGGGTCTGGAGGCATGATCACCAAACTCGGTGCAGCAAAATATGCAACTGAAAAAGGGACCGCAACAATTATCGCCTCCTCTAAAACACCAAATGTGATCCTGGATATCGCAGCAGGCAAAAAAATAGGAACATTTTTCTCAGCATGAGTACACTTTTAAAACTAGCTGAAGACGCCAAACGAGCTGCAAATCGCCTCCGCCTTGCCACTACCGAAGAGAAAAACCAAGCCCTTGAACTTATCGCCCAGCAGCTTGAGAAGGATAAAGAGGCCATTTTAGCTGCAAACGAAACTGATTTACAGGCTGGGAAAAAGAATAACCTATCAGATGCCCTTCTTGACCGTCTCTCATTGCAAGGACGTCTTGAGGGAATTATCGCCGATGTTCGCTCTGTTGCTGCCCTTCCCGATCCTGTTGGCGAAACCATCGAAATGCACTCTCTTCCAAACCAGCTCCTGCTCCAAAAGAAACGGGTGCCGATTGGAGTACTGGGAGTGATCTATGAAGCCCGTCCCAATGTGACAGTTGATATCGCAAGCCTTGCTTTGAAAACAGGCAACTGCGCTATTTTACGCGGCGGGAAAGAGACGCTAAATACAAATACAGCACTAATAAAAGCCATCCATGCCGGCTTAGAAGCTTCAACACTCCCTAAGCAAGCGATTGGGTTTATCGAAAGTCCTGATCGCGAGCAAGTCAAAGAGCTTTTAAAGCTCGACCGCTATATCGATATGATTATCCCTCGCGGAGGTGAAGCGCTGCACCGTTTTTGCCGCGAAGAGAGCTTAATACCCGTCATTACAGGGGGGATGGGGATCTGTCATCTCTTTGTCGATACAAGTGCCGATTTAAAACGCTCTCTCGATGTTATTGACAATGCGAAAACACAACGCCCTTCTGTATGCAACGCACTTGACACTCTTTTAGTGCATCGTGATGTTGCCGAGCAATTTATCCCAGAAGTCATGAAACGGCTGGGACAGAAGGGTGTGAACTTTCGTCTCGACCCCAAAGCATTAAAGATCGTTCCTTCGGGACAAAAAGCAGAGGATGCCGATTGGCAAACAGAGTGGATGAGCTTAGTTCTTGGGATCAAAGTTGTCGACTCGCTCGATGAAGCGATTGCACACATTCAGACTTATAGCACAGGGCATAGCGATGGAATTTTGACCACCAATGATGCGAATGCTAAGGCCTTTATCGATGCTGTGGATTCTGCAGCCGTGTATGTGAACGCCTCAACCCGCTTTACAGATGGCGGTGAGTTTGGTTTAGGGGCGGAGGTTGCAGTGAGCACCCAAAAGCTGCATGCACGCGGGCCTATGGGCTTAAAAGAGCTCACCACATATAAATGGATTGTTCAAGGCGACTATCAAATAAGGAAGTAAGAGATGGGAATTCGAGTGATTGGATGCGGGGCGATGGGAAGTGCTATTGCCCAAACACTAGCGGAAAATGGGCAGGAGATCTCCCTTTATGATAAACACAGCGATCGGGCAATCGGGCTTGCCAGAGCCATTTCAGCGCATGTGTGCCACTCACCTTTAGAAGGCACTTCAAGGGAAGATTTTCTGTTGATCGCTGTCAAACCTCAAGACTTAGAGAGCATTGCAAAGGATTTAGAAGGCTTTGAAGGGAAACTCATCATCAGTATTCTCACAGGAGTGACGATCGAACAGCTCAAAGCGGTATTCCCCGACAATACTGTTTTGCGGATGATGCCCAATTTGGCGGTTCGCTATGGCGATGGTATTGTCGCACTTGCAGAAGATTCAGACCTTCTGTATTTAAAAGATGAGATTGAAAAAACCTTTGCACCGCTTGGACTCGTACGGTGGTTCCCTGAAAAACATTTAAATGCTGTGACAGCTTTAAGCGGGTCTGGCCCTGCTTTTGTTTTTGCGATTGTAGAAGCGATGGTCGATGCTGCGATCGCGATGGGCTTTTCAGCAGACGAGGGGTATGAGCTTGTGAAACACATGCTTGGCGGCTCCCTTACGACACTCTACGAATCCAACGAACTCCCTGCAGAGTTGAGATGGCGTGTCGCCTCCCCGGCGGGCACGACAATTGCAGGTCTACACGCATTTGAAGCAAATGGCATAAGAGGAGGAATCATGGACACCTTTCTCGCCGCTTTTGAACGCGCTCAAGAGCTCGGTTCCTAACTCAAGCAGCCAGAATCTAAAATATACCAGATAGACAAAAAGCTGCTCCCTTCCGGGGAGATTTATCCATGCATTTTTAGCTGAAATTAAGGGAAGAAAACGACCCTTTCCCTATTTTATTTAAGGCGCAAAACACCTTTGTAAGAGATTTATAATCGCATTTCTGATAAAACCTTTCCACGCAAACGAAATTGGTGAATTGATAAAAAAAAGCCTCCAGACACAAGAGAAAGGCCTTTTTTTCTAAAAATTGAATTAACGAAAAAGCGAATACAAAGATGTCTATACCTACTACAAAGATAACTGATCTTCCACAACATGTACTTGAACATATCTTTTCTTTTATTACACAACCAGACCCTAGCTTAGGAGCTGTATGTCGGCAATTCGATGATCTACTCGGAAGAATAGCCTGCCAGTATGCGCCCCAGAATACACCTCCAACACTCATTTTCAGGGTACGCAAACAACCTAAAAACCCAAAATTGACGGACATCAAGATACGAAGGCATTTTGACAGGGCCCTTTTAAGTCAGATTAGAAAAACCCCAGGACAAATACCGAAAAAAACGATCGCCGCTCAGTATGCAAAGATCGGAGAATATGACTTAGCTTATCAAATGGTCCAAGAGATTGATGATCGTGACGACAAGGCTGAAGCTCTTAGCAAACTGGCTAAAATTGGAGTTAAACAAGGAAATTTATCCCTTGCCCAAAGAACTTTGCTGGAAAGCAAAGCATTAGCTAAGAATATCTCCGGACAAAAGAAATCTACAGTACTCAATCAAATAGCATATACTGAATATAAATTAGGACTAGATTTTATCTCGAACATGACATTTGCGAGTGCAATAGCATGTGCCCGTGACCACAACCTACGCCCTTCTCATAAAGCATCGAATCTCTGTGAAATCCTTTTATCAATGGGACAACTAGCTCAAACAAATGATATAGACAGTGAGATCCTTCAGCTAGCTAGATCACAAACAAATAATCCTTTATGTGCAAACCTCTTCTATCAACCTTTCCTGCAGGTTTTAAATAAAATTAGAGAGCACAAGAAAGCACGAAACATCATAAGCCAACATCTTACTAACGAATCTTACTCCACTATTGAGCGTGAGATTGGTGTAACAGCTGCAGCACATGCCCAGCATAGGCTATCAAAGATGGCAAACGGTTTATTCGGTCTAATGAATGATGCAGCAATACGTGCCTATTATCAAGCTAGGGGAGGACTTATTGAACAAGCAGAGGAATCGTTAGAGGAAGCTCTTGGGAATTTTTCTGACGGATACACGTGTATCGACCTACTCAACATTGCTAAAGTTGAATTAGAACTAGGTAGAGTGGAAAGAGGTTTACAACGGCTTGAGCGGGCAAAAGAGATGTCAAATAACTCACCCTACATTTTAAGCAACGCATGTCGCATAGAAGCAGGCTTAGGCTTACTCGACAGAGCAAGAAGCACTGCAGGGAAGACCCCTATTTTACTTTTAGGACTGAAAAAAAGTGCGCGAGCCATCTCTCAAATCTCTCCCTTATATGACATCGTAGAAAGCAAAGATGCGCCTTATAAGGCTATTTTGAACGCAGAAACATATGGGATCCTAACTCTTGAGAACCTTGACTTATCTGAAGCGTGATCATAGAAACCGAGGAGATTCCCCTACATTGTTTCGAACGTGATAGGGACTAATGAGAAACGCTTAAGCAAACTTGAAACCATCCCTTTTTCTTTTTGGAAGAATGGTTTCAACACAGTTAAAACTAAATACTTAACCAGGATTCTCAAATCTGAATAAATGTAATTTTCGCCTATTTTTCTATCTAAATCAAATCGAATTGTTTCCCTTGGAAAAAGATTTCGAATGTGATGATGTCCAACTACATCAGAAAAGCCTGCATCCAGAAATAACTTAAGGTATTCTTTGAAATAATAAATATGTTCGTTGCCGCCGTAATGCCCTAATGATACAGGATCATTTTCCAATTTCCGGTAGAACCATTTTTTGGAGCGATAAAATTTTAGCAACGGTTCATTTATGGCAAAGACTTTACCTTTATGAGAAAGCTTTTCCCTACATCTTTGCAAAGCTGCTACAGGGTCATCGCAATGATGTAAGCTAGAGTTGAAAATGCATACGTCAAAGTCCGACTCGGGCAGATGGTTGATATCTTCTGCTACCCCCTGATAAATTGTGATGGGAATTCCAAATTTTTCAGACACCGTTTTTAGTACAGAACAATGAAGAGAGGAAGGTTCGAGGCCATGAACTTCATGCCCCTGTTCTGCTAAATAAAGGGTACTTTCCCCACAGCCAAACCCGATATCTAGGATCTTCAATTTCTTCGCTGCAGCATAGTTCGAAATGCGAAATATATATTCTTTTCCATAAACGCTATCTGTAAAGGAGCGATGATAATCTCGAGGGGCATAAACCCCTTCTAATTTTTGTAAGATACTATCTCTTGAGCCATGAATTGCATCGATTTCATCTTGGACACCTTTACTCAGACTGCTTTTTAAATCAATCAAGCTCATGAAGAAACGATAAATCAATTGAGGTCAGCAGTCAAATATTTATTCGAGTGAAGAGATCGCGCATTTCACATGCAGGGAAGGTTATTTTTGTTAAGGCTCTAAAGGGGTGTTTTTTATCTGAAAGAAATTTTGCTAGGAAGAAAAGCTCTGAAGAGGTGTTTTTTACCTGAAAGAAGTTTTGCTAGGAAGAAAAGCTTTAAAGGGGTGTTTTTTATCTGAAAGAAATTTTGCTAGGAAGAAAAGCTTTAAAGGGGTGTTTTTTATCTGAAAGAAATTTTGCTAGGAAGAAAAGCTCTGAAGAGGTGTTTTTTACCTGAAAGAAGTTTTGCTAGGAAGAAAAGCTTTAAAGGGGTGTTTTTTATCTGAAAGAAATTTTGCTAGGAAGAAAAGCTTTAAAGGGGTGCTTTTTATCTGAAAGAAATTTTGCTAGGAAGAAAAGCTTTAAAGGGGTGCTTTTTATCTGAAAGAAATTTTGCTAGGAAGAAAAGCTTTAAAGGGGTGCTTTTTATCTGAAAGAAATTTTGCTAGGAAGAAAAGCTTTAAAGGGGTGTTTTTTACCTGAAAGAAATTTTGCTAGGAAGAAAAGCTTTAAAGGGGTGTTTTTTATCTGAAAGAAATTTTGCTAGGAAGAAAAGCTCTAAAGGAGTGTTTTTACCTGAAAGAAATTTTGGTGGGAAGAGCAAGCAGTTTGTTCATTCTCGACGAGGGCAGTGCGAGTAGCACGGCCGAGGAGAGAAGGGACAAAATGCGCCGCTCTTCACCCAAAATTTTGGCCAGAGCCAGAATCGAACTGGCGACACAAGGATTTTCAGTCCTCTGCTCTACCGACTGAGCTATCTGGCCGAAGAAGCTAATCAACATAGTTCAATCTATGCTTTTAAGCAAGAGGTTTTCTCAATTTTAGGACGAGAAGAATCACACCACCCAATATTGTGATGATGCCGAAAAAGATGATCGTGAATTTTAGGAAAAATGAGGCGAGCAAGCCTATTAACAGACCGACAAAAGCTTCGGAAAAAAATTGAAGAGATAAATTATTTCCTAACACCCTCCCCCTCTCTGCTCTGCTGACTAGGCGAGCGAGCATGGTTGAGGTAGCCGGAAGGCAGAGCGCAATTCCACATCCTATTAAAAATAGAGTCCCCCAAAGAGTCCATTCTTTGTCCAAAAAAAGCCCTACTTCTAAAAATATTCCGATCCAAAACGCAGATATAATAATGATCTGACTAGGAGTCATTTTTTTAGATAAGGGGCCTGTTAGCAGTAAGTTGATCACAAGAAAGGGAACAGAAGCCCATGCGATGAAATAACCGAGCATTGAGGCTGTGAGATGAAAGCGTGTGACAATGTGAATTGGAAACCCCTGAAAAAAACCATAAATACCAAGAAAGATCAAAAAATTGACCAAATAATAGGGACGCACATGGGGCATTTTGAAAATATTTTTCAAATTAGTAAAGGCTTCAAAGTAAGAGATTTTTTCGCGATGATGGATCGGATGCGTCTCACGAAAACCAATTAACACCAAAAGGAGGGTTGCAAAAAGCAAACACGCAATGAGAAGGAAGGGCGTTTCATAGGAAAACCAAGAGACCATCTGAGAATCTGTTAACCTCCCTCCTATTAAAGGCCCCAAAATAAAGGCTGCTGCAGCACTAAAATAGACATAGCCGAAAAAGCGAGTCTGCTCCTCTTCGGTAGCCACATCGGCAATTACACTTTGCGATAGCGCGGTATTCCCCTCCGAAAGGCCGGCAATCAAAAGGGCTGTCGCTACAATGAAGTAGTTCCTGAACCAAATACCGATCGCAATCATAATATAAACAAGCGTTGTAAGCACAAGTGAGTAAATCAAAATCGGGCGCCTCCCAAAACGATCTGAAAGGGCTCCTAAAATAGGAGAGCTAATAAACTGGCCAAATGGATACAAGGCTAGAAGGATCCCAAGCGATAATATCTTTACCTTTTCAGAAGCGTGGGGATAAAGAAGCACTTCTGCTTGATGAAGCAGCATCGGAGGAAAAACTGTGATGAATAGGCTATAACCTACATATCCGAAAAAAACGATCAGATAGACCGGAAATATCCGGCGAAATGAGCTCATTATCCCTGTTGATCAGATAAAAAAATCATATCTTTCACAATATTGACAGACTCATCCATTTGCAAGTCATTTGACCCGTATTCAATCACCTCGTCGGGTTTGATTTCCTCTTTGATTTTCTGAAGGAACAGCTGAAAATTCTTGTTGTTCTCTAACCTTTTCTGGCTATTGAGCGAGAGTTGAGGAATCATTTCTCCCCACTTATACTCAACTTGCTGCAAGTTGGGTGTGTAGTATTTTTGAAACCATCTTCGTGCGAATGGATCGATATCGGATAGTGTGTCATCAAAAGCTGCTGGAACTGCATCGGGAGGAAGAGGAAAATCCAAATACCCCTCACCCATTTCTTCAAATTGAAAAGCCGTAGGCACAACGATATCAGACTTAACGCCTTCGATTTGAGTTGATTTTCCGGAGACTGTGTAATACCGGCCGACAGTCACTTTGAAAAAGGAGTCGGTTCGGCCATTAGTCACTGTCTGATGCTGTATCGTTCCCTTTCCGTATGTCTGTTCATCGCCGACAACAACAGCAACTCCGTAATCTTTTAAAGTTTGCGCTACTATTTCCGTTGCAGAAGCCGATCCTCTATTGATCAACACGACAAGCGGGCCGTCATAGTAACGTTCTCCGTCTACAGTGCGGTAATATTTGATCGACCCATCGGAATACTTGGAAATCACCACAACCCCACTGGAAACGAAAAGACCGCTCACTTTCACCGCTTGTGTTAGGAAGCCTCCCCCATTATTTCTCATATCTAGAACAAGCCCATAAAGAGGCCCTTGCGCGCGCAGCTCATCGATAGCCGCTTTGATGTCCTTTTCACTACTGAGACCGTTTTCCCCTTCATAAAAAGAGTGCAATGTGATCTTGCCTATGACACCATCGCCGTAGGGTTCTGCTTCGACGTCTACCCTTTTGTCATCGAGAGTAATCTTGCGACGTACGAGCTCGACTTTCAACTCTTTACCATCACGCACAATACCAAGACGGGTTTTGGTCCCCTCTTTTCCGCGCATCATCTCCATGACTGAATGAAACGAAAACCCGTCTACTGATTTACCATCTACTTCCACAATTGTATCGCCCGCTTGAATCTGCCCGCTATTGTCAGCTGGACCGCCTTTGAGCACTTCATGGATCGTGATGCCATCGATCCCTTCGCGCATCACTACGCCGATTCCGCACATACCCTTTTCGAGCTGTATTTTCATCGCATAGGCCTCATCAGGGCTATAGTATGCTGTATGAGCGTCTAAACTGTGGGCTAATGCCTTTAATGTGCGCAAAACGACTCTGTGTTCCTGTTCCTCAGGTTTTAGTTGTTGGTTATGGTCATTAACGCCAAGATATTCATTCTCAACGAGGCGGAGCTGTTTTTCACAGAGGGCTACAAGCTTATCCTCTTTTCCCTGGTAAGCAGATGGTCCAAGCTCCTCCATTTGAAAGGCTAAAAAACTCAAAAAACGGTCATAATGCCGCTCTTCCAAGCTCTTTCGATTCGCTGCGTAATCTTTGTTAGAAGCAGAGGTTATATTTATCTCAGCAGCTTCCGCAATAAGCTTTTGAGGATTTTTCTCCCACTCGGTACGCCACCCTCTTGCGCGCATAATGCTCCCTTGAATGGTCTTATTTAAGTTGAAATAGGTGGTATAGCGATGTTTCTGATACTCTTTTTCCATTGTCTTTAATAGACGGCTAGTAGGATGAAGATAGGGAGTTGCTTCTTCCTGAAGAAGATATGAGTGGCTCGAATCAAACTGATTCAAATAAACTTTTAAAGAGCGCGCGAGAACATCTGCTGTCATCTCATTTTGATCGATATGCAGCTCAAAAAATTGAGCCATTACAGGCTGAATATCTTGGGGCTTTAGAAGTGTTTCACGGGAAAAGAGGGTAGAACAGAGTAAAAAAAGGACGATAATGCTTTGTTTCATTGCATTTTCCCGTTATTTCATTTATTTTATTGGATGTGAAAGCAGCTCGTTTACTTATCGGAAAATTTAGAAATAACTTTAGTGTTTAATTTTAGTAATTCTCCCTCATTCGCATTGGACAACTTTGAAGGGTCCTTGGAACTACTGCTCTATCTTATTCAGAAAGAAGAGGTAGATGTATGCGATGTCGCGATTCAGGAACTCACAAAGCAATTAATTCAAACCCTAGAACAGTCAGCTGTTGAGACAAATGCTGAGTTAATGGGACTAGCGGCCACCCTTCTTTTGATCAAAAGTCAAAAACTTCTTCCAGGGGAAGAAGCTCTTACAGATGAAGCAATCGAGGATCCCCGCATTGAAATGATCGAAAAATTAATTGAATACTGCCGTTTTCGCGATGCAGCACAAAAGCTCTCTTCCCGTGAAGAGGAACAAAAAGTCTACTTTCCACGTGCGGCCCCACCTTTTCGCAAAGACCTTGGCCCCGGATTGGAAGAGGTGGAGCTTGAAGATCTAAAAGCCATTTTAAAAGATGTGATCCAGCGGGCAGAGAAGAAACCTGGATTCATTCAGGATGAAGAGTGGCATGTCGCCCCAAAAATTCATTGGTTTCAAGAGACGTTAAAAACACGCCAAAGGATCGCTTTTGAAGAAATATTCTCTGAAGAAAAGTGCCGAGGAGAGTTGATCGTCTCTTTTTTAGCCCTTTTAGAGCTTATGAAACTTCAAGAGCTTAAGATTGTAAGAGAAAACAATTTATTGTATATTATTGCGTCATAATAACCTGAGTTTTGTGTTGTTTTCCTCAGAGTCAGAGGGGTTTACGATGCAAATCTTGGGTTTTTAGACCGAAGTGAATGGCCAAAGGCCCTTTACGAGGGCAAAAAGCACTGAATGCGAGTAAACTCCCTGAATATGAGGGAGAAAACCACAAAAACTCAGGTTAACATGAGCTTAAACCTTCTAGAAGAAACTTTCGAGACAACAACTGAACGGACCCACTCGACCCGCGATCGAGAGATCAAGCGCATCATCGAAGCGCTTCTATTTGCTAGCAGCGAGCCACTTCCACTCCACAAACTCAAAGAGGTGATTCAAACACATTACCCTATCCGTTCGAACGAGTTAAGAGAGATGATTGCAAACCTGTCTCAAGAATATAAAAATGAAGGTCACGCCTTTCAAATCACCGAGGTGGGAGAGGGTTTCCTGCTACAGACAGTAAAAGAGATGCACCCCTATGTCGAACAGCTTCATCTAGATAGGAGAGGAGAAAAATTATCCCGCCCTGCTACAGAGGTTCTGGCAATCATCGCCTATCGCCAACCGATCACGCGGCGCGAAATGGAGCAAATCCGTGGCGTCGACTGCTCTGGAACAGTGGTTTCTTTAGTGGAAAGAGGCCTGATAGAGCCTGTAGGCCGCAAAGAAGCCCCCGGCCGCCCTATCCAATACGGCACCACGAAACAATTCTTACAACACTTTGGGCTAAAAAGCATTGAAGACTTCACAAAGCTCTCTTTTGAAACCTGACTGAAGCAAAGTAAGAGCTGATGCCAAATATTGCCCGAGATCCAGCAAAATCTTTCCCTCTTTCGCAATGAGGACACTTCCCTCAAATTCCTTTAAAATCTGATCTATTGGTGTTTGCAAAAATTCGTTTATATATCCCTACAAACAACATTTTTCTCCAATAAAAACATCAAGAAAAATTTCCGTTTAAAAAATTATTTATATAGACTAAAATCAAATTATAAAACAAACCAATAAACAAAAAAGGAAATCAAAATGTTTCAAACAAAAGGATTTTATAAGTTCATATTCCTAGGAGTGAGCGCTTTCCTACTGAACACTTCTGCATCTGCCGCCACAAGTAGCAACATACCAAATAACAATAATAATCATAATTCAATCGAGAAAAACAAAAACACTAAGACTAATGAACTCATTGTATTCGAACAAGATGATGAACAAGAAGCGTATGCAAAAAATGGATTTACCCGTGGAGATTTTACAAAACTTTATGATTTTAAATTCAACACATCAGATATGACAAATATTAGCGGGGAAGTTGCACAGGTCTTCCGCGTAAAATATCCAGACAACGACTGCTATTTAATCGCCATTCTTTCTACTAAGGCTAATAATGGAAAAGTTGCTGTAAATCTTGGCCCAATCTGGTTCCTAGAAGAGAATAACTTCTCCGTAAACGAAAACGATAACATTGAAGTTAAGGGTGCTAAGGTACGTACAAATGGAAGATTCATTTTGGTTGCAACTGAACTAACAAAAAATGGCAACACATTAAATATTAGAGACGACAAAGGAACACCTCTTTGGGGATCTCCTCAAGCTCAAAAGGGTGCAGCCTATTGTGAAAAGCCCATTTCCAAATACTCTTCTAAATAAAAATTTGAATATAGATATGCTGTGAGCTGCTTAGCTCACGGCATTTTCATTAAAGGCAAAACCTGAGTTCAGATTGTCAATATTTTAATGAAACCCTGTACTAGCCGCATGCTGCCAAGCAGATTTTTGATAATTACGCACAGATGCGATTGCGAAGTGCGCGAGAGCCCCAAGAAGAACTCCCCCCCCTATCACTCCGACAAAAGTCGCTCCGAGAGAAAAAAACATTCCTAACCCTAAGGTCGTTTCTGGAGAGAGAGTACTCATCCCAACCAATGCGACAGAAACTAAAAGCATCACAAGCGAGATGATTATTAAGGCGCGTGCTGTAATCATGGCATGGCGCTCATCCCGCATGCATTCTATAGAACGATTAGTAGCCTCCGTTGAATTGTGAACCCCTCTGGGAAAGCCTAGGCACGATGTCATGGAGAAAAGTATATAAGGGAAGACAATTAAAGTTCAACACTTTGAGAGAACTTTCAGCGAGAATAGCTGGAAAACTTCCGTCGCCTTCTTTTCCAAGTGCGGTAGGAAGCGAGCCGCTCTCGAAACGTCCTTACATACCGATTCCTTACGCGATAAGCCTCATCCGCAACCTCTAGCGGCTCACTTGTAGATAGGGAAAAGCGATGTTCACGAAAAGAAGAAAACACCGAGGCAACTGGAAATGGCGCACAGACCCCCGCCAGACGCAACCAAAGATCATAATCCATACAGTAGCGCAAACTAGCGTGAAAACCGCCAACTCTTTCAAACAATGAACGTTTAACAAAAGTGGCTGGATGCGTGATAAAATTATATTTACGAAGCCGCTTAAAATCATAGGGCTCATAAGGAGTTGTTCGAATCATCTCCCCCTTAAAATCGATAACATGCGCCTGACCGTATAGCCATTCGATATGCGGATGCTGGCTGAGTGTGGAAGCAACCATCGAAAGAACCCGGGGATGCGCAAGCATATCATCCGCATGAAGATGGAGTAAAAAATCTCCTTGCGCAAAAGAAGCGCCTTTATTCATCGCATCAGCAATCCCCTTATCCTGGCCCTCATAAAGGGTGACATGGGGAAATGAGCGGGCGATTTCGATCGTACGATCGAGACTACCGCCATCCCAAATAATATGTTCAAAGTCGCGGTATTCCTGCTGAGCTACTGACTTAAGAGTCTCTTCAAGATAGGCGGCGGCATTATAGGTTACTGTTACAATACTGAAGCGCATGGATCTTCAGTGTAGCGGCAGCAATGATTTCTTGCGAAAAAAAAGAGTAGGCAGGAAAATGTTTTATAATGAAACATTTGTTATTAACCCTCACTCTACTCACCTCCCTCCTCTGGGGAAATGAGACGGCCCGCTTTTCCGCCAAACGCATCCTAAATGGAACTGAGCTTGAAAGGGAACTTTTAGCTGCCAAAAAAAATGGCGCTCTTATCGTTTTAGATCTCAGCGATACAGAAATTACCAAAAAATATCGCGAAAGGCTATGGGCACTTATTCCAACTTCCGTTGACATCCTCTTTGCAAATGCTGATGAAGCCTTCGCATTTACAAATCTTCCGCCTAAACAGGCAGCTGTTTTTCTAAAAAACTTTTGTCGAACAGCTATTATCACAACTGGCGAGGAAGGGTGCTGGGTCTGTTCGGATCAGGGGCTTTTACACTCCCCTGGAATAAAAACTATAGTTGTTGATCCAGCAGGAGCCGGCGAGCAATTCATCAACGGTTTCCTCTATGCATACCAGAAAAATGAGCCCCTCGAACGGTGTGCTTTTATGGGTAATTTGGCAGGAAGCGCTGCTGTCGGGCAAGAGAGTTCAGAGTTTTCAAAGGCGCAATGGACCGAAATTCTGCACATCTTTGAAATATCCGATTGCAAACAAACTGATTCCCCTCTATAGTATACCCTATCCATTTGTGAATTTATTAGTATTTTGAGGCGAAACGAATATGCCAACGATTAACCAGTTGATTCGTAAGGGTCGAGAACAAAAGATCCGACGAAAAAAATCACCCGCCCTGCAGCGCTGCCCCCACAGACGGGGAGTTTGTGTTCAGGTAAAAACAAAGACACCTAAGAAGCCAAATTCGGCTATGCGAAAGGTGGCTTGGGTGAGACTCTCTAACGGACAAGAGATTATTGCCTACATCGGCGGTGAAGGACACAACCTCCAAGAGCACAGTATTGTACTCGTACGAGGTGGTCGTGTTAAGGACCTACCTGGTGTGCGCTATCACATTGTGCGTGGAGCATTAGACTGTGCGGCTGTAAAAGACCGCAAACAAGGAAGATCGCTATACGGGGCGAAACGCCCTAAGTAGTAACACTAGGATGACTCTAAATAGTTATCCTAGTTCGAAATCTCTTTTTTCGCTGAAAGAAGAGATTTCGCACAGTCATTTTTTAATGACAGGTGAAGCTAGCACCTCTTCCTAACTGATAAAAAAGTTATATAAAGTAAAGGTAGAATATTATGTCTAGAAGACACCGTGCAGAAAAACGGAGAGCAGAGCCGGATCCGCTTTATGGAAGCGTCACTCTGGAAAAATTCATCAACAAAGTCATGGTCAGCGGGAAAAAGACAACCGCACGCCGCATTGTGTACGAAGCGATCCGCAAATTTGCTTTGAAAGTCAATATTGAAAACCCGCTTGAAGCATTTGAGCAAGCTTTGGATAACGCAAAGCCCACTTTAGAAGTTAAGTCTCGCCGAATCGGTGGTGCAACCTATCAAGTACCGGTTGAAATCGCTCCTGATCGTAGGACAGCGATGGCGATGCGCTGGATTATCAACAATTCACGTGGAAAAGTAGGCCGTTCAATGACAGACGGGCTGGTACAAGAACTAAGCGACTGCTTCCAAAATCAAGGTGCAACGATCAAGAAAAAAGACGACACGCACCGTATGGCAGAAGCAAACAAAGCATTTGCGCATTACAAGTGGTAGGGGGAAAAATAAGATATGCCTAGAAAAAAAGAAGATCGTCTTGATCAAGTCAGAAATATCGGCATCATGGCCCACATCGATGCCGGAAAAACAACTACAACGGAACGCATCCTTTATTATGCCGGAAGATCTCACAAAATTGGGGAAGTGCATGAAGGGGCTGCCACCATGGACTGGATGGAGCAGGAGCAAGAGCGTGGGATTACCATTACCTCTGCTGCAACTACTGTCTACTGGGCGGATTCTAAAATTAACATTATCGATACTCCGGGACACGTTGACTTCACCATTGAAGTGGAGCGTTCACTCCGCGTTCTCGATGGATCAGTTGCGGTCTTCGATGCTGTATCTGGGGTAGAACCTCAGTCAGAGACCGTTTGGAGACAAGCTGACAAATACCATGTGCCCCGCATCGCCTTTGTAAACAAAATGGACAGGATGGGTGCTGACTTCTTCGCAGCAGTCGACTCCATGAAAGACAAATTAGGTGCGAATGCAATCCCAGTTCAATGCCCAATTGGTGCTGAGAACGACTTTGTAGGGATGGTCGACCTCGTCAAAATGAAAGCGCTTATCTTCAAAGACGAAACACTCGGCGCTCAATGGGATGAGACAGACATTCCAGCAGAGCTCAAGGATAAATGCGAAGAAATGCGCATGACGCTCCTTGAAGAGCTTGCCACGCTAGACGAGAGCAATGAAAACTTTATGCACAAAGTTCTCGAAGCCCCTGATTCATTAACTGAAGACGAAATTCATGCGGTTATCCGTAAGGCTGTTGTCGAAAACCGCTTCAATCCAGTTCTTTGCGGAACAGCATTTAAAAATAAAGGCGTTCAACAACTCCTCGATGCGATTGTCCGCTGGATGCCTTCCCCATTGGATCGCGGATCTGTAAAAGGTGTGAACCTCAATTCAGACGAACCGATGGAGATTGAACCAAAAGACGATGCACCTTTAGCGGCGCTTGCCTTTAAGATCATGACTGATCCTTATGTCGGTCGGATTACCTTTGTTCGGATTTATGCCGGAACAATGAAAAAGGGAAGTACACTACTCAACACAACTAAAGACAAAAAAGAGCGCGTCTCACGATTGCTTCAAATGCATGCAAACGAACGAACGGACTGTGATGAGTTTTTCACAGGTGATATCGCGGCTTGTATCGGCTTAAAGAACACAACAACCGGAGATACTCTCTGCTCAGAAGGGAACGAGCTCATTCTAGAAAAGATGGAGTTTCCTGAGCCTGTTATCGATATGGCGATTGAACCAAAGTCAAAAGCTGACCGAGAAAAACTCGCGAACGCCCTTGGCGCCCTTTCAGAAGAAGATCCAACATTCCGTGTCTCTTCAAACGAAGAGACTGGTCAAACGATCATCTCTGGAATGGGAGAGCTACACCTCGACATCTTGCGTGATCGGATGATCCGTGAATTCAAAGTGGAAGCGAATGTAGGAAAACCACAGGTCTCTTATAAAGAGACAATCACTTCTCCTAGCAAAACTGAAACGAAGTTTGTAAAGCAGTCGGGTGGTCGTGGTCAGTATGCGCACGTTTGCCTAGAAATTGAGCCAAACGAGCCTGGTAAAGGTTCTGAGATCGTCAGTAAAATTGTGGGTGGTGTAATCCCGAAAGAATACATCCCTGCTGTTATTAAAGGGATTGAAGAGGGACTCTCAACAGGGGTTCTTGCAGGCTATAATCTTGTAGATGTTAAAGTTGCTATTGTTTTTGGATCATATCACGAGGTTGACTCGAACGAAATGGCCTTTAAAATCTGCGGCTCCATGGCGATCAAGGATGCTTGTAAAAAAGCGAAGCCTGTAATTCTAGAACCTATTATGAAAGTTATCGTTATCTCTCCAGAAGAGAGCTTAGGAGATGTGATCGGCGACTTGAATCGTAGACGCGGAAAGATTCTCGGACAAGAGTCTCAAAAAGGAATGGTAAAAGTCGATGCGGAAGTGCCCCTCAGTGAAATGTTTGGGTATACAACTTCTCTCCGTTCTTTGAGTTCAGGACGAGCAACTTCTACAATGGAACCAGCATACTTCGCTAAGGTTCCACAGAAAGTACAAGAGGAAATAGTGAAGAAATAGGAAGAATATGGCTAAACAAGATAAACAAAAAATTCGCATTCGGCTTAAGGGATTTGATCAACGTCAGCTTGATCGATCTACAGCTGACATCGTCGAAACAGCGAAAAGAACAGGAGCGCGCGTTGTTGGCCCTATTCCCCTGCCAACAAAACGCGAAATCTATACTGTTTTACGTTCTCCCCACGTTGACCGCAAGTCTCGCGAGCAGTTTGAAATTCGCACACACAAGCGGTTGATCGATATCCTCGATCCAACAGGGAAAACGATCGATGCTTTAAAAACCCTCTCTCTGCCGGCTGGTGTCGACATTAAAATCAAAGCCGCTTAAGGCTTTTTTAGCACCAATTAAAGAGAGAGTGCGGCTCAATCCCGGCTCCGACAAAGAGACCTATCACATCGTTCTCGATTTGAAGGGGTCAGGGATTGAGTACTCAGTAGGGGATTGCGTTGGCGTGCACCCTGAAAACGACCCTCATTACGTCAAAACAATTGTTCAAACACTTGGCGATCATTCTGTACACGACTTTCTACTTAAGGAAGCCAACCTACATCGAATTCCCAAAAAGCTTTTAGGAGAACATCCTGATCTTCTCACCCTTCTGAAATGTCAAAATGTTCACCCAACCCATTTGCGCGAAAAGCTCCTTCCACTGCTCCCCCGTTTCTATTCGATTGCCTCTTCTAAAAACCATGTTGGTGATGAAGTGCATTTAACCGTTGCTTTAGCACAGAATCCCTCCGACGCGCCAGTCCCCTTTGGAACCTGTTCTCATTATCTCTGCCATCGCGCTCCGCTAATGAGCAACGCAATTCCGATTTTTGTACAACCCTCGCGCCATTTTTATTTACCGCCAGAGTCAAATGAAAGCCCCATCATTATGATCGGTCCAGGGACAGGAGTTGCCCCCTTTCGCGGCTTTATGCAGGAGAGGACACATCATAAAAACTGGCTTTTCTTTGGCGAGAGGCATGAGAAAACCGACTTCTACTACCGTTCATTTTGGGAATCACATGTTGCTCAAAACAGGCTCAAAATTGATTGCGCTTTTTCCCGCGATCAGCCAGAAAAAGTGTATGTGCAACACAAAATGCTCCAAAAAAGTAAAGAGCTGTGGCAATGGTTGCAAGAGGGTGCCTATCTTTTCGTATGTGGAGATGCTTCTAGAATGGCAAAAGACGTCGACAAGGCATTACAAACCATTGTAGAAATAGAAGGTGGGATGGACTCTACCGCTGCAAAAGCATTCCTAAGGCAGCTTAAAAGTGAAAAGCGCTATCAACGCGACGTCTACTAATAAAAGACTTTCGACTTTTGTCCTTTTCACAAAATTTTTCTCCATAAAAAAAACTTCTCTTGACATAACCTAAAAACTAATTGATAGTGTAGGAAAAATCATTTTTGGAGGTTATGCATGAAGAAGCTTCTTCTACTGCCGCTGTTGCTATGCAGCCCACTGTTTGCGCTGCCAATCGGAAATCCGATGGATGCGAGTTTATATCAAAACGGCCTCTTTTGCGGAGATTGCTATGAGGATCGTTGTTGTGATCCTTGTGACCCATGTTTTAGTTGGTGTGACGCATGGAATTTTCGTTTAGGATTCTATGGCGACTACGTGTTTGACCGCCACATGGAATTAGATAAACACGATCATGCAGATATCGATGATTTCGAGATCTATACAAATGCAGCTTTTCTAGCGTTGAATATCTGTGATCGTTTAGATATTTTTACCACACTCGGAGCAACTGATTTCAATCTAACTGCAAATTCAAAGGTATTTAGTTCTGGTAGTAGTCTATCGACTAAAATCGATACGGAAACTTCATTTTCTTGGAGTATCGGCGGACGTTTGACAATCTGGGATTGTGAGTGCTTCTATTTTGGAATAGAGGGACAGTACTTCCGAACAAAGCCTGAAGTAGATAGAATTTGGCTTGATACAGGCACATTAGCCTATCCAAATAAGACGATCGATATGAAATATTCTGAATGGCAAGTTGGTATCGGAGCAGCATACCTCATGCGCATTGGATGTTCCGGGGTTTCTGCTATCCCATACATCGGTTTGAAATGGGCTGGATCGCATGCTGACTTTGATGACGCGATTCAATCATTTTCAACCCCAGTTGGTACTCAGACTCTTCATCTCTATGATTTAGAGAACAAGAAGCTATGGGGTTGGGGTCTTGGAACCACTATCCTTTTCTGTGATGCTGTGAGCGTAACAGTAGAAGGACGTTGGGCAGACGAGAAAGCAGTTCACGTCAACGGCCAATTCCGCTTCTAAGCAAGCTGGCCAAAACAATTCGTTAGGAGCTCTTTGCCTTTGGCAAAGAGCTCTTTTTTTATTCCATGATTATAATTTCTAAAGCGTTGCAGAACCTAGCACAACGTAAATATTTCTTTTATTTTCTTAAAGTTTGACACACATAATGAAAAACTTCTCTTGACATAGCTGAAAAACTAATCGATAGTAAGAGAAAAATCATTTTTGGAGGTTACGCGTGAAAAAGCTTTTTCTACTACCGCTATTGCTATGCAGCCCGCTATTTGCGCTTCCAATCGGAAATCCGATGGATGCGAGTCTATATCAAAATGGTCTTATCTGTGGAGATTGCTATGAGGATTGTTGTTATGATCCTTGTGCGCCTTGTTTTAACTGGTGCGACGCATGGAATTTCCGTTTAGGCTTCTACGGTGACTACGTGTTTGATCGTCATATGGAGTTGGATAAACACAACCATAAGGATATCGACGATTTTGAGATCTATACAAACGCAGCTTTTCTAGCGTTGAATATCTGTGATCGCTTAGATGTTTTTGCTACATTGGGAGCTACTGATTTTCATCTCGAAGCAAACTCACAAGTATTTAACTCTGGAATTTCTGTATTGACAGCTATAGATACTGAGACAGCATTCTCTTGGAGCGTAGGCGGACGTTTGACAATCTGGGATTGCGAATGCTTCTATTTTGGGATTGAGGGACAATATTTCCGTACAATGCCTGAAGTAGATAGAATCTGGGTCGATAGTTTCAATTTAGCTTATCCAAACAAGTCGATAGAGATGAAATACTCTGAATGGCAATTTGGTATCGGCGCGGCCTACCTCATGCGCATTGGATGTTCCGGAATTTCTGTAATTCCTTACCTCGGTTTGAAGTGGGCAGGATCACATGCTGATTTTGACAATGCGTTCCAGGTGCTTACATCCCAAGCTCGTACACCGTCTACCGCAACTCTTCATCTCTATGAATTAGATAACAACAAGGTATGTGGTTGGGGACTTGGTACAACGATTCTTTTCTGTGACGCACTTAGCGTGACAGTAGAAGGACGTTGGGCTGACGAGAAAGCTGTTCACGTCAACGGCCAATTCCTCTTCTAAGTAAGTTAGCTAAAACAGTTCGTAAGGAGCTCTTTGCCTCGGCAGAGAGCTTTTTTTTGTACATGATAGGGTAATCCAGAAAGAAAAAAATAGCTGGAATGCTAGGGATTTTCTAAGAGAAGATATTCTTAAATACTTACATTATTTTATTCAATAGTAGTGATGATGCAGAAACATTGGAGTCCATCTCCACAGCCAAAATCAGTCAAACCTTCGCCTGTTGTCGCAGTGATGCCTATTTGCGAAAGATCGAGTCCCATTTCATGAGCAATACTCTGCCGCAATTCAGGGATGCGTTCGAGAAATTTTGGGCGTGACCCTTCTAGAGTAATGGCAACATGTGTAATTTTTTGTTTACCGAGGGTTTTGAGGGCTTCTTGGAGGTAGACGCGGCTATCGGTGATCCCTTCCTTTTCGAGGAGTTCATCAGCGCGAGTTCCTAAAATGATAATGCCTGTCACAGATGAGATTGCGTTTGTAATCGCGTGAAGGACAACATCTCCATCAGAATTTGCCTTAAAACCTGGGACATCTTCGAAAATGAGGCCACCGATGATACATGGTTTGGTAGTATCTTCGTTTAGAAAACGGTGGCTATCTTGACCTATTCCGGTGCGTACTATCATGGTGTAGTAGGATACCCCGGTCTATTTTGCTTCGCAATGAAAATCGAGCTGAAACATTGTACTTCCTTGCTTAAAGGCGATTTCAGTTCTGCCCCAGTCACCTATTTTATTTTTCTCATGCCGATTGAAAATCGGCTCGATCTCCCAAAACAACTTCAGTTCTGTCTCAGTCGCCTATTTTATTTTTCTCATGCCGATTGAAAATCGGCTCGATCTCCCAAAACAACATAAGTTCTGTCCCAGTCGCCTATTTTATTTTTCTCATGCCGATTGAAAATCGGCTCGATCTCCCAAAACAACTTAAGTTCTGTCCCAGTCGCCTATTTTATTTTTCTCATGCCGATTGAAAATCGGCTCGATCTCCCAAAACAACTTAAGTTCCGCCCCAGTCGCCTATTTTATTTTTCTCATGCCGATTGAAAATCGGCTCGATCTCCCAAAACAACTTTCAGTTCCGCCCCAGTCGCCTATTTTATTTTTCTCATGCCGATTGAAAATCGGCTCGATCTCCCAAAACAACTTTCAGTTCCGCCCCAGTCGCCTATTTTATTTTTCTCATGCCGATTGAAAATCGGCTCGATCTCCCAAAACAACTTTCAGTTCCGCCCCAGTCGCCTATTTTATTTTTCTCATGCCGATTGAAAATCGGCTCGATCTCCCAAAACAACTTTCAGTTCCGCCCCAGTCGCCTATTTTATTTTTCTCATGCCGATTGAAAATCGGCTCGATGGCTGCTTTAGACAAACTGCAATTGCAGCGCGCGAGCACAGACAGTACAAGTGGTACGGCAAGCGAGTGCGATGCGATTGCGGGAAGTATAAAGCAGCCCCAAGTGGGGGTGCAGGGGGCGGAAGCCCCCGACAAGCCTATTCTTTCACCTGCGAAGCAAGGTGGATCCTTCAGACTCAGGATAAAAAAAAGAAAGCATGGAAAACGATTCTATTCTGAAATCCAAAAACTCTATTTACTTATTACACAGCAAGCGAGTGCGATGCGATTGCGGGAAGTATAAAGCAGCCCCAAGTGGGGGTGCAGGGGGCGGAAGCCCCCGACAAGCCTATTCTTTCACCTGCGAAGCAAGGTGGATCCTTCAGACTCAGGATAAAAAAAAGAAAGCATAGAAAATGATTCTATTCTGAAATCCAAAAACTCTATTTACTTATTACACAGCAAGCGAGTGCGATGCGATTGCGGGAAGTATAAAGCAGCCCCAAGTGGGGGTGCAGGGGGCGAAAGCCCCCCAACAAGCCTATTCTTTCACCTGCGAAGCAAGGTGGATCCTTCAGACTCAGGATAAAAAAAATGAAAGCATAGAAAACGATTCTATTCTGAAATCCTAAAAACTCTACTATTGCTTATTGCAGCTCCAATAAAAAAGCCGCTAGGCGAACCTAGCGGCTTATTTAAGACACTATCAGGTCTACTAAACTTAATTAGTAAACATGTGTGGCTTCAGTATCAGTTACAGGAGCTCCCAATCCATCAGAGCTTAATGTCGCCTCAGCTCGCGCATCACCGACAGAGACTGCCTTCACTCGAACACAGTACTCTACACTCTCTTTAGCATCGAGTCTATCCATAGGCTCGAATGTAACTGTTTGTCCTGAAACAGTGCCTTTTGTTGGACCATTTGCAGATTCTGGCTTAAGTTCATCTGTGAATCTAATTACTAGCTTCACATTTGTATCCTCAGCACTTCCACGGTTACTGACGCAAATGCGATACACTGTAGAATCCTCACCTTTGCTATCGATGCAAATTGGATCTTGTGTATCAACCATGCACATGTGTGTCGCAGGAACCCCTTTCCAGCAGGTTGTGGCTTCCGCGCAAGAGACACATGAACCACAGTCAGAACATGTTGTCACAGTAACTTTGTTAGTCAAGCATCCAGCAACTTGAGACTGTAAAGAGACTTTGAAAGTCTTTGTCTCACCTGGGCACATCTCTGGGATGCACCAGATCGCTCTGTTACAGCAGATCTCAGCTCCAGGAGCATCAACTACTGTAGTTCCAGCAGGAGAAACATCGTCTACTACTACATCTCTAAGGATCAAATCACCTGGGTTAGTGACTGTAATGGTATAGTCAACTGTCTTACAAATGTAAGCCCAGTCTGGACCAGTCTTAGTCACGTTCACACATGGCTCGTTAATCAATGTGCTAGCCTCTGCAGAACAACGAGGGCCGCCACAGTAGCTAAGTGTAGCTACGTTTGTGACACATCCACGCTTAGTTGCGCAGAAATCAACACACCAACGTCTACTGTCGCCAGAACAAAGATCGCCTAATTCCCATGTCAAGCAGCTCATACCGCTAGAGTGAGAAAGACCATCTGGTACTGCGTCCTGAACAACAACATCATATGCTGTTGCAGAACCTGAGTTGCACACTTCTATTGTATATGTTACAGGACAATACAAGCAGGCACACTCTGGACCGTATTTCTTGATGCAAACTACCGGTTGGCCACAGTTTGTATAAGCACAAAGTTGTGGGCATGCGCATACAGTCGCAGCAGATAAGCAGCAACCTTCTTTCATTGGGCGCACCCAAACGGTAATTCTTTGAGATTCGCCGTACTTCATGTGCGGGAAATCCCATCTTAGTGAATTGTCTTTATCAACTTGAGCAGGTGGATCACTCTTTACAAACTCAGATCCACATGGTAAAGTTTGATGTACGACAACATCTGCACATTCCTTTTGAGCTGTAATCACAATCTCAACAGGATATGGTGATCCGACTGTTGCAAACTCAGGCGCACTTTGGCAAAGAGAGACAACACAGTCATCACATGTTTGGTAAACTCTCATATTTCCGAAACAACGTTCCTCTGGGAAAGGACGGTCCATCTGACCTCCTCCGCAAGGAGCCATGCTTGGATCGCATGGGAAATATGGGTTTTGTTCCGAGCCTTTAGCAGAACATTTACCTGTTCTGCACGCTGGCTGGTACTTAGGTGCTGGCAGGCAAGAGTCGCATCGTGGTGCGCAACACGGGTCACACTTTGGTGGGCAGGGTGAACACGGGTCGCACTTCGGTGGACATTTTACTTCGCAAGGCGAACAGAAACAATCGCACCAGTTACGATTACAACTTGCCAAGCAAAACACGCTCATCAAAAAGAGAGCTGCTAAAGCAGTTCGTAAGGGTTGAATCATAGGAAACTCCTATAAGTTTTAATAGAT
Source organism: uncultured Chlamydiales bacterium (assembly GCA_963748195.1). Classification (GTDB taxonomy): domain Bacteria; phylum Chlamydiota; class Chlamydiia; order Chlamydiales; family JAAKFR01; genus JAJACP01. The sequence continues at coordinate 207,684 of CAVVHU010000004.1, read as the reverse complement.
ACTAACTTTTTCCCCACAGTGACCTGGTAGAAATGTTCACCTCGGATATCAAGGCCGTCGAAGGGCATTGAACCCTGAACACTTGCTTTTTGACTCCTAGCCATTCTTTTATCTCCTATTGTGATTCAGGACCAGGGGTTTGACCCCCCAGTACCTGAATTCATTTCTACCTGCGGGCGTTCCACGCACCAATTATTGGCAGCGAGGTGCGCACTTAGGTGCACATCGCGGTGGGCAGCATGGATCGCACTTAGGTGCACATGGTGCACAGTTTGGTGTGTAAGTTGGGCAACCTGGCTCGCAACGTGGAGTTGGAGAGCAAGGTGAGCAGCTTGGTGCGCAAGGAGCACAGCTTGGTGCGCATGGAGAACAGCTTGGTCCACAAGGTGAACAGCTTGGTCCACAAGGTGAACAGCTGTTACCTTTATATCCACATGGATCGCAGAAGCAATCGTTCCATCTGTTACAGCTAGCTAAGCTGAACATGCTCATTACAAATAGAGCAGCGAAAAACATTTTCAAAGACCGTTTCATATGAAACTCCTTATTTATTTAGAGTCTAGTTGTTTTGTGTTTTTGCCCCTCGGAGTTATCCGGGGGCTCTGTACTATCCAGTACAGTCCTTATGAATCTATTATCAAATGAAAACTAAAATTTTATCAAACCTTTTTTAGAATAAAACTATGTAAACAACCTAATCTATTTTCTCCAACTAACCATTTTTCCATCGTATTCAACTACTTAAGAGATAAAAATGAATTATCCCAATGAAAAAATATTGCAACTTTGAAACAACTGGGTTACCTTTGTGGCGATTGCAACTCAAGTTTTAGAAAAATGGGGTAGAAACCTCGATGGATTTTTGATGCTGAACGAGTTAGAAAATTGGGAGCATAGTTTCAACGCTAGGCGAGATTTTGCAACTCACTCAGTATCAAAGAGGCGAAGTAACCCATTCCATTTTTCTAAATTTTGTGTTGGAATACTCTAAAAACATCGATCAAAACACGCTGAACCTAAAAGGGATATAATATGGATATTCTCCAAGTACATGGAAATGGGGAACTTAAAGGAGAGGTAAAATCTGCAGGCGCAAAAAATGCGATGACCAAACTTTTGGTCGCATCGTTGCTTTCGAACAAAAAATGCGTCTTTTACAACGTTCCTGATATTGGAGATGTTCAAATCACTGTCAATTTGTGCAAAGAGATTGGCTCTGAAGTACAATGGGATCGTGAAAACGGGATTATTGAAATCCAAACTAAAGAACTAAAAACATCTTATATCCCTCAACGTTTCTCCGGAGCAAACCGTATTCCGATTTTACTTGCAGGCGCTCTTTTAGGACGGACTGATGATGACATTATCATTCCCACAGTGGGAGGTGATGCCATTGGAAAGCGTTCTGTGGATTTTCATGTCGAGGCTCTTACAAAACTAGGAGCATGCGTAGAATATCGCGAGATGAAAAAAGAAGGGGCTTATTTAGCGCATGCTCACAATGGCTTGACGGGGAATCATATTCCCCTCCCCTTTCCGTCTGTCGGAGCAACAGAAAATAGCATTTTAGCGGGTGTGCGCGCAAAGGGTAAGACGGTGATTACAAACGCGGCAATCGAACCGGAAATCGTAGATCTCATCTTATTTTTGCAAAAACTCGGTGCGATCATTTCAATCGATACCGATCGCACTATCCGTATTGAGGGGACAACAACATCACATGAAGTAGAACACACTGTTATGTCCGATCGGATTGAAGCCGCCTCGTTTGGTGTTGCAGCTATCGCGACAAAAGGTAGTATTTTTGTAAGAGGCGCACAGCATGTACACATGATCACCTTCTTGAATAAAGTGCGCGAGCTAGGTGGTGGATTTGCAGTCAAAAATGATGGAATTGAATTCTTTTACCAAGGCCCTTTAAAAGGGGGTGTGCACATTGAAACCGATGTTCATCCCGGTTTTATGACTGACTGGCAACAACCCTATGCCGTGTTATTGACACAAGCACATGGCACTTCTGTGATTCACGAAACTGTGTACGAAAACCGTTTCGGCTACACCAAAACTTTGAAACAAATGGGGGCGGATATTGAGCCTTTTAAACAGTGTTTAGGAAGTAAATGCTGCCGCTATTCCATGCAGAATTATAACCATAGCATCATCGTAAAAGGGCCCACACCTCTTCAAGGATGCGACATTCAGATCCCCGATTTAAGGGCCGGATTTGCTTATGTGATGGCAGCGCTGATCGCAACGGGTGAAAGCACGATCAATGGAATGCACTATCTCGATCGAGGCTATGAAAACCTTGTAACAAAATTACAAGCTCTTGGAGCGAATATCAGCCGCATTCAAACAAAACCCGATACAAAGCCATTAAAGCCTGTTACTCCTCATAAAAAGGCTCCTAAAGTCAAAGTCTCCGTATGAGTTGGCAAAATATTTTGCGTCAAAACATCACCTCTTGGAAAGAGTTGCGTGATTTATTAGGTATATCTGAAATTCGAAACCTTTCATTTCCTCTCAATCTTCCAAAGCGACTGGCGCTTAAAATCGAGAAAGGAAATCCGAACGACCCGATCTTAAGACAATTTGTTCCGCAAGAGGCTGAGAAAAATAAAAGTCCTCTTTTTGTTTCCGATCCTGTTGGCGATTCTCAGGCGAGGTGTGCACCTAAAGCGCTTAAAAAATATGCGCAGCGGATCTTACTCGTGACAACACAAGCATGTGCGATGCACTGCCGCTACTGTTTTCGGCAGAACTTTTTCTATGAAAAGGAAAGGGGATATGCAGCGGAGCTTGCACAAATCAAAGAGGATCGCAGTTTACGCGAAGTGATTTTAAGCGGAGGGGATCCCCTCTCTTTAAGTGATCGGGTATTAAAAGAGCTGGTTGGAGAGCTTGGATGCATCACACATCTAAAGCGCCTAAGGTTTCACACGCGTTTTCCAATCGGAATTCCGGAGAGAATTACGCCGGAGTTTCTGGCAATACTTGCGGAATGTCCGTTGCAGATCTGGTTTGTGATCCATTGCAATCACCCTCGCGAACTCGACTCAGAGGTAATCCAAGCGCTTAAATCCGTGCAAAAATTAGGGATCCCTGTTTTGAACCAATCGGTCCTTTTAAAAGACGTGAATGATAATGTTGAGACACTACAGACTCTCTCAGAGGTCCTGGTAGAGAATGGGATTCAACCCTATTACCTCCATCAACTCGACCGAGTTGAGGGTGCATCGCACTTTGAGGTATGTCAAGAGGAAGGAATACAACTCATCGAAGCATTGAGAGAGAAATTAAGCGGTTATGCCATCCCCCAATATGTGCAAGAAATCGCAGGAGCCCCTTCTAAGACTCCTATAGCGAAAACCTACGCCTAAACTTCTAACGCAAGAGTTTTAATGCTTAGCACGAAGAAGGCGCAGAGCATTGAATATGACAATCATCGTTGCTCCTGTATCGGCAAGTATCGCCATCCATAAAGTGGCCAAATCGAGAAGGGCAAGCGCGATAAAAAGCGCTTTTACGCCTAATGCAAAGGTAATATTTTGCTTGATAATCTTTAAAACGCGGCGTGAATAGCGGAATAACCAAGGCAATTTCGATAAATCATCAGACATAAGCGCGATATCCGCCGTCTCGATCGCCGCATCTGTTCCCATGCCACCCATCGCAAATCCTATCGTCGCAGCGGCCATGGCAGGCGCATCATTCACACCATCCCCAACCATCCCTACACGCTCCCACCGCTTTTTCAGCTTTTCTACAGCCTCGACCTTCTCCTCAGGCAATAGTTCTGCCATATACCTGTCCACACCCGTATGAGCTGCTAATGCCCGTGCAGTTGGCTCATTATCGCCCGTCAGCATCACGATTTCTTGTATTCCTGTCTCCTTGATCGCAACGATTGTCTCGTGAATCCACTTCCGCGGTGAATCGGCTACACTAATCAAACCGCAGACATGGTTTTCTGTTCCGATCGCAACAATGGAATGCCCCTCATCCTCTAAAGCTAACGCCTGCTCATGAATCGCCTCTGTCTCTTGCCCCATCTCATGCATAAATCGATGACTACCAATCCAGTAAAATCTGTCTCGGTAATGCGCAAGCGCTCCTTTTCCTTTTATGATTTGAAAGTTCGTGACCGATTCAGAGGTAATGCCCATCTCATTGGCTTTTCTTAAAACGGCACGTGCTAAGGGATGCTCGCTTGGCTTTTCTAACGCATAAGCGCGTTCCATCAACTCATTTTCAGTATGCTCGTTCAGCGGGACGATTCTTTGCACCTCAGGGTAGCCATACGTTAATGTTCCTGTCTTATCGAGCGCAAGAGCCTTTAGACGCCCTGCCTCTTCCATATAGATTCCACCTTTTACCAACACCCCGTGACGTGCGGCGGCGGTCAAGCCGGAAACTATACTGACCGGAGTCGAAATCACAAGGGCGCAAGGACAGGCAATCACAAGCAAAACAAGGCCGCGATAAATCCAATCAAACCACCCCCCTGAAAAAAGCAGTGGAGGCACAAGGATCACAAGAATTGCAAACAAAAGCATCAGCGGTGTGTAATAGTGAGCAAACGTCTCCACCCACTGTTCGCTTTCAGACCGCTTGGAACGCGCTTCTTCAACCATACGGATCATCCGCGCTAGTGTTGTATCTTCTGCCGGTTTTGTCACATGGCACTCTAACGCCCCATCTTCATTTAAGGTTCCCGCAAACAATTCATCCCCAATTTCTTTGGATACTGGAAGCGATTCTCCTGTTATAGGTGACTGATCAACTGAAGAACTCCCTTTGACGACAACTCCATCCAAAGGGATTTTTTCGCCCGGTCGAATTAGAACTGCCTCTCCAACTTCGACGCTTTCAACGTCTCTTTCCTCTACTTTTCCTGTATTGCGGTCGATAACACGCGCGAGCGTTGGAGTCAATTCCATGAGAGATGAAATCGCACGACGGGCTCTTCCTACACTCCACTGCTCTAATAAAAGAGCGAGAGTAAATAGAAAAGCCACTGTCGCCGCTTCGAACCACTCTTGAATTCCAATGGCTCCGATAATAGCAATCACCATGAGCAGGTTCATGTCCGGTGATAAACGGCGTATGGAATAATAGGCTTTTGGAAGGACAAAAACGACTCCGCAAAGAATCGCAAGCAAATAAAGTATCTTAACCGATACAGGAAGTATATGTTGATGAGCCCCTGTTCCAAATAGGTCTAGAAAACTCGGATGATAAAAGAAATGTAAGATCGTTGCCGATAAAAGGGAAAGGCCGCTTAAGATTGTAAAAATTAGCCGTCCATGCTGCCGAAAAATAGACTGCTTTTCCTCTCGACGCTTCTCCCACACAACGGCGCGCATACCACTCGTTTGGATAAGCGCCAATATCTCACCAGAGTCAATCGATTCGGGGTTATAGGTCACGTTCATCTTCGCTTGGAGGAGATTGAAATCGAGCGCCTCAATCCCCTCCGCATTTCCCACAACTTTTTTCAGGATCGCAACCTCTTCGGCGCAATCTAGACCCTCAACTTTATAACTTATCTTTTTGTTGCTGATAGTGACCCTTCCCGGTTTCTAGTGCCTCATCGACTTGGAGTTTGGCACCATAGAGGCCCGCAATTCCAGTTGCGCCTCCTGGTAAAGTATCCGATGATAATTGTTGCAAAGCTCCTTGTAAACTCTGTTTCACAATATCCGGGATATTTTCATTTTTCACTAAACTTTTCAAATTCTCTTCAATTTGCAATAATTTAGTCGGATTGGGCGCGAGCCCCTTTTCAATTTGAGCAATAAAGTCGTGTATTTGGTTATCCACCCCTTCAATACTCGAAAGATCGCCTGAATTAAACACCTCTGACATATTTTCTCCCCCCCTCAATTATTCTATTGTAAGGGATTAGAAATATTGTTGACTACATTCTATCAACCGTCTGAATACCAAGTATTTGGAGGCCTTTCCCCATTGTACGGGCAACCGCTTCGCATAAAAGAAGTCGTCGATTTTGCTCAGGCACCCCTTCTACACGGCAATCTCGGAAAAACGCATTGAATTTCTGAGCTAGAGCATAAAGAAAATCGGTCAGAACATTTGGTAGAAGCTCATTTTCAACAATTTGCAAAATTTCAGCAAAACGTAAAAGATGCAAACCAAGATCGATTTCAGAAGGGTGTTCTAAGTTGATATGCTCAGTTTTGAGCAAGCTTTTGATATCGACGTTTCCGATTTTTCGTTTGATACCATTCACTCTCACGTAGGAATATAAGATAAAAGCAGCCGTATTCCCTTCAAATCGCAGCATTCTTTCATAACTAAAGACATAATCGCTGATTCTGTTGCAGGAGAGATCGGCATATTTAACGGCATCGATCCCCAATATACGGGCAAGGTGATTGAGCTCTTCTTCACCCATATCCTGCTGACGTTCAACGAGAATCTTTTTAGCTTCTGCGATCGCAGCGGTCAAAAGGTCGATCAAACGCTCCACTTCACCGGCGCGTGTGCGGAATTTTTTTCCATCCGTCCCGAGTACAACCCCAAAGGGCACATGGTCAAAACGCACTTTTTTTGGATCGAGGTAGCCTGCCTTTTCTGCTGTTTTGCGAATAAGATCAAAATGAAGGCTCTGCCCTGCATCTGTCACGATAATGATACGATCTGCACGCTCATCATCTATTCGATGGAGCATTGCGGCCATATCTGTTGTGTCGTAGTTGTAGCCGCCATCAGATTTTTGAACCATCAGCGGAATTCTATACCCTTCATGAAAGATGCATTTAGCCCCTTCCGAAACAGTAATCAGCCCTTTTTCCTCTAAATCTTTCACGATTTCAGGAAGCATAGGGTTATAAAACGATTCTCCCCTCTCTTCAAGCTCGATGTCTAGTAAATCATAGACTTCCTGAAAGGCTTGGCGGGAAATATGGCAGATCAGTTCCCATGCACGTAAAGCATCCGGATCCCCTCCTTGCAAAGCGACGACAGCTTGCCGAGCGCGCGTCTTAAAGGCCTCATCGGTGTCGAATCGCTGTTTCGAATTGCGGTACCACTGCATTAGGGTAGGCAAATCGGCTTCCCTTTTTCCTTCTAACACTTCTGGTGCTTCTTCGTGCATATAGGCGATCAACATGCCGAATGCTGTCCCCCAATCTCCAATGTGGTTGAGCCGTACAACATCGTGGCCTAAAAACTCAAATAAGCGGGCAAGAGCATCGCCGATAATCGTCGAACGCAAGTGCCCGACATGCATCTCCTTTGCGATATTAGGAGAGGAAAACTCGACAACAATACGCTTCGTTTTAGCTGGCCTCTCTATACCTAGACGGGGATCGCGCACCATTTCATCTACAAGCGAGGAGAGAAATTGGGGGCGGAACGTAAGATTGATAAAGCCCGGGCCGGCAATTTCGACTTCCTCAAATAGGGCTCGTTCCAGCTGATCCGCGATCGCTTGAGCGATCTCTCGAGGCGCCTTCTTCAAGCTCTTGGCAAGGCGCATCGCGCTGTTACACTGATAATGCCCAAATTTTTCTTGGGTAGCAGGAGTCACATGCATCTGAAGCTCTTCTGCAGGCACCTCTGGGAAGGCTGCATAAGCAGCTTTTGTCAATGATTCTTCAACTGTTTCAATCAATGGGGTCATAGCACAACACAATACCAAACATCCTGATATCAAACATCCTAAAAATTCTTTTAACAGTAATTTTATAAAATTAATCTTTTTTTAATATTATTCTAATATAATGGTATACAATGACTAGGGTATTTGAACATATGGGTCCGCCACCTGCTATAGCAGAAGCGCAGCCCTCTAATTCTTGTCTTGAAAGGGTAAAAGCAGCCTTTCAAGCAGTCCTTGATTGCTTGATTCTTGTTGCCTATGCAATACAATATGCCTTCTATCAATTGACCCACCTGAAATTCGACCGAGAATGGATCTTTACAGATGAAGTGATCACAAAAACACATAATTTCCCCAAATTTTCAGAGCTTTGGGCCTATATTCAAGCGCGTCATTCCCCTGAGCCTCTTCCAGAACAGGTGAGTCGAATCGCCTCTGAATTTGGCTTCGTAAATACTCGCACACACATCTCTCCTCGTTTTAGTAGTGGCTTTTGCTTTGGAGGGGTCACAGTTTTTTGTCAAAAATGGCTTGAAACTCAAGGAGATATCAACGCCGTTGCGGAAGAGTTTAAGGGAGGCATCCCTCTAAAGGGGGCTATCTATCAAGAGGCCTATGAAACCCTTTTTGAGGAGAAGTTCTACCCAGAACTTTCCACAATTATTCAAAACGCTAGAGAAAACCGTCGAGATGCGGTCTCTCTGCCAGCTGTTTTTGCAAATGCTGGACCGCTTATCGAAGGAGCCCAAAGCGTTGAGGGTAATGCCGAAGCCGTCCATCAATGGGCGCTTGAAGAGAGAAATATCCATATTGGCGGGAGATATTACGCTACACTCCGCGAGGCACTCCCCAATTCCGACTCTTCCCTTGCCCGCACAAAAGCTGCCTTTAAACTCGCCGGTCTGAACGCTCAGGTACTCCATTCCCGCTCGATGCCAGGCCCTATCCTCGGAAACATCGAAACCCTTGAGCCGGGCGCTTATACCATTTCTTTCCCTACCTATGGAATATTTGGGGAGAAAAGTGGTGACCTACATACTGTAGCTTTTGTTTTTCAAGAGGGAGCTCCTTCCTATTTTTGTGAGAACAATCGCTGTATCGCTTCTGTTCCAAAAGAGGAAGTCAAAGCGACAATTGAGCGCCTTTTCACCCACTATACGGGCCTAGACTACACTCAAGATCCCAATGGGCAATTACCCAGCTTCTTCCGCAGGGCAGCCAATTTCTTTCAAGAAAGGGCAAATCCTCCCCCCACTTCTATAGACTCCACATTCGAATTACTAAAAATCAACTTAATACAAAATTAATAACATTTTGTTATTATTTTTTATATCGTGATACAGAATATTATAGATACCAAATACACGTCTGTCACTTATTCTTATATAGGTGAGGAGGAAGAATCCGAAGAAAGGGTTAAAAAAACAGCCCTTGGAATTCTAGATACCCTCAAACTTTTTTGGTACAAGCTTCTCTACTTCCTCTATAACCCTTTTGAATTCGAAATCGAGGGCGCTCGAAATAAAATTTTTACTGACAACCTCTCTCTTGTGCGAACCAAAAATATGGCAAAATATGAGGATTTGAGGGGATATGTTGTCTCTGAACCTTTAAAAACTAAAACATTTACACCTCTTGCAAATCAATTTGGTTCTGCAACAGAAAGTGAAACAGTCGCTATACAGCCTTTTGGAGGCAATTGTTTTGGTGCCGTAATCCACTTTTTTCAAAAAACCCTAGAAGTCGGAGCAGATCAGGCAGCGCAAGAATTTGAAAATGGAATACCTGTACAAGCAGCTGTATATCAAGCAATCTATCGCGCATATGATGGGGAATTCATCTCTCAAGATTTCGTCGATTCTATCATTGCATATCTCGATAGTAATATGAATTTTGTTGAACTCGCTAACATATTTCCTAAGCTTGCTCCCTATAAGGATGCCCTAAACAAAAGTGATTTTGATTTCCTCAAAAGTGAGCTGAAAGATTATTACGCCTCCATAAGAGCCGTAGAGCAACACTATACAGAAAAGGACATCCGTACTATAGATGAGGATCGATTTGGCTTTGCTCTCGCAGGATTACAACTCGAAGTCATTCAAAACGATGTCAAACCTCAAGATATACTAAGCTCTCTCACAACTGATTTACAGCCCGGCCTCTATTACCTCCCATTTAAAACAGGAAGTTATGCTTCTCATGCAACAGGCATATGTATAAATAAGGATCGTACTTTTCACTTTCTCGAACCAAATTTCGGTATTGGAAAAATGCCGATAGAAAAAATCGAGAGGACGATAGAACGCACATTTTGTTTTTATGGAAAAAAAGTAATGGGCTGTTCCCTGATTAGGGTGGCGAGCCCTTGGATCCCTCATTATACCATTGCTTAAGTTCGCCAATCTTGTCCATGATACGCAAAACAATCTTCTGTTGAGCTTCTTTCTTGTCGAGATGATTTTCTAAATCATCGAATTTAAGAGGAGAACCAAAAATGCACGCAGTCTTTCCAAAGATTTTTGGAAATTTGCGTTTGGAATTCCAAATTTCATATGACCCCGAAATATAAACCGGGATTACTTGGCAATTTGTCCGATGCACAAGCATTCCCACCCCAAGCTGCCCATTATGCAGCTCTCCATCGGATGAACGACGGCCTTCTGGGAAAATCACCACCTTATTCCCCTTATTAACGAGATCCATCGCGGTTTTAAACGCCATCACATTCCCTTTCCCTCTCCGAACCGGGTGTGTGTTTAAACGCCGGATCAACCAAGCAAAAAAAGGTGATTTAAAGAGAGTATCGCGTCCTAAAAAGTGAACTTTTCCGGGGCAGGAAATTCCGATAAGGGGAGGATCCAAGTATGACGTGTGATTGGAACAGATCATTCCACCCCCTTTTGGAAAATTCTTTTTCCCATAGACACGATGACGATAAAAAATTCGCGCATAAAGAGAGACTAAAAAAATCGCAATTAAACGAATCATGATGGGATAAGGGCGATCACACGATCGATTACTTGTTCCAAAGTTAAATCCGAGGTGTCCACTAAGTGGGCATCCAAGGCCTGTTTTAGAGGGGCAACCTCGCGAGTGGAATCAAAATGATCCCTTTCTAAGAGTTCTTGCATCACCTCTTGCTCTGACGTCAGGGCGTTTTTCTCTTTTAACTCGAGATAGCGCCTCTCTGCTCGGACAGCCGGACGAGCTGTCAAAAATACCTTCACTTCCGCCTTAGGAAAGACAACCGTCCCCATGTCTCTCCCCTCAAATACAGAATCTCCCCCTTGACCAAACTCTCTTTGTATCCGCAAGAGGGCTTGTCGAATTGCTGGATTAGCTGAAACTTCTGAAACCCGGTTCGTCACTTCGAAAGAGCGGATGATGTCCGTTACATCCTCTCCGTCTACGAAATAGCGGCTTATATTGTTCTCAGAGCAGATTTCAAACTTAAAGTTATCAAGCAGAGAAGAGAGCTCCTCAAGATTACCTAAATCGATATTGTTTTTCAGAATCTGATATGTAACGGAACGGTACATCGCTCCAGTATCGAAAAAAGCGAACCCAAGCTTTTCTGCAACTCTGCGTGCAACTGTTGTTTTTCCGGTTCCAGCCGGTCCGTCAATAGTAATGATCATCAGAGGCTCAAGTATAGACCACACGAAGAAAAATGTACACTACCGGAGCAGTAAAAAGAAGCGAATCCACCATATCTAAAATCCCTCCTACCGCAGGAATCGTATTGCTGTCTTTAACCCTAGCGTCTCTCTTTAAAAGCGATTCAGCCAAATCCCCTATCTGCCCCAGTATCCCGACCAATGCTCCGAGCCAAAGAGATTGTATATATGTAAAGTCGACAAACACATCTCCCCAGCTCTTGCCCAGAAAACAGATCAGGAGACTCACTCCGATAGCTGCAACAAGACCGCCAAGCGCCCCTTCCATCGTTTTATTCGGACTTAGACGATGTGCAAGTTTCCGTTTTCCAAAATAACTCCCGATAAAATACCCTCCAACATCGGCGCTTTTTGTGACCGCAATCAGGTAGATGATCCACCAAGTTCCCTGTAAATGAAGATCTTCTACGCCGCCAAAAGAGAAAAAATACATCACGCGTACAAAAAGGCTAAGCGGAATGGCGATATAAACAATCCCAAAGAACGTCGTCGCAATATTCAAAATAGGCGATTTCGCAATGATCGAGAAGTGGACAAAGCATCCAAAAAACGTAAGCCCCAAAATAATTTCAGGCAATTGGGAAAGGGCAGGCTCTTGAGTTTTTAGAAAAACTGCGAATACATATAAGATCGCAGCTACCATGCTCAGCATTGTTGCCGGATTGAGCTCCTTTTTTTTGAGAAGACGGTCATACTCCCAAACAGCTGTTGAGCTAAGCCCCGCAACGGCAGCTGTAAAGAGCCACTGAAATGGTGAATACTCAGCAAAAAAAATCAAAAATGCGATAATGATTGCGCTGAATCCATTGATTAATGTGCGCTGTGCTAAATCGGCAGCTTTTTTGGGTTTCTTATTCATCTTCCTAAACGTCGCTTCCGTTTTTGGAAATCTAGCACAGCTTCTAATAGATCGCGAGGAGTAAAGTCTGGCCAAAGAGTTTCAGTCACATGAATTTCAGTGTACGCCAATTGCCAGAGAAGAAAATTACTAAACCGCTTCTCGCCACTTGTCCGAATAAGAAGCTCAGGATCTCCGTATGGGCCTGTATCTAAATAATGAGAAACCACCTCTTCAGTAATCTCCTCTTTTCTCAGCTTCCCCTCTTCGACAGCCTCAACCATTGCTCTAATCGCTCGCTTCATTTCGTCGCGCGCACCATAATTCATAGCAAGCACCAAGTCAATCTCTTCTCCCTTAGATGTTGCCTCACGGGTCAGTGCGATTTCATCTTTAACCGCTTGCGGGAAAGGAGTTAAATCGCCGATCGTCCCAAACCGCACTCCCATATCAAGCATTTTTTGTCGATTCTCTCGCAAAAACGTCTCAAAAATCGACATTAAAGTCTGCACTTCATGAGGAGGACGGCGCCAGTTCTCCGTGGAAAAACTATAAACTGTGAGGACATCCACCCCGATATCAGAGGCAGCTTCTAAAATTGTTGTAACAATAGAAGCACCCGCCCAGTGTCCATTCGTTGCGATAAAACCGGATTGTTGGTGCGCCCATCGCCTATTCCCATCCGGAATGATTGCGACATGCTTGGGAACTGCTGAGCGTTGAATTTCAAAAAGTTCCTTATCAGTATAATATTGAGAGCGTGAAAGGCACTCAAAAGACACAGCTATCACCCAAAATTTTTTCTTATTTTGTTAACCTAATAAATCTACATAAGCCCCTATTAAGTTGCCAGATCTAAATTGACAGATAGAGAGGGAAGTGATATTGTGGCAGGATTATTATAAAAAAGGATTCAAGCATGGAAAAACGGAAAAGGTGGCAGCTCCTTCTCATCTTAGGTGTTGCCGTTCTAACGATTTACAACATTCTACCGACCATATTTTTCTACTCCCAACCTCTTAAGAAGCCGATCGACGCAAAAGCGGCTGAAAAAGTCGCGGTTGGAATCACCCAAAGGGTGAATAGTTTGGAAAACTTTACTCTCTCTTGGCTAAAAGCTCAAAGTAAAAACTTAGGTTTAAAGCCTGTCGAAATTTCATTAGACAAAGGAAATCCAGGACTTGCGAAAATCTCCTTCCGAAAGCCGGAAGAGGCTGCCTTTTTTGCTAATACTCTCCATCGTGCAGGCGCTCTTATCCCCTTTGTTCCAGCTCAACTCTCCCCTGAATCATCAGGTGGTGAAGGAAACGCAACCGTTACGGTACAACGGCGCATCGATGTCCACCTCGACCAGGCAGCCATCGATTCCTACTTTCAATATGTTCCGAAAACAACGCCAGATGGTGCTGTTTCTCCTGAATATCAACACATAATTGATGACCGTGCCATCTCACTAGCACTCGGTTTTGGCGGTATAAGCGAGCCGGGCCGCATTCTTACAGAAATTGCAGCAAACAACGGAAATGACGAAGAGGTTGTCCGCCTTGCCCGAAGCATCGTCGAGTATGAAAATGCTTTTGGCGATCAAAGCCCAATTACAGAGCGTTACTTCGCTAGTTTCTCTCAAGTTGCCCCTTCAGTTAACCACAACGACCTCGTTTCAAAATTCGCAGCAAAACTCGAAAAATTAACCGGGCAACTCGGTTCTCATATCGCTAGCATGAAAGAGGAGCAAAAAAAGCTCCTTGAAGAGGGAAAGTTTTTTGATTCTGTTCAACAGCAAAAGCTCGAGGTTTTCGAAAACCAAAAAAACATTCTCGATTCCGCCGCCTCGATTGTCCGCCGCAATAATAGCGCATTTGAAAAAGGTGCTGCCCCTCTAACAGCAGAGGAACTGCTTAAAACCTTAACAGCTAAGCCTATTCCAGCCGATAAAGTGCAAGCCATCTCTATTGGAGAGCGCAACCCTTTTATCGATAAAATCGAAATCGACTGGAATAAAGACAGGTTTCAGCTCATTATGCACCCCGACATCAATGCAATGCGGGCAAAAGAGACTGCAACCGAAGTGAGCGCGCTGCAACAAGAAAAGCTCAACCAACTCCTTTTCAACGAGATTGCATCAGCATCAAGAAAATCCGGTGAAACGATTACTCCATCGCTTTCCAATTTCGTCGTCTCACTAAACAAGCTTACAAATAGCTCAAGCCTGCTTACCCTGGATATCGGCACAATTGCCGCCATGCAATCAGAGACACTAGAAAAGACATTAAAAAGCACATGGCAGCCAAGCGAAGGCGAGTTTTCAAATGCAAATTACCCTATCTACTCTTTTGCAGAATTTGAAAAGCTCCCTGCTCAAGACCAGAAGCTCGGCCTCGTCATCTACGCTCCAGCAATGGAACCTAAAACCGAGGAAGGCTTCCGCAATAGCTCGCTTTATGTTATCGCACGCGGCCTCAACACCGTTCGACAAAAATATGCCGACCTACCTGAAAGTCCCGAAAAGACAGCATTTGAAAAAGAGTTTTCTGAACTGCAAACCTTGATGCGTCAAAACGGCTTTATCGCATACTCAGGCGCTGCTTCAAACCTCCCTGCAGCCTATGCAAATGACTTCATCTTCGAACTCGATGACTATTATTCTTACTTGCTTGCAGCAACACGCGAAGACTTCTCAGTTAAAGGAAGTAAAAAATATGCTGTCCTAGAATTTACAGATCTAGAACAGCGCATCCTCACCTTAAATAAAATCGAGACACGCGAGCACGAAGATCTTGTCAAATGGCGGGATGAATATCGCGCCACACGCGTTTCGGTTGATTCAAAAGCAAAGTACGACGTGCCAGCACCAACCCAAAACGTTTTACTGGACAACCTAAGACTCAGCTTTGTGAAATACTTCCGTGGAGATGAGCGCAAGATCATCAAATGGGGGCTTGATCTTTCTGGAGGAAAAACAGTCCGCATCGGATTGCGCGACCAAAACAACCAACCTATCACTGACGAAGCCGACCTTAAACAAGCGGTCAACGAACTCTACAGCCGCGTCAACCGACTTGGAGTTTCTGAGGTTGCGATTAGAACTGAAGGATCTACAATCGTACTCGACTTCCCGGGTTCTCAAGGTCTTTCAGCTAACGACCTGATTCAGGCCTCTTCGATGCAGTTTCATGTTGTGAATGAAAAATTTACCGCCAACAACCCTACACTTGCAGAATCTGTAAACACCTTCCTTGAAGAGGTTTGGAATGAAGCAGTGATCACAAACAGAACCGATCCTGAAAGCTTAAACGAGATCGCATGGCACCATTTAGGCGGCGATCCGGAAAACCCAGGTGAATTTCATCCGCTTACCAGCCATGCTCAGCTCCTTTTTGAGAATGGCCTCCGCTTTGCAGGGCCGAAATCATCTCCAAGTTCGAGTGCATTTGATGATGCTCTCTCTGCGATTTCTGTTTTCCGCGGATCCGACTTCGCTGATTGGCAAGGACAAACATATCCCCTCCTCATCGTCTTCCGCAATTACGCGCTTGAAGGAGCTAACCTAGACAATGTTCAAACAGGTTACGACCCTTCTGAAGGGAATACCCTCTACTTTGGAGTAAAAGGCGCTTACACGAACCGCGCAGGTCAGAAAGTTAATCCACGCGATGATTTTTACGCCTGGACTTCTCAGTTCTCTGAAGAAAAAATTCAGGGCACTCCAAAAGAGACTATTTCACATGGACGCGGCTGGCGTATGGCCGTGATTTTGAATGGCTCGATTATCAGCGCTCCTTCGCTGAACTCCCCTCTTAGAGATAGCGCACGCATCAGCGGGCACTTCTCCCAGCGGGAGATCAACCAACTCGCAGCAGACCTTAAAGCAGGTTCGCTCAGCTTTACGCCTCAAATTCTTTCCGAAGAGAATGTGAGTCCGGATCTCGGTAAAGAGCAACGCACACAAGGAATCTTGGCAGCCGTCTTAGGGCTTTCCCTTGTCTTCCTAGTTATGATCAGCTATTACCGTTTCAGCGGTTTGATCGCCTCTTTGGCCGTCATATTCAACCTCCTCATTATCTGGGGAGTTCTTCAAAACCTTGGGGCTGCCCTTACCTTGCCGAGCATTGCCGGGATTATTTTGGCAGTCGGTATGTCGGTTGATGCCAACGTACTCGTTTTTGAACGTATTCGAGAAGAATTTGCCATCTCCAAACGGCTCCCTTCAGCCATTGCTACCGGCTACCGCAAAGCGTTTAGCGCGATTGTCGACTCTAACTTAACCACAATTATTGCAGCGGTCATCCTGTTAAACTTTGACTCGGGACCCATAAAAGGATTAGCCCTAACGCTTATTATCGGGATTGTCTCTTCGATGTTCACTTCTCTTTTTGTGACTCGGTTCTTCTTTGCCGGCTGGGTGCAAAATCCGAAACACAAAGAGTTGAAGATGTCCCAGCTTTTTGGCGCACCCAAAATCAACTTCTTAAACAAAGCGCGCACAGCGATCACAATATCGCTTGCTTTCATCGTGATTGGCGGCTTCTTTTTGGTCAAAGAGCGCAACTCCATTTTTGGGATGGACTTTACAGGCGGATACGCTCTGACTCTTGAGCTTTCTGAAAAACCCGATACAAACTATCGCCTTATAGCAGAAGAATCACTCGTCAAGGCAGGAGCTGCCCCAAGTGATTTCCAAATTCAAGAGTTGAACAAACCAAACCAACTCCGCATTCAACTCAGCGTAGGCATGGAGCAAGAGGGCAAACCTTTTTACCATATCGATAATACACCTCCTGTAGAAAACGCGCTTTTTACCTACCAAAACTATCCGCGAATCGTTTGGATTGTCGATTCCCTAGAAAAGGGCGGTTTAGAGCTCAATCCAGCCAGCTTGGCTCAGCTCAACCTTCATTGGACTCAAATGAGCGGCCAGCTATCTGAAACAATGCGCAACCAAGCGCTTTTTGGCTTAGGGCTTGCCCTGCTTTGCATTTTGGTCTACATCACCTTCCGGTTTGAGTTCAAATATGCGATTAGTGCAACAATTGCGCTTGCACATGACCTATTGATTACATTAGGACTGCTAGCCATACTCCATCTCTTCTACGAAGGGATACAAATAGATCTTCAAGTCATTGCAGCTTTGATGACGATTGTAGGATACTCATTGAATGATACGATTGTGATCTTCGATAGAATCCGTGAAGATATCCGAGTTATGCGCAAGCTCTCATTCTCAGAAATCGTTAACCATGCGCTTAATGCAACATTAAGCCGTACGGTTATGACTTCAGGGACAACACTGGTGGCCTTACTAGCCCTTGTCTTTTTTGGAGGAAAATCAATACTCAATTTCTCCTTAATTATGACTCTGGGCGTGGGAGTCGGAACACTTTCTTCACTCTATATTGCAGCACCTTTGCTGCTTTATTTCCAAAAGCGTGAAGAGAGTAAGGAATCGACCGCACCAAAGAGCATTTAATCGAAAGAAAAAGAAGTGGCCAACAGTGTGGTTGCTTGCTATCATGGCTTATTAGGCTCTTTGTGCCGTGACAGTGGAGCAATCATTATATGAGAAAATAATGGAAACATTACAAGAACCGATTTGGGTCTATCCGAAGGAAAATCCTTCTTGGTTAGAGCAAATCACGGAAGAGTTCCGAATCCATCCGATTACGGCACAGATTCTCGTGTCAAGGAACTTCCCTACCCTGGAAGATATCCACCATTTTCTCTACAGCAAACTTCCAGATCTTTATGATCCTAAGATGCTTTTGGATATGCCAAAGGCTGTGCGCCGCATCTCGCGCGCCTTAAAAAAGGGCGAAGGAATCTTAATCTATGGCGACAATGACGTCGATGGGATGACCGGTGCAGCGCTTTTGGCCGAATTTTTAAAGAAAGTCGGGGGAAAAGTCTTCTATTTTGTCCCCAACCCAAATGTCCAACGAAGCGGACATTTTCTTGACGCCTTAGAATACGCAAAAGAGCACCACTGCAATTTAATGATTACTGTCGATTGCGGTATCACGGCAGCGAAAGAGATACAAAAAATCGTAAATGAAAATATAGATGTGATCATTACGGATCACCATGAACCTACCGATAAAATCCCCAACTGTATCGCGACATTAAACCCCAAGCTCATCAACCAGACCTATCCTAATCGGGATTTAACAGGAGTTGGAGTCGCATTTAAGCTCGCCCACGCGCTCACAAACTATCTTGTCTCCAAAGAGGAGATCTCCCCTAAAAAAATCGACCTGAAGGTCTACCTTGATTTAGTCGCATTGGGAACAATTGCAGATATGGGAGTCCTCCTGGATGAAAACAGGATCATGGTGCGTTATGGGATCAAGCAACTTCAAAGAACAAGACGACTTGGTTTGATTAAACTATTCAATGTTTGCGGCCTAGATCGAGGTGATTTGAATGCTGTCGATATTGCGTCAAAAATTGCCCCTAGGATGAATAGTCTGGGAAGAGTAGCCGATCCAACAAAAGGGGTCGAACTTCTTTTAGTACGCGATGACAAGAAAGCAGAAGAGCTGGCAAAAGAGCTCGATCTTTTTAATATAGAGCGGCAAAAAATTGAGCAGATCGTGTCACACGATGTTGAAAAAACTTTAAGCCAAACTCCGAGTATTTTAGACAATAAAGCCATCGTTTTGAGTTCCGATGCATGGCATCCTGGTGTGATTCCAATCATTTCGGCACGGATTGCCAAGCAATATAATAGACCAACTGTCATTATCGCCATTGACAATGGGATCGGGAAAGGGTCGATCAGGACAATACGCGAATTTCCTCTCCTGCCAGTACTAAAAAAATGCAGCGATCTCTTCATCAACTTTGGCGGACATGATTTTGCTGCCGGGTTAACGATTAGCGAGGAAAACATTGAGCGCTTTAAGAAAAGGTTTATTCATGCAGCCAATTCCTCCCTCCGCGAACAGGATATTATCTCAAAACTCTACATCGATGCAAAAGCCGACTTCAGCGAGCTCACCTATGATTTGCTAGCCTCTCTCGAGCTCTTTGAGCCATACGGAAACGAAAACTTTCAACCAATACTCTACTGCGAGGCAAAACAGGCGTGGCCGCCTAAGGTAATCGGCGGGACACATTTAAAACTCTATTTAGAGCAAGATGACCGTATGTTGGAAGGGATTGCATTCGGCATGGCAGAGAGACGCAATGCATTACGGGGCAAAGATTTAAAATTAAGGATTGCCTACACACCCCAGATCAACAGGTTTCATAATAAAAGCAGCATTCAGCTCTTGATCAAAGACTTTCAAGTAATTGAAGAGAAAACATGAAACGTTATTTGATGCATATTGGGGGAGAAGACATCTCTTCAGACTCAAACGATTGGTTTGAAACGTTTGACCCCTTTACTGCACAAGCCTGGGCACTCATCCCTCGTGGAAATAAAAATGATGCCGAAAAGGCCGTTTCCAAAGCTTATACGGCATTCACCCAAGGGGAATGGCCCAAACTTCTACCCAGTCAAAGAGGAGCCCTTTTACGGCGCGTCGGAGATCTTATTGCACAGAAAGCCAAAGAATTAGCCCGCACTGAGGTACGGGACAACGGAAAGCTTATCTCTGAAATGGAAGCTCAACTCACGTATTTACCCCAGTGGTATTACTACTATGGGGGTCTTGCAGATAAGATCCAAGGGGCTGTCATTCCTATAGACAAACCCGACACCTTCAATTTTACTCGGTATGAGCCATTAGGCGTTTGTGTTGCCATTGCAACGTGGAATTCCCCCCTCTTGTTGGCTACTATGAAAATCGCTCCAGCACTTGCGGCGGGCAATACCGTGATTTTGAAGCCTTCTGAATTCGCATCCGCTTCAGCATTAGAGTTTGTTCAGCTGTTTAAGGAGGCCGGTTTTCCGCCGGGAGTGATCAATGTCGTGACCGGTTATGGTGATGAGATTGGAGAGGCACTTGTCACAGATCCGCGAGTGGCTAAAGTAGCCTTTACAGGGGGCGACATTGGCGGCCAAAAGGTCTATGAAAAAGCGGCTGCCAGTTTAAAGCATGTCACTCTTGAATTAGGAGGAAAGTCACCTCAGCTTGTTTTTGAGGATGCTGATATTCCAAATGCGGTTAAAGGAGTGATTTCAGGGATTTTTGCCGCAACCGGCCAGACATGCGTCGCTGGATCGCGTCTTTTAGTGCACCAAAGCATCCATGATCAATTCGTGGAGAAAGTGGTAGATTTTGCAAAACAGGCCAAAATGGGCAATCCCCAGGAACATGAAACCCAAGTTGGGCCGATTGGTACATCGCCTCAGTTTGAGAAAGTTCTCAATTATCTTGCGATTGCAAAAGATGAGGGGGCGACCTGTGTGCTTGGAGGGAGGAGGGCCGACAAACCTGAGTGTGGGGAGGGTTGGTTTATCGAGCCGTCGATTTATACAGATGTTTCGGCCCAAATGACGATTGCAAAAGAGGAGATTTTTGGGCCTATTCTTTCTGTGATCAAATTTTCTGATGATGAAGAGGCGATTGCGCAGGCAAATGATTCCCCTTATGGGCTTGCCTCCGGAGTATGGACGCGAGATATGCGACGTGCTTTTACGGTCTCATCGCGTCTTCAAGCGGGAACGGTTTGGGTAAATACGTATCGGGCTTTTAGCTATTTATCTCCATTCGGGGGGTATAAGCGTTCAGGGATTGGGCGCGAGAATGGACAAGATGCGATATATGAATACCTACAAACCAAGAGCATCTGGATCAGTACTCAGGAGGAAGTCCCCAATCCATTTGTCATGCGTCTTTAAATGGGTTAAAAACCCCTTCCAAGGAATTTATAAGCTTAATGTTTGCTCCTCTCCGAAGATGAGTTCAAAAATTTGCAAAGTCGAGTATTAGCCCGGATTTCTCACCAACCATTCGGCCGCTTTGCGCATCTGTATCCCCATCTGTCTTCATAGCCATCCTCGGAAGGGTTAATTTAACCCTCCCTTCGGATGACTCTTCGACATCTGGAAATACAGTCTGCCCAAATCGGCTCGAGTGTTGGTGAGAAACCCGGGTTAGTCCTCATCGCTGAAAAAGGGACTATTATCATCGTTAGAAGAATCAGAAAGTTCGAGTATTTCAGATTCGATTGCAAAATTTCCCGCTCTTGCTGCTGCTGCACCTCGTATTTCTGCAAGGAGTACACCTCGACCAGTTAGTGGTGGAGCTGCAGACTCTAAAACATTGATACTCTGACTTCGTCTATTCAATGCAGCCATTACATCATCAAATAGATTTGCACCACTATTTTCATCAGATTTTAGAGGATCAATATCTAATGAATCACCTTTGTAAGCATCTTCGATTGCAAAATTTCTCGCTCTTGCTGCTGCTGCACCTCGTATTTCTGCAAGGAGTGCACCTCGACCAGTTAGTGGTGGAGCTGCTGACTCTAAAACATTGATACTCTGACTTCGTCTATTCAATGAAGCCATTAAATCATCAAATAGATTTGCACCACTATTTTCATCAGATTTTAGAGGATCAATATCTAATGAATCACCTTTGTCAGCATCTTCGATTGCAAAATTTCCCGCTCTTGCTGCTGCTGCACCTCGTATTTCTGCAAGGAGTGCATCTCGACCAGTTAGTGATGGAGCTGCAGACTCTAAAACATTGATACTCTGACTTCGTCTATTCAATGCCACCATTAGGTCACCAAAAATAGAATCTTTTAGAGATTTATTGTATCTTTGCTTAATGGACAATCCTCGCTTAAAATAAAAGTTTGCTTCTCTATAGTTCCCTTGAGCATCAAGAGCATAACCAATATTGTTTAAAGTGACCGCGAGATCTAGATGATCATCACTTACGTGTTTTTCTCTAATAGCGAGCGCCCGTCGATAATAATCTAAAGCCTCATCATAGTTCCCTTGAGCATTAAGAGTATTGCCAATATTGTTTAAAGTGACCGCGAGATCGAGATGATCATCACCTAAGTGTTTTTCTCTAATAGCGAGCGCCCGTCGATAATAAACCAAAGCCTCATCATAGTTCCCTTGAGTATAATAAATATTCCCAATATTGTTTAAAGTGACCGCGAGATCGAGATGATTCTCACCTAAGTGTTTTTCTCTAATAGCGAGCGCCCGTCGATAATAAACCAAAGCCTCATCATAGTTCCCTTGAGTATAATAAATATTCCCAATATTGATTAAAGTGACCGCGAGATCGAGATGATTCTCACCTAAGTGTTTTTCCTCAATAGCGAGCTCCCGTCGATAATAAACCAAAGCCTCATCATAGTTCCCTTGAGCACTAAGAGTATTGCCAATATTGTTTAAAGTGACCGCGAGATCTAGATGATTCTCACCTAAGTGTTTTTCCTCAATAGCGAGCAGTCGTATAAAATAAGCTGATGCCTCATCATAGTTCCCTTGAGCACTAAGAGTATTGCCAATATTGTTTAAAGTGACCGCGAGATCTAGATGATTCTCACCTAAGTGTTTTTCCTCAATAGCGAGCAGTCGTATAAAATAAGCTGATGCCTCATCATAGTTCCCTTGAGTATAAAAAGTATTGCCAATATTGTTTAAAGTGCCCGCGAGGTCTAGATGATTCTCACCTAAGCGTTTTTCTTCAAAAGCGAGCAGTCGTATAAAATAAGCTGATGCCTTCTCATATTGACTTATATTATAGAGGCAAATTCCGATGTTTGCCATTGCACTTACATAGATTTTACCTAGCTGTGTTAAAGAGGAGTTATTAATATCGCTCATACTTAGTATCGCAAAGGCGATCATAAAATTCTGCAACGCTTCTTCATAGTCGCCATTTTCACGATTGAGAATGCCTTTTCTCAAAAAAACATCGCTTCCGTTAGGATTCGGTATTTTTCCAAAAAGCAAAGCAATTTCTGTCCACGTTTGCTTATGGACTTGAGCAGTATCTTGATAATATAAGCGCATTCCCTCAATGACATCTTCATCAACTTGGGGGCTTTCATCTAGGTTAACTTCTGCTTCTTTGGGAATATTAAAATCAATATAGTTGGAGGTTAACTTAGGATTCTTATTTGCTTTCAAAATCGACAGGTGAGGAGCTAACAACATAATAGTTGTTAATGCAGGACAATTGGCTACATGCAAAAGTCGCAAGGCAGACATTCGAATAGGTTCTGTTCGAAAGGTCCCACTCTTTGCAAAAATAGCAAGATCAGTACCGCTGAGATAAAGCTCTTCTAAATTAGGACATTTTTCTGTGATTAGAGCAATTGTTGAGGCGCTTAAATGAGAGCAATTCCTTAGATTCAAGACCTGTAATTGAGGACTTAAAAATGGCGCTAAATCATGATCTGTAAGAACACGACAATGAGGAATCGCAACGACCGACGGATTTCGAAACCTTTCCAATTCGACTAAAGCCTTGAGAGTCCTAAGGACAACCTGTTGTCTGGCAGGGTCAACCTTCTCAAATGAGGCATGAAGATGTCTTTTACCTTCTCGAAACAGAATCTCCCCTTCTGCAAATCTATCGAGAAATAATGTCTCCAACTCTGTGCATGCTCTTGCTAAACGATAAGTCTGCCTCCTTTCCACTTCCTCAAATGTTGGAACAGTACCCAAAAAGGCTTTTTGCGCTTGTGAGGAGGTCATGGACTTTTCTACGTTTTTTGCAAGAGCCTTCCCGAGACGGGATTCCATATCTGTTTTTCTAAAAGAAGCGCGGTATTGTTTTGCAATATAAGGCCCGATCTCAGACTTCTCCCCTGCACTTCCTAAGGTAATCAAAGATTCTAAGAGCTGAAAGGGTGTGACACTAAATTCACAGTCTCGAATTCTTTGTTGCAGGGAGTGAAACTGTAAGTATAAAGTGCTGAGGGTTCCCTCTTTAATGAGAAGTGTGGGGGTAAAACTCTCATCCGGATCATCGGAAAACATCTCAGCTCTTTCCTGTTCTGAAAAAAGAGTGAGATAGTCCGCCTCTTTTTGAGCTACGTCTTTGATCCAACTCGTGAGGATTGCGTCGGGATCCAGTTCGCAAAAATGACGCAAAACATCTCGATCCAGATGTTTTTGAGTATAACAGAAGAGAATTGAAGCAAAATTGATTTGCTGTGAAAACATCGATTTTCTGACTACAGGCTCAACAAAAGAGATATCGTTATCGACACAAAAAATCCTCCCAAGTGAGGAAAGCACATAGTTGGAAGCTCTACCATCTCCAGGTCTAGTGAGAATTGCACATAGCAACATATTTGTCAGAGAGCCCATGTCTACAGCTAATGTTTCGGCCTCTTTGAATGTCGGTCCTTTGATGGTTTGAGAGACCAGCACGGGGTATACTCGCCCGCTTACCTCAAACCGAAGAAGTTCTGTAGGAGGGGTCATCTTGCCTGCAATCCGATAAAGTAGGTTGTGAATCGCGTATTCCATCAGAGGATGGTTGGGGTTCTGCTTAAAATGCAGGTCAAAGGGCAAACTGGAAATTGAGGCGACATTGTGAAAACAATCTGGGATCGAGCGGACAATATCGCCATGTGCATCCATAATTTGCCCCATAACATCTGCGTTTAAATAGCGAGGAAGATCCCATGTGGAAGCTCTAATTGATACAGAGGAAGTTTGCGATTCGCTTGTGATCAGTCGAAGGGTCTGGTCGAGACACTCGGCATCTTCCAGTTGTGCGTATCTCCAGCCATCCCGCCCCGGAATGAGTGCGAGCTCTTGAATGTTTAACCCGTGCTTTTGCATTCTTTGAATGTAGAGTATCGCATCAACGGGCCAATCCAAGAGGCTTCTATAACACCTTTCATGGATTTGAAGAGGGGCTTTTCTTTGAATATGGTAATCGACAAAACAATGAATAAACATTTGTTCTCGATGGATTTGGAGCAGCAAATCGATTCGTTCATTGAAAAGTTCTAAGTGATTATACAGGGGATACAAAATCAACCAATAGGTTTGAACTAAAAGACTTATCTCCTTGGAACTAAAAAAGACATGGGATTGCTCTGCAGAGCACGGAGCTTCATCTTTTTGCTCTTTGTACAACTGGTGTAGTCGAATACGGATTTGGTAAAGATTAGAAACATAATATTTTAACAACTCTCTTGTCTCCTCACTGAGAGAGCCTGTGAGCTCATCAATGACATCCAACGTATTTGTGCATTCCACTCCCCAATACAGGCCAAGTGCCTCGATCAAATGATTCAAGGGGATGATGAATTGTGTCTTTAGATTAAACTCGTTTTGAAATTGAGGAGGGACGGGCCAGTGTTTGATAAAATCAGCTTTAAGAGAATCAAACATTTTGTGCGCTCTTCGTTTTCGCACACTTGAGATCTCATCAGGTGCTGTGATTGTTTGATCTAAAATTTCACGCATTTTCAGCTGGTAAGCAGCAAAAAGAGAAGGTGAGTCACTCGCCAAACTGACCGATTGCATCAAGCTTTTTCGTGGGCTGTTTAGGTCATAATTTTCGTCTTCATCGAATGGGGCGATCGCCATGGCCATATCATTTGGTTCTGCTATCAATCCTATGACGTCTTGTTTACCTGGATCAGCATCAATATGAAGGCCTGAGCGATGTATCTCCCCAAGGGAAGCAAAAATTGGAATTTCATGCCCAGCAGTCTCACCAAGAAGGATTACCTGAAGGGTAATGCACTCAGCAAGCTGTTTAAAGTATGGGATATATTCATTGGATTCGATCAAGATAAACCACTCGAGATCAGAATAGGGACACTGTTCCTCCCGGGCAACGGAGCCCATCGCTCTCAAGTCGTAAGCACATGGAGGTTTTCCGATAAGAACAAAAACATTTTCAAGTAAAAGAGAAAAAAACTGTCTAAAATTTTCAAACATCTCTGCTTGAATTAGGCGCGTTTTCTCTTGGGATGTGTCGAATTGATGACGATACGTTTGTAATGCTTTTCGAATTTCTTTTGAGACAAATAGAGTTGAAGGTGGCGTCTCAGAACGACGAAGATCGAGTACTTTTGCCGAGCAGTTTTCAAATGCTTGAATGCGCTCCGGGTCACGATCGTGAGATAAGACGGCCCCAGCTTGTTTCACAATTCTTTGAAAATCTTCTGCTTGATAACTAAATTGTGTTAATTTAGCAATCTGTTCCAGCACTTCCATGAACTTTTCAGGAGCATCGGCTTCACCATTCTTTAAAATTCTTTCTAAATGGTTTGGGTAGATTTCACTCCGCCACACCCAGGTCATTAATAGGCTGGAAGCGAGCATATGGCGTTCATCGCTCTCTTCTAAGTTTAAAGCAATCGCGTAGTAGTGAATAGCATCATAAAGAGAAGATTGACTAAACCAATTGCCAAGAGCTGTTGCAAGATGTGCTTGTTCACTCCTAGTTTCCTCCGGAAAAAAGGAATTCAATTTGGTTATACGCTGATTTAAGCGAATAATTTCATTCTGATCAAGAGTTGGAATGAGGAGAAGCAATTGCTGATAAATCCGGAGAATGTCCTCTAAAAGGGGGGTCCTTACTCCTGAGATTTCAATCAGAAGATCATCTAGAGTTTCAGAAGAACTTAAAAAGCTTGCTCCCCCATTGACTGACTGAATAGAATGAGCCATCGAAGACCTGTATGCTGTTGATTATAACCAACATATTTTATCTGAGATTTAAAAAAGAATCAATTTGCAATTGTTCGAAGATCCTAAAGAGCGATTTGAGGCAATAATCGAATAGTCCCATATCTCTCATACCGATTAAAAATCGGCTCAATTTGATCTACAAATCCTTTGTTGACTCGTGATTAGAGAAAAAAGGAGGGAATTCATTCTCTATAGATTGGACCTTAATGACCAACCCCTTTTTGATAAAATTTCAGGATCCTTAATCTCCTGAAGAAGTTGATGATGAGGCTTCACTGACACTAACATGCCAAGAAGCGGAAGAAGCAGAACAAGACCTGTTTGTTTGGGATTCACTTTCTCCCATTTGCTCATCGAATAGATGTTCACCCCACAGTTTTTTTAATGCTGGTACATCTATCATTCTCATTTGGTTTTCTCTTGAGAATTTCTCGTCTTTGGTTTCTTCGATTGCAACAGCTTCTTTACGTTGGACAGGCCTTCCTAAAATTGATAAAAACCCTCTAATTTTTGGAATTTCCCCGGCCTCTAAACAGGGGGCAGATTTTGCATCTCCACGTGTTGGAATTTTCGATTCATGCGTCGATACAGCAACTTTAATAAGTTTACGCAATGTTTTAGAATTCTCATGAAAATTATCAGAAGCGAGATTTTTTATAACGGCTAGCTCTTTATTCTGCCCTTTCCATATTTTATCAAAATAAGTTTTGGCCGCTACAGCTACTACAGTTGCAAAAGACAGTGAACCTGTAATGTAGAGAAGAGTTTCATGATCGTTTATCAATCCTTTTGAAAAACTTGTAATTCCAGCTGCAAGGGGAGGGAGGCAAGACAAAATAGCACACGGAATTACACAATATTTGTTTTGTAATCCACAACACTGCTTAGACAGATCGTACTTAAGACTTATCGCTGCTGAATGAATTTTCTCGAGTTCATTTAAATGCTCTTTCCAAATTTTTAGCACGCCTTTCAAAGCGGCTATTTTTCTTTTTATATCATCCCTATTATCTCCAGTAAATTCTACTCTGAATAATTCCGAATTTTCTTCATGAGCTACCTCATAAATCATTAAAGAAAATGCTTTTGTAGTATCCCAGTTCAGTTTAAGTGCTGAAACATTCATCTGGGTATAATCAATATTTAAGGCCATATTGGATCCTTTTTTAGACAAAATGACCTGTATATATAACATTTCTTAAAAAAATTTCCAAAGAAATATATAGGCGTAGAACAGGGGGTTATGGCTTGTAAATAAACTGTAGAGCCCGTATCGCAGGGTTCTTTCATGGGTCCGAAACAGAGCCTTTGCGAATAGGCGCTTTGAGATATTCTCAAATGTTGTGTCCCAAGTCTATAAGCCCATCCTCAAAGATTGGTTTTATATTGCTTGTTTCTCACTTCGCTTAAAAACCTTCGAAAGGATAGCTTTACTGATCCTCATCCTTTTGTTTGCCAAGATTGGTGCCTAATACTCAAATGTCGATTCAATTGAGTTGGTTGAGCGGATATGCTGACATATTCCCCCGGAAAATCAAAAAAAGTAAAACGCTATTCTTTGTTCTTCATTAGGGATTTACACGCTTTTGGAAACTTTGCTTCCTAAAGATTGAAAATCGATTCGGTGTCTGCTTTAGGTAGAGTGCAACCGCAGCGGGCGAATGCAGAAGAGATTATTTATTGGGAAAAACTGACATCCTAATAATAAGGATGTCAGTTTTAAATCACATTATAGTGCAGGGATAATTTAGATTATTTCCTTAATGCATCTCAATCATTACCAGTGCATCCCTGAGTGGGAGCAGGGGGACGGGACAACCACTTCTTTCATCTGTGAAGTAAGCAGGATACTTTTAGGAGCAAAAAAAACGCCCATATCAACAATATATGGACGTTTTGAAAATTAACAGCTTCTCTTTCTTAAACTTAGACAACCTGCTGCTTAGCCGCCGCCTTCTTTTCAAGATACTCAGCCTTATAACGTTCCACTTCCTCTTCATGGATAACCCAAGCAGCACCCTTGCGAGTACCCTTGATCATACCTGTACGTGTCGCATAGTAAATTTTCTGAGCCGGAACTTTCAGCATATCAGCTACTTGATTTACTGAAAAATAACCCTTACCATTATCAAAAAGAAGCTCGCCGTCAAACATAGACTTAGTACGTGAGTACTTGTTGTTTCGGTATTCTTCTAAATCCTTCAAGTCAATCTCCCACCGTGTCTTCTTCGTCGCTTTAAGCTTCTTCTGCTTAATCGCAACATAAATCGCCTGGCGAGTCACTTGATTAATCTTTGCAGCCTCTGTGATTGAAACTACTTTTCTTTCTTCTGTGCACTCTCCCTCTGAACATGCTTGAGAACATAGGTGCATCTCTTCTTTGCTATTTTCCATATTATTTAACCCCCTAAGGTTTTTTGTTTTTAATAACTTTTTTGAAGGCGCTTCGTTGGCCAACTTGTCGTTTTCTCAGTGTTAAAAGGTCGTTAATACGCCCGCTATTTTTTTATCTTCAATTATGATGAGTAGTGTAAGCTGCTCTCTTTTAAGTATTTATTATCTCTTAAAATAGGTTTATAGATCAAGGTATTTTTTTGCCTTTTTGTAAATTTTTTCATACACCTAGAGAGCATTATATTACCTTGCATTCCTCTATAGACTTAATTTTTATGTAACATTTTGATTAAGATTTGAATTCAAATCAATCATTTTCTTCACTTTTTATTACTCTTTATATTTTCTTAATACACTTCTTCAACACTCTATTAAGAAGTGCAGTCATTCCAGACCGAAGCTGTCTATTTTCTTCTTTATAAAATCTTTATTATACTATAAATTATCTGCTGGCAATAAAAGGGAGCAAATTTAATGATTAGGCCAGAGATGAGGTCTATATAATGAAGCGGTTCGCCCCATTACTATTTTTTCTTTTCGTATCGTGCGCTCTTTTTGGGAGTAAACTTCCCGACATTTCAGACAAAGACGTTATGTCGACGCTGAATCAGATCATGGAGGCGCACGCTTCCTATAAGGAACTTACCCCCCCTCTGGTAGCCAGGATATTGGAATCTTATATCGAAGAGCTAGATCCAACTAAAACATATTTTTTAGCACATGAGGTCGAAGAGTGGCT
Organism: uncultured Chlamydiales bacterium; assembly: GCA_963748195.1. Classification (GTDB taxonomy): domain Bacteria; phylum Chlamydiota; class Chlamydiia; order Chlamydiales; family JAAKFR01; genus JAJACP01. The sequence goes on along the minus strand of CAVVHU010000004.1, from coordinate 177,822 downwards.
CTCTCCATCTGACACGACTCTTGAAACTGTGCAAAGCGGGATAAATAAGGAGAGCTTTGCGACTTTCTATACGATTCATGAGGAAATGATTGCCGCTATCCAGCGAAGGGGAAATCTTGAAAAACTGCTGGAAAATACCCCTCTGCCTGAAAATGTTTCGGTTAATGAATTTAAGGAGTTGGAATGGGCTCAAACAGAGGAAGAACTACTCGACCGTCTTAGACGAATAAAAGCCCTTCAAGTCCAAACAGCTGAAAAGCTTGATGACACTGAATCGCGTGACCGCGCTCTGCAGCGGATAGCAAAAAGGCGCGCCTCCAGGGAAGATGAAATCATCTCTGAAAACGTTGCTGAAAGAGAGAAACTGGTCCGCTCTCATATTATTAAGGCATTTGCCGCTTCTCTCGACACACACACTTCCTATTTCACACCTGCAGAAGCCTCCCAGTTTATGATTCAAGTGCAACAACGCCTCTTTGGAATTGGGGCGCAGCTGCGCGATGACCTTAATGGCTTTACAGTTGTCAAAATCATCGATGGAGGGCCTGCTGCTCGAGCAGAGGGCCTTAAAGTGAATGACCGAATTATAGCCATCAACCATGAGCCAGTCGTCGGGCTGGATATTACGGATGCCGTCGACCTTATTCGCGGCGAGGAAGGCACTCAAGTTTTATTGACGATTCTTAGAGACAATGACGAGAAACACGAAATAGAGATCATGCGAGGCGAGGTCGTCATCAAAGAAGCACGTATCGAATCTTCTACGATTCCTTTTGGGGATGGAGTGATTGCCCATATCTCTTTGCATGCTTTCTATCAAGACCCTCTCCACTCATCATCAGCCGATCTTTTCGAAGAAATCTCCAAAATCAAAGAAAAACATACGATTAAAGGGATTATCTTAGATCTTCGTTATAATTCCGGCGGAGTCCTTCCTCAAGCAGTCGCAGTTACAGGTCTCTTTATCACTAAAGGAATTGTTGTCTCGATCAAGGATAACCACGGCTCTGTCGAGCATTTACGTGATATCGACGGGAGAACTGCTTATGATGGCCCCTTAGTCATCCTAACAAGCAAAATGAGCGCCTCAGCAGCGGAAATTGTAGCGCAGACCCTCCAAGATTATGGGCGAGCCATTGTGGTCGGTGATGAACACACTTATGGCAAGGGGACATTTCAAACCTTTACCCTTGACGCAGCGAGCAACGGAAAGGTCAATCCAAAGGGAGAATTTAAGGTCACCCGCGGCAGATACTACACCGTCTCGGGAAAAAGCCCACAGCTTGTAGGTGTTATTCCCGATATCATTGTCCCCGGCATCTATTCTGAAATGGAGATCGGTGAAAAACATGCGAAATACCCGTTAGAAAATGACTCAATTCCTGAAAATTACCTCGACGATCTAGCAGACATCCCTGTGGTCCAACGCGACCAAATCAGCTGGCTCTATCGGTTTAACCTCCAGCCTAGGCTCAAAACTTATACCCGTTATCTTCCTCTTCTGAAGAAAAACTCCCATGATCGGATCGACAAGGATAAAGTATACCAAAGCTTTTTAGAGGTTATTAAAGAGGAAGAAATCGCGACTGAAAAAGTCGAATTTTATACGAATGAAGACCCACAGCTCAAAGAGAGTGTGCACATTCTCCAAGATCTCATTGTCTTGTTGAAATAAGTCTCCATGAGTATACTTTTGCCCTTTAGTTAAACAACACGAGACTTATGGAAAAAGACGTACGCGTCCGTATAGCCCCATCTCCTACAGGAGACCCTCACGTCGGAACTGCCTACATGGCCCTATTCAATCTTATTTTTGCCCGGAGATTTGGAGGGAAATTCATTCTCCGTATTGAAGATACCGATCGCACACGGAGCCGCCCCGAATATGAGGAAAACATCTTTAAAGCGCTGAAGTGGTGCGGAATAGAATGGGATGAAGGACCCGATATCGGTGGTCCATTCGGTCCTTACCGTCAATCCGAGAGAAGCGAAATATACAAAAAATATGCTGAGCAACTCCTCAATGAGGGGAAAGCATACAAATGCTTTGCGACACCTGAAGAGCTCGCAGAAATGCGTGAGATCGGCTCTAAAGGATACGATCGTCGTTATCGCAACTTAAGTCTTGAAGAGGTGAAACAGCGCGAAGAGGCAGGCCAATCCTACGTTATTCGTCTCAAGGTCCCTCTTACCGGCGAATGCGTTTACGAAGATGGGGTAAAAGGGCGCATTACTTTCCCCTGGGCAGATGTAGATGACCAGGTCCTCCTGAAATCAGATGGCTTTCCGACGTACCATCTCGCCAATGTCGTAGATGACCATCTCATGGGGATCACGCATGTGATCCGAGGCGACGAATGGATTAGTTCGACACCAAAGCATGTGCTTCTCTATCAAAGTTTTGGGTGGGAGTCTCCTCAGTTCATCCATATGCCCCTTCTTCTTGGGACAGATGGGAAAAAACTCTCGAAACGGCGCAACCCAACTTCGATTTTTTACTATCGAGATTCGGGGTATCTTCCTGAGGCATTCCTTAATTTCTTGACTTTGATGGGATATAGTATGCCCTCCGATCAGGAGATCTATTCCATTGAAGAGATTATTCAAGCATTTGACCCTAAACGCATCGGCCTGTCAGGAGCGATATTCGACATCAACAAACTCGATTGGCTCAACCAGCACTATCTGATCAATAGCATCCCGCAGGAAAAGCTCTGGGAACGAATTAAAGAGTGGAGCTTTTCCGACGCTTTTATGGGACAGCTGATGCCTTTAGCCCATACTCGGATTAAGACATTTGGCGAGTTCATGGAGCTTTGCCACTTCTTCTTTATCAATCATATCCCCTATACACTGGAGCTTTTGACCCCCAAAAAAATTACGCCAGAACAAGCAGCCTCTATTCTCCAAACAATCATCTGGTCGATGGAAGAACAAGAAGATTGGGGACGATCAGGGATTGAGAAAGCCTCGCGTGAGGTTGCAGAAGCTTTTGGAGTCAACCATAAGAAAATCGTCATGGCTCTGCTTTTCGCGGCCATTACAGGGAGCCATCAGGGGCCTCCTCTTTTCGACTCGGTTCAGATTTTAGGGAAAGACCGGACACGCGCCCGTCTCTTAAATGCCATAGCTTTCCTAGGAGGGCTCTCAAAGAAGAAGAGTTCTCATCTTTTGGAGCTTTGGCAGAAAAAGGCATGCTCGTCTCTGATGGAGCCTCAGAAGCAATAACATAAGGTGGCTGATAGGGAAGGGTTTTGCAGCAACACCCTCCTAGAAGCCCCCCTATTAAAATCAAAAAGCATACCCTTCGCATATCACCATTCTATTTATTGAGTAAAAATAGTTTCAATATTAAGATTTTGCAAGTTTATTGAATCTTAAGACTGTTTTATATAAAATTATTGAAAATAAATAGATTAACATGCTATAATGTTTTATATTATTTAATTTATTAGGAGAAAAGCAATGCCCACTATTGATTCGACCGCAGCTATATCACAACTTCAGCGGAGTGCTCGAGCACAGAACTCCCCCACCAAGAGACTCTATCACGGTAAAGGATACCAACACCTCGTTCCAGGAACCTTAAAAAAGGTACAAATAGACGGAGTGGAACATTTTGAAGCTGATTTTAGCAATCGAGCGGTAAAAGCAAGCACGTTGCAACGCGTTGGGAGTGGAGCTGCAGCAGCTTTGGGTGGAGTATTAACACTCGGTACTATTCATCTCTCAAAAGACTTCAGAAGACATACATTCAACGTAGCAAAGGATGGACAGGCGACACAGAGGATAGTATGGCCAGTAAATGATAATCCCCCTACTCCTGCAGAAAAAGGTCTAGAGTATAATCCTAAAGATTCAAATAGTATCAAAGAGTTTGTCGAGCAAGATCATATCCGCAGGCAAATTAGAGAATATCTCGGTATGCAATATTATATCGACTGGACAGACGGGTCTGCTCTTATCCGTGACACAAAGGGTACTTGGAGATCATGGTCGATATTTGAAGAAGATGGGAGCGTTCCCAGCCGAGGAGAGATGGTTAAGGCCATTAGAGTCTTTATCGCGCAGTATGACGATATGGTGAAGGATGCTAAGGAAAAGGGAACCTCTATCGACTCTAATTTTACCGTATTTATTCGCTCTAAATATAACGTAACGATTATCTGTAACAACAATCTTATCAAAGACCCGAACTATCGAGAAACAATCTTCTCCTTATACCACTTAGGCCGTAAGGTTAAGTGGAGCGACCAGGCTAAGAAAAACGTTGAGGAGATCTTCAAGATCAAAGATGAAGACCCTAAGCCTTTTGAAAGTCCGCTTTCATCACAGCCTAAAGAGGCTGAAGCACAAGTTAATCCACCTTCATCACCTCCTGCAAGCAGTAGGCAGTCTCTAGACTCTTCTAGAGTGGAAGTGCTTGATGATGACAATGTAGATGGCTAAACCATTCAAGAGGGCGCTCGTCAAGAGCGCCCTTTTTGTTTCCTATCTGGCAAACAGGGCGCACGCCACCCATCGAATTCGTGCGAAAAAATGCCGCTTCATCCGGTAACTCTTCGAACCTAACTTCTACTTCTTCTACTTGATACCCTCTGGCTTCTGCCTCTTCAAGCACTTTGGTAATCGTGACGCCGAAATAGAGCGGCAGCGAACGGCTTGGGGTAAAAAGCCTATCTTCAATAAGCCAGAAAATATTTCCAAAAGCCGCTTCGAGTACGACCCCCTTTTCGGTAAGCGTGAGGCAGTCATCCATCTCCTGCCGTCGCGCTTCCTCCATCACATAGAAGCGATTTAAGTGAGCCAAACTTTTAAAGTAGGCGTGGCAAAGAGAGAAAGGGTGAGGGAAAATTCCGATTTTCAGCGGCTTAAATGGCGGAGGGTCATACGGTACAAGAGTCATCAGCACACGCCCCTCACGCTCAGGCAAGCAGTAGTCGGGCCGATCGCCTCCTGTAACGATTATTTTCAACCTCCAGATTCCCTCTTCTGCATGGTTGAGTCGAATGAGCTCCCGGACAATATCAGGGACAATCGGAGGCACATGCAAGCCGAAAGCGCTGCACTGCTCTTCAAGACGCACAAGATGTGTCTCGAGAAAAGAAGGCTGTCCATCACGCACCTGAATGGTGGCATAGGCCCCATCTCCAAATAAAAACCCCCGATCTGTAACGGGAATTTTTGCCTCTGCTTCGGGCATAAAAGCCCCTTCAAAATAAACTATGCGCATCAGCACCTAAAATGTTAAAGAGCGACTCTCCTTTATGGAGTGTCTCCTCATATTCCTTTAATGGGTCGGAATCGATCAAAATCGCTCCCCCAAGTTGTATCTGAATGTGTCGTTTATGCACAACAAGAGTGCGAATGGCGATATTTAAATCGAAATCGCCATTTTCTGCCAAATACCCAATCGACCCGGTATAAACGCCTCTCGGACACCGCTCGAGCGCACTAATCGCTTCCATAGCGCGCAACTTGGGACAGCCGGTGATCGAGCCGCCCGGAAAAAGCGCCCTGATCAGTGGGATAGAACTGAGCCGGCTCTTCCCTTCAATGATCGAAAGAAGATGAAAAACATTGGTATACGCTTCACACCGCCACATCTTGCGTGTCTTTACAGAACCAGGCTCCGAGACTTTCCCGAGGTCATTACGCATCAGATCAGTGATCATCAATAATTCAGCGCGCTCTTTTTCAGATTCCATAAGAGATTGTCGATTCCGGGCATCTTCTCGAGAGGTTTTTCCACGCGCAATCGTCCCTTTGATAGGGCGCGTCTCTAAACGCTCTCCCTTCCTCGTTAAAAAGCGTTCAGGCGATGAGGAAACAAGAGCAAATTCTTCGCACTGTAAATAGGCAGAAAAAGGGGCTGGATTGAGTAGAGATACGTTTTCAAAAAGGGTAAATGGATCGCTTCTCCCTTCAAGATGGAATTCTTGTGAGAGATTTACCTGATAAATCTCCCCTGCTAACAGCCACTCTTTAGCTTGGGCGATTTTTTCGCAGTAAGTTTCCCGCGTATCCGATCTAAACTTAAGCTTCAAAGACGTTGAGCCGGTAGAACCCTCTCTTTCTAGCCCCCATTTCTCACCAGATCTCTGAACAAATCGCTCCACTGTTGCCGTAGATTGGCTCTCGGCAGGGCAAGGACAGTGTTCATGCGACACGGACCTGCCCTGCCGGGGGACAAGATGTGGCGACAGGGTGTGCGAGCTGTCAGAGAGGTGGTGAGAAATGGGGGCTAGGCTTACCCTCTCTTTTGCATAGAGAGTCGCTAGATGGGTTGTATGGTCAAAATGAACGACAACTGAAGGGCGATAGAAAAGTGCATCGGGCGTAGGTGCAGCAAAACGAGCGATGTGAGCTCCTGTATCGGCATACTGCCCCAACTCATAGCCGAAATACCCAACCCACTTCGGAATTGGAAGCGTTCCGTCAAAGGGGCCTAACGCTTCTTCAAGCGCCTCCCAGCATCCCGGTTTTGCCTCAACCAAGACTTTTTCTTCCGGAAAAAGGGTGAGAAACGAGGCACGCGCAGAGTCGTGAGCGCCGCCGGAATAAAGAAGCGCTGTTCCCTCTAAATCAGCAAAACGACGCGCAAGAGCGAACGGTTCGTCCTTCCTAAAGGTCCATGTTGTGATAGACCGCATCGACATCGTCCAGCTCCTCTAGCCATTCGATCAGAGCCATATTCGCATCCTGTGTCTCTTTATCGCACTCAATCAAGGTTTTTGGAATCATCTCGATCTCAGCCTCTGCTGTGCTGATTCCCTTCTCATCGAGACGCTCTTTTACAGCATAGAGCTCAGTCGGTTCTGTTGTGATCATAAAAGCCTCATCTGCCGCTTCAAAATCCTCAGCTCCTGCCTCAAGCGCTAAATTAAATAGCGACTCTTCATCCACACCCGATTTCTCAACTTGAATCACACCTTTTCTGTCGAAGTTAAAGGCAACTGCACCCGGTTGGGCAATCGTTCCGCCTCTCTTATTTGTAGCAATCCGCATATCGGAAGCGGTGCGATTCTTGTTGTCGGTCATCGCTTCAACGATAATCCCCACTCCGCCATGTCCATAAATCTCATATGTCATCGACTCATAGTCTGTTTGATCAGCGCTGGAGGCTTTTTTGATATTGCGGTCGATATTGTCATTGGGCATATTCACCGCTTTTGCCTTTTGAATCACCAGACGGAGGCGTGGGTTGCTCTTCTGATCAGGCCCTCCGACCTTCACCGCAGTGATGATCTCTTTTGCAAGTCGGGAAAAGATTTTTCCTTTTTGCTTATCGGCTCGATCTTTTTTATGTTTGATGTTTGCCCATTTACTGTGTCCTGCCATAACTCTACCAACTCTTAAAAAAATGTTTTTTGTTCATTTTCTCCCAGGAGACTGCCTCCTCGTAACGTTCAAAGAGCTTTTCCCGCTCCTTGAATGCCTTTCCATGAGAGCAAAACCGCCCGCTTTTATCTATATGTCCGGGCACAACAGCATGGAGCATCTCATGATAAAGAACAAACGTAACAAAAAAGTCGGGGAAAAAAGGGTCATCGAGTATCCGGTGCATCTTAATAAGTTTTAAGTTGTCGTGATACTGCCCAAATGTGACCCGGCTTCGATTGTTGCGCCCCCACGCGCCATACCATGTCAAATAAAGATCTAAGCTTCCCTCAAAGTAGCGCGCGTTCAGCTCCTCAAAGAGAGGCTCTAGATCGTAAATGCGCCCCCGTTTCACTAACTTTTCCTGATTTAAGCGATTTGACGTATCAAATCGGGAAAGATTTTGCTGGATAAACCCTCGCAAAACAAGATTCTGCTCACCTCTATTCCTTCGCGTACCGCGCACATAATGAGCAATCGCTGCAATCACATTCTCAGGTGCGTCGAGAAACATCTTATGCAAAGAAAGACGTGCAGCTCCACGCCTTTTTGCGAGCAGGCTTAGCATTGTGGATCGGTTCTCATTCACTACAAGCTCAAGATCGATCCTCAAAAGCCTTTGAAGTTTCTCTTTTAGAAACTCTTCACTCACAAAATCCTTTCCATAATGATTTTGCCGATGTATTCGCCGTTCTCTTTCATAAAATGCTTTTGAAAGCCTATTTCACGAAATCCAAACCGTTCATAAAGCGAAATCGCTCGGTTGCCTTCATAAACTTCTAGATAAAGAACCTCTAACCCAAAATAATTTTTCGCCAAATGGATGAGGTTGTTCAACAATATCGTCCCCACACCTTTGTTTCGCACTTCCTTTGAGACAATGATGGAAACCAAACATTGGTGCGCTAACTTTCTGTAAGGCATTAAGCACAAAGTCGCAATGCCAACCGGTTTACCGTCGATTGTGGCTGTTAGGCTTGCCTTGTATTTAGCAAAGCTTATCCAATGCTTCACAGAATCCTCAACTTCCAGAGGGTCGGCCATTGGAAAGCCTTTTAAAATCCCGGGTTCCGCCAACCACTCTTTTAGGTGGGAGGCATCCTCCATCAACGTGTAGCGCACCTCTGCACCCAAATCCTCTTTTTTCTCCTCGTTCATTCCCTTACCCAAATTCTTTTAAGTAGGCGATGATAAAGTCGTCTAATAGTTCTCCATCCATCATTGCCTGAATATTTCCTGACTCATAATTTGTGCGCGTGTCTTTCACAAGTGTGTACGGTTGAAAAACATAATTCCGGATTTGTGATCCCCACGCGATCTCCTTTTTCTCCCCACCCATCGCCTTTAAGCTCGCTTCCCGTTCCATCACCTCTTTTTCATAGAGTTTAGAGCGGAGGAGCTTCATACTTGTCTCGCGGTTTTGCACCTGACTCCGCTCGCTCTGGCATGAAACGACGATACCTGTCGAAATGTGCGTGATCCGAACAGCTGAATCGGTCACATTCACGTGCTGCCCGCCTGCCCCCGAAGCTCTGAATGTATCGACCCGGATGTCGCTTGGCAAAATTTCGATTTGAATATCATCCGTAATCTCAGGCGTCACGTCGACAGAGGCAAAGCTTGTGTGGCGCCGATTGCCACTATCAAAGGGAGAGATGCGCACTAAGCGGTGAACACCTTTTTCGGCTTTGGCATAGCCATAAGCAAAAGGTCCTGAGAGTTTTAACATGATGCTTTTAATGCCTGCAACTTCTCCATCGACCGTATCGACAACTTCGACCTTAAAACCTTTTTTTTCACCCCATCTTTGGTACATACGCGAAAGCATCAGCGCCCAGTCGCATGCTTCAGTCCCGCCTGCTCCGGCATTGATGCTCAAAAAGCAGTTCTTATTATCCATTTCTCCAGAGAGCATACGGCGCGCTTCTAGGGCTTCGAGCTCTTTTTCGATTTTCACAAGCTCTACTTCAAGTTCCTCAACAAGAGACTCTTCACCCATTTCAGCTGCTTCAGGGAGGAGGCTTTCAACGCTCTCAAATCGTAAACGAATTTCTTTATAGGGAACTGTCCAGCCTTTTAGTTCATTGGCCTCACCGATCACAGCTTGAGCTTTGGCATTATCATCCCAAAACTCAGGCTCTTCCATCAATTTTTCGAGTTCTTCTACTCTTTTTTGCTTGGTTTCGAGGTCAAAGATACCTCCACATATGAAGGATTCTATCTTTCACATTTTGTAGCTTTTCAACAGATTCTTCCCGCATCGCATCGCTCCTTTTAGCGTGGTGTAAGCCTACCCTTTCTCTCCCAAAAAGTCAATTTTGACATGAGCGGCCGTTGATAGCTCTCTCTACAGAGGCCCTTATCATTTCCGATAAGTATTGCTCTTTACAAGAACCATGATGGTGCGTGAAAACGAGGGCTGAAAGGCACCCATTAAAATCCCTATCCTTGAGCTTCATCGAGGTAAGGTAATTCACATTGAAAATCTTCGGGTAAGCGTTTTGAAAGATATAAAAATTCCACTAAATCCCCGAAAATACCTCCATCTTTGATTTGCTTTAGGCTTCTTTTTAAGATGGAATATTCTTCTTCCTGCTCACTCCCACCAAATAGCTTGATTTTTTCACCAACAAGTTGATCTAAAGGCCAATCAGGCATGGATTTCATTCGCCGTCTCGGATCATAGTGAAATCTTGTGAGATGTTTCCATTGAATATAACCGATTGCATAGGCACCTAGATGATATTCTTCTCCGTTTCTCCTCACAATCATTTCTCTTAAGTCCAATCCTTCATTTGCTAAATAATGCCCCAAAGCATAGGGAGGATCTGGTTCTATCGGCCTATATGTGAAAACAGTGATGCCATTTTCTTCCGTTACATCAAAATCCATTGGCGCTTCAAATCCTTCAGACACATTCTTTTCCGGTAATACATCCAATTTTTTGTAATACAAAAATTGGCCCGGTCTCGTGCATAGCAAAGCTCGACTTCCCCTACCGCAAGTTATGCGATTAAAAACAGAATCTGACCAAAGATCAACATGGCACCAGCTGCAGTCGTACAAAAGGCTATTCTTTCTTTCAGGATGTGCTTTGGCCTGGAATCGGGCAAGCTTAAACTCTCTTCTGAAGAAGGCCATTGCAAAGCGATCGAGTGTTGTCTCCTCCCCTAAATTGCCAAGGACTCTTAGATGAGTAATTTCTCTATTTTTTAATAAATACCTAGCGAGCTGTCTTTTAGGATAGGCATGATCAAAATAATTAAAAGTAGTGGGTTGATTTTGAGAGGAAGAAACTGTCCCAGCCATTTTTTACTCCTGAAAACTTGTAAAGTAAATGTTAAGACATTCTCTCGTTAAGGACCAGGATAAAATTACAAAAATGCCAAAACTTGAGCATCATATGGCAGATCGACAACTATCGTATATTAGTTGGGGTAGCTTGAGTTGGTCTTTCTAAGAAATTGACTGATAAATGGTAGGGTGTTAATTTTGCTCCTTCATATTGGAGGCATATTATGATAACACTAAGCGAAGCGACTCTCAAATTTCACAATTTTGCTGATGCAGGGCAAGCAGTACCGGTCGTAGGCCCTCTTATAGCCTCCCCGTTAAAAGCTGCCATCAGCATCATCCAACTCGTTGTGGGAACAATTCTCGGAATGATCACAGCGTGCATTGGAGCCTGCCGTCATAGCAACAAAACACTGAATTTCTCAGCTTCGTGCTTTGAACAGGCGCGCCAAGGAGGATCAGGGCTTGCGTATAGCCTTGCCAATATTTTCACAGCAGGTATTCTCGCTTACCGAATCAAAACTGAAGAACTCATCAACCCCTTTTCGAGCGAGGTTTCACTACAGACACCATGTTAATTGCCCCCCTCTTTGCAGGATCGATGAACTTCGCAACCAGCGCTGCCCTCCCTACTCTAGTAGGAAGCGTTGTGGGCGATTTTTTCACGCACGTCTTTCTACACCCTGGACAGCATACAACTGCGATCCTAGCTATGGCAGGCGTAACAGTTGCTATCGGTATCGGAACCGCCTTTCTTATTAAACTGATCTACAATAGATGCTGCCCTGACAAAATAGGAAGCCGCTCTACGTGAAAACTGCCATCGTGTTGCCACGTCCACTTTTCACCATCAGGCACGGTAATCGTCTGACTTCCCGTAAAGGTCGCATCTTCGGCATGAAACTCCGAATGCCCCTCTAACACAATTTTAAAGGTTTCATGCCGCCGTATTTGATTTGTCCAATAGCTGTTATGCGGTCCATGGTGGATCCCCTTATTTCGCACACGTACGTTCTTCAACACGCATTTCCCTCTCTGCTCGCTATAGCGCAAAATTCCCTCGGACAGATGCCCCATCACATTATGCGCTTCAACTAGCAAACTCCCCTCTAAATCTAGCCCTTCAAGCAGAGCATCAGCGATTTCAAGCTGCAACTCGCTCCCTTCTGCTAACCTGCCGCCTTGAATTTTCTGTGCGATCACCTTGAACAGGGGGCCAAGTGCAGGATGATAAAGAAATAAATGCGACGGTCCTTTCTCTAAGTACTCCTTTTCGGAACCAAAATCAGCAAGGACTACACCGCATCGCTCTTTAAGCAGGCGGTGCGTATTGTAAAGCAGGTCGTAATAAGCCCCCTCAGGCGTTTCGATCAACTTTCCATCTTCCTGTAAGCTGCGCTTGGTTGCAGAAATGGTCCGGCGCCTTTCATTGTAGGTCAAAAAAGTAGAAGAAGCGGGAATCGTATCGCTGATGTTTTGCATCATACTCTCAAGACGCCCTGCAAAAATTTCCGTCCCCTCAATTTTGTGCTTCATATTCAACATCAAACCGGGAAGTGGATTCTCCTTAATCACGCGCTGCACTTTTTTAATATCGACATACAAAATATTGGTATTCGCCGGAAAATCACCATTCTCCACACCATGCTGTTTGAATTCAGTATACTCAATATTCGAAAGGTGCGCTTCGCCCCCTTCGTTTTTCAGCACTAATACCCCTTCAGCAGCCCCTTTCAACCGCTCGCAGGAAGCAAATCCAAACGCCTTGTCCTCTTTTTTTCCAACCCCGATCAAAGCGAGAAGGCCTAAATCAATCCCCGCTATCGGATTGTTGATCTGTCGAATTAGTATATGGTGTTTCCCTTGCTCTAAAAACCATCTGAAAACGCCCAGCTCCTCTGCCATCCGCCATAGCGCACCATGCCCACCCGGATGCAATAGAAGGAGAAGAGGGGCTTCCATGACCCACTTGCCTTCCTGACTCACAACCGGAACGGAGATCTGCGAAAATAGAAAAAAACTCTCTTTAGGCCGCGCAAACCAATTCTCCTTCTCACAAAGTGTCTGCACGAGCTCAGCATTTTTTTTCTCATGAGACGTCATCATCGCAATAGGAATCGTGACTTGCCTGTGATAGAGGCGATAGTAGAGAAACTCTCGCGCCTGCACATCGCGTATGAGTCCTTCTAAGAGCGTCCGCCCCAAAAAGGGAAGGACGCCGGCAGGAAGAGGCTCGCCTGTTTTAGAATGAAGGTCGAGACGGGAACCCAGTCCTCCGATAGGATAGATCTCGCCGCTCTCCGGAAGTGCTTCAATGCCAATGTTCACAATGGCATCTAATTCAGGTGACTCCACCGTCAAATCGATGCCGGGCGCGCGCGATAATTGCGCCCCTTTTCGACTCCCCTCTTTTTCCGTTAAAAGCTCTAAAACCTTTAGATGATATCCGATGATGCCTCCGATATTCTCATAAAATCGATCGATTGCGACTAAAGATAAGAGAAAATTGCGGACTTGTTCTCGAGAGGGTTTCTCTGGTGTTGCAAGGATCTCTTCCTGTCCTATGACAACTAAAGAAAAAAGGGCAATTTTGGACGTGAGGTCGTAGCTATGCGGCAAAAAGGGTGCGAGCGTATCCTCTGAGAGGCACTTCGCAACCCTCGGACTTTTAAGCAAAATCTCTTGCTTTTCACCTAAGTCCTGAGTATTTCTCAAGGACTTAACGACAGGTTTAAGTATTTCAATCTCTTTGGCAAAATTCATATCAGCAAAAGATAATACACAAATGGTTAACTATCAAATATTTAAAATTTCTCTACTGTTCAGGCTCTTGAATTTGGTTTGACGAGAATCATTGAGAGAGGATAAAAGAATTGGAGCGAAGAGTAAACTTTTTTTCCAAGTTAAGGAGTAAAACATGGCAACTAAGAAAAAAAACAGTGCGTTTATGCAGCCTGTTGAAATCAGTGATGACCTGAAAGCAGTTGTTGGACCTGGACCGCTTCCTCGTACTGAAATCATCAAAAAACTATGGGCATATATCAAAAAAAACAATTGTCAAGATACTAAAAACAAGCGCAATATCATCCCAGATGAGAAATTAGCGAAAGTATTTGGATCAAAAAATCCGATTGACATGTTCCAAATGACAAAGAAAGTTTCTCAACATATTAAGTAGATCTTTTTGTCCAAGACTTTGTATGATATAGAGCGGCAACCTCATTACAGGTTGCTGCTTTGTTATGTCATTACTTGTTGATTTTCTCAGTATTGCATCCGTTGTTGGCTTATGGCCTCGCTTTATCGAACCGAAGATGGTTTCGATTAGCGAGTTGACTTGGAACTTGCATCAAAGCCAAGCCCATTTAGATAACCTCACGATCGTTCATTTGAGCGATCTCCATTTCCATAAGGGCGTTTCCCAAAAGTTTTTAGATAAAGTTGTCCGGCGCATCTGCCGTAAACGTCCTGACTTGATCCTTTTTACAGGAGATTTTATCTGCTATTCCCACCTGGAAGACGAGGAAAGGCTTAAAAAATTTCTTTCCAGGCTAGAAGCTCCTCTCGGATGTTTTTGTATTTTCGGAAACCATGATTATAGCAAATATGTGAGCCGCAACAGTGAAGGGCTCTATGATTTAGTCCCTCCCCCAAACCCAATGGGCGGAGTCTTAAAAGGGCTTAGAACGATCTTTTTTCCGGTGAAAATTATTAATGGGGTGACAGAAGCTGTGCATGCGATTGAACCCCATGAAAAACTTTGCGCTCTATTGAGAGAAACCCCTTTCCGTCTTTTAGAAAACGCGACTGTGACTTTACCTATTGGATTAAACATCTCCGGTTTGGGCGACATGGCACTTGGCCGCTGCCGTCCAGAGACAGCTTTTGCAGGCTACAATCGCGCCTATCCAGGAATCATTCTCTCGCACAACCCAGACACTTTTCCCCAATTGCTCGACTACCCTGGCGAATGGATCCTCTCAGGGCATACACATGGAGAACAGATCCACTTCCCCTGGCCGAAGTGGCTCAATCGCATCTCTCAGAAACTGGCTAGGCTAGAAAATCGAGAGTATACACGCGGGCTGTTTTCGGTTGGCGACAAGAAATTGTATGTGAATAGAGGCTTGGGATGCCATAAACCCTTTCGTTTCTGTTCTATACCAGAAATCACAGTAATTAAAACAAAACGATGAGCATTACAGCAATTATCCTAGCAGGTGGAAAAGGACTCCGTATGAAGAGTTCTCTTCCCAAACAATACATCCCCCTAGAGTCAAAACCTATCGCATGTCACAGCTTAGAGGTTTTTCTCTCACACCCTGCCATAGCAGAATGCATCGTCGTAGCTGCCCCTGAATACCGCGCCTATTTTTCCGAATACGCTGTTCGATTTGCCAGCCCAGGAGAGCGGAGGCAAGATTCTCTTTTTAATGCCCTTCAGCTTGTGGAAACCGAATGGGTATGTGTGCATGACGCTGCACGTCCCTATCTCACTCATGAACTGCTAACCCGCTTAATCCAAGAAGGAAATAATGTCGGCGCAGCGACCTTAGCGATGCCGGTAAAAAACACCTTGAAAGAGATTGCTTCCGATGGCTTTGTCCAGCGCACACTGGACCGAAGCGTCGTATGGGAGGTGCAAACGCCCCAGCTTCTCAAAAAAGAAATCCTGAAAAAAGGATTCGAATACGCTGATAAACACGCTCTCACAGTGACTGACGACGTTTCTTTAGCCGAATTAATCGGGCACCCTGTGAAGTTGGTAGAAGGCTCATATCGCAACATAAAGATCACCACCCCTGAAGATTTGTATGCACAAGTATAAGCTGACGCTCTCCTACGATGGGACCGAATATGTCGGGTGGCAAATCCAGCCGAATGGGACGTCTATTCAAGGCTCAATTGAAGGGGCTCTCACCACTTTGCTCAAAACACCGACACGCGTCCATGGAGCCGGACGTACAGATGCGGGGACTCATGCACTTGCGCAAACGGCACATTTTGCTTCCGAATCGGAGCTTGATAGCAGGCAAATGCTGCGTGCACTAAATGGCATGCTACCCTACGACATCCGCATTCTTGAGCTAAGGCAAGTCGAGCAGACTTTTCATGCCCAATATTCGGCAGTCGGCAAGGAGTACCACTATCATCTCTGGCTAGGGCCTACTGTCGCGCCTTTCGTGCGCCGCTATCGGCATCACATCCCCTACCCACTCGATCTAGACCTTTTACAGCAAGCTGCCGCAAAGTTTGTGGGAACGCATGACTTTGCCACCTTTGCCAATCTTGGCAGCACGGTCAAAACAACCGTGCGGACGATTCACCGAATCGATGTCATCGAGCAAGAGGGAGGCGTCCGCCTTGAATTTCAGGGAAATGGATTTCTCTACAAGATGGTGCGCAATCTCGTGGGCACACTCATCGAAGTCGCGAGTGGAAAGCGCGACATAGCGGAAATCGAGGCCTTATTAGAGGCTAAAGATCGACGTGTAGGTGGAATCGCCGCTCCTGCTCACGCCCTCTTCCTAGTCAAAGTTGCTTATCCGTGAAAGAGGAGATATGCAAAAACTCTTTGCCCAGTTCTTGGGAGAGTTTTTTTACCTCTTCGGCAGAAAACATCTCTGTTACAAGCACGCTTTTCGCTTCTGTACCAAGCAGAGCTTTTAGACCCCGCGGCGAGTCTTCAAAACCGATGATCCGATCCCCTTTCTCTCCTAGCTTTGCAATAGCTTGTCTATAGCACTCAGGTGAAGGTTTTGGTTCTGAATAGTCAGCACGCGTGATCCAGTTTGGAATCGTATTTAGGACCGGGATCTGCTCTCTGATCAGATTGACCTGTTCAGCGGCAGAATGAGTGACAACACACCGTTTAATGTCATGACGAGCCAATTCCTCAAGAAGAGACTGGACGCCCGGCATCAAAGAAGCGCCTTGAGTATGCAATAACTGTGCATACGCCTCTTTTTTTTCTTGGTACAGATGATCCCACTCATATTCTTGCAAAGCAGGAAACGTGTTAAAAATAGCTTTTTGAAGTCCATCGGCATGAAACATCGCATGACGGACGTAAGTATGCAGATCCCACTTGAGCAAAAAACCTCGATCGGCGCACATTTTCTTGTAAGCGAGATAATGGAGTTCTTCGGTATTCACAAGAATACCATCGAAATCAAAGAGAAAAAGTTGATAATCATGAATCCAATGCATAAAGGTCATTATAAACTTCTTATTCTATTTCTTCTAGTTCTGCTTGCTTCTTGCGAGGAGAAAGAGAAAGCGCTGCGCAAACAAAATTTGAGAGGCGAATACCTTGTGCGCAACCACAATGAGTATTTTTTTACGCCTCCCCCACCCCAACCGCGCACACGAGCAGCCTATCCTTGGGAAGATAAGCATGTAGGAGGCTTTCAACGAATATCGAAAGAATTTTTCCGCTGCAAAGGAAATCCTTTAAACCCTGTTGTTGTGCAAGAACGCGGAGAGCGAGAACCGCTTTATTATAGAGATTGCAAGGGGCGGCGACATGGACTGCCGGTAAAAAACGACGAAGAGTTTGTCTATCCTTGCCTGATTAATCTTCTCAACTATGTGCAGGAACAGACAAAAAAGCGCGTTGTGATCACAACGGGGCATCGATGTCCCATGCATAATGCTTATAGTGACTACACTCCTTATAACTGGGGTTCAAAGCATATGATAGGCGCCGAGGTTGATTTTTACGTTGAGGGCATGGAAGACCAACCTGAGGAGGTAATCAAAATTTTGATGGCCTACTATAAGGATGACGAGGAGTATGCTGCCTTTACCCGCTTTGATAATGAGGGGTTAAATATCGCGACATCTCCTTGGTATAATAAGGAAGTTTTTATCAAGCTCTATAAGGCCAATGAGGGGCGTGATTTCGACAACCAACACCCCTATCCCTATATCGGGGTTCAGGTGCGTTATGACCGTGATGAAGAGAAGCGCGTCGTTTTTGACCAAGCCCAAGCGCAAAACTATTTGCGGCATTAGGCTCATGCTGTTATATTCTTCTCCCATGCCGACGTGGTGGAATTGGTAGACGCGGTAGACTCAAAATCTACTCCTAGCAATAGGGTGACGGTTCGAGTCCGTCCGTCGGCACTTGATCGGACGTTTTTCCCAAAAAAGAAGGACGTCCGTCTTTTTTTCACCTAACTCCCCCTGAAACTGATCGATAAGCGCAACTGCTGGATTCATTTTTGTGGTTCGGTAATGGGTGTCGATACTTTGCAATTGGGCGATCTTATCCTGGAAAGCTTCGATTTGACCTGTCGTATGCATTTTTAGACGACGATATGAGTCGTGATCCAGCGCGTCATCAAGGTATTTTTGGTCGATTTTGAGCAGCTTGCATTCAAGCGCTTCAATTTCCTTCTTGATGTTGGCAATGTCCCGATCCCGATCGCCCTCTTTCAATTTGTCTTGCATAGACTTCATATATTCATATCTTGTTTTTTAAAACCTGCCACCTTAACAAAGGGTGAGACTCAATTTTTCCTCTTAAATCCTTTTCTTGTGTCAATAGGGACCCATCGATCTTCCCATGGTCAAAGAAAAGGGTCAAAAATTCGCTCTCATTAGATTGTAGTGGAAAAAATTGCCCTAAGGCCTGTTTGCAACCCTGCAATAAATCCTCCGTCAAATTACCACTTTCTTTGAGCCTATTTTTTCGCAAAACGGGAATGAGTTGTTGGCTCACCTCTTTTTTTTCAAACTGGATTGCATCTAAAGAAATCTTGCGCCAATCCTTGCCACTCATCGCAGAATAAATGATACTCAACAGCTTCAGCGCTTTAAAATTGATCCCAGGATATATCAGCAACTCATGAGCATCAAAAAGATCACGGGATGCATGGCGGCCAAATAAGGCTGCTAATTTTCCTGCTCCCAATTCGTGCATATCAAGAAGTGCAACGGGCCTGCTTTGACGCGCACCAACCTGGCAAGATTGTTTCTTAATCACCTCACCCAAAGGAATTCTAAACATGAAGTTGACATCAACTTCCAAGTTGCCGTTTCCGCCCAACGCGCTGAGGTATTTGAGCTGCCATTTGCCCCCTGCGTGCTTGTTGGGTATTCGATGTACGCTTAATCCATGTCTTAAAAATATGGATTCAAGAGCTCTTTCGACATCTTGCCGTTCTGCTTGCATCTAAGATCTCTCTACAGCCCCAACATAATTTAAGTCGATATCTACCGATAGGCGCGGAAGGTTGAAAAAGAAGAGATTTAAAGCGGTGCCTCCTTTAAGCACTAATCGATCTCGTAGAAAAATATGTTCTTGGATGCCATCTAAAATATTCATCAACTGCCACACCTTTTCCAACATTTCGGCACGAAAACCAGTTGTTCCCGCCTCACGGACAAGCTCTTTTTCAGATATCTTCATGCGGTTCCTCCCATTCACGGTTGATAATTTCAAGAGGAACAATCAGGTTCCAATCGGTAATTAGTTTGTGCTCTCTTTTCAGACCTCGTTCCAGAAATTGGGGTTGTCGCGGGATAATTTTCTTAAGCTCAGATAAATAAGCATCTGGAATCATCCATTGTTCTCGATGGGTATCGAGGAAAAAGCCCACCCTGGCGACAGTTGTTGCATTTTCCAGGAGTTGAGTATAGTGCAACACCTTATCGAAGTTTAGATATTCGATAGATTCCAACGAGCGCCATATCTCTTCCCATGAGCCGCATAAATGGGGGCGGTCGAGCACGTCCACAAAAGTTCTTTCTAAACTCGTGACTAAGATGGGGTGATCGGCTCGATTCTCTTTGACTACCTCAACGTAAGCCTCTCCCTTTCTCTCTAATGCCCTCGGGATGGAGACTCCACGATATGTTATCTCACGAAAGATAAATGGTTTGGATTCCTTGCGTTTTGATAAGTAGATCAATTCACTCGAAAGAGTGTGCAGTTTGCCAAAAAAGTCCAAAGCTGTCCGATACCCCAAGATGGCATCATCGGCCATTTTGCTGGCGATAAGAAAGGGATCAACTGCACACTCATCGGATGATGACCCCTTGGGAATGACGTAGTATAGACCTCGACGGATGCGCAGAATATGGTCTTTTTTCTGATGATACCCGAGAATATTGTGGAGGGTGGAAACATTAGGACGCTTCGCCTCAAGGTGGGGAAATGCTTTTGCTGACAACCAATAAGACTCTATTTCTTTAAAAGTAAATATTTTATGGTTTGCAAAGAATGTATTAAGCATGAAAATGCAATTTTCCTAAGATAGTAATATGTAATATAGGTCTATTTAAGAAATTTTGCAAGTTTAAATGCAAAAAAACTTCGTTAACCACAATATAATTAGTTATTACAAAGGAATTTTGCACACAAGTCTAATAGCGATTCATGATGGCATCCGTGAGAGCAAGTTGTCTTGGAAGGGTATCGCTCTATTAGCTCCTCAGCGACAGAATGAGTTTTGATACGCCGATTTTTTCCTGATTTGGTCAGAGATCTTGTGAGCAAACGGGTTAGCTTTTAGAACTTTAAAAGTTCTCAGCAAATCACGCTCTTTTCATCGACAGCACGCCGGAAGGCACTGCCCAAAAATACGGCAACTCCTAACCAAAGCGCCAACAATGGGAAACAAACAAAGCCGCTGAGCATTAGATAATGCGATCTCCCTACAACACTGCCAAATGCACCTTGTAGCGGTGCTAACGACATATTAAACAAAGATCCTGCCTGCTTTGATGTGCGGGAGCCAAATGTCTCAATCCACGCCTGAGCCTTAAACTTCACATCGGCCGTCGTTGGAATATAAAGTTGCTTGAGTGCAGGCCCATTCAACGCATAATTAATCGCTTTGGAACCGACCATGAGCGCAAAAAGAAAGGTGAGCGAGTCCAAACTTAAAAAACCAAAAAGCGCCAACCCTACAATGACCGGCATCGCAGCCAAAGCCACCCCAACTCCAAGAAAACGGGTCACGTTGCTAATTCCAAGGAGCAAACACAAGAGCGACACAACATTCACACTTGAACCATAGACACTTAAATATTTACTAAGCGCCACCCCTGAATATTTGGAACTAGCAGCGAGTTTAAAATTAAAATCGAAAATCGTGACCACGACTTCGTAGATAAAATTAGCAGCGAAAATCCCAAGAAGATAGCGGTTTTTCAGCATCAGCTTCAACCCCTCTAAAAAGCCCGGCTCCTGTTTCGTTTCCTCTGAGCTCTCATTTTTTCCATGAAATGAGGCAAGCAAGTGGTTAGGAGTAGCTCTTAAAAAGTAATGCACTAATGGGATGATCAGCAAAATCATCCCTCCTAAGCAGAACATAGAAAGCGCATCTGTGCAACACCCAAGGCGATGCGGCAATCCACCAATGCTATAGGGAAAAATCACGCCTCCAAGCTGCCCGATCGCCACGACTAGTGGAAACCCTCTTTTGGCTGAGAGAGGCTCTGTAGAATCGGTTGCAAAAGCCCAGAAAAGTGCCACGACAAGCGATCCAAAACTCTCTACGAACAGATACCACAGATAACCGATCGCTTTTGCCCCAAAAAGAACACTTTCTTGTCCAGGCGCTTGTATGAACAGCATGAGAAAGGCAAAACATAAAACCGAAACTCCGTAAAATGTTGGCAAGATAACCAACATTTTTTCCCGAGAAGTTCTCTCTAATAATTTCGTATAGAACATTACAAGAGGCAAGAGGGCGATCACTGAGACGGTTTTTGCAAATGGAAGCTGAAGCCTCCCAACCAGCTGAATAAAAATAGCATCTTTAAGCGGACGTAATGTCCAGTAAACGCCGATAATGAGCGCAAAAATGCATCCCATTCGAAGGAACTTTTTAAACTCCTCTTTTTCAAAATTTCCAAAGTTAAACCGACATATCCATTGAAATAAACGTAACATAAAAATTTACCTCCTTTTTTATTCATAGGATATCGGCTTGGTTTAAATTTGTACTGTCGATATATTGGATTATGGAAATCGAAAAAATCGATATGAAAGAGAATTTTTTAAAAGGGTTGCGCATCGCTGATTTGGATCTTTTTATCACAGCTGCGCATACAAAAAATTTAGGTAAGTCGGCTCATCTTCACCATTTGAGCCAAAGTGCTGCGAGTACGGCGATCCAAAGAGTCGAGACAGCTTTTGGAATTGCCTTATGTACGCACGAAAAGCGTCAATTCCGCTTAACAAGGGAGGGACAGCTCTTGTTTCCAAAAATAGAGAGCTGGGTCAAAGAGTTGCGAGAACTTATTCTTATCGAGAATCAAGCTCCCATTCGTTTTGCAACAACCCATGCGATCGCGCACGTCGTGGTTCCCCCTCTCCTATCTCAAGAGCGCGTTGAATTTAAATATATGCGCCCCGACCAAGCCTACACAGCTATTTTGCATGACAAAGCTGATATTGCCCTCGTACTGGACAATGCGGCCTGGAAAGGTGTTTCTTCTACAGAGGTTAGCCGAGGGCATTTTCAACTCTATGCGCGTAATCCGGATCTCCCTTTACGTCCCGTGCTATTGCCAGAAGATCAAATGGAAGTTTTATCTCTGCAGCAAAACTGGCTGGAAAAGTACGGGTATTCAACTCCGGTAAAAGCGCGTATCCCTAGTTGGTCTCTAATCGCAACGATTTGTTCTTCTACAGACGAGGTCGGTTTTTTGCCCGATTTTCTGGCGCAAAAATCAGGCTTGCACCCTGTTCTGTGGCAGCCTGAGACAGCTCCTTATCGGGTTTTAGCTCTTTTCCGACACTCAGAGAGGCAACTGCTTGATTATTTTATGCAGGAGCTAGCGCTCTGCTTTTGACTTGAACAGATGCCTTTTCTCCAAAACCCAGCAGTAAAGCACCGGCACGATAATGATGCTGAAAAGCGAGATCATCATCCCTCCAAAAGAGGGAATTGCCATTGGCATCATCACATCTGATCCACGACCGGTCGAAGAGAGCAATGGAAGCAACGCCAATACTGTCGTCGCGGATGTCATGACAACAGGACGTATTCTACGCTTGGCACCGATCAGAACAGCTTCTCGTATCCCTTGAATCGAGTCAGGTTTTTTAGCGTTCTGAGTCTGATCGATGCAAACTGCCATAATGACGCCATTATCTGCTGCGATGCCAAAGAGAACTAGAAACCCTACCCAAACCGCGACACTTAAATTCACAGAGTGAATCTGAAATAAGTCGCGCATCGACGTACCAAAAATTGAAAAATCGAGAAACCAACTCTCTCCGTAGCACCATATAAGAATGAAGCCGCCTGCCCATGCTAAGATAATGCCGCTAAACACTATAAAAGAGGTAATGAACGACTTAAACTGAAAATAGAGGATAAGAAGGATGATAAAAAACGCAAGAGGCAAGATAACAGCGACTTTTTTCTGCGCCCGCACTTGATTTTCATAGCTTCCGGAAAAGGAATATGAGACGCCTTCTGGTACAATAAGTTCTCCTGAGTCGATTTTTTGTTTTAAATACTTTTGCGCCGCTTCGACAACTTCCACTTCAGCAAAATGCGGTTTTTTATCAAAAATCACGTAACCGACAAGGAAGGTGTCCTCGCTTTTAACTACCTGAGGGCCTCTTTGATAGTTGATTTTAGCGAGTTGAACAAGGGGAACCTGTTCTCCTGAAGGAGCAGTAAAGAGGATGCGGTTCATCTCTTCTATGTTATCCCTCAGCTCCCTAAGATAACGGACGCGGACAGGAAAACGGTCTCTCCCCTCAACGGTCGTTGTTGTTTTGATTCCCCCAATCGCAATTTCGATCGTTTTTTGAACCTCATCGAGCATCAGCCCATAGCGTGCAATTTCTTCTCTGTTGATCTCGATCTCTAAATAGGGTTTGCCGATGATACGATCCGCAATCACTGCAGGAGCATAAATGGAAGGAACTTCTTTCAAGTATTTTTCTATTTGAATGCCAAAAGCTTCTATAGTCTCTAGATTGGGACCTTTTACTTTAACACCCATTGGCGCCCGCATGCCCGATTGCAACATCACAATTCGCGCTTCGATTGGCTGCAATTTTGGAGATGTCGTGACACCTGTCATCTGCCCAGCGGCTTGGATCTCATTCCAGATATCTTGAGAACTGTTAATCCCCTTCCACGCCTCTCTTCCTTTGTTGAGCGCAGGCCGAAGAGCGGAGCGCCACAATCGGAAAGGAACGCCATTTTTGTCAGGAATCAACTTATTCTCTTTGTCTCTTTCGAATTTGCCATGAACATAATAAGGCTTTCCATCAGGTGCTTGAATGGGGTCACCATCAATCCCTCGAAAATAATCATTTGCGTTTGCATCGAATTTAAAGCGTAAACGCGTTCCGTTTTCGTTTTCGAGATATTTTGGATAGTAATTGATATCGGTTTCAAACATCGAAATAGGGGCCGGATCGATCGGGGTATCGGCTCTTCCCCACTTTCCCACGGCGTCTTTGATTTCCGGAATTTCGGTAAAAGCCGTACACTGGAATTTAAGGATCTCTTCCACTTCTCCTGTGCCTGCATGCGGCATCGTCACGGGCATATAAAGATAGGATCCTTCGTCCAGAGGGGGCATAAACTCTTTTCCAAAACCGGGAAAAATGGAAGAGAGCGTCTTTGCACCGATCGAGTTGCGGAAACTTGCGGGAAAAGATTCGGTAATTTTAGGAAAGCCGAGCCATGCGATAAAACCTATGCATGTCAACACTAAGGGTATCATCAAGCTGAGCCCCTTGTGATTCAAGCTCCATTTAAGGACAGGCGGGTAAACCCACTGAGTCAGTTTGAAGCAAAAAAGAAACCCTCCCAACAGCAGCAACACAAAAAGCGCATTTTCGAAAAACCCCTTTTCCGGCCCTAAAGGGAGCCAATGGTTTGTGAAAATGACTCCCACCAAGATAATGACAAAAATATTTGCGATTACACTTACGGCTTTCCACCACCTCTCTGGACAGCAAGGGATAAAAATGCTGTAAATTCCCAACGCGCATAGGGCCACCCCAAACCACCATCTCACCCAAAAAAAACTCAAGATGCCTCCAACGATGAGGATCAAACTGATTGTGAAACGGACTGTTTTGGGCCATCTCAAATACTCTTCTCTCTTTATACAAAAAACCTGCGCAAGAGAGGGAAGGATGAAAAGGGCGGTTAAAATTGAGGCGATCAATACAAACGTTTTTGTAAATGCTAAGGGCTTAAACATGCGTCCTTCCGGACCTTCCATCGTGAAAACGGGCAGAAAACTCACAATCGTTGTGGCAGCAGCTGTGAAAACAGCTCCTCCCACTTCCGTTGTGGCTTGGTAAACAAGTTTAAACCGATTCGTCTCTTTTGACGTCTGGAGGAAGCTCAAGATGTTCTCGCAAATGAAAATACCCATTGAGACAATTGCCCCAATTGCAATCGCGATTCCTGATAGAGAGACAATATTCGCTTCGACATTTGCAAATTTCATGATGATAAATGTGATCAACACCGATATCGGCAGCATGAAAGAGATCAGCAAGGAGCTGCGCAGATGCATGATGCCAACGAGAATGACGATAATTGTGACAAGGATCTCTTCTGTAAGTGCTGTATCAAGGGTGCCAAGCGTTTCGTAAATCAACCCTGCTCGGTCATAGTAGGGAACAATTGCCAGCTTGCTTTTCGTGCCGTCAGGTAATGTTTTTGAAGGAAGGCCGATGGAAACTTCATCGATTTTTTTCTTTACATTGTTGATCACATCCAATGTGTTTTCCCCAAAACGGGCAATCACTATCCCCCCAACAGCCTCTGCACCCTCTTTATTCAAAGCGCCTCTTCGGATAAAAGGGCCATAACTGACCACTCCTACATCTTTGACCCGAACCGGCACGTTGTCTGAAGCTTTAATGACAGCACTCTCAACATCCTGCAGCGATTTGACATAACCAAGCCCGCGAATGAAATATTCCACTTTATTGATTTCAATCGTGCGTGCACCTACATCTAAATTGGACATTTTCACTGCATTATATACATCCTCGATGCTGACCTTATAATAGCGCAGCTTGTCGGGGTCGACATCGATGTAATACGTCTTAACGTAGCCTCCGATGGAAGCGACGTCGCTCACACCCCCCGAACTTAAAAGGGCATACCGCACATACCAATCTTGGACTGTCCTCAGCTCCTCAAGATCCCACCCTCCGGTTGGGTTGCCTTTGGGATCTCTCCCTTCGATTGTGTACCAAAATACTTGCCCTAAAGCTGTTGCATCAGGGCCTAAAACAGGTTGTACTCCCTCTGGCAAAGTGCCGACAGGCAAGCTGTTCATCTTTTCAAGAATGCGGGACCGGGACCAATAGAAATCGATTTTATCTTCAAAGATAATATTGATCGTCGAAAACCCAAAAAATGAGTAGCTCCGAATCGATTTGACTCCCGGCACACCCAATAGGGTTGTCGTCAGAGGATAGGTAACTTGATCTTCGACATCTCTAGGCGATCTTCCTGTCCACTCGGTAAAAACGATCTGAAGATTATCGCTAATGTCGGGAATCGCATCGACATTAACAGGACTTCTCGGAAACAACCCTGTCTTCCAATCAAATGGGGCGACCGCCACGCCCCAAAGAAGGAGCAAAATCGTGAAAATAAACACGAGAATTTTTTGCTCTAAGCAGAAGCGAATGAGACGATTTAACACTTATTCTCCAGGTAAGTTTTCATAAATGTCTTCTCTCATATTAGCAGGGTTCATCATGCTGGGCTTCGCTTCGATTTCCATGGCACTATCGATTTTGAAATTCCCGTTTGTAACCACTTTTTCCCCTTCTTTGAGCCCCTGTTCAACGATGTAAAAAGAGCCTGCTTTTGGCCCTAACACGATCACCCTCCCTTCATATGTGCCGGGTTTGTCATGTTTTTCGATATAAACAACAGCTTTTTTTCCTGTAATCAAAGGAGCGGAAGCAGGGATAACCAAGGGCAAATGACCATTATATTCATCGACATATGTCTCCTGCAGAGCTTGAACAAACATCCCGGGTTTCAATGCATGATCCGAGTTGGGAATATCGATCCTCATTCGCACAGTTCGAGTTTTTTCATTGACCATGGGATCGATATACGAAACAGTTCCGTGAAATTTTCTACCCGGAAAGGCTTCAACCTGAAATTCCACCTCTTTTCCTAGTTTGATCCACAAAAGATCTGATTCATAAGCTTCGCAAATCAGCCACAATGAGGAGAGATCGGCAATCGCATAAAGAGGCTCTCCTGTTTTGACATACATCCCTTCTCGAATATTTAAGTCGATTACAGTCCCCCCAATGGGGGCATGAAGAGTCAGATGGTCAGATGGGGTGCCGCGCTCGAGAATCTTTTTGATTTGCTTGTCGGTGACGCCCAGAAGACGCAATTTTTGATAGGAAGCCGATTCCCCTAGCTGCGAGCTTCTTTTGATATACCCAAGCGTGCTTTCATTGATGTCATTCAAGACTTTTTTGGACTCAAGAAGTTCCGATTGAGCCGTGATCAATTCTGGGCTATAGATAAGCGCCATCTTCTCCCCTTCTTGCACTTGGCTGCCCAAATAATCGACGTAAAGCGCATCAATTCTACCGCTCACCCACGCCGCAATTTTAGCAAGGCGCTTCTCATCGTAGTCGAGCACGCCATAGAAAGGGGTTGTGACTGTCACTGCTCTTCTGATTACGGGAGAGACTTCGATTTGAGCAAGGATTTGCGCCCTTTTAGATAGGGTAATTTCTGAAATCGCTCCTGCTTCCGGCGCTTTCATCGTCATATGGTGATTTATCATTGTCGTTTGGTTTTCCTCTTCCACAGTAGTCGCGGGACAGTTAAACGCATTTGAGAAGAAGCCCACAAAAAATGCGGCGATGACGACAATCACACTGAAAATCCAATAACTTGCTCTCTTCATTCTCCTACCTTGTTAGGCAGGCAAGCAGCGACTTGCCATTCTTGTGCTGTTAAACATTCTACTTCAGAGACATAAATCGCTTGATCCGCAAGCGATCTCTCGTAAGCCAATTCAAGCTCTAAAAGAGTGCGCTCTGCATCGATCAAATCGATAAAATTTCTTCTCTCATTGATAAAGCTCTCTAAAATCACAGACAAAGACTCTTGTGCTTTAGGAACTAATGTATGCCCATACAGATCGATCTTCCGTTGGGCATCTCGATATTTATAGAGCGCCAGTTCAAGCTCTGCTGAAAGATTTTCCTCAAGTCCTCGCCGCCCCTCGATGGCAGAGCTTAAACTTTTTTGCGCTCTGCGCACAGCGGCCCACCGATTTTGCTGCCATATCGGAACGTTGATTGAGACAGACACGCTCCAAGGGGCTTTGCCGCTATTGTAAACTCCAGGCGCTCTTGCCTCTCCAATTCGAATTGTTTCGGCGCCTAAAGTAAAATCAGGGTAAAACTCCTTTCTCGCTAAAAGAATCCCATACTCTTCTCCCTTTGCCATAAAATCGTAAGCGATCAGGCGCGGGTTATTTGCCTTGAGCGACTCCAACAAACTCTCGTCAGGACAGGGAATCTCTAAAGAGGGAATCTCACAAGGCATCGGCAACGGATTTTGCACAGGTAAATTCATGGCTGCATTCAGCTTTGCAGCGATAGGGCGGATTAAATCTTCCAGGCTCCGCAATCGATCTTCTACTTTTCCCAGCTCGACTTGAGCGCGCACTACATCGGCAAAAGGGACATTGCTTGCAGAATACCCGCTTCTTGCAACGTCATCCACGTAACGCAAAATATCCAAAATCTTTTTGGTGACGTGGATTGCACGGCAGAGGTATGCGTACTCATAATAGGCTTTTTTTACATTTAACACTGTCTCTAGAAGCAGTTCCTCAAATCGAGTTTTTAACACAAGCGCTTCTTGCTCAGCAATCTCGCCCTTTAAACGGAGCTTGCCCAGCCAGGGAAAGGTTTGGGTTAAGGAATATGCCGTTTTCATAGGACCTGACCGGGTTTCAACGGGTACGATGAAATAGCTAAACGTAAAGCGTGGATCCGGGAGAACGTCAACTTCGAGAATGACTTCCAAAGCTGCTTTCCACCGGTCGAATGCTGCTATAAGCTCTTGGTTATTAGAAGCGGCAATAAACACGTACTCATTCAACGATGCATTTTCACAAGGATATTCTAAACCTTCCCATTCCGCGCGCAGTGGGGAAGTCGCAGCAAGAATTACTACAATAAATATGTTTAGCTTGAGGTGCATGATCGCTTCTATATCTCTGCTAATAAGGATTTGTTTATCTAAAGCAATTTTGCTGCCAGATGAGTTTTTGATTTGCTGCGATCACTTGGACACAACAGCTTTGGAAGAAAATTATGGCTCGATTGAACAAAAATAAATTGCGTGAAATTTATTTCTGCATATCTTAGAAAAAAGTTATGCATGAAGAAAAACTTATCCATTTGCTGAAGAAAAAGAGAGGTTTTTTTGAAACCATTCTCGATCTTACTGAAAACGAATCAGATCTCTCGGTCAATGAGTGGATTTCTATTTTGGAACAAAAAAAAATCCTCCTCTCTTGTGTCGATGAAGTGGATGAGGAGCTAAGGCCTTTTCAAGCTAAGCTGCACATGATTTCACAAGACGTTACAGACGAACTTGACGGTATTCGCAGTACAATCCGACAAATTCTTCACCTCGACACACAAAATCAACGAAAACGAAAAAAAGAACTCAATTTTGATGAAGGAAGAGCCGATTGATCTTCAACTTCAAGTCGCCCTCTACTCTCAAGAGACTGAGCGGCTAGAACAACGATTTGAAGCGTTACGCTCTAAGTTCGAAACCTCCCACCAAACTTTAGAACAGATCGTCGCACATATGTCCGATGGCCTTATCTTCGTTTCACTCAAAGGCACCATCACACTCTTCAACTCCGCTGCTGCTGCCATCACCGATGTGGCGCAAGAAAAGGCTCTCAACTCACCATTCTGGGATCATTTTTCCGATACCCTTTTCGGCTTTCCTCTCGAACAAGCACTGAAAAACGGCCATACGCCGGGAAGAATTGTGCTTAGCCTCTCAAACGGGCGCGAAATAGAGGTAGCCCCCTCTTTTATCCCCAAAAAGGGGTTAGTGCTACTGTTAACCGATCGAACAGAGCTTAAACAGTTGGAATCAACGCTCCAACAGAGCGATCGCTTAAAAGAGCTCGGCGAAATGGCAGCGACTTTAGCACACGAGATCCGCAATCCCTTGGGAGGGATCGAGGGATTTGCCTCCCTTTTGAAAAGGGAGTTGACCGATCCGGCCCACCAGCAAATGCTCGGAGCCATTCTCGAAGGAAGCCGAACACTCAACATGCTCGTCACAAATGTTTTAGAATACGCCCGTCCCCTTACTCTGCATTTTGCCCCCACTGATATGGCTCCCTTTATTCAAGAGACTGTCCGCTTAGCAGAAGCGAGCGGCTACACATGCCTTGTAAGGATTGAGAAAAACCACACTCTTTCGATCGATCCTCATCGGATGCGGCTAGTGCTATTGAATTTAATCCGCAACGCCTTTGAAGCGCATTCAAAGAGCGTGGAGATAGTTTTAACCCATAAAGGAACCGTCTGTGTGATCGACCAAGGCGAAGGAATCGCAGATGAGCGGTTAGATAAAATTTTTACCCCATTTTTTACGACAAAGACAACCGGCACAGGCTTAGGTCTCCCCGAAGCATACAAAGTCATGCAAGCGCATGGGGGGAGCATTACGGTTGACTCAAAAGTAGGAAAGGGAACATGTATGACATTAGATTATGGCAATTGAAAACATATTAATCGTCGACGACGAACCGCTGATGCGGCAATTTCTATTCGAAGCCCTCTCTAGGAAAGGGTATGTTGTTGAATGTGCCGAAAATGGCAAGCAAGCGTGCATGCTCCTGAAAAAGAGTACATTTGATCTTGTGATTACAGATATGAAGATGCCCGATCTTTCAGGGCTTGATATCTTAAAAAAGACAAAAGAGCTCTCACCGCAAACATTAGTCCTTGTGATGACCGCTTATGGAACAGTAGAAAATGCCGTCGAAGCGATGCGCCTCGGAGCCTTCAACTATTTGCTCAAACCGTTCACCCTCGACGCGATCGAAACGATGATTGCAAAAGCGCAGGAACACGTTGCGCTTGTGAATGAGAACACTTATTTGCGCGAGCAGATCTCATCTAAGGTAGAGATCATCGCCGAGAGCCCTGTGATGCGCAAGATTTTAGAAGAGGGTATCCGGGTGGCGAAAAGCCAGGCCAGCGTTTTGATCCATGGAGAGTCAGGAACGGGCAAGGAGGTGATCGCCGGCGCGATCCACGCCCACTCGCTGCGCGCCCAAAAGCCCTATATTCGGGTAAATTGCGCTGCTGTTCCGGACACATTGATCGAATCGGAATTTTTCGGGCATGAAAAAGGCTCCTTTACAGGAGCTAACACGAAACGACTAGGCCGTTTTGAGCTCGCTGACGGCGGCACACTGCTTCTCGACGAGGTAACTGAGATACCGATCAATTTACAACCCAAGCTCTTGCGCGTTATTCAAGAGCAAGAGTTCGAGCGCGTCGGCGGCAGTCGTCCAGTCTCAGTCGATGTCCGCATTATCTCGACTTCAAACCGCGACTTAAAAAGTGCAATCGCCGATAAGGTTTTCCGCGAGGATCTCTATTATCGCTTAAATGTAGTGCCTATCCATCTTCCTCCTTTGCGCGAGAGAAAAGAGGACATTCTTCCCCTTTCACGCTACTTCCTCGACAAGTGTTGCAGAGAAAATTCCAAAAAGCGCAAAAAACTGAGTCCAGCTGCAGAAAAGAAACTGATGGAATATGCCTGGCCAGGAAATATCCGAGAGCTTGCCAATGTGATTGAGCGAGTGGTTGTGCTTGATTTTGGCTCTGAAGTTAAGCCTGGGCACATAGCGCTTGACTAGAGCTATTCACCTAACAGTTTCTTGACGGAATCTTTATCTTCCAAACAGAGCATCCATGCTTTTTTAAGCACACCTATCAATTTTTGTTAATATATATAATAAAGTTTTAACAAAACTGTTTTCATTCTATAATTATTATTAAATCTTTTAATAAAAAAACCCTCTTGGTAAAGCAACAGGGAAAAGCAATCAACCTCCTTAAAATAGGGTGACATGGGAGATATAAAGTTTACCGGTAACATCGAAAAAACAACAGGTAGGCATCAGTATAGGGTAGTCGATTCGACAGGTGAAGTTGGAAAGCAGGTTGTAGAGACTAGCTTGAAAACTCAAAATTTTGTCTTTGGCTTTTTTTCGTTTCTTCTAGGAAAGAGTGTGCAAGTGCGTGACACCCATGGGAGAATCCATTTCATTCGCAGAGAATTAATCCAAGCGACACAGGTAGAACGTGTTACTAATACGACTAGCCAAATAATCTCCTCAGTCATCGAATCTCGAGCTCCTTCTGCTCCTCCTACTCTTCTTGGAAAAGAAGAGCTTATAGAACAGTTAAAAGGACTTGCTCGATTCGATTTCAGAAAATACCGACTTGCAGAGGATGAGAAAACAGGATTTATCAAAGCTGTTGAAAAAAATGAACCATGGACAGAGGAACTTGCTCTTTCAGAAAGCAGAGAGCTTGAATCTAAGATAGCAGATATTTTTTTAGAAAAAATACAAGAAAACCTCGAAATGTTTGAGGATCCTGAGGTACTCAACGCGGTTCTCGTCCTAGAGAATTATATCTTCAATAATATTCCTGATTATATGCCAGGTCTTCTTGATTCCTTGGCTGAGATGCGAGGCCAAGCGATAAACAAGGCCTTAGAGTTACAAAACATTGATCTACCCGAGCTAAAAAACCGAGTTAGAGACGAAAATGCAAAAGCTGCTGTGCAATGGATGAACAGAGATTCTTATCTTCCTGAGCAGGCTTTAGCAAAGGGACGGAATCAAACAGATGAATATCTACGTCTAGTAGCTATTGAATTTAAAAAATCGGATTATGCATTACTTTCAGAGGCTAAGGAAGAAGAGTTGCTGAAGGAACTTACCGCTGGCATGAATGAAGAGGATCTCCTCAAGTTCATATTCATACTTATACAAAACAACTCTCGCTTTCAAAGACTTCTTAAACTTCCACATATTGAAAATCTTTGCGACAGCCATGCACATGATCTTATTCAGGCAATGCGCTGGGAACAAATATCTTCTCTCATGCTTGCGTTAATCAGAACAGATAAAATAGATTTGTTTATAAAACTAGTGAATAGTCATGAAAATGCCCTAGAGGTTTTTGTTGAAGAAATTCAGGGAAGGCCCCTACGCCTAACAGAAGGCAAATTGGAACAAATTCAGAAGGGAATAAATCCACCCGGACTGATAGAGAAAATACTGCGCCTGAAAGATCCGTCTGGTAAACCAAGAGTTCTTTGGTTATATAACAACACATCTCCATTTAAACAAGATGATGACATTGCTAAACTTGACGAGTTATTCGAACTTGGATACCCCATTACCACTGTCGCCCTAAAACTAACTTTTGAAATGTCGAACTATCGACTTATTGAGCACCTTCTTAGTAAGGTTTCGGAAGGATGGGTTATGGAAAATAAAGATGAAATCCTCGCTCTTCTCAGCAGGGTGGAAGACCCTATGATTATGGATTTAATGTTTAAAAATGCCCCCCAACTTGCTTCTGAATGCAGCCTAGACATTCTCCAAAGCTCTATTAACCAATTGCATGGAGTGTTTGTCGGAAAAATTTTATCTAGCGGGCGGAAAGTAAGCCCGGAAGAAATGAATGTGCTGCTACCCAATGCGATTATGAGAGGCAATCTTGCTGTAATCAGAAAATTGTGTGAGCAAAATGAATCTATCAGCTACCCAGAAGTTCTTCATCTTGAAACTTATAAAACTCCAGAAGCGCGCATGGAGTTGCTAAAGCGTTATGCCCTGTTTTCTCCCCTCGAAGAAGTTCAACTGTTGGTCGCTTCCTATCCTGATCTAGCACCACTTTTCGCTAAGGTTATGCAAACAATCAGCTTGATGGTGCGTTTTCCTAATCCAGCACTTGCTGCTGATGTCGTGAGACCTCAAAACTATGTTTCCAATAGCTGGGCATACGCTGAAGAAAACCGAGAGTTCATCAACAATATCCTAACTGATATGGAGAAAATGACTCGAGGTGAACTTTTAGATAAAATTGTTGCAAATCGCTTTATGAGGCGTCCAAACCTGAATCCTGAATATAACATGAAGCAAAAAGATTTACCCAATATATTGAGAGAGACTCCTACCTTGAAAAAGTCGATGAAGATAAGCGATCAGACTATCCCAGTAAAACCTTATCAACCCGCTATCAATAGATATTCTTGGAGCATACGGCATCTGGCACAGTTTTGTTATAATACGAAGAATTCAGCATGGGAGGATCTTCCCCCTTCGGTAAAAATAGCTTCCTTCATCAACTTTCCAAATGCTCTTAACTATCATTATACCTTTACTGATGACCAAAATGGGCGTCATGAGTACCCCACAACCGTGCTGCGTGATGATTGGGGTCAATGGATCCATACTAGTGCAGCAACGATTAATAATCTTGAAGATCATGCCGAGGCTTTGCATAAAGAGATTTTATCCTTTAATTTGGATCTCACCGACCCTAACAACAAGAAGGAATTCTTTGAAAAAGTCGCGCGTGGATATTGGCTAATCGGAACGCTTTGTGAAAGACTACGCGGCACTCCACACAATGCAATGATGTGGCTTAACCTCGTCTATGAACACCACAATCTTCCCCCTCCCGTCCCAAAGATCGACCATTTCTTTTTGGACAACACCGCGTTGATGTTGCCAATAGAGCAGTTTATCGAACAATGGGAGTCATTTTTTGAACCCCCTCTTGATGCCACAGTAGAAAGAAAACAGTTAGAAGGTCTTCTTGAAAAGGATGGCCTACTTTTGCAGTTCTGCTCAGAAAAGGCGCGTAGCGACCCAGACCTGGTCCGCCTCGCAATTAAACAAAATCCCAATGCGAAACTCTACGCATTAAAAGGAGGGTTGGAAGACCACCCCCCCACCATTTCTTAGGCTCTTCACAAATATAGATTTGGACTAACTGATACGTCTCGGTTTTGGGTTCTGCGATCTCGGCTTGGCATCTTTAGGTAAAGTGCGCTTTGCTCCTTGCACAGAAAAAGCATTGGCCTCATGAGGGGCATAAATCTCGACAGGGATGTCCATTTGCTCAAGATATTTTCGCATCAAAGGGAGGATATCATCCCATTCTAAGTTCCCATTCCCACACCCAAGAGGAGGGATCGCCATCGAAGTGATTCCCCATTTTTTATAGTTGGCAACCAGAAATTTCAATCCCTCTTCCACGTCAGCCGCATTAGAGTTTGCCTTCCAATGTCCCTTTGTGGGGAAATTGATGATAATCCTAGTCCCGCTATAACAATAAGAGTAAGGCTTTCCAAGTGCGACCTGCTTTTGCTGACATCTTCTCTTATAATCAGAAAACATTGCTGGAAACTGCCTCTTAAAAGCGAGTGCAATCCCCTTTCCCATCACCCCAACGCAATTCACTGTATTGACAAGAGTCTGCATATTTGAACGTAATAGATCACCTTTAACAATTGTGATGGAGCCCTTAGAGGCGGGCAGTGGATTGGAAAAAGCTGCGGCAGAAGGTTGCGGAACCATAATTTCAAAATCATACGAAGGCTTTTCTCCCTCCTGCTTCCCTGTACTAGAGGATTGGAAAAGAACAGGTGTCACCACAATAGGAATTGAGAATTCTTTACCAAAAGTACTCTCTCTTAACTTCCGCTCTACTTCTCGAGAATAGACATGTATTTTAACAATTTCACCTGGGTCGACCATCATCATCTTTAAATGCTCGAATGCCTTATCTTTAATGCGACATATTTTGAGCACATCGGGGCGTGCTATAATTTTAGGACTGACCTCTACGATAAATACGGAAGCGATATTTCCTTTATAGGCGCTTAAATGACCGCGAGGATCTGTGATAAGTCGGACATATTTATTCACTTTGACATCCGTCGCATTCACTTCAGACCCATCATTGCGTACTAGTGTGATGGTTGAGGGTGCAATCGGCTCGTAGCTTTCATTCAATGGCATATTATGCCAAATCCCCCTTTCCATTAAGCTATAAATGCTTTCATTCGAAGCACAAAAATAGTACTTTATCAAATCGACACTTGCGCTCATACACTTCCTTCCGGAAAAACTTCGTTATTTGATGTTGGCACATCGATATTTGCATCAGAGGCAGGCATCTCCACAGTACCCATTTCAACGTCACTTTCGCCATCAGAACCCTCAGAATCAGAGCTCGTAGCAAGAGCATAATCCAGATCAGAATAATCTTGGTTATCAAGAGGTTGTGCATTTATATTTCGAAGTGGATTGTAGCCTCTAGGAGCAGGAGTATGTTGAGAAAAAAATAGCGAGGGATGAATGTCGATAGGAATCGGTGCCGGATTTGGAAGGGCTGCTTGCAAGGCTGCTAAGGCCACATTATTTGCCACATACGCACCTCGGATAAAACTTGGATGCAGCTTATAGGGAACCAAAACCTCAGCTTGACGGACAGCTTTTCTTTTCTCCATTAGACGGTTATTATTTTTATCTTCAAAAACATAACCTAGTGGCTCTCGATGCAACCGAGCACTCTCAGGAGAGAAACTAAAATCCCTTGCCTGTGAAAAATGCGCTTCGTTTTTTGCGGCGTTCATGTTTGTCGCCACTACCTCTTGACGTGACAGGATATGCGCATCAACGCGCAAAACACAAAGAGTGTCCCCCTTATCTTTTCTTACATACATCATTGCATTATGTGCGCGCATATATAGATTTGCGCAACGGTGGATATCGAGCGCTTTCTTTCCGGCGGCATCACGGTCAGGGTTTAGAACAACTTTTCCATCTCTCCGATCTTGAATCTCTTGGGCCGAGATATCGACCGGATTCAGGAGAGTGGCTCTTTTTTTCGACAAGATCCCCTGCTGCAAGATAGTAGGAACATTCGCGATGGGAGTGATGAAATAGAGTTCTGACGGAGGAGGTAAGTTATCTCCCCAAATACTTGGAACTGCTGGGCCTGCTGCTGCTGCCATAATACACCTCGATTAGATAAATTTTATATAAAGAGGCTACCGCCCCTCATAAATTAACGCAAAAGGTATTTAACGTCTCAAACGTGGGCAAACCGGGCTCAAAGCTATAATGGCCGGTCTCCCGATCGAAAAAACCCGTCAAAATCTGTTCTCCGTTGGCTAGCGCTAAAAATGGGGCCTGGACAACAGAATTATACCCGATCACTTGTTGAGCAAATTTTGGTGTGAGAGGCACAGCCTTGCATTCGATCATCAGTAGTGGAAACAAGGAGTGCTTAGGATGAATATTTTTGGAGAAAACGATCACATCTGCGCGTCTTTTAGGGACTTTGTCGCGCTCTGTTAGTTGCAAGTGGGGAAGCCCTGAGAGCTCACGTTCAACAGCAATAAAAGAGAGTGGGTAGCCCCACTCTTTTAGCATTCTCTCAATGAGTTCTTGTCGAATGATCTCTTCAGGTGTCGCCTCAACCCACTTTTTTCGAACTGGGTCGAAGAGTTGCTTACTCGGCTTCGATAACCCCATAATTGCCATCTTCTCGACGGTAGATCACTTTGAGTTTCTGATCTTCCTCGCCGCGATAGACTAAGAAAGGCTCTTCAGAAAGCTCCATTTTCATGATCGCCTCTTCTTGATTGAGGATTTTGAGAAAACGCTTTTCTTTACTCACAATCTGATGTGGGCGGAGTTCATCTTCAACTTGACGGAGGTTTTCCTCTTCGATTTGATCATTGATATCTTCAAGAGGCGAGATCCGTGCGATCACATTTACATTGACATCGATATCGGCTAGCGCTTTTGCATGATGCTCATGGAGTCGTTTCACATAGCGGCGGAGCTTTGCTTCCAAGCGTGCAATCGCTTGATCGACAGAAGCGTACATATTATCGCTTCTACCGGTTACTTTGATCATGCTATTATTGACGTTAATCAAAAAATCGACTGTATGCATCAATTTTTGGATATCCATAATGATTGTCGCTTCAATCACGCGTCCCCCAAACCGTTCAACTTTAGTTAGCTTGTCTACAGCATAAGTTTTCATGGGATCGCTAATATCGACATGCCGTCCAATGATATGGATAGGATATTCATGATCGGCGAATTTTTCTTTTATTTCAGCTTTTGTCTTTTCGGGCATGGGGTTTTCCTCACATTCTTATTAATTAACACTTCACTATACATGAACGTGTCATTTACGCAAAACTGTACGTCTCAAGATTATGTCTCAGCTTATCTGTAAATTTGGAGTCAAGCGCGATGGTGTAGATTGAGCGATTTTTGAGTAAGCGAATAGCCTTGAGCTGTTTGTGAAGAAAAATACGCACAAGATATCCGCCATAACAAGTCCAAATTTGCAAACAAGTTAGGACCTCCCTGCATACATGACAGCGAGCCCTTACAGCTCAAAAATATTAGCTAGCATAGGCCCCTTCGAGTTCAACTGGCTAAAAATATCATAGTAAAAATCTTTCCCTTAAACCACCCTTTAACCTAACATAAATATCAAAGTTTAAGCTGGAAGGTAAATAATGGTATACATCAGCGGGAAAAAAGAGACTTTTGAAAACCTCAAATTAAAAGAAGGCTACTTAGGTTCTCTAGAAAGTTATAAACAAGAGTTTTATAAGCACAATCCACACATAACTCTCTCAAGCAATTTAATTCCCGATTATATACCCTTTTTTCCTGTGTCTGGGGGGCAATATGAGAACAGCGAGATACAAGCTATTATCAGTGAGGTGAGCCGCTTCTCATACGAAGAGCGGGAAAAATTATGGTATCTTCAAGAGAGCCATCACGATGCGCCCACTCTCTTAGCACTTCAAGACATCATGAAAGAAGGGCAAGAAAGTGCTGAAGAATTTCGCCGCTGGTTTGATAATCCTTTAATTTCTACTCCCTGGATTTCCTCAGGACCTGCCCTTAACAAAAGCTCTTTAATCGACTTTTTTGGTGAATCCAGTTCATTTGGATCAGACTTAGTACGACATTCAAATCGGTTTAGAACAATCGATAAGCTATATGAATTGATGTTTAGAAGGGATGCTCTCAATAACGAGATAGCCATTCTATGTGCAGAAAAAAACAAAATAATTTACCGACAACGACTTATAAGACTTGAAAATGAGATCAAAAAACTTACCGGGGAAATCAAACAACTACTTCCTAAAAAGCTCGAAAGCAAAATGCAAAAATACCTGGGCCGTCATTTTACAGCAGATGAAATACGAAAGATGCGTATGAATTCTTATAGCGCAAAGATGGCAAACAAAGGAGGGCGTTTTGCCTCTCTTAACCTTGATGTTTTAAATCGTTCAGGTTTAAAGCAATTAAAAAATATCATCAGCGGAATGAGAAAAATAGGTGAATATGCAGGAAAAATCTCATTTATTCTTAATGCTGGTTTCGTCGCCTATGATACTCATGAAGCTTACATAAATGGGGGTAATGTAGGCCGCACTCTTTTCGCTGGTACAGCAGGAGTGGGCGCCGCTACAGTTCTGTCCTCTGTTGTCTCAACTTCCTCGCTAGGTGCACTCACGATTGGAGCCGTTGCAGGTGATGCAGCAATCGGTGGTGCTTTACTTGTTTGTAGCCCAATTATTGGGACGTTTGTTGCTATTGTAGTAGGAGTTGTTGCAATCAGCATAGTAACCTATGGAGTCCAAAAATTTGCAGGACAATTATATGACTATGTAGAAGATCTCTGGAACAGCAAACGAAGTCAACAATGGCGCAAATCCGTAGAAGAGCACATCCATAACGCTGTACATAGCTTTTATGAATTATACAAGTTAACTTTCGGATCGCGATCGAAAGGGCTATTAGAGTTTTATGGGACAGGCAATCAATAAACCTAGAGTTTGATGAAAATATCACCTTCACTTATTTCAATTTGGTTTAAACCGCGCACAACGATTGCGGCAATATCACAACAACGTTCGCGGCTTGGGCATTTCCCTATAATTGCCCTAATTACCTTTCTCTTGATTATGGAAGCCTATTTTTTCTTATGGTTAATGGATTTTCCTAAGTTTGAGGAATTACATAACTGGAATGGGCTGATTTTGTTCCTCATTTCCTTTCTATTCATCGGAATTGTACTCTACACGATTTTAACTAGTTCTGCTCTTTTCGTATGGATAATGGCAAAATCTCTGAAAGGCCAAGCTGATATTTTTACGACTAGAACAGCATTGCTTTGGAGTATATTTACACTTCTTCCAGTAGGAATTATCTCATCTCTTACGCTTTTTGTTGAAAAAATCGGTTCTACATTCGATCCAAACATCCTCAACAGGCCGCAATTATATATTTTATTAGAAGCAACGTGTTTTGTTGTCTTTTTTGGGTTGCTTTTCTATGGTCTTCTTTTTTCGTTAAAAGGAATCTCTGAGGTCCATAAAATTTCAATTCTACGTGCAATTATTCCTCTATGTTTAGGTGTATTGACTGGGATACTGTTCGTAGTGTTTTTGATTAATATTGCTTTACGGACATTTGGAATATCTTAAATTTCTTATTTCTCGGAATTGAGATATCTCAAGTTCCAAAAAAAATAGATGAATGACTTATTGGGGGCGATGTCTTAACTTTAGATTCCCTAACTGACCGCACGCCGCCATAATTTGCTGCCCCTTTGTTCCCCTTACAAAGGTGAGGTATCCTTGCTCCCGCATCCGCTTGGCGAAGGCATCGACCTTTTCAGGAGCAGGCGGGGCAAATCGATCGCGGCTTTGCGGGTTGTATGGAATCAGATTCACCGTCACGCGTAAATCTTTCAGATATGCTCCCAGCGCTTCCGCATCTTCAAGAGCATCGGTTCTATCCTCTATCAACACATATTCGATTAATATTCGGCGCCTAGGGTGTGCACAGTAGTCTTTCATCGCTTGTTTCAGCTCTGCCATATCGTGACGACGATTGACCGGCATCAGTTTATTGCGAACAGCATCATTCGGCGCATTGACAGAGACAGCTAAATTGAGAGCTGGATCGGCTATTTCGCTCAGTTGGTAGATTCTGTCGACAAGGCCGCTGGTTGAGAGTGTAATGCGACTGGGACCAAAAGCAAACCCATTCATATCTGTTAGAATCTCGATCGCTTGCATGACAGAATCGAAGTTATCGAGCGGCTCCCCCATCCCCATGAAGACGATATTGCGCACATCAAGGCCAAGTGAGTGTTTTGCTTGAAAAACCTGGCTGATAATTTCGTCCGTTGAGAGCGAGCGGAGCAATCCCATTTTGCCTGTTTCACAAAAGGCGCATCCCATTCGGCACCCCACTTGTGAGGAGATGCAAAGCGTGTAACCGGCTTGCATGGGAAGGGCAACCATTTCCACTTCAAGCTGATCGTGCGTCTTTAGGAGGTATTTTTCCGTCCGCTGTTCATCGCCTTGTTTTACTAGAGCCATGCTAGAAAAGTCGGTGATTTCAACGATCTGTTTTAACAGGGTTTGGGCATTTTTGAAGTGAGGGTCACGGCCTAAGCATGTCCCATTTTGGATCCATTCACGGTATAAGAGGCGGGCGTGCTCGGCACCTTTGCCGAAATGAGAGGCCACAGCGTCGGCGTATGATTTTGAGGTATGGCTTAAGATTTTCATAGAAAAGTAAGAACGCACCGAAGAGGACTCGAACCTCTAACCACCTGGTTCGAAGCCAGGTACTCTATCCGATTGAGCTATCGGTGCAGGGTTAGCAAATTAGCACGTTTTGGTGTTGACTACAAGGAAAATGTGGAACACACTTTCATTTGTGGAACGTTGTTTTGGCATAGTCTTATCGGTTTTGGACTTTCGGGAGAAAGATCAGATTGTTACTGTTTTTTCTCCTGGCGGTTTGATTAAGTTTTTTATTCGCGGGAAGCGCTCTCCGTTGATGGTCTGCTTGACCGAGGGAGAGTTTGTCTATGCAGAGGGGCGCGGCGAGCTTAACCGATTTAGAGATGGGACGATTATTAATCAAAATCTACGTTTAAGAGAGCGTTTTGAGAGTTTGGAAGCTGCTGGCAGAGTAGTGCGCGGGGTGCTCCAATCGCAATTATTAGGAAAGGCAGCGCCTGATTTATATCAATTAATGCGATTTATTTTACGAATGCTTCCAGATGTAGAACATCCTGAGGATTTAGCAACTATTTTTTTGATCAAAGCATTGAAGCACGAGGGACTTTTTCAGCAAAGCCATCAGTGCTCATTATGCGACGGGGCTACTGCCTCCTTGCGGTATGGAGGCGAGAGGTTCTGCACCCAGCATGCTCCTCTAGAAGCCCTCAAGCTTACAGATTTGGAAGAGAGGCGCCTCGTTGAGGTGGCAGAGGGACGCGTCTTAAAAGAGCTCTTAACGCAGCCCCTGGGGCTCCAGCGTCACGTCGACACTCTTTTCAGCCAAGCATTTGGTTCCAGACAGCCTGCGCACCGATAAAATCTTTGTTTGAGTAATAGACAAGACGGATATCAGAAAAATGATTAGGGTATTTTTCGATGTACTCTAGGATGGCATTGATTGCGACCGTTTGGGCTTCGCTAAATGGATAGCTGTAGATGCCCGTAGAAATAGCTGGAAAGGCGATAGAGTCGACAGAATGTGCGCGAGCGACCTTAAGAGAGTTTTGGTAGGCCTTTGTTAGGAGTTGCTCTCTAATGGCATTTTGGGAGGAAATTGCACAGTTGGGGCCAACTGTATGAATCACATAGTGGATAGTGGGGGTAATTTTTTGAATATCGAAAGATTCGGTAAGCACAGCATCTCCTATCTGAATATGCGATAGATTATGCTGCTTTTTATAAAATTGACAGGCCTTGAGAAGCTGAGGACCTGCTGCGTGATGTATCACCCCATCAATTCCTCCCCCGCCTTCAAGATAAGTATTTGCGGCATTTACTATCGCAATTACCTCTTGTTTAAGAAGATTTCCTTGAACGATTTGAATAATTTCTCGCTTGGTCGACATTTTTTTCTTCTTATGATTGATTAAAAAGTAATAAAAATGCAATTATTGCACCCGAAACAAAAAGGAGCAATCATGAGTAAAAATACACAACAAAATTTAAATGTAGCAATAGAAAACGCACTCAAGAAGATCCAAGGGAATAAAGAGAAGGACATCTGTCGTTATATTCCTGGACCTCGCGGTGGTTATATTCATCACTTTACTTTTAAGAAATTAAAAGAGCGCGAGCCTTCAGAGTGTTTATCACTAATTGAAGAGTTTATTTTAAATCCTGCAAAGCCTCGTGAGTTAGACCCAACACCGAGAGCGCCACGTGGTTTAAATCGCAGCAACAATCAGATCAAATTACCAAATGACATGGTAAGCCGTATCATCCAGATTGCGCGAGAGACAGGCGACGATTCATTATTATCTAAGTTATTAGCTGCTCGTCCTTTGAACCAAGTTAAGCGTGATTTGATGCGTTCTATTCGCAACAACCGTGCTGACCAAGAGTTATGG
The DNA here is from genome assembly GCA_963748195.1 of uncultured Chlamydiales bacterium. Lineage (GTDB taxonomy): Bacteria > Chlamydiota > Chlamydiia > Chlamydiales > JAAKFR01 > JAJACP01. The sequence goes on along the minus strand of CAVVHU010000004.1, from coordinate 134,588 downwards.
GAAGCGTACAAAGAGGCTGTTCTTTCTACTCAAGCGTAGTAAAAATGCTTATCTAATTATAGATTAGCCGACTAGTGGGAGATCCCCTAGTCGGTTTTTTTGTGTTCAGTCAGAAAGGTCGATAAACTCAAATGCTAGAAATTATCTTAATAACTTTAGAAATCTGTGATTGTAATGCAGGAAAGTAGACATACTGATTATCGATGGCTAATAGCGCTTCAAAAAACTCAGTACTTCCAAATTCAGTTTCTAACAGAGGGTCTTTTTCGATATTCAAATCAGTAAGAGATTCTCGCAATGTCTCCATTGCATTAGCAAATCTATTTATCTTCTTGAGTAAACTCAAAGAAATATAGAAAGCCCCGACTGTTATTAGTCCTGACATTACTCTAACAACTGGTGGATGATTTCCAAATTTTCCAAGCGCGATCGCAGTTGTTGAAACTGTAGCGCTAAGCCCTATGACATTAACGATATACAAAACCTTGTTCATATGACGATAAGAATATGAGCAATAATATGACAAATTGTTGGATTTTGGAGGATTAAATATGACTGTGGACATTTCACTGACACCTTACGTAATCTATTCAGATTCAGCATTATTACAAATTTTGTTTGAGACACTCTTTGAACTCAAGCAAAAAGCAATTCCGTATTTTAGCCGTTGAGAGGACTAGGAAAAATTGAGGAAAAGGGCTACATTATTTCTGTGAAAATATTTAGAGTCTTTTTTCTCTTATTCCTTATTGGCTTTCAAGGTGTATTGGGCGGTTATCCCTCTTCATTGTTTTGGACAACGTGTACAACCAGCGTTCAATCTCCAGGGACAGCCAATTTTCAGGTAGCTAATTATTTTTCCATAATCAAGGAAGGTAGAAGCTCACACCTTATCAGGTCTCATCGTGTATTTCCTACAGACATTGGGTGTACATTTGGAGTTGGAAGTTGGCGGAATTGGACGGCAGAGTTTGGGCTGGATTACCTTGCGGGTTTAAATTCTCCGTGGTTTTTCAACGCCAAAATTGGGATTGATGAGGACTTATTGTTTAAGAGGGCGCCCAGTTTTTCATTTGGGGTGTTTGATGTAGGAACGAAATCGGGTGTTACTAACTTCAATATTGCGAATGCTGTTATAGGCAAAAAACTCCCAAAATCCTGGGGACAAACATATGTTGGGGCTTATTATGGGAATAGCACACTGGGACCTGATCGTGCAGGGGTGATGATTGGGTATTATAAGATGTTATGTCCAGCTGTTGATTGTTGTGGAAAAGAATATCATAAGCTTTGGCTTGTAGCAGACTATGCATCAGGGAGGAATCCCTTAGGTGGTGGAGGCGCAGGCATTTACTACTATTTCACACCAAATGTTTCATTAACGACAGGCCCTACCTGGTTTAACTACGCTCATACCAATGGCAAATGGAAATGGACCATCCAGCTAGACGTCATTTTTAGTTGCTGCGAAAGAGCGAGATACTAATGGTTCAGACAAGGTTGCTATGGATTGGTAAACTATCCGCTAAAGTTTACGAATGGAATTAGAATCAAACGTTTTTTCTGCGAAAGAAAGAAAAGCAAGATGATCGTCTTTATCCGTAGCATCCTGGTTAGCCCCTCTCACAAGAAACACAACTACACAATGCAAACTACCTGATAGTGCGCCACTGAAGAAGAGTCGCTTATACATATTTTGCTAAAAAAAATCACTGACCTTCAGCATAGATATGCTTTTCTCATATTATTAGCATATATAAGCAACAGACTTATCAGCGATTTTCACTTGACAGTGATTATGCGCACTCTTAATGTTTCCTTTACAAATAGCCCGCAGGTTGCGTATGTTTTTATCACCCTCTCAACTATTGTCTCCCGAACAATTATTTGGACAAATTGAAAAGCGAATTGCAGCTGAGCAAGAAGCCGCTCGTATCGCAGATGAAATTAAAATAGATAATTCGTATTTTACAACAAACAAAAGTTTGTCAATCCAACTTCCGCCAAGTATTGTTAATCCTTCTGAATCTTTTATTTCTTGCGACGCATTTTTAGGAGATGAAAAAGAGCTCTGTCTCGTTTCATCAAAACATGCAAGAGAGTACGTTGGAAAAAAATCAGGAAGGAGCAATTTTCTTGAGTACCTTCGTGATATTATTCCAAATCAGGGAAGAAAAATTGGTCTTGTCACGTTTCAGAATGGGATTATGAATACTCCCGAGGATTTTGAATTGATGGGTAAGCTAATATTAGGTCATTTTCCAGAAAATCCACTTTGCATTGGTCTGTACAACAAAAAGTTAGGATTACTGAAACATTTGAAGAGAGTTCCTTTTCACATAAAGAATGATATGACTAAAGTTGTAGGAAGGACTTATATATTTTTTAAATCTCTTATTAAACTTATTCATTCGATTAACCCAAATCTAATATGGATTCATGTGATGCATAGTGAGGGAGGAGCTATTGGTAGTCGAGCTCTTGGAGCGATGTCAGGGAGTGAAATTCATTTTTTCAGGAGAAGTTTGATTACTATTGCATACGGGCCGCTCTTACCTATCCCTAGGGAATATGCACTAAGGACTTTTAATAGTTATTCTTCCAAAGATAGAACGACAGGTTTGTTTGGATTATATTTTGAGAATCAGCCAGATTACGATATTGTTTTTAAGTCAGTAAAAACACCAATATGGAAAAATGCCTTGGAAACAACAGGTATGACGGGAACTGTTATTGCGAATTTACCACCCGGCGACCATGATTTTAGAGGAAAAACATACCAGGCATTATTAGAAGATAATGTTAAAGATATCAAAAAAATGCTGTTGAAAGGTCAGTTATGATAAAACTGCTCATGCTTTTTTGTATTGGATTTAATGGACTTACAGCCACCGCATACGCCGAATATCAATCGGCTGAATATGTTCGATACGTCAACGAAATTACGACTTCTTTTGCAAAACAAATGCAAAAGGAATTTGGAGTTTATTGCTCCGGTAATAGTGGACAGATGCCTTATGATGTTGAATATGTAGGTATGAGCTTTGATGCGTATCGACGTGCTACAGTTGAAGAAGCGAGAGCCCTCGAAGTTATAATAACTGAAAAATTTGTTAATTGTATTAATAATCATGAAAAACTTCGCCCTTTTTTAAGGGAATTCCCATTTCCTGCTAAAAGAACAGAAATTAGCATCGCATTTTATAAATCAAGCGGTAATCGATATGCCGATGGCAGTATATCTCGAATATCTCATATTGATGATCTCACTTATAGCGTGAATGATGCTTCTGGCAAGAGTTCAACACTTTTTGAAGAGCCATATGATGCCGCAGTTGAAATCGTAAAAGCCTCAGGTATTTCAGAATCATTTTTTACAAAGCGTCAACCGCTAAATTTTCTAAAGAAACTGATAGGAATATTGGGTCTTTAAGAAAATGACCTTGCCCCACGATTAGATCCACCAGGAACTGGGGGGTTACGCGATTAATTTACATTTATTTTGCTCACTCATTTGTTTGAGACGATGTCCTTTAAAACTACAAGGTCAAGCAGCTTGGTCTGCAACGAGCCTTTTAAGCTGTCTGTTTTCTTCCTCCAAATCTCGAAGTCTCTTAGCTTCTGAAACTGACTCCCTCCAAACTTAGCTTTCCAAGCATAGTAGGTGGCATTCGAAATATTGTGTTTTCGACACAGATCAGCCACTTTTATACCTGAGTCCGCCTCTTTGAGAATATTGATAATTTGGACTTCAGAGATTTTTTTTCATCAGTTCATGTCTCCTAAATTCGTTAAGGTTAACACGAACCTCCATTTCTTCATGGGCCGTTTTTACGGGGCAAGGTCACTTGCTAAAAAGAGCTTTACACTATGTAAAGAATCTGTAAACATCCTTTTATGAGATATTTACTGCTTCTATTATTCACAATTGTGCAATATAACCTGCAGGCATCAAAGCAAATTGATAATCTGCAGCTTGAGCACGGCAGCATCCCATTATCCCATGCGACATCTCCTCTTTTACCAAAGGTCAATCCGATTTCGGGAGAATATGTCGAAGAGGAAATAGACTTTGAGGTTGCTGGATGTCAACCGCTCTCTTTTCGTCGGCTTTATGGTCATATGAACCTAGCAGACAGACGCTACGGTATGGGGTGGCGCATCAACCCAGAAGCTTTTTTCTCTGCAAATTTTGCATGGGATGGTAGCGATCGATTTGCAGCCTTAGGTGAAGAGAATGGCTCTGTCATCTATATGGCTTCTCATAATAAGAGCACTCTTCCTGATGGAAGAGAAGTATTCAGTTACACGCTGGGTGATAATAGTAAGTACGCCTATACCAACCTTGAAGGCATTGATCCGCATAATACCGTTGTTTATTTTTGGAATTGTCCTCTAGAAAAGGAGAAAAACAAGTACGAAGGCTTTGTACAGGATGGAGCAGGCGGCATCAAGAAATTTTGGACACCCGAGCATAAATGGGATAAGAATGTCCGTGTGCATATGCATCCGCGCGAATGGGTTGCCCAGGTTTCACCACAAAATTGGATTCCCTATCATGTTTTATTTTCGGAAGAGCGCTTACCAAATGGGAATTATTTAATCTATGAATACAAGAAATGGCAGGATGAAATTCACTTTCCACAACCGCGTCTTTTATCGTCAGTCACGGCTTACAATGCTGATAAGACCAAAATTTTAGGAGAGCTTGAGTTTCATTATAATACCTATGACTGGCACTATATCATAGATTTTCCCCACCCGAGGCATTGCCTTTACCTCAAAAGAACCATCTGGGAAGTAAAAGACTATTCAGTCAAAAGCAATGAATTGCAGCTTGGGTCTTATCAGCATACCTCAGCAAATAAAGGGAGATCTCCCGTGTGTCTTCAAAAAGCGACAACAGTCGATGAGGACATTCACTACTCTTACGATAAACAAGGGCGCCTGATCAAAATAGATCGTGGTGATGGAAGAATTTTTCAAACAGAATACGATGCTGCAGGTAAAGTCAGTGTGCAAAAAGGGCCTTATGGCCAGATCGGTCGGTATGTCTATCATAACGGCTTCACTGAAATTTTCGATGCAGAGAATAACCGTACTGTTTTCCATTACGACGACAAAAAGCGACTCACTGCCATTGAAAAACCCGATGTGATTGAACGGTTCAAATGGGATGCAAAAAGCCGTTTACAAGAAAAAACCGTCGAAGAGGGCGGAAAACCGATTTATAAACAACTCTATGTCTATGACGAAAGAGGAAACTGTCTAGAAGAAACACTCGTGGGAAATCTGACAGGCTCAGGACAAGAAGAGTGCTACACAATCAGCCGTACTTTTTCAGATGATGTTTTTAACTTAAAGCTCAGCGAAACAGACCACTGTGGTAAAACAACTTATTATTCCTACCACCCTGACACCAATCTCATCGCGACAGAAAAAGTCTATCTCCAAGATCAACTTCTTTATACAAACACATTTGAATACGACGACTGCGCAGTTTGTACCCAAAAAACGGTAGAGGCAGATGGGTATAGGAAAGTGACACTGATCTCTCCAAAACAAAGTCTCCCCTGCTTCGGGTTACCCGAAGTTGTGAAAGAAAGGGCGGGAGATACACTTTTGAGTAAAATCCGCTATACTTACCACCCTTCCGGAAAAATCGAAAGTGAAGAGCATTACGACTCCATGAATGTTCTCCGCTACACGCTACATAATACGTATGACACACGCGAACATTTGATTTCTTCTACCGATGCTTTAGGACAAACAACAACATATGTTTATGATCAGCAAAACAACCGAATCAGTCAAACAGGAGCCTACGAAACATTATGGGAATATGATCTTGAAAACCATCCCGTTTGTGAAAAAGTAGAGGATCTTGAAAAAAGATGGACCTATGACAGATTAGGAAGGGTGATTGCGGAAACAGATTATTCTGGTCATGTGACGCGTTATGCCTATGACTATGCCGGTAGGCCAATCCAAACCGAACACCCCGATGGAGGTATAGAGAAAAAAAACTACGATGCTTTGGGCAATGTCGTTCAGGAAATTGATCCCAAAGGCTATCTCACTACAAAAAAATATAACAGCCGCAGCCAAATTACAGATATATTGTATCCTGATGGAAGCGAAGAACATTTTCGCTACCACCTCAATGGTACTTTAGCAAGCCATACCGACAAAAATGGTTTAACGACAACGTATACCTATGATGCTCTAGGTCGGCTTATTAAAGAAGAAGCATCCGGTATTGTCAAAACCAAGACCTACTCCGCCTTTACTCTGCTTTCCGAAACCGACGAAGAGGGTGTGACGACTTATTACAGCTATGATCTTGCAGGTAGAAAAGTTGCAGAAAAAAAAGGCGCTCTAGAAATCACCTATGATTATGACACATTAGGCAGAGTCCACCGTATTGAAAAACCTTTCACCGTGCTGCTTGAAGAATATGACGATTTAAATCGTGTGATCGAGAAGAGAACAGAGGATAAGCAAGGCACCATTATTTTTCAGGAAGACTATCGCTATGATGAAGATGGTAATCAAACGCATCTCATCACCTGTGCAGGCGTTCAGCAAACGCTCTTTAATGCACAAAAGCTTCCCATTCAAATCATCAGCCCCGAAGGAGAGACGACCACCATTTCCTATTCCTATCCCGAAGAATTTGTCAAAACCATTCACGATCCCGATGGTGTCACTCATGCTGAGGTGCATGACCCTTGTGGGCGTGTGAAGTCTATCCAAACATGTAATCCAGAAACAATTCAACACCGAGAGTTTGCTTACGATCTAGCAGGCAACTGCGTTCTTGCCATAGAGCATATCTATGAAAGAGCGACGCCTATACGCCTCCAAAAGACAGCGTGGGAATATGGTCCTTTAAACAGGATCGAAAGACTCATAGAGTCAGATCTAAAAGAGACACGCTATCTCTATGACGATAAAGGACGGCTCAGCACTTTAATCAAACCCGATAAAAATAAGATTCATTACAGCTACGATATTTTTGGCCGCCTCCACAATCTGTCAGCACTAGATATCGATGACACTTATACATACGATAAGAAAGGCAGAATGATAGCCGTTTCCGATGGCACGGAGCGTTCTTACGATATACACGATCATATCATCGACGAAAAACTCGCCAATGGCTATCGCACAAAATACACATATGATGCTGAGGGAAAATTAATTAAACTACATCTACCCGATGGATCCATTGCGGACTATGCCTACAATGCAGACAAACTTTCACACGTATCCTATAAAGGACAGATCACAGCATATCAAAGAAACCTCTCGGGTAGACCTGTTCATATAACAACTCCTGTTGGAGAGATCCACTTTGAATATGATGCCTCATTAAGGCTGATAAGCATGTTATCTCCTTATTATTCAGCCTTAGACTATCGATATGATCCAGCAGGCTGTTTGACTCATTATACTTATGTCGATCCTATTGGTTCTGTCGATTTAGATTTTTCCTATGATCCGCTCAGGCAGTTAATCGCAGAAAACGACTACACGTACAGCTATGATTCCCTGTATAATCGTGTAGCAAAAGATACCACACGCCATACTCTCAATGAGCTCTCTCAACTTACTGATGACGGTGTCACAAAGTATGATTATGATCCCAATGGGAACTTAATCCAAGCAGGTTCCATACATTTGAGCTATGATGCTCTTGACCGTCTGATTGGTGTCTCGATAAATGGGAAAAAGTATACATATACCTACGACGCTTTCAACAGACGCCTCTCTAAACGAACACCTAAGGAGACGATCCGCTACATCTGGCAGATTAAAAACGAAATCGGATCTTCAAAAGGCGAGCTGCGCATTTTAGGCGAGGGACTTGGAGCTGAAATAGGCGCGACGGTCTTTATTCAACTGACGAAAAAGCTTTATGTGCCCTTCCACGACCAAAGAGGAGCGCTTACAGTTCTGGTCGATCTGAAAGGAAAACCTGTAGAAACGGTGCGCTACACGGCTTTTGGTGAAGAGCTAACAAATACAGCCTACACACCCTGGCACTTTGCAAGCAAACGCCTTGATCCTGAAACAGGGTATCTCTATTTTAGCAGGCGTTATTACTCACCGAGCTTTGGCCGTTGGATCACTCCTGATCCACAGGGTTTTGCTGATGGCCCTAATCTTTATGCCTATGTTGCCAATACGCCACTATTCACAATCGATCTTTATGGAGAGTGGGGATGTCCGCGCTGGCTTTCCTCCTCTTTTGAATTTGCCTTTCCGGTTACGCATACTGCATTACACCTGCCTGCTGATACGCCTGGTTGGAAGCGGGGAGCTTATCTTTTTGGAGGGGGTGCTGAGATAGCCCTTATGGGAATCGCTCCCTTTGCCAAATCAGGAGCGACTCTAGCGGGCCGCACCATTTATCAAGTTAGCAAGTCAGCCATGGCGCGTTCTGCCGAAAGAAATTTGATCCGCAGCTCTGAAAAAGCGCTCGGCATTGCCACAGAAAGAAAAATCGTAACGACTAACTTTGCAAATAAAAGTACAAATGTGCCACTCTCGGGAGCGAAAAATCTTGATTTAGATGCGCTTTCCAAAGCTGGGCAAGTTATGGATCGCGAAGGATTGACGCGAGCTGGAAGGGCTTTGGATAAGCATGGAAATCGGTTTGGAAGTCCTTTTCCAAAAGCAACAGGAAATCCTGCATCCAAAAATATGCAAGGACAGTTTCATTTAGATGATATTTTAACTGATCCTAGTGGACGGATGATAGATTTGAAAGGCGGTTCTCGCCAATTTTATTCTGGTGATGGGAGAGGAATTCATTTTCGCCCAGATGGTAGTTTTAAAGGATTTTTGGATTATTAAAATGAGTTTATTATGAACAAATTGAGAATTGTGACTAGTAGTGATCTTGATTTTGAGGGGATGGTGATTGATATTATGGTTTCGAATACAACTTTTGCGAAGTTACATTGTGATGACGGGATTGAGAAAACTAAGGTTTTAATATATCATAATAACTCTGAGAAACCATTTCTAGAATTAAATTATCATGATTTAATTAATATCTTAGAAGAGGCATTTATAAAATTAAAAGAGGCAAATTTGATTGATGACTAATTCCTTCTATGATATTTTTGATCGCCTGCGCAACATATCGACTCTAGATATCGATGGATACTAGTACGTACGATAGTCGACACGTAAGAAATCAATTTTTGTATAAAATTGACGGGGATATTTTATTTCTCAATTTCTGTGTAGAAATAATCAATTTTCGTTATATGAAAGAAACCTCTCGGCACGCCATACTCTTATTGCACTCTCTCAGCTGACTCATGATGGTATTACGATCCTAATGGGAACTTAATCCAAGCCGGTTCCACACATTTAAGCTACGATACGATTGATCGTTTGATCGGTGTATCGATAAATGGAAAAAAGTATACATATACCTACGACGCTTTCAACAGACGCCTCTCTAAACGAACACCTAAGGAGACGATCCGCTACATCTGGCAGATTCAAAACGAAATCGGCTCTTCAAAAGGCGAGCTGCGCATTTTAGGCGAGGGACTCGGAGCTGAAATAGGCGCGACGGTCTTTATTCAACTGAAGAAAAAGCTTTATGTGTCCTTTCTCGACCAAAGAGGAGCACTGACAGTTCTGGTCGATCTGACAGGAGAACCTGTAGAAACGGTGCGTTACACGGCTTTCGGTGAAGAGCTAACAAATACAGCCTATACACCCTGGCACTTTGCAAGCAAACGCCTTGATCCTGAAACAGGGTATCTCTATTTTAGCAGGCGTTATTACTCACCGAGCTTTGGCCGTTGGATCACTCCTGATCCACAGGGTTTTGCTGATGGCCCTAATCTTTATGCCTATGTTGCCAATACGCCACTATTCACAATCGATCTTTATGGAGAGTGGGGATGTCCGCGCTGGCTTTCCTCCTCTTTTGAGTTTGCCTTTCCGGTTACGCATACTGCATTACACCTGCCTGCTGATACGCCTGGTTGGAAGCGGGGAGCTTATCTTTTTGGAGGGGGTGCTGAGATAGCCCTTATGGGAATCGCTCCCTTTGCCAAATCAGGAGCGACTCTAGCGGGCCGCACCATTTATCAAGTTAGCAAGTCAGCCATGGCGCGTTCTGCCGAAAGAAATTTGATCCGCAGCTCTGAAAAAGCGCTCGGCATTGCCACAGAAAGAAAAATCGTAACACAACCATTCAAACATCATGAAATACCTTTTGCCACAAAAGAGGGGATCCTTAATGGAAAATCTATTTGGACGCCTGGGCAAGCTGGGAATTCTGTTCAAAATGCATTTGTACATTGGAAGAAACATGGAAAAGAATTTTCTGACCTTTTTAATGCGAGGCAATATATTGAGCAAGCACATGGCCTATTTAAAGATCCTGGTGCTCTTTCCAGAATACGTTCCAGAGATGGAGCATTACTTCGCTATGATTTGACATCCTCTCCTCCGTAAACGGAGGAGATTCCTAATCCTTACGAATCAGGTTCCTGCTTCTCAGCCCATTGCCTTCCTTGCACGAAAGGTCTTACACAAGCTCCACAGGCTTTAAATCCCGTGTGCCCCACGGTACTGAAAGTTTTTTTAATCCCTCTTGAAGAATGTTTTGCGCAGCATTCTTATCACGATTATGCTCTTCTCCACAGTAGGTACATCTCCAATGTCGGTCTCCTAACTTTAACTGATCATAAACATTGCCGCAATTCGAGCATTGCTTGCTGCTAGGAAAATGCTTATCTACACGAACAAAACTTCTCCCATACCACAAACTTTTATACTCTAAAAGACGGTGAAAGAGCGACCATCCTACATCTCCTATTTGCCGAGATAAACGACTTTTCTGCATCTTTTTTACACTTAATGTCTCAACGGCGATAATTTGGTTCTCATCTACCACCTTTTTGGAGACTTTATGCAAAAAGTCAAGACGCTTTTCCTTGATTCTTCTATGAAGACTTGCAAGCAACTTTTTAGCCTGCTTGCGATTATTCGACCCCTTTACTTTACGACTTAACGCTTTTTGAAGACGTCTTTGCCTTTTATAGCTCTTCTCTAAAAAACGAGGGTTGGCAATCGTATTGCCTTCCTGATCCGTAAGCATTTGAGAGAGGCCAACATCTAAACCTATTTCTTTTTTTACAAAAGCTAAGGGGGCAATGGGCTCTTCTACTAGAAAGCAAATATAATAACGTCCGGCTGTATCTGTTGAAAGGGTGACAGACTTTGGTATCCCTGAAAAATGACGGCTCCACCGAACATCCAATGGACCTAATTTTGCTATGTAGACCTTCCCCTCTTTGTATTGAAAGGCATTTTGTATAAAACTTGCCCCCTGTCTCCCAAGCTTAGTCTTGTATTTGGGATAGCGTGCCCTTTTGTTAAAAAAATTCTCAAAAGCAGCAAGCAAATGACGTAAAGATTGCTGCAAACAAACCGAAGAAACCTCTTTGAGCCAAGGAAAATCTCGTTTTAACTCTGTGAGAAGCTTGCAGCAACCGGCATAAGAAAGAGAGGCACCACACTCTTTCCAAGAAATTGTTTTTGCTTTGAGAAAGTGGTTAAAAACAAATCGGCAGCATCCGAAAGTCTTGCTAAGCAAGACCTCTTGCTCTTTTGTTGGATAAAAACGATATCGATAAGCTCGCAAAAACATATCATTCCTGAAAAATGAAAGATTTGATAGTATTCCTTGGTCTATGAAAAAATCAAGAACTTTTAGATCAGGCCGCCACTGTGTTTTCTTATTGCATGCGCATTTGGTCTTTGTCACAAAGTACAGAAGAGCCGTTTTCTCTAAGAAGATGTTTACTGAGCTTCAAGAGATCTTTGAGGAGATTTGCAACAACTTTGAAGCTCGACTTGTAGAATTTGACGGTGAGAAAGATCATGTGCACCTCCTTGTGGAGTATCCACCTAAATGCGCCCTGTCTAAACTTGTGAACAGCTTAAAAGGAGTTTCTTCGAGACTGTTAAGGAAAAAGTACAAAAAAATTAGGAGCTATTGTCTCAAAGATATGCTTTGGTCTCCGAGCTACTTTGCCGGGTCTTGCGGAGGCGCTCCTATAACCATAATCAGGCAATACATTGAAAATCAAAAGACTCCCGTTTAAAAAGAAAATGCCCTAAATTACTCTTCGAGTCATAAAGGGCATTTGCGCCTTATATCCCCCTCCTAAAGGAGGAGGCCTTACGGCGCAAAAGGTAAAAAATAATTCGTTTGGCGTTTTTACATCAGAAGGTGTTCCAAAAACTTTTTTTAAACCAAACACATCTAGGCATCCTTATACATCAAACTTGGATTATTTTTATGGACAATGATAGAAGCGCACATTGCTGCCGGGTCTGCGGGCTTTTCTTAGGTAAAGATTATTTTCCTTGGGGAGAAGATGGACAATGCCCTACTTTTGATATCTGCCCTTGTTGTGGTGTAGAGTTTGGTTATGAGGATTGTTCTGCAGAATCAATTAAAGCGTTTAGAAATGAATGGTTTGTAGAGGAAACTCCTTGGTTTGATCCGAAAAGAAAAGCTGAAAATTGGTCGTTAGAAGAGCAGTTAAAAAATATTCCAGAAGAATTTAGATAGGCTTTAATGCTTTTTCCACTATACGTTACATAATACTTATGTCGATCCTATTGGTTCTGTCGATTTAGATTTTTCCTATGATCCTCTCAGGCAGTTAATCGCAGAAAACGACTACACGTACAGCTATGATTCCCTGTATAATCGTGTGGCAAAAGATACCACACGCCATACTCTCAATGAGCTCTCTCAACTTACTGATGACGGTGTCACAAAGTATGATTATGATCCCAATGGGAACTTAATCCAAGCAGGTTCCATACATTTGAGCTATGATGCTCTTGACCGTCTGATTGGTGTCTCGATAAATGGGAAAAAGTATACATATACCTACGACGCTTTCAACAGACGCCTCTCTAAACAGACACCCAAAGAGACGATCCGCTACATCTGGCAGATCAAAAACGAAATCGGATCTTCAAAAGGCGAGCTGCGCATTTTAGGCGAGGGACTCGGAGCTGAAATAGGCGCGACGGTCTTTATTCAACTGAAGAAAAAGCTTTATGTGTCCTTTCTCGACCAAAGAGGAGCACTGACAGTTCTGGTCGATCTGACAGGAGAACCTGTAGAAACGGTGCGTTACACGGCTTTCGGTGAAGAGCTAACAAATACAGCCTATACACCCTGGCACTTTGCAAGCAAACGCCTTGATCCTGAAACAGGGTATCTCTATTTTGGCAGGCGTTATTACTCACCGAGCTTTGGACGTTGGATCACACCTGATCCACAGGGTTTTGCTGATGGCCCGAATCTTTATGCCTATGTTGCCAATACGCCACTATTCACAATCGATCTTTATGGAGAGTGGGGATGTCCGCGCTGGCTTTCCTCCTCTTTTGAGTTTGCCTTTCCGGTTACGCATACTGCATTACACCTGCCTGCTGATACGCCTGGTTGGAAGCGGGGAGCTTATCTTCTTGGTGGGGGTGCTGAGATAGCCCTCATGGGAATCGCTCCTCTTGCCAAATCAGGAGCGACTCTAGCAGGCCGCACCATTTATCAAGTTAGCAAGTCAGCCATGGTGCGTTCTGCCGAAAGAAACTTGATCCGCAGTTCTGAAAAAGCGCTCGGCATTGCCACAGAAAGAAAAATCGTAACGACTAACTTTGCAAATAAAAGTAAAAATGTGCCACTCTCGGGAGCGAAAAATCTTGATTTAGATGCGCTTTCCAAAGCTGGGCAAGTTATGGATCGCGAAGGATTGACGCGAGCTGGAAGGGCTTTGGATAAGCATGGAAATCGGTTTGGAAGTGCTTTTCCAAAAGCAACAGGAAATCCAAGCTCTAAAAATATGCAAGGACAGTGGCAATTGGATGATATTTTGACGAACCCTAAAGGATTTTCTAAACCGAATAATTTCGGCGGTATTGATTTTTATCGTCAAGATGGTGCTGGAATTCGTTTTTACAAAGATGGGACATTTCGTGGTTTTCTGGAGCCAAAGCAATGAAAAAAAAATTCAATTTTTCGGTTGGTAGCGATTTTGATTATGAAGATTTAATTGCTGATATAGGTTATGACAATCAATTGGTAGCTCTCCTTACTCAAGAAGAAGGTTTTGAAAATATGAAAATAAAAATTTATCCTCCCAGGGATAGAGATTATTGGAATTTTCGCTTTGATGAGTTTGAAGAAATCATCCATAAAGCAAGAAAACGTCTTTGGGAATTAAGGAAAATTGATGAGGAAAAAGAAAACTAATTTCAAAAATGTTACTTTTCTTATTTAATTTAAGAGCTGGTTCATTTATGAATTGAAATTTCCATGGGATTAATGTTAAGATTTTTCGTGATTAGAATGAATAATCCAAATCCTAGATATAACATGGAGGGTAACAATGGCGGTAAAACAAAAGTCTAGTAGAGCATATTACAGATTAAAACCAGAAGAGATTGCGGATGATATAAATGCAAATTTTAATATTTCTGATAATCAAATCATAAAAGTTATTGATACTGAGTTCATTATTCATCCTCACGTCTACCCTTCTCATAGGTTTAGAAGCACAAATGTGATGCTTAATTGTTTATTAGAGCATACCCAGAACAAAAGAATCTGTGAGATAGGTTGTGGGTGCGGTACCTTAGGACAGATTGCTTTGAAAAAAGGAGCTTCATATCTTGTTCAAGGTGACATTAACTCATATGCAGTAGCTAATGCTAAGGACAATAAAAAATTTCATGGGTTTTCTGATAAAGATTTGAAAATATATGAAAGTAATTGCTTTGACAATATTCCAAAAGAAAAGTTTGATATCATTATTTTTGCAATGCCATACCATAATGAACCAATCAAAATAGAAGACCCTCTTTTGAGAGCCTTTTATGACCCAAATTTTGAGAGCATAAAAAAATTCCTTAAACAAGCTCCAGATTTTTCTCAATCAAATACTCAGATATTCATCGCCTTTTCAAATAAAGGGGATACCCAAAATCTTGAAACAGTTTTTGAACTAAGTTCATTTCAATGGGAGCTTTATAGAGTAGCAAACTCAAATGAAGAGTATGATAACAGAATCTATAGGCTTGCTTGGAATATAGGAAAGTAAATCAAGATTAGATTGATTTTAGTTATCTTGGAAAAGATCGATGAAAAATAATGTTTTTACAAGAAACTTGCCACTCCTCGACCAACAAAGAGATTTATTTTCAAACATCAACCTTAAAAATGTGTTGTTGATATCGATTCAACATTTATGTTCAACAACATATAATCTCTTTGTTAGACTGTTTGAATTGGGATTAGAGCCAGGGAATTTATTTGTTTTAGGGAAATGTTACTCAACAAACCCAGATATTTTTTACAAACTAAAGCAAGATGGCGTAAATGTCCTTGAAGAGAGTCTATATTTTGATAGCCATGTTTCTTATGATGAATTTATTGATAGAGCTACAGACAATTTAATCAAATCTGTTCAAACATCTAGGGATTTTTCAACATTTGAAAAAGTAATTTTGCTAGATGATGGTGGTTATCTTTTAAACAAGTTTAATTGTCAATCTTTTAAACTTAACAAAAACAATGTGGTTGGTGTGGAGCAAACATCTCATGGGTTTAATAAATTAAAAAATAGTGTTTTAAAGATACCAATAATAAATGCAGCGAGGTCTTGGATAAAATTGCGTTATGAAAGTCCTTTAATTGGGGAACTTTTAAAATGGAAATTGGTGAAAAATCTTCAAGATTTACTTTGCCATGGAAAAAATGCATTAATCATAGGATTTGGACCTATTGGTCAAAGTGCATACAACGTTTTAAGTACAAACTTTGATGTCGATGTTTTTGATATAAAAAAAAATATCTCAAATTTAATTGATTTTAATTTAAAAGCAAGATTAGATAAATATGACATCATCATTGGCTGCACGGGTAATACAGTATTAAGATTAGAAGATCTGAAATTTTTAAAAAGGCCAGTGATACTAGCTAGTGTTTCCAGTTCTGATATAGAATTTGATGCTGTAAATATAAGAAAAATGGTGCCTAAATATTATAACTGTCATAGAAATATACATGTCGATGGAATTAATCTCCTGAATTCAGGCTTTCCTATCACCTTCGATAATGATTTTGAAGGAATCGATACGGATGATTATCAATTAACTAGGTCTATCCTTTTAGCGTCTATATGCCAGGCATTTTCTAATAATGGATCAGAAGTAGGATTTATCGATCTAGATAATGGCTATCAAAATAATATTTTAGACGGTTGGATAAAAATAAAATCTAACATTTAATGATTTTGACTTTCTAGACTATTTTTTCTGTGTTCCGCATAAATTAAGATCCCTATTCCTAATGAGATTATAACTGAACAAATCAAATCCCTTGTCGAGGCTACTTTATTATAAAATAATGCTTCAAAAATTGTCGTTAAGATATCAAGAGTATAGCTTGAAATAGCTACAACAATTACATTCACATAGTAAAATGCTCTAAAAAAACAAATTAAAGCAGTAGAATATAGTACGCCTTGCTGAATAGAAATACAAAGAAAATCAAAATTTAAGTCAAGAGTATCTAAATTTGACCACGGCAAGAAAATTAACGTTATAAAAATCGAAACAATTAAACCGCAAAAACATTGATAAAAAGCTATTCTTATTGGATAATCATGCTGTACAATAACGCTTGTTAATATTAAGATTATAGCCATAAATATTGATGAAATTACACCCGCAACACCTCCAAAAACTCCTAAAAACAAAGAGTTTGTAAGAAAATCAAAATAAAAAATAATGGCGATGCCTAAAACGGATGTCAATATTCCTATCCATTCAATTAGCCTAAATCGTTCTTTTAGAAATATCATAGCTAATAAGGCATACATTAGTCCATCAGAGCTAAAAATAATTGAATTGTCAACAGCTCCGACCGCAATTTTAGCTAACTCAAATCCTATATAACTAATTACTGCAAAAAAACCTCTGGTTAAGATTAATGTCTTCCTTTCTCTGACTGTTAAAATACCCGATCCATCCCTTTCATTATTTTTTGAAATAGCCAAAAATTTATGCGCAAAAAAATTTTTCATTTTGAATATATGAAGAAAAAAAATAACTATAAAAACAAAAACGGTTCCGGATATAAATTGGATTAAAAAATAAAGGGATAGAATTGAAGGGGTTGATTTAAAGTTGAATGTTACAATGTTGATTGCAATTAGGCCCCATCCGATGATGAGTAAAAGTACTCCTTTCCACCAGTTTTCTGGTTTTGTACTTATTTTATGCTTCCGAGCAAAATGTAAGAAGTGGATAATTGATTTATATAACTTTTTTATATTTAGAAACATTGTTTGCTGTTTTTTTATTTTTGTAAATCACCTTTTTAAAACATTGTATTAATTTAAAACATTCTGGCGATGAACTTTTGAAAAGATTTGATTTTTCATAAGTGTTTTAGTTTTACCGTTTTAGTTAAATCAACCTCCATGAGGTAGACCAAATGATGTTGTCTATGCTCATTAACACAGTGAGTTTTCATTACAATCAATAATTTTTCAATTTTCTGCAAATGATAAGGTTTCAGTGCGATTTTAGTGTTCATATAGTTGTGATTGTGATGTGATTCCCTGCAAGATTAAGACGGCGCTGATCATCCCAACAATCCCGCTATATTGAAAAAATTGATTAATCCCAAATCCCTCTACAAAATGAAAAAGAGATAGGATGACCTCTGTAGTCCAATTAGTCTGGGTGACGAAATATGCAATGGTTGAGGCCATTATTATACTACCAGCCGACCAGCTGCCTAAGGGGCCCAAATAATCCTTAACATTATCAAGAGTGTTTTTGGTGGTATTTGCTGTCATTTGCACAATCGCGAAAGCGAGTAACCAAATTAAAGAATTTCCTATGAACAAAATCCAAAAGGCATCGATGAACCCATATTGATGAAAAAGTTGAATGCTCGAATTTAAAACTGGTAGACTGGTTGCTCCGGTTACCTGAATTGCTGTAAGGGCAAAAGCAGACTGCTTCTTGGAATGACCTGAATTTGCATGCTGTGTCATCGATACACTACTCCTCACCGAAGACGAAGCATGCTACATGAGTTTTTGATTTTCAATCAAAGTTTTGCCATTACAGTCAGATAGGAATCCATTTATGCTCGCAACCTCTCAATGAAAAAAAAGAAAAAGGCTTGAAAAAAGAACATAACCGGTTTATGCTTGGCAACAAGTTGAACAAATCGGGGAAGATCTAGGTGCTATTAACTAGTCCTCTAATTCGTCACGAGCAAAAAAAAATCTTAATATCTCCACATCGTGATATCTCGGAACTCTTACCGATTTCAAGCCTTATTGCCAACGAAAGCTCTTCTTTAAGCAAGGAAAAATTGATTTTTTGCTATCGTGCTGTTATCCAAGCTCTCCATGCCTACTTGGTGAATGACTATACAAAGTTTGACGCTCAAACTACTACTAATTGTTGTCATGGAATGTCGCTCTTGGTCCATAAAACAATCAATGAAATATCGGTCATAAGTGTGCAGAGGACACTTTTAGAATTAGAAATAAAATTAGAACGATTCGAAAAAAAATATCCACACGATCTTGATTTATCACGATATTCAAACCACCCTTTATCCAAACCAATTTTAACTCTGGCCCAACTTTATATACTTTCTATTATCAAAGAAAAAGACTCTTGTAGAGGTGGGTGGATTACAGTTATTCAAAAATTAAATAAAATAGGATCCATAAGCACAAAATTTGGTAGAGGATTAGTAAAGAAATTGCAGCTTCTTTTTTCTAACTTAATTGCAGACAGTTATCAATCTGTTTCAAAACATATCCCTGATGATTTTATCATCAATGATCTTCCAATAACGCTATGGGGAAAATATATTCATTCTAATTATATAAAAATTGATAAACGTGGGCGTAAATACGCTGCTTGTTTGTATTCCATGCAAGTAGTTCTTGCTTATCTAATTCAACAGCAAGCAAAGATCGCGTTTATTTGCGATTTAAAAAGTGAACAAGGAGTACTTAAAGACCGTTATATTCAACTTCTTAGTGGAGACGGACGTTCTAATTTTAAATTACTGGCAATTGACAATATGCTTAACAATGAACCTGTGATTATATTTGGAGGATGTACTCATTCTGATTATTTGGATAAAAAATCCTTGGAGTTTCAGCTCACTCCGTGGCTTTCTCGTTTTCCGAGTTTAGTTCTAGCATGTGATGTCTTTTATCCTCAATTTCCCTCAGTAAGCGATGATCCTGAATTTGATAATAGTCCAATTGAACCCAGAGAAGGAAAACTCAAGTATACTATCGATCAATATAAACAAGTGCATGGCGTATCTGCTTATGATCCTTCGTTTTTTTGCTTAGCACATATTTATGTAGCAAGCCTGAAACAAGTTCAGCAAGAAGCTCTAGAACAACAAAATACTCTCCCCTTATCGCATATTCCAGAAAATAAACTATTCACGCCGGTTCACAAGGCGGAACAAATTGCCTGACAGTCTTTCATTTTTTGAGTACTACTTTTTTGAAGCCCCAGAACATTTCCTCAGCAAATAGGGTGCACCAGAGTAAAAATGCACTTAATGCAGAACCTGTAACAAAAGCGATTGTAGAATACTCTGATTGAATATTTTGAATTTTAATTACTGCTAGGCATCCAAATATCCAATATATTGTATTAACAATTAGTTCCCATTTACGTTCCCTATGTTCAATAAGTTTTTTAGCACCATATCCGTTTAATACTACGATTCCTAAAATGGCTATGAACATTGTAAACAATTTCTCTCCATATGTCATGAGTACTGGAGATTGAATAAGGAGAAATACTGCGGTGCCCCCCATGCCAATTAGTGCTAATTCCTTGGCTCGGCTAAACCAAGGAATCAGAACTTCCCAAACTGCAGATGCAAAATATATATTCACTAAATTTGCACAAAAAACCATATTCAATAAAAATAAAATAATAATAATAGCGTTTGGCAAGCTGGTGTTTAAATATTTTGTAAAAATTTCCCCTGTATCATTATTTACAAGAAATACTCCCAAACACTCAATCACGGCTGTAAAAAATATAAATATAGGTAATGCGAAAATGGCATCAGCTTCGCTGCGACGATGTCTGAAAAAAGTCGGAAGATTAATAATAGTAACCAGTGTAATCGCCACTGTTGCAAATATTGCTCCAAGCAATTTTATTGGCAATGTTGTTCGCAAAATTTCTAAATTCCAATTAAATTTCGGGAGAGGAATAGATTCGTTATTAATTACAGCATATACTAAAAAAACCATTAAAAATGGAAATGAGATAACATTGAACCACTTGATTAGCTTAATTCCCCCCATAGCAAGAAGTGCAATGGATAATCCAATCACTATTCCACCACGAATGTCAAAAGCTACATTTGCTAAATCAAAATATGATGCGAGAACTACTCCAATTTCAGCTACATCTGATTTAATTTGAATCGGATACCAAAGTAAAAATGCTAAAAAGAGTGCAATTCCTCCTATCCAACGACCATTTATGATATATTCTGCCAAGTTTTCTATGGCATTTGCTCTATTTTTAATCGTCATGGCAAGTATTCTGAGACTCACGAGCCATAGAAGTATATTGCCAAGACAAATTGAAAGAAGCGCCATCCCAGGCCCAATGTTTTTGCCTAATGTAATTCCAAATTGCAAAACAGGCATGCCAAATGCAGCACTCTGAATGCTAGCCAACTGCCATGCATTTTGATTTTGATCAGGTAGTGACACCACTGTTTTCATGATATGATCACTTTGTTGTTTTCATCTCGGAACATATCATGAAAAAATTATTGTGTCATCTTTGGTTCAGTAAATGGGTGTAAATAAAAATGTTGAGGCTTGCAATCCTTGTTGACAATCAGTAGGCGTTTGTAGAGCATGGTAACTCCAAATTTAAGGAGGAGTTATGTCTGATTTTAATAAAGCTGAACAAACATATGAAAGATTAAAAGCTTATCCAAAACTTCTGGGCAAAATAAAAGAGATGCTCGATCTTATTGAGAAAGAAAAAGTTCCAAGTGCAGATGATTTTGAAGAGGCCTTGATTCCCCAAGTGCGAGGCTTTGGGAAAGAAATAGTAGAGACATGGGCTGTTCAAGAAGAAAGCTTGACAAGGGAAGGGCTGGAAAAAGCTGGCAGAGCTCACCACTCTAAAAAAAAATCTACTGGCATACCACATTCGGAAAGGTAGAAGTCGTGGAGCAAATTTTTCTAGTAAATGCTCGAATATTTAGACCGCTGATTCAAAAGCTGCATGTGCAGTGTAGGTCATATTCTAGAGCTTTACAGAGAGCTCTAACCGATTTTGGTGCAGACGTTTCTTTTGGTCAGGCTGCTGAAAAAATGCGAGAACATTATGGGATAGAAGTGCCTGTGTGCACGATCCAAAAGATTACAGAAGATCATGCAAGAAAGATTTCCGAGTGGGAGCCAAAAATTACCAAAGGAAAGGAGGCAAATGTATTGGTAGCGGAAATGGATGGTGGAATGGTTCCAATAGTAGAAGTACAAGAGAAAGAAATAGGCGTGGATTTAAGGAAAACAAGAAAAGTTCTTTGGAGAGAAGCTAAGCTTTGTTTTGCACGAGAGTATGGCGTAACATCTAGGGTCTATGCAGCAGTAATCGGAGCACCAGAAGAAGCGGGAGACAAATTATATGAGTGTGCGAAGAAGGCAGGGCTTACAGAGAAAACTTATGTTCATGCAGTGGGAGATGGAGCACAGTGGATTGTAGATCAAGTAGAAGAGCAATTTGGGCCTCAAGCTCATTTTTTCATCGATTTTTTTCATGTGTGTGAATATTTGTCTGGGGCAGCCCCTTGGTGCAATCCATTAGAACAAAGTAAATGGCTAAAGGAGAAGAAAGACCAGTTGAAAAAAGGAGCCGTGAATGAGGTTTTTAATGAGCTACGGGAGAAATTACGGAAGATAGAACATGTGCCTGAAGACTGCGGGTTATCAAAGTGCGTTCGTTACATGGAGAAGCGACTGCGATACATGGACTATTTGAAAGCGAGATCAAAAGACCTGCCGATAGGCTCTGGAGAGATAGAAAGCAGTCACAGGCATATTGTGCAGAAGAGGATGAAAATAGCGGGAGCATGGTGGAAATGCGAAAATGCGAAT
Organism: uncultured Chlamydiales bacterium; assembly: GCA_963748195.1. Taxonomy (GTDB): domain Bacteria; phylum Chlamydiota; class Chlamydiia; order Chlamydiales; family JAAKFR01; genus JAJACP01. Next base: position 112,329 of record CAVVHU010000004.1, on the reverse strand, counting down.
GCCATGCTGCAACTTAGAACAGCCCGAGCAAACGGTTATTGGGAAAATTACTGGAGAGAGAGCAAGGCTGCCTAAGCCTCAACATTTTTATTTACACCCTCAGTAAATAGCTCAATAACTCCTCATCCTCAGTCATTTCCATTCTTTTCGACGATTTTGTCTCCTCTTGAAGTTTACCTACTTTCCCCTTTGCATTTTTCTGCTCGAGCCCCATTGTCATTGCTGTCATGCCCGCCATACCCTCAAGTTGCATTGAATCAATGGCGGTACTTGGGACAATAACGATTGTGGAATTCTCTTTCAGTCCTTCGTAGAGCATGTTCATGGCTCGCAAATGAAGAGCGACAGGGTTATCAGAGTATGTTTTAGCCGCTTCTCCAAATTTTTCGGCAACTTGATGTTCAGACTCTCCAAGAATCACACGTGCCTGACGTTCTCTTTCAGCTTGTGCTTGCATCGACATTGCATTTTCTAGAGCTGCTGGAATCAAAACATCTTTTATTTCTACAGAAATGACATTGATGCCCCAAGTTCATCACTGCTTCCCATTCCTTCGCAAGAGAGCGTTTTGAAGCCATATATCCTATTCTGGTAGATTTGAGCTTGATCATGAAATTGTAAGCGGTCTGCATTAAATCATTTATAGTCTCTAATTTAACTGCGCTCATGCGATGAGCGCTCTTGTCTTTTAAAATAGCAAGCCAATTAGTCCAACTCTGCGCAAAGCAACAATTGTATTCCTCCTCTTCTACAGGAAGAGGTTTGGTGAATAAAAGAAGATCCACAGTCAAAAAATGTTTTAATAAATCTTCTCGACTACCCATCTCTTTTTTCCTCGATAAATTTTTCTAAACCATCCTGTACTTCTCTGGCCAACCGCTGTATCTTTTTCCATTCTGCATCATTAAGTAGTTTCTCTTTTGACTCAAAATTGAACATAGACTCTCCTGAAAGATATTCTTCGACTTCTTCCTGAAGTCGTTTCAGTTGCCGAAACACGGGTTGATTTGCATGAGAAGCATACTCTTCCCATTCCCTTAAATTTGAGACAAGACTGCAAAATTCTTCAGATACTATTTTCGCATTGCATAAGGGGGCTGGTGTATCCCAATCTTGTTCTTGCTGCGATGGATTTCCTAACCAAGAAAGGCAAGAAGTTATTATGCTTTCACAAAAGTTGAGAAAAGAATTTATTTGCAACGACATATAGGAATCACTATGTTGGGAATTTTAGGTATATATTTTTTCAAAAAATCAGGCCAAGCTTGAGATTTTAAGAATTCAAAAACATTTTGTTGATTGTTATTAACATATGGAATGTGCGTGCCCTTTTCATTAGGAAATCGTGTAAGTGAATATTCGCCGGGCAACTCATGCCAACGTACGTAGCAAACAGTTCCATAAATATTAAGTCGGTTTGTAATATAAAGCTCTGCTTGCTGTTCATAACCGCCTAATTTTGAGGAACTCATGCGAAATTCATACCAAAGATCTCTAGAGATCTTTCGAAGAACGGACATGCCACACCCCGTTCTTGGCATAAAAACCTTAGAGCATTTTCTACAGATTCCATCAACTTGGGGAATTGCAACTCCGAAAAAAGCATGTATCAGCTGGATGACAAACGGATCTATTTTCTCCTTCATATTGATGGTTTTCGCAACGGTGTTTCCAAAAGCAACGCGGACAGCACTTGCTAATTTCTGATCATCATAAGAACGAATATTTGGATGCTTATTTTTAATATGCATTTGTAAATCATTTTTTAATTCTGCAAGATCTAATTCAAAATAAGGAACAACTTTTTGAAAAGATTCTATCGAAACAAATTGACCTCCTTTTGCATACAAGATTTCTCTAGAGCCTATGATATTCCCTTCGATATTTCTCGGATGAACAAGAAGAATATACTCTGATGGATTGTGTGGATGAGTATATTTAACACATAAGCCCTGCTCGCCAGCTTCTATATTCTTTAGGGGGTTCATCAAAAGGAATCATGAGAAAGTCAGCAAATTTTCTAATCTCTTGTCCAGATAAATCACCGTTTTCAGCTTCAATGATGACTTGATACCGAAATTCTTCAGAATTTTCACGAATTCTTGATTGACTGTAATAAACTCTTTCGCGAATGCGATCGAGGACTTCCCGAGCTGTCATAGCTTTTGCGGCAAAAATGCACATTGTACTTATTCCATGAAACATTTCCCAGAGATCTGGCCTAAATATGAAGAGATCCTAGGTTTTTTCAATAATAAGAATTGAATGGATGAGAATTTGGTGTGTCAAAAAAATTGCGATAATCAGGGATGCCCATAGCTTCTCGACGCATTTTCTCATGCTCTTCAGCGGTCATGCCTCGCCTGTTAGCTTCATTGAGTGTAGTCGCGAGAATACGAAAAGCATCAGCTCCATGGCTAGCAAAATCATGGACTGGAGAATCTTTCCAGCATCCATGCCGATCATCCCAGGCTTTTTTGTAGTTCTCGAGAGCGCGCAATCCCTGCGCACATTTTGCTTCATCAAACCAGCAGCGATTAAACATGTTGCGGACGGCATCGATACCCTCGATGATGGGGAGCTTCTTGGCGATAAAGACGATAAACCCTCTTATGGTTGATAGGCCATCCTTCCCTTTGAAGCAAAATATGAATTCGCCTATATCCATACCTAAATCTAGTTAAGGCTATCTCGCGAATCCTTTTTCGTAACAAGGCCTGATCGCTTCTCTTAGAGCAGTAGTAATAGGTTGAGCGAGGAAAACAAAGCGCTCGACAAACTTGCCGAGCACTTGTTTTGAAAGCAAATTGAAGCTTATTAACAACTGCTCTTCTGCGCTCAGGCCCTATAGCTTTTTTGAAACGACTTCCTGAAGCATTTGACGATCTAGGGTTAAATCTGCAACAAGCCTCTTAAGACGACTGTTTTCTTCCTCAAGCTGTTTGAGGCGTTTAACTTCTGAAGGCATCAACCCTCCATAAAGTTTCTTCCAGCGGTAAAAGGTGGGCTCTGCTATCCCGAGCTTTCGACAAATTTCAGCCACAGGTATTCCTGTTTCGGCTTGTTTTAGTGCAAAAGTGATCTGCTGTTCTGAAAATCGACTCTTCTTCATCTTAAAAATCCTCTATATTTAAAATTTTCCATTATGAGAATTTTTGCATTTTAAATGATCCTATTTTTGGGGAGCACGTCACACGTCCTTCAAACCAGTCATGAGGCGAACCATCTCCTTGAAGCATTTCTCCAAAGCGACTTCTACGTTCTCTTCTCTGGTGGATCTTTTTCTTCTTGAGCTGTTTGTTTTTCCAAAGACCCTCTTCAATCATCCATTTTCGCAATGTCTCTCGAGAGACAAAGATCTGATTCATGCTAGCTAATTTTTCACAAGCGAACGTCGGCCCCCAACCTTCTCTGATGGGTTCTCTCATTAGCTCAAGAATTTTTTCCTTATAAGCATTAGGATAACGCCTGATATTAGGACGTCCTCTTCTTTTAGAAATAAGCCCAAGGTCTCCCTCAGCTTTATACCTTTTCCGGAGCCGTTTTACTTGTCTAGAACTGAGATTTAGCTCATGACTGGCAGCCTTAATGCTCAGGGTCTGGTTATCGATCTGTCTCATGATACTGAGACGATTCGCCTCTTTCATAGTCATCCTCACTTCCATATTTCCCCCTGAGTTTTGCTCTCAGGGGTGACATTTTAGTTTTGCGGAAGGGGTGACACTACAGTTTTGCGCTTACATTTATCCATTCAGGGTTGGCTAAAAGAATGTTAACATCTAAAATCTCCTCATTCCGAATAGGAAAACGATCCCAATCGTCATATAAGCCATTTAAAAGCGTTAACTCGTGCTTTCCTAATACAGAGATACCTTCTTCTTCAAGCTCTAAAATCTGAGAAAATAACTCCAAAAAACAACTATGCGATTCAGAAAAACTCCGATTATTTTCAGGCTCAATCTTCCAAGCCTCTCGTAAACATTGAGGATCTGAGAGATGCTCTAATAAAATAGAAAGTCTTCTCTTGAGCGAGCTAGGACTACTGACCATATCCCAAGCCTCGCTTGTTACTATTTGAAACTAGTCTACCTTGCTTTGAAAACTCATCAACCACTGTTTTTAAACACCTTAAGACAAATCTGAGAGCTCAAGGCGAACCTACGCTTTTGGGTGGGCTAAATTCACGGAATGGTGCAAAGAGCATGGATATGGCTTGACCACTCCAAATGAAGTCCCTCTCCTTCTGGGAATGTTTCTATCCGCTATGGCAAAGGAAAAGAAACTAAAGCTAGCGAGCCTGAATACTTATCTTGCCGCAATCAAGCATCACTTGTGGGAGTCGATAAAGATTGAGCTAGATCACCCCGAAATCAAGCGTGCATGAAGGGAATCCGCAATGAGATGAGGAGCGTGCCTAAGAATAAGAAGAAGGCGATCTTGGTTGAAGATCTTCGGGAGATTCTCAAGCTAATAGAGAAGTCGGATAAGCTCATCGATATTCGAGACCGATCTCTGCTTCTTTTGGGATTCGCAGGGGCGTTTAGAAGGAGCGAGCTAGCAACTATATGCCTAGAACATATTTCTTTCGACAGAGGCGGAATATCAATCTTATTGCCTTGGTCTAAAACTGACCAATGCGGCCACGGTCAGGTCGTGCAAATTCCATTCGGGAGGCACGAGGAAACTTGCCCTGTGTTTGCATTGAATAAATGGATTGAGGAGTCACATCTTACTGAGGGGGCACTTTTTCGCCCAATCAATCGACATGGATCCGTAGGAGACAATCAAATCACCGAGAAGGCTATTGCTCTAATTGTAAAAAAGAGGGGGAGAGGATTGTTTGAGGAGGGGGAGATCGCGGGGCATTCTCTCAGAAGAGGGCTTGTAACCTCTGCATTAGAAGCGAAGGCTCCAGAGACGCTCGTTATGAAGCAGACAAGGCACAAGAGCATGAATATGTTGAGAGAGTACTACCAAGACGTTAGAGACTATAGGAATAATGCAATCAACTCCATTGGACTTTAGGTGTTTACTTAAAAGCATGTTTTAAGTATAATGGTGTTATAAGTAAAATAGGTGAACTATGAGTGCTCATAAACATCATCATAAAGTCAGGCTTAGCGTGGATTGTACTGAGGAAGAGAGAATGTACATTAAGATGTTGGCCACAAAGTCTCATATGACTATTAGTGAATATCTACTTTCCTTTGCCAGAAAGGAAATGCCAAAGTGCACAAAGAGTCATGAGCCGAATGAGGAAACCCAAATGGCATTAAAAGAAGCTCGGGGTGAAAGAGAAACTTTCGAATCGGTAGACGAATTCTGGAATGCTATGGGAATGAATCCTCATGCTGAAGATTAAACCGGGAAGTAAGTTCAAGACGGATTTGAAGAAATTCAAACACGATAGATCTACTCTTAAGACTCTGGACGAAGTTCTAAAGATATTAGCCAACGGGGAGGAGTTGCCGGAAAAATACCGAGATCACGCTCTTTCAGGAAAATGGAACCCGGCCAGAGAGTGCCATATCAAGCCGGATGTTTTATTGGTATATCAAATCGACAAGAAAGAAAAAGTACTAGTTTTGATCCGGATTGGCTCTCACTCCGACCTCTTCAAGTAGCCTAAAAGAATTTAAATTTTTCTTTATATTCCCTTAAAATTTTAATCTACTTATAGTGCCCATATGCAGTCGGTTAAAATTTTAAACAGGTAAGTATGAATATGAAAACTTGGATGAAATATGTATTTTCTTTAGCTTTAACATTGTGTTGTTTAGGAACCCTTCAAGCTTCTTCATGGGAAAGTTGCTCGATAAATTCTTCAATCGGAAGACAATACGTTGATCAGGTAGTCTCAGATGAACAAGGTGTCTTTTTACTGATAGACGGATGTTGGCTTGGGACTCAAGGAATGCAAGCAACTCCTGAAGGTATTCTTGTCCTAGAAAATGGGGAATGGATTCCTTTACAGGAAGCAGTAAGATGTGACAATTATTATGTTTGGAAATGTAGAAATTGCGGTTATTACAATCCACAAGGCGTATTCAAATGCAGGAGATGCGGCAAATAACGAAGAAATTAATTCTTATCTTTGTTCTATTTTTTGGCACAATTGAGCCCCTTTTCGGCGCATATAATGTAGAAGAGAGGCTTAAACATGTGTCCTGGCATGATAAGGCTTGCATGAGAAAATTTTTTGATTATGCCATTAAATTGGATAGTGCATCTCATGTTTTGTGTTTTGAGAACAAGCCTGTTTGTTTTACTGGTGTTATAGTTAAAGATAAGCATCGAAGCTTTAGAGAGATTCTATGTTTAAAGGGGTGGATGGCATTCAAAAAAAATGAAAATCTATTTCCACATCCAAATTTTATTTTTTGCGAAGAGATGAATAGCCAAGATAAAATTAAAATATTAGATATTTATATTGTCAACAAGGCGGCTCTTTATAAATGTTTGCTTACACATGACAATCTTTTTAAAAATGTACTTGGAGAAGAATTTTCACCCGATTGGTTTATTGGAAAGCTTGAAAAAGGCCACAATCTAACCGCATTAATCAACCACAGCGATTTCTTGTTAGGAATATTGTTGGGTTACGGTGAAGAGTCAGCCAAAGCTTATCAAGATGCAAGGCGTGCAGATGGCTCGATTCCAGAATGGACAGAAACTTATTTTGGAATTGAGGCACCTCAACCACATGGATGTAAAATTTTTCCCGTTTCATTCATGGGAAATCCAAAATCTCCTAAGACTCAACAGTTGCTTTCCGCGTATGAAAGAGAGCTTCAAACAATTTGGAATGACTATCAGAAAAAAAATGACTCTCTTCTGTTTTTCTTAGAACATCTCTGCCGAGAAAGAAACTGATCCCCAGGGACTTTCCCAAGCTAGTTTAGAATTCGGTTTAGATTCCTTTTCTGTAGGTCGGCGGCTAGCCTCTGGATATTGCGCCATGCACCATCTTTGAGAAGCTGCCTTTGTTTATTAACTCCTTTAATACTCATTGAAGCGGCTTTGCGATAAAAAGCTACGAGCAGCCTATCAAAATTGGCTAAAAGCTTATATTCCTGACTCGTTTTATCCACTACTAAAGGTTCAAGCAAATCCCATTGATCGCAAAAATTTTCTATATACCATTCGCACGTCTCAAATCCTCTAAAACACATATCTTCCTGGCTTGCACGATCAGCGAGAAACGCAATGCGGATCTGAAGACCATTGATTATACATTCTTTGTCTTTCATGCTTTTTCCTCGGATTGAATCGCTTGCAAAAGGGTGCGGCATTTTTCTTGAATTTTTATCCATTCAGGGTTGGCTAAAAGAATGTTAACATCTAAAATCTCCTCATTCCGAATAGGAAAACGATCCCAATCGTCATATAAGCCATTTAAAAGCGTTAACTCGTGCTTTCCTAATACAGAGATACCTTCTTCTTCAAGCTCTAAAATCTGAGAAAATAACTCCAAAAAACAACTATGCGATTCAGAAAAACTCCGATTATTTTCAGGCTCAATCTTCCAAGCCTCTCGTAAACATTGAGGATCTGAGAGATGCTCTAATAAAATAGAAAGTCTTCTCTTGAGCGAGCTAGGACTACTGACCATATCCCAAGCCTCGCTTGTTACTATTTGAAACTAGTCTACCTTGCTTTAAAAACTCATCAACCACTGTTTTTAAACACCTTTTACTTGTTTCATAATCGAAATCACTTAAAGCGACTACTTTCCTGCATTTTGTTTGATACCAATCAAAATTCCCTCTCAGGACATCAATGAATTTTATGTGTACTGCTTCATGATATTCATCATCTATTTTCTCTCCCCCCGCAGTTCGCCATTCTCCATCGAAGCAAATTTTAACAAATGGCTCATCTTGGTACCAATGAAAGGCAAGTCTAAGATTATCATGATGCGACAAATTGTGTTTTGACACCATTCCGCACTCATTAGTTGAAATATAGCTACTATGGCAATCACACAGAATATCTTCACGAATAATATTTATAACTCTTTCAAATTCTTGAACATCTAAAAACTTGGATGTTTGACCATAGCCGATTGTTTCTCTGATATATAAAAAACTATCTAAGTCAATCCAGAAATTTTTGAGAATTTCAAAAGCATTAAGAGCCAGCTTGGTTTCTGATATTTTCCCACTACCATTTCCAGTTCTTTCACGAATTGATTTAAGAAGAGCGAGGTGTTCTTGATTCTTGATGTCGAACTCGACCATCTCACGCATTACACGGGCTCCTCTATCAACTTTCGCCCCATGTCTCTTAAGCATTTGGTCTGAAGGATAGTGGTGAACCGCATACCGTGATTGCAAACTAGAGTGAGCTATCGGATCCCCTGGCATGATCTTAACCCACTCTCCTCGACTATCAGGATTAGAAAACAAAAGACCATATCCACGCGTGATCGTAATTTTCCACTTCCTTGGCACGTTCGCAGGATAGGGAATCCCTTTCACACCCCAGCCTTCTTGAACCTTCTCAACGGCTTCTTTGAAACTAAAAACCGTGCCTCTGCACTGCCTAAGCTAGCTCAAACCCATCCAATGCACGGTCAATTGCCAAACCTACCTCCGATATAGAGATACAAGCTATCTTAATCAAAAATTCACTGTCAATTTATTTTCAGAAGATGATTTTGAGTACTCGCACACAACAATCAGCAGAGCCTCTAAATACTATGGACTAAGCAAATTAATAGACTTCTCGCCACTATGTCTTAACTCCAACCAACGATCTGATCCTACAAAAAATGTATCCTCTTTCGGCTCTTTGAAGCTGAAACGACCTCTACAAGTAATCAGCGACCTCTCCGACTTTACCTCATCAACAGGTAACTCTATTGAAAGTGGTGGCGCAACATAACGCCCATGCCTCCTGCAAAAATATTGGATCTCCGACTCTTCCATATGCAATCCGGTATTAAGACTCGAAAAAGAAACAATAGAAATGCTAATAACGGATGTCAAGGATAAGCTCTCAACGAGTGTTAATAAACCCACTCACCTGAATGGACCCACACTCTTCTCCTGATTATCTAAGGAAGCTCTCGTGGACTGGGTTTCATGTTGAAGGTGAGTACTTTTTCTCCGGCAAGACGTTGAGCCTCCTCATAACTCTCCGTCCCTAAGTTGATAATCGGCTCGTTCAACTTACTAAGTGGATCACCATCCTTATATAGCGGCATTTGAAGATAAGTAAGACTGTCACTATCTAACGTAACACTCTCTATAGACCCATCACGATATCGAGTGTACTTTGTATTCCTGAAATTAAGTCGCATCTTGATCCTGTCCGATGTCAAGGGATAACTCTTAAGTATTTCATGTGTATTCACTAACTCCAATAACTTCTCTGTAGCAGTTACTTGTAATGCTCGAGCCTGCTCTTTTGTAACAGGATAAAATACTGTAAAACGCGCGCCAATCTCCTCAAGCCTATCCGACTTCTTACACCCAATCCCCCATACATATAACCCATAATCCTCTGCCATTTCTGTTGCATACATATAAAATATATCATCAATAGCTGACTCTAATAGCGTTGTTTCATGGACAGGAAGCCTTGAATATGAAGATTTTACAATACGCGCAGCCTCTTCGTACGGTTCTTCATATAACTCTACATACCGGTCTTTAAAGGCATCCCTTGCACGATACGTTATCGATGAACCCGATAAAACATATGAAGGCGATCCGTCAGATTGGCTGTCACCAAGTAAGTTGTTAAAACTGATATTAACTCTAGCCCTGTTGTGGGAAAATGGATATTCCCTCAAGAATGGGCGAATTTTCTGATGAGAATTAATCATATTGACCAGCTTTTCAGTAACAAAAACTATGTATGCACGCGCTTCCTCAAGCGTCACACGGTTAGATATTGAAAAATCAAACCCCATTTCTTCGACATCATTGCGCATTCGACCACTTGTTCCAGAGCATGAAAGACCAAACTCTTCTTTCATTTGCTTTATGAAGCATTCTCTAATTTCGGCAACATAACGAGTATATTCCGGAGCTTTATATCGAGCATCAACGTGAATTGTTAGCAATAACAGGAACGATAAGAAAAGTGATTTCAATATTTTCCTTCCTTTAAGTCTTTTAAAATATCTTCTAAGTTGTTTCGGAATGCCTTCTGATAAGTCCCACCCAAAAAATCATGATCTCCAGGAGGAAGCGAAGATCGAGGAGGCGACTGGTCCAAACATGGAACTAATTTTACTCCTTGATAATTTGGATGGTCAAGGTAACGCTTTCCAAAACGTAAAGTCGTGTTATCCTTCTCAGAATAAGTGTTGAAAACATTTAATCCAAATCGATCAGGCACTGGAATGAGAGGGCCATATGAAGCAGAAATTAAATGGTTTTCTATACTATGCCGATGAAACTGCAACCTCCGCTGCCTCCCAATTACTAAACCCAACGCTAAATGCGCAATTGCCCCTCCCTCACTATGTGAAATATGCACCCATCGCAACCCCCTCTTTACTATTGTAAAAAGACCTAGCAACGTTTCAAAAAACATACCCGTACGCACCACAAACTGGTTATTGATATGCAAATAGCGCATTATCGCGCCAAAACCATCGAACAAAACATTGGAGGTAGTCGGGTTATAGAAACCAATCACAAGAGGAGTTTCACGAAAATGTTCTCCCACTTGTGCAAAAATAGCCTCTCCTCTATCGATAAAATCGTCACGAGAATTCATTATCCCATTTTGAAAGGTCACTAAATGGACTCCTCTTGAAGGAAGCAATGCCTCTAAACAATCCGGACTAAGCAAATTAATTAGCTTCTCGCCACTATGACTTAACTCTGACCAACGATCTGATCCTACAAAAAATGTATCCTCTTTCGGCTCTTTGAAACTGAAACGACCTCTCCCCGACTTTACCTCATCAACAGGTAACTCTATTGAAAGTGGTGGTGCAACATAACACCCATGCTTCCTACAAAAACATTGGATCTCCTGCACATCCATATACAACCCATTATTAAGACTCGAAAAAGAAACATAGAAATGCAACCCATGGATGTCAAGAACAAACTGTCAACAGGATGAGGTGGTGTTGATAAATCATCCTCCTGACAGGTAAGAATTCTTAGCTCAACATCATATGTCTCGCGACGTCTTCACAACACATTTTTGTCATTAGGCTACTCCCTCAAACTTGTAATGCTCTTCTCGCGCTTTCTGAAAGCTACGATAGTCAAGCTTTCCATCGCTATTCATGTGACAGAATGTAGGCTCAATCGCTTGCCTTCTTTTCAAAAGACGTTTAAAGTGCACTGTCAAGCCTTTTTGCCTGAAATGAACACTTCTTTCCCTTCCAAATTATGCCCTCGATAGGCCTTGTCGGGAAAAACTCTGTCGATGATGCATTCGCTGTTGGCCTCAGCCCCATGGATTGACTCTTTAAGTGTATGACCATCATAAGGATTGCCGTGCATGGCTTTTGAATTCAAGATAAGCCCTTGTTTATGAGTAACTACAATAGGTTCCATGCAACCAAATCCATATTTCTTATGCGCTTTTTCTTTTGAAATACAGTCCACCTGCGGCTCATGAAGGAACACTATAGACCTTAGGTGAATCTTTGCGTTGCTGCTCGAGTATTCTTCTCAAGTCAGACAACAAGAGGGATGTGATTGGAGTTCTGGATCGTTATTCACATGCCTCTCAACTTCCCGCAAAACCCTTCCAAAATATGTTCTCCAACGTTTTGCCTCTCTTTTTGCCATTTGTTAAGAAATCGCAAAGGCATTTTATAACTTTCTCGATTATAATCCAGCTAAATACCGAACAAGTAAACGAATACCAAATCCAGAAACTCCCTCTTCAGGAGCCGCTATATTCCACGCGGTTCCAGCTATGTCAATATGCGCCCAGGGTATCTCAGGAGAAACAAATGCGCGCAAAAACTCAGCTGCAACGGAACTCCCTCCATAGCGAAAGATGCCGACATTGCGCAAATCTGCGACGCGTGACTCTAACTGCGAGGCAAAATAGTCTCCCAAAGGAAGCCTCCATAACTTCTCACCAGAAACTACCCCTGCATCTAGAAGCTGCCGCAATAATCGCTCATCTTCGCAAAATAACCCGCCATATTCTCCGCCCAATGCACCAAATGTCTCTAATGTTAAGGTCCCAATGTCGATTAATTCCTTTGGTGTAAACTGTTTCTGTGCATAAGCAAGGCCATCTGCCAAGACTAATCGCCCCTCACAGTCGGTATCGATAACCTCTACTTTTTTTCCGCCTAAAGTCGAGATGATGTCGCCAGGACGCATAGCCCCTCCATCAGGCATGTTTTCAGCTAACATCAATATCCCTACAACATGCACCTCTGCTCTCAATTTAGATAAAACATCTAATACGGCGTATACAACGCCTGCGCCTGCCTTATCCCACTTCATCTCTACAAGGCTCGACGTTTTAAGGTTAATGCCGCCTGCATCATAACAAATGCCCTTGCCTACAAGCACAGTCGGTTCATCTTCGCCCCCACACCACTCAAGCACGGCCATCCGAGGAGGATGTTTACTCCCTCGCCCAACAGCTAAAAGTGCCTCAGCACCTATTTCTTTTAGATCCTCCGTACCAAATATCTGTACCCGTACTCCTTGTGCCTCAAGTTTTCGACAGGAGGTAGCGAACTGATCAGGAGTCATGAGATTGGCAGGCGCTGCAATAAGACTCTTGGCAGAAATAATCCCCTCAAGCAAGGCGCGATACTTCAAAAATGCCTTCTCTTCCCCTATGGGATCAGCACATAAGAATATAAGATTTTCTGCTATAACCCCTTTTAAAAGCATTTTAAAAGCTATTTTTGCAACCTCGCTTTCCTCTAATGCGATGATGACATTTTTTTCACATGCCAATATCGCAAGGTCATCGCTTTCCTCCGCAATCACGAGCCGAGGGATGGGATACGCTCCATTTGTCGTGATAGAAAAAATACCGCGCTGCAGGTTAAAGCGCACCATACCAGCAAGTTGCTGATCTATCTTGTCTTGCAAGGAACGATCTTTCAAAATGAGCAGATCGGCTTCAATCCCCTCAATCTCTTTACGAAACTCTACGTTTTGCATCATCAAACCTCTTTAATAATAATTGTAATGAAACACCACCAAGCAAAGTGAAAATAGCAATCGTACCAAAACCGGCTTCATAGCTGCTTTTTGCAATGATTTTGCTAAATCCACCGCCTAAAAGAAAGGCGAGTGAAAAGGCGATCGGAACCATCCCCATCACCATTCCTGCTTTTCCTTGAGAAGCAACCTGAGAGGCGATGCTGGAAACCACAGGTCCAACCATCAACTCTGCAATCGAAATCAATACGACTATGCCTATGACTCCAAAGAGAGATAAACCAAAGTGCAACAAGCACATAATTGCTAATCCACCAAAAGCAAGGGCGGCAAGGGCAAAAGGCGTAATGAGCTGCGTACGCAATCGAGCAAGTAAAGCCCCTCCAATCAAGATGACAATTGGATTGATGCTCATGATTATGGAGCCTGGAATCGTCCATCCGCATAAGGTTCGAGTCGTTTCCCTTTCTGAAAACAAGATCAGCGACGAACTGATTTGCTCCTCAGCTGCAAAAAACAAGATGAGCGCTCCCAAATAGATGAGAAGTTGACGCACCTGATCCTGAGGCAATTCAGGATCTTTCAAAAGGCGCATGGAAAAATAGAGAAATATCCCTCCTGTTACCCATGGTAAAATGGGTAAAAGCACATTTTCAAACTGAAGCGCTACGCTTCCTATTGCTAAAACGCCGATGAGAGCCAGATAGGCAACCCATGCGTTTTTTTGAGGAGTTCGGGGAAAATGCCTCTGAAAAAGCATAAGAAAAAATACCCCTACTACCATCCCTAATGAGGCAACTGCAAAACCGATACGAAAACCATAGCACGCCGCTAACACACCGCAAAGAGCTGTCGAGATACACGCTCCTAGATTTTGCATCATGTAAAAAATCGTAAACCCTCTTTTCCGCCTCGGGTCATTTTCTTCATAGGCTAAACCTAATAGCGCCATAATATTGGAAGAAAAAAGACTCCCTCCCAAAATGATAAGCCCCAGCGCAAGAAAAAGGCTGCCTTCTAAAAGCAAACATCCATATCCAATGCTTAATAGAATACCGCCGAGCGTTAATGCCCGACGGAGTCCTAAGTAACGGTCTGCAAGAAGGCCCCCAAAAATACCTCCAAGCTCGATTAAGCCGCAAAAAAGGGCATTCACCCCAAAGGCACGGCTGTCGCTAAAGCGCAATTGCTCAATCATGTAGAGGATTAATATCACCCTTATACCATAGTGACTGAAGTATTTGCACATCTGCACGCATGAGAGCAACTTTAGAATTTTGGGTTGTGGCAAACTCATGTCTTCACCCCCAATTCATTCTTGACTCTGTTACAGTAGACGTGATCGAGCTTGAGAATGCGTTTATCAGCTCTTTTTCTATAACAATTGATTTCCTCCCGTGCTTGCACATTTTCAATGTCTTCAAGTTTGGATCGTGGGCCGATTGGCGGCTCGATGGCCCCTTCACGAAGCAAAAGATCTGTCAATCCTTTCTCTTCGATTGCCCTTAAAAGAGCCTCGCGATTATTCCCTTCAACAACACCCTCAAAAACGACTACAGGAGCATTTTCCTCGGGTTTTTCAACATGAAAAAACTCTGCTCCCGGTTCTTTTGACCGAAAAAAGAGTAAGAATGGCCGCTCAGCTCCTTGAGGAGGAACGATGCTTTTGACACATATAAGCCCTTGTTGCTTTCTCAATAGAGATAAAATAGCTTTATTTTGGTAAAAAAGCAGACCGATTGTTTTAGGAGAGTATTTTTTATCAGGCTGATACACGCGCTTAACTGAAAGCATGTCCAAATCAAACGCATTTTCGAGTCGTTCGGCTTCTTCTTGCATCAGCTCTATCGAATACTCGGAAATCTTTGACTGGGCATAATTGGTGACCTTACTACTCACTTGGGTCACGTAGTTCTTCAATTTACCTAACCTCCCACATAAATCAACTAGTTTTCCTGAAGCTGTTACTGTTTTTATAACACCCTCCGGATCCGGCGAATCTTCTGTGGGCGTGCGGGTAACTTGCAACAGAAAACATTGAAACACAAACTCCAATCGCTTAGAAAAATTCAAGTCCCCAAACTGGGTCACGAAGAAGTCGCGCGCCTCAGCATCATTTTTTCTTTTGTTACTGCGAGCTAATACGTTCTTTTCGATCTCTTCAAAACGCTCTTTTACATTTCTCGCTTCCTCGAAAAGAGTTTCATCCGATTGGAATTTGTAGAGCAAATACCCTCGTAATTGACACCCCCCATCACCTGGATTGGGATCAAGCTGCTTTAGTTGACCATCTTCTAAAGCTCTGATCGCTCCCAATACAACTTTTGTCGTTAAAATAGAGATTGCCCGCATAGGGCCTTCATTAACCAACTTCTCATCAATGCATTGCGGCAAAATGCACGGCAATACAATGCCGCTGTTAATAGCAGACATAATAATACCTCATAAATAATCTTTTAAAAAATCTGTATTTAGCCCCTTAAAAGAGCGCTAATTTAATAAAAATGTTTTTTGAATAAAAAAGAGATTATCGCCAATGGCAATGATGATGGGGAGATGGGAAGGAAAGGGTTAAGCTACACTTAAAATTTTGATTTTGTTCCATAATAACTCCAAATTTCTTGCTCTTCATGAGAGCTTTCGAACCTAAAAAAATAAAAAATTGAAAAAAACGAACGTGAATTATTGCCAATGGCAATGATGGAATGGATGTAGGAAAAGAGCTTGATTCATAAAAATTCCAAGTTATCTGCAATTATTATAAACAAATAGCAGAATTATGATCTAACATTTTTTCTCAAGAGCCGGTTTGAAGCAGGCAAAATCCATTCAGAAGATTTTCCATCTCTTTCTCATTCTTCTTCCACTTATCTGAAGGAGTGAAAGTGGTCACCGAAACAGAGCCGTCGCTATCTGAGTAGAAATAGAGAAAGGTCGTGATCGAGCCGATATCTTTGTATTCCACTTGAAACTTCCAAGAAAAAAGCTTTAAGCCATTAACGATCCGCTCTTCTGAACCCAAATCTTTAAAAGCTAAGAGATTTTCTTTATTTTGGCTCATAAACTTCTTCTGCACAAAATCTTTGTACGCTGTCTGGGAAACGTTTTTTTCTTCATAGGTATACGTTTTCGCGATCGCTTTTTTCTCTAAGTTTTTCCCAATCGAAACTTCCCCTTCTAGATCGGCTAAAACGAGCGTCCACTCTGAAGCTTCATCACAGCTATCAAAAGGTGTATTGACGATGATCCACTGCTCAGGATTGTACCACAAGCAGTAGGGATAGGCTTGTCCCTCTAAACGAACAGTCGCATTTTCTGGCTTTTGAAAGGAGGGAACTTCCGGTGTGATTTTCTCTTTTTTTTGGCTGCTACATCCGCAAAGAGTGAGCGCGAGAACTAAAAAAACGTGCACTGTTTTCATATATACCTCTTAGCTCTACTCGTAACATGTCTGTTAAAATATTGCTATCATTTTTCTGAAATGAACGAATCGATCAAAAGACGCGCCAAACTAAGCGGTGGAGGGAGTTGAGGGAGCGCATCGCGCCGATACCAACTCGCTTCTTCTATCTCTAAAGGGTCGATTGTGATCTCACCTGCTGCCCACTCACACGTAAAACCGATCATCAGCGAACCGGTGAAAGGCCAAGGCTGGCTTCCAAAATAACGGATGTTCTTGACGCACACACCGACCTCTTCAAATACTTCGCGCTCTAAACTTTGCTCAAGGGTTTCCCCAACATCCACAAAACCGGCTAGTACGCTAAAAAATTTCACTGGGAAATGCGGTCCACGCGCTAAGAGAATCTCATCGCCTCTCTTCACTAAGGCCATGATTGCAGGCGATAGACGGGGATAGGCACGTTGGCCGCATGCATGACACTCGCGGCAACGTTCTTTTTCGCAAGGAACTGTCTCTTTCCCACAAGACCCGCAATAGGTATGCTCGCGGTCCCATGCGAGTAACTGCATGGCTCTTCCCGCTAAAGCAAACGTTTCCTCATCAAGCTGGCCGTATAGGCTGCGTAAACGTTTCCATCTGCATCCTTCAGGAAGGCTATCGGTGCTGGCTGCAATACCGGCAAAAAGAGAGTGTCCATTCATTTCGCCAAAAAAAAGCTCTCTTTCCAACCCACAGACTGGAGAGGATGGAAGGTGGCCTGCTTCCCCATGAACCAATAAATCCTCACCCGAAAATATAAACCAAAGCGGCTCATTTACGCGCTTTGGATGCAAAGAAGAGAGATATCCTTTCGGTGATGAAAAAGGTGGCTGCAACATGTGATCACTAAACAAAAACAATACATTATTTATAAAATTGATTTCAAGTTTGCGCAACACTTATTAAAGCATATTTTGTTTCAATTATTCTTTTTGCTGAGACTTTCCCTGTTCACAGAAACTGTCGAATCGAGCCGACGATCTTCTGGATGCAGCATTTTTGCAGCAGAAAAACCAATCAACCCAATATCCACAGCTGCCTTACCCCAGGCTGCTGGACTTGTCGGATTTCTCCAAGCTTCCATCACACCTGGAACTACCATGCCAAGCAGCTCGTCCTAAACTTTTCTATCCTTCTACTACTTGATAAGATTTTTTCTCAAAAAAGGAGCGATCATTGAAGTACTCATACTGAAAATCCGCATACATCCACTCGCCCATTTTGCCAAGTCCATAACCCATACTGTATGCACCACCTTTAGCATAATCCAAGGCGCCACCGAAAAAGTCCCGTGTTCTTCCCCACATACCACCCTAGCTCCAAAGACCATAAGGATCAAAGTCTGCTAGGGGACAATTTTTTAGATAGGCATTGAGGTTAGGTCTATCTTCAAAGTTTTCGGAATCCTGTGTGATCCAGCGACCTAGCTCTGGGTGATAATAATGCTAATGCTATAGCTGCGCTTTCACTCAGCCAGGAACGTCTTCTACTTGGTGATGAGCCCCGAGTCGAAGAAATCGATAGTGATGAAGAGCGATCTTTGATATGTTTGGTCCTATGAGTGATATACCTAATTGCATTAAGTGTGGTTCTGAATATACCTATGAAGATGGGGATCTATACATTTGCCCAGAGTGTGCTTATGAATGGATGAAAGATTCTGCGGCGGAAAATAGTTCAAAAGAAAGGGTTGTCAAAGACGCACACGGCACTATTCTTCATGACGGGGATAGCGTGACGATCATCAAGGATATCAAAGTCAAAGGAAGTTCTTCGGTCATTAAGGTTGGTCTCAAAGTGAAAGATATCCGTTTAGTTGATGAGGTCAATGGTCATAATATTGAGGCCAAAGTGAAGGGATTTGGCCCAATGATGTTAAAGTCAGAAGTTGTGAAGAAGTGCACTTAACTCTTATAAGAGAAATAGCTTAGGATTGTTATCGAAGTGCCCGCTAATAAACGACCTAGCTCTGGATGATAATAGCGTCTTCCAAAGAAAACCAGGCCTGTCTCTTCATCGACTCTTTTGGAAGCAAACCTCCAAGGTGAGAGCTTGCTTTGGGTGAGCTCTTCGCCAAATGCCGTATAGCGATAACTCTCTATAGGCTTCTTAGTAGATAGATTAACGAGCGTCACAACACAACCTCGATGATCATGGATGGGAATGTAGGCTTTACCGTTCAGCTCGTAGAGAACGCTAGCACCTATTTCTGCTCCTAAGCCTTCACCTAATACGCGTAGTTCTTGAATACGACTTTTCTCATCTGCTGCACCGATCACATTATTGCTATTCCAAATTTTTTGCAACTATTCAGATGCCCATTTATGTTGGTATTCAAACTCTTAAGAAAAACCGTAATTTTTATTGGCCAGCTCACACCTATGTCTGAGCATATAGCAACTATTAACTGGTAACTGGCGAAAATCAATTTTTGCAACTCACTGAGTTTCAGCGAAAATGGGATATCTGAATAGTTGCAATTTTTTAATCATTTTTCAATGTAAAATCATTTATCATTCCATCCCATTGCTCGCCATAAGTTATGAATTCTATAAAATTAAGCCGGCCCTTCGATATATCAACCTCATAACCTAATCCGTATTGCAAACCTTGAATCTCAATGTTTTCATTAGTACTGATGGATGAATCTGGAAGGTTTAGTGGTTCAATCTCATTAGAGTAAGTAAAATTGACATACATTCCCACTCCTGTATTTTCACGATTTAAAATCTTGAGGTGTGGAATATGATTTTTTATTTCAGGATATTTATTGGAAAGCCTTTCTAAAATTGAAAGTTCAAGCTTATTTAAATCATCCATATTATTATAACCCTTTTCTGCTAAATGACGAAATTATAACTCGTCCATTCTCAACTCTGCCCCCTATCAGCCTGACATTAATTCCTTCAACATTTATCACATTTTCTAAATTCCCAGATGGTAGGATCCCTTTTGAATTTTGTGTCAGTCTACCTGTTTTCAGTACTTGGTTTGCTGCATTTTGAACTGCGTTAAAAGCGTTTTCCTGTGAACCAAATTTTGATACTAAACTTCCCAATGCGTGTTCAGATTTACCAAAGATATGAGTTAAACGATTTGCAAATATGCCTTTATCAACAATAGACGCAACTTCAACTCTCTTCTTGCTAACATTCCCAGTTTTTCCAAATGTTGATAGCTCTCCGCTAAATCTGCCAGCTTTACCAAGTCTAGCAGCATTTCCAATCTTTGCAGCCGAAAACCTATCAACCCAATATCCACAGCTGCCTTACCCCATGCTCTGGGACTTGTCGGATTTCTCCAAGCTTCCATCACACCTGGTACCACCATGCCAACTGGATCATCCCAAGCAGCTCGTCCTAAACTTTTCCATCCTTCTACTGCTTGATAAGATTTTTGCTCAAAAAAGGAGCAATCATTGAAGTACTCATACTGAAAATCCGCGTACATCCACTCGCCCATTTTCAGCTCCTAAGCCTTCGCCTAAGACGCGTAGTTCTTGAATGCAATTTTTCTCATCTAGTAAGAAACAGCGCAATGATTACTCCAAAAGAAGTCTGAAAGCAATCTTATGTTTCCTGACGAATTTTTTTCTTTTGTTTCTAAATTTACTTTTACCTCTTGGCAATCCATCTAACAGTTAATCCAATTCTATATCCCTTTTATTCCTGTTTTGCATCCATTTTATCAAGCAAATAACCAATCACTTTCAGCAATTTAACAACACGTTCTTTGCCTACACCAATTCTTGATTCAAACTCAAAGATGTCAATGCCATTACATATTTCATTTAGGGCAGCATTAAAAATTAAGAGTTCTTCACGACTAACAACAATATTTGATTGTTCGCTATTTAGATCTATTGTTTCCATATTTTACCTTAAGTTATCAAAATAAGCTCGACCATTGATAGGTTGAAAGGCTGTACCTCCATCTACTGCACGGGGGTTTCGAATGACCACAGTCTTGGTTGGTTCATGCCAGTATGCTATGCGACCACTGCTAAGTTGTCGAGTTGCAGTTGGATTATTGGTTACAATTTCAATATGGCGGGCGAATTGTGTTCTTGCTTGAATGCCGAGTCCCTTGAATTGACCTTGCCACATGACGTGCTTTGTAAAAGCGTGCCCCCCACCAATTTCTTGGCCAATCAGTTGATTACGGAGGCGGAAAGCATTTGCTGCACTCTCAGCTCCACTTGATATGTTTTTGGAAACATACATGCTGATATTTTCAGCTTTTCCAAATGCAGAAAATTCTTCACCAATTCTCCCAACTCTGCTAAGTCTAGCAGCGTTTCCAATTTTTGCAGCGGAAAAACCTATCAACCCAATATCCACAGCTGCCTTACCCCATGCTCCGGGACTTGTCGGATTTCTCCAAGCTTCCATCACACCTGGAACCACCATGTCAACTGGATCATCCCAAGCAGCTCGCCCTAAACTTTTCCATCCTTCTACTGCTTGATAAGATTTTTTCTCAAAAAAGGAGCGATCATTGAAGTACTCATACTGAAAATCTGCATACATCCATTCGCCCATTTTGCCAAGACCATAACCCATACCATATGCACCACCTTTAGCATAATCCCAGGCTCCACCGAAAAAATCCTTTGTTCCTCCCCACATACCGCCCCAGCTCCAAAGACCATAGGGATCAAAGTCTGCTAGTGGACAATTTTTTAGATAGGCATAGAGATTGGGTCCATCTTCAAAACCTTCCGGATCCTGTGTGATCCAGCGACCTAGCTCTGGATGATAATAGCGTCTTCCGAAGAAAACAAGACCTGTCTCTTCATCGACTCTTTTGGAAGCAAACCTCCAAGGTGAGAGCTTGTTTTTGGTAAGCTCTTCGCCAAATGCCGTATAGCGATAACTCTCTATAGGCTTCTTAGTAGATAGATTCACGAGCATCACAACACAACCTCGATGATCATGGATGGGAATGTAGGCTTTACCGTTCAGCTCGTAGAGAACGCTAGCACCTATTTCTGCTCCTAAGCCTTCACCTAATACGCGTAATTCTTGGATACGGTTTTTTTCATCTACTGCACCGATCTCATTATCGCCATCCCACATGTAGCGGATACATGTGTTTGAATGCTTGCCTGAAAGCTTAGAAAGTCTGCGATTAAAAGGATCATAGGTGTATTCAATGTGTCTGTTGCCATTGTCGATTGCAATAAGACGATCGAGGCTATCATAAGTGTATTTACAAACGCCGTCAGATATTAAGTTTCCGCATGTATCATATTCATAAGTCACGTTGCCATCGGAACTTACTTGACAGAAGGTATCGACTGTATAATCAGAATCATCTTTCTTGAGTCGATTGTAGAGAGAATCAAATTGATATGCGTGATCGCTTTCCGTAATCAGTTGGTCGAGATCATCATAGGAAAATGCGTACTCTGCTTTTCCTAAGGGATCTTGAAATTGGTAATGGAGCAAATTTCCATTACCATCGTAGGCATTTTCAGGATACGAAGCTGTAAAGTGAGGAGAGCAATAGCTGGTGTAGCGGCCGAGTTTGTCTCTTTCAATCGACACTTCTTGGTAATCAGGTAGTTGAGCTTTAACAATTTGTCCTTCTAGATTGCGCCCGGAATAGGTATGGGTATGGTTACCTCGTTTGACTTGGTAGAGATAATGGCCATCATAAACGTAATCGATACTAGTGCTATCGGGAAGGGTGAATCCTATTCTCCTACCCATATTGTCATACGTATTCGTGAAAACTAAACCGTTGGCCAATCTCTCTTCGAGAATATTACCTAGGGGATCATAGCATCTGGTTGTAGCGGTGTTAGAAATCTTGTCATGAACTGATGTCACTTGGTCGTTCTGATCGTAGGTATATTGATAATCAAAATCTTTAGCATAAAAACGAGACAGTCTGCCAAGGTCATCATATTCATGCTGAAGTGAGCAGCCATTCGGTTTGATGATTGTTTTGAGGCGCCCTTTATCATCATAAAGATAACGGGTTTCTCTTTCTCCAGCTTCGATAAACCGTTCTATGCGCCCCATCGGTCCATATTCCCAACAATGGGCTATAGTCTTGATTGGGGTCGTACCTGAGAAGATGGTGTGAAGAAGGGCTATTCGATTGCCATTTTTATCATAGACATTTTCGTATCGCTGGATGATTTCGCCCTGAAGATTTTTCTTTAAATAGCATGCTTCACGTCCCCTAGAATCATAAATGGATACGGTTTGGATTCCTTTTGGGTTGACGCTTGTTTGGGTAAACACATCATCATAAGAATAGATAAAATGGGTAGAAAATTCGAGAGGATCTGTGATACTTAAGGGGTTATCACTTGCATCAAAATGCGTTTCGGTGACCCCTTGAGAGTTGATTACTTGTACGCGGTTACCGCTTTCGTCATATGCATACGCTTCTTGGGACTGAAGGAGTGCCGATTTTTCCTTTCTTGTTTCTATGAGCTGATCAAGAATATCATGTTCGTCAATGGTCTCGGCATCGCCTTCTTGTGTGATGCGTATTCTGCTTAGATTGTCATAGAGATAATGGATCTGGCGAATGTCTTTTTGTTCATCTATTATTCGGCCAGCAAAATCATAGGTATAGGTTGTGGTTAATGTCCCATCGGTTTCAGAAATTTTGTGGAATGGGGTCCAGATCGCAGAGCTTGTTTTAAGTAATTGATTAGAAGGAGAGTAGATTTCTGTTTTGATGAGATGATCAAAACAGTCATAGGAATATTCTGTGCGTGCACCATTCTTATCGGTTTGGGAAGCGAGCGTGCCGGTAGGGTTGTAAGCAAAACTTTCTCTAGATCCATCTGGGAAAGAAATTTCTGTAATGTCTCCAAAGCAATTATAGATTTTGTGTGTTTCATACCCTTCGGGATCGATTTCTTTGATAACATTATCGAAAGGATCATACTCTTTGCTTTCAATGGCGTGATCGGGATAGATGGTAGTGATCAGTCGGCCCAAAGCGTCATATTCAAATCGAGTGATATTTTTGCAGGGATCTGTTGTTTCTACGACTCTTCCCAGTCTATCATATTTCTTTTCAGTGATAAGGATTGTCTCGTCTGTTTGCCAATCGGCAATGCGGATAGGACGATTGGCTTTATCAACAGTAATTTCTTGGTGTTGACCTGGTTTCGGGCCTGAGATAGAGGTAAGATTGTTGTTTGCGTCGTATGTAAAACCGGTTGTATGCCCTAGCTGATTTGTTTGTGAAATGAGGCGTTCTTTATCGTCATAAGCATTGTGCAGGGAATATCTATAGGCGCCTTCTGCATCGTAATGCTCTTCTTTGAGGACTTTACCAAAGGGGGTATAGGTATAAACAACCTTATGAAGAAGGATTTCACTTCCTGATGGGTCAATAGTTTTCTCTTCTACAACTTCTGGAAGCCCAAAGCAGGGTTGCGTTTGTTTAGGAGTGATTTGAGTGATTTTTCTATAGGTGACTCCTTGCAAATTGTTAGGGTCTTCTGAGCGCCCATCATCGATGATGGTTTTAGTAGAGATAGCGCAATCATCATAGAAATGAAATGTGCGCTGACGAATAGTGTCTTTCTCGTAGACCAGCTCAGAGCTTAGCAGATTTGTGTTGGGGATGTATGTGTAGCGAGTCAGCCTATCTTCTCGATCTGTCTCAGAGAGCTTAAGGTTAAAGCCGTCATCAGAAAAAGTGCGGTTGATGATGCGCCACTCTCTATCTCTGCCGATTTTTTCGACAATGGGGTTGTGATTTTTATCGTAGGCATATTCGGTAGTTTGAAGGACTTGTCCAGCGCCATCTTCAGTTATCTTTTTCAATAAGTTGCCCGTCGCCGTATCCCATGAAAGACGATTAACACGATAAAGCTGGTCGCCTTTATAGGTTTCTAAACTTAAAATCTGTTTGTGCTCATTGAATCTGTAGATGGTTTTATTGCCTTCGGCATCGTAGACTTCAGTATCCCTATCATGATAAACATATCGGCAAATGGGATGTATTTCTCCATTTGGGCCGACCGGAGCGTATTGAGCGGCAACTTTGCCAGCTCCATCGTACTCTGTTGTTGTAACTCGACCGTCAGGTTTTTCTACACGATTAATCCATTGACCTTGATAACCATAAGTGGCTGTGGGTTTGTCCGGAGTATGGACGGCATGCAAAAGAATAGGTGATGAGCCGTGGTGCTGAATCGCGACTTGTCTACCATCGCTTCCAACTGCTGTAATGCCACGGACATCTCCGTGTTTGTCTTGGTTGTAGTGAAATGTAATGGAACCAAGAATTTTCGTTTTATCGGCATTGTAAGCTGTGATGGTCGCTAGCAATGGAGGCATCGGATAGTATTTGCGATCTTTCCAGGGCGCATATGAATAGCAAATAATATTCCCGTTAGGCTTTCTCTCCTCATAAACATGAGGTTGATAGGGAGTCCAGCAATTGGGTGTGGACATTGTGATGTAAAGATCACGCCCCTTTTTTCGCACATCGGTTATAAGATTGGAGAGCCAACAGTGACTGCCGGAATCAAAGAGGCGTTTCGTGCCACTTCCATCTATGATTTCTCCTCTCCAAGAGAAATACTCTTTCTCTTTACTTGGAACTTTATGGTAATTGATTTTGGTGTTGAGAGGATGGGTTTGTCCACTGGGATTGAAGTTGGAAAATCCTTGGGAAAAGTTAAAATTGCAGGCGTTGGAGGAGGGTTTAAATGGGATTATGCTTCCGTCAGATTCTCCCGCGGCCGCAAAGGTCTCTTGGCCGGGCCATTCGAAATTCGCAACAAAAAAGGCTTCAGGATTATAGCGCCATCCACCCGATCTTGGCTCATAAAGAGCCGTATGGCTATAAAAACGTCTGACAGAAAGGGGCTCGTTTCCAGCAATGACAAGATCGGCCTCTTCTTCAATAAGATCGCCGGTGATAGGGTTGACTTTAGGAGTGATCTTATAAGGAGTCGAGGTTTGAAAATAGTTTTCCCTTTGGTCATTGATCTGATTATGCTCTTTTCCGCCCTGCAGCTCAAAACGACTGTCTAAATAGAAGTCTTCCTCAGCAAAAACAAATGAATTTAGAAGAATAACGATGAATAGAAGAAAGTGTTTCTGCATTCAGGATCCTCAACCACTTAGCACTATAAAATCTTAACTATTACTTTAATAGAAAAAATCAACTCTATTTTTCATGTGATTAATCGTCAATATCATAAAATTATTTTAGAAAATGAAAAGCGTCAACTTTACCTATCCAAACAAATAGACAAGTTGTGACACAATCTAAATAAATTGTCGGCTGACAAGTAGTTTTGAGGGCGCTGCTTCTGACCAATCGGCATCAAAACGATCCAAGTGCTCAAGTGTCTGAGCAGGCGGTGCTAAACACTCCTTAAATAGAGAGGGCTTTAAAGTCAGACACCCAATCCCGCGCGCTAAACACTCCTCAACTTGTTCCAGCGTTTCAAGAGCCGCTACCACTTGCTTCGTGCGAAAACCATTTAGAGCAAACATCTCCTGGATCGATTGGATCACATCAAAAGCCTTTTCGCCAATATGCCTAAAATAAGGGGCCACATAGCGCGCGCCTGCTTTAGCTGCCAACACCGCCTGCATTGGGGTGAAAACAGCAGTCCCCATAGTTGGAATCTCTAAATGACTTAGTCGGGAGATCGCCTCAATCCCCTCTTCCGTTACGGGGATTTTAACAATAATGCGGGATGAAAAATCATGCAGATCTTTTGCCTGGTCGATCATCTCAAAGACTTTCCGGAGGGTTACCTGAACTGCAATGGGACCTGAAAATAATGTGAAAAGCCTTTCTAGAACATCTTCTGCGGCGCGTCCGGTTTTGGCCAAAAGAGTGGGATTTGTTGTAATGCCATGCAACAAATTGAGCTCTTTTAGATGCGCCGTCAATTCAAAATCGACTCCATCCAACCAAAGTTCCATAAGAACTCCTTAATTGAGGAAGATTTTTCCTGCTGTCGTTTCAACGTAGAGAGTTAACACAATATCAGCCGTCTCAGCAAGATCATTTTGATATGTTTTTTTCCAGATATGGAAAACTCCCTGCTTTTTCAGCCCCTCTTTAGCAACGACCTTTCCCGATGGCGCTGTCTTTGTATGAATAATAAGCCCCACTCCCTCAGGAAGGGTGAGCATAACATCCTCTTTTTGACCGATAATATTGATTTCACAGCTACGTTGCCATGCACCTGAAAGGTCGAGCTGCATCGCGCAATTGGTGCAAAAGAGATTAACGAGAGTTAGGGCAGGGTATTGACCGGTTAATTTTCCATTCAAGTGGCCAAACGATCCCTCGTAATTGACAGAAGTGAGCAAAGGATACTCACCGCTCAAATCGAATTCGACGCGCTTTTTGCGCTTCGCGTCGATGTCAATATTTTCTAAATTTGGAAAAATGCCTGAAAAATCATAGGTATCGACTCGCTCCCTTGGCCGCTCGCGCTGGGAAAAGCTGCTAGCATTGTGGTCGATCGATTCTGCAAATAGAGCGGGACCTATTAAAAAGGCAAGAGCTATAAGGAAATATTTCATTGAATCCCCCAGGTGAAATGGTACGTGCTCAGAAAGCCATGGCAAAGCAGGGGTGCTTATAGCGAGCAAGATCGGCTTCATTCGTATCGAAGGGAATAGTCTTAAGACTATTTCCAAGATAAGAAGATGACGAGATTGCCGCTAGAAACGCCCAGGATTTGCCATAGCTTTCTTAGGGCGTACGTAAAATGCGGAAGGGGGGACTCGAACCCCCACGGTGTTACCACCACTACCACCTCAAGGTAGCCTGTCTACCAGTTTCAGCACTCCCGCAAATGGATCGACATATTAGCAAGGAAATCGCTTTCCAGCAAGGGAATAATCACATATACTATGGATCATGAAATGGCTGTTTATCCTTTTTATCCGTCTCTATCAGCTTTGTGTGAGTCCTTTTTTAGGGCAGTGTTGCCGGTTTGTCCCGAGCTGTTCCGAATATGCACGCGAGGCGCTAGAGGTCCACGGCCTCTTTAAAGGGATCTGGCTTACTCTCAAAAGGCTTGTAAAGTGCGGCCCTTGGAACCATGGCGGCTATGACCCGGTGCCGACTGAGACTAAGAGGAAATAGGCCTCAGGGTTACTCTTTTCATGAGAAAAGATCCTCCAGCGTTACGACTCCAGAAACAAAATCTTCTGAATATATGCTCTCCTTCAAACCAGAAGAAGCTATAAAGGCAAGAATGATTTCTTTATGAGTTTTTGTCACCTTTTTGTACACCAGAATCTTTCTTTTAAGTTACTGATAATAAGATTTATCTATTTGGAATGGGTGGTCGGTATATTTTATTTCACAGCTTGTTATTGCATCATCCTTTTTGTCATTCTTGTAAATATTGCGCTGAATATAACAAAGCTATACGCAGCGCAATATTTACAACCGTTACCCTAAACCCGTGGAATTTTCAGCGTTTTTCCCGCCCGAATAACTGAAGACTGCAGATGATTGACCTCCATCAGCAGCTCTATTGAGACATTGTATTTGCGCGCGATTAGCCAAAGCGACTCACCCGGCTGAACGATGTGGGTTGAAGGCGCCGGCGCTGCAGGAGGTGAATCGCGAAAAGTCGGACGCAGCTCTCCCATCCCAGGCCGCAGTATATACCTCCCGGCAACATCCTCGCCCTCGTATTCTGCAAACCTTTGAAAAGCCCGATTGCACACCTCCTCACCTCGAGGCGAATCCATCAAAGCTGCGACAAATTCCGCCGCCTCCTTGGTCTTGACATCTAATAACTCTAACATTTGCACCACATGCCGATCCCCTAACTGCAACTGAGCAAATTTAGGGTCTGTAACCAACATGAGATAGGCCGCTGTCTTTGACCCGCCTTCGATATAATCCACAAGTAACTCTTGGCGCACTCCATCGGATAAATCGCCTCTCTCCTCCTGACTCTCATAGAAATGTGCAAGACGCTCCCATCCTCCCTCACGCACCATCCCTAAAACCGTACCTTTTGAAATAGGAAGGCCAGTACGGGCAAAAAGACGCTCAATCAAAATAAACTCGGCTGTGTGGCAAAAATAGGCTAAAAGCTCACTATCCTGTTCATTTGCCTTAATACGCTTAACAAGCCCCTTAGTTGTAAACGGAAAACGCTCTTCTTTGGCAAAAGCCATTAAGGTGGAAAAATCTTTCTCCGATAGGCCGGGAAAAAGCGTAAACGTCATCTCATCAAACACCCACCTGCGCAAAGGAAGTCTCCCTCGCCCAAGCGCGCGCGGCACATCAAAATCATAAAAAGTAGCGAGCGCCGCTGCTGCAAAATCGCATACCCGACATCCTTGCTCGACCATCCGTTGATCGCTTAATAACTCGACTAAATGATCAAAAGAGAGAGCCTGCAACTGCCCCAAAAAGGAGGCGCTCAAAGGCGTCTTTTCAACTTTTACTTCTACCTTAGGCTCAAAAGAAAAATGTAAAGGGTTGTCACGGATCAAAAAATAAAAAAAGATACCGATCAAGGCGACATTCAAAGCGCCGCTCAAAATCAAAGTTTGCAGTAACCATCTATTTTTTTTTGTCGTGATACTTGTAACTTTAGACATGATACTTGTAACTATAGAGGTTCTCTCGTAAAATCTCCCAGTAAAAAACATACTTATTATTATGAAAATCCCCCTCTCTTGGCTAAAAGAATACCTTCCAACCAAACTAACACCGGAAGAAATCGCTGAAACTCTGACAGTTATAGGATTAGAAGTCGATAGCATCGAATCCAAAAAGCTCGATTTTGAAGGCGTAGTTGTCGGCAAGGTGATCGAGAAAAAACCTCATCCTGACGCAGATAAGCTTTGCATCGCGACTGTTTCCGATGATGCGCAAACCTATCAAGTCGTCTGCGGGGCACCAAATTGCCGTGTTGGAATGAAAACAGCTTTTGCAAAAATCGGGGCAACAGTGGGAGAGACGCGCATCAAGCGCTCTAAACTGCGGGGTGTAGAATCGGAAGGGATGCTTTGCAGCCAAGACGAGCTCGGCTTAAGTAAAGAAGAGCAGCCGGGCATTATGGAGCTGCCCGACGCTTCACAAGAGGGAACAGATCTCTCTTCTATATACGGAGATATCATCCTAGAGATCGCTCTTACTCCTAATTTGGCTCACTGCGCAAATGTTCGGGGGATCGCTCGTGAACTCGCTGCGATCACACAAGAGCCCCTCAATGAACCGAAATTTTCCCTAGTAGAGAAGAGCGATGACGCGATCGAAGATGCTACTTCTGTCAGGGTAGAAAACAGTGAAGCGTGCCCCCGTTATGCATGCCGGGTTATCAAAGGTGTAAAGGTGGAACCCTCTCCCGCTTGGCTGATCGCGCGGCTCGAAGCGTGTGGCGTCCGCTCCGTCAATAATGTGGTGGATTGCACTAATCTCGTTCTAATGGAGCTGGGCCATCCCCTCCATGCTTTTGATTTTGATACGCTTGCCGGCAAAAGAGTTGTCGTTCGCAATGCAAAGCAAGGAGAAAAGCTCACCACCCTCGACGGAAAAGAGCACTATCCCTCAGCAGAAATGCTCATGATCTGTGATTCCGAAAAACCAATCGCCGTTGCGGGCGTGATGGGAACTGAGGCGACCGAAGTTAAAGAGCAGACGACATCTATTTTATTAGAGTCGGCCTATTTTGAACCGACACAAGTGCGCAGAACAGCCAAACACCTCGATATCCATACTGAAGCCTCCTATCGTTTTGAAAGGGGAACTGATCCCAACGGCGTTCTCGAGGCACTCGATCGGGCAACAGCCTGGATTTGCGAAATTGCGGGAGGGACATCTCTCCATGGAGTTATCGATATCAAGAAAGAGGCATTTCCAAAAAAAATTGTAAGCTGCCGTGTTGCGCGGGTAAATAAAGTGTTGGGAACGCAGTTAGCAAGCAGTGAAATTGAAACGATTTTTCACCGTTTGGGATTTGGCATTCACTCCTCTCATGAAGAACACATCGAGGCCGAAATCCCCACTTACCGATATGATATTCAAAATGAAATCGACCTAATCGAAGAGGTAGGACGCCTTTATGGGTATGATAACATTCCCAGGAAAGAGCGCCCAAGTTATCGTACGGGAGCACTTCCCCATGCACCACTTTATCTTTTTGAGAGAGAAATTCGGGAAAACCTGCTCAGAGAGGGGCTGCAAGAACTGCTCACATGCGATTTGATCAGCCCTGAAGAGGCCTCGCTTGTCGTGCCTGAGAGCTTCCCCTCGCGCAATGTCATTCAGCTTCTAAACCCTCACTCTTCCAAACAGTCTGTCTTGCGCACTTCGCTTCTTCCCGGTCTGCTCAGCATCGTGAAAGCAAATACCGATCACGGCACCCACTCGCTTTCGGGATTTGAAGTAGGAAGAGTCCACTTCAAAACAAAAGAAGAGACATTTTTAGAACCGACGGTTGTCTCTATTGTCTTAACCGGCGAAAGAAGTGCACTCCATTGGGAAAAAAAAGAGAATCCCGTCGACTTTTTTGACCTCAAAGGGATCGTAGAAAACCTTTTAGCCAGCCTAAAAATCCCTCCTGTCATGTATAAACCGACCCGCTATGAGAACTTTCATCCTGGACGGCAAGCCGCCCTGATCGCTGGCGACATGGAGATAGGGATTATGGGCGAGGTGCATCCCACAACATTAAAGAAAATAGACATCGCGCACCCTGTTTACTTTGCGGAATTCAACCTAGAAGATTTGCAATCCGCAAGAGCGCCAAGTGTGAAGATGACTCCCCTTCCACAGTTTCCTTCATCGACGCGCGACTGGACCGTGACTCTACCTGAAAAAATGGCTGTTGGTCATCTTCTTGAGAAGATCGAAAAACTTCCGACAAAAAGGCTCGAATCGGTGATGCTGCTTGACGTATACCGTAGCGACGCATTAGGATCTGACAAAAAAAATGTGACTCTCCGCTTTGTTTACAGAGATAAAGCGAGCACTCTCTCTGTAGAAGCGGTTGAAAAAGAACACGCAAGAATTACACAAAAACTGATGGAAAATGAGGAATTATCATGAATAAAATAGCTGCTCTTGGACTCGCCTCCCTTCTTTTGCTCGTTGTGACAGGTTGCCGTCAAAGCAATCAGTATAACGAAGTCGTCAAAGAGACATATATTGGGAAATATGGCGTTCCGGTTGCGAAAGTCGACTGGGATGAGCGCGGACAGGATGGAAAGGTCGTGCAACTGAGAAAAGACGGCGTTACCCTCTCACAAACCTTTGCAAAGGGAGTTTTAAACGGTGAAGCCACCTATACCTTCCCGAACTCTTCAACAGTAAACCGAGTCGAGATCTTCGAACAGGGATCGCTTGTTGCAAAGCGGGAGAACTATCCAAGCGGAGTGCCAATGCTTGAAGAAATCTTTGAACATGGAACGCTTTCCAAACTCACACGATGGTACGAAGACGGCACACCAGCAGCTACCGAGTTTTATCAAGGCTCTTACCTAGAAAGAGGAGAGTATCGCACTCCTTTAAACATCGCAGAGTCTTCTGTAGATAATGGAGAGGGACTACGCATTTGCCGTTCCAGCAGCGGGGATCTTCTCTCAAAAGATACCATTGAAAATGGGCAAATGGTTGAGCGGATCACCTTCTTTGCAAACGGGGATCCAGAAACGATCACAGCCTACGCAAACGGACAGATGCACGGCATGCGTCTTACTTTCCAACACGGGGGCCAGCCTAACACTGCAGAACAGTGGATTCATGGTAAACAGGAAGGGACTACAGTCGTTTACCTGAACGGTGAAAAATACGCCGAGATTCCTTATGTAAAAGGCAAAAAAAATGGAACCGAAGTGCGTTTCCGCAATGGCAAGGATGTAGTTGAAGAGCTCGCTTGGAAAGATGATGTCCAACACGGGGAGCGCAAACTCTATATCGATGGAGAACCTCGAAGCGAATGGTACCACCAAGGAGAAGTGGTCAGCCGTACAGCTTTTGAGCGGATGAACTTACCTCGCTAGGCAACGGTTTTACCTCTGTCATTGAACAATGACAGAGGTAATGTGAAAAAATTTAATCAACCGGGCCTGCTATCGACTTTTAGCAAGTCCAAAAACTCCCCTTTTTCATAAGTGCGAAAGTGCTGAACCGTGACGGGACGAGAAGAAGAATCGTATAAAACTACCTGAGCGGCTTCTTTTAAAAAGGCGTATCTCCCAATCAAGATGCCATGAGGCGAATAGAGCAGGCTTCCATCTCCTTCCTGATACCTCTCATGTAAAATCAAACGGTCATCTTCGTTAAAAATGTATGCCTCATCCTCTGAGAGGATCTCCTTTCTCCAAGCGATTTGCTCTTCTGGTTTGAGCTTTCGGAAGTCAAAAAGATGAGAATCATAGATCAGCCGCTCAAATCGACCCTCTAAATAGTGCTCAATTGTGATCCATTTCCGGTAAGGATCCGAGACCAGGCGGTAGCAGGAGGAAGATTCCTCACGCTTCGTCTTCCCTATTCCAACGGGTTTGCCCTCTCTCCAGCGATAATCTCTAAAATAGTTTAGCATGAATTTACTATAGATTTTTTAAAGATTGTCAGGATATACTTCCTCTCAGTTTAAACGCAAATCAAAAAGATTATTTTAGTTAACTTATTAACGAAAATTTAATATAATTACATAAAACAAAACAAGTATATATAGTTTGCTATGACAACACCAACTGATTTTATTACTCCACTTCCAAGTTTTCACAAGATCCCTACTTTTCATGGGATGGTAGCTTCAGGAGCTTTAGCGGTGATCACTGCGGTCGCCTTCGGCGCCCTCTTTTCCATGAATGGACAGATAGGGGCCTCATTCTTGCAAATGGGCTCGATAGCCGGCATTGCAGGCGTCTCATTTAGCGCTTTTGTACTAATGACAGTTCTTACCATCCGCACACATTCACGGCAAAAAGAAGCGCGCGCTCAGGAAGAGGAACAGATAGAGGAAGAAGATGCGGCGAGAAGAGCAAGGGAAGTCGCTGCACGCACAGCCGCCCTTCAAGCGCAGCTAGCAGCGGAAGCCGCTGCAGCACAAGAAGGTGAGCGACCTCCTGTAACAATTACACATCTGCAAGTAGCCATTCCGGCTCTATTGCAGGCAGGACAAGGAGCCGTTACTGAGTTAGTGAAGGCACATGGGCGTACAGTTGGACAAGCTTCTCAACATGAATGGAAGATTCGAGCGGCATTTCAAAATGGCGAAGATCTATTACAAAGAAACCTAGAAACTAAATTTCTCTACCTTGAAGAGCTTTTATGCTTGTTTGGGAAGAGCAAATTGAAACCTAGCATCGCATTGCGTAGACTCATCGCAGCCCACAATTGCGCCTCTGAAAAATACCAGAACGTCAAAGCCGATTATGATGCGATCATGCGTGGAAATAATCTCGATCCAATTGTAGACCTTTTACTAACACCCCATAACACCAATGCCGATATTTTGCGTCTGCTTCCGGAAAAATTAAAAGACCGCTTCCCGCTAGCAGATCCAGATTTACAGGGAATGGGACGAGACCTCTTGGACATAATGTTTAGCAACAGAAACCTCGATACAAACCAGAGAGTTACAAGAGCCCTTCAAGAACTGAAAGATAAAGCTGAAAGCGAAGGAATGTACTACTTCACGAAAGAAATAGAGAAGTTTTTACGTATCGCCTTTAAAGAAGCTAATTTACAAGAAGACCGCATCGACTCTTTATGCGACCGTCTTGTAGTGCATATGCTCAATACACAGTTTAAAGCAAATATCCAAAGAATATTGGGAATTATCGCGCGACATATCGAACTTCTCCCACATATGTTCGAACAACACTCAGATACCTCTACGCTTTTCCCACTTATTGATAGAACATTCCTTCTTTCTGAAAGTAACGACTGCATCACCCAAGAGAAACGAGATCTGCAAGAAGAGTTAATTATGCTTCAGTCCACTTTTAACCATGGTTTAGCCGAAGAGAAACGTGTGGCATTTATCGTGGATCGGCAGGACGAACAGACCCAATACTTGATCGATAGCTGCACGGAAGCAAACTTCTTTCACCACAACCAAGCAATTCTCACGCAAATCGAAGAAAATGTAGAAGTTAGAGCGCTTGCGGGTCGCTATAATGTCAGCATTCGCGCGGTTCCTATTTCGATCTCAGATCACCCTTTTAAGGAAATCAGAAAATACTTAAACACCATTCCAAAAATGATAATGAACGCTATCGCCGAAAACAGACTCTTACGAAATGCTATCAAAGGTATTGTCATCGGAAAAATGAGTTCAGCTATAGATCAGAACCTTCCCTCTTTGATCGGAGAAGACCGTAGGATTTTAGATGAAGCGCTCAACACGATGCTAGATGCTCTGTTGAAGCCTATCTTAGACGGGGCAGTGAGCAACTCAAGTCAGTTTAGAGGACATTTTGAAAGGGTCATCACTACCTCCGGGGCTCAGATAGCCCGCGAACTTGGCGATTTGGCCGGCAGGGAAGATCTGTCTGTACATGATATCATAACACAAGCTCAAGCCGCTCTTGAAGGGCTTGAAGAAGCATTTAGAGGGGTAACATAATATGCCGGAAATTAATCCTAACTATCAGTCGCCACAAGTTTCGATTGTGGCAAAAGGGGCAGCTCACGGCAGTGCTGCAGCCTTTGCAGTTTCCACTGTTGCAATGGCTGTGCTACTCACGGCAGTTCCGGGCATTGGTATTGTAGGATTTTCAGTTCTTACCGTAACAGAAAGCCTTTCCTTAGTTGCAGTAATTGTGAGCCGAATCCACTTGCACAAACAACAAAAAAAGCAGCTGCGGCAAATTTGGCTTTCCCCTACTTTAGAGACGCCAACAACACCAGCTATAGAAACACCTCAGCCGACACCGGCTCCTATCATTAGATACGCTCCCGTAACACCCCTTGCCGCTTCTTCGGAACAAATCCCTCTCAATATTGAAACCTTGAATCCATTATTTGGTGATATAGAAAGCTTTGTAAGCTCGCTTGTATCAAATGAGAATGATCGAAGAGTTGTTCGTGAATCCTTTGAAACTTTAGCCGATGTAACCGATCAAATACTGCGTAGCCCTCTTCAAACCTACCGAATATTAGTAAAAGGTTTAATACTTAATGACATAGATGAATCAAGCGTCTTGAACACCCTTCAAACAAGTCGCAGTTTAGGTGAATTTTTCAGCGGTTTGCTCCCTTTTTGTGCCCATGAGGAAACTAGGGAACTTGTGACTTACATCCAACAAGCAGCTGCTCAATTCCCAGAAAACCTCCTTCAAGAATTAAAGGAAAAGGGGGCTGCTTATAATCAGGAGCTTAATAAATCTCAAACGAAGATTTTTGACTTTATTTCCTTGTCAAAGAAGCGAAGAGAATATAGAGAAGCGCTATTTGGAGTGATTGAAAGGGTTTATCCAGCAGACAGCATTCCT
The DNA here is from genome assembly GCA_963748195.1 of uncultured Chlamydiales bacterium. Lineage (GTDB taxonomy): Bacteria > Chlamydiota > Chlamydiia > Chlamydiales > JAAKFR01 > JAJACP01. The sequence continues at coordinate 76,336 of CAVVHU010000004.1, read as the reverse complement.
CCAGAATATGTTCAGGATTTCGTTAATCGTAGCGGCCAGCTATTACTCACAAATTTTGGGATACTTCTCTCCAATGCTATTTTAGAATCGCTATCTAATAGACAACTGCTAGAAAGCAGAATCTTACGAGCAGGCGCCTGTAGTTTATTAAATAGCCCTGCAAGACAAATAACTGTTAACCCTCTTATTAACAAGGCAATCAATAGCCAGCCCATTGAAGAGACGCATAAAAGAGTTCTTAAGGAAACTGTTGTCGGGAAACTCTTCCCTGTGATTGCGGGACCTATTCGGTCTATTATTTCCAACGATCGCAAGCGGACCGCTCTTTTGACTGCATTAGATCGCTTCCCTGATGCACAAAACCTATCTGACTGGACTTCCACTTCTACGACTCTCCAGGATTATCTTGCATTTCTAACCCGCCAGCTGAGGAGCTAAAGAAGATGTGCCGCTTCGCGGCATATTATTTTAACTTGGCACGGGAATTGCACCTCCATCGACATCCAAATAGGAGGTCAGGATGCAACATACACTCGAACAAAAAATTGCTTACTTAGAATTTGTAAACGATCAATTGGTCAGCGAAATCCATTACGTCGATCGGCTCCTCAAACTTATCGGATTTCCCGATGGTCTGGAGACAATCAAAAGCGCTGCTCAAGAAGTGATTGATGAAGAAGGGGAAGAATAGGCATAATATCCCACATGTTCTGGGATAATCATCACAATTGGGAAGAAGCAGAAGCCGCCTGGGAGAGAGGGGCACGGGATGCTGAGTCAAAACAGCCCATCTCAAAACTGAAAACCCTCCCCCAAATCCCAGGCATCACGCCCGAAACAGCGAAAAACCTGAAATGGAAAAGTCTGAAATACATGGTAGGACACGATACCAATCGGACGATCCTGCGTCAGTTCTTAAAACACCCTTTTCGTTACGGTATCCGTTTCCTGCGCTCTTATTTTAAAAAGCTCTCTTATCAGCGGGATGGCGACTTTTTTCTCTATGGTCTCTCCTCAGTAGAGGAGTTCAAAAAAAAGCTCAAAAACTCTCGGCTTGTGGTGGGATTCTCCTATTGTCAAAAACCACTTGAATGCCCTTCAGGCCGTTTCACCGATCAATGCACCCGTAATCCCGAACATCCCATCTGCCGGCAATGCCCTATAGGGAAGACACTGCATGCCCTCCCTTCGAAGAACACCGTTCCCCTGATTATTCCGACAGTCCACTATATAGGTGAAAAAATCTTTGAAATCGTTCATTCCAAACCAAAAGAAGAAATCCTCTTCTTAATTACGGCATGCGAGATGACGCTGAAGATGTTTGGCGATTATGGCAATATGGCTGGGATCAAAGGGATCGGCGTCCGCCTGGATGGGCGGATTTGCAATACCATGCGCGCCTTCGAGCTCTCTGAGCGCGGCATCAAGCCAGGCCTTACAGTCTTTACTCCTGAGACTGAAGCGCAGGTTCTTGATTTAGTGCGCATGAGACGAGATGCTTCTTCCTAAAAGGCTTATTCCCCCCTTCACGTTGATAAATCCGTAATCGAGGCGCCTCTGTGCACTCATGGCCGCAACATCCCTTATATACATCAGCACAAGACTCGCAGCTGATAAAGAGATTATTACAATCCATATTTGCACAGTTGTAATATGTGTCGCACGGCAAGCCACAATGACAGCAGGAAGCGATCGGTTCGCTCTCTACCCCATCGATGTCAACAGCCAGGCGATCGTCAAAGACAAAGAGCTTCCCTTTCCAGTGCTTTTTCCCTTCTTTAAGGCCATAATTGATCACACCGCCATCGAGCTGATATACCTCTTCAAATCCTTTCTTCTTTAAAAGGGCAGAATAGAGCTCACACCGGATGCCTCCAGTGCAATACATCATCACCTTGGTTTTCGCAGGATCGACCTCTTCAGAGAGTTTTTGTGCATATTCCGGAAATTCGCGGAATTTTTTGAGCGGAGGGCATACAGCTCCTTCAAAATGGCCTATTTTCCATTCATAGTCGTTGCGCACATCGAGCAGGAGATACTCGCCGCTTTCCAGCATTTCTCTCCACTCTTCAGGCGAAACATGAGGCCCGCCTTCTGAGGTGTCTATTTTTTCATCGAGCGCTACGAGCTGCTTGCGGTATTTGACAGTCACCCGAGGAAAAACGTTTTCAGGAATCTCGTGAATTTTAAAGAGCATATCGGCAAAACGCGGGTCGCTTCGCATCCACTGCATATAACGCTCGGCATCATCCATCCGACCGCTCATCTGCCCATTGATCCCCTCTTCAGAGAGATAAATCCGGGCACTGACATCGAGTTCATTTAAATATTTTTTATGTCTTTTTACCTCGAGATGAGGGTCTTCTATCTGGGTAAACTTATAGTAAGCTAGGGCAAAATATTTCATGCTTATAGACTATAACGAAAAGCCGGAAATAATTCCATTGTAGAAAATACGAGAGGAAGGTATGATTTCATCTTCAAAAATTATGGTATTCGTTAGGAGAAATAATGGCACGTTATCGTGGACCTAAAAACCGAATCGCACGACGCTTTGGAGCAAATATTTTCGGTCGTGCTCGCAGCCCGCTGCTTCGAAAAGCTAATCCCCCTGGACAGCATGGGGCGCGCCGCCGAAAAAAATCGGACTATGGCCTCCAGCTTGAGGAGAAACAAAAGTTAAAGGCTTGTTTCGGAATGTTGCTTGAAAAGCAAATCGTAAAATCCTTTAAAGAGGCTGTCGCCAAGAAAGGAAATACGGCACATCTTTTTGCTGAACGCCTAGAGTGCCGTTTAGACAATGTTGTGTATCGCCTCCGTTTTGCACGCACCATTTTTGGAGCGCAGCAGCTCGTTGCCCATGGACATGTTCTTGTAAATGGAAAGAGAGTTGACCGCCGTTCCTTCTATGTGCGTCCAGGCATGGAGATTTCTGTAAGCGACAAAGCGCGCAAGATGAAATCTGTGCTCGATGCGCTAGAGACATCTTCACAGACAACTCCAGACTATCTCGAACTCGATAAGGACAACTTCAAAGGCAAGCTTTTAGTAAGCCCTGAGCTTGACCAAATCGAAGGAATGCTTCCTATTCCGGTGAACATTCCAACAGTCTGCGAATTCTTAGCGCACAGAACCTAATAATAAGTGGAGCAAGGGAATCACATGAATGATTCCCTCCTCCGCTTCTATTATCTCAGCCTCATTCATTGTAATTAACCTACCCCTGCCTATCCCTTTATCTAGCAAACGATGCATGCGCATAGAGCGCCCATGTTTTACCTCTTGCCACATTCCTACCAACACAAACTTGGCTCTGAAAGTCTAGCCCGGGTTTCTCACCAACACTCGAGCCGATTTGGGCAGACTGTATTTCCAGATGTCGAAGAGTCATCCGAAGGGAGGGTTAAATTAACCCTTCCGAGGATGGCTATGAAGACAGATGGGGATACAGATGCGCAAAGCGGCCGAATGGTTGGTGAGAAATCCGGGCTAGGATCAACTGTTTGAAAATATTTTTATTCACAGTACTTTAAAGATATCATACATTTTTTCCTCCTCCAAGGGAGATAAAGAAAAAGTCTTGAAGGAAATGCAAATTTTTCATTAGTGTTCTATTTTTTTCTCCGCCAGTGGAGTTATAACCTAAAAATGAGGAATACCTAATGACTTTCCCTACTGTAGCTCTTTGTTGTTCTAATGCTCATTCTAACACAAAAAATATTCTAGACTGTAAGGGAAAGGCGGCGCTTATTACCGATGTTTTTTTAGCTTCGCTTGCGATTGCCGTTGGCGTGAGTGGGTTTTTAACCGTTCCATTTATTGGAGGCCTCAATATTACTGTAGCCAGCACGATAGTTGGTGTCGGTGCGCTATGTCTTGTCAGTGATATTATTACCCTAGCTGTTCGAAACAGTAAATCCTCTCATGCTGCAACACCTTCCCTAGTTCCCAATGAGACGACAGACATTTCAGAGAGAGCGAGAGGTCTAGTGAGACAAAGCGACAATTTGCGTGCAGAACTCGAAACTGTTTCACAAGAGCGCGATGAAGTAAATCTTGCGTTCAACTCCGCACAGAACCCTGAAACAGTTGGAAGTCTAGAGAGCCAAATTGACATCCTCACAACTCGCCCTGAAAGGACTACCGCCAGACCCCAAGCAGCTCCAAAACCTCAAACACTTAGAGATTTAGAGAGACTGGTCGCAAACCTAGAAGCTCAGCTTGCCAGAACTTCTGATAAGCTCAAAGCAGCTCCAAAGCAAGAAGGTGTTCAAGAACTAGAGAGGCAGATCGAAAATCTGGAAGCCCAGCTCGAGCAAGCTGCAAGAGAACGCGATGATGCGAAAAGCGCTCTAGATTCAGCTCCAAATCCTGAAACCGTTAGAGAATTGGAGGGGCAAGTCAAAAACCTAGAAGCTCAGCTCGCTGAGACTTCTGATAAGCTCAAAGCAGCTCCAAAGCAAGAAGGTGTTCAAGAACTAGAGAGGCAGATCGAAAATCTGGAAGCCCAGCTCGAGCAAGCTGCAAGAGAACGCGATGATGCGAAAAGCGCTCTAGATTCAGCTCCAAATCCTGAAACCGTTAGAGAATTGGAGGGGCAAGTCAAAAACCTAGAAGCTCAGCTCGCTGAGACTTCCGATAAGCTCAAAGCGGCTCCAAAGCTAGAAGGTGTTCAAGAACTAGAGCAACAGATCGAAAGTCTAAAAGCTCAACTCGAGCAAGCTGCAAGAGAACGCGATGATGCGAAAAGCGCTCTAGATTCAGCTCCCAAACCTGAAACCGTTAGAGAATTGGAGGGGCAAGTCAAAAACCTAGAAGCTCAGCTCGCTGAGACTTCTGATAAGCTCAAAGCGGCTCCAAAGCTAGAAGGTGTTCAAGAACTAGAGCAACAGATCGAAAATCTGGAAGCCCAGCTCGAGCAAGCTGCAAGAGAACGCGATGATGCGAAAAGCGCTCTAGATTCAGCTCCCAAACCTGAAACCGTTAGAGAATTGGAGGGGCAAGTCAAAAACCTAGAAGCTCAGCTCGCTGAGACTTCCGATAAGCTCAAAGCGGCTCCAAAGCTAGAAGCTATTCAAAGGCTAGAGAGTCAAATTGAAGATCTGAAAACTCAGCTCGAACAAAGAAGAGAAACAATACCCACAAGGCAAACACCTGATTTCCTTCAGCCTTTGACGCCTCCCCCGCAAAATGCTAGAACAGCTACTCTACAAAGAGCTGCCACTCCTTCATCTAAATCCTCTAATCGTAGTTCAAGCTTCATGAGTGTTCTAGAGGCTAGAATAGGAAGAGGGAGCCCACAAGCAAAATCTCCAGTAAGGCAGGTAAATCCTTCTATTAATAGGGCAGAAACTGACGCTCCCCCATCTCCTTCGGCTGCAGATATAATCAAGGATTCTCCTTTGCGAAAAAGATACCAGGATGCCAGAGCAAAAGAGGGGAGAAAGTCAAAGTATGATCTACATGAAGCCAGCGAAGCCGTCTTCACAGAACGCAACTCTCCTAAACCACCTAAACGATAAAAGTTTATGCTCGTTTTTTTCTCTCTTTAAGAGAAGGCAGGCCCAAGAGAGTATGCAAGCGAAGGAAATATGCAGAGGCAAATAAAATAGTGCCAAATGTGATGGCTTCTATTGAAAAAGTCATCAACTGTTGAGGAAGGCTACGTGTAAATGGAACAAGTGGCTGGCTGAGCAGAAGCGCTGAGGTATTATCTTGAAAAAGATAGTGCCCTACCGATATCGCTCCAAACGCAGCTAAACTAGCGCATAAAACAACCTTCGCAAAAATCCAGCTCACTCCGTGCAAATCGAGCTCTCCCTCTTTGTGCAAAAACGCAGCGAGAAGGGCGCCGTTTACACACGCTGTTAGCGATGTGGCAATGGCCACGCTGATTGCCCCCATATGAAAGACGAACACAAAAAGCGCGTTTAGACATACATTTAGCGCAACTGTGAGAACGGATAGGAGTGTGGGTATTCGATAGTTTTTCTTTGCATAGAAGGCGGCAGCAAAAATCAAAACTACTGTCATCGGAAAGAGACCCGCACCATAGGCCCATAGACAGAGAGTGGTATCAAGAGTGGCTCTCTCTCCAAACTCCCCGTGGCCATAGACAAGGTTAATAGCGCTAAATCCAAGCACAAAAATAGCTGCAGAAATAGGCACCATAAGCGCTAACGTCTTTTTCAGTCCAAAATTTAAAAAATAACGGTATTGCTCTCTATTACCGCTCTCAATGGCTCGGCTGATAGGAGGCAAAAGTGCTCCAGAAAGACCGATCCCAAAAAGTGCGAGCGGCAGCTGTTGCAAACGTAACGCATACCATAGATAAGCCGGCCCTTCCGGGTTAGCGATGCGCGCAAAAATCGTGTCGAGCGCGCTATTGATTTGAGTCGCAGCCACACCGATCATCCCTAAAATAAACGGGCGCATAATCGAAAAAATCTCGCGGCCGGAAAAGCCTCTCTCTTGCCACCACGTCTCACCAAGCCCCTCCTTGAGATAGCGGTAGACGCGCGGAACCGTTACAACCCACTGCAGCGCAAAGGCAAATACGATCACCATGGCGAGATATTCAAGGGCTTGTGTCGGATTTTTTTGCCATAAAAGGGCAAGCGCGCCAATCCAGACGATATTGAGAAAGGCAGGAGCAACACTTGGCAAAAAGTAGGAGCTTTCACAGTTGAGAAGCGAGGTATTGAGCGCGTAGAGGGAAATAAAAACAAGTGCAGGCAGCATCAACATGGTCAGACGGACCACATCTCGAGTGCTGGAACCCATCTCTCCAAAGAGCAAATATCCCCCTAAAATACTTTCTAATAATATTGTAATGAGAAGCAAAATCAGCGTGATTCCAGTAGAGAGGTCATAAAAAAAACGTGCTCCCTTCTTAGAATCTTCCTTCCGAAGCGACTCAAAATGCGGGATGAAAGCAGCATTGAGAGCCCCCTCTCCAAAGAGCCGGCGAAGCAAATGGGCAAACCGAAAAGCCATCCAAAAGGCAGCTACTGCTGGAATCGTCCCAAAAGCGGCGGCCATTGCGATTTCGCGCACAAGACCCGTCGCGCGGCTGATCATCGTGCCGGAAAAAAAACGTTTGGCAGAAGCAGCGATCGTTTCTGAAGAATCTTGAATCGTCATGTGCAATTGTGTAATATGACTCCCCACTTGGGAGTATTCACTATGCCACGTCAGACACCAGTCGATCAACTGCTAATTGGCGCACACACTTCTGCTGCGGGCGGAGCGTATAAAGCCCTTCTCGAAGGAAAGTCAATAGGCGCCACTACAATTCAACTCTTCACCGCTAACCAAAAGCAGTGGAAAGGCAAACCTCTTACTGAGGAAGCAATTGAACTTTTCAAAAAAACTCTACCTGAAAGCGGGTTACGCGAGATCATGAGTCATGCAGGCTACCTGATCAATCTCGGCTCGCCCAATCCTGAAGTGCGCAAAAAAAGCCGACAAGCTTTTTATGATGAGGTGGAACGCTGCTCTGATTTAGGAATCACGTATCTGAACTTCCATCCAGGAGCGGCTCTTGAAGGTTCCCGCGAAGAATGCATGGAACGGATCGTCGAAGCGATGATGGATGTTCAAGATTTAATTATAGATGATGAGCTACGCCTTTTATTTGAAACAACCGCAGGACAAGGATCTACAATTGGCTATACTTTTGAAGAGCTTGCCTTTCTTATCGAAAGGACAAAGGATAAGCTCCCTGTTGGTGTATGCATCGATACTTGCCATATCTTTGCTGCAGGTTACGATATCCGCACCGAGAAAGGATGGAAAGAGACTTTGAAAGCCTTTGATGAAATAATTGGCCTAGAATATCTCTATGCCTTTCATCTAAATGACTCGATGAAAGAACTCGGTTCGAGAAGAGATCGCCACGCGCCGTTAGGAGAGGGTGAAATTGGTATTGAGAGCTTTAAATTTTTAATGCGATCCCCACTCACCCGCGAGATCCCAAAATATCTCGAAACACCTGGCGGCTGCCCCTTATGGGATAAAGAAATTTGGATGCTTCGTGAATTTGCAAGAGGAAAATAATGCGTTTAAAAATCCGAAAAATTAAAGAAGATCAGAGTCTGATCCACCAAGAAGTGCTCGTAAAAGGATGGGTGCGCACAGTGCGCGAGCAAAAATCCTTTACCTTTATTGAAGTCAATGACGGCTCGACACTCTCAAACCTGCAGATCATCGCCGATACAGTTCCCGAACATGTCGCTACAGGCGCCTCGATTGCAGTGCGCGGGAAAGTGGTAGAAAGCCCGGGCGCCAAGCAGAGCGTTGAAATCCATGCAACTGAAATAGAAGTGGTTGGAAAATGCGATCCTGAGACCTATCCTTTGCAAAAAAAGCGGCATTCACTTGAATTTTTACGCACAATCGCCCATTTGCGCCCCCGCACAAATACGATTGGGGCTGTCACACGCGTCCGCAACACTCTAGCCTATGCAACACACCGCTTTTTTCAAGACCTAGGATTTCTCTATTTGCATACGCCAATTATCACACTTTCTGACTGCGAGGGAGCCGGGCAGCTCTTTCAAGTGTCAACGCTGGATAAGGCGACGCCTCCACGCAATGAGCGGGGCGAGGTTGACCATACCCAGGACTTTTTTGGAAAACAGGCTTACCTAACTGTATCAGGGCAGTTGAATGGAGAAATCTACGCTTGTGCCCTTTCCGATATCTACACATTTGGCCCGACATTTCGTGCGGAAAATTCGCATACCTCGCGCCATTTAGCCGAGTTTTGGATGATCGAACCGGAGATGGCTTTCGCAGATATTCACGATGATATGGAGCTAGCTGAGAACTATCTCAAGGCGATTTTCAAGGCTGTGCTCGATACAAATGCAGAAGACATGGAACTTTTTGACCGTTTTGTTTGCAAAGGCGCAATCGAGCGGCTTCAAAAGATAATCGACAGCGACTTTCTGCGCATTACATACACTGAAGCGATTGAAATCTTAGAGAAGAGCGGGCAGAAGTTCGAATTTCCTATCACCTGGGGTTGCGATATGCAATCTGAGCATGAGCGCTTCTTGTGCGAGCAACATTTTAAGCAGCCTATTATTGTGCGTGACTATCCTGCTGAGATTAAGTCTTTTTATATGCGCAATAACGATGATGGCAAAACAGTTGCGGCAATGGATGTGCTTGTCCCGGGAGTAGGAGAGATTATTGGAGGGAGCCAACGCGAGGATCGCCTGGATGTTCTAGAGACTAAAATGATGCAAAATGAACTCGACAAGCAGGACTACTGGTGGTACTTAGAGCTACGCAAATACGGATCTGTGCCGCATGCGGGTTTTGGTGCGGGCTTTGAGCGGTTGATCCAGTTTGTGACCGGGATGGAGAATATTCGCGATGTGATCCCCTTCCCTCGCTATCCAGGGCATGCCGATTTCTAGTAACCTGAGTTTTGGAGCTTTAAATTAAGAAAAAAACCCCGCGAGCTAGAGTGGAAAATAATATTTTCCTTAATTGATAATTTCCTGATTCACTTCATTTGCTGCTTCTAATACCGCACTAACAAGAGCTGCATCAATATGTGTTTTCACACCCAGCGATTCTCCTGATTGCTTCAAGTGTGCATCAAGCGCAGGGATCAAATAGTTTTTAAGCAGGATGAACTCACCAACCAATCGTTTATTTTTTCTACTCAACACCTCTTCTCGAATAGAAGAAATTTTGACGATTGTCTTATAAAGTTCCGCTTTGGCTTGAAAAAGCTGCTGCCGTGTTTTAAACAGCTTATCCAAGCGTTCCCTATCCTGCTCCACTTCATCCGCTAAGTCATCTAATTCCTGCTCCAATTGCTCTAGTTGAGCAAGACGCTCATTGTCGTTTGTTATCGTTGTGACAGCGCCTACAGAACGCAATGCGCGCACTTGAGCCCTTAGCATTTCTTGTCTTGCCACATTGGTTGAGATCTGAGCAGTCCCTGTTCTGTTGACACATAAAGCGAGTGCTTGGAGAGCAGAAAGAGGTTGGAGGCCTTCGCTTGTCAACTCGATTAACCGATCCAGGCCCCTTTGTTCTAAAACTACCTCTGGCGCATTCTTGAGCAGATACTGCCCTAAGGTCACTTGAGTATCTGAGAAGCTCATAGACGAAACTTCGATCTGTGAAAACCGGCGTGCAAAGGCGGTATTTGGTGCGATATTTTCTTCATATTCTTGCGCAGTGGTTAAAGCGATAACATGTTTAAAACGTTCATCTAGTAGAGTTTTGAGTTGTTCCCCCACCACATGGTTTGCCTGATGACATGCGACATGCATCTCATCGAAGATCAGGATGATGTCATCTTTGTGACGACCAATTTGTTCGCTGATTCTTTTAAGAGACTTATTACCCCCACTAAATAACTCTCTCTGATTCACAATGTTTGCTGTATTAAAATAAAATACCCGCTTTCCCTTTAGTTCAGGAAATTCTCCTGCTTCTAAAGCATTGACAAAAGCCTTTACTGCCTCGGTCTTTCCGACTCCTGAAGGACCAATAAGCATCGGATGCGATCGGCCTGCTATGAGCGCATCAGCAATCTGCTGCACAACCTCATCTCGTCCTGATGGTGCTGAGAATTGTCCCGTCATCGCTCGGCGCGACCAGTTTTCACCCTCTAATAAGGCAAGTGGCTTTGGAGCAATTTTAGGATAGATCATGCTAAGAACCGTGATCATTAAAAAGACGCCTCCCACAATCGGCAGCCCTGCTTGCACCCCAAGTAAAGGGAGTAAAGTAGATGTGATCATCGTCATAAAACTGAGTAATGTCATTAATTTATGAAACTTATGCTCAGCTTCATATAAATCTCCGCTCTGTCTGAAAAAATCGCCTAGCCCAAAGGAGTTAAGAATAGTTTCAAGAATAGATTGTAAGGTTTCAAGAACATTCGTTACCCGCGTTTTTAGCGATGGTGACAGAGAATGGTTTGTATTTTCTAAGAAATATTGGGCTTCTCCAAGCAATTGTCGGGCATAGGTAAGAGCCTCCCTCTCTGATCCAAAATCGCGTTCAAAGAGCCCCTCTAGTTGTTCAAATTCAAGTCTCTCAGAAATGCGATTCACTTCCCTCATCGGATGAGCTGACTGCGCAATCTGTTCAAAAACACGCTGAATTTCTGGGTGTAGCTGTTCTGGCGTTTGCTGTTGCAAAAACTGAAATTGCTGAGAAGTAATATTTTGTGAAACCAGCAAAGAGGAAGACATAATATTTGTTTTCTTGTTTAAGGAAAGGTTTTGACACTCCCCTTACTTGGACTGTTAATTAGATTGCATCCAAATTTACAGAAAAATTGGGACACAATCTACAATTTATTCACAAAATTTTAATTTGATTAAACTTTGACCTCAAGCAAAAAAAAGAGGTCAACGAGGCGATGGCAAAACAGTCGACTCTTTACCAAAACGGTGCTTGGTAAATGCCACAATCGTTGTAATCAGAAGGATAGGGTACAATACCGACATCGCATAAGAGATGAAATACGAGAGTTTTTCAAAACCGATCGTCGAAAGGACAAAACTGATAAATACAGAAATGAAAAGCGCTTTTTTATGCCCAAGCTTCCCTTTGAATACTGTTATATTCAAATAGTCTGAAAAGACTAAGGCAAGCGCCATAGATGTAGATAGAACACTAAGAGTGATGATCATAAAGATAACAAGCTGAAATTTGTCACCGAACATGACGTGCCCGACAGTGATCAAGAGCTGCGCACCGGAGATGCCTTGCAACGCGTCAGCTTTCATACAGCCGATTGTAAACATCCCGATATAAACTAAGGATAGGAGAGCGACAGCTATCAAACACGCACTGCGTACAAAGCTCATACGAAATCTCTCGCCCTGCTTTTCCTTAAGAAGCGTAATAATGGTAGAAGAAAAAAAGATCGCTGCGATGAAATCCATCGTGCTATATCCCTTCTCTACAGAGGAATAAAAATCGCTGTAAGCCATATCACCTAACAACGAACGGTTCATCGGCTGGGAAAAAACAGCATAAATCAAAAAGAAAAGGAAGAAAATTAGAAGCGGCGTGACAACTTTTCCTAAAATTTCAAGAATTTGTCCTCTGCGCAAGGTTAATACATAGACAAAAACACTATATAACAAACTGTATAACCATAAAGGGAAGCCGCCGATCATTTCACTGAATGCACCATAAGCTAACAAATTACAACGAGGTGCTGAGCCGAGGGGAATCCAAAAGAATACCAAAGCAAAAATGAGTACTTGTGCTGTTTTCTTCCCCCACACACCTAAGCACTTCTGGTAATCCCCTTTAAAATAAATCCCGATAAGGATACCCAAAAAAGGAAGCACCACGCTTGATAAAATAAAGCCTGTAATGGAGTAGAGTGGAGAAGATGTTTCGATTCCAACCCACAGAGGAAATACTAGATTCCCACCTCCAAAGAACATGGAAAAAAGGCTCATGCCTACTATAAATAAGGAAACATAATACGACATCTCAAACAGCATAAGACAGAGAGCGTAAAAAATCAATGCATATTAATTTTTCTTAAAAAATTAATTACGCAATTACAGAGAATGCATGAGTTCTTTGAAGTTCTTTCAATTTAAAAATAGAGTATTGTCGCTCAACAGAAGAGGCTATTATTTGCGTCTCAAGGCGAGCCATTTCTGCCGCTTTTATCCGCCTTTTCTTATCGATAACCCGATTGAGCTGATCGATATTCATTAAGATAATCCCCTTTTGCCTTCCAACCTGCGGATCGACATTGCGGGGCACACTTAGGTCGATCACAAGCTTTTGCTCACTGACCGGCCCAGTTCTTGTGACCAGAAAATCAGGGCATTTTGTCCCAAAAATCACTAAATCAAAATTTATCCACAAATCCAGTTGAGTCCAAGGCAGGATCGATACATTTTCCCGAGTGCCCAGCTCTACAGTTTTTTCATCAGAGCGGTTACAAAAAGTAATGGACTGAAACCCTTTTTGTTTAAAGCGGACAAAAATTTTATGATTGATCTCTGAGATGCCAACAAAGAGTATTTTTCTATTTTTAAGTCCACCAAGCACTCCCTCAGCCGCTTGTAAAACGGCCCCTTCTAAGGTAGGCAAGCCACGCGGCAAAGTTTCATTTGCCCGAACATGCTTCCCAATTTTTAGACATTTCTGAAAAAGAAAGTGAAGTTCCTTTGACAAATTTCTTAATATGCCTGCCGATTCATAAGCCCGCTTGACTTGTCCTTGGATTTCCGTTTCGCCTATAAGAGCGCTATCGACACCTGCAGTCACACAAGCCAAGTGGAAAAAACAGTCGCTGCCGAAATAGGAATAGATGCGGTGTTCGAACTCCTCTTCGATCTCATTGCGTAAGATCGCTAAAAGGTTAGTATGCGTCACAGCCAAGTCGGGAGAACTAAAATAAATCTCCGTACGGTTACATGTAGAAAGCAATACGTACGAAAAACTGCAATGCAGTAAATTTTCGGAACCAAAGCGCCGTTCGCACACTTTCGCCAACTTTTCACGCAATCTCAAGTCAGCCGATTTATGGTTAATTCCAATAATTCCTATAAGCATATGAACAATTGTGTATACCCAAATATTTGCATTCTAGACTAGATTTTTCTCAATGGGTATGATGTCTTTCTTATGACAAAGAAAAAGAAATACGACGAAAGCGCAATCCAAACTGTTGATGCTCTAACGCATATTAGAATGCGTTCTGGTATGTACATTGGAAGGCTTGGAGATGGATCTCATATCGATGATGGGATTTACATCCTTCTTAAAGAAGTGATCGACAATAGCATCGATGAATTTATCATGCATCACGGCGATCGCATTTTAATTTCCTACGACCCGGATACATCTTCCATTTCCATTCGCGACTATGGGCGCGGCATCCCGCTCGGTAAAGTCATCGATTGTGTGAGTCAAATCAATACCGGGGCAAAATATAACGACGATGTCTTTCAGTTTTCGGTTGGATTAAATGGTGTCGGTTTAAAAGCCGTCAATGCTCTTTCAAGCCATTTTCTCGTCCGCAGCCATCGCGAAGGAAAAGTTTTTGAGGCGGCCTTTAGCAAAGGTGTACTCCTCTCCCAAAAAACCGTCAAAACAACAGAAGAAAACGGCACTTACGTTGAATTTATCCCTGACAAAGAGATCTTCCATAGTTATGCTTACATTGAAGATTTTATCCGCAAGCGTCTCTGGCATTACGCCTATCTCAACACCGGCTTAACCCTCTTTTTTAATGGAGAGGCGATCCAATCTGAAAACGGCCTTCTCGACTTGCTCAACAGTGAAGTGACGACAGATCGCTACTATGAACCGCTTCACTATCGCGGAGAAAAAATAGAATTTGCCTTCCTCCACACCCAAAACTACGGCGAAAATTACTACTCTTTTGTAAATGGCCAGTATACTGCTGACGGAGGAACCCATCTTTCAGCCTTTCGAGAAGGTATTCTAAAAGGGGTAAACGAATATGCCAAAAAAAACTTCCAGGGAGTTGATGTCCGAGAAGGTGTGATCGGATGCATTTTGGTTAAAGTAAAAGATCCTGTTTTCGAATCGCAGACAAAAAATAAACTGAGCAATACCGAAATCCGCACGCCAATCATGCAAGAAGTGAAAGAGGCCGTTCTACAAATCCTTCACACACACTCAGATGTGGCGAATCAAATTATCGAGCGAATCGCTTTTAATGAGAAACTACGAAAAGAGCTCGCCGCTGTTAAAAAAGAGGCAAAAGAGAAACAAAAGAAGATCTCCTTCAAGATCCCCAAACTCCGCGACTGCAAATTCCACTATGACACAGAATCTCTTTATAGCGATGAGACAATGATTTTCTTAACTGAAGGAGAGTCCGCAAGCGCCTCAATTGTAACGGCTCGAGACCCTCTGACACAGGCTATTTTCTCACTTCGAGGAAAACCTTTGAATGTGCATGGATTAAAGATGGATCAACTCTATAAAAATGAAGAGATGTTCAATCTAATGAGTGCCTTGAATATCGAGGATGATCTAGCCAATCTCCGCTATAATAAAATCGTTTTAGCAACGGATGCCGATGTCGATGGAATGCATATTCGCAATTTGTTGATCACCTTCTTCCTTACATACTTTGAAGGGCTTGTGATCAATGGGCACCTCTTTATCCTAGAAACACCCCTTTTCAAGGTGCGCAATAAAGAAAAAACCCTTTATTGCTATTCTGAAGGTGAGAAAGAAAAAGCGGTGAAAGCTCTCAAAAATCCTGAAATCACCCGCTTTAAAGGGTTGGGAGAGATCTCTCCAAAAGAATTTAAGCAATTCATCGGCAAAGACATCCGCTTAAAACCTGTTGAAGTGCATGCTTTTTCAGACATCAAACCTACCCTAGAATTTTATATGGGCAAAAACACTCCGCAACGCCGGAAGTTTATTATGCAAAACCTCATTCACGAAGAAGAGCTATAGACTGTGGACGATATTAAACACGTATATAAGGAAAACTACCTTCGCTACGCCTCGTATGTGATCCTTGACAGAGCGATCCCACATGTTATCGATGGCCTCAAACCGGTACAACGACGCATTTTGTGGACCCTGTTCAAAATGGACGATGGGAAGTTGCACAAAGTAGCCAACGTCGCAGGGCAAACAATGGCCCTGCATCCGCATGGAGATGCCCCTATCGTCGACGCGCTTGTCAACCTTGCAAACAAAGGATACCTTCTCGACACACAGGGGAATTTCGGCAATCCCAATACAGGAGATCCACCCGCTGCTGCCCGTTATATCGAAACAAGGCTAGGCGACTTAGCAAAAGAAACCCTTTTCAATCCCGCACTGACTGAATTTCTTCCCTCGTACGATGGACGGGCGCAAGAACCCGTCATTTTACCTGCAAAAATTCCTCTGCTGCTGATGCAAGGAGCTGAAGGGATTGCTGTTGGTATGTCGACAAAGATTTTGCCTCACAACTTCAGAGAGCTTCTAGAAGCTGAGGTTGCAATTCTCGAAGGAAACCCTTACACGATTTATCCCGATTTCCCTTCGGGAGGAATCATGGATCCTACCGAATATGACCAAGGGAGAGGAAAGGTCAAACTCCGCGCTAAAATCACTGTTCCTGATGATAAAACGCTTATAATCACGGAAATTTGTCATGGTACTACCACTGAATCTCTGATCCGTTCGATCGATGAAGCGGCAAAGAGAGGGAAGATCAAGATCGACTCGATCAACGATTACACAGCTGAAAAGATCGAAATTGAGATAAAGCTCCCGCGCGGCCATTATGCCGATAAATTAATCGACCAGCTCTATGCCTTCACCGACTGCGAGGTGAGCATCAGCACACAAATGCTCGCGATTAAAGACCAGCTTCCATGGGAAGGAACTACCAACACAATACTCGAACTCCACACTGAGCTTCTCCAAGGCTATCTTAAAAAAGAGCTCGAACTCGAGCGTGATCGCCTCCTCGAGAAGATTTTCGAGAAAACTCTCGAGCAAATTTTCATTGAAAATCGCCTCTATAAGAAAATCGAAGAGATCTCTTCTTATGAAAAAATACACGAAACCATCGAAAAGAGCTTAGTCCCCTACCACAAATTACTCTCCAGAATTCCAACACGAGACGATCAAGAACGCCTTCTCGCGATTCCTATTCGCCGCATTTCCCGCTTCGATATCGAAAAGAACCAAGATGATATAGCTGCGCTTGAGAAAAAACTGATGGAAGTTGAGAAACACCTCAAAAACATCCCAAAATTCACAATTCACTATTTAAAAAATCTCCTAAAAAAATATGGCGATTTGTTTCCCCGCCGAACAAAAATTAAAGAGATTGAAGAGCTCGACAAGCGTGAAATCGCCAAAAAAATAGTCAAAGTAGGCTATGACACCGAAACCGGGTATATCGGAACAAAAGTTTCTAGTCCGCAATCAGTCGAATGCAGCAACCTCGATAAATTACTGATCTTATTCAAAGACGGCACCTATCAAGTGATCTCGATTCCAGAAAAACAGTATATTCATAAAAAAAATGTTCCTGCAATCTGGGTCGGCCCGGCAGATAAAGAGACCATTTTCAGGGTTATTTACCGAGACAAAATGACAAATTACCCATATGCCAAGCGTTTTATCGTGAAGCAATTTATCCTTGATAAAGAATACGAATTCTTAGATCGTGACCATAAGTTAGAGTTTATTACCACACACCCCGGAATGGTCCTTCAGTTGACATTCAAGCAAAAAGCACGGCAGAAGCTGTCTAAACTCGAGTATACGCTTGATGATGTGGCAGTTAAAAGCGTGACCGCAAAAGGTGTGCGCATCGCAAACAAAGAATTAAAGAATCTAAAAATATACAAAAGCGAGGAATGATAGGATGATGGATAGCTCAAGTGGAATTGGGGGAGGAAGCAAGCCTATTCAGCCATCAGAGTCAAAAGGGCCGGAAGAGACTTCTGGAGAGCCGACAGGAAAATCCCTTGAGAACGCACTCCACGCTCCTGTTAAAACGCTTGGTCAGCTCAAACAAGTTTTGATCGACAATTTAGGTGAAAAAGAGGGAAAAAAACTTTATAACAGTTTTATGAAGTCCTTCATGATGCAAATCCTGAACCAAGTACAAGAATCTGCACAACAGGCTAAAAAGGCAGCGCAGAGCATGAGGGAAAGTACACAGAGGTAGCAATGTTTGAGATTGTGTCCCAACTTGTCTGTAAATTAGGACTCGCCGCGGCGGGCAACTCGCACACTTTTTTCGCCATAAACAGCTCAAGGCTATTTGCTTCCTCAAAAAATGTACAATCTGCACCACCTCGCATGACTCCAAATTTACAGACAAGTTGGGACACACTCTATGTTTGATCTACAGCTCTACTTAGCTCTTCCCACGGACGACACCTTTGAGCGTGCTGCATCTAAGACCAATGCACACTTAGCGGCACTTCTCACAAGCGGAGGAGATTACTTAAGCAAGATCACCATTCAAGAACGTCGGTATCTGGGCAAACGCGTCCCCTCCTCTATTCCTGTACATCAACTGAAGAGCGTTGAGTCCCATCTCTTAAGTCTCTTGCAAAAGCTCGCTCCTGAATACACCTTTTCCAAAAATCCTCTCATATTGATCACAAAATTAGATGACCGTTCACGTATCTGAAGAGGAAACTGCGCTAAGGCTAGATAAGTTGTTAGCGCTTCGCTTTCCCGAATATTCCCGTCAGTATTTCCAGTATCTCATTAGAGAAAAGCTCGTGTTGGTAAACGGGGCTATCGTCAAAAAGGCTGCAAAACTCGAAGAAGGCGACGAAATAGAGATCGAATTCGCTTTGACTCCAGAGATAACGCTTGAACCCGAAGCAATTCCATTAGATATTCTCTATGAAGACCCATACATCATCGCAATCAATAAACCTGCGGGCATGGTCGTCCATCCAGCTGTAGGAAACTGGAGCGGCACGTTTGTGAATGCACTTCTCTATCACTGCAAACAGCTGCCTAATGAAGAGACCCTTCGCCCAGGTATTGTACACCGGCTTGACAAAGAGACTTCTGGAGTATTGCTTGCTGCTAAAACAGAACGCGCACAGCAACTTATGGTTGAAAAATTTGCAAACCGGCAAATCGAAAAAGAGTATCGAGCGATTTGCATCGGCAATCCCGGCACCCGTATAATTGAAGGGAACATCGGCCGGCATCCAGTGCGCCGGAAGGAGATGGCCGTTTTGCAAGATAAAGGACGTTCTGCCCGTACGCGCTGCGAGAGTGTAGCGCACTCTTCAACGCTGAGCTATGTGCGCCTTTTTCCGGAAACAGGGCGTACCCATCAGCTCCGCGTGCACCTCAAGTTTGTTGGCACTCCCATACTGGGCGATTCAGTTTACGGCATCCCCTCTCAAAATAAAAAATGGGGAGCAGAGAGGCAGATGTTGCATGCGTATCGCCTTTTCTTTACACATCCACTGACCCAAGAAGAGATTGAGCTCAAAGCTCCCATTCCCCAAGATATGGAAAAAATCCTCCAAAACATATAACTGAAAAAACTACACACATTGATGAGAAAGGATATTAGTGAGAGTTTTTCACAACCTTCAAGATTATTCAAAATATTTGCATATATTTTTATTTGGGATATAAGCGACAAAAAAGGGGAACCGAAATGTGTAGCGAGCAGAGAAAAAACATAGATTTAGGCTTTACTAGTGAACACTATCAAGCTGGCGTTCATATGTGCATTATTTATAGAAATGAAGAAGAACGCCGCCAGATTATTTCTAAATATATTGATAGCGGGATAAAAGGGGGAGAGGCTGTAGGCTCTTTTACAGATAGTCTAAAGCCCAAAGAATTTAAACAGTGGCTTAAAGAAGGAGGAATAAATATCCCTGATAAAGTTTATGAAAAGGGGCAGCTTATCATCAAGGAAGCACTGCCAACCTATTGTCCTAATAACAAATTTAATCCACAAAATATGATCCAAACTCTCCGCAACTTTTATGATAAAGCTATTGAAGAGGGATACACTGGTGCGCGTGTCACAGGAGAAATGAGTTGGTCATTAAAGGGTGTACCTGGATCTGAATTGTTGCCGGAATACGAGGCGTTGATCAACAAGCTTACAGAAGAAGTCCCCATCACTGCAATGTGTCAATATGATGCCAATCTTTTTGATGGAGGAACTTTATTCGATATTTTGGAAGTCCATCCCTTCATGATTATTCATGGACAAATCATGAAGAACCCAGCCTATCTCAACCCCGATGAATTTCTAAAAGAATTCTATAGTCGATAGTAAAATGAAGAAAGAAGAGATCGAGAAACAATTAGCGCGCCTGTTTTCAGAAATAGCAGTGATCTTTACCCTGCCCAATGTTGAAAAAATCTATTCCTTTCTAGAAAAATTGTTTGCAACAGTACCCGGCGTATCTTCTTATGATATCTGCATTCGAGATCCAGAGAAGCCAAGTAGAGGGACTTTACATTCTAGGTATTTAGGCCCTCTTTCAATAAAAAAACATTTTAACCCAAAAGCTTTTAGTCAATTACGAAATCAAGCCGAAGAAAAAGGCGGTATGTTTTTTTCTATTAGAACAGCTGATTCTTATTACGGCTTTATCATCCTTAAAGTTGAAGACAAGGAAATATTCAAACATTTTGATTATATTATAAATAATTTTGCTATTTTTATTTCTACAATATTAGAAAACTTGGAAAACAAGCAAATTTTACATAAACATGAAGTCGAGCTTGAAAAACTTGTGGAGGAAAGATCCGCTTCACTACTAACAGCTAAAAGAAAATTGGAAAAAATGCTGGTCAGGACAATCCAAGCACTCTCTTATACAGTAGAGCAGCGAGATCCCTATACTGCGGGACATCAGCATCGAGTCGCAACTTTATCAAAAGCAATCGCTCAAGAATTGAATTTGAAACCGGATGTTATACAAGAGATCTATTTAGGAGCTATGATACATGACATTGGAAAAATCACCGTCCCGGCTGAGATCTTATCTTCGCCCGTTAAACTCTCAGATTTACAGTTTAATCTTCTGAAAACTCATGTAATTGTAGGATACAATATTGCACAGTCCATTCCCCTACCAAAGATCATATGCGATATTATTTTACATCACCATGAACGTTTAAATGGATCGGGCTATCCAGATCAATTGAAGGGAAACAGGATTAGAATTGAAACAAGGATTGTAACGGTTGCTGATGTTTTTGAAGCGATGAGTTCGCATCGACCTTATCGTGCTGCTCGCTCGCTTGAGGAAACATTAGACGAGCTAGAAAAAGGAGCTGGGATATTGTATGATCCCCAAGTCGTTGCTGCCTGTAAAAAAATCATCTTGATTGATCAATTAAAGTTACCGGCCCCTTTTCTATAATAGCTAATAGCACGAAAAGAACACCCCCACCATACCAAACATAGATTGAGCTTAAAGCTCCCATCCCTCAAGATGGGATGAAACTTATTCAACAGATAGAGAAAAATGCGTCTATTAATCCAGAGAGTTAAAAAAGCTTCCGTTTCTGTGAACGAAAAAATATGTGGAAAGATCGACCACGGCCTCCTCGTATTTTTGGGCATACACAAAGACGATACACCTGACAAAACAGATTGGCTGGTAAACAAACTGATCAATTTGCGCATCTTCAGCGATGAAGCGGAGAAGATGAATAGCGATATACGTCAAGTTGAGGGAGATATATTAGTCGTCAGCCAGTTTACGCTTTATGGCAAAGTCGATAGCGGAAGGCGGCCGGAGTTTACAGAAGCCGCTTTGCCTGAACCTGCATTTCTTCTTTACGAGCAATTCGTGAGCGAGTTAGGCGAAGCCCTCAAACGCCCGATTCAAACAGGTGTCTTTGGCGCGATCATGGAGGTCTCATTAGTCAACGATGGCCCTGTCACATTTTTTTTAGAGCGTTGAGCTAAAGCTTCTTCTGAAACTATAATATTAATCAAAAAACAAGATAATGTTTCTGTAGCTTAATAAACTGAAATTATTGTAACATGAATATTAAGAGCGGAAATATCGATTTGTATAAATAGGTTCAGAAAAATGAAAGACTTTGTAGCTTATATCGTTAAGAATTTAGTAGACCATCCGGACCAGGTAAAGATCAACGAGGTTGGTGGGACACACACAGTGATCCTAGAGTTATCTGTAGAGAAATCGGATATAGGTAAGATAATTGGGAAGCGTGGTAAGACGATCAATGCGATCCGCACGCTTTTGATGTCAGTAGCGAGTCGCAACGGCATTCGTGTGAATTTAGAGATTTTAGAAGAAGAGACCAAGTAATCTCAGCTTCAATGATTCCATGGAGACTCCATCTATATTTAATAGCTGGAGTCTTTTGCATTTCATGTCAACACCATATAAGCAATACAACCAACCACCTAAACTTCTTGTCTTCAACGCATTATTTGTGATGTTTTTGACAACCAGGTTTGGGCGAATAGTACGGCCAAAGAACTCTGCTTTCACTTACTTTCATTGAGTTAGGGAAGACATTTTTGACAACCAGGTTTGGGCGAATAGTACGGCTAAAGAACTTTGCTTTCACTTACTTTCATTGAGTTGGGGAAGACATTTTTGGCAACCAGGTTTGGGCGAATAGTACGGCTAAAGAACTCTGCTTTCACTTACTTTCATTGAGTTAGGGAAGACATTTTTGACAACCAGGTTTGGGCGAGTAGTACGGCTAAAGAACTTTGCTTTCACTTACTTTCATTGAGTTGGGGAAGGCATTTTTGACAACCAGGTTTGGGCGAATAGTACGGCCAAAGAACTCTGCTTTCACTTACTTTCATTGAGTTGGGGAAGGCATTTTTGACAACCAGGTTTGGGCGAATAGTACGGCCAAAGAACTCTGCTTTCACTTACTTTCATTGAGATGGGGAAGACATTTTTGACAACCAGGTTTGGGCGAGTAGTACGGCCAAAGAACTCTGCTTTCACTTACTTTCATTGAGATGGGGAAGACATTTTTGACAACCAGGTTTGGGCGAGTAGTACGGCTAAAGAACTCTGCTTTCACTTACTTTCATTGAGTTGGGGAAGGCATTTTTGACAACCAGGTTTGGGCGAGTAGTACGGCTAAAGAACTCTGCTTTCACTTACTTTCATTGAGTTGGGGAAGGCATTTTTGACAACCAGGTTTGGGCGAATAGTACGGCTAAAGAACTTTGCTTTCACTTACTTTCATTGAGTTAGGGAAGACATTTTTGGCGGCTGGATTTGGACGGTCGCGAGGAGGGCAGTACGATTAGTACGGCCGACGAGCGACCGTCCAAAGACACCGCCAAAACGGACCGAGCAGGATTCGAACCTGCGACCGCCCGCTTAGAAGGCGGGTGCTCTATCCACTGAGCTATCGGTCCAAGAAGGCTATACTAGCGGATTGGCGGGTAAAACTCATCAAAAAAGGTGTGGTTTGGTAGGATCTTTGGGTATGAGAGAGTGTTTTGTGGGGTTGGGGGGAAATCTTGAAGGGAGCCGTGCAGTTTTGGAGCGGGCTGTGAGGGAGATGGGGTTGATTGAGGGAGTTTTTGATCTTATTTGCTCTAAATTTTATTTGACGTCACCTGTCTCTTCTGAGGCTTTGGATCCTTTTGTAAATTGTGTTTGCCGGTTTCGTTGTTCTCTCTCTTTGGCAACTCTTTGGGAAAAGTTGCAGGAGTTGGAAAATTTTTTGGGAAAAATGCCTAAACCTAGGAATGCTCCTCGGTTAATTGATATTGATCTTCTTTTTTTCGGAGATGTGATACATTATTCGGGAAATCTTGTGGTTCCTCATCCAAGGTGGCATGAACGCCTTTTTGTGCTTGCTCCTTTAGCTGAAGTAGCGGATACTATCCCTCTGGGAATCAATACTAAAGATATTCTAAAAAAATTTTCAAACCCTCATGGGGAAGTTGTATGTTTGATATAGATAGGTTTTTTGTTGTTTCGGGTCCTTGCGTTATTGAAAGTGAAGAGCATGCTTTGAAATGTGCTGAATTTTTGGTTTCATTGTTTGAGAAGAAGGGAATCCCTTTTCTTTTTAAAGCGAGTTATGACAAAGCCAATCGCTCATCGATTCATTCTTTTCGCGGTCCCGGGATTGAGGAAGGTTTGAAGATTTTGGAAAAAGTCAGCAAGGAGTTTTCGGTTCCAGTTTTCACTGATGTGCATTCCCCTGAGGAGGCGCGTGAAGCTGCGGAAGTGTGCGATGTGATCCAAATCCCTGCTTTTTTGTGCCGGCAAACGGACTTGCTCGTGGCTGCAGGAAAGACAGGTGCGATGATTAATGTGAAAAAGGGGCAATTCATGGCGCCTTGGGATATGAAAAATGTTGTGGATAAGATTGTTGCAACAGGAAACAACAAGATCCTCCTTACGGATCGGGGCACCTCTTTTGGTTATAACAATCTGGTCAGCGACATGCGGGCAATTCCGATTATGAAGGAGTTTGGCTATCCGGTTCTTTATGATGCTACGCATTCGGTTCAGTTGCCAGGTGGGATGGGTGATCGTTCCGGGGGCAACCGTGAGTTTATTCCGGCGCTTTCGCGAGCTGCTATCGCAGCCGGTTGTAATGGAATCTTTGCAGAATCGCATCCAGATCCTATGTCGGCAATGAGCGATGCAGCTTCTGTTATCCCTTTCTCGGAACTTCCCAAGCTTGTCGATAGCTGGCTCCGCATCTATGAAGCACTTGAAGCAAATAATGCAAAGCCGCAGTAGATTTCTACTGCGACTTTAAACGGCGTTTACTCTGTTCTTACATAATAAACCATATGGAAACGAGCTCTATTAAAGGTACCTCCTCTAGAAGGACGTTTAATTGCAATGGCATCTTCAACAGATCCGATCTCGACTGGTTGTATTAAAGTTCCATTTATTTTACTAGGTAATGAGAACCACTCTTTTTTAGACGCCAAAATATTATCCAGCTGACCTTCAACGAGTTGCGCGCCCACTAAAATGATTTTCTTAGGATTCAATTGAACAATTCCCGGATCTTCTTTGAGCTGGACATTTCTTCCATAAATAACTAATGTATCTACCTTTACATCACTTGAAAGTTCACCTAGTTGCGCTCGAATCCCTTGCAAATCTAGAGGTTGCTCACTCGAGCCTATATAGGTGATATTTGAGTCGCTCTTCAATGGATTTTCCCTTGTCACTGTTCTTGGAGTACCAGTTTGAACCCTAGTATTCCCTTCAGATTTTGGAGCAGGGGGTACTGGGCGCGAAGGGGGCGCATCCTGATACCTTCTCTCTCTAGATCTAAGTTCTTGTTGAGTTTGATCTCTAGACTTCTCTGTGTTTTTATTTCGGATTAAAAGAATTACATTGGTTAGAGCCAAAAATCCACCACCAGCCATCATTGCAATTGATCCAATCTGACCTATTGCACCAAGAACGTTCAGCTTTGCTAATGCGGCAGGCAGCATACCTTGATAAGCGAAGAAACCGGTCACACCAACTGCTGCTACAGCAACTCCAACAACAAGGAGAGCTATCGAAAGCCATTTTGATTTAGAACATGTGTTGCTAGCCTCTACAACGTTTCGGTTCTCTAATGCACCCGAACGCCCAGTTTGATTCAAAGAGCGTGCTTCTAATGAGTTTGGTACTCCTGTAACTGCTGAAGACATAATATTTCCTCGTTATTGTTAATTGTCGGACAATAGCTCTAACATAAAGCACTAGCTTAAAGCCACAAAAAAATTAAGATCGTGTAAAATTCTACGATGCAACCTTAAAGCTAAAATATAAAACACTAAAAATGAAATACATCATAACGGCAGGTGATATCTATCTCTGACATTTGGGACAATAGTAGGTGCTTCTTTCAGCAGATTTGATCTGACGAATGGGCGTCTTGCATCGCGGACAAGGCTCCCCCTTCCTGCGGGCATGGATCAACCAACTTGCGGGCATATGAGACCGATTCGCCTTCGCTTCTATCGCTCTTTTTAATACCCTTTTCATACTCATATACAGATGGCCTATCTCTTCGTTAGAAAGAGAATTCGCCTGTTTATTCGGAGAAAACCTCCCTTGAAATAGGATTTCATCGCAATAGACATTCCCAATTCCAGAGAGCTTACGCTGATTCATCAAAATCGATTTAAGCGTTCCACGTGAAAATAACTCACAAAACTCTGATTTTGAAATTTTTAAAGCGTCAGGACCGAGCTTTTTTGTATATTCTTCAATCGAATCGGTGATCGATATAAATCCGAGCATCCGTTGGCTCACATAGGCGAGCTTCTTTTCTTTAAAGCTAAAAAGTGCACGTGTATGGTTTGCAAAAGGATTTTCTCCTTTAAAGACATAGACAAAACCTGTCATACCAAAATGGAGAACCAAGTATCTTTCTTTAGTATACTGGAGAAAAAGATATTTCCCCACTCTCTTTACAGAACGAAAACTGCTGTTTTTCAGCTCTTTTACTAGCTGGGCGTGTGTTATTTTTTTGAGAATTTTTGCCGGTTTGATCTCTATGGATTGAATAGGCTGCCGAAGCGCTTTCTGCTTGAGATGCCCAGCAAACACTTCTACATCAGGCAGTTCTGGCATACACTTTGTCTTCGATTGATTTTATGGCTGTCATAATGTTTTCCAAGTCATTTTGCATCTTCGCCTTTCAGACTAACAAGGGCAAGTGAATTTAGAAACCCCGAATTTTGGTAAGAAATCCTCAGCTGTTTTTTCTAAAGCAACGACGAACAAAATTCTCGGAAAAACAACTGTTTCTTGGAGTAGACTTATTAGATATTTTAATCGAATTTTTTATTTATACAATTGATATAAAAAACCCATTAAATTACGCCTATTTTTTTTGACTATTATTTCTTAAAGAAAAATTCTTAGTGTATTTCCCGGAAAAACGTTATGATTGCGCCATGTACACGAAACCATTCATGCTGATATCTGCTGTTCTTCTAACGGGATCGCTCCTCTTAGGAGCCGCTATTTGGCATGTTTCAGATCAGGACGTAGAAATCTATCGGCAACTCCTCGCAAGCAGTTCACCCACTGAAAAACCGATGATCTCCTACTCAGAGCAACTGAGAGAAGGTGTCTGCAAAGAAATTTGGTATCAGGAAGGCGATACCCCTCTCTATTACCGCATTGAAAGCGACGACTCAGAGCTCTTTTTTTTCCATCAAAACGGCCAAATTGAAGTCGTTGAACAGCTTTCAGGCGTGCACTGCATCATGCAGGAAAAGCTCTACTTTGAGAAAGAACAGCCGATGCAGCTCATCCGCTACATGAAGGCCGAAAATGCGACTTACAATTATAATACGCAACTTTTTGTGGCAGAAGACGCACATATTTGGAGATTTCGGATAGAAGGGCATGAACCGGTTCAGTCGATTGTCGGCCTCTCTCCTCTAATGGAAGGCGAAGCGGAAACTGTCGAATTTACAATTAAAGGTAAGCAACTTGACTTTTCTGCACATCGCTTCCGCGCAAAAGTCAATGAGGAGCTGTTATGAGGTTTTGGCTTCTTTTCCTCCTTTTTCCCCTCTCCATTTGGGCGACGGAAACCGTCATCGAGTCGAACGATATGCGATATGACGGCAATACGATCAAACTGATCGGAGAGGTCATCCTCGAAAATGCGATGGGACGGGTAGAGGCAGAGCGGGCTACTTTGACACGCGATGAGTCAGGATCGACCCGCATCGACTTTCCCTGGGTTGAACTCACGCGTAACGTGATCGTCACACTACCCGATGGAGGGCGCCTCTTTTGCGAATCGGTTTTTCTCGATCATACGCAAATGACCGGTACTTTCGAGGGAATCCCTCAAGTCGTTTTCAATGGAGAAATCGGCGAAGTCTTTGCCGATCACGCACTCGTGGAATACAATGAAGAGTTCAAAGCGACAAAGGTGATCCTGAGCGACAATGTTCAACTGATCAATCAAGAAAAAGAGCAATACGCTTTAGCGGACTTTGTGACGTATTATCCTCAAACCCAGCAGATGCTGCTCGAAGGAAAAGGAAACCGCGTCCTTTTCTATGACAAATTGCGCAATATGCAACTCTCGGCACCTTCTGTGCGAGCTAAAAGAGATCCGAAAACACAAAGGGATTCTGTTCAAGGGGTAGGAGATGTGAATTTTGTCTTCGGCCAAGAAGAACTCATGAAACTGAAGGAGCGTTTTAAATGGTAAAAGAGGCCCCGATATTAGAAGTGCAAAACCTTGAGAAAACCTATGGCGACCGCCAAGTGGTTTCAGGCCTCTCTTTTACCGTTCAGGAAGGGGAAATCGTCGGATTGCTCGGACCAAACGGGGCGGGGAAAACAACCGCGTTCTACATGACGATGGGACTGATTCGCCCTGATAAGGGGACGATCCTTTTCAAGGGTGTCGATGTCACTAAAAGGCCGATCGACAAAAGAGCTAAAATGGGAATGGGTTACCTCGCCCAAGAGCCTTCTGTCTTCCGCAATTTGACCGTCGAAGAGAATATCTCCTGCATTCTTGAGACACTGCCGATCAGCAAATATGAGCGCTTGCATCGCTTAAACGAGCTCATGGATGAACTCAATTTGGCAAGCCTTGCTAAAAAGAAAGCCTCCGGTCTTTCCGGAGGCGAAAGACGGCGGCTCGAAATCACACGCGCCCTTGTCACAAACCCCTCTTTCCTCCTGCTGGACGAGCCGTTTGCCAATATCGACCCGATTGCGATCAATGATGTTCAACATTTAATCCGGCTGCTTTCAAAAAAGAAAATCAGCGTTTTGATCACTGATCATAACGCTCGCGAAATTTTTTCGATTGTCGACCGGAGCTATCTAATACGAGAAGGAAAAGTCTTTCTTTCGGGAACAGTTGATGCCTTAATTCATAATGAAGAGGCTCGTCATACGTATCTTGGGGCAGACTTTAAAATGTAGATAGATTGAAAATCAAATTATAACACAGTTTGACTGCAACCCCTGAAGTCTAACCCAGCATTGCATAGTGATTCGACTTTCTTCTCCATACGTTTTTGCATAGATTTCTAAAGCTTGTTCAAGCTTCTCTTTAGCTTCGGCATACCTGCCTTGTGTCTCAAGAGACGCACCTATACAGAAATAGCAATTCGCAATATTAGAGTCTTCGTTATCAGCATCTCCATAAATCTTTAGCGCCTCTTCAAACTTCTCTATTGCTTCAACATTTTTGCCTTGACTTGCTAGAGATAAACCTATGTTGAAAAAACAATCCGCTACTTCAGAATGATATTCACCGTAGAATTTATCATAGACCTCTATTGCCTCTTCAAACTTCTCTATTGCTTCAACATTTTTGCTTTGTCTTGCTCGAGATATACCTATGTTGAATAAACAATACGCTACTTTAGGATGGTCTTCACCATAGACTTTTACACAGACCCGATGCGCCTCTTCAAACTTCTCTAATGCTTCGTCATAATTGCCTTGAAAAAGAAAAGAGCGTCCACTGTTAATCAAACATTCAGCCACTCTAGGATGATCTTCACTATAGATTTTTACATAAATCCGCCACGCCGCTTCAAACTTCTCTAATGCTTTGCCATATTTGCGTTGATGACGAAGAGATATTCCAATATTGAAAATACAATCACCACTATCAGGATGTTCTTCACCATAGGCTTTTAAATAAATTTGATAGGCTCCTTCATAAGTCTCTAACGCTTCCTCATAATCCTCTTGTTCGTCGAGAAAAAAGCCAATATTGAGTAAGCAGCCCGCAACATCGGGATGTTCTTCCCCATAAATTTTTATATAGATCTGAAGTGCTTCTTTAAATTTCTCTTTTGCTTCGACCTCTCTACCTTGACGACTAAGAGATCGTCCCATGCTGATGAGACAATCAGCAACCTGACTATGTACTTCACCATAGACCTTTAAAAAAATTCCATGAGCCTCTTTAAACTTCACTAGCGCATTAACATTTTTGCCCAAATGAAGGTGAGCTCTTCCCTCGTTGAATAAGCAATCACCTACCTCGTAGTTTTCCTCACCATAGTCATTCAAATAGATTCTATGAGCTTTTTCAAATTTCTCTAGCGCTTCTACGTATTTCCCTTTTTTATCAAGAGTCATACCTATATTGCATAAGCAATTAGCGACTTTTGGATGTTTCTCACCATATTCTTTTACATAGATCTGAAGAACCTCTTCAAACTTCTCTAATGTTTTGTCATATTTCCCTTCTTCTTCAAGAATAATGCCTATATTGCATAAGCACCTAGCCGCTTTAGGGTGTTCTTCACCGTACTCTTTTTTATAGATTAGAAACGCCGCTTCAAACTTATTCATCGCGTCAGCATTTCTGCCATATCTCCTAAGAGAAATACCCATTCTGCATAAGCAATTCGCAACCTCTGGATGTTCTGCACCAAAGATTTTTTCATAAATCTGAAGAGCCTCTTCATATTTTTCCATCCCATCTGAAAACTTTCCCAGATTAGTAAGAGTGTTCCCCATGCTGACTTTGCATTTTGCAACATCTTCTTGATTATTCTCGCTTACTTGTAAAGCCTCCTCATGTTTTGCCAATGCTTCTGAGAACCTTTCTAGTTCTCTTAGAGAACAGCCTACTTTATTTAAACTCTTTGCATGTCCGCTCTTCTGAGCACTTAATGAATACTCGATCGAACGCTCACTAAATTCTTTGACAAAACGCGTTCGTAAATTGGAGTTCTTATCATCTATAGAACGTTGAAGTAAAGAACGTCCTGATTTGTCCACAAGTTGCGCAACCATTTGAAAATGTGGCAATACACGTTGCCACTCACCTCTTTTACAAAGAGTATAAACATGTTCAAAACAGAGATGGTCTAACCGCTCTTCTACACTCAGCGCAAAAACATCGGCAATTTTTTGAATATCGAGATCCGCTACGGATGTCGAATCTGCTGCAGTGAGACTCGCTGGAGCTCTAAAAATGGACAACATCGCTATAACTCCAATAATTTAATTGACAAAAGTATAATGTAAAGAATAAATCAATAATTTGCACACATTTTTGGGAGGTGAAAATACCATGACTAAGGTTTTGATCGTATACGCAACGCAGTGGGGAAATACAAAAAAAATGGCCGAATCAATCGCTGAGGGAGCTCGGGAAGTAGAAAAGGTCGAGGTTGTCATAAAGGAGGCCCCAGAGACAGCCATTGAAGATGTTGAAAACGCACATGCCCTTATTCTTGGCAGCCCGGTCCATATGGGAAGCATGGATTGGCGTATGAAAAAATTCATCGACGAAGTATGCAGCCGACTATGGATGAAAGACAAGATGAACGGCAAGGTAGGCGCCGTATTTGCCACCGGCGGAGGGTTTGGAAGCGCCGGAGGAGGGTGCGAATTGACTCTATTGTCAATGATGAACAACTTAGTGGAGCTCGGGCTTATTATGATCCCCCTTCCAAAGAACACTCCAGGATATCCGGTTGCCGGAATTCAGTGGGGACCTTACGGCCGCACGATGGGACTCAATATGGAGCAAACAGGCATCACTGATGATAAATTAGAAGCGGCCCATCACCATGGCAAACA
Source organism: uncultured Chlamydiales bacterium (assembly GCA_963748195.1). GTDB lineage: Bacteria > Chlamydiota > Chlamydiia > Chlamydiales > JAAKFR01 > JAJACP01. The sequence continues at coordinate 45,299 of CAVVHU010000004.1, read as the reverse complement.
CGTTGCCCGCGCTGCCAAAGCACTTAAAGGGAATACGATATTTGCCGGATAAAGTTTTGGAAAATTTTTAAACCTTCAGGGGTTGCAATCGAATCGGGATGAAACTGCACACCATAGATGGGGGCGCTTTTATGGCAAATCCCCATCACTTCTCCTGTTTCTGTCCAGGCAATCTGACTCAATATATCGGGAAGATCTTCTAAGATAAGAGAGTGGTAGCGCGCCGCATTGAAAGGATTTGAAAGCCCCTCAAAAAGAAGAGAACCATCGTGGTGAATAGGAGAGGTTTTACCATGTTTCACTTCCTGCGCCCGGACAACGCTTGCACCGAACACTTCACCAATTGCTTGATGCCCTAAGCAGATGCCCAAAACAGGAAAAGAGGCCTTCTGAATGAGTTCTTTGGAGACCCCGGCTCTCTCAGGAGAGCCGGGACCTGGACCGATGACAAGCGCCTTAGGTTTTTTAGCTAATATAGCGTCTACACTTAAGTCTCGGTTGCGGATCACCTCAACTTTTTGTCCTAACACCTGCAACGCTTGTACAATGTTGTATGTAAATGAATCGAAATTATCGATTATCAGCATTAACGGCTGTTGATCTCTTGTGGCTTGAAGAAAAACTCGATCTCAACACGCGCTGTATCAGGCCCATCAGAACCATGCACAGCGTTTTTGTCGATTGACTCAGCAAAATCTGCACGAATTGTCCCAGGCGCTGCATCTGCAGGATTGGTCGCCCCCATGATATCACGGTTTTTCAAAATCGCACCTTCGCCTTCCAATACAGAAACTAAAACCGGCCCTGAACTGATGAAGGAAACAAGATCATTGTAAAAGGGACGCGCGCTATGAACAGCATAAAACTCTTGCCCTTGTTCTTTTGACATATGAAGCATCTTAGCAGCAACAACTTTAAGGCCTGCTTTTTCAAAACGTGCAAGGATTTCACCGATTAGATTTTTACTAACAGCATCTGGTTTAATAATCGAAAGGGTCTGTTCTTTTGTCATAATATGAATACTCCTAAAAATTTCTTAAAAAGGATTATATTATACTGTTGTTTATTAAAATACTAATGAATTTTCAGAGCAGTTGTAATGAGGGTCGATAAGTCGCAGTCAGAGCTGAGGGAATCGGCAGCTTTTTTGATCGCTTTCTCGGCTGCACTTTGGGTATAGCCGAGCTGTATCAACGCTTGAAGCGCATCGCTTAAATGCCCCTTTGATTGAGCCTGTTGCGGAACGGCACGTATTTTCAGCTTCCCTTGCAGCTCAATTAAGAGGCGTTCAGCGGTTTTCTTGCCAATCCCCGGAACTTTGGCAAAGCGAGACACATCATGCATGCGAACCGCCTCTTGGAGCTCTTCAAGGGTAATATGACCGATAATGCCAACCCCTGTTTTAGGGCCAATTCCCGAGATAGCAATCAACTCCTCAAAAAGATCGCGCGCCTCTCTTGCGAGAAAGCCGTAAAGGGTTTGCGATAGCTCCCGTACAACAAAGGAGGTATATAGAAGAACAGCTTCTCCTATCTGAGGAAGTTTTCCATAATCACTGACAGGGATATGAAGATGATATCCCACACCCTGAACATCTACAATCGCATCTACAGGAGTCGCCTCGACAAGCTCTCCTTTTATATAGGCATACATTTTTCGCTCCCAAAGGATTGGCCATGGCAAATTGCCAACGCAAGGGCGTCAGCAGCATCTTCTGGCTGAGGGGGAACAGCAAGACGCAAGAGCCTCTGAGTCATCATTTGCACCTGCAGTTTACTCGCTTTGCCGTTCCCGACAACAGCCCGTTTTGCTCGCGTTGGAGCATATTCGAAAATCGGAATTTCCCGCAAACTCGCTGCTAAAACGACAACGCCTCGCGCCATCCCAAGTTTGATCCCGCTTTGGGGATTTTTATGGATATACTGAGTTTCTATAGAAAGGGCGTCAGGCTGATACCGCTCGAGCAAGCTTTCGACCCCCTCATAAATGATGCGGTATCTTTGAGAGAGCGGTTTGGAAGCAGGGGGACGAATGCATCCAAAATCTACGACAGAAAAGTGACGCCCTGCATCAACCCTGATGAGCCCAAAACCCGTGACTTGGGTTCCAGGATCGATGCCTAAAATAAGCTTATCCTTCTTCACGTCTTCCTAGAATATTCTTTAAACTAGCAACTGTGGCCGCCATTTCGCCATACTCTTCCCGCAGCTGCCGCAATTCAACCAGTTCGGCTTTTTCATCTTGCCATTCTTGCTGCAAACTCAAGAACTTTTCTTGCCATTCCTTAGCAAGCGCTTCAGCAGATTGGGCCCTCTCTTTTGCCATTATGTGCATTTTTTCTTCATGCACCTGTCGCATATTCAAGTTGTTGTGTATCTGCTCTAGCTCGTTGTGCTGCTTGGCAATCTGACTTTTCAGTTCTGCAATCTGCGCATTCTGCCGATCCGAAAGATCGCGCATAATTGTGGTCTCTTTAACTTTTTTTGCCAAATGATGCTGCGCCTTGCGAATCTCAGCTTCCCGCTCTTCGCACACTAGTTTAGTGTTTTGCAAGGAAGTATACGCAGCGGCCAACTCTTTTTCCAGCTGTAGTTTCTCATCGACTGTCGAAAGCATCTCAGCATGGCGTGCAGAAAGCTCACGCATTTTCGCGTAGCTTTTTTCAATTATCTTCTCGTTTTCCTCGAGCCTTTGCACAGCGTGGTCGCGCTCAGCTGAGATCTCCTCCACCGCCTGTTGCAGAGAGAGATAATCCCCCTTTTCTGCAATAGCATTTTTGCGTTCAACCTCTTCGTAGGCAAGCGCTAAGCTAACTTTAAGATCACTATTTTCCTTTTCAAACTCCCCTTTTAGGCTTTCTATCTGACCTTCATACTGCTTCTGTGTCTCGAAGAGACCCTCCTGCAGCTCTTTAATAATCTCGCTCTGTCTCTGTACTGTACTTAACGTTTCCGCCATGCGTTCGACAAGATGGCTTCTTTCCGCCTCAACTTGAGCTTTTGTCCGTTCCAGCTCTTCCAAAGCCTTTACGAGCTGCTCTTTCGAAACCTCATCACATTCAGACTCTTGGCTTTTAAGTCGTGCCGCTTTTAACTCCTCGACCATTTTTTTGATCGCCGGACGAACTTTGTCTAACTTGCTTTTTAGATCAGCATTCTCTTTTTCTTTTTCTGCATAGGCGTTTTTAAGCGTTGCGTATTCATCGGTGATGGAGTGCTTATGGATATCGGAAAGCTTTGTTTGGAATTTTTTATAGATCCCTTTTTCATCGAGGCGTTTTTGCAGCTCTTTTACCCGTTTCTTCTCAGCAAAGAGCGTTTTAAGAACTTTTTTAAACTCCTCTTCTGTATATGTATTTGCTGCCACAGTCTAAAGACTCCTGAGCTATTCCCCTCGAACTTTGTATAATTCAAATGCGAATAAAGGAAAATAACTTTAAAATAGTACGCTTATGCAAAAAAAATATGATAATATACTCATCCGGATGCCGAACTGGCTCGGAGATGCTGTGATGGCAACGCCGATCATCACCGATCTGCGGAAAAAATGGCCGGAAGCCTCCATCACTGCGATGTGCCAAGGTGCAGTAGGGTCACTTCTGCTAGGCAATCCGCATCTGAATGAAATCTTCACCTTCACAAAGCCAAATGAATTTTTGCGCAGGCAAGATACGCGCGACCTAATCGCGAGATTGAGACAGGGAAAATACGATCTTGGCATCCTGCTGCCAAACTCATTTTCCTCAGCATGGTGGTTTTGGCGCGGGAAAAGTCAAAGAACGTATCGGCTTTAAATGCGATTGGCGCACCTTTCTGCTTACCAAATCCCTCCCCTTTCCAAAAGAGAGAGGGGAAGAGCATCTCGTCACAACATATAAGCGGCTGCTCGAACCTCTTGGCATTCCTCTTTCGGAGACAAAGCCCGAACTTTTTGTCACAGAAGAGGAAAAAGAGGCGGCATTACTCCTTTTAGAACAACAACACGTGCCAAAAGGGAGTAAAGTAATCGGAATTAACCCCGGTGCGGCCTACGGTTCGGCGAAATGTTGGCTCCCTGAGCGCTTTCGAGCTGTTATCGAAAAACTTCTGGAAAATCGCAACCACTACATCGTCTGCTTTGGCGATCGGGAAGGTGCACCCCTTGTTCGTTCGATTTGCGAAGGAACGAACCCTCGTGTGATCAATTTAGCCGGCAAGACGACGCTTCGCGAGTTAATGGCTTTGATCCAACAATGTTCTGTCTTTTTAACCAATGATAGCGGACCGATGCATATCGCAGCCGCCCTTAAAATACCGCTCGTCTCGCTCTTTGGATCGACAAATGAAATCGCGACAGGGCCCTATCAGCACGGTGAGGTGATTCACAAGCATGTCAGCTGCTCCCCCTGCTACAAGCGCACCTGCCCGATCGATTTCAAATGCATGAAGCAAATCGAGGTAGAGGAAGTCTATCAAGCCCTTTTAAAACAGCTCGGTTAATTCGCATCTCCGTCATCTTTCAAATATTCAGGAAAGGTATTCTGTGGAAGCTGAAACTGATATTATTAATACCATTTATCAAAGGATGTTAGCTTAGGTTTTGGTGATTTTGGTCCTAAGGAAGGGACCCACTTCACACTTATATCTTTAAAATGTCTAAACATATCTCACATTTTCTTAGGCGTGTTGAGCATAGGGCTCAAGGCAGAGAACAGCTACCTCTTAAATAAATGCTTCTTTTGCTATAATTTTAATTAAAAATTTCACGGAGACAATTATGACATCACAAATTTCTGGCCCAGGGCCTACTGCCGGGACTGCACAAGTTGAAGATCTCTCCAATTGGCAACGTATTGCTCAAGGGCTCAAGGAGAATGATGATATTGGATCACCAGCCAGACTCGCCCTTCTCTTAGCTAAAGAACAAGAAAAAAATATCCCGGCTATCATAGCTTGTTTAAAAGAGATGCATGATCTCACTAATTATGGAGGCCTATCAGAGCTTTTGGAAGAACTCGATAAGAACCCTACAGGGCCTATTTTTGAAGCTCTAAAGCAATTTTCAAATGAAATTGTAGCCTCAAAGGAATCCTCTTATTTAGGCGATGAATATATTACACACCTATTAGCAAAAGCAATCCAGGAACAAAAAAAACATGCCGTCACAGCAATAAGCTCTTCAATTCCAAAAATTCCCCACCCATCAGGCTGGTCGACATGGGATCTTTCCTGGCCGCTTATGGAAGCTTGTTTACTACTTGTCATTTTTGATGCAGATAAAAAAGAAACGGCAAAACAGATTCTCTCAATTTTTGTACAAACAACTGAAGAAAAATTAGATAGGAAACTGGAAAATCATCCGTTTGCATGCTGGAATGTTTTTTCAAATAACGGCACTATGGCTTGCTCTGCGTTCTTCGATGCAGTTATAGACCTGTATCTTCAACTCCACGTAAACACTAAATTTGCAGGCAAGGAATGAGTCCCGATATCAAACTGTGTTGAAAGGCCTGGAACTAAAAACAATTTTTCTATAGCTTAGATCCGCAATATTAAGATAGATGAGAACGCTATGTCTATTGCCCACTTTTCTGAAGGAGCAGCCGCTTTTTTAACTCCTATTCAATTTACCAGCTTACAGAGACTCGAAATAAACTCTCTAACGGATGAGAAAACCGGCCGCATCTGGCATCATTTCATGCGTAATTCTTGTTTTCCTGATCTTGTGAGTGGGATAACCTGTTCCCTCGTTACTAAACATCCGCTTCCATTCATAGTGGGCCTGAGTGCATGTTTTCCGCGAGTATTTGCACAAAAAAAGATTGGAGGAGAATTTCAAGTCAATACATACACGAATGGAACTCAATACTTTCCATCGGTTACCGCTTTAAGCAGTGGCAATTTTGTTGTCTCTTGGCAATGCAACGGGCAGGATGGAGCCGGCTATGGAGTCTTTGGGCAAATATTCAATGCGACGGGCGCTAAATTCGGCAGTGAATTTCAAGTCAATACATACACGACTGGAAATCAGGATAGCACTTACATGGTATAACCTGAACTTTGGGTTTTTCTCGCTCAGATTCAGAAGAGTTTGCGCTGCAAATCTTGGGATTTTCGGCCGAAGTGAATGGCCAAAGCCCCTTTACAAGGTCGAAAAGCACAAGAGGTGCAAGCAAACTCCCTGAAGATGAGCGAGAAAAACCCAAAGTTCAGGTTATTAGTTACTCTTCACCAAAGGATTTTCTTCAACATTAGGAAGATAGAATGTGGTTGTTGGAAAGGCGATCTCAGCGTTATGGGATGTGATGATCGCGTGAATTTTCATCAAGACATCCTCTTTTATCGCCATGAAGGCTTGTAATTGCGTCGTTTTTGTATACGCACTCACAAGAATATCGAGAGAAGAAGAACCAAATTGATTGAGATGCACGAGAATTGTTTGCCTTGTATCAACCTCAGGATGAGCATTTAACATTTCACGAATCTCAGCTAAGATCACTTCAAGCTGATCGAAATCGCTATAGCGCACGCCGATCGTCTCTTTGATTTTTCGGTGCGACATCCGTGAAGGATTTTCGATCGTGATCGTTGTAAAAAGCGAGTTGGGAACATATAGAGGGCGCTTATCTAAAGTCCGAATCCGTGTGTGGCGCCACCCAATGTGCTCGACAATCCCCTCGATCTCCCGATCAGGCGAGCGGATCCAATCTCCTTCGGTAAAAGGACGGTCAAAGTAGACGGTAAATCCCCCCAAAAAGTTCGCCAGAATGTCTTTTGCAGCAAAACCGATTGCGATACCTCCGATTCCCCCAAAAGCCAAAACAGCTGAAATACTCACCCCAACCGTCTGCAATGCCACTAACAGACTGGAAATCAAGATTAAACCTCGTAAAACAAGGGCGATTTGCTTCGACTTTTTATTCACCTCGATCCGCTTCACTAAGCGAACTAAAAACCAAGCTGCCACAGCGATAATGGCAAGCTGGATAGCTATCTTATAATATTCGGGGTGCAAAAATTGATCTAGGTTCATCCCTTCCTCTTTCGGTCCACCTCTTTGAGATATTTTTTTCGTAACCTTAAGAATTTAGGTGTGATCTCGATCAGCTCATCCTCTTCGATAAAGTCAATCGCCTGCTCAAGGGTCAACTTTCTCGCCGGCGTGATCAAAATATTTTCGTCAGAGCCCGCAGCACGCACGTTTGTCAGCTGCTTGCCCTTTGCAACATTGACGACTAAATCGTTGTCACGGCTGTGCTCTCCAACAATCATCCCCTCATAGACATTGTCCCCAGGGCTGACAAAGAGCACCCCTCTTTTTTGGATCTGCCCGATTGAATAGGCCGTGGCCATTCCTTGGTTGATCGAGATCAACGCTCCTTTAGCACGTTTTGGGATCTCCCCCTTCCACGGCTGAAAAGCCTCAAAAAGCGATGTCAAAATCCCAAGCCCACGAGTCACTGTTAGAAACTCATTGCGATAGCCCATAATGCCCCGCGTTGGGACTAAAAATTCCATATGTGTGATCCCGTTTTCATCTGTCCGGAGCTGTTGCATTTCCCCCTTTCGCTTCGAAAGTTCCTCGATCACACTCCCCGAATACTCTTCAGGTGTCTCGATATAGACCCGTTCGACCGGCTCGCATTTATGCCCCTGAATCTCTTTTGTCAGGACACGAGGCTGTGAAACGGTCATCTCGATCCCCTCACGGCGCATCGCTTCGAGCAAGACAGAAAGTTGCAGCTCACCACGGCCGCATACCGTCATATCTTCCTGTCCCTCCTCGATCCGCAATGAGATATTGGAACGTTTCTCTTTTAAAAGACGCTCTTTGATCTTGGTGAATGTGACATTTTTACCATCTTGCCCAGCAAAAGGGCCATTGTTGATCATGATATTGATCGACATCGTTGGCTCATCGATACGAATGCCGGGCAGCTGAACAGGATGCTCTGGATCGCATAGTGTATCGCCGAGCATCACATCAGGAATCCCCGACAAGCTCACAATATCCCCTGCAATCGCCTCTTCAAATTCCACTTTCTTGATACCGCGATACCCTTCAATACGTGTGATTGTAGCCGGTTTTTCATTCCAAAGAACTTTCTGCCCTTTGACAACTTTACCCCCCAGAATGCGGCCCGTTGCCTGACGCCCGACAAACTGGTCGTAATCAATCGTCATTGCCTGCATCAAAAAGGGAGCTGTCGGATCGTCGAATGGAGGCTCAACGGCTTCAAGAATGAGCTCGAAAAGAGGGCTCATATCTTTTTGTTCATCACCGATATGCTCAAAGGCATATCCTTGAATCGCAGATGCATAGCAATAGCGAAAGTCAAGCTGCTCATTGTTAGCACCCAATTCCACAAATAGGTCGAAGGTAAGATCGAGAGCGCGGTCTGGATTGGCATGGGGACGGTCGACTTTGTTGATCACAACGATCGGTTTTAACCCCATTTTTAGAGCTTTTGAAAGAACAAATCGGGTTTGTGGCATCGGTCCATCCTGCGCATCGATCAGCAACAGAACCGAACTGACCATGCCGAGCACCCGCTCGACTTCTCCAGAAAAATCGGAGTGGCCGGGCGTGTCGATAAAATTGATCACATAATCTTTGTAGGGAAGGCTTGTATGCTTGGCAAAGATCGTGATGCCCCGCTCCTTCTCTTGGTCATAAGAATCCATCATCCTTTCGGGGGTTTCTTCATTCTCCCTGAATAGGTTTGACTGCTTTAGGAGGGCGTCTAAAAGTGTTGTTTTCCCATGGTCAATGTGGGCAATAATGGCGATATTACGAAAATATTTTGAGTTCATATTGAATAAAATTGTTAGATTTTTGGTTGGTATTATATCTCAACAGAAGAATCTCGTCACGATAATAACTGCAGACCGCTTGGAAGGGAGTCCCCAAAGCATCTTTCCTGTTCGTGGAGGGTCAATTCGCGTTCTTGAGTTAGCAATTCCAAATCTTCCTTTGAATGCTTTTCGAGATAAAATTTTATTTCTTCAACAGTAACCGAGGAAAGATTCACCTCGCGACAATCGGTTTTCCGCCCCATCAAAGCGAGAGGAAATGCGAGCTCAGGCTCGGAAATCTTCATCAATCGCTCTACCCACTCTTCGCAGATTTTGGGAGAGACTACATTGCCCACCGACCCATAGAGCAACTGACGCGCACCTAATCTGCCAAGCGCCCAAAAATCGCATGGCTCTCCCTGCCCGCTGACAATCCTCTCAACGAGCGCTTCACCTAACTTCTCCTTTAATGAAGTCTCGATTAGCTCGAGCGAGGCAAGGGCACGGAGTTGCTCAGCATACGCATACCCCCCTTTGCGCTTGACGATGAGGCGGCGTTTCTTCTTGTCATAGACAAGAGGGAAAAGCTCGCTGTAAATCTGCATTTGCTGCCCTTTAGTGAGCCCTGCTGCAATTCTTCGATAGCAAATCCACTTTTGAATCTGCACTTCTTCATCGACTGAATTTTTAGCATCGAGCAACAGAATCTTCCACAGCTGTTTGATCCGAAAGTCATCAAGCGGAACACCGCGTCCCGGGCGAAGCAAAAATCCCGATAAATTCCAAAAACGCGCTGCATAACTGCTTGACAGGGTTCTTTTTTCCGATTGAGCGAGAAGCGGTTCAAAAAGGCCGCGCAAAATGCTAGGTGACCACTGAGTCCGTGGACTTTCAAGCATGTTTTCCAACGTTGGCATTAACGCCTTGAGTTTTGCCCCGTTGCCTACCGCAAAGGCTTCAAGTAGAGCTTCTTTAGCAGGTTCTAAATAGGTAACATCAAATGTCTCATCTTTCAAATTCTCTTCTTGTGTGTAGCCGCTTAATTGGAATTCTAATTTCCAACGGTGCTCGGACTGCTCGGATTGAAGCCACAGCTCAAGTGTGCCGATATCAGTCAACTTTATCGTTAGCTTTACAGGGATCCGGTCTGATTGATTCGCCCCAAAACGGAGAACGGTTTGTATAGGAGGCAAAGGAGTCATCTCATCTTCTTGGAAGGGTAGCACATCTCCCTCTCTATCTCCCAAACGCGTATGAGAATGGAGGAGCTGGAAGGAGACGGGAGTATTTGGCAACAAGGAAAAGGCATGTTGTGATGTCCGTTCTGTTCCTGCATCAGTTCCACGTGGAAGCAGAGTGACGACTTGTCCTTTGTCGATTTCAAGGTAAAAAGCGCGGGGGCTGCTGCTTTTCACACGCGCCCCCTCTTTTCCATAATAAGCAGCCCCTAAAGCCACAGCAAGATCGAGGGAGCTTGAAGGTAATACGCGCGTTGGCTCTCCTCCAAACCAACGGTCGAGAGAAGCAACGATGCGCTCTTGAAAAAGAGCAGGTTTCATCGAACCCCCATTAAAAAGAACATAGGTCGGCTTTGCGCTGTGGCGTAAAAAGTGAGCAAGATGTTTGGTAATGGAGGGTTCACGCTCATAGGGAAGCCCTATTTTTCGGATCCCACTCCCTTGTGTCAACTTTTGGGCGCTCTCGAAATCATAAAGGCCAAAAAACCCTTCGAGCAAAATAGAGAACACCTCTTCTTCAGTTACTTCAAGTCCTTTTCCTCCTCCAACAACGTGTGATCCTTTTCCGGGAATCCAGATAGAAAAGCGCCCCTCCCCTCCTAATATAGCCTCTTTTGCCATGCGGGCTTGATGGCGTGCGACCAGCCACTGTTCCGTATCAAATTCCTCTTCCAACTGAGTCTCAATATAGTGGCAAAGGGCAGCATCCATATTATCCCCACCAAGCAGAAGATGTTTGCCAACTGCCATCCGCTGAAAACTGCCTGATGGGAGCACCTCGATGAGGCTAAAGTCTGTTGTCCCTCCCCCTACGTCGCAAACTAAAATCGTCTCTCCCTCTTTGAGTGAATGCGTTTCATGTGCACGCAGCCAGTTATAAAAGGCAGCCTGGGGCTCTTCGAGTAAGTTGAGACGGGGAATGCCGGCTAGATGAGCTGCCTCAACAGTTAGCGCGCGCGCCACTTCATCGAAGGAGGCCGGGACAGTGAGAACAATCTCTTGATCTTCAAGGGGTTCTTTAAAATGCTTCTCCCACGCTTCTTTAATATGCCGCAAATAAGCGGAGCTCGCTTCTACAGGAGTGAGGCGGCGCGCCTCATCAGCCGCTTCGAATGGGAGAATCTTCTCCTTTCTATTGGCTGCCGGGTTCGAAAGCCAGCTTTTTGCAGATTGGATAAGGCGTGTGGGGACTTTTGCCCCTTGTTCCCGCGCCCACTCCCCGACTGCGTGATCACTAGATGGCAGCTCTTCAGATTGTGCTAAATATAGAAATGAGGGAAGAGAGGAAAGAGGCTCAATCACTCCATGAGCGTTGAGCTGCGGGATACGGAAATGTTTTATTGATGCGCCGTCGAAATAGGCGACGGCGCTATTTGTTGTCCCTAGGTCAATCCCTACGATCATCAGATAAATTCTTCTGCCGGATGGTAGTCATATCCACAATCGTGCGCTACAGGCTCATTTGTAACCTTTCCACAGCAGACATTCAACCCTTCTAGCAAGCCCTTATCATCACGCATCGCTTGTTTATATCCTTTACCGGCGATCTCGAGAACATAAGGAGCAATCGCATTTGTCAATGCTTGGGTTGAAGTGCGTGCGCACGCTCCGGGCATATTCGCAACGCAGTAGTGGACGACATTATGCACTTCATAGATTGGGTCAGAGTGTGTTGTGGGGCGAGATGTTTCAGAACATCCCCCTTGGTCGATGGCGACATCGACAAAGACACTGCCGGCTTCCATGGACGCAATCATTTTCTCTGTAACCAGCTTGGGAGTTATTTTCCCTGGAATCAAAACGGCTCCCACAACTAAATCTGCGGCAGTCACTTCTTCTTCAATCGAAACAGGCGTAGAGTAAATGGTTTTAAGCTGTGGACCGTAAAGATCATCTAACTCGCGCAAACGTGAGAGACGTCTTTCTAATATCGTCACATCTGCTCCAAAGCCCATCGCCATCCGGGCGACTTGAGTACCAACGACACCTCCGCCGATAACAACAACTTTAGCAGGAGGAACTCCTGGAACACCGCCGAGAAGCAGACCTTTCCCTCCGTTTGCCATTTGAAGCGAGGTAGCACCCGCTTGAACAGCAATACGGCCAGCCACCTCACTCATCGGAGTAAGAAGCGGAAGGCGTCCTTCCGGATCTGTAACCGTCTCAAAAGCGATCCCAATCACCTTACGTTCGATGAGGTGTTTGAGCTGCTCCGGATCCGGAGCCAAGTGGAGGAAGCAAAATAGAATTTGCCCTTCTCGAAGAAGTGGAAACTCGCTTTTTTGAGGTTCTTTCACTTTAACTACCATCTCTGCTTCGTAAACATCAGCAGCGGTTGGCACAATCTTCGCACCAGCGTGTACATACATCTCATCGGTAAAGCCGATGCGATGGCCAGCCATCGTCTGAACTAAGACAGTGTGACCTGCTTGCACGAGCAAGCTAACTAAGCCAGGGGTAGCACCTACCCGATATTCATGATTTTTAACTTCTTTAGGTATACCAATAATCATAGTGTGACTCCAAATTTCACAGCGCGAGAGTGTAGCAAATTTAGGAATTCTGAGCGAGTGCTGCTTTTTGAAAAGATAAAGTTAATAATTTAGACACGCCTTTATCTTCCATGGAAACACCTAAAAGAAGATCGGCGATCGACATCGTCTTTTTGTTATGTGTCACAACGATAAACTGCGTCTTATCAATGTATTGCTGCAAAACATTTGTAAAACGTTCGATGTTCGAATCATCGAGAGGGGCATCGACCTCATCGAGGATGCAAAACGGCGCGGGGCGCACTTCAAAAATAGAAAAAAGAAGGGCAAGCGCGGTTAGACATTTCTCTCCTCCTGATAAAAGCGAGATCGAGCGCATCTGCTTTCCTGGAGGTTTTGCAATAATCTCTATGCCTGCCTCTAAAACATCAGGACTTTCGGTGAAGGTCAAGTTTGCCTCGCCACCGTTAAACAGAATGGAGAAGTTCTTTTTAAAATTCTCACGCACCAACTCGAACGTCTCTTTAAATATCTTTCTGCTCTCAGAATCGAGTTTTAAGATGATTTTCTCTAAATCCTGTTTTGCCTCTTCAAGGTCGATGAGTTGCCTATCAAGTTCTGCAAAGCGTTCGGCTTGCACCTGATATTCTTCGATCGCAGTCATATTGACGGCGCCAGCTTGCTCAATTGTGACTCGCAAGAGACGCACCTGCTTTTCTGCCTCTTCAAGCTCTCCTTCAATAGAAGCCTCGCATTCGACAATCTTCTCAGGTGGAAGATGATGCCTTTCCAAAAGCTCTTGCTCGATCCCCTTTTTACGAGAGGCATCTTCTGCAAGGGTTACCTCAAGGTGGTGGCGCTTTTTCTCAAGCACACTGAGCGCTTTCCTCTTTTCAGTTAAATTGTTTTCCAATTCTTCTCTTTGTACACGAAATGCATCGAGCGCCTCGTCTTCTTTTAAAGCCGATTTCTCCAGCTCTAAAAGCCGGCCCTCTTGTGTTTTGCTCTCAGCCGTCCGCTTCTCAATGGCTTCTGCTAATTTCTTCGAAAGATCGTCAAGCTCTTCAAATTCTTTAGACAGCTTCTCAAGCCTCTCTCGACACTGTTCTTCGCTTGTTTCTAAGATCCGGACCTCTTGGTCTAATTGCTGCCATCCGCTCTTAGCCTTTTGGTATACGTTTTGAGCCTCTTGCCATTTGCTAAGAGCTTTTTGAACGCCTTGTTCTTTAGATTCGACAAGCTCTTCATGTTTTTTGAAAACTTGAAGAAAGCGGACCGTCTCTTTTTGCTGCTCTTCCATTTTTTTGGTGAGCACCCTTAAATCTTCTTGATCACGCGTGGAGCGCATCAGAGCTTGCTCTTCCTTCTCAAAAGCTGCTAACTGTTGCTCATTTTTCTCTAAGTCACCTTTACTGCGCTGCAAGGCAAAGTTGTGCTGTACGTGGTCCATTTCCAGCTTTCGCCGCTTTTCATTTGCCAAACGCACTTTCTCATCGAGATTTTTTTGCTCTTCCAGATGAGCATCGAGCTCTTTTTGCAGCTTTTCTTGCTCTTTAGTTAATTTTGAAAGTGTTTTAGAAAGAGTGGTCAGTTCTGCTTCACGTAAGAAGGGATTCCCTTCTTTATTCGAAAGATTGAAGCGAAAAACAACACCTTTTTGGTCGACGTAATACCCTTCATCTGTGACAACCTCACCTTTCAAGCCCTTTTTGAGGGTATCAACGACCTTAATGCCTTTTAGAAACGTTTCTTTCTCCAAAAGGACTACAGAAAAATCGGCAAGCTTCTTATTCTCTGCAAATGCTAAAACAGCCTCGAGGTCTGCTTGAGAAGCAACAACAAGGGTTTCTGCATACTTGTGAAAAGCAGGAGCGAGTTTCTCTTCAGGTTCGAGGACTTCAAAAAGTCCGCGCACTTTATTTTTTAACTTAGGTTCTTTAAGAATTACCTTTGCACCGCTAGAAAACCCTTCACACGACTCTTTCAGCCGTAACAGCGCGCGTTCACGCGCCATTAATTCTGTAATCTCTTTTTGGCTACTTTGAAGTGCTGATTGGCATGAAAGAACGTTTTTCTTGACCGAAGCGAGCAATCCTTCATGCTGCGAGCTTTCTGCTTTCAGCATATCAATAGCATCTGAGAGTGTTTTTACCTCTTTTTGCTTTTCTACGACTTCATTTTTAAGTCGCTTCTGCTCTTCCTTTCCCTCTTTTATACGCACTTTAAGTGCTTCGATCCGCTGCTTCTCAGCTTGCAGGGTTAACATCTTCTCCTGAACCGATGCCCGCAAATCCCCTTCCTTGTGAACAGAGGAGAGATGAGCCTCACGCGCCTCTCTCAGCTCTTTTCTAAGGGTGCTGATCTCCTGTTCACTCTGTTCGTAGAGCTCCTTTTCTTTTAAGAATGCTTTTTCGAACTTCTCAGCCTGTTCTGATGCCGTTTTTAGGAGGTGCTTTTTCTCTTCGATCTGTTTCTGAAGCGCCGTTTGTTTTGCTACTGTTGCTTCTCGCTCACTTTTGAGCCTTTCCTCTTTTTTCTCTAAATCGACTAACTGCTGCTTTTGTTGGCGCGTTTGCGCCTCCTGCACCTGCGCCTCTGTCTCTGCCTTATGAAGCCGCAATTGCTCCTCTTTTACCTGGCCCTCTTTTTCCTTAAGATCCCGCTTTGTTTTTTCAAGGTTTTCTTCAATTGCCACGATGCGGTGATGTTCTTGCTTTACCTCTTCGCTAAGCGCATTGAGCGTCCTGTCCAAATCGTTGTGCTTGTTAGCAAAATTACGCCACCGTGTGACGAGTAAAGCCTTTTCAAGCTCTTCTAGTCGCTCTTTGTTCTCTTGGAAATTCTTTGCTTGAGCCGCCTGCCTCTTTAGTTGTTTCGTCTGTTTCTCCACTTCATGGTGGATATCGCTCACCCGTGAATGATTTTCACTCACCTGTGAAAGCTTGCGCAGCGTCTCTTTTTTTCTCTGTAAAAACCGTCCGATGCCTGCGGCTTCATCGAAAATAGCGCGACGGTCCATCGGACTTAAATTAATCACTTGGTCGAGCTTTCCCTGCTCAAAGATCGAAAATGTGTTTTTGCCTATGCCTGAGCCTAAAAAGAGGTTCTGAATATCTTTTAGACGGACAGGCTGGCGGTTGATGAGATACTCCGACTCTCCGCTGCGGTAGAGCCGGCGCGTGATCGTCACTTCATCATAGGGCACAGGAAGATCTTCCCCTACATCAGTCAGTGTGACAGACACCTCGGCCATGTTCAGCGGCTTGTGCTTATCGGTTCCGGCAAACAAGACATCGTGCATCTTGTCTCCGCGTAATGATTTTGCTGACTGTTCCCCCATCACCCAGCGGAAGGCATCCACGATGTTCGACTTTCCACACCCGTTTGGGCCGACAATCCCGATGATTTCACAATCAAAATCAATCGTCACCTTGTCTGCAAAGGATTTAAATCCGATTATTGTCAGTTTTTTTAATTTCATATTCTTTTCAAAAGATTGGCCATTTCGATCGCTGTCAAAGCCCCGTTATAGCCGTTGTTTTGCTCTTTTTCACCGGCTCGCTCTTCGGCTTGCCTCATATTTTCCGTTGTCAGAACAGAGAAGATAAC
Organism: uncultured Chlamydiales bacterium; assembly: GCA_963748195.1. Lineage (GTDB taxonomy): Bacteria > Chlamydiota > Chlamydiia > Chlamydiales > JAAKFR01 > JAJACP01. The sequence goes on along the minus strand of CAVVHU010000004.1, from coordinate 29,186 downwards.
CGGAACATTTGTAGCCAAAGAGGCGTGTAGAACGCCTGAAGCAGCCTGTCCTGCGACATAGTCGAAGTGAGGCGTATCGCCTCGAATCACAGCGCCTACACAAATCACCGCATCATACTTTTTCGATTCAGCCATTTTTTTTGCTGCTAAGGGGAGTTCAAAAGCGCCCGGCACCCACTCTACAGTTATTTTTTCATCTGAAACGCCATGCTCTTTTAAGCCTTCGCAAGCCCCTTGAAGGAGCTTCAGCGTGATCGCATGATTAAAGCGGGAGGCGACAATCGCATAGCGATGCCCTTCTGTATCTAAATTTATCAAACGGCCTCTATCAGCGTTCTGCATGGATGATCTCCTCCAGATCATACTGGTGACCCATTTTTTCCTGTTTCGTCTGCAAATATTTTAGGTTTTCACTTGTGATGCAAGGAGTGAGCGGCACACGCTCGGTAATCGTCAAACCATAGCCGGAGATTCCCCCATACTTCGCAGGATTGTTTGTGAGAAGGCGAATAGTTGAAAGACCCAAGTCGGCCAAAATTTGCGCGCCGATTCCATACTCGCGCGAGTCGACGGGAAGGCCGAGTTTTTCATTGGCCTCCACGGTGTCTAGCCCCTCATCCTGCAGGTCATAGGCGCGTAGTTTATGGCCAAGACCAATACCACGCCCCTCTTGCCCGCGCAGATAAAGAACAACGCCTCGCCCTTCCTCATTGACCTTTTTCAGGGCGTGCTGCAATTGGTTGCCGCAATCACAGCGGGCCGAACCAAATATATCTCCTGTCAAGCACTCGGAATGGACGCGCACAAGCACATCACGTTCCCCAGCCACATCTCCTTTCACAAGGGCCAAATGCTGCACTCCATCCAAAAGGGATTCATAAGCATAAGCTGTAAACTCCCCATATTGCGTCGGCAGCCGGGCCTTAGACACACAGGTCACCAATTTTTCCCGATTACGTCTGTAGCGGATCAGGTCGGAAATGGAAATCAATGGAATCTGATGCTTTTGGGCCAGCTCTTCTAACTGCGGGAGGCGCGCCATCGAGTAATCGGGATTGACAACTTCACAGATCACCCCTACCGGCTCAAGGCCTGCTAACTGCATTAGGTCGACTGCGGCCTCTGTATGCCCTGCACGCTTCAGCACTCCACCCTCTCTTGCGCGTAAAGGGAAAATATGCCCAGGACGACGAAAATCCTCTGCGCAACGAGTTGGGTCTGCCAATGCGCGCACTGTGGCCGCCCTCTCAGCTGCTGAAATCCCTGTTGTGGTCCCCTCTGCGAGGTCGACAGATACAGTAAAGGCAGTGCGGTGGGCTTCTGTGTTGTGCGCGACCATTGGGGGAAGGTGAAGTTGATCAAGCCTATCCCCAGTTAACGAAACGCAAATCGTTCCGCTTGTATGACTTAAAAGAAAAGCCATCTTTTCGGGAGTCATTTTTTCAGCGGCGAGGATTAAATCGCCTTCGTTCTCTCGATCGGCATCGTCAGCAACCAGAACAAATTCCCCATCTGCCAGTGCCTTAAGGGCTTTTTCAATAGTATCCATAGGAGATGAATCATAAACGAAATCCTCGAATTTCTCAAAGGAAAAGGCTTTTAAATTTTAATGTTATTATGTTAAATTAATTATTAGAGGTGATAATTATGGAATTTCCTTTTACACAACAAGAATGGAAAGAAATATTAAGTCGTCTTTATAAAAGAGCGGCTTCAGACCACCAGTTTCACACGCTTTGCTTGCGGGACAGCCATACGGCGATCAAGATGATATGCGGAAAGGAACTCCCGAAGCACTTTCGGATTCGTTTTGCGGAGCAACATCCTGACGAAGTCGTATTAATTCTTCCACTTGAGAATAAAGTTTTATTTAGAGAATTAAGCGATGCCGATTTAGAGGAGATTGCAAAAGGCATGGCGATGGTATGCCTACCATTTGGCAGCCAGGCAATGGAAATCACCCAACAGCCTCCTCGCGCCAACGCTTAAGTACGAGGTTCATGAAACATCAGCTGAAACTTGGCTGGGCCCGGCATTTCTTGCGGCTGATACTGCACTTCAATAAGCATTTGGTAGTGATCTGTGCTTAAAAGATAGCCGTTTTGGACCGCAACAATTGAATGGATCGCCTCGGAGGTGGGCAATTTCTGCTGCAGCTCTTGACTGCTTAAAATTTGCTCTAGTTCTACAATACTCTGATTAAGTGGAGAGAGCAGAGCAAAAACCGGTTGTGTCACAAACAACAAAAATAAAAGAGCTGCTTTTCTCATAAAAACCTCTTAATTCCCATTTGTACAAGTAAAATGAATATTACACAAGAATCCCAAAAATCCCTTCATATAATCTCTTTAATAGAATATACTCATTAATTTCATTATATTATGAGGTATTTACATGGCAGCTTCTATTCCAGACGGCAATGTTTCGCTACACTTCCCGATCGAAAGACTTTCTCTTGAAAAGAATACCGAAGACAAACTCCCGCAACGATCGATGCAGCTCATCGCTCAAGGAGCCTCTTTAGATGAAATCACCTCTCATCTCGATAAAAAGTTTTGGAAATGCGGTTGGAAATGCGGTAGAGAATACATGACCATTAGCATCAAGAACGACCTCAGGGGAAAGGGTGAGTATGGACTTACACACGCTATTCTATCGATCATGATGCATCGTCACGATGTTTTAGAGCATATTCTACGCCACAAAGTAAATCTTTCTGTAAAGGATACATGTGGGCTGACTGCGATGCATTGGGCTTGTGCATTACAAGACACAAAGTCTATGAACCTTTTGCAAGAAGCGCAAAAAATTGATCGCATTTCGCTTGATGTCTTCGATCATGTTCCTGCTTGGAAAGATATTTTAGCCCCCCAATTTCCCGCGCCTACTGATGTTGTCTGTATGATGACAGACGGTACAGAGGTGACCGCCGAGAAGTTTCAGGAGATCACAGGAGCCCGTTTTTATGCAGGGATCACAGCAGAACCGCAAGAATGGGTAAACTCTTTAACCAAGCAATTCAGCGACACTTCTAATGTCCGCACTTACTTTAACCGTTGGATTTCAGAAAACTATGATCCAAATAACTTTCCCTCCCTTGTTTTAGGTAAACAAGGCGTAGCCGGTTATGGTGTTTTTGCCGGTGAAAGACTGCATGCCGGCCAAATCGCAGGAATCTATGGAGGAGAGCTAAAGGAAGTTGTTGAATATTCGAATTACGATTTTATGGGTATTCTTGACGGTGCAAAAATCCGCAATCTCACGGCGATGATCAATGACGGCTTTCCTAACTGCGTTTTAAGTAGCGCTTATCTCCCCGATGGACAAACCGTTGCTGTCCTTCTTGTCATTCGAGATATTGAGCCTGGAGAGGCACTATCCATTGATTACGGCCCAGCACATAGCGCTAAATTAGGAGCGCACAGCGAGTTTCAACTTCAGAAAATGGAAACCTACTTTAAACAAGCTGACTTAAAAGCGCTTTTAAAAGCGCGTGCAGTTTCTCCGAATTCCTTCAAGCAATGGGCAGCGAACTATGAAAAGATAGCTGCACGTTACTATCTGAGCAATACACCCTCTGCCTTACTCATTCTCTGTCTCAACGGAATCATTCCTCTTTCTTTTGCAAGCCAAATTCTTAACGAGCAAATTGGAATGGGTAGCTATGGGCCCGAATTTTTTAAAATGGCATTAGACATAGAGGCTGCTCTCAACGCTTTAAAAATAAGCGTCTCTAAAGTCCCCCCACACAAGCGGCCAGATTTTAAAGAGGCAGTGGGAGAATGGCTACAGAAATATCCTTATAAACATGTGATCCGCTTTATAGACACTGCATATTTTTTGCATAAACTCATAGATGAAAAACCGTTCCGGGAAGAAGCGGAAGATATTCTCAATCGGTATGTGAAAGCTAAAGAAATCTTTGAATCCCTGAAGACAACGGATGATTATCAAGCCTTTCACGACCTTATCGAACAGCTTCCGGAGGAATTGCAAAAGGGTTTTAGAATACATCCCCTATGACAGCTTCTTTGCGGTTCCCGGTCGAGCGATTTTTTCCTCATCCAAAAGCCTCTCCTGTGGAACTTTTAAGGCAAAACAAACAGGGTTTTACAGAGTTAGCCATCGCTGTTATCACCGGCAATCACGATTACCTAAAGTATCTGCTCTCTGAGGGAGAGGATCCTAGCGCTAAAGACACATGCGGTTTCACTCCCATGCTCTATGCCTGCGCCTTAAATGACACGACCTCCATGCGCCTCCTGCTAGAGGCTCAAAAAATTGAAAACGTCGTGCTCGATGTTTTCCATCATTTTCCGGGCTGGAACAGTGTTTTGAAGCCGCAATTCCCAATGCCTACGGATATTGTCTGTACGATGACAGATGGAACAGAGATTACTGCTGAAAAATTTCAAGAGCTCACAGGAGCTCGCTTTTACAATGGCATGATCGCAGAGCCGCAAGAGTGGGTGGACTCACTTGCTGACCAATTTTTTGAAAAAACCCGCCACTTAAGACTCACTGAATGGCTGCTGACACAGTATGACCCAACCAAACCCCCTCCAAATCTTCAGCTTGGTTTGCAAGGCAACGCGGGATATGGTGTGTTTGCAAATGAGAAAATCACTCCCGGTCAAATTGTAGGGATTTATGGGGGGGAATTACACAAACCTTATCGTTCTGTATTTAGAATTATGGGTATAGATAGCGCGAAAGTGCGCAATCTTATACCCATGGTTAACGATGGCTTCCCTAACTGCGGTCTGCATCCTATTTTTCTACCCGATGGACGCACAATTGTGGTCCTCGTTACAATAAGGGAGGTCGAGCCGGGAAAGGCTCTTTCCATCGATTACGGCTCAGCCCATCCTGCCAAAAAAGGACCGCATAATGAGATTCAACTTGAAAAAATGGAGGCTTATTTTAAAGAAGCTGATTTCAAAGATCTTATCAAAATACCGAATCGAGATTCTCATTCAATCGAGGATCTGCTATCTATCCATGAAAGATTTGCATCGTGCCTCTATTTAAAAAACACACCTTCTGCTTTGATGATTTTGTGCATCAAGGGGATCGTGTCTTATGAGCAGGCCGAACATCTCGTTTCCGACCAAGGATTGCTCGCTTCATTCCCTAACCGTTCCAAAGTGCCCCTGGTTGAAGGTCTCAAGACTTTTCAGAGGCTTCAGCAGTATGGAGCGAAGGATTTTGAGGAAACAATGGTAGAATGGCTCCAGAAATACCCCTATCAAGCCGTAATTGAGCTTGTCGAAACAGAACGATTTGAAGTGAAACTCAAAGAAGAAAACCACTTCCATCCAGCAGGAGATGTTTCACCTATACTGCCACCAGTTTCTTTGGACACAGAATTGAGGTAAACTCTAGCCCCCATTTGTCACCATCTCTCCGACAACTCGCACACCCTGTCACCACATCTTGTCCCCCTGTAGGGCGGGTCCGTGTCGCATGAACACTGTCCCTGCCCTGCTGGGAGCCAATCTGTGGCAACAGGGGAGCGATTTGCTCAGAGATCTTGTGAGAAATGAGGGCTAGCCCGGGTTTCTCACCAACACTCGAGCCGATTTGGGCAGACTGTATTTCCAGATGTCGAAGAGTCATCCGAAGGGAGGGTTAAATTAACCCTTCCGAGGATGGTTATGAAGACAGATGGGGATACAGATGCGCAAAGCGGCCGAATGGTTGGTGAGAAATCCGGGCTAGTTCATTACCAATAGCGGCGATATACATTGCCGCATTAGTTTAAATTTAATTTTTGAATAGAGGATAGCAAAGCTTGAATGACCGAGTCATTTATCCAATGCTTGTGGTCCAGTTTGAGTTTTTTAAGCGCAGAACATCTAGATTAAAATCCCTATCCTTGGGCGGGACTAAGATTGTGGATAGGTCTCGAAAGAAACTCAATTTACCGGTTTTTTATATCTCGTGCCCCTACCTCTTCCTATCTTGATCAGCGCTTTGTTTTTTACAAGCTCGTTAAGGCGCCTAGTTGCCGTGGCTCGTGGTATATGGAGTGCTTTCATTATATCTGATACAGCCAATTCATCCGCAGTTGTAAACAACCTTAGGACAAGTTGAAGATCATCAGAAACTTTAACGACGCCATAAGAACCTCTAGGCAAAATGCATTTTACAAAATTTTCACCATCGATGATGGTGGGCTCAGGTAGCCCCCATTTTTCGTAAGCTTCAAAAGCTGTTATTATTCCAGTGCCCAACTTTTCAATATAGCCCGATTCCCTAAAAATCTTACATATAGCCATATTTCGGACATCTGTTAATCCTAGTTTCATACTGGCGAACGGGGTAGGGAATCCTCCTGGGCTAAAAATTTCAATTCGATCCCGGTAGATTGCGATTTTAACAGGAGCTCTTAAATGGTAGTTTCGATGGATAATTGCATTTAAGAGAAGTTCTCTAATAGCTACTTCTGGTATTTCGAGCTTCTCTTCTCTTTTTGGTTCACGGATTGTAAAAGATTTATTTATTTGACTTAGCACAAATTCATAAGCGTTTGAAAACTGCTCGAATAGGGTCCCTGTGCAATCTCTTGTAGCTATGACCTCTCTGCCAGATACGCCTGAAAAATGTGTGCAGATGATCATTGCTTCGGAGAACCAATAATCCACCCTTTTTCCGAAGAGTAGAAGACCACAAACTGATGCGTAGGTGTGAGCATGCTCTTCGACGATTAGTTTATATGCTTTCAACACCTCCTCTGTTATTGAAATCTTTGCTTCTCCAGCTCTTTTTTCTAAAAATTTTGAGATCTTATTTGAGTCTAATTCTTCAATAGCAGCTTGATATATGGGCATAACATCGAAGGAGAGGCCTCGCCCCTGCCACCTCAGTTCTTCGATCATATCAGAGGTGGCACGGAGAATGCTTCGTCCAACACGAACATAGGTACCTCGTTCTAGCCCTTCGTTTTTTTTGTAGTACGGCTTATTCATCCCAGATGAAACTTTTAAGACTAGAATTAACTTGTCTCCTATCCTCTGTAAAAGAATTTTAGGAATAATAGGGGGTGCGGTCGTTTGGTAGATTGTGTGTTCTAACCACTCCATTAATTTCATCGCCTCTTCTTCTTCTATACCGACGATTTTACCATCATTGTTAACCCCCAAAATCAAACGACCACCCGCTTGGTTGCAAAATCCTATAATCGTTTTAATAATTTGACTGTTTTTTGGTAATGAGCTTTTGAACTCTAACGTGTGTGATTCATTCTCGGGGTATTTCATTGATTCTCTCATGATTGATATAACTCAATCCTACATTATTTGATTCATATTTGTCAATAAGGCTTCAAAATATGCATCATATGCATCAAAAATAGCAGACATGAGGCATAAACATAAGTGATAAGGATTGATTCCCTGTTACTAATCACATTGAAATACGAATAGGTAATATAGCGTGAAAGAATTTACCAAAACAGAACGATTTGAAGTGAAACTCAAAGAAGAAAACAGCCTGCTACCTATTAACCTGAACTTTGGGTTTTTCTCGCTCAGATTCAGAAGAGTTTGCGCTGCAAATCTTGGGATTTTCGGCCGAAGTGAATGGCCAAAGGCCCTTTACAAGGTCGAAAAGCACAAGAGGTGCAAGCAAACTCCCTGAAGATGAGCGAGAAAAACCCAAAGTTCAGGTTATTAAGTAGATATCTTGCTCTTCCTTCTTATAGAGGCACTTGGCTCTCTTAGCTACGCAGCTGCTCTCGCATTGGCCACTTGTTGCTCCGGACTGCTACCACTGGAGTCGGCATCTCTCGATTGAAGAATAGAGAGAAGAGAATAAAAAGCGCGAAAAAGCTGATGAGCTGTTCTTATCTCTTTTATGAATCTCCCTTGGAGTTTAGTATCCTTCGTCTCTTTGGGCAGATCTTTAGACAATGCGTGATCTCTTATAATCTCTATTCAGCTCTTCTAACTGTGCCCTATACCGTGCATTGACCACCTGGCTATCCACTTCTTCCTGGACACACAGGTATTCGTAAACATTGCCCGCAGCAAGCGGCGTTGGAATCTCACGATTCGCGTGAAGGGCAGAAAAAATAGAGAGAAGGACCTGTTTTTGTTCTGTTGCATCCAACTTTTCTAACCGACTTCTATCGAAATTCACTTGTCCATCTAGAAGCTGCAATGTAGTGCCGACAACTTCTCTCATTTCAGAAGGTGCATCCAGATCGCTGCCTAAATGCATCAAAACATGCCCTCTTTTGTTCATAAGGGAGCAGCTTATTTTTACTTCCAAACATGTTTCATGCTGGAGCATACTCTCCTGTAAAACATGTTTGTTACCAAGAAGAGTATTCGCTTCGGCAAGGGAAACAACTATATAGCGGCAATACCCATTTGAATAGTTCACTTCCAACACGAAATCGAAAGGTTTAATTTTGATAGCTAACTGAGGCTCTTCAAGAGCAGCAGTTCGAATAAAGTTCCTGGTCACATAGATGTTTTCCTTAAATATAACCGAAGGGAGGCTAGGGTCTAATAGCTGCATGACCTGATTTAACGAAAAGAATGCATAAGGTGCCTCAGGATTCATAAGAGAGTCATTTACAGAGGCTTCTACCCCTGAAGTAAGGCAGTGGAAAGAAATATCTTCTTCTCTAAAATGCGCGATTCCTGTTTTGACTGTCCGCTCCTCAACCACCTCTGCTTGCACCTCTACTTGTTTCACTATCTGAAGGTCGAGATCTGAAGAATCGACTCTCGCGCTGGCTAAGATTTGATCTGGCAATATGGCACACGCTTGATCGATAATTTCATTCCATTTCGTATACACGTCATCATTTAGCCACCAATATCGTGTCCACTGGAAGGCTGATCTCTCTAATTCCTGCCTGAAAATATCCCTAGGATTTTTCCATTCTTTTGGAGAGCAATAGAGTTCATAAGGACGTTGTCTAAGGGTGTTAATAAAAAGTCCCTCCGGGATCACTACCTGTAAATTGTCGAAATGCGCATCCAAAAACTTCCTTCGCATTTGAAACATGAGTTTCTGCCTGGTTGCATAAAGCAACTCCTGTTCAACTAGTTTTCCCTCCTGCGCCACGCTACTAAGATAAAGATCTGCAGTGTGAATTTCCCTCTTAGCAAATGCTTTTTGCATTTCTTCTTGGAAGCTTTCCGTAATGACTGTTGAAAGAGTTTGCTGCTTCTCAATTCTTCTCAGCCGCTTTGCTGCTTGTTCTAGGCGGTGGGCCGGCGCATTTCGCGGCACTGATAGCACGCCATGTGCTCCCTCTTCAAGCGGAATGTCTGCTCCAAAGCAATGGAGCTGATCGAAGTATGCAAGCCGTCCTGCCTTGGGGAAAGATGCCCCTTCAAGCTTCTTAGGAAGAACGTCACCACGTTGGAGGATAACTTTCTCCTGTGAGTTATCTTCATAGAAGACCACACTTTCGATATCATCTATGCAACGTAAAAGCTCTTGTGCAACCTCCAAGTTAGTAACGCCTCGGAAAAAGGCAGCTAAATCGATCACAGCACGCACGTTTTCTGTTTTAGCCATCCGAGCAATATGTCTTAAGAAATGCTGGTCAGACTCCTTGTCAGGTATAGAAAAACAGGCGCTATTGCTATCACGTAAGAGCGCTTCAGTTAAGCGTGCCGTTGCCACTTTATCGGCTTTACTTTCAAAAACCTCTCCCTCTTCAGATGAGGAGAGCAGGTGGGGATAACACGCCTTGTTAAAAGGAGTCCCCGACATGGTGATAACCTTCTTGAATAGCAAGTCATCTCCAAGGTCAGAAGGTGTGCTGGAGATCTTTTGGTTCTCTTGTTTATAAGAAGGCAGAAGAATTTCTTTTAGGTAATCCCCTACAATAAGCGGGTTTTTAGCACACGTTTTGAAAAGGGCGTCTAACTCCTCATGGTTTGAAAAATCCACTTTTCTCGGATCAAATCCCTCTTCAAAGACCTGAAGCATCTGCCCAACCCAAGAATTGGGTATCACTTCTTGGTTAATTCCTATATGATTGATATATAATCCTTTAAAACGAAGCAGCCAGTCAGTGAATTGAGAGACTGTCAACCCCTCCAAGTAATAGAGGCGTGCAGTGAGATCTAGCATCACATCGAGATGGCCAAATTCGCCTCTTTTAGAGGGACGCTCTTTTCCAAGGTAAGGCACCGCAAAGGGACGATGAAAGGGATCTTTTGCCCTTCCAAACTCGACGCCATGAATTTTTTCCAGGGAGTGAGGTAAGAAAATGAGAAGGTGTGCATAAGCGAGACCGATTTGATCGGCAAGATCGGGAGCCTTACTATTGATATTTTCAAGCAGGCCTAACTCTGTAGATCTGCCCGACAGGAAGTTCCTTACCCATTTTTGGGTCTGCACATCGTGAAAAGTGAAGAATTCTCGTACAAGGGAATCTGCAAGTTCCACCACCATCTCTTCCCAGGGCATGGGCTGTTCTTTTACAGCATAGGGCGAGGAAGCGAAATTATACCCTCGCTGTGAAAGCTGTTGATAGAGAAAAAGGACCAGACTTTGGGTTTCTTTTGGGATGGAATGGAGATCTCCAAGCGTATAGTTGACTTCCTGAAGGCTGCGAAACAGCACATGCGATTCATCGGCAAGTGCGGCTCCCTTCTGCCTCAACAACGCGATGATCTGTTTCATCTTACCCAAAACAATTGCTCTCTCCATCTGTTCGGAAGTATCTAAATGCGCTTGTTTCGCTGCAGGAAGAAAAAAGAGTTCAAGATAGCTGAGCAAAAAGGATTGTACAGATTCAGGCGTTGCAACAACAATACCTCCAGAGGACAAAAGTGAGACGAGTCTAACATGCAGCTCACGCATTGCAGAAGGTGTCATAGCAGAAGAGCGGTCAAAGGAAAAATCAAAGACAAGGCGTTGAAACCGCCTGCCCAACAAGGTGCGCAACTCCTTTAATCCTTGACTCTTTAGTGAGTGAGAGACCATAAGAAATGGAAGATAGCCTTCCATGGCAAACATCAGGGAGAGATAGGGAATCAGAACGCTTGTTTTCCCCTCGCCCATCAACATTTTGACAACTACATGTGAGTTTTGGGCAGATAAAATTGCGTCGAGCTTGATCGCTTGATTATCACGCAGCAAAACACCCGATAAATACTCAAAGGCTAGCTTTCTGGGATTTTGAGCTGTGTCAAAACTATGCTCTGCCATCAGAATGGGACCGAGACGTTCTGACAACTCTGCAGGATTATGTTGAGAAATATGTGCTAACCCTCTTTCAAGATGATGTATACACCGCTCTACATGATCCGCTTCGGAGGCCAGCTCTATTAGCTCTATCGCTCCCTGATAGTAGTTTTCCTGATCGTTCGGGTTGCTCAGACCACTCTCTTTTATAAATTGCTCTTTCCCAAAGAGAAGCCCTCCAGCCACTTCCCTTAAAAAGAACTCTCTTCTTCTTGTTCTCGCCATACGAAGAAGAGCGGGATTAAATCCTCGAGAAGTAGTCGCTTGTGCTGCACCCTCTTGAATGAGTAAATGCTGACGAAAATCGCGGAAGAAAGATATTTTGCGCTCTATCTCTTCCCATAAATTTGCTGAGAGGTCTTTTAATTCATCGATAGCAGAAGGTAGATGTTCTATTCCCCCTTCACGCCATACCCATTTCGATTCTTGCTCCATAAGCAGATCCGGAAGAGAGGTAAACGTCTTTTTATAAAGGCCTCCGGCGAGTGGGTGGTTTAAAATCGCTTCTTCGATTGAAGTGCCTGCAGGAAGGGTGTATTTTTCCCTCAATTGGATCAAAAACTCTTCGCTCTTATTTTCTACCTCATTTTTAAAGAGATTTTCGCCGATCGACACTCTTTTCTTATCGCTTAAGAACATATCCTTATCTATGGAAACGGGATTTTGAAGTGTTATTCTCGGCAGAAGTGAATGTTGAAGTTGGGATGAAAGGACTTCTCTTTTCCCTTCCAAAGAACCAATAAAGGAATTTATCCTTTTCCAATCCTTCAGCGCTCTCTTTAACAAATTTGCTTCGCTAGCGATGGCTGTGCATAACAAGCACAATTTCTCGGTATCTAAATCGTATTGTGACAGACCCTCTGCAAGAGGCTCTCGCTTCTCTTCGGGCAAAAAAGTAATGAGGAACAAAATCACCAAAATCTGTTCTTGGCCAGGTGTCTCCTCCCAAGTCAAGCACGCATCAAAAAAACTTTCCCCAGCTTCACACTCATGATAACGCAACATATACCCAAGAATATAACGCGCTGACAGGCTCTCCTCTACATTGTTACTGATCGCAAGGTCAATCAAATCGGAAAGATAGTTATCGACATCTAAATCAGCTGCTGTCAAAAGTGTGTGAAGGATAGAAGCGCGTTCGATCAACTTTTCATTTAAACCCTCCCAGAATAACCCATACCAGGGGCCGTTAGTAAATGAACTTTCTCGATTAATGAATCGCCCCTCCCTTTGTTCATCTGGTATTGGAGCAAACTCAAGGACTTCGTCATCGATCGTATCGATTTTCGCTATACCATCGTTAGATAAGAGGAAGGGCAACCGCTGGATATTTTCTTCCGTAGAAAATTCCCCAACAATCGTTTCAAGGGTAGTGCCAGATATCACATCCGTATGATCATCTGTTTTGAACTCATAGCGCCCCTTTAAGCTAGCAAAGGTTTCATTTGAGACGTGGAGTTCTGGAGGAATAGAGGGGAGAAGATTGCGGTATTTTTTTACTAACTCTTTCTTTTCATTCTTTGGACCTGAAGAGGACCAGTCGAAAAGAATAAAAAGATGCAGGCTTATCGCAGCATGCTCAGGCAGATTTCCTTGATCCACCTGTTTCCTCAATTGATGAATAGCATGCTGAAGATCCTCTCTCTTTGAACCGGTGGCCTTATTATCCCAAATACTATAGATGAGGTCGAGCGCCTCAAAATATTGACCATCTTCTATCAAGAGGGATACCAGGTAAACATGTTCTTCGGGCGATTTTGCTTCTATCTTTCCTGTAATGGGATCGATCCGAAAAAGAAAATATTTTTTTTGGGTAAAAGAACTATTTTTTAATTCAGCGACGAGTGCAACTGAATCCATATCCATTTTATATGAGACCAGATGCCTAGAGATTATATAGGACTGACCATCTTGATCTCTAAGTATTAGAAACGACTCCTCTAAATAGCGAAATGGAGGGTGTTTCAAAGTCTTTTGGCTGGATAAAAATAGGTCAGGATATTGATCGCAATAGTAAAAGCCATTCCGAAAAGAAAAAGACAAGTCATATGGCAAGGTTATCTTTTGAACATGACCCTTCTCGTCTATAAAACATCCCCAATTGTATTTAGCTACATTCGGGATCAGTTCTTCTAAAACAGGATTTTTTGGCAACTCTTTACCAAACAGCAGTTTAAGCTTATTTTCTACCATCTGACAAAAAACACCTGAACCTGAAGGATCTGATATTATTTGAGCATAAGGAGTTCCAGACTTGAGAATGAGCCATTTTTGTTTAGACTGGCTCTCAAATAGTAAAAAGGGACATGAATGTGCGGGTTCACTCTTGCCGAAATATTGATATACCTCTAACGGCTTATCTTCAGGTTGAAATTGGGGACGGGAATATTTTTCTCCCTCAAACGTGTAGCAAAAACTTCCGTTTTCAAATATTTCAAACGCATTGGAAAGATCTTTGTAACTGCAGCTCTCTTCATCAAAAGCGAATTCTCTCCTTCTTAAAACGTCCTGTAGTTTTTTGGAAGTTGAAGAGATGATTGTTTCAAAATCTTTCTGCCAACCAAAGGGGAGCTTATAAACCCCTTCTAAAAAGTTTACAACGTGTCCTTGAGAACTTGTGTATGAGGGGAAAGAGCCTTTCCAATCGATCTTTTCATTCTTGTGAAGAGGGTCGACATGTGCAAACACAGCGTCAAGAAAAGCAAAATCATTCTTTCCGTCATTAAAAGAAGAGAGCCTCTGATAAGCTGACGCACGTGCATTTGCTAACCCTATTGGATTAGTGCAGTAAGGCGCCTTGAGAAGTAAACTGCCCATTTTAGAATAGTCATCTTGATCCAATTCAAACGGGAACGTGTTATAGTACTCGAAAAGAGTCTCAAAAGAGGCGTGCATATCCCTTTCGAATAGTGTGTCAACAATGCCCTGCATTAAAAGGAAAAGCCTCTCTTCAAACGCCTGCCATTGAACTTGAGAATCAAAGGAAGTACTGAAACTTTTACAATTCTCATAACAAAGGAGCATCGACTGCAGCATACTTAGCATCAGGGGAAAGCTATCTCGATCACCGTGATAGATTTTTGTTATACGCTCAAAAAATTCAGTCAGTTGTTCTAAACTCCCTTCCACCCCGATGACATATTCTTCAAACTCCTTACTGTCACTTAAGATTAAGTAGAGGATCTTCTGATGTAGAGGATCTTGTAAAAGGACATATTCTCTTAGATAAAATTCTAGAACTAACGGGAATCTCGCCATTCCCGCAGTTAAAAACTCCCTTACCCGCTGCTGAACGTAAAAGTCACCACGATCTTCTTTAGCGACTAATAGATAATTCTGTACTTTACGAGGCTCAAAGAGAATCTCTCTGACCAGGCTCGAGCGTTGATCACTCAAACCAAAGGATGTGAGATGATGCCTGCTTATCATTTCACGCATAGGTAAATCGCTGGAGTGGGGCGAAAAATAATCGAATGTTACACATCGATCTTCTTCGAACTCTGGCTCATATCTCAGTTCAAAGGACAGCTCTGAAACACGCCAGTCGTCCGGATCAGGTTCCTTGAATTTTTTACTACCTGAATTGAGAAGCCATGTTTGAGGCTCTTCCCTAATAAGAAACTCTATCTCTTCAATGATTTCAAAAAACGTAGTCCTGAGATTGTTTAGGAGTGGAGGGTAGTGTTTTGTAAAAAGTAGGCTTAGGGAGGCCGCTTTTGATATCCTACTGGCATCCTCTACCAAATAATGAGCTGACACATCTTGCCAAACAGAGGCCGCTCTTGGATCCGAAAACTTATAATAATCAGAAAGGAATTGGAAATCAGCGCAGTTTTCCCACTCACCATTCTTATAGTGGATTTGATATCTGCCTGATTCTGTTCTCTTAAAGGCATAATCAAAAAACCGACACTGTTTTCCTTCATTTGCTTGGTCGAAATAAGCGATCAGTTGCTTCCGTCTTTTGATATCTTCAGAAACTTTTAAAACAAGAGAGAAATTGGCATTTATTTTGCAAAAAAACACACCAAAAAATGGAATTTCCACTCCATATTGAGAGAAAAGAGCATTTCCCTTTTTAGTCGAAAACCCACCGTTGCAGCAGGCATGTAAAAGAGCATAAATATGGAAAAAATTCAGAAAAACTCTCTCACATTGAACTGACTCTCTTGATATGCAGCTACTATACATTTGCATTAGATTTCTTAATTGATCCGACAAAGCTTTTGCGCCAGTTGAAGTGTAGAGCTTAGACTCCTGCTCGCTCAAAGGGATCGGTAGCTGCACAATTAGTTTTTCCAGCTCCCAGCTTTGCAACTCCTCATTGCTAAGAGCTTGAGCTAAGCTCTCTGATAAGGTTCTCGTTGATTCACGATTTAATATATAAGATTTGCCCGCTTCTAAACGCATCGTGCCGGAAGAGCCCTCAGCTTTTCCACTATGTTTCATATCAGAAAAATTAAAAATGCTCCCTGAAGGTAATTCTGGAAAGGAGATTGGATCCGCTGGGAGAGGGCGTTCAGCGCGTTTTATAACAATTTTCTGTTGCTCTTCTACAAACGCTTCTACTTGTTTCAGAAGCGCGAAAGCTAGAGCAATATCTCTTTGATTATCACCACCTATTTCTTCTACTTCTCTATAAAGTTTTAGAGCTGCGTGATTGACCCCCCTTTTGGCTTCAGCTAGAAGAGCCAATTTCTCCACCGAAAGTGTTTGTTTGGATTTGCTCTGTGAATAGAACTTTAAAAGAGACCAGAACTTAATTTGAAAAAGAAGCGGTTTAGCCTTGCCGGGCCCCAAATAATTCTGAATATAGGCAAGAAGAACACGAAAGCTGCATGTTCCAGATTTCTGAGAACTTTTATCCCATGAATAGTCATTTTTGTATTGACCATCAAGCAGCGCAAGGGCTATTTCGTAAAACTCAGAATCCGTTTCAAAATCCTTAGAGGCACCATCAAAACGCATTCGATAAAGGATGCTTGAGAGGAAAGTTAAAGAACAGAGTCTCTTTGAGCTAACCCCTTCTTTAGTCAAAAGCGGCACGTGAGACTGCCTATAATTATTTTCCCCGACCACATGGAACTGACTTCCAGCACCTGTATTAAAGATCGTAAAATCAAAGCTGTCTGTATCTCGTTTCACAACTTCATACAGAACGGCATGCAGATCACAACGGTAACTCCAAATCCCCGGAAATATAAAGCTCTCTCCTTCCCTCAAGCCGCTTATCCGGTCACGAATTTCATGAAGAATGCCCAGCCTTGCTTCAAACTTTTCGCGATGTAGTTCAGGGGTAAAAAATGCTTTTTCTTTATCAGCATTCTTCGGACCACTGTCTTGTTCCAGTTGAGGTTCTATCCTCTCGCAAAGCTCTTTCAAACCGATAAATTTTTCTAATAGCTCTTCTACTTGAAAATCAGGATTTTCCTCCTGAATCAATTGCAACACAGGAATTAAAAACGCAAGATTCTGGCTGACAGCCCCCCCCTCCAGGCGGGTATTTTTCAGTCTTTTATCAGCAAAAATATGACCCGCAACAGAAGAAGATAGATCTGGGATCGTGATGAATTTAGGATTTTGCATAAGCATGTCGAGCGCACCGGCATACAGTTCTCTCATTTGCTCGACAGAAAGACCTTCTGCTAACAAGAGAGACTCCGGCGAATCTCCTTGCATCCATACATTATCTAGACTTGCCTGTACAGGGAGGGATGCCCTTGAATTTGAAAATAAAGAAGAAATTGTTTTAAAAGACATATTTAAATAAATTTTATTTTTTTAAACACAACAATAAAACAAACCATGGATTGTGATCAAGAATTAAAACAATTTATAATCTAAACGAACTGAATTGCCAAAGCGGTGCGCTCCTTCTAATGCCCAACGGGGAGCTTTTTCCATAGTAGCAATTTGCAAGTCAGGAATGAGAGGCTTTCCTTCAGGCCCGAGGAGACAATCGCCAATGTAAAGGCAAAAGCGATGCCCCCGCCCTTCACGGATAAAAGCGGAGTGCAATGAGGCTCCTCCCTCAACAAGGAGCTGCACAACATTGCGTTTTCCAAGCTCCTCGAGTACATCTTCAAGAGTAATTTTAGGACGCTCGATCCACTCAATCCCCTCTTTTTCCCATTTCCGTTTCGTTGTAAAGACTAGCGTCGGCCCCAACGTGGGATCGAAAAGAGGACCTTCAGGGGAAACCTTGCTCTCTCGGTCGATCAGGACGCGTAGAGGCTGCACTCCCTCAATCGTACGCACAGTTAACCTAGGAGAATCGAGCAGAGCGGTTTCTGAGCCGATCAGGATAGCTTGCGACTGAGCTCGCAATAACTGCACATCTTGCCGCGCCTCTTCCGAAGTGATCCACTTGGAAGTGCCGTCTGCTGCTGCCGTCCTCCCATCGATGCTCATTGCCGATTTTAGGACGCAAAAAGGGGTTCCTGTGCGCCGATGATGCAGGTAGGGTTCTAAGGATTGCTCTGCCTCTTCCTTGCAAACTCCAAGCACAACTTCTACTCCGGCATCTTGAAGCGCCTTGACTCCCGCTCCATTAACAAGCGGATCGGGATCGAGAAGCGGCGTGACAACGCGTCTTATGCCTGCTTTTATGAGCGCTTCAACACAAGGAGGTGTCCTGCCATGGTGAGAGCACGGTTCTAAACTGACATAGGCCGTGGCGCCGCGGGCAAGTGAACCGGCTTTTTCAAGCGCGATACGCTCTGCATGGGGTTTTCCGGGGGAAACATGATACCCCTCCCCTAAAATCTCGCCGTCTTTAACTATTGCGCAGCCCACCCAAGGGTTTGGAGGCGCCGTCAAGCGCCCTTTTGCTCCTAATTGGATGGCCCAGCGCATGAAAAAAATTTGTTGTTCTTGAGTCTCCGACATACCCCATGAAAGATATCCGATATCAAGCTAATTTGCATGGATTTTTCTTAGCTGTTTCTACAACTTTCTCAAAATCGGATCGGTATGGCTCGCAATTCCGGAGATCTTCCAGAGCTGTTGCCAGAATCTGCTTCATCCATACTGGAAGCGTTTCGCTCAAACGATAATGGACCCACTGACCTTCTCGCCTGTCCGAAACGAGCCCGGACGTGCGCAAGAGCATTAAATGGCGTGAGATTTTTGGCTGGACGCTTCCAAGTATGTCGCAAAATTCGCAAACGCAGAGTTCTTTTTCCTTATAGAGAAGCAAAAGACAACGCAAGCGCGTTTCATCTGATAAAAGTGCAAAAAACTCTTGAGGTTTTATCATGCTCCAGCCTTTGGTTTAACCGCTCTGATTTTAGCAGAAATCACATAGTTTTCCGCATCAGAACCTGGTACCCAGTCTTTAATAAACATACGGCTGTTTTCCTCAGTTTCAATCACAATATCGGTAAATCCTGCTTTAGACAGTATACTTTTGAGTTCATTGATCGGCGCAGCACCGGAGATACAATTACAATAGAGCTCTTTATTCACAACCATCTCTGGAGGAAGAGGCTTTAAAGCAACCATATCGGAAATCGCAAGTCTTCCTCCCTCTTTTAACACTCTAAAAGAATCCTTAAACACCTGCTCTTTATTCGTAGAGAGATTAATCACACAATTAGAAATAATGACATCTATAGAATTATTTGGAAGGGGAAGATGCTCTATTTCACCTAATAGAAACTCAACATTTTTGTAGCCTTCTCTAGCGGCGTTCGCTCTTGCTGTATTCAACATTTCAGGAGTCATGTCCACTCCATATACCTGGCCGCTAGGACCTACTTTACGGGCCGCTAAAAAGGCATCAAAACCGCCACCAGCGCCCAAATCTAAAACGACTTCTCCCGGTTTTAAACCGGCAATCGCTTGGGGATTTCCGCAGCCGAGCCCCATATTTGATCCCTCTGGAACACTATTCAAATCTTCTTGAGAATACCCTAGTTCCTGTGAATAAGCTGGGTCTGGTTTGGCAGATACGCCGCAGCAGCTGCGCCCGTTCCCACAAGCGGTATTCTGATTATTCGATTGCACAACACGTCCATAGGCATCCCGCACCGCATTTTTAACTTCATCCACTCTCTTTGGTTCCTCCACTGTCACATAATAGACATGCTCTACTTTAGGGGGTTGATAATAGTAATCCATCCGAATCATCTCCTGTTAATAAATATATATGCATATACGTATATACGATTATGTAATATCAGGTCAAATGCTAAAAAATTGTTGTTGCTCTTTGCACTCTGAAGTATACTCAACTTTCTCCGTAAAAGATTAGGTAAAAAGATGCTCGACATTAAGTTAATTCGGAAAAACAGGGAACAAATAGAGGCAAAGCTCAAAACAAAGGAGCCCGACCTTTCACTTGCTGCGGTGCTTGAACTCGATGATAAACTTCGCCATCTCATCACCGAGTCGGAACATCTCAAATCTGAACGGAACGATAAGTCAAAGTTGGTAGGGGAAAAAAAGCGGAAAGGTGAACCGGCTGACGCGTTGATGGAAGAGGTACGGCAAATCGGCGAGAAGATTTCCCAACTCGATCACGAGAGAACTCAAGTAGAAGAGACTTTTACCGATGCCCTCTCCCGGATTCCCAATATTCCAATGGATGACATCAAAGCCTCTCAAGATAAAGAAGAGAATGAAGTCATCAAAATTGTAGGTGAAATGCCTCGCTTTTCTTTTGAACCGAAGCACCATTTAGAGCTCAATGAAACGCTCAAGCTTTTCGACTTTAACAAAACGGCTAAGACAAGCGGCTCAGGTTGGCCCGCCTATCGCGGGATGGGTGCAAAACTGGAATGGGCGCTACTCAACTACATGATCGAAATTCAATTGCTCAATGGATTTGAATTTTGGCTCCCTCCGCTGATGGTTCGTCCCCCTATGATGTTTGGTTCTGGTCAAATGCCGAAATTTGACGGGCAGTTTTATGAAGTTCACGATGATGAAAACAAGCTTTTTCTCATTCCAACCGCTGAAGTGGCGCTCAACGGCCTCCACTACGATGATATCATCGACGAGGAAGATCTGCCGCTCAAATATGCCGCGTATACGCCCTGTTTCCGCCGGGAAGCAGGTGCTGCAGGCGCGCAAGAGAGAGGGCTCATCCGTGTGCACCAATTCAACAAAGTGGAGATGTTCTGCTTCACGAAGCCCGAGGAGAGCGCAGCGATGATGGAACAAATGATCGGTGTTGCAGAAGAGATCTTAAACGGACTCGGGTTGCACTACCGCCTCACCAAGCTTGTGACAGGAGATATGTCTTTTACTGCCGCGAAGACCATCGACGTCGAAGTGTGGCTCCCAGGACAAAACCGCTACTATGAGGTCTCCTCTATCTCGAATTGCACCGACTATCAAGCGCGCCGCTCTCAAATCCGCTATCGGCCGAAAGGTGGAAAACCGGAACTCCTCCACACGCTTAACGGCTCCGGACTCGCAACGCCTCGCTTGATGGTGGCACTTCTGGAGAACAACCAAAATGAAGACGGAAGCGTGAGGCTCCCTCCTGTCTTAGCGGAAAAGCTCGGCACCCATGAGCTTCGTTGATGTGCGCAGCCCCGGTGAATTTGCGCATGCGCATATTCCCGGAGCCTACAGTCTTCCCCTCTTTTCTGATAAAGAACGAGCGGAGGTAGGCACGCTCTATAAGAAAGAAGGTGCGGAAGCGGCATTTGATCTCGGTTTACGCTTTGTCGGACCTAAAATGGAAGCACTCGTTGCAAAAGCGCGTACTCTCCCGCATCCTCTGACTATTTACTGTTGGCGAGGGGGGATGCGCAGCCAGTCAGTGCTCTGGCTATTTAGCCAAGCCGGCATACGTGCTTCCCGCTTAGAAGGTGGATATAAGAACTACAGGAAAAATGTTTTAAATATTTTAAATCAAAAGTTCCCTTTTCGCGTTTTAACCGGGCTTACCGGTTGCGGTAAAACCGAGCGGCTTCATCAACTTAAAAAGGAAGAAGAGCAAATTCTCGATCTAGAAGCGCTGGCGAATCATAAAGGAAGTGTGTTTGGCTATCTTGGCCCTCAACCTTCGAATGAGCATTTTGAAAATAGAATCGCCTCGATATTAGAAAAATTCTCTTTGGAGCGCCCTATTTGGATAGAAGACGAGAGCCGCCTGATTGGAACATGCAAAATCCCTGATGGGATATACGATCAATTGCGCGCAGCCCCCATGCATCAAGTGCTTTGCTCTGAAGAAGAGAGGGCCGATCGTTTGATCAAAGAGTATGGAGCGCTCCTTCCAGAGGATTTAATTGCAGCCACGAAACGGCTGCAAAAAAGGTTGGGGAATGAGCGCACACAAAAGGTCATTGAGACGATTGAAAAGGGTGATTATCACGAAGCGGTGCGCTATCTTCTCTCGTATTATGACCGAACATATGCAGCAAGCTTGAATAAGAAGCTTAAAAACACCTATTATGGAAGCCGTGAGTAAGCATTTTGAAAATAAAGACGCCTTATCGCATGTAGTCGAAAAGAGAATGGAGGGAATGCTCTCTATTTCAGAGGCTCATGGAACAGAGATGCCCGGCCATCTTGCAGCCTGTGCAGATGCCGCACGCGATACGGCTCTCTTCCTCTTGCTCGTTTGGTTATTTCTCCCTGCTATCCCTCCCCTTATCGCCCTCGGCCTTGGCTGGCTTGCATGGAAAACAGGGCGAAGCGGCTGGCTGGGTTGGGCTCGCCTAGAGCGTCTTCATCATCTTATCGAACAAGAGAAATATGAAATTGAACACCATCGCCCGCAGGAGCGCGATGAACTTGTCGCCCTTTACGGCGCCAAAGGTTTTGAAGGCAAACTTTTAGACAATGTTGTTGATGTGCTTATGGCTGACCAAGACCGTCTCCTCAAGGTGATGCTGGAAGAAGAGATGGGGCTTACCCTGCAAGCCTACGAACATCCTCTCAAACAATGCCTTGGCGCTGCAGTAGGAGCGTTCATCGCATTTCTAGTTAGTATCATCCTATTTTTACTTTCCCCATCATATGGCATGCTAATTGCTTCGATTCTATTATTGACGGCAAGCGCATTCGTTTCAGCCCACTATGAAAAGAATCGGATTATTCCGGCAGTGATCTGGAACTTAAGTATCGGTGCGCTAAGTTATGGGGTAACCTATTTTGTATACCAAATTTTAATATGAATGTTCGCACCTTATTTCCTTCATCTACAGGCGGATTGGAACTTTTCGATGAGTTCTTCGAATCAGGCTTGGAAGAGAGCGTTAGCCCATTTCTTACACCCGACACCCGCTTGTGGGGAAAAAATGTCAGGCTTAAAAGCTCCATATCGTCAGCTTTTCTCCTCCTTTTTTCTTTTATTTTCTCTTTTTTCCCTGGTCAATCTTCCCTTTCAAATCTCTTTCTTCTCTTAACCTTCTTTTTTGCAGGCATTCCCGCGCTCATCTCATCGGTCGAAGATATTTTTAACCTAGAGATCAACATCGACGTCTTGATGACACTTGCTGCTTTCCTCTCCGTTCTCATCGGGAGCGGAAAGGAGGGAGCGCTTTTGTTAGTCCTCTTCTCTTTTTCAGGTTCGATGGAAGTGGCTGTCCGAACGAAAGCGAAAGGCGCCCTTAGCGCACTGAAAAAACTGGCACCTCAAAAGGCATTTGTAGTCCAGCCTGATGGAACACTTGTCGAAAGGTCTGTTCGAGATATTTCTACGGGTACACACATTCATGTGAAAGCAGGAGAAGTAATCCCGCTTGATGGAACGGTCATTGCAGGAGCCTCTTCAGTGAACTTGGTCCACCTCACAGGCGAAAACCTTCCTGTCACGCGCGATGTTGGAGACGTTGTCCCGGCAGGAGGACGCAATTTGGAAGGAGCTCTCACTCTAGAGGTTACCCACACAAGCTCCGACTCAACGCTTGCACGGATTATTCAATTAATCACACAAGCACAAGAGGCGAAACCGAAGCTGCAACGGTGGTTTGATTCGCTCAGCAACCGTTATGCGATTTCGATTATTTCGCTCTCCTTTTTGTTTGCGCTTACCTTTCCTTGGTTTTTAAATATCCCTTATATCGGTAAAGAGGGATCGATTTATCGTGCGCTTGCCTTCCTTATAGCCGCCTCTCCCTGTGCCTTGATCATTGCGATCCCCATCGCCTACTTAAGCGCTGTCAGCGCATGTGCAAAGAAAGGAATCTTACTGAAAGGGGGCATGATTTTAGATGCCCTGGCAAAGTGTAAAACCATTGCTATGGATAAGACAGGGACTCTCACAACCGGAGAGCTCACCTGCCTGGAAATGATCACAACAGGAGACCGCAAAACTTTTCTTTCCATCGCTTATGCCCTTGAACGTTCTGCTGTCCATCCGATTGCTCACGCCATCACACTTTTCGCGGAAAAGGAGAATGTCCTCCCGGCAAATATCACTGATTTTCTCTCAGTGCCAGGTTATGGACTTAAAGGGAAGTTTGAAGGGAAAGAGGTGCGCATCGGGAATGCCGACTGGTTGATGCCTAATGACGACCAAGTCAATGCGATTAAGGAAAGGGGTGAAATTGTCACTGTACTCATTTGGGGAGAGGAATACGCCCTTTTTCGATTCCGCGATCTGCTTCGCCCTGACATTGTGCCGACTCTGAATAAACTCAAGGCCAAGTGGGGCATGCGCATCTTGATGCTGACAGGAGACCATGAAGCGAGTGCGCGCGCGATTGCCGAGGAAGCCGGATTGACAGAGTATTACGCCGATTTACGGCCAGAAGATAAGCTGGAATATATCTCGAAAGAGGAAAACCTGGCGATGGTGGGAGATGGGATTAACGATGCCCCCTCTCTTGCGCGCGCCAGTGTCGGCATTTCTATGGGAAAGGGGGGAAGCACAACAGCGATCGACGCCTCGGATATTGTCTTATTGCAAGACCGGGTCGAATTGCTCGAGTGGCTGATAAGAAAATCCCATCAAGTGGTGCGCGTAGTCAAACAGAACGTGACCATCGCAGCTGCAGCAATTCTTGTTGCCACAACACCCGCACTTTTAGGGTGGATTCCCCTCTGGGCAGCAGTCGTTTTACATGAGGGGGGAACTGTGGTAGTAGGATTAAATGCCTTGAGGCTCTTGAGGAGGCGGTAGTATGCAGGAAAAACTACCTCCCGATCAAATGAGAGAGGCCATAAGAGAAGAGGCCGAGCGGTTTGAGATTTTCTATACCTGGCTTGAGAGAAATATGCCTCGCGTCTTTTTTAAAGAGGTTGAAAAAGAGTGGATTACACTCATCGTACATAGCCTCATGGGATTTCAAGAACAAGATTTTTTCTCTGAAATCCACCTTAAAAACCGCGCAATCTCCCTTTGCCTCGATAGCCCCGAGGCGGATGTTCAAATCTTAGAAAATTACCCCATGTTCGGGATCAAAAACTATACGACCTATATCTCGCGCGAACCGCTCCCTTTCCCAGGCATCGAGACCAATTTACGAATCGCCACTATCTATTTCACTGAAGCACAAGAAACCACTGGCGCCTATCCTCTGGAGCCAAACGAAAAAAGCGAACTAAGAGACTTTTTGAAAGCCCGCAATCCAGGATGGGATGAAGAAAAATGTTATACGCTGATCGATGAGATGGATCCTCGTTTCATTCGCAAGATGTCTCTAGAAAGGCGTGTGATGGCGCTCGAAATGCTCGAAAGAGCGCAAACGCGCGACCACTGCCAATACGATGTGCAATATGAAGAAGATTGGAAAGAGAAAGGGGCTCCTTCGATGTTCATTGTGCTTGCATGGAAAAATGTTCCTAAACACAACTTTCTTCATCGTCTAGCACGGATTGTCTATCAGCATGGGTTGATGATGCGGAGGGTCAACGCAGCATATATCAACCCCTACACCGTTAACAGCATATTCATGCTCTCGTTCGGCCTTCATGGGAGAGAAGGAGAGGCGGCATGGGAAGCCGCTGATATCGCTGATTTTCTACAAGAGGTGGTGACACTCAAATATTTTGGATCGTTGGACCTGTACGATACAACTTTTGTCCAAACAGGGCGTTTGCGCGGCAACCTTTCTAACTTACTCCGTTCCATGATGCACTTTATCAACCAAGTGCTCGTCAACGTCGACCCCAATCTCTATAACCTTGAGAATATAGTAGAGGGCCTTTGCCGCCACCCTGAGCTTACGATCAAATTATGCGAGGCATTTGAGTATAAATTTCATCCTAATAGGCACGACCTTGCCCAATATGAACAAACGCGTGCAGAATTCTTACAGCTGGTGGAACAACTCGATACAGGCCATGAGTTCCATGATCGGCGAAGGAAAAATATTCTTCTGCAAGGGATGAATTTTGTCACTTATACTTTAAAAACCAACTTTTATCGAAATAACAAAACAGCCCACGCATTCCGCCTCGATCCTCAATACCTCGACAATGCTCCTTTTGATAGGAAAAAACAGTTTCCCGAGCTCCCTTTTGGAGTATTTTTCATCAAAGGAATGCATTTCTTTGGCTTCCATATCCGCTTCCGAGACCTCTCAAGAGGAGGGCTTCGGACGGTTTTTCCTGAGAGAAAAGAACGGATGCTTGCTGAGCGAAATACCGTTTTCTCCGAGTGCTACAATTTAGCCTTTACTCAGCAGAAAAAAAACAAAGACATCCCTGAAGGGGGAGCAAAAGGAGTGATCTTTTTAAAGCCTTATGAACGTCTCACCTCGGAGATGGAAATATTGGAAAATGAGCTGAAAGGCACGGAGATGACTCCCGAAGAAATAACGCATCGACTCGAATCGTTTAGGCTGGAACAAAGAGCCGAGTATCTCTACCAAACACAGCGATCTTTTATTAAATGCCTCCTCTCTCTTGTAAATTGTGAAGATGATGGTGTGTTGCGCGCGAAGCATATTATCGATTATTGGGGGAAGCCTGAGTATATCTATTTAGGTCCAGATGAGAACATGCACGACTCGATGATCGAATGGATCGCCTATGAGAGCAAACGGGAGCGGTATAAACCTGGCGGAGCATTTATAAGCGGAAAGCCCAAAATCGGGATTAACCATAAAGAGTTCGGCGTCACATCCCTTGGGGTCAATGTCTGCATGCATGAGCTTTTAAACTATATCGGCATCGATCCGTATACCCAGCCTTTTACAGTAAAAATATCGGGCGGCCCTGATGGAGATGTTGCGGGCAACCAGATCAAAAACCTTCACACATATTACCATGATACTGCGAAGCTGATCGCTCTTACAGATGTTTCAGGAACGATTCACGATCCACACGGACTCGATTTAGGCGCCTGTGTCGAATTGTTTAGAGAGGGAAAACCGATCCGGTTTTACCCTCCTGAAAAGCTATCCGTAGGAGGGTTTTTGCTCGACCGTGAAAATAGGCGCGAACCAACACCTTATGTTCAGCAGACCCTTTGCTGGCGCAATCGCGACGGAACGATTGAAGCCGACTGGCTCTCAGGTAATGAAATGAATGCCCTCTATCGCAACAACGTACATCAAACGGAGGCCGATATTTTCATCCCTTGCGGCGGACGTCCTCGAACCTTGCGCGACACAAACTACAGAGACTTTTTGGACAAAACCGGCAAGCCGACTTCAGGGGCAATTGTGGAAGGAGCTAACCTGTATCTCTCTCCTTGGGCGCGTCACCATCTTGAAGAGTTAGGTGTTTTGATTATCAAAGACAGTTCGGCAAATAAGGGAGGGGTGATCTGCTCGTCTTTTGAGATATTATGTGGGTTAACGCTAACTGACGACGAGTTTTTAGAGCATAAAGAGATGCTTGTCCAAGAGATTTTAGACAGGGTGAAGCAGTGTGCTCTAGACGAGGCAAGATTAATGATTAGAGAGCATGAAAAAGAAAAGAAGCCGCTTACTGAGATCTCTGAAGATATTTCCAGGCGAATCAACTATTTTACAGACCAGCTTCTCGACTATCTCATGAAGATTGAGCTATCGGATAATGTTAGAGATCCATTAATTCAGTGCTTTTTGCATTATTGTCCACACACTTTGCGAGAAAAATACCGCTCCCGCCTCTTGCATGAAATTCCTGACAACCATAAGAAGGCGGTGATCGCATCCCATATAGCTGCTAGGCTGGTTTATCGCCGCGGAATGACTTGGTTTCCAACGCTTGTCGATATTCTCCCCCTCATCCTCCACGACCGCGACCTTCTTTGTTAACCTGAGTTTCGGATTGTATTCCTTATAGTTAGAAAGGGTTAAGGCGCAAACCTTAATTTTTAGTGCTGTTTGCCTCAAGTTGAGCCTTTTTAGTTGGGCAGAATGGTAATTCTAAAGACATAGTTCAAAAAATTTCTTTGAATTTTCGTTATTTTCAAAAATATGACTCTTGGATACTTTAATAACCTGAACTTTGGGTTTTTCTCGCTCAGATTCAGAAGAGTTTGCGCTGCACCTCTTGGGATTTTCGGCCGAAGTGAATGGCCAAAGGCCCTTTACAAGGTCGAAAAGCACAAGAGGTGCAAGCAAACTCCCTGAAGATGAGCGAGAAAAACCCAAAGTTCAGGTTAATAGATCAAAGTCTTATCCAGAGGTGATCATGTGCGCCAAAACCTTACGACTCTCAACACGCTCTTCCTCAATACAAAATGCGGTCAACCGACCTATAGAAGAAAAGCAACGCGTAAGATATAAACGGTATTTCCTAGAATCCTACCAACCTAATTCGACTTTTTATCTAACTGAAGGAGAACGAAAGC
Source organism: uncultured Chlamydiales bacterium (assembly GCA_963748195.1). GTDB lineage: Bacteria > Chlamydiota > Chlamydiia > Chlamydiales > JAAKFR01 > JAJACP01. Next base: position 1,276 of record CAVVHU010000004.1, on the reverse strand, counting down.
ATCTCAACAGATTAGGGAGCGCCGGCGTCAATGGTTTATCCGACACACTTGCAAAAAAGATCTTAGATCGCTTCTTACTCGACTTATCCTGGAATTCAAGCCGTTTAGAAGGTAGCACTTACTCACTTTGAGAAACCAAACGGCTTGTTAAAACTCTTGAAGAACCGGAAGGGAAACATAAAGATGAAGCGCGCATGATTTTAAATCATAAAAATGCCATCGAAGATCCCTATGAGCAAGCATTTTTTGCAATGGTGCATCTACCCTATCTGCAACCTTTTGAAGATGTAAATAAGCGGGTTTCACGTCTTGCTGCTAACATTCCTTTGATTAAAAACAACTTAAAGCCACTCTCTTTTAATGAAGTACCACAAGATGCTTATATCAACGGCACTCTTGGTGTCTATGAATTGAATCGTGTTGACATGCTAAAAGAAGTTTTTATTTGGGCTTATGAACGCTCCTGTGATCAATACAAATCTTATACTTAGGAGTGGAAATGGAAACTTACGACAAAAGAATGTTTCTTTCTCCCGAGTCATTAGAAATTATCGATACGATGGGCTCACCTCTTTCTAAACGCGCATCCGTTGTTTACAATGAAAATTTTCTATCCGACTACTCCCCAAACACTTCCAGATATTTTTCAGAAGAGATATGCGAACGGCTCAAGATTTTGAGTAAAGCCGATCGCGAAAACACTCCTGGAGCCTATATCAAAAAAATCCTAAATGACTTTTTGACCGAGTTAGTGTGGAATTCTTGCCGCATTGCTGGCAACTCATACACTTTGCTCGAAACTGAGCATTTATTTGACACCGGCGAAAGTGGAGAAGGCAAAAAACCATCTGAAACACAACTACTTTTAAATCACAAATCTGCGATCGAACATCTTGTTAATCTAGGCGAAAATATACAAATCGACCGCTCAATAATTCTGCAGTTGCACGCCATCATCTATAAAGGCTTGAATACAACCCAGGCAGAAATTTCTGAAATGGCTTATCATCCTCTTGACAATCAGGATACAATTGATCGGTGTTTTGACAATATTCTAGAAAAAGCGAATCAAATTCAAAACCCATTCGAAAAAGCTTTCTTTCTGTTAATACATCTTTCTTATTTGCAACCTTCTAAGACAATTCTTGCTCGATTAGTAGCAAATATTCCCTTCTTTTTCTATAACCTTTCTCCTCTCTCTTATCTCGAAATACCTACAAGGTTATATATTAAAGGGATGCTTGGAATATATGAATTAAAGCGTATTGATCTGCTA